>NZ_OY762974.1:2974304-4461457 GCF_963667135.1 uncultured Macellibacteroides sp. | reverse complement strand
TTTGCAACCATCTCCTGCAAGACGGTTACGAGGGGCCTTCCCTCATCTCTTTCACAGTTACAAACATTGCCGCCTGCAATGTAAGCGTCTCCGCGATACCGTCTTGACAGCATAAATGCATAATCTTACTTTTGTTTCCTAAAAAAGGAACAAATGAAAGCATCCGAACTTTATGCATTGGCCATTGAGGAGTACAAGCAGATCAGTATTTCATGCACTATGACATTACGCGATTATTGCAAAGAGCGCCATATCTGTTATAACGGCATTCAATGTTGGATGAGCAGGCATTCCATAAAAGTAGTAGATCTCAAACCACGTCCTGTATTACCTGAGGTTTCTGTTTCTGCTTCCGCTCATGAGCAAGCCTCTTGTGAAGGACAGCAGATTTATCCGCTCTCCTTTACAAAGGAGGCATCGGAGAAACCGGTTTTCGCAGGGAATGTTTTCCCTGTGCTTAAAGGTGTCAGTATTACCTTTCCCGATGGCGTAGTTATATCCATTAAAGAGATAAGCCAGGAAGATCTCAATAAATTTATACAAACTTACTCTAACTGATAAACCGATGTTTGCACTTACAGAATCCATGAACTATTATCTATGTCCGCATTATGTGGATATGCGCAAAGGTATCTATTCCTTGTACCAGTTGGTAAAGTCAGATATGAAACGTAATCCTTTGTCGGGGGAGGTTTTTCTCTTCCTTGGCAGGAACCGGTCGTTAATTAAGATCCTTCATTGGGAAAATGGAGGATTTGTTTTGTATCAGAAAAAACTGGAACAGGGCACCTTTGAAGTTCCCCGATTTAACCCTTCAAGCAATGAATTTGAGATGAAATGGAAGACTTTTGTTTTGATAATGGAGGGCGTCTCTGTTCGTTCGGCAAAGTACAGGAGAAGGTTTAAGTATTGATTTAATACATTGATATACAAATAGATATATTATATATTGTTTGTGTTTTTCTTTGATATCCGAAGTATTGTCCGTACCTTTAGGGCATGAATAGCAAACGGATGATTGAATTACTGGAAGACCAGCTGAAACTTTTTTCTCAAAGAGAAAAGATTCATTTGGAACAACTCATCCGGCAATCTGAACAAATAGAAAGACTCTCTGTGCAGGTTGGTAGTTTAACCGATACAATCCGTTCGCTGGAAGAAAACCTGCTTCAGAAGAACGGGGACATGCAGAAGCTTAGCGGGAAAAACAGGGGAATGAGCAAGCTTCTCTCCAACAAATCAGAAAAGCTTGTGCCCGATGCCGCAAAAGAAGATCCGGCAGAAACCGATCCCCCTGTTTCACTCAAGAACCGAGGCAACAACAATGCCAAACGGAAAGAACACTTCTCTCTGGAAACCATTGTCGAGCATGTATATCCCGATGATCCTGCCTTTGACAAAGAAAAGGCCAGGGTGATCGGGTCCGTAGACTCGGTCATGTACACCTACAGCAAGGCTACATTTAAGAAAATCATATACAGACAATACAATTGTGTACAGCAGGAAAAGGTTTACTCGGGTAAAGCCCCCAGATCTCCCCTGCAGAACTCAAATTATGATGCCTCTTTTATCGCCGGCATGCTTCAACTGAGATACGTTTACTCCATGCCTGTGGAGCGGATTGTCAAGTATTTTACAGAGAATGGCTTTGAATTAAACAAAGCTACCGCCCATGGACTGATTAAAAAATCTGCGGGATTAATGGACCGACTGGATGTTGTTCTTCACAAAACCATCCTTGAGGATGACTATCTTTGCATGGATGAAAGTTACCATACGATCCTGACCAAAGAGAAAAACAAGGATGGCAAAGGGGTTCGTAAGGGATATATATGGGCTGCGCTGGCCAATAAAAAGAAATTAATCCAGTACTTTTACGAAAACGGTTCCCGATCCCGTGAAGTTCTCACCAACTATATCGGCAATCAATATAAAGGAGCCATCCAGTCAGACGGGCTGATCAACTATAAAATACTTGAGACAGATGCCTATCCCGATATAATCCGGTTGGCCTGCTTCCAGCATTGCAAGCGCGAGTTCCTGGATATCGAAAATGATAAAGAAGCCATCGGGATTGTTAATACAATCAACCGACTCTATCAGGCGGAGCATAAGATCGAAAAGAAATGGACGCCCGTCAAAATCCTGAAATATAGACAGAAGTACGCCCCACCCATACTAGCCGAACTAAAAAGCAAACTGTTGGAAATACAATCCAACCCATCTACCCTTCCACAGAGTCCGCTCTCTAAGGCCACGAATTATACGCTCAACGAGTATGATTCCCTGTGTAATTACATTGTTAGTCCGGACTATGCTTTGGACAACAATGCTGTGGAACGATGCATGCGAAGTATATCTTTAAGCAGAAAGAACTCTCTTTTTTGTGGCTCTCACCAGGGAGCTAAGAGAACGGCTTTGCTATACTCGCTGGCCATCTCCTGCAAGCTCCATGGAATTAATACCTTCGAATACTTCACAGATATATTAAGTCGGTTGGCCTACATTAGCCCAACAGCTCCTGACCAAATATACCGGGATTTACTCCCTGACAAGTGGACTAAACTGTAATAACAGTTTATTGAATCTTACAAGACGGTATCGCGGAGACGCTTACGCCTCAACAAACAGCAAATTTATAAATGAATGATGTAAAGATGAAACAACAATTGGATGTAGAAGTCAGCTCGTTCACATGTTATATACGTGGATACTGCTTCCTTGTGCAGCGGGGAGGTAATTGATTCCAAACCAGCATATTTGAAGCAAGACAAAGGCGAAAATAACTATTCCCAGCGCGGCGGTATGACTTTCGGGCTGGTGCTTCCGCAGATGAATGTAGAGCAGGTATCCCAGCCAGGTGGCTGCCGCCCAGGTTTCCTTTGGGTCCCAGCTCCAGTAATGACCCCAGGCTTCTTTGGCCCAGATGGCGCCGAACAGCATTCCGATCGTTAGGAAGGCTATGCCTACATACACCAGGTTGTCGCTCAGCTCCATGTATTTGCTGGCGGCCGACTTATTCTTTTGTTTCCACAGCAGGTAAAGGGCTACAAGAAAAGCTGCACCAAGTACTGCGTAGGCAAACATGTACACGATTACATGCGGCGCAAACCAGGGACTTTGCAAGGCCGGCATCAGCGTTTTGTTGTGAATTTCGGGTTTAAGCAGGTTTATCACGCAAAAGACAATGGCCATCAGTGTACTAAAAGAGAGGATCCATCGGTAATTCCACCGAATGTAAGTGATTAACCCTACGAGCGGTAAGAAAAAGGAATACCATAGCCGGGTTTCGCCAAGGGTGCGGAGGGGAGGGCGTTCCAATGAAATCCATAATCCGATGATAAAGAGAAAGAATAGAAGGATGCCCGAGGCGGTTATCCCCACAGCAAGGGGGCGGCTCATACCCTTCCAGGCAATGAGGGCTCCTGCTGTCCAGCAAAGGGATGATGCCAGCACAATCCAACCGAAATAATCCCAGGTCATATCTTTTTTCTCCTTGTTTTTGTGAAAAGAAACAGATGCAAAGCTCCGGCAAGCATCATGATAATGCCCGTGTAAACAACCGGAATCCAGGGGTCTTTTACAAGCTCGAAAGTACATGTCTTACTCCATCTGCCCATGGATTCGTCGTAGCCCAGCAGGAATATTTTCCATCCGTTTACTTTGAGGGGTTTGTTTACTTCGATGGTTGCCGGAATACTTTTGCCCTCTTTTGTAAATACGGTAACAATGGAGGCGAATCGTTTTGGTTCGCATGGAGGCATCACCAGACTTTTTCCACTATCCAGCTCCAGGGCTTGATGTGGAAACATAAAGCTTCCGTAGCTGATCCATCCTTCTTTTTGGGTGCCCGACTTCAGGTTTTTGGCTTTTACGTACAGGGCGGCGGTGGCTCCTTCGTTCCGATAGGGAACATATTTTCCCTGTATCCAGGCGGCCCTGGACAAATACTTGCTTCCGGTAAGTTGCCAGTCCAGCAGTTTACCGCTCAGCGAATCGTTTTCCATGGAAAGCATCTCTGGTTTTCCATTCGGGAGACTTACGCCTGTAAAGTTATCGATAACCATTACTTTGGGCGGATACTCGTCTATGGTAAACTGTTCCAGCTGAATGGCAAGCGGAAGTTCGCTTATTTTTCCCATCGCGTCGGATGCTCTCCATTCGGGATTGCCTGTTTGTGCAACCATATGTAACCGCTGGATGTCTCCGCTACCCAGTATCGCTCCCCAGAGTACAACAGACAGTCCGATGTGGTTTAGCAGAAATCCAATGTTGGCGCGCTTGAATTTAAGTCCTTTCCGGAGTGTGGTGAGCAAAAGAATGGTAACCATGTAAAGAAAGATAAGCAGAAAGGACCAGGATGAGGTGAGTTGACGGAATCCTATATCTGCCACTATCCCATCGGAGTGTATGTCGGATGGAATCGGAGTCTGCTTGTTTAGTCCCATTATCAAGACCATAAGCAGAAATGCTCCGATGGCAGTTAGACTGGCTTCCATGCCGGATAGCCACCGGATGATGGCGCTGCGTTTCTTGTTCAGGTGCATGATAAGCATACACACCCAATAAATTCCTGCAAAAATAAGATTAACCGGGAATTGAAAGAGGATAGTGTTTACCGGTCCTACTGTAAGTTGCAAGATTGTTCCGGTTATAAACAGGCCGAAACAGATTACAGCTCCCTCCATATATCCCCACGGATGTTTCCACATAACTTAGTTTTTATCTTTTAGTCGGTTATTTTCCTTTGCTTTTTTTAGCCATTCGGGGACTATTGTTTTTATGAATTCGTCTTTCAGCTGTTTTTCACTTGCCATATCCAGACCGATATAGGCCTGTGCTTTGCCCTTGGTTGAGATGTCCGGCAAAGGAACATCGCCTGTAAAGCCTAAGCTGGCAAGTACTTTGGTAGTTGCTATGCGGGCCTGCATGGCGTTATCTAGTCCGTGTGCGAGTATCCGCTGAAACTCCTGAGGTGCATGAAAGGCTCCTCCGTGCGAGGCTACCGCAAAATCCCAACGCCACTGGGCTGCCCGAAGTGCTTTCAGTACCGGTTTCATTTGTGCTTCGGTTGCTCCCTTTTCCCAGGCAAACTTCGCTTCAATATGGGCGGTTGCCAGTTCGGATTCAAGACGGTTGCGTATTTCATTGGCCTTTCGCTGACGGTCGTATACATTGTTTCGCAGTGTTTCTTCGGTTTCCCTGTGGCAAACCTGACAAGTGCGGTCAATCATGGCAAGCGGACTTTGGATATGATGGTCGCTGAACTTCACACCTCCTTCGCTCATGTAAGGCATGTGACAATCGGCGCAAGCCACTCCGCGCTGGGCATGTATACCCATTTGTGATAATTCATAGTCGGGATGCTGTGCTTTAAGCATGGGTGCTTTGCTTAGCGAATGGGTGTAGTCGGCATATTCGTTTTCGTCGTAATAGGTTTCCATGGTTTCGACGGTCATTCCCTTGTCCCATGGGAAGGTGAGGTATTTCCCTTCTCCCTTAAAGAAATATTCCACGTGACATTGCGCGCATACCAGCGAACGCATTTCCTGCAAAGAGGCTTGCTTGATATCCCGTCCCTGTCTTTCGAAGGCTTCAATCAGCGCCGGTCTGCTTATCTGCAGATTCATCTTTTCGGGTTCATGGCAATCGGCACATCCTATGGGATTAACAATTTCGCTTCCCATGGCTCCCCATTTGGCTTTATAAAAGTTTTCGACGCCAACAGCCTGCATCATACGAGGAACGTCCGGACTTTTACAGCTCCAGCAGGTGGCAGGCTGAGGTCCGTCTGTGTCGGACACAGGTGCTCCGGTTCGCAGCGTATGAACTATATCTTCTATGGCGTGCATATGTCCGCGGGGTGTGGAATAATCCTTGGAAAAGGCATAACCAGCCCAAAGGATTACCATGTTGGGCCGCTGAGCCAGTACATCCACCATTTGATTTCCGTTAAACTCGCTGCGGAAGCTTGTATCTGCTGTTTGCAGCCAGGTATTGTATTCCCGCGGATAATTGTCGGCAAATACTTCGTTTCTTGATTCGATACCCTTGATGTCTGTCTTCTTGTTATTGAATATGGTAACAATTTCGGCTCGCCGTTCGTTGATAGACGAGGCCAGCATCCCCAATATAAAAACGACGATCATGCTTCCTGCAAACAGAAGCCAGCCTTGCCATGATTTTATTTTATTTTCCATAATAAGATAGTATTTTCAGGTTTTAATTATTGTTCGGATAGTAATTTTTTTAGCCATTCCGGGGTATCCGATTTAGGATAAGGTACCAAGGCGTTTGGGGTAGAAGATAAACTATTGGTCCCTCCGTGCGGAATGTCCCTGTGGCAATCCCAGCAGGCTTTTCCTTCGCCGGCTTTCACCATATCGTAGTTCATCCGGCCTGTTTTTACCAGTTCGGTATTTAGCTGCGTATGACAGCGTATACAGTTTTCCATTATCACTGTGGCACTCTCGTCGATTGCCTGAATAACCTGTTTTTCGCCTCGTATCGCAAAAATCGAGGCATGACGCATACCATCTTTGCCTTTAAAGTAATATTTGCGGAAAACATTGTCCTGGGGTACATGACAATCGTTGCATGTGGCATTTCTGGCGTGCGAACTGTGATTCCAGGTGGCATAAAAAGGCGACATGATATGGCAGTTTACACACGTGGAGGGATTATCGGACAGATAACTGGCAGCCCTGGAGGCGTACACGGTGTAGAATCCTAGTCCGCAGACAACACCAAAAAACAGGATGGCATAAATCTTCCATCGTCTCGAAGGGAGAATCTTATCAATGAATTTGGTTAACTTCATACGGATTCTTCGGTTGTTGTGGTTAATAAAGAGGTAAAGATGTTGATTAACAAACAATTATTTTGTAATAAATATTACAAAATAATCTATTTGTTCTTGCATGTTCAGAAAAAATGCTATTTTTGAACATGTTTACCTTTTAAGGATAAGAGACTTTGTTTAACTTACTTATTCATCGTCATGGAAGATTACAAGTTGTTTTCTATTCCTCTATTTTCTGGAATACAGGCAGATAAGCAAGGACCCTTTCTGGCTGGTCTGGATTATTCTGTTTCATCATTCAGAAAGGGTGAAATAGTAGTGCATGCCGGCGATCTATGCAAGCATCTCTACCTTTTACTTAAAGGAAAGGTGAAAACTGAAATGGTTGATCGTTCCGGAGCAGCACTTCGTATAGAAACCATTGCAGCCTCTCGTCCGATTGCTTCCGCATTTTTATTTGGTGAGAATAACCGTTTTCCTGTGAATGTAACCGTACTGGAAGATTCAATGATTATGATGGTAACCCGCGATTCGGTTATGTTATCTTTGTTGAATAATGAGGTTTTTCTGAAAAATTTCCTTCAGTTTAGTGCTTCCTGCATGCTTTGTCTGACGGATAAACTGAGGCTCCTTTCCTGTAAAACCATTCGTACCCGACTGATATTTTATTTGTTGGAAAGGGTTGGAAACAACTCGTCCGATTTAATTCTGGAAGAAACTCAGCAAGAACTCTCCGAACATTTTGGGGTAACCAGACCAGCTCTTGCAAAAGTGCTTTACGAGCTTGTAGAGGAGGGTCTTATCATGCAGGAACGAAGGCAGATTCGTATCCTGAATAAACAGGCTTTAAGACGCGAAATTCTGTAATGGATTGAATTATTATGAGTTAGATGTTTGGCGGTCTGGATTAATTTTCTTATATTTGCATTATCAATAAAAAAAGCAGGTTTTTTCTGTTAGTAAGAATATCATTTTTTGGTTTGTTCCGAATCTAATTTCTTTTTACTTCCAAAGCATTTTTTTTCGCTTAATCTACACTCCTGCTTTTATTACAATTTATTAATCAGCCGGTAGCCAAATTGTTTTTTGGCTAAGACATCTGTTTGCTGTCGTCTGGCATAAACAACTACTTTATGAGACATAAAGAGCTGCTATTGTCTTTATTTTTAGCGACGTCGTTTGTTGCAACTTCTCAGGTACAAAATGAGATTCCGAAGGTTTCTATTGGAGGTGCTCTGCGTTTTAATTACAATTATTCCGATTGGAAGGAGGGCAGTAAAGATCGGGGAGGCGATTTTGGCTTCGATGTTTTTAGGCTTAATGTAAATGCATCCTATAAAAAAGTTATGCTTGATGCCGAATATCGGTTTTATGCAAAAAGCGCTGGTGGAAGTATGCTGAAATCCGGATGGATGGGGTATGCGTTTACTCCCGAAGATCAGCTTCAGATTGGTCTTACAAGAGTTCCCTTTGGTATTACTCCTTTTAATTCGCATAGTTATTTCTTTCAGATAAATTATTACGCAGGTTTGGAAGACGATTCTGATATGGGAATAAAATTTGTTCATAAAGATGACAAATGGGAATATGCGCTTGCTTTTTTTAAAAATGCCGAAGAACTTGATTTTGCTTCTGCTTCGCCTTTGTCCGACAGTCGTTATGCTTATGATGTGGCTGGGAACAATAAAGAAAATAATCAGCTAAATGGTCAGCTATTTTATTCATTCGGAAATGCGGTTAAGCATCGCTTGGGTGTTTCTGCCATGTATGGTGGTTTGTATAATATTGAAACGAAGAATAATGGAAATCACAATGCCCTGGCTGTGCACTATGAAATGAATTTCAATCGCTGGAATCTTAAGTTAGAATTAGCTTCTTACGATAAAAACCCCGAAAACAAAGAGGGTGATACGCGTGATGTAGTTATGATGACTGCCTATGGAGCTCCTTATGCGGTGGCTTCGAGAGCAAATTTGTACACTGCGGGGGTTTCTTATACGGTTCCGGTAGCATGGGGACCGGTTTCAGACTTGCAGTTTTATAATGATTTTGGTTGGATGGATAAAAGAGCCAACGGGTTTAAGGATAGTTTCCAGAATGTGACGGGTTGTATGCTTACAATAGGTAGCATTTATGCATACGCTGACTATGCATTAGGAAAGAATCATGCATGGTTAGGCCCGGAATGGACTAACGCTTTTGCTGAAGGAGGAAGTAGCAATTCCTGGCATGGACGTACTAATCTTAATTTGGGGTATTATTTTTAAAAGAGAAAATATGAAAGAAAAAATTGAAATAAAAAATCTCTCTGTCATTTTTGGTCACGATAAGTCGAAGGCCAAAAGAATGTTAATGGAGGGTAAAGATAAAGCCGAGATTTTGAAATCCAGCGGATGCACTGTGGCTGTTCGAAATGTAAATTTGGAAATTAAGGAAGGTGAAGTTTTCGTGGTTATGGGACTTTCCGGTAGTGGAAAGTCATCTTTGCTTCGATGCCTTAACCGATTGAACGAACCTACGCTTGGTGATGTATTTATTAATGGTGATAATATAACCCGAAAGTCAGATAAAGAGTTACAGCTCTTGAGGAGAACCGAATTGGCTATGGTCTTTCAGCATTTTGGTCTCTTGCCTCACCGAACTGTGCTTAGTAATATTGCATTCGGGCTTGAATTACAGGGTGTTAAAAAAGAAGAACGAGAGAATAAAGCTTTGCAGACTGTAGATCTCGTTGGGTTAAAGGGTTACGAAAATCAACGTGTAAATGAGTTGTCGGGAGGTATGCAGCAGCGTGTTGGACTGGCAAGAGCATTAGCAAACGATGCGTCTGTTTTATTAATGGACGAGGCCTTTTCTGCTCTCGATCCATTGATTCGGGAACAGATGCAGGATGAATTACTTCAGTTGCAGGAAAAGATGAAGAAAACGATTGTTTTTATTACTCATGATTTGCACGAGGCAATTAAATTGGGCGATCGTATAGCCATTATGAAGGATGGAGAAGTAGTGCAGGTGGGTACTCCGGAAGAAATCCTCACAGAGCCGGCCAATGATTATGTGGCCCGTTTTGTTGAGAACGTGGGTAGAGGTAGGATTGTTACTGCTGCGGCCATCATGCGTAAGAATCCGGTGATAGTTCGTTTAAAAAAAGAAGGTCCCGAGGCGATAATCCGTAAAATGCGCGAAAAAAACTTGTTTGCATTACCTGTGGTGGGTGCGGATGGTAAATTTTTAGGCGAAATATCATTGAAGGATGTTGTTAATCTCCGTAAACAAGGAATAAAGGAAATTGATTCAGCTATTTTTAGTGAGGTGCCCTCTGTGCTCGAAATAACTACAGTAGAGGATATGCTGACCTTGTTACCTAAAATAAAACAGGCCATACCGGTGGTAAGTGAAGATAATGTGTTACTGGGAGTTGTGTCTCCTTCATCAATTATTATTGAGATGACTGGAAAAGATCAAAATGAAATTGATAAAATAATTCAAAACGCTATAGACTTATGATACATGTTGGAAAATATATAGAAATAGCCATTTCATGGCTTACAGATAATTTTGCCCCATTTTTTGATGCAATAAATGCTGGTATAGGAGGTGGAATTGAGGCTTTTGATCAGGCTTTGATGTGGATTCCTTTTTACTTGCTGATTGTGGCTCTTGCTGTACTGGCTTGGTTCAAGGCGGGGAAGGGTACAGCTCTTTTAACTCTGGTTGGCCTTTTCTTTATTTATGGAATGGGTTTCTGGGAAGCCACCATGCAGACTTTGGCTCTTGTGCTTTCGTCAACTTTTATTGCTTTGCTTTTGGGTGTTCCGTTGGGAATATGGACTGCTAAGAAGCCTAAAGTATCCAAGACTTTACGACCGGTTCTTGATTTGATGCAAACAATGCCGGCATTTGTTTATCTTATTCCTGCGGTATTGTTTTTTGGCCTTGGCCCGGTTCCCGGAGCTTTTGCTACAATCATTTTTGCAATGCCTCCGGTGGTTCGTTTAACAGATTTGGGAGTCCGTCAGGTTCCGAAGGATATTGTTGAAGCAGCCCGTTCTTATGGCGCTTCACCTAGCCAGATGTTATTAAAGGTGCAGCTTCCGCTGGCCTTGCCCACAATTATGACAGGAGTAAATCAGACTATAATGATGTCTCTTTCCATGGTTGTAATTGCAGCTATGATTTCGGCAGGAGGGCTTGGCGAAATTGTTCTAAAGGGTATTACCCAAATGAAAATAGGATTGGGTTTTGAAGGAGGTATAGCGGTTGTTATTTTGGCAATTATATTGGACAGAATAACACAGGGATTTGGGAAAAATAAGAAATAAAGATAGTATTAATTTAAATAGTTAAGTATATGAAACGTTTTTGTATTGTAGTAAGTTTATCATTGTTATTGGGACTCCTTTTATTAATTACCGGATGTTCCGGTTCAGCAAAAAAAGACTCAAAGGAAATATCTATTGCTTACGCTAATTGGGCTGATGGTATTGCAATGACTAATCTGGCCAAAGTTGCGCTGGAAGAAAAAGGATATATTGTTTCGTTGAAGAATGCGGATATTGCTCCCATTTTTGCATCGCTTTCCACTGGAAAAGCAGATGTGTTTATGGATGCATGGATGCCGGTTACTCATGCGGATTACATGAAACAATACGGCGACAAGTTAGAGGTATTGGGTGAATCATTTAATAATGCGAAAATTGGTTTGGTTGTTCCTTCTTATGTTACAATTAATTCTATAGATGAACTTAAGGCGAATAAGGATAAGTTTTCCGGGAATGTTGTGGGTATAGATGCAGGCGCAGGAATTATGACTTCCACTGATAAAGCCATTGAGGCCTATAAGCTTGATATGAAGTTGCAGTCGTCTAGTGGTCCCGCTATGACAGCTCTTTTGAAGAAATCGATCGACAGTAAAGAGTGGATTGTGGTTACAGGCTGGACACCTCATTGGATGTTTTCACGTTACGACTTGAAGTTTCTTGAAGATCCCAAAGGAATTTATGGTGGTGCCGAGATTATCAAAATTGTTGCTACCAAAGGTTTTTCTGAAAAGGATAGTGTGGCTGCCGGATTCTTTGCCAATTTTAAGTTAACAAACGAGCAAATTGGTAGTCTTATGAATTATATGGCAGATGATTCAATGTCTGAAACCCAGGCGGCAAAACGTTGGAAAGATGAGAATAAAGAGCTTGTTGAAGGATGGTTTAAATAATTATCTTTATATTCGCTCCCTAATTTTGTTTTAGTATAATCATGAAAAAACATTGGATTTTACTAGTCCTGACGCTGTGCGCCGGACTTACAGGCTATGCGGAGGATAAAGGAGAAAAGCAACATGTTAATGTTGTTTTTGTTGGAAACAGTATAACGCAGGGTGCTTTGCTTACAGACCCGGCTCACGAGGCTCCGCCTGTTCAGGCAGTGAAGTATCTGACTTTGCAGCAGGAAGTGGCGGGAGTGAAGTTCTCTAATCAGGGGGTGAGTGGGTCCACAACGGTGGATTTTCTGCCTGCAACCCAGACGTTGTTTCTGAAAGTTAAACAGGCCGCTGATGTGTTTAAAACGGATAAGGAGGCAACGCTGGTATTTTCGCTTATGCTTGGTACAAACGATAGTGCTATAAAAGGCCCAAATGGATCTCCTGTACAGCCTGCACAGTACAAAACAAATGTGAAAGTAATTGTTGATGAGTTGCTTGCTCTTTATCCGGACAGTAGAATTGTTTTGCACCGTCCGATATGGTATAGTCCCAACACATACAATGGAGCAATGTATCTGAAGGAAGGGCTCAATCGGTTGGAAAAATATTTTGCTGAGATTAATCAGTTGGTGGAAGCCTATGCTATAGCTCATCCCGACCGGGTTTACTGTGGCGACATAGATGGCTTTGGCTACTTTAGGACAAATTATGCCACCGACTTGTTTGCTGAAGAGGGAAACGCTGGTACTTTTTACCTTCATCCCAATGCCAAAGGAGCTGTTAAACTGGGAGAATTGTGGGGTAAGGCTTTACTTAAAGTAGTACGTTAGTCTTTTTTTAAGTTGCCTATTGAGTGGATGGCTGCAAATAGAAGAAATAAGCCAACAAGAACGTAATGTACGGTCTTGTTGGTAAACGATGCTCCCAGTAAAACGAATATAAAATTATTCAGCATCACAACAAAGATTCCAAAAGTCAATGCAAGTATTGCGTTGACTTTTTTATTTGCTATCATTTCTTTTATCCTGGCTTTATGCTGCGAGATATGAATGAAGATCATATGAAAGAAGAGCAAAAAGGATATTTTTTGAATGATTCCACCTTCATCCAACAGGGTGCTTGTCAGGTAAACAGCCAAAAACACAAGAATTGAAATAAGTATAATTCTTTTACGGACGGTTTTGTCTTTAGCTTGATTCGGGTTTGAATCCATTCGTTTGTATTTTATTTCTTCAAGTGAGCATCAATAAATGAGAGAACTCCCGATTCATCGTCCTGATGAAACCAGGTAATGTCCTTATCTCTTTTAAACCAGGTCATTTGCTTCCGGGCATAAACACGTGTATTGCGTTTGATTTTTTCCACTGCGAAATCGAGCGTCCATTCTCCGTCCAGGTAGTTGAACAACTCTTTGTACCCAACCGTATTCAGTGAATTAAGATGTTTATATGCGTACACTTTACGTGCTTCTTCCAATAGTCCGTCGCTCATCATCTGATCTACTCGTGAGTTAATTCTGTTGCAAAGCTCTTCCCTGTCACGGTTAAGTCCGATTTTAAGTATGTTGAACGGACGTTGTTTTTTGGGATTGGTACGAAGCTCTGAGTAGGGTTTGCCTGTCATCAGACAAATTTCAAGTGCATGTATTACCCTTTTGTAATTATTCAGATCTACTTCGTTGTAATGAATGGGGTCTAACTGCTTCAATTCTTCTCTAATTGGCTCCAAACCTTCTTCTTCGAATCGTTTCATGAGCCTGTTTCGTATCTCCGGACTTACGGTAGGAAGATCGTCTATTCCGTTGCATACAGCATCAATGTACATCATTGAGCCTCCGGACATCACAACATTAGGTGATGTCTGGAACAGATTCTCCAGACAAGACAGCACTTCTTCTTCAAATTGACTGGCATTGTAATAATCGGTCAGGGATAACGTGCCTACGAAATAATGTCTGACACGGGCGAGCTGTTCGGGGGTGGGAGCCGCAGTACCTATAACAAGCTCTTTATAAAGCTGACGGGAGTCGGATGAGATAATCGGACCGCCTACGTGTGAAGCCACACGCAGACTTAATTCCGTTTTACCAACTCCGGTGGGTCCCAGCAGGACAATGAGTGTGTTCATTAAAAACGCTCATCCTCGAAGGGATTTTCAATAGGACCTTCTAGACCGTCGAATCCTTCCTTATCTAACTCTTCAATATCAAATTCGGAATCGCCGTAAAAGTCTTCGCCCATATCCTGGGTTCCGGTGGCTTTAGGGGTAAATTCATCGAAAGACATTATTTGAACCGGAGGTTCACCTGCCGATTTCGAGCAAATTGGTTCATCTAAGTCTTCACCCGGAATAATTTCTCTTAACTCCATGAAGAACGCTCGTTCAGTCATATAATCGAATACAAAGAGAAGCTTCTGTTGTTCGTCCTCCAACAAGTCCTCCAATTGAGTATTTTCCATTATATAATTGTCTTCTTCCGAAGTAGTATCCATTTCAACCAGTGTAATTTCTGTTTTTTTGCTCCAATCGTCTTCACAAATGAAGAATGAACACATCTGATCTTTTGTGTACCCTACAGAGTCGAGAATAGCATTGTGCAAATCAAGAAAAGTCGCTTCCGAATCTATCTTAATTTCACGCTTGAAGTCATCAACTTCGTCTGACAGGATTAGAAATCTGAATAACATAATTGTAGTTGTTTTTTGTTGGTTCAAAAGTAGTAAAAATATTTATTCCTCCTTATAAAACAGATAAAAAAAGCTGCCTCAGCGGAGAGACAGCTTTTTTGAGAATTATCTGATTTTGTTGTTAATCCATTGATCCTCTTACGATTCCGCGGCTTGAAGATTTGATAAATCCGAGTATCAGATCTCTTTCAAAACCCGGTTCATATTCAGTCTCGATGCAATTAATCGCATCGCTGTTATTTAATCCACGGGTATACAACGTTCTGTAGATATCCTGAATAAGATAAACCTGTTCGTTTGTATAGCCACGGCGGCGCAGACCCACTATATTTATACCGCAATAGGCTATGGGATCTCTTCCGATCAGTGTGTACGGAGGGATGTCCTTGCCAACGCGTGAACCTCCCTGTATCATCACATGCTTGGAAATCCGTGTAAATTGATGGACCAATGTACCGCCACTGATAATGGCGTAATCATCGATCTCAACTTCACCGGCTACCTGAGTCGCATTTCCTATAATAATATTATCCTTTAAAATACAGTCGTGTGCAATGTGCGCATAGGCCATAATAAGGCAATTGTTTCCGATTACCGTTTTTCCTTTTGCCTTTGTTCCTCTGTTGATCGTAACACATTCCCGGATTGTTGTATTATTACCAATCTCGGCAGTTGTTATTTCGCCGGCAAATTTTAAATCCTGTGGAATTCCTGAAACCACGGCCCCGGGAAATATTCTGCAATCTGATCCGATGCGTGCACCATCCAATATCACCGCATGCGAGAATATATGACAATTATCTCCGATTACTACATCTTTTTCAATAACGGCAAACGGATCAATCGTAACGTTCTCTCCGATCTTTGCTTCGGGGTGAACATAGGCTAATGGGTGTTGATTCATTATCTATTGTAATTATTTATTCTTAATAATCTGAGCCATAAATTCAGCTTCGCAAACTACTTTTTCGTCGACAAAAGCCAACCCTTTCATTAATGCACAGCCACGTCTGATCTCAGACATAAATTCCAAACGGAAAATAACAGTATCCCCCGGAACTACTTTCTGACGGAACTTTACGTTGTCAATCTTAAGAAAATAAGTAGAGTAACGATGTGGTTCTTCTACGTTATTAAGAACAAGTAATCCTCCTGTTTGCGCCATAGCTTCAACCAATAGCACCCCTGGCATTACAGGTTCTTCCGGAAAGTGTCCCTGAAAGAATGGTTCATTTACCGACACGTTCTTGATTCCTACAATATGAGTTGGTCCAACTTCAATGATTTTATCAACCATAAGAAAAGGATAACGGTGCGGAAGTAGCTGCTTAATTCGGTTTATATCCATTACCGGAGCAACGCCAGCTTTGTAAACCGGTGCCTGAACCTCATTTTGTTTGATATCTTTCCGAATCATACGCGCCAGCTGATTGTTGATCTTATGACCAGGTCTGGTTGCAATGATACGACCTTTAATTGGTTTGCCAATCAAAGCCAGGTCTCCCATGATATCAATTATTTTATGACGGGCCGGCTCATTGTTGAATACAAGCGGTTTGTTGTTTACGTATCCTAGTTCGTCGATATCTTTGTGAGGAATTCCAACAGCATCAGCCAGCTTGTTAAGCGACTCCTGCGAAATCTTCTGATCGTAGATAACAATTGCATTGTCAAGATCGCCACCCTTGATAAGGTTATTTTGCAGTAACGCTTCCACTTCGCGTACAAAAACAAATGTACGGGCGGCAGCCATTTCTGTTGGGAATTCGCTTATATCGTTCAGCGTGGCAAATTGATTTGACAACACTGGAGAATCGAAAGAAATCAATGCATTAATGCTGAACTTGTCGTCCGGCAAAATGATCAGTGAAGAGCCGGATACTTCGTCCTTTACTTCTATCTTATGTTTAACAATGTAATAGTCTTTGAGTGCGTTTTGCTCGGCAACGCCAACCCGAAGAATCTCTTCTGTATAAAAACGAGAGCTACCATCCAGAATAGGAAATTCGGGGGCATTCACTTCGATAAGACAGTTGTCAATTTCGAAAGCATAGAGCGCTGCCATGGCATGTTCTATGGTGCTTACCTGAACTCCGTTTTTGGAAATAACTGTTCCACGTTGTGTGCCTGCTACATTTTCAGCCAGCGCATCCAATATTGGTTCTCCTTCCAGATCAACACGTTTAATTTTATACCCGTGATTTTCTGGTGCGGGATTAAAAGTAATGTTAATATCCAATCCGGTATGCAAACCTTTACCTTGCAAAGAAAAACTTTGCTGAAGCGTCTTTTGTTTATGCATAAGAATATTTATTTATTTGTAATTTCTTTTTTTAGTTGTTCTATTTCGCGTTGTAATTGCGAAATAGCACGATACATCTCAGGTAATTTTGGGTAGATAATTGCCGAACGCATGTAGTCTTTAACAGGTAATGCCGGCGAACCAAGGAAAGTTTCGCCTTCTTTAATTCCTGTGCCAAGGGTACCTGCCTGTGCCCCAAAGTTTACTTTGTCTGGAATAGTAATGTGACCTGCAATGCCAACCTGACCGCCAAACATGCAGTGGCTGCCAATCTTGGCCGAGCCGGCTATACCTACCTGAGCAGCCATTACCGTATTTTCGCCAACTTCCACATTGTGCGCGATTTGAACCAGGTTGTCGAGCTTTACACCCCGGCGGATAATGGTAGAATCCATTACTGCACGGTCGATAGTAGTGTTAGCTCCGATTTCAACATCGTCTTCTAAAACTACGTTACCCAACTGTGGTATTTTGTTATATTTTTCTCCTTCAGGAGCAAAACCGAATCCATCAGATCCAATTACGGACCCGGCATGCAATATACAGCTTTTTCCAATCACGCATCCCTCATAGATTGTTACGTGGGGATAAATGATTGTATTGTCTCCTATGGTTACACTGTCGCCAACATATGCGTAGGGATAAATTTTGCAGTTGTTTCCAATCACAGACTTTTCTCCAACAAAGGCAAAATTGCCAACATAACAATCGCTGCCTAAAGTTGCTGACTCAGAAATAAATGCGCTTGAATCAATCCCTGTTTTTTTAACCTTCGATTGTTCAACCATATTTAAAAGCATGGCAAGCGCCGCGTAAGCGTTTGGAACCAGAATAAGAGTTGCTGTAACCGGAGCGGTAGGAGAAAAGTCATTATTTACCAAAACAATACTTGCTTCGGTAGTATATATATAATGTTCATACTTGGGGTTCGCTAGAAAAGTTAACGTTCCCGGTCTTCCTGCTTCAATCTTTGAAAAATTATTAACCTTTACCTCCGGGTCTCCCGATACGGTCCCATTTAGAAAGCTGGCTATTTGTTGGGCTGAAAACTCCATTTGTACTATGTTTGCGATTTAAAAACCGTTGTAGGCTCACCGCTATTACCACGAGTGAAGTCGACAAAATTATAAAAATATTTAATGTACCTATTTTTTATATGCAATTAGCCTAATATACCTTTCGAAAGTAAGTATCCGGCCATTTCTTCCTGCACCTCACGTGCTGCTGTCGCTGCAGTTTCTGCAAAAGAAGGAGTGCTGTCTGCATAAATAATGGCACGCGATGAATTCACCAGTAAACCACATTGATCGTTCATACCGTATTCGGCTACCTCTTTCAGGCTGCCACCTTGAGCGCCTACTCCTGGTACCAGTAAGAAATGGTTGGGAGCATGCTTGCGGATATCCAGAAACATTTTTCCCTGAGTAGCACCTACCACATACATCATCTGTTGGTCTGTAGCCCATTCCTGCGATTTAGTAAGCACCTTTTCAAAGAGACGAACTCCATTGGCATCTTCAGAAAACTGAAAATCGTGAGATCCTTTATTGGATGTAAGGGCAAGTAAAATCACCCAGCTTTCAGGATAAATAAGGAATGGCTTTACACTATCTTCGCCCATGTACGGAGCTACCGTCACGGCATCCACCTTCATGTGGTCGAAAAACGAACGTGCGTACATCTCCGATGTGTTACCGATATCGCCACGCTTAGCATCGGCGATTACGAACTGGTCGGGATAATTTGCCTTTAGATAACTTACTGTCTTTTCGAAGGCTATCAAACCGGGAACACCCAGACTTTCATAAAAAGCAAGGTTGGGTTTGTATGCCACGCTATAAGGAGCCGTAGCATCAATAATGGCTTTGTTGAATGCAAAGATCGGATCTTCTTCCGTTAGCAAATGCTGAGGAATTTTTTTAATATCGGTGTCTAATCCTACACACAAGAAAGACTTCTTCTTTTGAATATTTTCAAATAACTGTTGCTTGTTCATGATGTTTAATTTCTATAGTCGGATTATAATTGGGCTTCTTTAAGTCGTTCAGCATTCTCTGCTACAATCAACTGATCTATGATCCCCTGAATCTCTCCGTCCATAATGGCAGAAAGGTTATATAATGTTAGATTAATACGGTGGTCGGTAACACGTCCCTGCGGATAGTTGTAAGTACGTATCTTTGCAGAGCGGTCGCCCGAAGAAACCATTGTTTTACGTTTTGATGCAATCTCGTCGATATACTTCTGGTACTCCATATTGTAAATACGGCTGCGCAATTCGATCATGGCTTTTGCTTTGTTCTTAAGCTGCGACTTCTGATCCTGGCACTGAACCGTGATTCCTGTTGGGATATGCACCAGACGAATGGCCGAGTAGGTGGTATTAACCGACTGTCCGCCGGCTCCTGATGAACAGAAAGTATCCACACGGATATCCGATTCCTTCACTTCCACATCAAACTCGTCGGCTTCGGGAAGCACGGCAACCGTAGCAGCCGATGTATGTACACGTCCCTGTGTTTCTGTTTGCGGAACACGCTGAACACGGTGCACGCCCGATTCGTATTTCAGAATACCATACACACCCTCACCGGTTACGTTAAACACAATCTCCTTGTATCCGCCATTAGTCCCTTCGCTGTAATCGCTTACAGAAACCTTCCAACCCTTATTTTCGCAGTATTTTAGATACATACGGTAAAGATCGCCTGCAAATAAAGCAGCCTCATCACCTCCCGTACCACCGCGGATTTCAACAATTGCATTCTTGTCGTCTTGCGGATCGGCAGGAACCAGTAATAATTTTATTTCTTCTTCCAACGCAGGTATACGCGAAGAGCAAGCTTCCAGCTCTTCCTTCGCCATTTCCTTCATTTCAGGATCCTGTTCGGTTTCAATAATTTCTTTAGCTTCTACAATCCCTTCCTTCATTTTTATGTACTCGGAACGGGCAGCCAAGATCAATTCAAGATCGTGATACTCTTTGTTTAATTTTACGAACCGTTTCATATCGGCAATCACTGCCGGGTCGGTAATTAACGTACCCACCTCTTCGAAACGACTCGCTAGTCCGTCTAATCTCTCTAATAAGTTGCTTTCGGCCATCTATTCTATTAGTAAATGAAGCGACCCTTTTCGCTTTCGATAATCAATTCATTTTTTGGAGCCTCTTCCACGAATCCAACCACACGGGCCTCAATACCGAATGAGTTTGCAACAGCAATAACTTCATCCGCATGTTCGGGAGCAATATAAACCTCCATACGGTGACCCATATTAAAGACCTTATACATTTCACTCCAGTCCGTTTTGCTTTGTTCCTGAATAATCCGGAACAGGGGAGGAATAGGGAACAGGTTATTTTTAGTAATCCGTTTGTTTTCTACAAAATGCATTACCTTGGTTTGCGCACCACCCGAGCAGTGAACCATTCCATGAATAGAAGGACGTAACTTGTCGAGTAACACTTTAATAACCGGAGCATACGTACGGGTAGGAGAGAGTACAAGCTTACCTGCATCAATTCCCAGCTCTTCTATCTGATCTGTCAGTTTCAATCCACCCGAGTAAACAAGTTCTTCGGGAACTCCTGCGTCATAGCTTTCAGGATATTTGGTTGCCAGGTATTTGGCAAAGACATCGTGACGGGCAGAAGTAAGACCGTTACTTCCGGTACCTCCGTTATATTCTTTTTCGTAAGTAGCCTGACCAAATGAAGCCATACCAACGATAACATCTCCTCCTTTTATGCGGCTGTTGTCAATTACATCTTCGCGTTTCATACGGCAGGTAACCGTACTATCTACTATAATGGTTCGTACCAAGTCGCCCACATCGGCCGTTTCGCCACCTGTAGCATAGCAACCAACACCCATGTCGCGTAACTCCGAAAGTAATTCGTCTGTTCCGTTAATAATAGCCGAGATTACCTCGCCGGGGATCAATAGTTTGTTGCGGCCAATGGTAGAAGATATCAGAATATTATCTACTGCGCCAACGCAAAGCAGGTCGTCAATGTTCATAATCAACGCATCCTGAGCAATGCCTTTCCATACGGACAAGTCGCCTGTTTCTTTCCAGTACATATACGCCAGCGAAGATTTTGTTCCGGCACCATCGGCATGCATGATGTTACAATAGGCAGGATCACCTCCCAGAATATCTGGAATAATCTTGCAAAATGCTTTTGGGAATATACCCTTGTCAATGTTCTTTATTGCATTGTGAACATCTTCTTTCGAGGCAGAAACGCCACGGAGGTTATAACGTTGATCACTCATTGTAAATTAATTTGGCTGCAAAGATACAATTATTTATACACTTATCGAAGTTTTAGCACATCTCCTTCAGCAGGGACATACTCCATATCCTTCTTGTTCAGCTTATACAAACTCTTCAAACGTACGCCATAATGCTGAGAAATACTATGCATAGACTCTCCAATCTGTACAACATGATCGTAATAAGGCTTGTCAGCTTTTTTCTTCTTTTTCTCAAGATAAACAATATCTCCGGGTTGTAGAGGGAACTCTTCCGGCACCTCGTTGTACTTTCTCAGTTCTTTTTCCTTAAATCCAAGATTCTGCGCGATTGATTCGAAAGAATCGTTTGCACGTGCTATAACATAAATCAGTCCGTGTGTTTTATAAATCGGCATGAGTTCTGCAGAAGCATTCTTATTTTGCTGAGGAGTTTCCTTTTTGCGGGTCCCTTTATGAGAATCGAACCGATACAGTTCATAATCCTCGATAACCTTTATCAGTTTATTTGCATAAGCTCTGTCTGTTGCGTATCCGCATTGCTGCAATCCTTTGGCCCAGCCTTTGTAATCCTTTAAGTCCAGATCAAAAAGGACAGAATACCTTGGACGAAAGGCAATGAATTTAGAATGATCAGTATATGAATCTTCTACCTGATCGTATTTGCGGAAACACTCCCCACGCAGATCGTCATCATGATACACACGTCCGCCCCTCCAGTCTGAATGACATTTAATTCCGAAATGGTTGTTGGATTGACGGGCAAGGCTGCTTTGTCCGGCTCCCGACTCAAGCAAACCCTGCGAAAGGGTAATACTTGCCGGTATTTTGTATTTTTTCTGATGCTCGATGGCCAGATCGCTGTACTTGCTAATATAAGCCTCGTAAGACGAGAGTTTGCGCTGGGCTTTAACCAACTCCGGATTTATTCCTGTCAAAATAAGTAAAAGAATAAGTATACGGACAAATAATTTCATAATATGCCAATCTATATTTACGGACAAAGATATAATAATATGAAAACATTCGGTATATTTGCTTGTATAAAAATAGGAATCATGAGAGAAGAACGAATTGAAACAAAGCTTACCGTGTGTACTCTTCATGAGTTAACGCCGAGGGAACGAACACTTTGCGAAGCCGCTTACGAAGCTGCAGAAAACGCGTATGCTCCCTATTCCCGGTTCAGGGTTGGTGCTGCCGTATTGCTTGCCAACGGACAAGTGGTAACGGGCAGTAATCAGGAAAATGCCGCTTATCCTTCGGGTTTGTGTGCCGAGAGAGTAGCTCTTTTTTATGCCACATCCCGCTATCCGGGAATATCTGTGGAGATGCTGGCACTTACGGCTGTATCGGAAGGGAAACAAGTGGAGCATATTTCTCCATGCGGAGGCTGCCGCCAGGTGATGACAGAAGTGGAAAATCGTTACAAGCAGCCAATCAAATTGCTCTTTTGCGGACGCGATGAAATAGTACGGCTTGATTCGGCCGAAGCTTTACTTCCGTTGTCTTTCGGTGACGCTGATCTGCCCCGGTAGGATTACTCTGATTGTTCAGGTTTAAAGGATTATTTCCCAGTACGCCACATCAATCCACTTGCCGAATTTTCGTCCGGTTTCTTTGAAGTGAGCTATTTTCTGAAATCCGAATTTCTCGTGGATCCGGGCGCTTGCTTCGTTGGGAAGGGCTACTCCGGCTATAATGGCATGCAACGACGTGTTCTTTAATTCATTGAGAAGTTCTTTGTATAACTTACTGCCTATCCCTTTTTTATGAGCGTCTTTGTGAATATATACGGACGACTCGGCCGTGCTGCTGTAAGCACAACGGTTTTTCCACGAATTGACATAACAATAACCAATAACATTGCCTTCCTCTTCGAATACCAGATAAGGATACGCAGAGGATATGTCCATAATTCGTTTTTCCATCTCTTCTACCGTTACAGCTGATGTTTCGAAGGTAATGGTGGTGTTTAGTACATAGTAATTGTATATACCACAAATTGCCGGTGCATCTGTTATGCTGACTTTTCTGATTGTAAAATCTTCCATGACTTGTCCTTTTGTCGTTGATATGAGTAATTATTAGTGCAAAAGTACAAACAATTTCGGTATCTCGTTATAGTAATTAATTATTTATAATCCTTTCTTTAGAAGTGTCAGATTAATAAATTATTATGTATTTTTGCTCTGTTTATTAACCTTATATGATACTGGATTATGATGAAAAAACTTTTTATTCCCGCTTTCTTGCTTGTATTGGGCATTACCTCGTTTGCTCAGACCAGAAATGAAGTCCGTATCCCTGATTTAAAAGGATACAAAACTCTTAAATGTGATTTTCATATTCATACCGTATTTTCTGATGGATTGGTCTGGCCGACAGTACGTGTGGACGAGATTTATCGTGAAGGATTGGATGCAATGGCTATCGCCGATCATATTGAATATCGTCCGCATAAGGATGACATCAAAGCTTCGTTTAACCGATCATATGATTTGTCTGAAAAGTATGCCAAAGACAGAGGAATTATTCTTATTAAAGCAAGTGAAATTACAAGATCTATGCCCCCGGGTCATTTCAACGCACTGTTTCTAACAGATAACGATTCGTTGGATACTAAGGAATACATGGATGCTTTTCGTGCTGCCAAAGCCCAAAATGCTTTTATTTTCTGGAATCATCCGGGTTGGAGTGCGCAGCAACCGGATACAACTTTATGGTGGAAAGAACATACTGAATTATTGAAAGCCGGATATATGCAGGGAATAGAGGTCGTAAATGGCGACGAGTATTATCCGGAAGCGCAGCAATGGTGTATGGACAAAAAACTCACCATGCTCGGAAATACGGATGTTCATGCTCCGATACAGGCAGTTTACGATTTTGCCAAAGGAGAGCATCGGCCGATGACATTGGTTTTTGCGCGCGAAAGTTCTGCTCAGGGGATTCGCGAAGCTTTGGAGAGCCGGAGGACAGCTGTTTATTTTGAAGATAAAATTATTGGTGAGGAGGTTTATGTAAAAGAGTTGTTTGAAAATTCGATTGAGATTGTAAGCGTGCAAAAGACGGAGAAAAACGTAAGCATAATGCTAAAGAATAATTCGGATCTTGTTTTCAAGCTAAAGAAGACTGACCACGATGCTAATCTGGTTTATTTTCGGGAATACGACATTAATCCCCATGGAACATATGTTATCAATGTAAAATTGAATAATGGGGTAAAAGGAGGGAATGTAAACTTTGAAGTAACCAATCTGCTGGTGAAACCAAACTGTGGCATGCAATACAGCTATCCTCTGTAAAGCTGAAAGTTATCAGGTCTTTTATCCTTTTTATTATTATAAATGAGGCCATGAAATTGTTCTAAACAAGATCATGGCTTCTTTTATTGATACTATTCGTACTTTTGCTTTGTTTCTATTCAATAACCACATCATCCGGGATGGAGAGCGATGTGGTATCGGGTTGGGTTTCTTCAATCTTTGTAACCTCGAAGGTATAGGTTAACACAGCTGACGAGGTTACTCGTTTAAGCACGATGTTATTCCATACGGTTACCCTGCTCACACTTTCTGTTCCTTGTTTTTCCGTAACCGTATACAACCTGCATGGTTTATCAAGGAAAGTGCCTGCGCCAGTAAGTGTAAAGGTGAATAAGGCTTTGTCGGCATCATCCGGACGATTGTAATTGGTTATTTTATCAAGTCGTTCGTTCACCTTATCTTCCGTTCCTTTTTTCGTATCCAGGTCGATGCTATACTTGTAATCATCTATGTAGATGGTTTGCAGATTTCTGTTCACTTTAAACTCTGCTACATCCTGGGTTTCGGTGTAAATATTGGAACGTTTCTTGCCGTAATCGTCGAAATATACTTTCCCTGTTGCATGAGTTGTGAGGGGCGGCTGACCAGGAAAATTCATTACACTGGACGATTTGTAGTGAATCGTTCCGTGTTTTACTCCATATAGATTGTCGGTAAGATGTTTTGTTTGCTGCGATAAAGCCGGAAGGATGGTAAGCGTTCCTAACAAACAAGTAAATATAAATTTATTCATAACTGCCTTGATTTAGGTAAATTATCATATTATAAACGGATAATGTACATCCATATTGCTTTCATCTATTATTTTCCTTAAGGAATTAAGGACGAAGACTTATACAATTAACATTTTTGGTAATAGGAATTAGTTCGTCCCACGGTCGTGTGATGTTTGTCACACGTACGTGTGACCATCATCCCACAACTGTGTGACCAACGTCACACAGTTGTGGGACGAAGTAATGTTGGTAGTCTTCGCCGTTATAGTATTAAGTGAACGCACTTGATGGTCGCTTAATGTCAAATAAAAACGGGAGCATACAGCTACCTGTACGCTCCCGTCTGTTATGAGGAAGTAATAATACTTATCCGAATCAGATACCCAACGAAACCTTGATCTGATTGATCTTTTCCTGCGCTGCAAGTTCTGCAGCAGGAAGGTCATCAAGGCTTTTTATCTTCGAATGTACTTCGCAATAGAATTTAATTTTGGGTTCTGTTCCCGAAGGACGGATCGAAACCTTTGTGTTATCTTCTGTAAAGTACTGAATTACATTAGATGTAGTGGGCATATCAAGCGTTAGCTTTTCGTTTTCGGCTACACTTAAACCCTTAAGCGTTGCGTAATCGTAAACATAAGTAACCTTGGAGCCTGCAATTTCAGTAAGCGGATTTTCGCGGAAATGCTTCATCATTGCTTCAATCTCTTCGGCGCCAGACTTACCTTTCTTTACTACAGAGATACCAGCTTCTTTCGAAAAGCCATATTCAACGTAGATGTTCTGAAGCAACTGATAAAGAGTTAATCCCTTGTCTTTTGCCCATGCGGCAGTTTCGGCAAGCATGGTACAAGCAGAAACAGCATCTTTGTCGCGAACAAAGTCTTCGCAAAGAAATCCGTAGCTTTCTTCGCCACCACCGATAAATGTTTTCTTGCCTTCGTTATCTTTCATGATTGCGGCAATCCATTTGAATCCGGTGTAAACATCGTAAAGTTCCACGCCGTTGCGTTCTGCAATGGTGCGGATCAGTTCGGTGGATACGATTGTCTTCACAATATATTCGTTACCCTTTATTTTACCAAGTTCTTTCCAACGGGTAATCAGGTAATATACAAACATAAGAGCAGTCTGGTTACCGTTAAGCAGCACCCATTCTCCTTCGTTGTTTTTTACGGCAGCACCAACACGGTCGGCGTCAGGGTCTGTAGCAAGAACAAGTTCTGCATCTGTATCCTTTGCACGCTGAACGGCCATGGCCAATGCGGCTGGTTCTTCGGGATTGGGCGATTTAACCGTAGGGAAATCTCCGCTTACCACATCTTGTTCGGGAACATGGATGATGTTTGTAAAACCAAATGCCTTCATTGCGGCAGGAACAATTTCTACACCTGTACCGTGAATAGGGGTGTACACAATCTTCATGTCCTTGTGGCGTGCAATGGATTCGGGAGAAAGGGAAATGGATGTAAGATCGTTAATGTACTGTTCGTCCACTTCTTTGCCAAGAACTTCGATCAACGATTTATTGCCTTTGAATTTTATTTCACTGGCGCTTCTTATTTGATTGACTTGGGCAATGGTATTACGGTCGTGCGGAGCAATCATCTGAGCTCCGTCGTCCCAATAAGCCTTGTATCCGTTGTATTCTTTTGGATTATGAGAGGCTGTAAGAATAATACCGCTCTGGCATCCCAGCTTACGTATGGCATAAGACATTTCGGGAGTAGGACGGAGGTCTTCAAAGATATAGGCTTTTATGCCGTTTGCAGAGAATATATCTGCAGATATTTCTGAAAACTTACGACTATTGTTCCGGCAGTCGTGACCAATTACCACCTTTATTTGTTCCAGTTTGGAAAATTCCTTTTTCAGGTAATTAGAAAGGCCCTGGGTTGCAGCTCCTACTGTGTAAATATTCATCCGGTTAGATCCTACGCCCATGATACCGCGCAAACCACCTGTTCCAAATTCCAAATCCTTATAAAATGCTTCAATCAATTCGCTTGAATCTTCATTATCAAGCATACGTTTTACTTCGGCCCGTGTTTCTGCATCATAACTATCTGAAAGCCATCCTTGAGCTTTCGATCTTACCATTGCTAACAAATCGCTGTTTTCCATTTTTTACTATGTTATATTTACTAATTTTCTGATTTCAAATATACGAAATAATTGGTATTGACAAATGATGTTCTCTTAATTTGTAAAACAAATCAATTCTACCAGACAAACGTGTTATTGTATTCGCGGGTATTTCCGCAAGCATCAGTAACTATAAATGAAAGTTTATGTTTACCCCTCGACAGTCTTTTCGGATCAAATTTATAGGTTATAAGTCCCCGGCTTCCATCGTGTTCAAACAATGCAAACTTGTTGTCTATTTCCCCCCGGTAACTGTCCATTCCACTCAAATTATCCGAAACGCGGAAGGCTATGGCACGTTTGGATACCCATTGACCGGGATTAACCGGGATTATTTTGGGAGGAACAGTATCCATCACGAGGGTATAGGTCCCCAATTCGCGGACATTGGCATCCACCCATCCGTTTCGGTAGGTGCCGCCTTTCCATGTACGGTGACCTTTATTCAGGAATACCATGCCGTATTGTCTTTTGTTTGCCAGCGTATCTTGTTGGAGTTTTATGGATATTTCGCACTCTTTATGTAGCGGTACCAGCGTATTATGCAGCGTATGTGTAGCGCTTATCGCATTTTCATCTTCTTCTACACTGTAGCTGAAGTTGAAATCTGTATACAAGTTGCCACGTGGAATATTCAATCGTACGCCTTTGGCCCCAAAACGATTATCACTTGCCCATGAGAATTTTTCCGTTCCCTCTGGTTTTTTTACTTTGGGAATATCTTGTTTCTTACCTTCAACTTCGAATGTAAAGGTGGTCGAATTTCCGTAGGCATCCTTTAGCTGATAGCTTAATTTGTAGGTTCGTTCTTCTTTTATTTTAAGTATTCCCCTGTTTCTGCTTTCAATAAACCGAAGTTTATTGCCAGGTTCTACAAAACTTTTTGAGTAGGAGGAGCGGTGTTGCTTCCATTCTACATAGTCGGTGAGGCTATTGATATAACGTGTTTCAGGAAAAGCATACCGATCAAGATTGCTGTGAAAAATAATTTCATCGTCTGCCGTAAGAATCACTTCTTTAACGCCATAGATGTTAGACGTTTCTGTCATGTAATCGCAGGCTTTAATTGCAAATCCGATTTCACCCCATGCTTCAATCTTCCCAGCCACAGTCTGCTTTCCCGACTTGGATTTGATCAATTTAACAGGTTGTTTTTGAGTATTTCCGTTTACGATTCCTTTATCTTCCAGAGGATAAACCATCATTCCCTGTAAAATGGGGGCACGGGTATCCTTTATTCTATTTCTGAAGAAAAGAACCGGATCTATAGTTTCTTCTGTTTCTGTATCTCTAATCTCGAAATGAAGATGTGGTCCGCCCGAACTTCCCTCATTGCCGCTCAGAGCAATCAAATCTCCTTTCTTAGCGGGAAAAAGACTTGGGGGTAAAATGAGGTCGACGCTAAAGCTTTCTTTCTTGTATTGTTGTTCGCGGATATAGGCTTCTACTTCTTTTGAAAAAGCCTTGATATGTCCGTATACCGTAGTTGCCCCGTTGGGATGGGTCATGTAAAGAGCTTTGCCAAATCCCCACGGACTTACTAATACACGTGAAATATAGCCGTCGTAAACAGCATAAACCGGTTTGCCAACTACACCTTGTGTTTTAAAATCAATCCCGGAATGAAAGTGATTGCTTCTGAATTCACCGAAGTTTCCGCTAAGATAAAGAGGAATGTCCATGGGTGACCTAAAAGAAATATCCTGCGCTTTTGTCTGAGCTCCGGCTGCTGTTGTCAATAAACAAAAGCAGAGAGATATATATCGTAACATTGTATCTGAATTTAATATTCTTGAGGCGCCAAAGATAATGAAAAATCTGTAAGGATTGGCAAATGATCGCTGTAACCTCCTTCATATTTATACCCGTAAAAGGTTCTGAAAGGTCTTTTGCCAAGATGGGTCTTGTCTGGCATTAATAGAAATGAAGGATCGAATATTTTGATGCTTTCCGCTAGTAAACGCATTGACCTACCAGGATTAATAAGCGTTCCGCTTACAATTATTTGATCCAATTGAGCCCATTCACCTTGATATTTATGAGATCCAGGTTTTGATAAAAGACGGGGCGCAGAGAAAAGATTATACAGCGAATGCTGCGAAATAGATGTTGCCGGATAAGCTATTGCCCGCAATTCATTACGGATACTAACATCTGATGGAGTATCGTTAAAATCGCCCATAATAATCAACAGGGGATTTTGCCGGCATGAAAAAAGCGAATCGCAAGCTTTCCGCAATCGTGCTGCGGCATCTTTCCTGTCGGGCTCTGTGGCTTTTTCACCTCCGGAACGCGAAGGAAAATGACAAACAAACACATCCAAAGTATCGCCGGATATTACTTTTCCGGATACGTGAAGAATGTCTCTCGAACGTTTTTCCGGATGTTTTTTAAATTCGATACGCAACGACTCGTGTCCGATGTAGGCAAACTGATCACGTTGGTAAAGCAGAGCCACATCAATTCCGCGCTTATCCGGGCTGTTGGTCATACAATACCTGTAATGCTGTTGCCTGAGCGGAGTACGTTGAAGCAAATGAATCAAAGTGGAATCGTTTTCAACTTCGCAGAGCCCAACAAGAGCTGGAGTACGCCACTCGCCGGCAGCTGTAATAACCTTCGAGATTTGCTGTAACTTATGATAATAACGTCCTTTTGTCCAATGAAGAACGCCTTCAGGTAAAAAGGATTCATCATCTTTTTCAGGATCATTTTCGCAATCGAAGAGGTTTTCGACATTGTAGCTCATAACGCGAAAGGTCTGCTGACAATGTAGGGTAACGGGTGAGCAGATGAATAGCACAAATAATAAGGTTGCAACCTGGCGCATGAGCTAGTTCGTTTCCCTGACGTATTCGTATGCTCCGATGTCCGGACCATCACTATCGGTTAACCGGGATACTCCGTTTCTGTCGGTCGGATACTTCTGGGCAATGGTACGATCGGCCTTTCCTTTTACGATAGAGACCGAATCAGGTCTAAAGTCGTACCGGTAGTCGCCGGCCTCTCCCGATAAACGATACGAAGGGCTTGCTCCCCAAAGAGTACCTGTGAAATTTGCGTTAGTCTCTTCTTTGCTTTTAATCAGGCAGTTTTTAAACCGGTAATTAAACTCATTCGAACTACTTTCTTTCTGAGAATAAAGGGCAAGCTCGCCGGACAGGTTTCCGTCAATAATGCAGTTTTGGAAGTTGGCTTGAAGCAAGGGATACAAAATCACCTTAGCTTCTTTGTCGGTAAGATTGTTCGACAGGATAAGAGTTGGAATCGTTCTGGCACCAAACGAAAAATAATTGGCCAGGGTACAATGAGTAAAACTGTATTTTCCTCCAACCAGCAATGTAACGCCATCGCCCGCGTTACTGAACTCGCAGTTATAGGCTTCTATATTACAATTGATGGAGGACAAGAGATAACCGTCTGTATTGGTTATCTGTGAATTGCTGATCAATAATTTGCTTTTTTCGGGAGTTGATTTGTCGAAAGTTAATCCACTTGTGCCGTTACTAACTATTACATGGTCCATTATATTGCCAAAACTTTGGGATGAAAAGTAAATTCCGCCCCATTGCGCAGGTATTAAATTATAGGGAAGGTTGTTAAGTAGATTGTCAAGTCTGTCTCCCCTGAAAAGGATAGGTGCTGATTGTTTACCTTGGGCAATCAATGTTCCGTGAACCAGAATGTTTGCTTTGTCGTGCAGGTAAAAGCGGGCTCCTTTCTCAATGGTTACGGTAGCGTTTTGCGAAACAACCAGACTGTCGTAAACTAAATAAGGGCGCTTTGCAGATAAAAGCGTATCACTGTTTAAGATGGTTCCTCCTTTGCAGAGAACAACGTCTTGTCCGTAGGCCTGGAGTTTTACTGCTTGCCTTACTCCGTTTGTCGTGAAAATAACAGAATCTTCTATAAGAAGTGGTTGGTCGGCTCCGTTTGGATTTACAGTTACTTCCACAAATACAAACATGCTATCTTTAGCCCTGACTTCTACGTTTTCGAATGTAGTTCCTTTTAAACCATCTACGTTGATACGAAAACCGGTCTTTTCGCCTCCAGTCAGTTCGATGGATTGGATATTAAGGGGCTTATCAAAATTGTTGTAAACCATAAACTGTTTTGTGGTAGATCCTACCGTACTGAAAATGGTATCGAACGAGAGTGTATCCGAAGAAAATCGTAACGTGTAGTTAGAACCGGTAGCATAGTTTTCGTCCAGTCCATCGCAGCTACTAACAAGTTGTGCCAGTATAACCAGGATGATATAAATGGAAACGAAACCTTTTTTCATGAATTTTAGAAATTAAGACGTAGAATCTTTAAATTTTAGATAAAAGCATGAGGCTGGACTCCGGAAAGAAACCCAGCCTCAATTATAACGTATCACATTCCGGTTTATTTTGTAGGAATGCTCTTTAACACTTCAAGTAAATGATTCCACCATAATTGAACTGTCGCAATTTCTATACGTTCGTTGGGCGAATGTACATCGCGAAGCGTGGGACCAAAAGAAATCATATCCAACTGTGGGTATTTTTCGAGAAATAATCCACATTCTAGTCCTGCATGGATGGCTTTAATCTTGGCATCCTTCTTGAACAGCCGATTATAAGCATCTTGTGCAACCTGCAAAATAACCGAATCAGGATTAGGAGCCCATCCAGGATATCCGTCTCCGTGTGTAACTTTTGCACCTGCCAATTGGAATGTGGCGGCAACCATGTTGGCTGCATATTCTTTGCATGATTCGATAGAACTACGCTGACTGGTACCAACTATAATGGTGTTTCCTTCTTTCATTTTTACGGAAGCCAGATTCGTAGAGGTTTCTACCAAATCTTCGATATCCTGGCTCATACCTAAAACGCCATGAGCGCAGGCATGCATCGAACATATTAGATGTGTAGCAGTAACTTCGTCTATACAGAATGCAGGTTTTTCCACCGATTCAAGTAACAGCTTAACATTGGGATCTACATGCTTTAATTCGTTTTCAACGTCGGCTGCAAAGTGATTAAGCAATACACGTACGCCTTCTTTGGCATCGTAAGGAACACCTACAACAGCATGAGCTTCACGGGCTATGGCATTGCGAAGGTTGCCACCGTCGATACTGCAAAGAACGATATTTCCGGTCTGTTTCTTAAGCAAGTAGAGGTATCTTACAAGCAGTTTATTTGCATTGCCAAGCTGTTTGTGTATCTCGCCTCCGGAGTGTCCTCCGTTCAAACCCTTAACATCAACGCGGAAGTAGAATAATCCGTCCGGTGCAGCTTCCGGCGTGTAAGTAAAAGTGGCAGCAGTATCTTTACCTCCGGCACAGCCAACAAAGATTTCACCTTCGTCTTCGCTATCCAGATTTAACAGAATGTTTCCTGAAAGAAATCCCTTTTCAAGAGCCTTTGCTCCGGTAAGGCCGGTTTCTTCGTCAACAGTAAATAAACATTCCAAAGGACCATGCTCAATATCGTTTGAAGCCAAAATTGCCAATTCAGCAGCAACACCGATCCCATTGTCTGCTCCCAATGTAGTGCCATTTGCGCGAAGCCAGGCTCCGTCTACGATCGTTTCGATAGGATCATTGTCAAAATCATGTTTTGTGTCATTGTTCTTTTCGCATACCATATCAATATGGGATTGCAGAATTACAGTTGGCACGCTTTCTCTTCCTGGAGTAGCAGGTTTTGACATGAGGATATTTCCGCATGAATCTTTTTTTATAGCGATTTTATGTTCTGCCGCGAAGGTTTCAAGATACTTAATCATCTTTTCTTCCTTTTTTGAGGGGCGGGGTACCTGTGTTACCTGGTGGAAATATTTCCACACTAATGCAGGAGATAAATCTGTAATCTTCATAATGTTATAATGTATTATTGATGATACTTCATCATTAAAATTTTATTAAGCAAAAGAGCCTTTATCGAAAAAATATAGAATAAAATGCCAAAAAGGTACTTTATAATCAGTATAACTCTTATATTTGCGTCCACAAATATAAAGAAAATGCTAATAACGTTATTGCTTACAGTCATAATTCTTGTTATTTGTGCCGTGTTACTTGGAATAAAAATAATATTCGTGAAAGGAGGTCAGTTTCCCAACACGCATATAGGAGGTAACAAAGCACTTGGCAAGAAAGGTATTCATTGTTCTTCCACGCAAGACAGAGAAGCCTATCAGGAGAGAAATTTATTTGAGCGTTTGGAAGAAATAAAAGAATAATATAAAGATTTAAATTACACTTTATGAAGAACATTAACTACATTATTAACGGTGTACTTGCTTTGGCAGTTGTGATTTTGTTTGTATTGCAATTTACCGGTAAAAAAGAATCTGGTGTAACCAGAACATTTACGGCTGAAGAAAATGCCTCCGGCTTACTTCCAATTGCATACGTCAATGTGGATTCACTTCTGCTGAATTATAACTACTCTAAGGACTTGAATGAAATTATCATTAAGAAACAAGAAAATTCCCGTGCAAGTGTAAACCAAAAACTTCGTGCCTTACAAGTTGAAATGCAGGATTTTCAACGTAAAGTAGAGAATAATGCTTTTCTTACACGCGAACGTGCAGAACAGGAACAGGCCCGTTTAGTGAAAAAACAACAAGAACTTCAGGACTTTGACAGTCGTTTAGCTCAGGAACTGGTTGCTGAACAACAGAGATTGAATGAACAATTGCGTGACACGCTGGTTTCACAACTTAAGGTTTATAACAAGGATAAAGGCTATCAGGTTATCTTAAGCAATACAATGGGAGATAATATTTTACTTGCAGGTGATACTTATGATATCACTCAGGAAGTTATCGAATATTTGAATAAGAATTACGCTCCAGCAAGCAAATAAAACAAGTCTGATATAAAATAAAAAAAGCATCTCAAAATTTTCATTTGAGATGCTTTTTTTATTTTACATTATGATTCCTGAGCTTTAACAAGTATGTTAGATAACATATTTGTTGATTTTTGTCTTTTGTAATAGTGGAATATTAAAAAAGTTATATTATATTTGTATTAGAAAACAAAACCTCTGCGAAAACATTGTTTTTACGGAGGTTTGTATTTTAACCACAATCTTAATTTAGAATTTTTTTATTTTTATTCAAAACCTTGATTTAAAGTATAGGGGAGTTGGTCAATCCAACTTCCCTATTTTATTTAAAAATGGAGCAGTTCCTAATCCTTTTATTTTTCTTTTGGTGTTACAAAAGCTGTATATGCTTGGAGAAAAGCAGCAATTGATAAACAAAGAATCCATTCGGTCCGATTTTTGAACATGAATGCAGAGGCTACTAGCATTAGAATGCCCGCAATTATGTTAAAGCGGTGAAGTCTTCTTCTTCTGAAATCAAGTACCTGATAGGGGGAAGTAAGGTATGTAAGAGCAATACCTGCAGCTCCGAATGCAAAAAGATAGGGAGCGTAAATCCATTTGGTCAGGTAAAGAATTGTACCCGACAGGACAAGTAAGCCCGAAAAATTAAATATAGTTGTTCTGATTTGCTTATTCATTTATTTTTCTTTGATAATAAATACATCTTCATCCGGTTTCTTCATTAGATACTCTTCGCGGGCGAATCGTTCTAATCCTTCCTTGTCTGTACGGAGATCATTTAATTTTTTAGTGTTGATTTCAATTTCTTCCTGATAATGTTCAATTTCACTTTCCAGACTACGAATTTTTTCGTCGTAAACGTACCGTTTGTACAGATTACTGTCGCCGGCCGTAAAAGTAAGGCCAAGGAAAAGAATTGTAACCAGCCAATACTTATTGATTCTGGATAGGTAACGGGTATAAAAATCTTTAATGCGTGACATCGAAGTAATTTTTGCAAAGGTAAAAAAATTTCACTGTATAGTATTGCTTGATGGAATTGTTTATCTTTGTGTGTTTAATAAAAAATGCAGAGAATGGACAATTATATAGTGTCGGCAAGAAAATACAGACCATCTACTTTTCAGAGTGTCGTTGGTCAAAATTCACTTACTACTACCCTTAAAAATGCAATAAGCAGTAACAAGCTGGCACATGCCTATTTGTTTTGCGGGCCTAGAGGTGTTGGTAAGACTTCCTGCGCCCGTATTTTTGCGAAGACCATAAATTGCATGAATCTTACTCCAGAAGGTGAAGCTTGTAATGAGTGCGAATCATGTAAAGCATTTAATGAACAACGTTCGTATAATATTCATGAGCTAGATGCGGCTTCAAACAATTCGGTAGACGATATTCGTTCGCTTATTGAACAGGTGCGTATTCCGCCACAGATAGGGAAGTATAAGGTTTATATTATTGATGAGGTGCATATGTTATCTCCTGCTGCATTCAACGCTTTTTTAAAGACGCTGGAAGAGCCTCCTTATCATGCGCTTTTTATTTTGGCAACTACCGAAAAGCATAAAATTTTACCTACTATACTTTCCCGTTGTCAGATATATGATTTTTCAAGAATATCAATTGCTGATACAGTGGCACATCTGCAATATGTTGCTTCTCGTGAAGGTGTTACAGCCGACTTGGATGCGTTGAATATTATTGCTCAGAAGTCGGATGGAGGAATGCGGGATGCGCTTTCTATTTTTGATCAGGTTGTAAGCTATACTGGAGGCAATATTACTTATCAGACCGTTATTGATAATCTGAATGTGCTTGATTATGAGTATTATTTCAGACTAACAGATGCCATTCTTGGCGGTAGAGTATTTGATATTTTACTGATACTAAACGATATATTGAATAAAGGATTTGATGGTCAGCATGTAATTACCGGTCTTGCAAGTCATTTCCGGGATTTACTTGTATGCCGTGACTCAGAAGCACTTGTTCTTTTTGAGGTTGGAGCTTCCATTAGAGAACGCTATCTTGAAATGGCAAAACGTTGTCCGGATAGTTTGCTTTTTAAAGCTATTGAGTTGTCAAATACATGCGATCTGAATTACAGAGCCAGCAATAATAAACGTCTTTTGTTGGAGTTGACGCTTATTCAGCTGTGCCAATTACAAGGTGTTGCTTCGGGCGAAGGAGCGGATTCAAAAAAAAAAGGAGTAATTGACTCTATTCCTCAGCAAGTGCCAGCAGGCAATCAGCAGCATGTTCAGTCTCCCATACAACGATCATCCGTTTCGCAGGTGTCTGCAGCAGGGCATACCCCGCAATCTGATTTTTCCCAAAAGCCAGTAAGTCCGCAGGATAAAGTTCAGTTACAGGTTTCGACTGTATCGGCCCCTGTAACCAAGAAACCGGGGATAATGCCAAAGGGTATATCAATTAAATCAGCTGCAGAAGAAAAGCCGGTAGTAGAAGAACAACGCACAGTTAAACAGGAGGAGTTTGTAAGCTCTTTTAGGGAATCTGACCTTGTGCGTTATTGGGATAGTTTTGCTGAGTTGGCCGGAGAGAAGGTGTATTTGAAAAATACGATGATAAACTGCAAGCCGATTCTTCTGGATAATTATATTTTTGAAGTAGCAGTTCACAACCCGGGACAACAACAAGAGTTGGAAAATTCCGGCGTAGATTTATTGCCATATCTTAGAAGTAATTTGCGAAATACACGTATACAAATGCGGATTCGGATAATAGAAGCAAACGAAAAACACTTGGCTTATACTTCAACAGAAAAGTATGATCTGCTTGCTTTAACAAATCCAGTGTTGCTAAAATTAAAAGAAGAGTTTAATTTGATTCTTGACTAATTCTAATAAAATACAACAAGGGCTGCAATTTGTTTAGAAATGCAGCCCTTGTTTTGTTTTATAATTTTCTTAACCAAACATTTCTGAAGCTAATTGGTTCGCTTGGATCTCCGTGAGACTGAAGAACTATCGGACCTGCTCCATGTTTTACTACTTTTGGAAAACCAATATATTCGGTTGTTCCAAGTATTGTAGTGTTGTTTTGAAGAACTATGCCATTTTGAATTACTGTTACACGAGGTGGTACACGGTAGGTGCCATCTTCCTTAAATACAGGTGCCGTATAAATAATATCGTATACATTCCATTCGCCTGGTTTACGCATGGCATTGGCGAGAGGAGGGGTTTGTTTGTAAATACTTCCGGTCTGACCATTTACGTAGGTTTGGTTTTCATAACAATCTAAAACCTGGATTTCGTACTTTCCTTGTAAAAAGATGCCGCTGTTACCTCTTGCCTGACTTTTCCCGGAAATGTTTGCTGGAATTTGCCATTCAATATGAAGCTGGAAATCGTTAAATTCGTCTTTAGTTTGAATGTCCCCAGCTTTTTTATTTACAGTGAAAGCTCCATTTTTAACGGTCCATTCAGCTTGTCCTCCAGTATTAACACTCTTCCATGCGGAAAGATCTTTGCCGTCAAAAAGAATGATAGCATCCGAAGGTGCACTAAGAAAAGCATTGGAAGAAGTCGTTCCGGGAGTTACAACACTTGGTTGCGGTGTCCAGTATTCAGACATTCCTGGAGTCATTTTTTCTGGTTGAGGATATTGTTCTTGAGCCTGCAAGCCTACACATGCAGTACATGCAATCGTGGCCAAAACCGCTTTCACGGGGATCATACGTTTAATCATGGTCTATTAAATTTAAGTTTAAAATCAATTTAAGTTGCAAACTTACATAATTATTTATAATTGTGCTTCTGAATAGGTGAAAAAAGTATTATTTTGTACAATACTTTTTTCTGTAAATCCTATTATGAGTTGTGCGCGAAAAGACGTTTTTCTGCGAGTCCTTCGTATTTAGTTCCTTTTCTGCCATAGTTACAGAACGGGTAAATGCTGATACCACCTCTAGGCGTGAAGATTCCTTTAACTTCGATGTATTTGGGTTCCATAAGTCTTATTAAGTCTTTCATGATAATGTTTACACAGTCTTCATGAAAAGCACCATGATTACGGAAGCTAAATAAATATAGTTTTAAACTTTTACTCTCGACCATTTTTATGTCAGGAATATAGTCTATATATATCGTTGCAAAATCGGGTTGACCGGTAATCGGGCATAAACTTGTAAATTCGGGACAATTGAAGCGTACCCAATAATCGTTGTCCTGATGCTTGTTTGTGAAAGCCTCAAGGACTTCGGGCGTATAGTCACTTTTATATACGGTTTTGCCTCCTAGTAAGCTTAATTCTTGCTCGTTCATTCTAGTTATTTTTACGTTTTAAATAGTTTTCTAATCCTTCTTTTCTTAATTTACAGGCCGGACAATGACCGCACCCGTCGGCAAGAATGCCATTATAGCATGTTAGCGTCTGATTTCTTATCAGATCAAATACCTCCAGCTTGTCTGCCATTTCCCATACCTCACTTTTATTTTTATCCATCAGCGGTGTGTGAATAATAAATTGTTCATCCATGGCCAGATTAAGAGTTACATTAAGTGATCGGATAAAGGTATCTCTACAGTCAGGATATCCACTAAAGTCAGCCTCCGAAACGCCGGTAACAAGATTAAAGATTCCCTTGCTTCTGGCAAGGATGGCTGCCAATGTAAGGAATACCATGTTTCTACCTGGCACAAATGTATTTGGGTAGCTATCGGAGGGCTTTTCTGTATCCATTTCGATAGAACTGTCTGTTAATGAGTTGCTGGAAAGCTGTCCTAATAAAGATACATCCAGAAGTTGAAACGGAATTCCGGCATTATCGGCTATGCTATGCGCAACCATAGTTTCAGCAGAATGTTTTTGTCCATACGTAAAACATACTGATTCTACATGCTTAAAATGTTTTTTAGCCCAGAAAAGGCATGTTGTGGAATCTTGTCCCCCTGAAAAACAAACCATTGCGGCTTCTTTTTTCATACTTGTTTCTTTTACAGTTAATAAATAGGAGGGGAGAGTTCTGTATATACTTTGAAATTCCGTTAGGAAAATTATATAAGTTGTTCCTTGTTTTTTACGTGGTATTGCAAGTACACGGAAGAAAATCCCTTCGGATACAAAAATACAAACTATCTTTTTCTCAACCAAAAGAATTGAATTGTAATAAAAAATGAAACATGTTTTCTTCATAAATTATCGAAGAATTTGCTTTAAATGCAAAAATAGTTTGGCTGTTTACTAAGGTTGTTTGCACAGAATTGAATGTTTTGTGCTGCACATTTTATGTCAAAATGTGTAATATATTAAAAAAGTATATATCTTTGCCCCTCATTTGTCTTGAAAATCAAGCAAATCAGGTAAAAATTAAAATAGTGTTTATGAAGAGAATCATCGTTTTAGCAAGTTTGTTTCTTGTAATTGTATTTAATGCTTCGGCCGAGGGCTATCAGGTCAATTTGCAGAGTTCAAAGCAGGCTGGTATGGGACATGCAGGAGCTTCTTTGAAACTTGGTGCTGAGAGTATGCATTTCAATCCTGCCGGATTAAGTTTTATGAAAGAAAATATAAGCTTGTCAGCCGGAGCCAGTGCTATATTTGGAAGTATGAAGTATAAAAGCACGAGTGGAGATTATAAACATAAGACGGACAATCCAATTGGAACGCCTTTATATTTATATGCAGGCTTTAAGATTTATGATAATTTGGCTGCTGGCGTAAGTGTTACTACTCCTTACGGTAGTTCTATTAATTGGGGAGTCAATTGGGCTGGTTCTCGTTTAGTACAAGACATCTCATTAAAGTCGTTCTCGATTCAACCGACTGTTTCTTATCGTCCATTTGATCGTTTAAGCTTTGGGGCTGGATTGATGGTTATGTATGGTGATTTTTCGCTTAGCCGTGCACTGATTCCTGCCGGAGGACTGGAAGCACTTCGTCAGACTCCCTTTGCACCACTAATTAAAGATGGATTGGATCTTTTAAAAGATATTGATGCCGCCTCAGCTACATTAGCTGGAGATGCCGGAGTTAAAATTGGGTATAATGTAGGAGCAATGTATGATGTTTCTGATAAAATTACTTTAGGGGTTTCTTACCGTTCGAAAGTAACTATGAAGGTTCCCGAAGGGCATGCAACGATGAATTATGCGAATGAGGCCGCTCTAAATCAGATTTTAACAGTTGCGAATACATATCTGCCAGCTGATAAAAAGATTGGTGTTCCTCCTCTCGACAGAGGGACTTTTACTGCGGAACTTCCATTGCCTTCTAATTTGAATGTTGCTGTTAGTTATAAACCAACCGATCGTTTACTTCTTACAGGTGAAGTTCAGTTTGTAGGATGGAGTGCCTACGATAAGTTGAATGTGCAGTTCTCTCAGGAGGTATTAGACGGATATAGTATCAATGCCCCTAAAATGTATGAAAACACCTGCATTTATCGCTTAGGAGGTCAGTTTGCTGCAACCAACCGTTTAGATCTTCGTTTAGGGGCCTATTATGATGAGTCTCCTGTACCAAGTGAATTTCTTAATCCTGAAACTCCTAGTATGAATAAGTTTGGACTTACAACAGGTTTGAGCTTTCGTCCGCTTCAAAGGTTGTCGATCGATATGGCATTTGCGTATGTTACCGGATTTGGTCGTGATGGCTCTTATCCATACGATCCGAAAGATTTAACTAAAACATTTGGAGGGCATTATGAGGTAAATGCCTTTAATTCATCTCTTGGAATTTCTTATGCATTCTGATTAATATCAATATAAAAATAAGAAAGCCCGATCAAACGATCGGGCTTTCTTATTTTTATAAAGTATACTTAGAGTTGTATCCAGCGAACATAAGCAAAATCCATCCGATGAGGAAGGTCTTTGTTAACAGGGAATGCCCTTAATCCCAGCTTAACAGATCCTGCAATACTTGGCACTATTTTAAGCTCAAAATAAAGTTTGGAGCCTTCTTCTTTAGTGAGCATGAAATTGTAGGCTTTGACAAAAGAGATTTCATTTGTATCCTTTTTTTCTCTTGCTACAACAAGTTCGATGCCTAACATTCCTTTCAGATCTTTTCTGTCTAAAACAACATTAATACTTAGTTCATGACCGAGAACCGGACCTGAAGAGCGTAATTCTTCACCATAAGATATGGAATCCACAACAAAGCTATCCCAATGTGCATCTACTTCTTCTTTCCATGCGGCTATTTCTTTTGCCTTTTCAAAGTTGTTTGCATGCAAATTGGCCGAGCGTGTGGCAAGTTTATTATAGAATCGTTCAATATAATCATCCAGCATTCGCTTCATCGTATAGTCCGGAGCTATCTGAGAGATGGAGTTCTTTATATATTGAATCCATTCGGGCGAATATCCCTTACTGTTTTTTGCATAGTAAGTTGGTATAATTTCGTTTTCAAGTATACTGTAAATTGTTGCAGCATCCAACTGATCCTGATATTGCTGGTTTTCGTATGTTCGCTTGTCTGTAAGCGCCCAACCGGCTCCTTCTTTGTACCCTTCGTACCACCAGCCATCGAGAACAGAGAAATTCAGAACACCATTCATTTCGGCCTTTTCTCCTGAAGTACCAGAAGCTTCCAACGGACGGGTAGGGGTGTTTAGCCATACATCTACTCCGGATATCAAGCGACGGGCCAGACGCATATCGTAATTTTCGAGGAAAATAATTTTTCCAAGAAATTCGGGACGGCGAGATATTTCAACAATATGTTTAATCAGTCCTTGTCCTCCACCATCAGCCGGGTGTGCTTTTCCAGTATAAATAAACTGAATCGGATGTTCTTGATTGTTAAGAATCTTAGACAATCTATCCAAATCAGTAAACAACAGGTGGGCTCGTTTGTAAGTGGCAAAACGACGACCAAAGCCAATAAGAAGTGCATTTGGATTAATTTTGTCGAGAATCGAAACGACTTGAGATGGATCACCCTGATTTTTTAGCCAGTTTTCTTTAAACTGAACGCGGATATAATCAACCAATTTGTTTTTAAGAGTCTTGCGGATGCTCCAGATATCTTCGTCCGGGACTTTATTAATTGCATTCCAGATAGACTTATTAGACTGATCTTTAAAGAAATTTTTATCAAAAGTTTTTGCATAAAATTGTTTCCATTCTGAAGTAGCCCATGTTGGCATATGAACTCCATTGGTCACCCAGCTAACATGTAATTCGTCAGGAAAATATCCTTTCCATATCGGCGCAAACATTTTTTGTGAGACTTTTCCATGCAACCAGCTAACACCATTAGCTTCCTGACAGGTATTAAGAGCAAAAACGCTCATCGAAAATTTCTCGTGCGTGCCTGGATTTTCGCGTCCCATATCAATAAACTCCTGCCAGGTAATCCCTAATTTAGCAGGAAATTCGCCCATGTAACGACCAAATAAATCTTCCTCAAAATAGTCGTGACCGGCAGGAACCGGTGTGTGTACAGTATAAAGAGAAGAGGCTCTTACTACTTCAAGCGCCTGGTCAAAAGTGAGTTTGTCATTTTCTATATAGTCAACAAGCCGTTGAGCATTAATAAGCGCGGCATGTCCTTCGTTGCAATGGTATATCTGCTTTTTAATGCCAAGCTTATTAAGCATCATTATGCCCCCGACGCCAAGAAGATATTCTTGTTTCATTCTGTTTTCCCAATCACCTCCATACAGTTGATGTGTAATGGATCGATCCCATTCGCTATTTTGGTTGATGTCTGTATCCATTAGATATAAAGGAACACGACCAACACTAACCTTCCAAACCTGGGCATAGACCAAACGGCCTGGAAAAGGTACTTCGATAATGAGAGGACTTCCATCGCTATCGTTAACCTGAGCGATTGGCAAGTGATTAAAGTCCTGAGCTTCGTAATTGGCTATCTGCTGCCCCTCCATGGAAAGTGTCTGCGTGAAGTAACCGTAACGATACAAGAAACCAACTGCAGCCATATCTATATTGCTGTCACTGGCTTCTTTTAGATAATCGCCGGCCAAGACGCCTAAACCACCGGAATAAATTTTAAGGACGTTTGCCAATCCATATTCCATACTGAAATAGGCGACAGATGGATGGATGGGATTTGGCTTTTCATTCAAATAGGTCTTTAATAAATCATGTACATTTTTTAGCTCATCCAGAAATTCCTGATCTGCCATAATTTCTTCCATTCGTCTGTAAGAAATACTTTGCAGAAAGAGTACTGGATTCCCTTCGGTTTTTTTCCAAAGGTCGCTGTCTATTTTATTAAAAAGTCTTGTTGCCTCATAATTCCAAACCCACCAAAGATTGTATGCTATTTCGCGAAGAGGTTCAAGCTTCTCAGGTAGCACCGTATGTGAATGCACATCTTTCCAAACGGGTGAATTTGCATTGTTCGCTTTGATTTTCATTATTGAGAATATTTTTAGTTTATCAAGAAAATATGACTATAAAATCGAAGTAAATTTTACACGAATCTGTCGCAAAGATAAGATTCTCTGTTAAATACTCACTAATGTTTAACAATTCTTTTGTTTGCATTCACAAGAGATTTATCAAATGCTTTCTCATAATAAAGAATGAATTTGTTCCACGTTGCTTCTTTGGATAAGTCAAAGCAGTGCTTGTGAATTTCATTTCTTTCTTTCTTGTCTTTATGTGAGAGCGAGAGGATAGAGGCTGCTATGCTATCAGCAACTTCAAAATAATTAAAATCAGTCCGTTCGATAACTTGAACCCCTTCGTTCAGATCGTTGCCAGACTCAAAGTGCTTTGCCCATAAACCAAAGCCAGCAAGGTTTGTCGTAATGGTTGGAATCCCGAATGCTATGCTTTCCATTGGTGTATATCCCCAAGGTTCGTAATATGAAGGGTAAATCGTGGCATCCATTCCAATGAGCAAATCATAGTAGGCTGTGTTAAATATACCATCGTTACCAGAAAGATAACAAGGAACATATACAATTTTAATTTTATCGGATGCTGCATTTGTAAAGCCAGCCTGACGAATGTGATTTACGATCTTGTCGTGTTCCATATCGTAAAGCCAATGAGTGATGAATGGTGTCTGTAGCGGAGCTTTGGTTTCATAGTCTTGCGCCAGTATTTCTTTTAAATCAGCACGTGCGTCGTAAACATTGGCCGGAACCATTATAAATGCAATCATTTCCCGTTGTAGTTCACCCGAAGTGCGTATATGACTCATTGCATCGATAAATATATCAATACCTTTGTTTCTGTATTCATATCTGCCACTTGTTGAGATTAAGATGGCATTTTCTGATACAGGACTTCCAAACAATTTTTCAGCTACACGTATTAGCTTTGAACGGGCTTCCTTTCTTTTGTTTACGTAATCATCACCTTCAGGAACGAAATTAAGTTCAAAACCATTTGGAGTAACTACATCAGGTTCCTTCTGAAGTAGTTTTTTGCATTCATAAGCCGTAATGTCACTAACTGTTGTAAAACAATCAGAATGAATGGCTGCTTGTTTTTCCAGAGAGTGCTTGGCTTCCATGTTTAGCTCGTAAGCCATCTGATCTCCATTGTACCCATCCATATAGGCATAGAGAGCCTTATTGTTGCCGGCAATAGACCTCCCGATTGAAGTTGCGTGTGTTGTAAAAATCGTAGCAACAGCAGGAAGTTGTTTTTGTATATATAGCGCGCCCATTCCAAGCATCCACTCATTAAATTGAGCGACTACAGGTTGATTACTCAGCTTAAAATAGTGGTAGAAGCTTTCGATTACTTTTCCAACCGAATAGGCAAATATACAGGATTCATCGTAATCGCCGTAAGCGTTAATCGAATTTACTTTGTATGATTCCCAAAGAGAGTAGAATAGTTTATCCTTGTCTTTATAGAAAGGCTTGAAATCGACCAAAATAACAGGTGGATTTCCTGGAACATCCCATCTGCCAACTTTAATATTTAACTGGTCTGTAGTTTCCGCGTGCTGTTTCCATTCTGCAAAAAGGAGATCATCTTTAATAAAATCTGCGGCAGATTCTTCGGACCATAAGTCTGGTCCGATAAAAATAGCATTATCGTTGAAGATTTTTTTGAGACTATATGCTTTGGTGGACAATACGGTGTATATTCCGCCTACCTTATTGCAGACTTCCCAGCTGCTTTCAAATAAATAAGTTGGCGTAGTTATAGGTGTACTCATATAAGATTGATTATAATCTGTTATATTTCAGATGCAAAGATAATCTAATTTGAGATTTTGTCCCCTTATTGAATTATTATTAACAAGGTTTTTGTAGCTTTGTGTACTAATAATTGATATTTATCATTTTTAAAGCTTTAATTAAATGGCTAGCAGAAGAACGTTAAAAAAGAACATTGGTTATATAGCCGGTGATTTATTTACAGAAGCATTGGTTTGTAAGTTGTTTATTCCAGGAGTAGATTTGGAAAAAACAGATGTCCTTATGACAAGAATCCTGGATATGCAGGATGAATTTATAAGACGAGCAAATTGCCCGGATGGAAAAGAGAATAAGAAACGCGTAAAAGAGTATTTTTCAAAATTACTGGCTGATTTGCAGATTGAAATTAATGCTATTGCAAAAGAAATCGGAGAATTGAGCAAACAAGCTGATGAGAGTAGCGCTAAGTAAATTTCTGCTTCGTTTAGCAGGATGGAAGTTGGGGCCAATAGGAGAAGATGTTCCAAAGTGTGTTGTGTGTGTGGCTCCTCACACAAGTAACTGGGACTTTGTAATTGGAAAACTGTTTTATTCGGCGCTTGACCGTGATGCAGGGTTTCTAATTAAGAAGGAATGGTTTTTTTTCCCGTTTAACTTGTTTTTTGGATGGCTTGGCGGTGTACCGGTAGATCGCAATAAACGAACTTCTGTAACCGACCAGATGGTTGAAGAGTTTGCTAAAAGGGATTCATTCCATCTTGGTATTACTCCCGAAGGTACTAGAAAAAAAGTAACTGAATGGAAAAAAGGTTTTTATTATATTGCTCATAAAGCAAATGTCCCTATTGTTTTAGCTTACTTGGATTATAAAAAAAAGGAAGCCGGTGTAAAGGCTGTTTTTTATCCGACAGGTAATACAGAAGAAGATATTGAAACCATTCGTAGTTATTATCGTGGAGTTCAAGGCCGTAATGCGGAAAACTTTGTAGAGAAATAAATTACGTTTACTTGTTAACCTTAAATTTAAATATTTCTGATATGGCTGAAAATTTACGCGTAAGCATGGTCCAATCTCATATTATTTGGGAAGACAGAAACGAAAACCTTGGTTATTACGGTGAACTACTCAGACGGATAAGCGGAAAAACCGACCTGGCTGTTCTGCCTGAAACTTTTTCTACGGGATTTACAATGAATGTTGAGCCTCTTGCTGATGAGGCGGATGGAATAACGGTAAATACAATCAAAAAGTGGGCTGCAGATTACAAAATGGCAGTTGCTGGTAGTTTTATCGCTAAAGACAATGGTAAATATTATAATCGAGCTTTTTTTATTACCCCCGAAGGCGATTCCTTGTTTTATGATAAAAGACATCTCTTTCAGATGGGAGACGAAGACCAGTATTTTACTGCCGGAGATAAGCGTTTAGTCGTTTCTTACCGGGGTTGGAACATTTGTCTTTTGGTGTGTTATGATTTGCGTTTTCCGGTTTGGAGCCGCAATGTAAACAATGAATACGATTTGTTGATCTATTGTGCAAACTGGCCGGAAGCGCGAAAGAAGGTCTGGAAGATATTGCTTCAAGCACGTGCAATAGAGAATATGTCGTATGTTTGTGGTGTTAACCGTGTTGGTATCGACGGAAAAGGGTTTACTTACCGCGGAGATTCATTGATAATATCACCTAAAGGAAAGAAGCTGGCCGACGCTGGTAAAAGGGAAGAAGTAACCCGTACCGTATCGCTTTCTATGGATGAAATTTCAGAACTACGTTCTAAGTTCCCAGCTTGGAAAGATGCCGATGACTTTACAATAAATTTGAAAAATGAATAACTATATACGTACTATAAAATAAAAAAGCGTCTCAAGGATAATTACCTGAGACGCTTTTCTTCTTATTTATGTTGGTTACTTAACTTCTTCAAAGTCAACATCAGTTACACCGCCATCTTGCTTGTTGTCAGTATTGCCACCTGCTTGTTGTCCAAAATCAGGACCCGCTTGTGCACCGCCTTGCTGAGCATTTTGGGCATTATACATTTCCTGGCTAGCAGCTTGAAACACGTTGTTTAATTCAGTTGTAGCAGTATCAATTGCTGCAATATCTTGGGCTTTGTGAGCTTCTTTTAACTTGGCAAGAGCTGCTTCGATCGGACCTTTCTTATCCGCTGGAAGTTTGTCTCCAAATTCCTTCAGCTGTTTTTCTGTATTAAAGATCAAACTATCTGCATGATTCAACTTATCAATACGTTCTTTCTCTTTTTTATCGGTTTCCGCATTAGCAGCAGCTTCGTCTTTCATACGTTTGATTTCGTCATCACTCAAACCACTTGATGCCTCTATACGTATACTCTGAGCTTTACCTGTTCCTTTATCTTTAGCAGATACATTCAGAATACCATTAGCGTCTATATCGAAAGTCACTTCAATTTGAGGTACTCCGCGTTGAGCAGTCGGGATTCCGTCGAGATTGAATTTGCCGATAGACTTATTGTCTTTTGCTAAAGAACGTTCTCCCTGAAGTACATGGATCTCTACAGACGGCTGATTGTCAACAGCAGTTGTGAAAGTTTCTGATTTCTTTGTTGGAATTGTCGTGTTGGCATCAATCAACTTTGTCATAACACCTCCCATAGTTTCAATACCTAGCGAAAGCGGAGTTACATCAAGTAATAATACATCTTTTACCTCGCCTGTAAGAACGCCACCCTGTATAGCAGCACCTACAGCAACTACTTCGTCGGGATTTACGCCCTTTGAAGGAGCTTTACCGAAGAACTTTTCAACGAGCGTCTGAATGGCAGGAATACGTGTTGATCCACCTACAAGAATTACCTCATCGATATCTGATGTAGAAAGATTAGCATCACTCAATGCTTTGCGACAAGGTTCAACACAAGCTTGAATCAACTTATCAGCTAACTGTTCGAATTTAGCACGGCTAAGCGTTTTAACTAAGTGCTTTGGCACTCCATTTACCGGCATAATATACGGCAAGTTGATTTCTGTGCTTGTTGTACTTGAAAGTTCAACCTTTGCCTTTTCTGCAGCTTCTTTTAAACGTTGCAAAGCCATCGGATCCTTACGTAAGTCAATGCCTTCTTCATTTAAAAATTCCTGAGCTAGCCAGTCAATGATTACATGGTCAAAGTCATCACCTCCAAGGTGAGTGTCACCATTGGTCGATTTAACTTCAAATACACCGTCGCCAAGTTCAAGAATTGAAATATCAAATGTACCACCACCAAGGTCAAATACAGCAATTTTCATATCTTTTGATGTCTTGTCTAGTCCATAAGCCAAAGACGCGGCAGTTGGCTCGTTTACAATACGACGAACATTAAGACCTGCAATTTCACCGGCTTCTTTTGTTGCTTGACGTTGAGATTCACTGAAATAAGCAGGAACTGTAATAACAGCGTCAGTTACTTCTTGTCCAAGATAATCTTCAGCGGTTTTTTTCATTTTCTGAAGTACCATAGCCGAAATTTCCTGCGGTGTATATAAACGTCCATCAATATCAACACGCGGCGTATTGTTGTCTCCACGTACAACTTTATATGAAACACGTGAAATTTCTTTTTGTACCTGATCAAATGTTTCACCCATGAAACGCTTGATTGAAAATATCGTTTTCTGCGAGTTGGTAATGGCCTGACGTTTTGCAGGGTCACCTACTTTTCGTTCTCCGCCTTCTACAAATGCAACAATTGAAGGAGTTGTTCTTTTACCTTCGCTGTTTGTTATAACAACAGGTTCGTTACCTTCAAGTACGGCAACACATGAATTGGTTGTTCCCAAGTCAATACCAATAATCTTTCCCATGATTTTTATTTAATTATAATTGTTTATTCGTTAATAGTCGTCCTGTTCAGGACAGAACATAAAACTAATAACAAATGGTGTGCCAAAATAAATAGTGTGGGTAAACAAAAGAGTGGATTGTCATATCTTATGTCAATTAGTCAGATTCGGATTATACTTTTTTCTAAATAAAAACCCCTGGGGCAGCTTGCCACAGGGGTTCCGATCGTTATTTGATCTCTTTTTCTTCTAACATGTCCAGCTCATTTTTATCGGGGTCGATAAATTTGTATTCCATAAAGGCCAGACTTTGATTTGGGATAACTTTAAGACCTTTGGTGTATTTTAATTTCCACCTCCAGCTTAAAGGGAATAGTCCCTTGTTAATAAATGCTGCGACATAAGGATGTACGTGCAGAACGAATTTCTTCACATTGTGTTTGTTCACCAAACAATCGATTTTGCCTTCCAGACTGTCCGTAAACAGAATAGAAGGTTTTACGGATCCTGTTCCAAAACAGGTTGGACAAGCTTCCGAAGTTTCTACGTCCATGGCTGGACGAACCCGCTGACGGGTAATTTGCATAAGTCCGAATTTGCTAAGAGGTAGTATATTGTGTTTTGCTCGATCGCTAGACATCGCTTTATTCATGTGCTCAAACAGCTTTTGCCTATTGGCAGATTCTGTCATATCAATGAAGTCAATTACAATAATACCTCCCATATCGCGTAAGCGAAGTTGGCGGGCTATTTCATCGGCAGCAGAAATGTTGACATCAATGGCTGTTTTTTCCTGAGCATCACTACCTTTGGATCGGTTTCCGCTATTCACATCAATAACGTGCATAGCTTCTGTATGTTCAATAATAAGGTAGGCTCCACTTTTATAAGTAACCGTACGACCAAATAGCGACTTGATTTGTTTAGTAATTGCAAAATTATCGAAAATAGGAAGTTCGCCGCTATATAGCTGAACTATATCAGATCTTCCAGGTGCAATTAAACTTACATAATCTTTTACACTGTTGTAAAAGTCGGTATCGTTTACATAAATATTTTGGAAAGATGGATTGAAAATGTCACGTAGCAGAGCCACTGTTCTTCCGGTTTCTTCGTAAACAATAGAAGGAGCTTTAGCTTTTGGAACTTTTACAATATTATCTTCCCATCGTTTCAATAATGTCTTTAGCTCATGATCGAGTTCAGCTACACGCTTTCCTTCGGATGAAGTACGAACAATAACACTGAAGTTTTTAGGCTTAATGCTTTGTATCAGTTGCCTCAAACGAGCTCGTTCTTCGCTTGATTTTATTTTTTGTGAAACGGAAACCTTATCAGAGAACGGGATAAGTACAATATATCTCCCTGCAAAAGACAGTTCAGATGTTAAACGTGGCCCTTTGGTTGATATCGGTTCTTTCGCAATTTGGACTAACACTTCCTGACCCACCTTTAAAATATCGCTTATACTTCCTTCTTTTTCAATTTCCGGAAGAATCTGCATTTTAGAAAGGATGGGTAATTTCTTTTGGTCGCTAAGCGCCTGTTTAAGAAATTTTTGCTGGGTGTTGAAATTTGGACCTAAGTCCAGATAATGAAGAAATGCATCCTTTTTATACCCTACGTCAATGAATGCAGCATTCAGCCCGGGCATAAGCTTCTTTACTTTTCCCAGATAGATATCACCCACTGCATATGATAAGTTCCGGGCCTCCTTTTGGAGTTCAACCAGATTTTTATCTTCCAGTATGGCTATTGATACCTCTTTTGGCTGTACATCTACTACTAATTCACTAATCACAATAAAGAGGGTTTTATAAGATTAGACCTTATTAAATACGCAAAGAACAAACTTAAAAGGTCACAATTAAGTTTGTTCTTTAGAGTCGCTTTATTTCCTAGACTTTATTTCTTCTTATGTCTATTCTTTTTTAGTCTCTTTTTGCGCTTGTGCGTAGACATTTTATGTCTCTTTCTTTTCTTTCCGCTTGGCATCGCTTTAAAATTTTAATTAAACGTATAATAAATATTTTTACTTAACTTCGTTTAGAAATGTTTTCGCTGGTTTAAACGACGGAATATTATGTTCCGGAATAATAATTGTAGTATTCTTAGAAATATTACGAGCTGTTTTCTGAGCTCTTTTCTTAATAACGAAACTTCCAAATCCTCTAAGATATACGTTATCACCTTGTGATAAAGAATTTTTTACGATATCCATAAAAGATTCAACGCTTGCTAATACCGTTGCCTTGTCGATACCGGTATTTTTAGAAATCTCGCTAACAATATCCGCTTTAGTCATGTCTATAAATTAATTAATTGTTTTCGATCTATTAATTTTTTGGAATGCAAATATATAGCTTTTTATTGAACCTGAAAAGCATTGCATCTCTATTTTTGTAAAAAAGATTTTTCGCAATCCATTTTATATCTGTAAGTTTGCATCAGTCATTGTCGTTTTATAATGGTATATACATTGATTTGGTTTTATGAAACTTATGGATAAAGATATAGAAATTAGCAAGATGCTAATAAATTGGTATAATGATAACAAAAGAGAATTACCTTGGCGTCAAACTACAGATCCTTACAAAATATGGATTTCAGAAATAATACTTCAACAAACCCGTGTTGCGCAGGGATTGGATTATTATATCCGGTTTATAAATCGTTTTCCTACTATTGAGTTATTAGCAGAAGCAAATGAAGAGGAGGTTTTAAAATATTGGCAAGGGCTTGGATATTATAGCCGTGCGCGGAATCTGCATGCTACAGCGCAGACGATAGTTGCTCAATTCGAAGGTGTTTTTCCTTCGTCCTATGAGAATATCCTTTCTTTGCGAGGAATAGGAGAATATACGGCTGCAGCTATTGTGTCTTTTGCCTGGAATATGCCTTATCCTGTTGTTGATGGAAATGTATTCAGAGTATTGTCCAGGTTGTTTGGTCTTGATATTCCTATTGATTCATCAAAAGGGAAAAAAGAGTTTTCAAAATTGGCCTATGCGATTATGGATGAAGAGAATGCATTGTTGCATAATCAGGCTATAATGGACTTCGGAGCACTGATTTGTACGCCTCAGAATCCTTCCTGTCAGAACTGCCCTTTTACTAATAAATGTATTGCATTGGCAGCAGATGATATTCAGCGCTATCCGGTTAAGCAGCATAAAACGAAGTCAAGAGACAGGTTTTTCCATTATTTTCATATAGAGCGGGATGATTTTACTTACCTGTACAGGCGAAATGACAAAGATATATGGAAAGGCCTTTTCGAATTTCCTCTTATAGAAACAGATAGCGCTGTTGATTTCGCGGAGTTAATGGATACCTCTGTTTTTAACGAATTATTTTTAACAAAAGATAAGCTGGATATATCGCTTGTTTTGGACAAAAAAAAACATGTATTGTCCCATCAGGTTATTTATGCAACTTTCTACAGAGTGAAAATTTCAGATTACTATCCATCTTTAGACCGCTTTATTCAGATTAAGTCGGACGATTTGCAACATTACGCAATTCCCCGGCTTATTCATATTTATTTGGAGAAACTTGACGAAAACTTTGCTAATTGAGCAAAATTTATTTTCTTTGTGTACTAATTAATAAATACCAGGCTATGTCGTTGAATAAAGTGATTTTAATCGGAAATGTGGGGAAAGACCCGGATGTAAGATATTTTGATAGTGGTAGTGCTGTTGCCAATTTTCCGATGGCTACATCCGAAAGGGGATATACTCTTGCTAATGGCACAGTGGTTCCCGAACGTACAGAATGGCATAATATCGTGGTTCGGCGAGATCAGGTTCAATTTGTTGAGAAATGGGTGAAGAAGGGTTCGATGGTATATGTGGAAGGAAAAATTCGTACACGTACTTATGATGACCAAAATGGAGTAAAAAGGTATCTGACTGAGATACATGCTGACAGGGTAGAGTTCTTTAGTTCAGGCCGTCCTGCAGAAAGTAGTTCACAGTCGCCTACTGCTCAGACTTCACAACCTTCAACTCCTGCTGTAGGTCAGCCGCAGATGGGTTATTCTCAACCATCCGTATCTCAGACTCCTCCGTTAGAAGGAAATAATAGTGAAGATGATTTACCATTCTAATAATTATGTATTTTTGTGAGGCAGTTTTAAAATCATACAATGCTTTTGAAGCTGCCTTTATTGTTTAACTAATATTTATTCACTTGGACTCTGATTATTATTTATCGGGCTTATTTAATGACGTAACAATACAAGCTCTTACTGCAGGGCCAGTTGTTGCTTTAAGTCTGGCCATATTACTTTTATACGTTTCTGCTTTTGTTTCCGCTTCTGAGATTGCTTTTTTTTCCCTTGAACAGGAAGATCTGAATACAATTAGAAAAGGAGATCATCCTGCCGATAACAAAATCCAGCATTTTCTTAAAAATCCGGAGTATTTGTTGGCAACCATTTTAATTTTTAATAATTTGGCTAATGTAACAGTAATAATACTTTGTACCTACGGATTCAATGGATTATTCGACTTTTCGAATATCCCGGTGACAGGTTTTATTACAGAAGTTGCAGCGATGACTTTTTTGTTACTCCTTTTTGGAGAGATAATGCCTAAAATATATGCCAGAAAAAATTCGTTGCGTTTTGCCCGTAAATCAGCGCCGATAATAAATGTTGCTGTAGGTTTAGCCCGGCCGTTAACTAAAATCCTGGTTTCATCTACTTCGGTAATAAATAAGGTATTGGCAAGAAAGAAAAATGAATTATCTGTCGATGAATTATCGAAGGCGCTGGAATTAACATCTGATGAAATTCCCGAAGAAAAAGAGATGCTTGCTGATATAATTAAATTTTACAGTAAAACGGCAAAGGAAATTATGACTTCCCGCCTTGATATGGAAGATTTGGATATTAAATCCGATTTTCGTTTTGTAATTGATTCTATTATTAAAACTGGATATTCAAGGATCCCGGTTTTTTCGGATTCAGAGGATAATATCCGAGGAATTTTATATATAAAGGATTTATTGCCTTATCTGGACAAACCGATAACTTTTCGTTGGCAAAGTCTTATTCGCCCTGCGTATTTTGTGCCAGAAACAAAAAAGATTGATGATTTGCTCGAAGAGTTTCGCACCAATAAAATACATATGGCTATTGTTGTTGATGAATTTGGAGGGACTTCAGGAATAGTTACTATGGAAGATATTCTGGAAGAAATTGTTGGAGAAATATCCGACGAGTACGATGACGACGAAAAGCAATATTCAAAACTTTCTGATGGGAGTTATATTTTTGAAGCCAAAATTCAGCTGTCGGATTTTTTCAGGGTAGTAAATGTGAGTGAAAATGAATTTGGGAATCTCACGGAAGAAGTTGAAACTTTGGCAGGACTCCTTTTGGAGATAAAGGGCGATTTACCTGAACGTAGAGAAATTATCGATTACAAGCAGTATCGCTTCCAGATTTTGGAAGCCGACAATCGTCGAATTCTTAAAGTAAAATATACAGAGCTTCCTATGGAAAGGGAGTAATCATCCAAATGAAATCAACTGCTTTTTTCGTATTGTTGATTGGCTGTATTTGTTTTTCCTGTACGGAATACACGCCTAAGCCAAAAGGTTACTTCAGAATTGACCCGGGGCCACATCGCTATCATTCAATCTCAGGTGACAATCTCTTTTTTAATTTTAAAGTATCTGATTTGGCAAAGATATCTTATTCGCCGATCACTGATTCTGTCATGTGGGTGAGTTTGTATTATCCTCGATTTAAAGCAACAATTTATTGTAACTATATACCTCTGTCGGAGATTACACTTGAAGAGGCAATCGGAGAATGTCGCTTTCTGGCTGAGCGTCAGGCGGTGGCTAAGGGTGAAATTCGTGAAAAGTTATACACAAACGCCTCGTCAAGGGTTTACGGATCTCTTTTTCTTTTGGATGGAGCAGTAACTCCAATCCAATTTATGCTAACAGATAGTGTAAATCATTTTTTGAAAGGAGCTTTGTACTACGAATGTCCGCTGAATACAGATTCACTTTCTCCGGTTACTATCTATCTGGAGCAAGATATTATGGAGTTAATTCAATCATTTAACTGGAAAGAATAAAATGCCACTATTGACTAAAAATACAACTCCTCTTTGGGGAATTTGGAAGATTGAAGAATCCTCTGAAATATTATTGTCCATGTTGGATAATAAGGAATCTTATAATTCATTTCTAAGCAACCGGATGACGGAGGGGCGAAAATGCGAATGGCTTGCTTCAAGGGTACTTGTAAAGTCTTTGCTGGGTGAAGAACCTGAAATCGGATATACATCGGCAGGAGCTCCCTTTTTGCTTGAGAAGTCGTGTCAAATTAGTATTTCCCACACCAAAGGATATGCTGCTGTGCTGCTTACTGAAAATAAACATGCAGGCATCGATATTGAATTTCTATCGGATAGAGTACGAAAAATAAGAAGTCGGTTCATGTCGACAGATGAGGATTTAGCCATTGATTCAACACATGAATCTGAACATTTACTCATTTACTGGAGTGGTAAAGAGACGTTGTTTAAAATGATAGGACAGGAGGAGGTCGATTTTAAAAAACATCTTCACATCAAGCCATTTAAATATGAAAAAGAAGGAACGTTTGATGCAACAGAAACCCGTACACAAAAAAATGAATCTTTTACAATTCATTATTTTGTTTCAACAGAGTTTGTATTAACCCGAAGTGAGTAACCCAATCTATTTTTGCCAGATCTCCCATGCAGTAAACGCCTGCAAAAGCAACATTTCAAGTCCGTTTTTTACTACAGCACCTTTTTCCTCTCCTTTTTTCATAAATAGAGTCTCGTCAGGATTGTAAAGTAAGTCGTATAGTAAATGATTCGGAGTAATCAGATTGTACGGGATGTCGGGACATTCATTGATGTGAGGAAACATTCCAACCGGAGTTGCGTTTACAATTACAGTGTACTGCTCCATTGTTTTGGGAGTAATTTCATCGTATGTAATACAGAATTCCTCAGGTTTTCTTGATACGAAAGTAGAACCGATTCCTAATTGCTTCAATCCCTGGAATACTGCTTTTGAAGCACCTCCGGTTCCCAGAATTAAGGCTTTGCGATGGGTGTCGTTTAGCAATGGTTCAATCGACTTTTTAAATCCGATAATATCAGAATTGTATCCTTTTAGTCTTGTTTTTCCTAGAAAGCCTTTGGTAAACTTAATAACATTAACAGCACCAATTAGCTTTGCGTCGTTATCAATGTCATCCAGCAATGGCATTACCTGGGTTTTATACGGCAAAGTAACGTTTAATCCGCATAAATCAGGATTTTCTTTTAATACATTCTTTAACTCTTTGATATCCGGTATCTCAAAGTTTACATACTCAGCATCAATTTTTTCTGATTCAAACTTTTGGTTGAAGTACGTCTTAGAAAATGAATGGCTGAGGGGATACCCTAATAAACCGTATTTTTGCATAAGTATTATTTTATGAATTATTTAGTACCAGTATATAAAGAACAAATTCCGAAAGTAAATGTATGAAATTTTGCTTCTTTAAATCCACAGTTTGTCAAAATGTTTGTCATCTCTTTTCCCTGAGGAACCACTTTTATTGAAGCAGGCAGATAATTATAGGCGGTACCCTCTTTGGAAAGGCAACGACCTATTAATGGAATCACAGTGCTTGAATATATCTGGTAAAGTTGTTTCATCGGAACCCCCGAAGGGGTAGATAATTCCAGAATCATCACATGACCTCCGGGACGGAGTACCCTGTACATTTCAGAAATACCTTTTCGTATGTCTTCAAAATTTCGAACTCCGAATGCAGCTGTTACCGCATCAAAAGAATTATCAGAATAGGACAGGTTAACACAATCTTGCTGTTCGAAAGAAATACGACCAGCTAGTCCGGCCGATTCAACTTTTTTTCTCCCTACATCCATCATGCCTTCAGATATATCCGCTCCGATAATTTTTGCGGGCATAAGCTTATGATACATGGAAATAGCTAAATCACCCGTACCTGTTGCAATATCTAGAATCTCTTTGGGGGCATAGGGTTTAAGGAATTTTATGCCTTTTCTTCTCCAGCCTTTGTCAATTCCAAACGACAACGCATGATTAAGCAAGTCGTAGGTTCCGGCGATGGAGTCAAACATTCGCCGGACCTGCGTACTTTTTTGTTCTTCGTTGTTATACGGTAATATCTTTTCGGGACCGTATTTCATTATTTTCCCTGAAGAAATGATGTAACGTTCTTTTCAATGCGGGCAGCCAGATTGTCAGTGTCAGCCTTTTCGAACTTTTCGCCCACAATGTTTTCGTAGAGTTCAATGTAACGTTCCGAAACGCTGTCGCAATACTCGGGAGTCATAACAGGAACCTGCTGACCTGTTTTGCCCTGGAATCCATTAGCGATAAGCCACTGACGAACAAATTCCTTCGAAAGTTGCTTCTGTTCTTCACCTTTATCGAAACGCTCCTGGTAACCGGCAGCGTAAAAATAGCGAGAAGAATCGGGCGTGTGAATCTCATCAATAAGATAGATTTTACCATCCTTTTTGCCGAATTCATACTTAGTGTCTACCAAAATAAGTCCCTTTTCTGCTGCCATTTCGGTACCACGCTGGAATAAAGCCATGGTGTATTTTTCAAGCTGTTCGTAATCAGCCTTTGAAGCCAGACCCTGAGCAATGATTTCTTCTTTAGAGATGTTTTCATCGTGACCTTCATCAGCCTTTGTTGTAGGCGTAATGATTGGAGTTGGAAATTTCTGATTTTCTTTCATCCCATCGGGTAAAGCTACACCACAAAGTGAACTGGCTCCAGCCTTGTATTCACGCCATGCGCTACCTGTAAGATATCCGCGAATAACCATTTCCACACGGAATCCTTCGCACATCAGACCAACAGTAACCATTGGATCCGGAGTCGCCTGTTTCCAGTTAGGAACGATATCACGGGTTGCATCCAAAAATCTGGCTGCAATTTGATTTAATACTTGTCCTTTGTAAGGAATGCCTTCCGGTAATATAACATCAAAAGCAGAGATACGGTCGGTTGCCACCATTACCAACAAATCATCGTTGATATTATATACATCACGAACTTTTCCATGATATACACTCTTTTGTCCCGGAAAGTTGAAATCTGTTCTAACTAACGCCTTCTTCATAACCTTATTTATTTTGAGAATCTTCGTTTATAATTTGTTTTTTTTCTTCTCGTTCTGCAGCCCTTCTCGCATCATGTTTTTCGTAGGCATCTACAATGCGTTTTACGAGCTTATGTCTAACAATGTCTTTTTTATTAAATTCAATCCGGCCAATGCCGTTAACACCCTTCAGAATATTCATTGCCTGGATAAGTCCGGATGTAGCAGTTGGAGGGAGATCTATCTGTGTTATATCTCCGGTAACAATCATCTTTGCATTTGTACCCAGTCTTGTAAGAAACATTTTTATCTGATGAGTTGTTGTGTTCTGAGCTTCATCCAATATAATTACAGCATCATTAAGTGTCCGGCCACGCATAAAAGCAAGTGGAGCTATCTGAATAATGTTGTTTTCCATGTATTCTTTCAGTTTAGCGCCCGGTATCATTTCCTGAAGCGCATCGTACAATGGTTGCAGATAAGGATCTAGCTTATCTTTCATTTCTCCGGGAAGAAATCCCAGCTTTTCACCTGCTTCAACAGCCGGTCGGCTAAGTATAATCTTTTTTACTTCTTTGTTCTTAAGTGCTTTTACTGCAAGAGCAATAGCCACAAACGTTTTTCCTGACCCGGCAGGTCCAATGGCAAACACAAGATCATTCTGATGAAAAGCTTCAACCAGCAATTGTTGATTAGGAGAGCGGGCTACAATGGCTTTCCCGTTCATTCCATGAATAATCAGATTTTCTTGTTTGATGACAGAAGGAGTGTTTCCTTTTATGATATCAATGATGATTTCTTCTGTCAGCGCATTAAACTCTTCACAGTATTTTTCAACATCGCGTATTTTCTTGAGAAAAAGTTCAGACTCATCTTCGTCTCCAATCACCTTCATGACATTTCCGCGTGCAACGATGCGCAACTTGGGAAACAGCGTTTTAATAAGCTGCATGTTTGAGTTGTTTACTCCGTAGAAAATGACCGGATCTACACTCTCAAGAATATATATGCGTTCAATCATTCAATTTTATTCTAAGCTTTTTTATTTTGAATCACAAAAGTAATAATATTCTCAATCACTTGTAGCATCCTCTCTTTTTATTTAAATTTTAGAAGCCCACAGCTTTTCTTATTTGTTATTTTTATTCATTTTTATTTATATTTGCATTTTAAAATCTGAATAATGAAAATGATGAATAAGTCTGCGATGTTGTTTCTTACACTCTGTTTTGTAGTTTTCTTTTCTTCATGTAACGAAAAAAGAGGTGAATTAAAAAGGATTTGGTTCAAAGGCAGCTACAACAGAGATTTTAATGATCTGAACGATCTGCATCTTTCCTCTGCACTTAAAATAGGTATCGATCCTGTATCTTCACGCGAAGATGCAGAACATGCTTCACGCAAAATGGATGAAATAAGTTCCAATGATTACTATGAAGTGGAAGAACTTACTCATTCAATCCCTTTTCTGGTTCCCGAAGCTGCCGATTTGCTCGAAGAAATCGGGAAAAACTTTCAGGATTCTCTGTCCAGTCATAATGCGTCCATTTATAAGATTAAAGTCACCAGTGTTACTCGTACAGTAGATGATATAAAAAAATTAAGAAAGAGAAACCAGAATTCGTCTCTTAATTCGGCCCATCAGTATGGCACCACATTCGATGTTTCCTGGAATCGTTTTGTTAAAATTGACGAGACAGATACCCTTGAAATACCGGCTGAAGATCTTAAAATGGTTTTAGCCATGGTATTGAGAGATCTTCAGAAGGCTGGTCGCTGCTATATTAAACATGAGCGCAAGCAAGGGTGTTTTCATATAACCGCTCGCGGAACCGAGGATTAAAACAGTTGTATCAATAATAACCCAAGTCCCACTGCAACGCCGGTAGCTATCAGACCGGGCATCATAAATGAATGATTCAGTACGTATTTCCCGATTCCGGTAGTGCCGGTGCGGTCAAAATTTATAGCAGCAACTACCGTCGGATAATTGGGAACAAAGAAATACCCGTTTACTGCAGGAAAAAGAGCAATCAGCATGTAAGGCGAAATTCCCAATGCAATACCAAGTGGAAGTAAAGCCCGAATTGTAGCCGCCTGACTGTAAAGTAGTATCGACATTATAAACAGCGCAAATCCGAATAGCCAAGGCATTTGGGTGACAAATCCCTCGATTGTTCCGCGTAGTTCTGTCATGTTACCTGCTATGAAAGTGTCTCCCATCCAGGCAATACCAAAGATTGCTACAACAGCTTGCATTCCAGCCATAAATACAGACCCTTGAGCCGCTTTGATTCCATCTGTTTTAGTTAATAAAAGAATGAGTGCGGCTGCCGACAACATGCTTATTTCAATAATTGAACTCATTCCCAGGGTGATGATTTCTCCTCCGGATGTAAAAGTGGGACGCAGATTTTCAAAAGATCCGAACAAGACAATGCATACAGTCGAAAATATGAAAATACCGACCGAAAGAGCAGCCTTACTTCGGTTTTTCACATCAGCAAGCTCAAATTTAGCAGTTTCAAACTCACCCATACTTACTCTTTTTTGATATTCAGGATCATCCATTAGCTCTTTGCCTACTCTCATTGAATAAAACGCTCCGGCAAGAACTCCCAGAAGAGTACATGGAATTGTTATTTTCAGAATATCAAAAAGAGAGATGTTATTGCCCGACAGCATACTTAGCAACGCTACCGTTGCAGCCGATATAGGGCTGGCCGTTATTGCTTGCTGTGAAGCAATAACAGCTATTCCCAATGGACGTTCGGGGCGTATTTTGGTTTCAGTCGCAACTTCGGCTATTACAGGAAGTACCGAATAAGCCACGTGACCAGTACCGGCAATAAATGTAAACAGATAGGTTACGATAGGGCTGAGAATTGTAATTCGGGAAGGATTTTTACGAAGAAGTTTTTCGGCAAGTTTTACCATCAGATCCAGTCCGCCAGCTGCCTGCATGCATCCTGCGGCAGCTATTACGGCTACAATCATCAACATTACATCGATGGGGGGCGAGGTCGGTGCTAATCCAAACCCAAAAGTAAGTATACCTAAACCGAGTCCGCCCAGAACTCCAAGTCCTATACCACCAAGGCGGGCTCCTAATATTATGGCAGTTAAAACGAAAGCTAATTGAATGAGCATTGAATTTTTTGTTACAGATGTTGTTTGAAGGCGCAAATTTAGTTATTTTTGTTCCGAAACTTAAAACTATTATTTAAACATTAGAATCAGTAATGAGAAAAATTAGTCTGGCATTCATTGGTTGGTTATGTATAATGTCTGCTTTACAGGCGCAAAACCGAACCGAATTCCTTTTAGAAAAGAACTGGAGATTTACGAGAGAGGATAATCCCGAAGCAATAAACCCTGTTTTCGATGATACGAAGTGGCAAAAAGTTACCGTACCTCACGATTGGGCAATATATGGACCTTTCAGTGCTCAAAACGATAAGCAAGAAGTTGCTATTTCGCAAGACGGTCAGAAAGAGGCCCTTGAACATGCAGGTCGTACTGGCGGGCTTCCTTTTGTAGGGGTAGGTTGGTATCGCACAAAATTTACTGTTCCCCAATTTACTTCAGGAAAACAGGCCACAATTTTATTTGATGGAGCCATGAGTCATGCCAATGTATATATTAACGGAAAGAAAGTGGGTTACTGGCCTTACGGGTATAACTCTTTCCATTTTGATATTACAGATTTTTTGAAACCGGGTGAAGAAAATATCCTTGCCGTACGTCTGGAAAATTATCCCGAATCTTCCCGGTGGTATCCTGGGGCTGGTATTTATCGTAATGTTCATGTAATTGTAACAGAAGCTGCCCACATTCCTGTTTGGGGTACACAGGTTACGACCCCGGTCATTACAAAAGATTTTGCTAAGGTTACAATTAAAACAAAACTTGCCCGCCCGGCTGCTGCCAAACCTGAACAATTTAAATTGGTTACAGCTGTAAAAGATGAAAAAGGTCTTACAGTCGCAACGCAAGAAACATATCTCTCCGCATACGATCAAAATCTGTTTACACAGGAACTGGTAGTGAATAATCCGGTTTGCTGGGATACGGAAAATCCGGTTTTATATAAGGCCGAATCCAAATTATATGAAGGCAATGTTGTAAAAGATACTTACACAACCACTTTTGGTATTCGTTCGATTGAAGTAATCCCCGATAAAGGATTTTTCCTTAACGGAAAGCGCACCGTATTTAAAGGGGTATGCAATCATCACGACTTAGGTCCGCTTGGAGCTGCCGTGAACGATGCGGCTATCCGTCGTCAGATTCGTATACTAAAAGACATGGGTGTAAATGCCATTCGTACTTCTCATAATATGCCCGCACCCGAATTGGTAAGAGCTTGCGACGAAATGGGCATGATGATTATGGCCGAATCCTTTGATGAGTGGCGTCATGCTAAGGTTAAAAATGGGTACAACCTCCTTTTCGACGAATGGGCAGAAAAGGATATGGTTAACTTGTTACATAATTTCAGAAATAGTGCCAGTCTTGTAATGTGGTGTATAGGGAACGAAGTAATAGAACAAAGTGTACCGGGCGCCTCCAAAACCGCCCGTTTCCTGCAGGATATTTGTCATCGGGAAGATCCTACACGTCCTGTAACTCAGGGAATGGATCAGCCGGGAAGTGTATTGAATAATAACTTTGCCGCTGTAATGGATGTAGCCGGATTTAATTATCGTCCGCATATGTATCCCGAGGCGTATCAGAAGTTACCTCAACAGATAGTGTTAGGCAGCGAAACCGCTTCAACGGTTAGTTCCCGTGGCGTTTATAAGTTCCCTGTTGTTCGCGGTGCAATGAAAATGTATGATGACCACCAAAGTTCATCTTACGATGTTGAACATTGCGGATGGTCTAATTTACCTGAAGACGATTTTATCCAGCATGAAGATCTGTCTTATGCCATTGGCGAATTTGTATGGACGGGTTTTGACTATCTGGGCGAACCTACTCCATATTATACAAACTGGCCAAGTCACAGCAGCTTGTTTGGAATTATCGACCTGGCCGGAATACCTAAGGATCGTTACTATCTGTATCGCAGTCACTGGAACCCTAATGCAGAAACGCTTCACATACTACCTCACTGGACCTGGAAAGGCCGTGAAGGAGAGGTTACTCCAATTTTTGTATATACGAATTACCCTGCTGCCGAAGTGTTCATTAACGGAAAAAGTCAAGGTAAACGTACCAAGGATTTAACGAAAACCGTACACAATACAGGGAGTAAGGAATCGCAGGAAGCTTTCGAACGTCAGCAGCGTTACCGCCTGATGTGGATGGATACCAAATACGAACCGGGTACTGTTAAGGTGGTTGCATACGATAAAGACGGTAAAGCAGTGGCTGAAAAAGAAATTCATACAGCCGGTAAGCCCCATCATATTGAACTTATAGCAGATCGTATTCAACTTGGAGCCGACGGAAAAGATCTTTCTTTCATTAATGTTAAGGTAGTAGATAAAGACGGAAACCTTTGTCCCGATGCTACCAACCTTATCGAATTTAAAGTGAAGGGTGCTGGAAACTTTCGCGCAGCCGCCAATGGTAACAGCATAAGTCTGGAGCCATTCCATGAACCCCGCATGAAACTATTCAGCGGTCAGCTTACAGCCATCGTTCAGGCTGGAGAAAAGGCTGGAAACATTCGTTTCGAAGCTACTTCAAAAGGCGTGAAAGGAGCTACAATAAATATCTCAACAAAGTAATTTCTCGCTGCAAATAAAACGTGAGAGTAAGAGGGGAGTGTCCTGAAAGGGATGTTCTCCTCTTCTCTTTTTGATAAAGTTCAAGAGGCTTCCGAAAGAAATTGCTACCTTTGCAGCGTTGTTTTAACAAAACTGACTATTTAAACGTGAACCGGTATTTCATTTATTTAGGCTATAATGGGAAAAATTATTGTGGATGGCAAGTCCAACCCAATGGAGTAACTGTGCAACAGTGTCTGGAAGAAGCAATAACAACGCTTTTGCGTAAACCCGTTCCTGTAGTGGGTGCCGGCAGGACCGATGCCGGAGTCCATGCAAAGCTTATGGTTGCACATTTCGATTGGGATGACAAAATTGCCGATCCCGATTTGCTTGCAGGAAAACTGAATCGTCTTCTGCCAAAAGATATAGCTGTGTACAAAATTGTACCGGTTACACAAGATGCGCATGCCCGCTTTTCGGCTACTTCACGAACTTACAACTATTTTTTAACAGAAAAGAAAGATCCGTTTAATCATGAACTGGTATACAGGGTTCCTGTAAAACCTGATTTCGAAAAAATGAATGAAGCGTGTAAAGTCTTGTTCGAATATACAGACTTTACCAGTTTTAGCAAACTGCATACGGATGTCAAAACAAATAATTGCCGAATAATGCAGGCCGGATGGAAGCAAGAAGGAGACGTCTGGGTATTTACCATTCAGGCAGACCGGTTTTTACGTAATATGGTTCGCGCCATTGTGGGAACGCTGCTCGAAGTCGGACGAGGCAAAATGAGTGTCGAAGGATTCAGGGAAGTAATAGAACAACAAGATCGCTGTAAAGCGGGAACATCAGCTCCGGGACACGCTCTCTTTTTGGTGGGCGTAGAATATCCGGACGAACTATTTATAAAAACGAATAATATATGTGGTTAGGCTTAGCCTTCATCTCTGCTTTTTTATTGGGATGTTACGATGTGAACAAGAAGCTTTCTCTTAACGGGAATGCAGTAGTTCCGGTATTGTTTTTTAATACGCTTGTCTGCAGCATCATCTTTATTCCGTTTGTCGTTCTGTCTACCTGGTTCCCCGAAACACTTTCGGGAACATTATTTTATGTTCCCCGAATTCCGCTTGAGGTGCACGGATATATTATGCTTAAAGCAGTAATTGTTTTAGCATCATGGCATTTCGCCTATTTTGCCACAAAGCATCTCCCGTTAACCCTAACCGGACCAATTAAGGCATCTCAGCCTGTGATGACCCTTATGGGTGCATTGCTGATCTTTCAGGAAAGGCTTAATCTTTACCAATGGATTGGAGTTATTCTTGCCCTTATTTCTTTTTATATGCTTTCATCATCCGGAAAGAAAGAAGGAATTCACTTTACACACAACAAATGGATTCTGTGCATGGTGCTTTCGGCGGTAACCGGTTCCATGAGTGGTCTTTATGATAAATTTCTGATGAGTTTTATTGAACCCATGGCCGTTCAGGCGTGGTATAATTTTTATCAGTGTATTCTGATGGTTTTTGTCCTTGTTTTTCTTTGGTATCCCACACATAAAAAAACAACTCCTTTTTCCTGGCGATGGAGCATTGTTCTTATTTCTGTTTTTCTGACCATTGCTGATTTTGTTTATTTTTATGCGTTGAGTTTTCCTGACTCGATGATTTCCATCGTTTCCATGATTCGGAGGAGCAATGTACTGGTTACTTTTGCCGCCGGAGCACTATTCTTCCATGAAAAAAACTTAAAGAACAAAGCTGTCGACTTATTCTTTGTGTTGTTAGGAATGATATTCTTATATTTGGGCTCAAAATAAATTACAGATGAAAAAAATACTGCTAGCAATTTGTTTTTTGTTTTCGCTGAATGGCATAAATGCCCAGGATATGGCCACTTTATTTACGGCTATGCCCGATCAGTATATTCCCCAGCTTGAAAATGCCTGGCGTAAAGATTTAGTTGATCTGTACAATTCGGGGAAAGAAGCGAAACTTAAAAATACGATGGAGGGTTTTTCTACGCTAAAGAAGCTTACTCCCGATTATCTATCTTTACAGGTTACCGATAATAGCGCGATTGAAATAAAAAGGCTTCCTTTGGTTAATAACACCTACATTTTATGTGTGATAAATACGGCCTTCGGTCCGGTTGCCGATAGCCGTATATCTTTTTTTACCTCAGAGTGGAAACCACTGGAAGCTGCCGATCTTTTTACTGCTGTAACTCCCCAATGGTTTATACGTGAAGATACCGATCACAAAGACGAAAAATTTCTATTTGCTGCAGCGAGTTTAGATGTGCAGCTTATTCAGTACACGCTGAGTCCGGATAATTTTACTCTAGCAGCAACGTATACAACACCAAGCTATCTGAGTAAAGAAGACCGTGAGCATATTCTCCCGTATCTGAAAGAAACTCCCCGTATATATAAATGGGAAAAGTCGCATTTTGAATAAACAACAGCCCTTCTCTGTTTTTAGTAAGAAAACAAAGAAGGGTTTGCTTTTCAAGCTTCTCCTTCCTGAATTAGGATGAAAGAACCCCTTTTTTGAAAAAGCTATTCCTTTGAATTAATCTACCATCCCTTTCTATTTTCTATTAAAATAATAATTTGTTTCAAAAAAACAGGCTGACCATGTTATGTTTTGTCGGTCACCCCGTCTAATGTATATACAATGGAACTCGAGACATTTAAAACGACCGTATTGCCACTAAGGGACAAACTTTTGAAGTTTTCCCTGAAGATGACGAATGAAGGAGCAGATGCAGAAGATATCGTGCAGGAAGCTTTTTTGAAGTTGTGGTATATCCGGGAAAAATTAGATGGATACAACAGCGTCGAGGCTTTGTCGGTTCAGGTTGTAAAAAATCTCTGCTTAGACCGGTTGCGGGCAAAGCACACCGACAGGATGCCCGAAAACGGAGAGATACTTCTGGCGGATACGTCCAGCCCGGAAGTGTTGTTGGAACAGCAAGATACAGTGGAGGTAATCCGGCGGATAATTGAAAAACTTCCTACGCTTCAGCAAAGCATAATACGTATGAAAGATGTGGAAGGTTACGAGCTTTTTGAAATAGCCGAGATTACTGGGACTCAGGTAGAGGCTGTCCGGGTAAATTTATCCAGGGCGCGTAAAAAAGTGCGGGAACAGTTTTTAATGATAAACAGATAAAATAATGAATATAGATGATTTACTAGCTAAATATTTCGAAGGAGAAACATCCGCAGAGGAAGAGCGCACATTGCGTCGATTCTTTTCCGAAGGGGATGTGCCGGAAGAGCTGGCTGTCTATAAGCCCCTTTTTGGATATTTCGATCAGGAAATAGAACGATCGGAAACAAAGAAAGTAATTCCATTAAGAAATGTAAAGCATAGGTTTTATTGGCTTTCGGCAATTGCGGCCTGTCTTTTGACTGCTTTCATGGCAGGTAAATACTATTTTGCCGCACAAGATTCATATCCCTGTTCCGGTAACTATGTAATAATAAATGGTCAGTGCTATTCAGATCCCGAAAAAGTCCGCTCTATGGCATTGGTGGCATTGCAGGAAGTGTCTTCTACTCCGGATGAGTATTTGCCTGCTATAAGCGATTTATCTGACGAACAAGTTTTTGAAAATCAACTCAAGGAGCTGGGTAATATACTCGGCGACGAAGAATAAATAACGTATTATGAAACAGAGAAGGTACACGCTGTTGCTGCTTCTGGCAGCCTTTTTGCTCTTGCCTCTTGCAGCAAGTGCACAGAAAGACCTGAAGATACAGGAAGTTTTTCAGCGCTACGGAAAGAGCCGTAATGTAACCATGGTGGAGCTATCCAACGAGATGCTGGAAACCTATGGGATGACACACTACAAAAGCATAACCATAAAGGACGATGCCGAAGCACTCCGGTTTGTTCGCCGCTGCCTGGCCTCCGATCAGGAAGGTTCCCGTAAAATTAAGGAGATAACAGACGATGGAGGAGTTATTTCCGCGTATTATCAACTACCCGGAAAAGAAACGGACATCAACAGGTTCATCCTTTTTAAAGTAAGCAAAAAAGGATTGATTACCCTCGTTTATATCGAAGGCGATCTGGATAGCGACGATTTAATTACTTTGCTTTTTACAAAAAAAGATTTATAACTTATTAAATAGAACAACAATGAAAAAAGTACTACTAATGGCAACTGCCTTTTTCTCACTTACTCAGCTGGCTGCCGGAATTACACCCATGACAGGTGATACCACTATCCTGTTGAACAATAAGAGAATTGATATACTTGAAACAGACGATAGATTAAAGGTAAAGGTATATGAACTTACCGCGGATGGAGATTCTGTTGAAAGCGAAAAGATATTCGAAGGAATATATAAGGATGGCAAAAGTTACGAAACAAGGCGTCATATGAAATCGATTACTATTCCGGTACCTAACTGGAACAACGATTACGATCCCCACTGGGCCGGTTTAGGCGTTGGATTTGCCAACTTTGCGGATGCTTCACTAAGCATTAATGGCGTAGATGGAGTGATGCTTAATTCAGGTAAATCACTCGATTATAACCTCAATCTTTTCGAAAAGGCTTATGCCTTTTCTCCTTACAGATGGGCTGTAGTTACCGGTGTTGGTATGAGATGGACCCGTTACAGCCTTGATAACAATGAACACTTTATGGAAAAAGACGGAGTAACCTCCTTGTTTCCTGCGCCAGACGGAGTAAACTATATTTCCAGCAAGCTAGGAACTACCCATATCACTATTCCTGTACTGTTGGAATGGCAGAGTCCACGTAAAAACACCCAACTGTTTTTCTCTGCAGGTCTTGTTGGCTCTATCAAAACCTGGTCATCTTCCAAAGTTGTTTACCGCGATTCCAACGACGACAAGCATAAAAAGAAACTGGATTCAGGAATGAATATCCGTCCGTTTGCCGTAGATGTACTTCTGCAGGGTGGGATAGGATCAATCGGAGTTTACGCCAGGTATTCACCGATGACCATGTTCGAAAAAGGAAAAGGTCCGGATGTACATCCGGTCTCTATCGGATTACAATTCCATTTGTAATTTAAAAACAAAGAGAGGCGTAAAATCCGCAATGACGGTCGGATACAACGGGGCTGACTGATAGTTTGTATTTATCGGCAAAAGGGCGGGTGAACAGGTACGCACTACCAATGCCTATGGCGGCTCCGGCAGTAACATCCAACCAATCGTGTTTCTGTCCGTACACCCTGCTCCAGCCAACATAGGAAGATACAAGGTATGCCGGAACGCCCCATTTCCATCCGTAACGGCGTTGAATAAAAGCCGCACCGGTAAACGATATAGAAGTATGACTGGACGGGAACGACAAATCGTTGCTTCCGTCCGGTCTTTTTTTCTGAATGATATATTTCAGTGCATAGGTAGTTGCTACGGTAGTTACACCTGCAAGCGCACCTTGCTTTAATCCCTCATAATCCTTTAGAGCCAGGGTGGTTACCAAACTTGCAACAGGAGTAACCAAAGCCATTACATCACCCGAAGTCCGTACGGTTTCTCTGGACTGTGCATTGGCAGATAGGGTAGGTAAAAAGAATAAGACAAGTACAATATATAATGTAAATCTGTTCATTGTATTTAAAATAGCTGAATAATTTTAGGAACAAAAATAAGCAAACCCACGATGGCGGCAGCAATGGCAACCAGCAGTACCGCTCCGGCGGCCAGATCCTTTGTGTGCTTTATGGCCTCCTGGTAAACAGGAGATGCAAAGTCGGACAGCGACTCAATGGCTGTATTAAACGCTTCGGCGGCAAGTACACTGCCAATGGCAAACGTAACGGCAACCCATTCCATCGCCGACAGCTGGAAATACAGACCCGCGATCACCGTAATAAAGGCCGCGAAGCAGTGAATCCAGGCATTATGTTCTTCTCTGACAAGCTTGCTGATACCTCTGAAGGCAAATTTGAAACTGCGAACCCTCCTCCTTAGGGAAAACTTCTTTTTATTCATATTGATTGTCTCAGTTATATCTTTTGATACCGGAAATATACCGGTTGAATGGCGCAAATGTAACTAAAAAAGCCGTGTCAAGGTTACCCTTGCACGGCTTTTTATGATTGGTATATTATTTTATAACCAGGTTTGCATGAATTCATCCATTTCCGGAGCGTTAGCTTCCAGACTCTGCAATAACTTAAACTGCGCCTTTGTGCGTTGCAGGTTGTGTTTCGGACTATGTATTTTGTAATAAGTGTCTCCGTTGATATAATCCGTCAGGAAACGAACTGTCTGCATGTAAGTAAGCAAACGACCGCCGTAAGGAAGCAGTTTGATTTCTTCGGGAGAAAGAAAAGCCTTTGCTGTTTCCATATATCCGCGGGTATAAGCCTCGAAAATAGCAAGATTCACTTCCACATTATCCAGATTCTCATCGTCTTCGGCACCTGTGTTGGCACCTGTACGGATAAAGTCGCCGATATCAGAAAGCACAAAACCCGGCATAACCGTATCAAGATCAATTACGCACAATACTTTTCCATCTTCGTCGAACATGATGTTGTTCACCTTCGTGTCACAGTGGTTCGTGCGCTTCTTCAGCTTACCCTCGCGATACAGGTCTTCCTGTATACACATAGCTTTAGCCCGTTTTTCTATTTCATCCACCAACTCTTTCACTTCGTCGAGACGTCCGGCAGCATTTGCTTTAACGGCGTCGTTAAACTGTTGAAGACGGAATTCCATATTGTGGAAATTAGGAATAGTTTCTCCCAGTGCACCTTCAGGAAGGTCGGAAAGCATGGTTTGGAAATCTCCAAAAGCCTTACCGGCCTCGTAAGATAATTCGGGAGTAACCTCTTCATAACTTTTGCTGCGGGGAATGAACAGGCAAACCCTCCAATAGCTTTCGCCATCAAAATAATAATATTTATTATCTTTCGCAGGCAAGAAGGTAAGAACCTTACGGTCGATGTCTGTTTCTCCTTTTTGTACTAATTTTTCTCTGATATGTGTAGTTACCGTATAGATATTGTTTTGAAGCATATCCACATTGGTAAAAATATGGTGATTTATACGCTGAAGAATGTATTTGATTTCTCCTTTCGAATTTGTTACTTTAAGGGTGTCGTTGATGTGTCCGTTGCCAAAAGGTTCTGCTGCAACCACATCCTCATCAATCTGAAACTGATTCAGGATGTGAAGCAGTTGTGTGTTTGTTTTTTCCATGTGTTTTTATTCTGTTTAAATTAAGTTTTCAATGAAATGCAAAAATAGCGTTTATTTATAAAACAATCAAAAAAAAAGCCTCAACAAAATTGCTGAGGCTTTTATGCAGAAGCTAAAAAAAGCTTGCTGCTTATTTCTTTAATTCACGTTTACCGTAACGGCTCATGAACTTATCTACACGACCTGCTGTATCTACAAGTTTAGACTTACCGGTATAGAAAGGGTGTGAAGTGTTAGAGATTTCCACCTTAATCAGCGGATAAGTAACTCCGTCAAGTTCAATTGTTTCTTTTGCGTTGATTGTTGAACGCGTAATAAATACATCGTCGTTAGACATGTCCTTGAACACGACGGGACGATAGTTTTCAGGATGAAGTCCTTTTTTCATTTTTTTTATTGTCTGTTATAATTATTACTTTTACTTACTATGGTAACCGGTAATTTGGTTTGCAAAGGTATAGTTTTGAGTTGAAGAAACAAAAGAAAACACATATATTTTTCCTCTTTCTCATCTTTTGTATTATTTTATATGTCTTATAGCATATAATTTTTTCAGAAATGTTATCTTTGTAGAGTTTTTAATCATTAACGTAAAATTATATACAACAATGGTAAGTTACAAAGAGTTAGGTCTGGTAAACACAAAAGAAATGTTTGCAAAGGCTGTTGCAGGTGGATATGCTATCCCTGCTTTCAACTTCAACAACATGGAACAGATGCAGGCTATCGTTCAGGCTGCAGTAGCAACTAAGTCTCCGGTTATCCTTCAGGTATCAAGCGGTGCACGTAAATATGCTAATCAGACATTGCTTCGTTATATGGCTCAGGGTGCTGTAGAATATGCAAAAGAACTAGGTTGCGAAAAACCTCAGATCGTTCTTCACCTGGACCACGGCGATTCATTGGAATTGTGTAAATCATGTATTGACATGGGCTTTTCTTCAGTTATGATTGATGGTTCTCATCTTCCATACGACGAAAACGTTGCATTAACAAAGAAGGTTGTTGAGTACGCTCACGCACACGATGTTACTGTAGAAGGTGAACTTGGCGTATTGGCAGGTGTTGAAGACGAAGTAAGCGCTGAACACCACACATACACAGAACCAGATCAGGTTGTCGATTTCGTAACAAAGACAGGCGTTGATTCATTGGCTATCTCAATTGGTACTTCACACGGAGCAAACAAGTTTACTCCTGCACAGTGCACACGCGACGCCAACGGAATCCTTGTTCCTCCTCCTTTGCGTTTCGATATCCTTGAAGAAATCGAAAAGAGAATCCCTGGATTCCCTATCGTACTTCACGGTTCTTCTTCAGTACCTCAGGACAAGGTTGCAACTATCAACAAATATGGTGGTGCAATGAAAGATGCTATCGGTATTCCTGAAGAACAATTGCGCAGAGCAGCTGCTTCTGCAGTATGTAAGATCAACATTGACTCAGACGGCCGTTTGGCTATGACTGCAGCTATTCGTGAAATCTTCGCTACAAAGCCAGCTGAATTCGACCCACGTAAGTATCTTGGTCCGGCTCGCGATAGCCTGAAAGAACTTTACGCAGAAAAGATCAACACTGTTCTTGGATCTGCAAACAAATTATAATTCATACGAACTATAATAATCAAGGAAGCCACTCCATTCGGGGTGGCTTTTTTTATTTATTATTGCTACCTTTGAAGTTCCAATTCACATAGTAAATGGAAGACATACTTTTCGCTGATGATTTTTTAGAACAGAGCAAAGCTGGCATACTGATTGATGTCCGTTCGCCATCCGAATTTATTGCAGGTCATATTCCGGGAGCAGTAAACTTACCTTTATTTTCAGACGCCGAACGAGCCGAAATAGGCACATTATACGTACACCAGGGGAAAGATCCCGCCGTAGAGAGAGGGCTGGAGCTTGTCGGGCCCAAAATGGCCGGCTTTGTAAAACAAGCAAGGCATTGGTCGGAAGGAAAACCGCTGTATATATATTGCTGGCGTGGCGGCATGCGCAGCGGCAGCATGGCCTGGTTGTTCCGAACGGCTGGACTTAAAACCTATTTGCTTTCGGGAGGGTACAAAGCCTACAGGAACTCACTCCTTCAGCTACTGGAAAAACATTCATGGAAACTGGTGATACTGGGAGGACCTACCGGCTGCGGCAAAACCGAAATACTACTTCACATGCAGAAAGCGGGGCATCAGGTAATAGACCTGGAAGGAATGGCACACCATAAAGGTTCCGCATTCGGAGCATTGGGAGAGCAAGAACAGCCAACCACCGAACATTTTGCCAACGAACTTCACCATTGCCTCAGAACATTCGATCCTTCCTTGCCTGTTTGGTGCGAAGGCGAAAGCTCGAGTATTGGCAAAGTATTCATCCCCCGCGAATTTTATTTGCTGATGATGTCCGGGTTGTTTATAAATCTCGAATTACCTTTGGAAAACCGCATACAACATATAATGAAAGATTACGGTCAGTTTTCTGCCAACGACCTCATCGATTCCTTTTATAAGATAGAAAGACGTTTGGGAGGAGATGCAACAAAGCGGGCAGTCGAGCATGTAAGGCAGGGCGATCTCGAAAGCGCCATTTGTATCGCGTTGAAGTATTACGATAAAGGATATGGATTTTCTTCCCGCAAGCAATGGGCGCAACAGGTCGACTTTAATCCTCAGACCTGCGATGTCGCTTCCATCGTTGCTGAACTGGATGAATTATACAAAAAAACAATAAACAGATGAAACAAATAGATACAAGAGGCCAACTTTGTCCGGCTCCGCTCATTCTTGCTAAGAAAGGCATAGAGCAGGCTGCTGCAGGCGAAGAAATAGAGATTCTAACAGACAACGACACGGCCCTGTGCAATTTAAAGGACTATCTTGCCGAGTTAAAACTTATTCCGCAGCAACGCAGCGAAGGAAATGTACACGTACTTACGGTAACTAAGCCGGAAGTAATTTCGGAATCTCCCGCTGCCGAAACGTTCTGCCATACCCCAGCTTCCAACTATGTGGTTGTGATTAAATCGGACACGATGGGCGAAGGAGAGGCAGAGTTGGGACAAATCCTGCTTCGCGCATTTATTAATTCGCTCAAAGAAGCAGATAAATTACCTTCGGCCATTCTTTTATATAATAAAGGAGTAAAAGTAGCCCTGAAAGGAACCGACACAGCTTTGTCTTTACAGGCTCTGGAAGAAAAGGGTATTGTAATTATTGCCTGTGGAACCTGTTTGGATTATTACGATGTGAAAGACAAGCTTGCGGTAGGCATGATAAGCAACATGTATACGCTTACACGCTATATGTCGGAAGCCGGTCATATCGTATATCCCTGATAGTATGAATACTTATTTTGATAACGCATCCACTTCGTATCCCAAACCTCCCGAAGTAGCTTCGCAAATGGCACACTACCTTACCGAAGAAGGGGGTACGTATGGCCGGGCTGCTTACGACAGGGTACGGAAGGCTACCCTGCAGGTAGAACAATGCCGCGACTCCCTGGCTGACGTTATGGGAGTGAAAGAGCCAGAAAAGATAAGTTTTACCAGTAATGCCACTACAGGTCTTAACGCTTTGTTACTCGGACTTTTATCCAGACAAACCGTTATCCGTGTATCCCCCATGGAGCATAATGCGGTGATGCGTCCGTTGTGGCACCTGCACCAGACAAAAGGAATCCGCATTGAAACGCTGCCTTCGCTGGCAGACGGAACCATCGATCTGGATGCCTTGTATAAACTGTCAGCTGGCGATGGCGAGTTGTTTGTTATCAATCACCTGAGTAATGTGAACGGTGTTATTCAGCCGCTTCCGGAAATTTGCAGGCTTGCCGCCTCCAGAGGATGGCAGATTATGCTTGATGCCGCTCAATCGCTGGGCGAGATTCCTGTGGATGCTTCCGGCTGGGATATCGACTACATAGCCTTTACCGGACACAAAGGGTTACTGGGTCCAACTGGCACAGGCGGATTTTATTGCAAAGAACCCTCTCAGTTACAGCCTACTCTTTTTGGTGGTACCGGCAGCTTATCCGATTCGTACGAGATGCCTGCAGAGCTGCCCGACCGTTTTCAGGCAGGAACTCCCAACGTGGCAGGAATAGTCGGACTTTTGGCGGCACTTCAAAACAGACCGGTCGCATGCCACAGTAAAAGCAACATGCTGGATTGCATACAGGCAATCGCCCAATTGCCGGGCATACGAGTACATGGGGCAATTCATCCCGAACAACAGGGCGAACTATTTTCCGTTACACACGAAAGGCTTTCACCGGCCGACCTGTCACAGCGTCTGTTTGACCGGCACGGAATAGAAACCCGTTCGGGCTTGCATTGCGCTCCCCTTGCACATCGTACGCTGGGTACGTTCCCGTCTGGCACCGTTCGGATCGCCTTGTCACCCTATCATACTCCCGCAGATTTAGATTATTTAATTAAAGCAATTACCGATGCGGCAACCTACTAAAATAGCTGTTTTTCAAACAACGCGGTTGGTCATCAAGGCCGATGCGGCTTGTAAAGAAGCGGGCATTCCCATTCGGATAGTGCCTGTTCCTCCGGCTATTTCGTCGGATTGCGGTATGTGTTTAGAAATTGCAGAACCTTTGCTGAGCGAATTTACCAAACTGATGGAGTCGCTGGCCATAGAAATGAAGATATATGACTACAACTTCCTTTGATTTATTAAGTACTTCCGCCTACGGAGGATGTTCGGCAAAGTTGTCGCCTTCCGCCTTGTCGGATTTATTGGCTGCCATTCCATTGATTAAGGATGCCCGTATTCTGGTGGATATCGAGACGCACGATGATGCAGGAGTGTACAAGCTGAACGATGATACGGCGCTTATTGTGACGACCGACTTCTTTCCGCCGGTTTGTTCGGATGCCTATACTTTCGGACAAATTGCTGCAACCAACGCCCTGAGCGATGTGTATGCCATGGGAGGCACGCCTTTATTGGCGCTGAACCTTACCATGTTTCCGTCCAAAGATATTCCGCTCGAAGTTCTTGGCGAGATTCTTGCCGGCGGACAAAATAAGATAAATGAGTCCGGGGCGTTTACAATGGGGGGACATACCATTGATGATAATCCTCCCAAATACGGACTTGCTGTGGTGGGAACAGTACATCCAGACAACCTGGTTACCAACGCCGGACTTAGTCCCGGACAACTGCTTATTCTTACAAAGCCATTAGGCGTAGGAGTGCTAATGGCGGCACAACGTATGGAAATGGCCGAAGACGAGGCGTATGCGCAAGCACTGGAACAGATGAAGCTGCTCAATAAAGCCGGAGCCTCTTGTATGCAATTGTATGGTGTGAAAGGGGCAACGGATGTAACAGGCTTTGGGTTGCTGGGGCATGCGTTAAAGATGGCGGAAGCTTCCGGCGTAACCTTGCAGCTCTCCCTTTCGTCGTTGCCAGTCTTGCCGCAGGTAATGTCGCTGCTCGAAAGCGGTTGTATTCCCGGTGCCGCTTTCCGTAATGCTGCGTTTGTGAAAGAGCATGTTCTTTACGCGCCTACCTGCACGGTGGAACAAAAAATGCTTGCCTGCGATGCTCAGACCTCGGGTGGATTGCTTATAGGAGTAGATGCCGATAAAGCCGAAAACCTGTTGGCCGAATTGCATGCCACTTCGCTTCACCCTCAGGCAACAGTTATAGGCGAAGTAATACCACGTCGTAACAAAGCCATCTATTGTCTGTAAAGGATTAAACATAGGGAGGAAAGAACGTATGGGAATTGTTTTATTTGACGGTTTTTGTAATTTATGCAACGGATCGGTTCGGTTTATTATTAAAAGAGACCGCTCCGGAAAATTCCGGTTTGCATCCTTGCAATCGGAAGCATCCAAAGCGCTGCTTTCCCACTATGAGGTTTCCGATACCGGGACGGACAGCATTGTGTATATACAGGAACAGGGAAAGGTGCTGAACCAATCATCGGCTGTGCTTCATATATTGAAAGACCTCGGACACGGCTGGCAATTGTTTTTCCTCTTTATCTACTTACCCCTTCCTCTTCGCGATGCAATATACCTTTACATTGCCCGGAACCGCTATAAATGGTTCGGTAAAAAAGAAAAATGTATGATTCCATCAGACAGCATACGCTCCCGCTTTATTTGTTAAAGTTATAACAAAAAGAAATCTTATTCCCTGTTTAATACCGTTTTTACGCTTTTCTCGTCTGGATTGTGCTTTATTTTTAGTATATTTGTTGACATCCGTACAATATGTATGTACGGATGTCAACAAAACATAAAACAAAAATAGCGTATGACCAGAAAGAATTTAACGACTTCAGACATTACCCGTTTAAAAAAAATGTATGCGAAACACCTCCCATGGCTTGTACGCCTGGCGGAAGAATCAGCGGCATGCGATCTGTTTAAAAACCGGTTGCAGGCAGCACTAAATACAAATAAGACCGATAATGCCGTAGTGCGTAAAATTTCTCGTCTTATTAGCTATGATGGATCGGTCATCAACGAGCTTTCCACCGGAAAAGAGATGCAGATAGAGAGCCTGTCACTCCTTTGGCAGTTTCTAAGAGGAGAGGAGACGGACGAGGCACTGAACGATTTGCTTTTGGATTTGTATCATCAGTTTGCAGCGCTTACCGAAGAGAGGGAGGTAAAGAAAGACATCGCCTGGATAAAAAGGCAGATGAACCGATGGCAGACCGGTCTGGATAAAGAGGTAATCGACATCCGTACCACCAATCGGGATCGAATCATCAAGGAACTTATAAAAAAGATTGAACGTTTACACGGTAGCACATCCAAATACCTGTTTGACGAAGGCTACAACTTCGAGCAGAAGTATGCCAAGGTATGCGAATGGTGGAATTTGAGTCATTTCCACTTGTCCATGGCCATCAAATCGCCAACAGAACTTAATACCTTTATGGGTAATTCATTGTCCCACGAAACCATGCGCATGCTGCATACCGCCCGCAAAAAGAAGATGCCTTTTTTCGTAACTCCGTATTATCTCTCTTTGCTGAACCCCAATGGAAGCGGATACAATGACGCGACAATCCGCACCTACATACTCTATTCTCCCGAACTGGTAGACACCTACGGATCCATAAAGGCATGGGAGAAAGAAGATATTGTTGAACCCGGAAAGCCCAATGCCGCCGGCTGGATGTTACCGGAAGGGCACAACATACACCGCCGCTACCCCGAGGTAGCCATCCTTATACCCGATTCCATGGGACGTGCCTGTGGGGGATTGTGTGCTGTTTGCCAAAGGATGTACGACTTCCAGAGCGAACGGCTCAACTTCGATCTGGAAGCCTTGAAGCCTAAAGAAAGCTGGGACAAGAAACTGCGCCGCCTGATGCACTACTTCGAGTCCGATTCGCAGTTGCAGGATATACTAATCACCGGTGGCGATGCCCTGATGAGCCAGAATGCCACCCTGCACAAAATACTGGATGCCGTATATAAACTGGCTGTCCGCAAACGCAAAGCCAACGAAACAAGACCAGACGGAGCGAAGTATGCCGAATTGCAACGTGTTCGTTTAGGTTCGCGCTTGCTTGCCTATCTTCCCATGCGTATCAACGACGAGCTGATTGCCATTCTAAAGGAGTTTAAGGAAAAAGCATCCGAAGCAGGCGTGAAACAATTCATAATGCAGACCCATTTTCAGTCGCCGCTGGAAGTCACCCCCCAGGCCCGGGAAGCTATAAAAGCAGTCCTATCCGCGGGATGGACCATCACCAACCAACTGGTCTACACCGTTGCCGCTTCCCGACGCGGGCATACAGCCAAACTTCGCCAGGTGCTCAACTCGGTGGGCGTAGTCTGCTATTATACTTTTTCGGTGAAAGGATTTCAGGAAAACTACGCCATGTTTACCCCCAATAGCCGTTCCCTGCAGGAAGGTCAGGAAGAAAAGATATTCGGACATATCCCCGACGATAAGATTCACGAACTGGACATCCTCATACAAGGACAAAAAGAGTTGGGTAGAAAACTTACCCGCTTTCTGAAAGACAACCACCTGCTGTTTGCAGCCACCGACCGAAGTGTATTAAACCTGCCGGCCATTGGCAAAAGCATGACCTTCGCCATGGTTGGAATAACTCCCGACGGGAAGCGGATTCTTAAGTTCGAGCACGATGCCACCCGCAAGCACAGTCCGATTATCGACAGCATGGGAGAGGTGTACATTGTAGAAAATAAATCCGTAGCCGCCTACCTCAGGCAACTCGAAACCATGGGCGAAGATCCCGAAGCGTACAAAACCATTTGGCACTATACGGAAGGAGAAACCGAACCAAGATTCCCGTTATTTGAATATCCTGCGTTTCCTTTCCAATTAACGAAAGAGATGACAAATCTTCAAATCGGATAAATTAGTATCTTTGCAAGAAAATAGAATGGTATGATAGTAAACGAACGAGAATCAAGGCACGAACATGTGCTGGAGGTTGGTCGCCAGATGATGACGGCTGCCCGCACCGCTCCGAAAGGAAAAGGCATCGACATTATTGAAGTGGCTATGGTAACGGAGGATGATATAATCCGTTTATCGGAAGATATGGACTGCTATTCCAGCGAAACTGGAATGAAATTCATTTTGCGTGATGCCGAAAACCTGCAGCAGGCAGAGGCCGTAATCATTATCGGAACCGCCCAGAAAGTACAGGGCCTTAACTGTGCCCATTGCGGTTATGCCACTTGTGTCGAAAAGCCCGATGCCGTACCCTGCGCCATCAACTCGATAGATTTAGGTATTGCCATCGGCTCTGCCTGTGCCACCGCTGCCGATAATCGTGTAGACAGCCGCGTGATGTTTTCTGCCGGAATGGCTGCCCAGCGCCTTGGCTTTTTGGGCGATTGTACCTGTGTAATGGCCATTCCCATCAGTGCATCGTCGAAGAATCCCTTCTTCGACCGCAAACCCAAAACACCGGTTCAATAAAACCGATTTATAGCAAAACAATCTGTCATCCATCATCTTTTGGGCGATTTCCCTGTGTGGATGCGGAGTCTGAAGGTGACAGATGCAAGGTGACAGATCACCGGCATCTGTCATCTGTCATTATTTCTCGCCGGCTGCCGGTTGCGGGGCCCGTCTGTATTCCGTCTGATTGCCTCTGCCCAACTTTATAAGTACCCCTTGCTCCACATACTCGTTCAGTTGTTGTATAGCCTTATTCTTTAGTTGACCTGTAAGTTTGGAATAGTCGATTCGTTTGATGTACGGATTCTCATCCAGGTACTGATCCAGTAACTTCCTGAGATAAATAGCTCCGTAGGGCTTCGAATTGTTAAAGCCGTATTCTGCCCTTACCAGGTCGAAGCTTAAACGCCTCGACAACCAGGCCGAGCCTTTAAAATTAAGTCCCGACATTGAAATGGACGGCGACCGGATCTCACTTTTTGCCATAACCTGGCGTTTGGCCTTTAATTTAGGCGATAAAGTTCCCAAAGTACCCCATTCCACATTATAACCTTCCGAAATGCGCAAAAGCATTTCGTGGGTATATTCTTCCAGCACACCCTGAATCTCACCCCTGCTAAAACCTGTGCGCAGGGCAATGGAGTCCACTATCTTGTCGGCTTTGATCGTTCCCTTCGATACGGCACGGGGATGAAGTGGTTTTTGTTTTCCATCTTTTTCGGGATTGGGGTTTTCACGCATGTCATAATAGATACTCATAACTTTATACTTGTTTTATTACCTTTTTACTCCAACAATTAGGTCGTTTCATCGGTATGATTAGTTGTTAACCAAAGATGTATTCTTCGTCTCTCAGCTGAGGGACGATGATCACGCAGCTGTGTGATCATCGTCCTCCAGCTGTGTGACCATTGTCCCCCATATGGAAGACGAAGAAGTTCTCACATGCAAATATACTAAACTATTAAGTAAAAAGAGCTAATTTAAAAGTAATAATTATTTTTCTCCGGAGTACTCTTTCGTGCGCATATTATTTGTAAAACCAGGCACCCGGGTAGTACCTTCACGAAAACAATTAAAAATTTATGCCATGAATATTAGTTATTTTAAAGAATCGACGTTGAAAAAAAGTATCCGCAACATTTCGTTTTCGGATGTGATGGAGTGTATGAAGGAAGACTCGGGCAGGGCAAAGACAGGCCTGCTTGCAAAACGGCTAAAGGAAGCCACGCTGCTTTATACCTCTACCTTTGCCCTGAAAGACGGAATGCGGATGCAAACAAGCTACAACGGCGTGGTGGTACTGCAGGTAAGCAACCTTACCGGTACGGCCGAGGCTAGTTTGGTTAAACAAACGGCAGCCGAGTTGCCCCAAACCCTGGCTGCCTATGCCTATGCTTGCGGTACGAGGGTTTTTATTCTGGTCCTCTTTACACTGCCCAACGGTACGCTGCCCCGTACCGAAGAGGAGGTGAAGCTGTTTCATGCACACGCACACCGCCGGGCAGTTCGTTTGTATCAAGGACAAATTCCTTTTCCCATCGACGCCGGCGGGAATACCCCCGAAGTAACCTGCCCCTTTGTATACGATGCTACCCGTTACTATGCTCCAAAGGTAAAACCCGTGCTACAAAATCAACCCGCCGAAATGCCTGGCGAAGCTACCTGGCAGGAGGCTGTGCAGGCCGACAACGATCCGCTCAGGCGATTGATGCCCGGTTACAACCGTACCGATCAGCTCTCCTTATTGTTCGAAACCTCGTTGAAGTCGGCCCTCACACAATGCGGTCCACCGAACGATGCAAACCTCAAACCCCTGCTGGTTTTGTTGGCAACAAATTGTTTCGGATCGGGCATTCCGGAAGAAGAAGCGGTACAGTCGGCGTTGTTACACCTGCAACTTAAATTGCGGGAAACCGAGGTACGTACCACCTTTCGGAATGTGTACGGCAAGAACAACGGCTTTGGCGAGAAAGTCTGCTTGGGCGTAGAGCAGCTGTTGGCCCTGCAGACCAATGAGTTTATGAAACGGCGTTACGAACTTCGATACAACACCCTGAAAGATGAAGTAGAGTGCCGCGATAGAGGTCTCTATAACTACGACTTCGTGAAGGTTAGTCCCCGACTGCTAAACAGCATCGCCCTGAACGGGCAGGAGGAGGGCATTAAGATGTGGGACCGGGACGTGAACCGTTACATTTATTCCGATAGGGTACCTCGCTTTTCACCCATCGACCATTACCTGTTTTCGTTGCCGGAATGGGATGGAAAAGACCGTATCCGCCCCCTGGCCGATACCATCCCCTGCAACAACCCCCACTGGCGCAACCTTTTCCACCGCTGGTTTCTGGGAATGGTGGCACAATGGCGGGGCATCAATAAGAAACACGCCAACAGCACGGCTCCACTGCTTGTTGGAGCCCAAGGCACAGGCAAATCCACCTTTTGCCTAAACCTGCTCCCCCCGGAACTGCGTGCCTACTATGCAGAAGGAGTAGATGTGGGCAACAAACGTAACACCGAAATGTACCTTTCGCGTTTTGCCCTGATCAACATGGACGAATTCGATCAGGTAAAGGAGAGTCAGCAGGGATTCCTGAAGCATGTCATGCAGAAACCTGCCGTAACCATCCGTAAACCCCATCAGGCTTCGGTGGAATCGTTGCGCCGGTATGCCTCGTTTATCGCCACCAGCAACCACAACGATGTGCTGACCGACACCTCGGGCAGCCGGCGGTTCATCTGCATCCGCCTTACCGGTCCCATCGATTACAGTGGGCAGGTCAATCACGACCAGCTGTATGCCCAGGCCATGCACGAAATAAAGAGAGGAGAACGCTACTGGTTTGAGGCCCCCGAAGAGGCGATCTTGTCGGAGACCAACAAAGAATTTCAGATACAGGTTCCGGCAGAGCAACTATTTCTGCAATTCTTCCGCGCCGCCGAAGCCACAGAGAAAGGAGAGAAGCTCCTTGCCGTTGAAATACTGGGACGCCTGCAGAACAAAAAACTCTTTAATCTGTCGGCCACCAAAATCATCCATTTCGGCCGCATCCTAAGCAAACACCAAATCCCCTCCAAAAGAACCAAAACCGGAACGATTTACCACGTAGTAGAGAAATAAGAAATCCCCCTCAGTCAGGTGTTTATTAGAATGCCGGGCTGGGGGGAATTACACTTTATCTAAAAGTATATATACAATCCTTTAATCCTAGAAAAAACAAGGATTCCCAATTCGATTAAATTAATACCTATTTATCATCGAACTGAGAATCCTTTTTTATTGAAGCCAAGGAATACTAAAATGGTGAATATGCCTTTTAGTTATCTTTCGAATCAATGATTAGAGAAATATTAATTATATAGATATAAAATTCATGCCATATTTTTTGACCGAAGATAGTTAGATATCAACACATTTACAATAATGATACTTACAATATATATAATACAGAAAACATCTTTTCTCTTTTTTTTCTGTTTGGAAATCTCTTTAAATCGTTTATATAATACGCTTTGTTTATTCTTAAAGTATATAAAATCTATAATAAAAACTATAATATTAATAATAACGAATGGACTTAAAGTTAAAATCTCTTCTAAAAAATATGTTTTATATATTAACACATATATTATACTATACAATGGAACAATGGTATAAGTATGAAAAACAGAGAGTCCCGCAATAGAATAGAACACAGGAGTATTTTTTTCCTTTATTTTTTCAGTATTCCACCAATACAAGCGACAATATAGGTATTCAAAGAAATTCATTTTATTGCTTTTGAATTATCTTTTACCGATACACTTTACCTTATAATACAGATTAGAAGGCCCAGCATAAACGAACGCCCAGCCCTTGGGTATCCAGAGTAAGAGACGAAGTTTGTTTACTATTATTATAAAGATTAATTGCTTTCTTAATTTTTCCTTCTCCAATATAATACAAGATTATACCTCCTGCCAAACCAATACCACCAGAGGTTAACAAAACATTATTACCCTTGGAGCCGTCACCAAGGCGACTCCCTAAATCATATCCAACTACAAAGGCTCCTATACTACCAATCACAGTACCAGTAACATTCAGGGCACTTCCGGATTTGTACATTTTTGAAGCCTCTTCATGGAGTTGCAGCTCTTGTTTAAACTCTGATGACGAAACAGCCTTGTCTCCTAAATAATACTTATAACTCCAGAACCCATTGGCAATACGCAAGTCCCTATCCTGATCCTGAGCATAGATTTTTGCTGAGAAGATAAAACAGAGAGAAAATAAAGTGAAAATAAAAAGCTGATGGTTAATTAAAGTTTTCATTATCAATTTCTATATTATATTGTTTAAAAATACACGAAAAGAATTATTACAAACGGTTATTGACCGTAAAGATATATACAATTCTTTAATCCTAGAAAAAACAAGGATTCCCAATCCGATTAAATCAATACCTATTTATCATCGAACTGAGAATTCCTTCTTTATTTGAAACTGAGGAGTATAAAATGGAAAATAAACCTTTTCTTAATTCCACAAATCAATACTAAAAAATCCATTGAATAAATACAAGTGTAATTATCCCAAATTTTTAGACCGAAAATAGAGCATAGATAATATATTTACAACGATGATACTCGCAATATAAATAATACATAAAATATCCTTTCTCTTTTTTTTCTGCTTGGGAATCTTTTTAAATTGCTTGTACAATATACTTTGTTTATTTCTAAAATACAAGAAATCTATTACTAAAGTGATTATTCCAATAATTAAAAAAGGATTCAATCCGAAGACAGTATTTTTTATATAATAAGAGCCAAAAATTAAAACATATAAAAATCCGAATATAGGAATAATACTAAATCCATGAAAAACAGAAATTCCTACAATAGAATAATACACAGGCATATTTTTTTCCTTTATTATTTCTGTATTCCACCAATACAAGCGACAAAATAAGTATTCAAAAAAATTCATTTTATTTACCTCCTTTTATATAATTTATCAACTATTTCTTTTCTTCTTGATGCTTTAAATAGGTTTTCATTGGACCATATTCTTTACCCAGTCCATACCAGAAATTAGCCCAGCCTCCCCAAAAGCCAGAATAAAGTGATACACCCCCAAAAATCACATCCCCTATAGCCTCTTCATGAGACATTTCGCCTTTCCATGCTTTACTAGTAGATATATACATGTCATAAAACCCCAGCGCTGATGAAACAAATTGAAAAGGTCTTGCCAAATTTTTTGCAAATTTATATTTGCCCCCTGTTTGTTTGTTTCCCCCCCAACTCTGGTTTCTTATTTTGAAATCTTTTCCCATCCAAGTTCCTAAATCTTTACTGTAAAGTGTTTCACCCACAATACCAACTCCGGTTCCCATATAAAACGATCCACCATCTTGCATCATTTGATTAAATCGCTCAAGAGATTTTAAGCCTTCTTCGCGAATCAGATTTGCTTCTAGTAGAGAATCTTCTTTCTTATTTCCAAATGTATAGACTAGGCCTCCACTGCCCCAAATACCAGTACCTAATGATACAGATCCATAACCTGCGGATGATACGGATACAGACCCCAAAGGTACAGATAAGTTGTAGACATTTCCGGAAAAGGCAATATTAATTCCTCCTGCAGCCCACATTGAACCAACCAAAGCTCCACTAACAGCTCCAATCGCACCTCCCCATAAAGCTCCCTGCCACCAGGCACCTTGCCATTTGGCCGGATTAAAAGAACCTCCTTTAACTGAAGCTCCAATATAAGAACCAATCAACGCACCTCCAATTATAAACAAGCCCAGAACTTCTCCATCTTTGTCTATATATACTAGTGGATTATTCATTGCATAGCTAAAACGATTATAATTTTGGCTGAAATCAGCCATCTGCACATACGGGTCTGGTGACAGAAATCTGCCTACCGCCGGATCGTACAGCCGGGCATTCATGTTTACCAGTCCAAACATCGTAAGGTGTTCATGACCAGTATAACCACGTCCTAAAAACAACGTTGGTTCAGTATCCGGAGCGTATACTGCAAGAGTACTAGGGTTTCTTAATCTGCCCCAGGCATCGTAACTAAGTTCCTGCTGCATTACTCCGCTGCCATTGGTTATTTGCGTGATACTTCCTAAATGATCACGGCAAATATAATATATGTTCCAACTACCGTTTTCCTTTACTAAAACTGACGGAGCAGAGTAAGCATCACCACCTAAGTAAAGCCTTTCCTTTTCTCCCGCCGGAGTTACGTCTACTTCATGACTTCCGTTTAAATAATAACGGAGAATCTGGCTATTATTGTATCGCTTAATCTCCATTTTTGACCGTTCACCAGACCCATCGTACGTAAAGGTGGCCATGTAGTTATTTTCGGTTAACACAGACGGTCGTTCAAAAGAAGTATATGTTATCTCCTGAAGCCTTACAGGTATGGCATTTCCGCTTAGCGCTACAGATGTAACCGCATACGGCTTAGCCGGATCCCCGTAAGAGTATTTTCCAGCATCACTCTTGTTTTCCAGGTTTCCGTTAGCACTATAGCTATAAACATTCGTTGGGTTAGATGCTACCCCTGAAGTTAGAGAGGTGGCAGCATAAACATGCGTTAAACGATTCAGATTGTCATATTGGAACTGTTCATACTTGCTGTTTTTGTGGTCTCCCCGGCTTGTTAGATTACCAGTTACAGGGTTAAACAACATCCCGTAATTCTGAATAACAGTTCCTTCAGAGTTAACCATACTTGCAGTGGGCAGTCCGTAGTCACTATACGTATAGGTACGGGTTAAAGGACCAGTAGAAATCTTTGTTGGCTGGCCAAAAACATTTTCCTCCTGTAATTTCCATATTGAGGTTAGTCCATCTCGTTTAATTTCCGTCAAAGATCCATTCTGATATGTGTAATTTTCTGTTACGACATATCCTTCGGTAGAAGAAATATAATCTTTTGATTCCAAATTTCCTGTTGTTGGTGAATAATTATAGTTGTATCCACCCCATCGGTCATCCACATTTTCCTGACTAAAAAGTAACCGGCCTAAGCCATCATAATCATAAGATTTAGATGTATTATTAGTGGATTTTTCACTTTTCAAAGCTCCGTAGCCATCGTACATAAATGTTGTCTCATATTCTGGCAAAATACGCTTTGTAATCCGCCCGTACGAATCATATTCCATCCGCTTTATTTCTCCATTGGCATCTGTTTCGGATTTAATATTTCCTGCGTCATCATATTCATATAATTTCAGACCTATACTTGGATCATTTATTTCCGTTTGCCTACCATATCCATCATACGAAAAACGCGTTACAATCGGACCAGGAGTTGTAATAGAAGAAGGTTGTCCATCCGGGCGCATTTGATAAACTATTGCACCGGCAGGATCGCTGGTTCCAATCAACTCCTCTTTGGCATTATACGTTCTGGTAATGGTTATTCCGTCTTTTGTTTCTGTTACGCTATTTCCTGTGTAGGTATAGACATCACTTTTTCCTGAAGCATAATTCAGTAGTTTTAATCGTCCGTACACATCATACTCGTACGTATTCCATAGTGTAGCGGCTCCGGTTTTAAAAGGCAACGATGTCTTGGTAAGACGACCTGCATTATCATATATATTATCTGTAAGAATTCTGCTATCATTGAACCTTTGCCTACTGGTTCGTAGTTCAAGTCCGCGAGTGTTATAGAAAGTTGTTAGGGTTGGTTTTCCAGTTTCTTCTTTTGTGATACTAAAAACGCTGTTAGCATCAGAGCTCCAGGCGCGGGTAACAACAGCCTGCGTACCATCGGGATAATTCGATTTTTTAAGCCTGCCCATACCATCGTATTCATACTTAGTGACATTTCCCCAAATATCCGTACTGGTAGACACTTGTCCTAATATGTTATAACTCTTTACTATTGTTCTATTCATGGGGTCTGTGAGAACAGTCTCATAAATTCCATCCAAAGAATAATGATAATATGTTTTTAACAGATTAGCAGAAGTAAAGGCTTTTAACGTTGTGTAAGTAACATTACCAAAGCGATCGTAGGTATACGCTTCTTCCGATACTTGCTTCGTACCATCATTCGTGTACATCTGCTTTAAAGACAATTTATTGTCCGTATTATATTGGTAAGCAGATTTCTCAATCCAGTCGTTACCTCCACGGGTTGTCTTTTTTTCAACCGTAATAGGCAACCCAAGAATCCATTTATTCTCCGTAGTTACATTCTGAAAAACAGTAGTTGTAGTTTCCGTCAAATCATTACCATATTTTTTTATTATGGTTTTAGGTTTCCCATATTCAATGTTTATTAAATCTGTTGTAACAATTGTCCCTTTCAAGTGATCTGTTACGGTTTGCTTTCTAACATACGGAAAAAAACGTTTTGGAGCCTCATAAACAGTTGCATTTTCGGTTGTGGCGGTAGTAATGGGAGTTCCAGTACTTGTAGTCTGTTTTTGTTCAAGTACCCATGGATAATAATAGCTGGTATCGTATCCATATTTTGTAATAGTATTGATTGATGTACTATTATTTCTCGCTTCAACCTCGCCAAAACCTATAAATCCTTTTCCTTGTTTGTGTATACGCGGATTTTTATAATAATAGGTTGTATTATCATAATAATTATTTCCCGCAACACTCATACTTCTTACAACTTGTAAAGGGAATCTCGGGTTTGAAAGTGGAAATGAAACACTTTCTTCAATTTTACAGGTTACTTCGTCTGTAATTGGTTGATAGTTAAATGAAATATTTTCACCTAATCCATTGCTGATTGTTTTTGCTAACAATGTTTGTTCATCATCAAACGTATGAATAAAATATGCATCTACGTATCGGGCAAAACAGAATTCAGCCCTGCCATCGCCATTAAAATCTGCTATAGGAAATAAGTAATTATCATATTCGTATGGAACAGTTAAATCACTCGGGCTTAATAGTGAAGAATAATTTTTTGTAACAAAACGGGTCCCATCATAAGTGCCAATTTTCATAACGACTTTACCGTCAACTATTTCCATGTGAAAAATATCCGCCTTGCCATCTTTATTAAAATCCCCCACCTGCACTTTAGCCCTAATATTCACATCTGAAGTCGATTGTCTGATAAAGCTCTTTCCGGTTGAAAAAAGTATGCTAACATCATTGTAATTTCCCTGCTGAACATTTTGATATAAAATATCTGTTTTACCATCACCATTAAAATCGCCTAAATAAGGGAAATAGGTATTGTTCAACATTGAATTAGAAAAACTTGTCAATTTGGTGAAGCTATTTCCGTTTAGTTCATATACCCAACTGCCTGTTTCATTTAATACTAATATATCTGTTTTACCGTTTCCATTGAAATCACTTAAGTAATTATTATTAGGAAAACAATACGCATACATCTTTCCCCAATTATCAATTCCTCCTGAAGCAATTTCTTGCCCTTCTCCATTAAATACCTTTTGATTTTCTTTTACCAGAATCTCAAATTTACCATCACCATTAAAATCTCCGGCAATTCCGGTTGATCCGTTGGTATTGAATCCTTTATAATTATATACAAACCGATCTACTTCATACGTATAATAATTATATCGATACGTCCCATTTGGAGCAAGAGACACCACTATTGCGTCTATTTTAGAGTCACCATTTACATCGGCCAACAGAATATGTGAAAATCCTGAAGTAAGAGGAATAGTACATTTTTGAGAAAAACTAACATCACCATAATAATTATTTGCCAAAAACAAGGTGGCTACGTCTGAAGTTGTATAGCTGCTTTTTTCGGGATAAGACAAAAAATCGGTTTTCCCATCTCCATTAAAATCCGCAAACAAAGGTTTATTCCCTTGTCTGTTTGTTGAAAGTGTTGATAAGTATTCATTGCCATATACATCTGACATACCATAATTAATCTGAGTCGAATTATACCTTTCATTGTTTTGTCCTTGTTCAACTATTTCAGTTAACTTAGAATAATAACCGTCATACACATGATTAAACAAATACTCTTTTACTACAGTGCTTCCTATACTTGTTGTAAGCTTTTTTATAATTTTCCTGGTATTTACAGCAACACCAGCAACGTAGGATATTTGTTTGTCAGATCTGTCTTCGTATGTAAGTGACACTTTTCGATTTCCTGCATATTGAATGGATGTTAAATAAAACTCTCCATTATTTGCTATTTCGTTATAAGTATAAGTAATCGTATTTCCTTTATTATCAGTCACTTTTGACAACAACCAAAACAAGGCGGCTCCTCCACTTGTCGATTCAATATAAGAATCTGATGTAGAGCCATATTCAAGAATTTTTCCGTCGGGAGTCTTTACCTCAAAACAAGCATACGAATTAATCACTTTATATGTTATGGTACTATATCCTTCAACCTCTGTTCGATACTTTGCTCCATTCGCAAGATTGCTTCCAGACTCCAAAAGTAATCGTTGTCCGTCAAGAATTAAATTATCCGTATTTGATAAATTGGGAGCTTCCGATACATTATCGTAATAGATAGATTTACCACTTCGCGAAATAGAAGATGAAGCCGAAATATTCCATCCGTACCCCAGTAAACCTACCCCAGACTGACTGTTGTAGGTAATGCTAACGTTCGGTTTATGGCCTGCAATTCCGTTGGGGACTTCAATCGGAATCTGATAAGTTGCAGCTCCGCTTGATGATACACCAGCTTGTCCTTCAATGGTTCCTACTGCATACGTATTGTTAAGGATTATCATTGGTTGAGATAATTCAGGTCTTGCAATGTCTATATTCCCTTTTCCAGCAAAAATATCCCTATAATAATCAGGAAGCATTATTTCACTTAAACGAGAAGTATCTCTGGCTACAATAGAATCATTTTCTTCTATCTTCAAACTTGGTATAGCATTTACATCGGTTAGGAGAAATAGGAATATAAGTGTAGTAAGAATTTTTATTTTCATGGTAAATTATGGTTTAAACTGATTAGAATATAATTTCATAATAATATTATTTTTTTATTATTTTTCGTAAATATGTTTTTCCGTTGCTAGTAACTTGTAGGAAATAAATGCCTGAAGTACAGGATGTCATGTTAATATTCAATTCGCCAGCAATAGCTCTTGCTTCATAAACTAGCTCTCCAATAAGACTGAAAAGTTGAACATTCGTTTGATGTTTGTCTGAATCAGAGACAATAACAGTTAGATAACTATCAGTTGGATTAGGGTAAGCAAGTACTTCTTGTCCGAATGTCAAGGTATTATCATCGATATTTGTCAGTTGGTTCTTTAATGTATTTTCCACTCTGATTTTCCTATTTCCTGAATCATCGTATGAATAGGTAACAGTTTGACTTTTAATAGGAGTAAGAAGAAGAAATAAAAAAAATAGGCTATATAGATACTTCATATTTTTTTGTTTTAATCATTGTTTATCTTAAAATAGCAACTATGGAGTTATATCCACAATTCCTCTGTTTAAATTATATATAGCTCCGGATTTTATTTCTAACAGATTACTACTACCAAGAGTAATTACCCCATTGTTATTAATAATCAGGCTACTTCCACTTTCCGCAATTACATTTCCATTGCTAATAGTTCCTCCAAGCAATACCAACTTACCTCCATTTTGTATAGTTATTGTTTGGTTAGATTCAATAGTAATTTTTGCCGTGATTGTTAAAACTGCCCCGGAACTTATTACAACGTTAGTGTTTATAACTTTGGAAGATCCCCATAACTGGGAATTCGTAACATACAGAGCACTATTAACACTATCATTTTGAGACCAAATAAAACTGGTGTTGAAACAAAACAATATTATTAGTTGGATTACATATTTCATTTTTTTCATTCTAATGCTTTAATTATTGATTTATCATTCTCTTTTGGTCAATAATTTTTCCATTTGCAGTCAGGGTATAAACTAAAACACCTTTAGGGACCTCAGATGAAGATATTTTTACACTACCAGACACTAGCGAATTATCTAACGAGATTCTTTTAATTAAAGTCCCATTTATATTATAAATATTCATTACAGCGTTTTCTGCACCAGCAGGAAGACAATATACAATTTCGGTACTCGAATTAAATGGATTCGGAGTATTTTGATTGAGAGGAATAACATTAGTAATTTCTATTTCTTCATTGCCTGTTGTACTTCCTTGTGTTTGTAAATTAAGATTGTCTGATTTTCCCAATAAAGTTTCCAGTGATTTAATTTTTTCATTCTGTTGTGTTATGAGTGACTGCATTTCTTTAATGCCTTCAACAATTACAGGAATCAAACCTATATAATCAACAGAGAGATATCCATCTTGCTCTTCTACAAGTTCAGGAAATACCTCTTGTAATTCTTGCGCAACAAATCCATGTCTTTTCTTTATTGCTTTTTTTTCCTGTTCTTTATCCCATTTATCAAAAAAAGCAATATCTTTTATTTCTTTTGCAGTAAGACTCCCATCAGTACTCTTTGTTTTTAGTTTGCTTGGTTTGCTTTTATAGTTATAATCAACTCCATTCAGTTTGATTAATGAGGAAAGAGGTTGTTTAATTTCTTTAATGTTTTCTTTCAATCTTTCGTCCGAGGGCAAATTAAAACTAGTTGCTGTAACAGATGTATTAAATACAAACTGATTACCTTTTAGCAAGTCATAATAAGCAAACGTTTTATCAATTGCGTCTCCAAAAGTAAAGTATGTTCCGTACTTTCCATGTAACCACAACATATCTGTATCGTCTGTAGTCCACTCTCCTAAAAATACATTCCATCCCTGATTTGCTTGTCTTCCCATATCCCCAAATGAAGCCTTCGAACCACTTCGGGAATCACCATATTTCCCCAGAATTTGTAAGTTTGTAACCTGATGTAAATCATTGTTTTCTTTAAATGTTCCTACATGTACGGCTCCATTGGATTCAACACGTATTTGTGCATTTGCCGATAGGCATAAAAATAGCATAATGATAATAATAAAGTAGTTTTTCATGAACATAGCAATTAATTTAATGTAAGTATTTAATTATAAAAAACGAACAAAGGATTAAAAATTAACGAATCATCTTTTGAGTATAAATAATACGCGTATTAAAAAAAATCTTTATATTATTTATTTCACTTGGTCAAAAATACTAGAAACAGAATCAAATTTCAAATTAATGAACTAAAAAAGTATCTACAAGTAATTTATTTAAAATGCTGTTAATCTGCATTATATAGAAAAATAAATATAAAAGTGTCTACAAAGCATTTTTATAATGTCTTTTTTTTGAAAAACAAATCTTTATTTATGCAATTTTAGATTTAACAAACGATACATTTTATATAGTAAACGAGTTTTTATTTTGAAAAGGATCAAACAAGACTTGAAGTGTGCGTTATGTTAAAGTAATGTTTTATATAAAAACATTACCAATATCTTTTCCCAGTCCATTGGCTGATGTATAGGCTAACGTTTTATTTTTAATATAGACTTTCCTAGCTATTCTGGTGATATGCACCCACCCAAAAAGAAGAAACAACCACGACCAGTTGTATGCCCAGGCCATGCACGAAATAAAGAGAGTCGAACGCTACTGGTTTGAGGCCCCCGAAGAGGCGATCTTGTCGGAGACCAACAAAGAATTTCAGATACAGGCTCCGGCAGAGCAACTATTTCTGCAATTCTTCCGCGCCGCCGAAGCCACAGAGAAAGGAGAGAAGCTCCTTGCCATTGAAATACTGGGACGCCTGCAGAACAAAAAACTCTTTAATCTGTCGGCCACCAAAATCATCCATTTCGGCCGCATCCAAAGCAAACACCAAATCCCCTCCAAAAGAACCAAAACCGGAACCATTTACCACGTAATAGAGAAATAAGAAATCCCCCCAGCCCGGCATTCAATTGAACACTTGGCTGGGGGGATTACGCTTTATATAAAAAGTATATTATTAATACGGTTGCGCAATTTACTCCAGGCGGGAGTGTCAAACAAGCAACTCTCGCTTCCCATAAACGTACCGTCTGCCAACAAAGGATTCAAACGGATTAATAAGGCAAGTGTTATATTGAAAAACAGGAAGTAAAAGGCGCAACACAATAAATGGGTTACAGTTTGAAAATAAGCGGATATATTTTATTCGCTTTGGTATCATTTTGTGGATGAATGCTTGTTTTATTTGGTAATTGTAAACGATTAGGTTGAAAAAACAAGTAGAAATAAAAATTATATGTAAAATTAATCGAAATATTTGGGTACTAAATTTATCTTTTATACTTTCGGATTTTGGAAACCGAAAAATAAAATACAGATTTTGAAACAAATACCACCCATATTAACCTTTGTGTTAGTGTCTTTTTTTTGTATTAAGACTTACGGTCAAGATACGCCAAGAATGATAACATTGGATGAAGTTGTGAACGTCTTATCCTTAAAATCATCTGCTGCACAAATAGAGAGACTCAATTACCAAAACGAAATTCTTCAATTTGAAAACTATAAAAAAAGTTTTCTCCTATCCTTTTCTTTAAGTTTCAATCCGATTAATTTCAATCGGTCCTTGCGTTTACTTCAACAACCGCTTGACGGCAGTTATTCATATATAGAAGACTATTCTAACGTTAGCTAAGTAAGGCGGAACGTTATAAAACATAAAAAATCTCGATTATATGGGAAAAATATTTAAGTTAGTTTTAATTATTTCCATTATTATATTTTGTAAGATAAATATTATCTATGGGCAGACTTATGAAGAGACATATAATCTCAATTTCAAAATTGTCGATAATGTTTTTCGCGGATGGATCGCTGATGTAAATGATTCCTATATCAGTTATGAGACCGATACCACTGATCTCGGCGGATCTATCAGATTTTTCCAAAAAGAAAGATGGGGCTTCAGAGAAAAAATGAATTTGAATACGTACAGTTCGGTGATTTTACTTCCATCGCTCTCCAGTGACATTTTAAAAGTAGAAATATCCTATAAAAGTAAAAATCTGAAGACCGGCAAATTGTTTGTTTATTCACTGAATCAAAAAATGGATATATTCAAAACGGACAGTATTCTCCTGCAAAACAATGACAAATTTGAGGAAGACTTTGTTGAAATAAACACCAAAGATCTGCGCTTTTTATTTTTTAAACTGCAAGCGGTTGGAAAAGACAGCACCTATACTAATAATTTTAGTTTAGTCAAGACAACCATCCCTCACGAAATATCAATTAATCGAATAGAGTTGCAGAATGGCAATATGAACATCAACACTCTTCCGTTTCAGGATATTAAGGCTTCATCTTTAGATAAATCCAAAGTCCTTCCTTTATCATCTGACACTTTGCTGACAGAAAAACAACTTTCTCACATCTCCAAAAGAATTACTGCACTCGGCGAAACGGTGCATGGAAGCGGTAAAATTGGTTGGGCTACCGCGAAATTTATTAAATCGAGTGTTTTGAATAATCAGACAAAATTGATTTTGACTGAACTCCCAATATTACAGATACTCTTTTTCAACAAATATATACAAGGAAGTAATTCTATTAATGAAGATAAACTAAAAGAAGTTATAAAAATGAATAATAGAGAAGCTGAACCTATGATAGAATTATCAAGATGGCTTAGGAATTATAATAAAACGGCTGTTGAAAAAGTAAATTACTTGGGTATTGACTGTCAATATGAAAGAAATGAATTGGATTTTTTCCTAAAAGATTATTTGCTAACACTCAATAAAGAAGCACGTTCATCAGCTGTGGATTCAATAGTGTCCGTTTTGCAAATAAGAGATGTCGAAAAAATAAAGGATATGGCAGTAACAACACTTCATATCATCGAAAATAACGAAAAAGAACTCAGTAGCGCTTTAGGTAAAGATCTTGCGATCATTACTTTCTACTTGAAAAGTCTAATAGAAGCTGAAATAAAAAATGAAAACAGTTACTACGAAAGAGACTACCGAATGTTCAAAAACGCCTCTTTTTTTATAGATAATCTTTGTAAACCTAATCAAACGATTGTCGTTGACTGCCATCTTGGCCACGCAAATTACATGAATATCATCAACATTCCGTATCATAAATCATTTGGACATTATATGAAAAAAACTTACAAAGATGGGTATGCCTGCATTGCACAAACAGTATATCGAGATACAGTAAAAGCATTATTTGGTCAAGAGCTTGAAAGAAGAGAGCTTCTTTTACCTTCTCAAACCAGTTTGGAGGCTGTTTTTTCAAAATCGGGTATAAAATATGGTTATATTGATGCAAAAGAATTGGATGATATTGTAAAAATACGCATGCAAGGAGAGCGCCATAATCAGTCGATAAAGGAATATTACATCAAACCCAAGGATCAGATACAGGGTGTGTTGTTTATAAATTGATTCTACGTTTATTCTTTTATCACTCACAAATGTGCCTTTTATTTCAAATTATTGATCCATTCGTAAATTGATAGGTTTAATTCTTGAAACCCCTTTCCCCAGTCTTTTTTGCTGGGATCTTTTTTTTGTATACTAACAAAGGAGGGTATTTTCCCATTAGTTTCTTCGTATGAATGATTAACACCAGGAATACTTACTATTTTATAATTCTGCTTGTTGTTTTTGAGAAAAATACGTTCAATACCATCAAGATTAGATTTCCAATCTATTCTATCATCTTCCATTCCACAAATTACCAATACAGGGCACTTTATTTTAGAAAAATATTTTTCAGGATTGTATTTTATATAACACAATTTTCTTGGTGTCATCCAGGCTTTTATTGAAGTATCAATAAATTGTTCTTTTGTTAGTTTTCCAAATTCTTTCTGAGGATTTTTCGAGGAAGTATAATATGAATTATAATATTTTTCTAATTTTCTCTTTATAGTGTTATCTCCCTGGTTTTCATCAATAATATTTATTGAATTGTACATTAGTCTTATAATATCATTGCGTTCATCGCAACTAAAGGATTGATTAAGAAAAGCTAAAGGCAAAGTAGATTGATAATATACAATCTCTTTTCCAGATATTCCCATTGTGGACAGTGTAATAATAAATGATATATCAGAATTTTGTGCAGCTTCAATAGCACACGAAGCTCCCCCCTCACTGTGCCCTACTAATCCAATTGGAGAATTTGTAAATCGACTATCATTGCGAAGAGACAAATAGGCATCATGTACGTCTTTTGCTACATCGTACATGGTATATTTATCTAGATCTTTCTTCCGTGATGTTGAATCAGAAAAAGATCTATTATCAAATCGCAATGATGTTATCCCATTTTGTGCAAGAGAATCTGCCATTTCAGAAAATAAACCATGATAATTTCTATCACTAGGCAATGGTGAGCATACAAATATTACAATAGGAGTAGCAGAGTCATTCTTTTCCGGAATAGTTAAGGTCCCCGACAAAAGTTTATTATCATATGTTTTAAATGAAAATTGCTCCTCCAAGTTTATCGAAGATTCTATTGTTTGAGCATTAATCGAAAAAAAGAAAGAAAAAAAGAGATATAACGCGATATAATTTTTTTTCATTTTGTTGATTTTTAAAGAAGTTCTGTGCTTAAAATTATTTTAACACAGAACTTCGGATATACGCTGTTATGTAATATAAATAAATTTAGTGATTATTATAATACTCATTACCTAAGTAAGTAAATTATTCCATTTCATTATTAATACGGTTACGTACTTTACTCCAGGCGGGAGTGTCAAACAAGCAACTCTCGCGCATGGTAAAATACATCTCTTTAAATCGGGACATAGGAATAGCAAAACTTAAAATATCAGGTTCTATATAGCGGCGGACCGACGGGTCAAATAAACCTAAAAAAGTCCGTCTGCCGTTATTGCTATTTTCTACTACCGTATCCGTAAAAATGGATGAACATCCGGAGCCAAACTTCGTAACGATGGCATCGTCTGCATTATTATCAAAAAAAGTCCACGATGCAAGTCCGGAAAGTACATCCGGGGCAGCAAAGAAGATAATACCAAGTATATTGTCGAAGCTGTTGATTTTATCAATAGGAGAGATGTTCAGATAAATCTTGTCGGTCGATGGCACTTTCATTCTCTGTATGAAGTCAATAACCATCTCAGGCGTTTTCTTGTATTTTTCCTTAAGGGAAACAAAATTGGGTATTCTTTCATGCATTTCGGAAAAGCCAGTATAGAATTTGCCACCCATACAACCAATCCTTTCCGTACTTAAACTGATTTGCTCTCCTTCCTTAAGTTTGTCAAATGACTTAAAAAAGCATCCGTTTATTTTTTCTATATCCTCGGCAATAGGGATATCTGAGTACCAGAATACAAAAGGTAGGTTAGCCGTTACACCAAACGCTTCCCTGAAATTATGAATAAATACCTTGACTTCCATTTGCTTCGTTATTAAGTAAGACATATATTTGTTAAGGCAAATATATACTAAAAAGAAGAACGATTCACTTTGTTTGTATAAGACTTCAAACATGTTTATAATCAGTCGTTTTCGTAATATCCAAAGGGAATTAAATCACTCGGTTCCCGTACTTCTTTCAAATAACAATCGTTTAGCAGCATGATGCGGTTTACACATTTATGCACTTCACGGAAATTATGATCGGTTAAGATAATTCCTTTGGTTTGGGAAGCGATTTTAATATGCTCTCTGACGGATTCGGAAACAATGGGGGAGAGGCCTTGAAACGGTTCATCCAATAAAATAAATGGAGCTTTACCCCATAAAATAAGTTTAATCTCGGCATATCTTTGTTCGCCGCCAGACATTTCAGAAACTTTGGATCTTCTGATTTTAAAAAGGTGTTTATCAGCAAAGAAATCTTTTCTATGTTCTTTGGGTAAAAGTAATTCTACACATTTAGCCAACGACAATTCAGGTAGTAGATAACCATCTTGGGGCAGGAAAGCAAGTAAGCCCGTGCGGTAGGTCCCATGTTTTTGAATTGTTCCGTTTATTCGTATACAACTTCGATCTCCTTTCAACGATCCGAATATTATTTTAAGCAGCGTAGATTTTCCTGTTCCATTTCGACCGAATAATCCGATAATATCTCCCGGAAAGCACGAAAGATATACATCTGCCAGAATGGTTGTTTCTCCATACATCTTCATTACACTATCAACCTCAAGCTGTGTCTGCATATTGTAAAGATTAAATTGAAAATAAAATAATAGGAGAATGAAAAAATAAAGGATGTTATCCATAACTCGATCTTCGTGATGCCTTGGTTATAGTAAAAGTAATATCGATCCTTGTTGTCGATTTCTTCGATCAGGATTTTAAATAACATGCCTATTGGGATAAACAACAAGAGTTTATTTATCATTTGAATAACCGGGGTCTGATATTCCGGATCGATAGCCATTTGGGCAATTAGACCAAACAGAATTCCGATTCCAGAAGATGATTTTATTCTGCTTTTGAAAAAGACAATGTGAAACTTACTTCTATTTTTTAGAAAAAGCATACGGTAGTATTTCCTACAAAAATAATAAATAAATTACGTTATTGCCTGATCCTGAGATAAAAAACGTTAAAATGTAAAGACTATTCATTTGCATGTACAGTTATTAGTCCTTCTTCTATGAAAAAGGTTTTCATATCGTTGTAAAAGCCTAGTTTATCAAATTCTTTAAGTTTGACCGGATACTTTAATGTTTTTAATGTTTCAAGAATTGCTTGCGCAATAATACGTAACCCCTCTTCTTTACCAGAATTATTCAGTATATTAAAATCAATCTTAAGATTAAATATTAATACTTTATTAAGAGACAATCCTTGAACACCATACATCGTCTTACAACTTTCTTCAATATACTTAGGCCGATGAACTGTAAAAAACTGATCATAAGATGGGTGTACACAGATTATTTCAATTGAAATTTTGTCAACTAACTTACTGTAAAATTTATCTTTCAAGAAGACTTTTAGCTTCCCTTCAACTTCTTCAATATATTTGTATATTGATTCAGGGTTAAGCTCACTAGAAAAAGTAGAAAGCAATGATATCCTCATTATACATTTTTTTGATGTTTAACAAATTAAATTATTTATTCTCGTCTAAACAATAAGATTACCTCCTGGAATCTTATTGCTTAGACGAGAATAACAACGTTCATGTTGATGTAGACATTGGATGGGCTGATCATGTACACCATTGCCCCAAATCAAACCCTTCATTCATACGCTTGCTACTCAATGAGCGTCTTTTACATCAGTCTTACGACCGGGAAGATGCTTGATAAATAAATGATTAACTAATTTGATGTCAAAATGATCAACAAGTAGCCGCCAAATAATGATCCAGTAAATACCCGTGTTTTCTATGGCTACATAACCAACTTCTAAATCAAGCAAGGCTCCACATAGAAGAAGTAAATCGTAAGTTAAAGTACTAAATTTGTGCTCTTTTTTAAAGCCAAATTCATCAGCTATACACATAAACAATTGGAAAAATCTGATTTTTATCGCAGAAATAATAAATGTAGGCATCGTAAACGCCTCTTTATTGATAACTTATCACTTGTTTGAAATACTTTAAAAGGATAAACCCAAACGAAGCCCGAGCAAATAGTCAAGATCATTTGAACTTTGTGTTGGATACCTATCATGCCTCCATCCCAGACCTGCATTTGCTTCAACAAAAAAATGATTGGTGAAGTAATATTGATATCCAATAATAGGTATTGCTCTTATAGTTGGCGTTTGAAAAATAGTTTTGTATGGATTATTCTGAAAAGGACCAGTTTCTATTGAGAGAGGAAGACCGGCGAAAAGGTTCCCCCACTTTTGTTGATTATCCCCAAAATATAATCTAGGTTCTACTTTTAACTCTAACATAGTTTGCCATGATCTTACTTTCTTTCCTCCGTACGTACTATTTTCAAACCATTTATAAGTCGCATTATGGATTCCTGCCGTTGTTTTTAAACTAAATAAATTTGAAAAGAAGTGCTCATAATACCCACCAATAAATCCCGAAACAGTAAACATAGGAGTTTGTCTGGAGAAGGTATCAAAATACCAAGGAATAATATCTACCTCAGCTCCAAAACGAGATTTGTTTTCTTGTGAAGAAATGCTCGTAATGGGTATTATTATAAAAAGAAGAAAATAAAGAATTTGTTTCATAATGTTATGTTGATTTTTAATTTGCGGGTATAATTACTTTATTGAGTCATCCACAATTCTTTGCATCCATAGTGCTTCCACAAAGTTTTGTAGTTAATTATTTATTACTGGTAAAATAATCATCGGTCAGAGCTGTTGGAATTAGAATAATGATTTATTTTTTCATGTTATTAAGGTGTTATAAATTTAGAGAAGAATATTATGCTTATTCATTATTCGCAAAGATAGTTTCTTTCTTCACATAATTAATGAGTTTTACTTTTAAAGCATAGCTTTATCTATCTTTAACACTTTTGCTTCTGACAGCTCTTGATTGCTTTACACTAAGGAATACTAAGTTGAACGTAATATTTTATAGTACAACTGTCCATGTATAAGTATTTAATTATTATATTTGCAAATTGCAATATATTTAAACCGCAGTGTTATTTTGCAATCTGTTCAATCTTTAATTTATATATAATGAATTTCATTTTCCTATTGCGATTATCATGGAAGTCTGCGAGACGTAATAACTCATTTGGTAATGATATCTTAGATTTTTTATTCAAATATATTTTTTTAATATCAATTTTGTTAATCTTTTACATAGCAGGCTCATTATTAACAAAATATGGATATGATTTTTTGTCAAATAAAGCGAATCCACTGGAGTTTATCTATTTTTATTCTTCAATTGCAATTTTGATAGATTTAATTTTAAAGATTATGTTCAAAAGAACATCTTTTAGATTTGCATTCATACAACAATTACCCAATACAAAAAGAAGTATTAAAGCATATTGGATTTTAAATGAATTGTTTTCTGCATGGAATATTTATTTAATTCTATTTTTATTCTCTTTTATTACTAATCACATCTATCCGAAAGAAGGTATTATTAAAACAATTATCTTCATTTTAAATTTATTTTTCTTGCAGTTGGTGGCAGGACAATTTGCCAGTATAATTCAATATAGAAGAAAGGTAAGTGTTTGCATATTAGCAATAATCGCAACCTGTTTATTGCTGCAAGTGATTCATATTTATACAGATTTAGAAATTGAAATGAACATAATTAAGCAAATAGCTTTAGTAATCTCATCTTTTTCTGTTGCAGTTTTATTATTAAACGTTAGCTATAACTACATTAAATACTGTACTGAAAATACATATAGTACAAATATTAGATTTAATACCCTAATGGGTGTTTCTCTAAAAGGCAACTTATTTAAGTATAATATACTTTTCTTAAGGATGCTCTTTAGGTCGCCCCGTATGAGGCAAGAATTGATCATTGCTATATTATTAACAGTTCTATATTTCTTTGTATATACAAAATTTGACGATCGCTCTATGCTAAGTGTTTTTAGTATGAATGTAATTTTCTCTTCTATCATTTTTATTATATTGTTTTTAGTTTTAAATCAACATATATTTTCTGCTGAAGCTTCGTTTTTTGATAAATTATCTCTTTTGCCAGATATGCGTAAATTGTTATTATCCAGATATTTGATTTTTGTTATAGCCTCAGTGTTTATTTATTTTATTTGGTTTTTATTATATTCTGATACGAAGTCAATATTTCAAACAACAGCAATCTATGTATACTCACTGGGGCCTATTTTAGTATCAAGTTTTGGAAGTATCTTATTTGCTAACCATAAAATTGATTTATTTGGTTCAAACATGAGATTGGCTGCTAATTCAACAACAAGTCAATCTCTTTTTATTATTCTTATTTATTCATTTTGGATAGGATTGGTAAATATTCTAAATATTTACTATCCATATATTACCTATAAATTTATGTTTATTACGGGATGTTTATTTATTATACTGTCACCTTATATCTTAAACTATATTTATTTTTTATTTAACAAGAATAGATATTCTAAGTTAAGCAAATACAGAAAAAAGTAACTCAATTGAAATATGGATATTGAAATTAAAAAGCTAAAAAAACAATACGATAATCAGATCGTTTTAGATATTGATTCACTTTCTATTCCTCGTGGTGAGCTTATTGGCTTGGTAGGCAACAATGGAGCTGGAAAAACAACTTTACTAAGATTAATTTCGGATCTTAGTAAAGCAACTTCGGGACGAGTTCTGATAAAAGGAAATGATGTAAGTAGATCTGAAGCGTGGAAACAATATACATCATCTTATATCGATAAAAATTTCTTAATCGATTTTTTAACTGCAGCAGAGTACTTTGAATTTATTGCAGCAAGTTATAATATTAGTAAACATGAATTAGATATAAGTTTAGCTAGTTTAGCTGATTTTATGAGAGGAGAATTACTAAATAAAAATAAATATATACGCGATCATTCTATTGGAAATCAACAGAAAATAGGTATTATAGCTGCAATTATAAGTAATCCGGATATATTAGTATTGGATGAGCCGTTTAATTTTTTAGACCCTACTTCACAGCATTTTATTTGTAACTATCTTAAAAACATAAATCAGAACAAAGGAGCTACAATGATTATTTCAAGTCATAATTTAGAGTTAATTTACGATGTATCATCTCGCATAATTTTACTTGATAGTGGAAGAGTAATTAAAGATGTTGTTGCCGATAATACAGAACAAAGAGATGAAATAAATACTTATTTTAAGGTCTAGAATTCAGTAAATAATAAAAACTCCTTAGTCTCCAATTCAACAGAACAGGGGATGGTATCGTCCGCATTATTATCAAAAAAGTCCACGATGCAAGTCCGGAAAGTACATACAGGGCAGCAAAGACGATAATACCAAGTATATTGTCGAATGATTTAAATAGCATCCGTTTATTTTTTCTATATCTTCGGAAATAGGGATATCTGAATACCAGAATACAAAAGGTAAGTCTACCTTGACTTCCATTTGCTTCGTTATTAAGTAAGACATATATTTGTTAAGGCAAATATATACTATAAAGAAGAACGATTCACTGTGTTTGTATAAGACTTCTTTGTTGCAGAATATTGTAAAAGTAAATTTGGAAATAGAATATGACAGAACGAGAAAAAATGCTCGCCGGAGAGATATACGACTGCGGTGACGAACAATTGATTGAGCGTTGGCATCTTGCCAAGCAACTTCAAAAGAAATATTCTGAGACTGACAGCAGAGACAGAGATACTCTAAACGCTATTTTAGATGAATTAATTGGCCGTCGGGGGGATAATGTTTGGATAGCCGCCCCATTTTTTGTGGATTATGGCGAGAATATCTACATAGGAAACAATGTGGAGATAAATATGAACTGTGTCTTTTTGGACTGCAACCGAATATCTATTGGTAATAATAGTGGCATAGGCCCGGGAGTACATATCTATACAGTTACTCATCCGGTGAATCCGAAGGAACGGTTGCCGGAAAATAGTCAATTTTGGAAATCATATACTGCTCCGGTTACAATTGGTAATAATGTATGGATTGGAGGAGGGTCAATTATATTGCCGGGAGTTACAATCGGTGATAACACAACTATCGGAGCCGGTAGCGTAGTTACTAAGTCAATTCCTGATAATTGTGTTGCAGCAGGTAACCCTTGTAGAATAATCCGGAAAATTGAAGAGTAAATATAATTTTACAACAACTTTCCGGATATTTTATAGTACAAACATGTTTAATGATTCTTATATGCAGCCCTATCATTTATTCAGCTTTGCTTAGCGTAATTTCTAAACGAGTTATTATATTGTCCTTTGTTTGCAAATGATAATCCAAAGCAACCGGACTACCATCAAAATCTCCTGAAATAACAGCCGTAAGAATAGCCGTTGAATCAATTTCAGCATATTTAATTGGCTCCATTGTTATTTTGAATTGTTGATTTGCGTCTTCAATCCAATTCTTTATTGCCATTTTACCCTGGTACTCCTTTTCTTCGTCAATGACAAGTGCTGTTTCTGAGAAACAGTTGGAATAGGCATCACTGTCATAATTCTTCTGTGCTGTAAGTAAGTCTGAAACGACTTTCGGTAATTTTAAATCCATTGTTTTTGTTTTTAAAGTTATTATATAGTAGGAATAGTTCCTCCGTCAATTACATATTCTGTTCCAGTAAGGTATCCTGCTCTGGGCGAAACTAAAAAGCCTACAAATTCCTCAATGTCTTCGGGTTGTGCAGGTCGTCCGATAGGAATTTCTCCATCTCTTCAGGTGCATTCCTGGCTGAAATGACAACGGTTGCACCTGCTTTTAATAACCGTTCAGCAATTGCTTTTCCTGTACCTTTTGTACCACCTGTAACTAACGCTATTTTGCCGGTCAGTTCGCTTTCAAAACTAAATTTTTGTCCCATATCTCAGTCTTTTAATGCAAAATTAGGTTATATGTCAAACACCTGCAAGTACGGTAAAACGATTCGGATAGGGATAAATTTTTCCCTTATTGCTCAATTCTGGAATATATGGATATATTTGTATCTATGTACGAAAGAAAGCTACCTTTAAATTTAAAATGTGGACTTGATCTGATTGGTGAAGTCCTTTACGGCAAATGGAAAATCCGCTTATTGTGGTTTATTCATGAGGGATATAAACGCCCAAGTGAATTACAACGTAAAATTCCAGATGCTTCCAGAAGAGTTCTGAATTTACAGTTGAACGAGTTGGAAGAACACGAGTTAATTACTAAAAAGATTTATCCGGTAGTTCCCCCAAAGGTAGAATACAGCCTGACTGAATTTGGAGAAACTTTGATCCCGATAATTTCTGTCTTAGGTCAGTGGGGCGACGAACATCAGGAACGTCTCCGACATCTAATATTGAAACGATTAGGACAATTGCCAGAGGAATGAAGTATTTTTTGACCAATGTATGCCAAATTTTTGCTTATTATAAAGCATTAGACGTAGTAAAATGACACACACTATTAAAACAGAAAGATTAATCATCCGACTTGCTCGATCGGAAGATGCAGAGGCTATTTTTTCTTATCGTTCTGATTGTTTAGAAAACAGATATCAAGGATGGATTCCAAATTCAGTTGATGAAGTTCGTGGTTATATAATCAATATGCCTAACACTATTGATGTAGCGAATTTATGCTTTCAGTTTGTCATTATGACTGTTGAAGAAAACCGATTAATTGGTGATATGGGTATCAGCTTTACAAATCATGACAATATGCAAGCCGAAATTGGTTGTACATTAAACAAAGCTTTCCAAAATAAAGGTTATGCAACGGAGGCAATGAAAGGAATGGTTGATTACCTTTTTATAACTATGAAAAAACGCAGAATTATTGCATCTGTCGATCCGAGAAACACAGCTTCTATTCGATTAATAGAGCGGATTTGGTTCAGAAAGGAAGCTCATTTCAAGGAAAGTTACTATTTGCGTGGAGAATGGGTCGATGATTTAATTTATGCAAAACTTAAAGAAGAGTGGACTATCCAACGTTTATAAATAGAATGATATTTGGCTTGGTTAGTTAAATTATTTAATCTCGTTTTTTAGCCCAGATATTTCTGATGTAGTTAATTCTTGTGAAAAGAGTTAGATGTGAACAAAATGTGAACAACTTTATGATTATTGTATAGGATTAATATGTTAGTTTTGGGTGGTCCTATTGTATAATAATATAAATCGATGGATTGGCATGAAACTCCGATGGTGGTTACTTATAGCTTTTACATTTATGATGTTTTCTCTTGTGGGGCAACACGTAGTCAATATTGATTTAACGAAGGCTAAACATGTAAAAGTTGAAATAAATAAGCTTTACGATCGAATAGAGTATGTCCCTTTGGAATTATCACCTAAAGCCTTGATAAAAATTAAGAGTGCATCCTATTATTTATCGGAAAAGTATATTATAGCCATGAACTATTTTGTTGGAGCTTATTTGTTTGATAGAAAATCGGGTAAATTTATAAGAGAAGTTAGCAGGTTTGGTTCTGGGCCTAAAGAGTATACTTTTAGAATGATTAATTATTATGGTTTTGATGAAGTTAATAATATTCTTTTTGCAGATGATTGGAATAAATGGAAAGGATTCAATATAAATACCAATGAAGTAGCGACTATTATTAAGAAACCTACGTACAAGAACAAAAAAAAGAACCTTACAATCTATTCTCCATGGCGTTTGGGCAAAGATAAATACGTGAGCTTTGTAAATAATATGACAGGAAATGATCCTGTCAAACTGGTCATTTACAACAAAGATGGTGTAGCTTTAAAATCATACTCGAATGATAAACATTACAAAGATGTAAATAATGAGAGACCTTTTGATTATGGGATTTTTTACAATTACAAGAACGTAACTTATTTTAAAGAGTCAGGTTATAACAGTACGGTCTATTCTGTTAGTGAAAAAGGGATGTTTCCACATATTATTTTTAATTTGGGAAACAAAGAGCCTTCTTATTTGAATAGAGAAGAAAAGAATTTTAATAAAGACAAATTCTTTATCGACTTTGTTCATGAAACAGACTCTTATGTGCTATTTAATTATTACATACTTCCAGATTATTATAGTCAACGTATTTATTATACAGGTTACTTTGATAAAAATAATAAGCAGACTTATATCTGTGATAATGGAAAAGAAAATTCTGGTTATTATAAAAGTAACTTGCCACCAATGTTACCTCGATATATTACCAGCAAAGGTGAAGTGATGTTCATAATTGATCCCTCGGAATTAATTGAATATCGCGATAAAGAGAGAAAAACTGATAATAAGATTCAACCACTTTTAGCAACGATTAAAGAGGATGATAATCCGATCGTTGTAATAGCTCGTGCTATATAATAATTTCTTAACACTAATATATTATGAAAAAATTACTTAGTTTACTCCTGATTCTTTTTACTAGTTGTATCTTTACTAATAGGGATGAAAAGCTTACCCGGATAGTCCTTAATAGCACATCGGATATTGACCTGAAATTTGAGTATCCGTTAGAAAAAATAAGTGATAGTGTTGTTCCAATTCCATTGGAGACAAATGACCAATGTCTGATTAAAGAAATAACTGATATCCAGGAAAGTAAGGGGTTTTTATGGATTGTATCCGATGGAAAATTATATCAATTTACAAGTAACGGCAGGTTTGTTAAGATGATTGGTACGGTTGGACAAGGACCGGAAGAATATATATCTGCCTGGGATATGCAAGTAAATAATCAGCAAGAACAAGTGATTATCCTCGATTACTTCGGAAGAAAAATAATGACCTATAATTTTGAAGGTCAGCTGTTAAGTACCCAATCTTTACCTGAAGGGTATGCATATAATGCTATATACGGTAAAGGAAGTAACTTATATTTATACTCAATTTCCAACTCTGTATTTCCGGATTTGCTTCTTTATAAAGGAGATCAACATTCCGACACAATTTCTATTTCAGAGCGAACAATGGGGAAAGAAGGCTTTTTGGGAAATACTTTCATGTATAGCGTAAATGATGAAACTGGATTGTATCATTACTTTAATGATACGATCTATAGGGTTCAAGACAATAAATTAGTTCCGAAATACTTATTGGATTTAGGAAAGCTAAAATATTCATTTGCAGAAACCGAATTGGGCGAGGACTTTAACCCTAAGCTAAAGATAGCGGGAAGCCGTCTACAGGTAACGGATTGCTATGAAACATCAGATTTCCTATTTCTTCATTATATGCTCAATGAATTTGAAGGAGTAAAAAGTGTATCATTCATGTTTTTGTACGATAAAAATAGTGGCATAAAATACGATCATGTTAACCTTGTTTATTCTGGAATTCCAGAGTTTTCTATCCGGAACGGTAAAAAAATAAAATACTCTGATTATTCGAATAGTTTATTTGCCTCATTCCAAATTGAAGAAATTAAACATTTCTCTGAGAAAATAGGTGCTGAAATAACTGATAATCCCGTAATTGTAAAATACCATTTAAAATGAATAAATATTTGATTTGCTTGCTCTCTTAATAAAAACGAATGGAGATTCCAGGAGTTAATGAACGGCCTATTGAAAAAGAATAATTATGAAAAAGAGAGAACCCGTTATAATAATAATTTTAGATTAAATATTTTATGAAAAATACTACAGTATTTATTTTATTATTGACATTCCTTCTATGTTGTAATAACAAGGATGAAAGTCGAAGCACTTCAAATACAATAAAGGATGAAATCTATTGTGTAAATGTTAGTTCTCCTCAAGAAACCGACAACTTGTTTTTGCAAGCATACTCGTCAGGGATATGTAGATCTACTTCAGCCGAGATAGAGGGAAAAAGTATATTTTTCGGATATAATAAGAAGCTTCACTCAATTGATATGATTAATCTGAGTGAAAAAAAACCTTTTAAACAAATACTCTTAAGTAAGGATGGGCCCAATTCAGTTGGACTTATGATTGTTGGTATAGCCTATTATGATGGTTCTATTATTGTTGATGATTCTTATTACTATTATAAAATAGATTTAAATGGAAAGGTTCTTTTTAAAACTTCAAAGAGCGAATTACTTGACTCACTTGTTAAAGATTATACGTTCAATAAAGTAATGCCAATCATGTGGATGGGGTATAGATTTTTACTAATGGACCCTATTAAAGGAGAATTCGCCGTCACCTTGTATCCATTTAGTAATCCTGATAATTCTTTGCCATTGTATGTTGCTATTGTTTCTGCTGATTCATGGAAGGTTACTTCATTAATAAAAATACCGTTCCCTGATTTTATTAAAGCGGAAGGGGATATGTATGAATTAAATGTTTTGAATGCGCAGCCAGTAAAGAATAAGATTGTATATAATTACCCGGCTTCAAGCAAAATATTTGTTTATGATCGTATCACAAAAGCTCTTAATGTGATAGATTTTAAAACGAAATTGAGCAAATCGTTTAATAAACCTATTGATAAATTTGGAATAGATAAGTCTAGGGCTAGTATGTTCTTCGGATATTATTATCCTCTTTACTATGATGCATACCGTGATGTTTTTTGGAGATTAAATGTTGGTGAGATAAATGAGAGAGGTAAGTATCTGAATAGAAGTTATGCGTTGTCGAGAATTTCGGGCGACTTTTTAGATTATAAAGAAATTGAGCTCCCGTCTGATCTGTTAGATACAGAGGTTATTATTACGGAAGATAGGGTTTTGTTCGGCTTTAATGAATGGAGTAATCAATTGAGCACTGATAGTGTTAAATTTTATTCAATAAGTCCAACTATTTGATTATGAAGAATTATATAATCTTTTTTCCTTTTCTTTTTTATTTGTTGAGTTGTCAAAAAACGCTTATAAATGATAGTATTCCGAAAATGAAGACTATTCAGGTTATTGACACTCCTGATACGTTGTTGAATCTAAGTGATATCTCTGACAGTGTTTCTTATCTTATGTTGCAGGTTCCCAAAGATTATTTTAGCATAAGTAGTCAGCAAGAATTATTAAAACATAATGTGTATTTAGGCCTAACGGATACATTTGTTATTCTTTTTGATGGAGCCAAAGAAGGGAATCCAATATTGGTTTTTGATAGAAAAACAGGAGCATTAGTTTCTTCTGTAAATGCGGATATGATTAACTTCTTACCATCTATCAACAGCATAAGTAACGATGGAAAAACACTCTATTTTTTTACATTTAATCCAGAGTTAAGAAGTTGTGTGTTATGTGAGTATGATTTATTTAGTAAGATGATTGTCGATTCTATAAAAAGACCGTTTAATTCAGCAGGATTTACAAATACACACTATGTCTACTATTATCAAAATAAGAAAGATAAGTCTGTACCAAGATTAGAATTTTTTGATTACAAAGCAAAAAAAGTTACAAGTCGTATAAAGCATAGTCAGTCTTATCCTCCAAATCCGTTTACGTTGAGATTTTTTGGTGATATTGTAATATACCAATTGGAAAATAAAGCTAACTTTTTTGAAATTAGTGTTGATACAGTGTACCAAATCTCGAATGATTCTAAGCATCTGTATCCGAAATACTATTTTAATTTAGGTAAGTATAGCGCTCCTTACTATTTTCAAACGGGAGAAATAATGATGCCAGATATGTACTATAAAGTTTCTCATGTAATGGAAACAAATAACTATTTGTTTGCAAGATGTAGTTATCTAGATACTGTAAGATATATTTTCTATGATATTACAAATGACAATACACGTATGTTAAAAGGATTTTCATATAATAATGCTGACAAAACATATGGGGGAATATATGATGATATTAAATTGTTTAAAAACATATGGCCTACCGGTATAAATAATGGAAAGGAGATAGGGTGTTTGCTCTATATTGACAAAGATGATTGTAAGAAGATCCCTGACAGTATTGGTTGCTTAAATTCAAACTCTGAGGGTAATATATTTCTTTATACTGTGAAGTTGAATAAGACAAAATAGGAGTAATGTAAATTTAAAACGGAGACTAGATCCTTATTATGAAGAATTATATAATCTTTTTTCTTTTTCTTTTTTATTTGTTGGGTTGTCAAAAAACGCTTATAAATGATAGTATTCCGAAAATGAAGACTATCCGGGTAATTGACACGCCTGATACGTTATTAAATTTAAGTGATATATCTGATAGTGTTTCTTGTTTTATGTTGCAAGTTCCCAAAGATTATTTTAACATAAGCAGCCAGCAAGAATTATTAGAACATAATGTGTATTTAGGCCTAACGGATACATTTGTTATTCTTTTTGATGGAGCCAAAGAAGGGAATCCAATATTGGTTTTTGATAGAAAAACAGGAGCATTAGTTTCTTCTGTAAATGCGGATATGATTAACATCTTACCATCTATCAGCAGTATAAGTAATGATGAAAAGACACTATATTTTTCTAGTTTTCTCGCTAAACGGGGTGGTTGGTTATATAAGTATGATTTGTTTAATAAAATGATTGTTGATTCGATTAAAAGGCCGTTCTTCATGACAGGATTTACTGATACGCATTATGTCAGCTATTATTATAATAGTGAAGACAAGTCTGCTCCAAGACTTGAATTTATGGATTATAAAGAAAAAAAAGTTACCAGCAGAATTGAACATAGTCAATCTTACCCTCCGAATGCATATACTTGGAGACCTTTTGGTGATATTGTAATATATCAATTAGGTAATAAAGTTAACTTTTTTGAAACAAGTGTGGATACAGTATACCAGATATCAAACGATTATAAGCTTCTGTATCCAAAGTATTATTTTAATCTGGGAAAATATAAAGCTCCATACTACTTCCAGACAGGAGAAACAATTATGCCCTATATGTATTACAGAATTTCTCATGTAATGGAAACAAATAACTATTTGTTTGCACGCTGTAATTATGGAAGTACTGTGAGATATATACTCTATGATATCATAAAAGATAAGACGCATATGCTAAAAGGATATTCATATGTAAAAGAGGATGATCCATTTGGCGGAATTTACGATGACATTAAATTATTTAAGAATATATGGCCTATAGGAACAAATAACGATAATGAGATTGGAGCTTTACTTTATGTAAATAAAGATGATTGTAAGAAGATCTCTGACAGTATTGGTTGTTTAAATTCAAACTCAGAGGGTAATATATTTCTTTATACAGTGAAGTTGAACAAAACAAAATAGGAGTAATTCAAATTATTGTATACAGAATAGCGTAAGTTGTTCGAAGATTTGTAATATATGCAGATTTTAATGGAAAGATTTTTCTAAATATAACCATTATGAAACTAAAATATATAGTCGCAGCTTTGTTTGTCTTGTCAGCGCTTTTGTCGTGTAATGAACAACCGGACAAGAAAAGAATTTCCGGTACTAGTTGTGTATCATAACCAATAATTTTGTTTTAGCCATGAAAAAACTACTGATTTGCCTATTTTTAGTGTTTTGCTTTAAGTTTTGTTATACGCAGGAAGTGAATAATCTTATTCATTCGTTTAATGAGTATGCCGGCTCTTATCCTGTGGAAAAAATCTATCTTCATCTTGATAAGCCTTACTATGCAGAAGGAGAGATTATATACCTCAGGGCTTACTTAACAAATATGCATCTGAAAAAGGATATCGAAGGTAGCCGGATTATATACGTGGAGCTTACGGATCAAAAGAAACATACGGTTCGGCGTATCGTATTACAATCGGATAAAAATGAGTTTGCCGGACAAATTGAACTTCCGGATTCCCTTCCACCTGCAAATTATCATTTAAGGGCGTACACTAACTGGATGCGAAATGCGGGGGAAGACTATTTTTATCACCGGGATATTGCTGTCGGAAGCTCGTCTTTAAAGGCACAGAATCTCTCAGTAGATTCAGATTTTCAAGTTGATTTCTTTCCCGAAGGAGGCGTTCTTCTTAAGGGGGTGGATAATAAAGTTGCTTTTAAAATATTGGGCAGCGACGGATTCGGAAAGGATGCGCGGGGCATTGTGCGGGATGATAGAGGGAAGGAGTTGCTCCAGTTTCAAAGCGAGCATCTGGGGATGGGGAGCTTTGTTTTTCTGCCCGAACAGAATCGCACTTACACGGCTTCGGTCGAATCGGGAGGCAAAACGAAATCGTTTAATCTGCCTTTACCGGAAGAGGGGTTGACTGTCTCGGCTACCCAGTCGGTAGATTCAATCTGTTTGGTAATCAGATCTACAAATATTCAGCCGGAACAGATAAGTATTATCGGTCAGTCCCGGCATTCGGTCTGTTATGCGTTGGATGGTGTACGAAGGAACGAAATGGAACAGGTGGTTATACCAAAGAATAAATTTCCTACGGGGATTGCACAGTTCACTCTTTTCAAAGAAGGTAAACCTGTAAGTGAGCGGCTGATTTTTATAGACCGGAAGGATGATTTGAAAATAGAGATGGTCCCGGATAAAAACGAATATGGTGACCGGGAAAAGATCCGTCTGACAATGAAGGTTACGGATGAAACGGGCAAGCCGGTGCAAGGGAGCTTTTCGTTGTCAGTGACAAATGATAAAGTTGTTTCTCCTTCGATTGATGTGCATAACATAAAAGGATCTCTTTTGCTGGAGGCCGATTTAAAAGGCTATATAGAAAATGCAGGGTGGTATTTTGCGGGTGATGAGGCGGAACGGATGGAGGCTCTGGATTTGTTACTCAGCACCCAGGGCTGGCGACGCTTCTCTTGGCAGAAGATTGCCACTACACAACCTAAACCGGTTTATCCGATGGAGAAAGAGTTTCAACTCACTGGAAAACTTATAAATATGCTTGGTAAACCAATCAAAGAGGGATCGGTAATTCTATTCAGCAACAACAAAAGTATGATTCCCGATGCAGCGAAAACCGATGCCGGGGGGCGGTTTGGCTTTATAGGTTTTGATTGTCCGGATACAGCATTCTTTGTTTTACAGGGAAGAAATAAGCGGAACAACCGTACGTTCCTGGATGTAAAGATTGATTCAACCGACAATCATGCGCAGCTGAATGTTGTTCCTTCGTTGCCAGTTTCTCATTCGGCTGCCTTGCCTCTTTCGTACATTAAACAGGCCGGACAACATAGGAAGTTTGAGAAAAGTATGTGGACCATCAATCTGCCGGATGTTGAGATTAAAGGAAAGAAGATGGAGGCAGAGAAAGAGGACAAGATCCGACAAGGGATGTTTAGTTATAAAGTAGGTAGAAACGAATTAAATAATAAAATGCCGCTGAAGCATGAGTTAAGTAGACTTCCGGGTGGTGGCGCCATTTGGATTGTTGATGGTGTAGAAATTGATAAGGAAAGTATTAAAGATATGATGGAAGCTCCGGCTTTATATATCGAATCGATTGAATTGGTTTCGCGTATTGGAATTTCTCTTTGGGGAGCCAGGGGGGCAAATGGTGTAGTAATAATTAAAACCAGAAATCCCATTGATATTATCCAATCCTTAGAGGTGGCACCTCCGGGATTGGTTAGTTACAAGCCGGAGGGGTATTGTGTGCGTAAAGAGTTTTATGTACCTGCTTATGATAATCCGAAAATAAAAGGGAGTTCTACACCCGATTTAAGAACAACTATTTATTGGAATCCGACTGTTAAAACCAACAGTGAAGGTAAAGCTACGGTTGAGTTTTATTCGGCTGATGCTGTAACGACTTATTCCTACGTAATGGAAGGAATTGGAGAGAACCGAATCGGATATTCAAAACCTGTTATTCCCGATTTGCTAATTACAAAGTAGATTAAAACCATATGTATTTTATATTTTACAAACGACACTTAATTAAATGATACTATTATGCTACACATTAATAATTATAGCTATGAAAAGTCACCTTTTATTTATTGCTTTACTTCTATCTTCTTGTCAATATAATAGTACAAATTATTCGGATTTGAATATTGTAAATGTGAGAGAGGGGTATGTTGATTCAGAAATTAATATTTCAAAAGAGATAAGCAACATAGAGTATGTACCATTGGAATTAACTAATGATAACGAGTCAATGATTGCCGGTATTCTTGATTGTAGTATCACTAAAGAATATATTTTTATTATTTCATCAAAACAAAGTGGTATTTTACAGTTTGATAGAGCAGGGCATTTTATTAGAAAGTTTGCAAAAGGAGGAAGTGGCCCGGGGGAAACTCAACAGATATTATCTATTTCTGCCGACGATAAGAAACAATTAATTTATGTCTCTCAGCTTTTCAGTACTTCTATATACCAATTCGACGGATCGTTCGTGTCGAAAAAGGAGATTTCCCGTGGTTTCTCATACCAATATCTGATTGAGAATGATTTAATGGCTGAAGTTGGTGCAGAATACGTGCCTATAAATGTACCTGGTATGTTTGGTATGGGAGTCTTTAAATTAAGTGGAGATACAATTGACGTTAAGACCGATTTTTTGAATACAAAGTTGGCTCCTATAGCCGAAACCGGTTTAAAAAATGTATATATCATATCTGCCAAAGATGGATATTTATGTTCTGTAGAATCGAATGATACTGTTTTTTGCCTGACGCCCAAGGGAGTTAAGCCAATGTATTATTTGAAAATGAATAATTCGACTGAATCAAAAGCTAAGGCATTTAGTATAAACAACCAAGATATGCTTTCCGACAACTATAGCGTATTTGATTATTTTGAAACAGATAATTCTTTTTACCTAAGGGTTATATATAATAATAGAATGCATATTTATCATTATGATAAAGTCACGCGAAAGACTACACGAGAGATAAGTATTATCGACCCCAACGTGTTAGTTACTTATAATCGATCTATGGCGGGTATTGGTATAAAAAATGATATTGATAATGGATTACCAATATGGGGAAGAAAGTCATTTCCTGATCAAAATATTATTGTTCAATATTATTCTGCTCCTGAGATTCTTTATTTATCGACAAAGTTGAATGTAATCAAAGATTTGCCCGATGTCTGTAAAAATATAAACGAAGATTCTAACCCGTTGTTAATCGTATATCATCTGATATAAATTTTATTAGTTTTTGATAGAATTATGATTATTGAATTTATTTGTTAGTTTTGAATAGATCAACTAATTTACTTTTTTCAATTGACTTTATAGTTTGAGAATATTTATTTTTGATATAAATTTGTCTCCTGTTGCGAGAGGAGGATTAGTTTCATCTTATAAAACAGCTCCTGAACGATAAATTTTTATGTTAAAATAAAGTATGAAGCCGTTTGGTTTGAAATACTTAAATAAAAAATATCTATAATGAAAAAAATTAGCAGGAGAGATTTTGTACGTTCTACAGCTCTATTAGCTGCCATCCCTTATGCTGTCCCCTCCTTTGGAAGAGAAATAATGGGAAATGTTGAATCTGGAATTGTTGAAAATGCTTCAAAGGATATTTTATTCGGAGTAATCACTTCTGCGAATAATCCTGAGAATGATTTGAAAATTGTTAAAGACCTTGGTTTCGATTCTTGCCAACTCAGTGTCGGAACTTATTCTTCCGAACTTGCAAAGCGGTTGTCAGCAACTCTTGCTAAATATAAGTTAGAAGTAGCTTCTCTAACTTGTATGGGACCTGGTGACTACAAATGGAATCTGACTGAAGGACCTAAGACAATCGGTCTTGTACCTCGTGAATACAGAGCTGCGCGTACAGAACGGTTAATGCATGGCATTGATTTTTGCAAAGAAGCTGGTATTCCAGCTGTTCACGCCCATTTCGGATTTATTCCGGAAGATCCTAATGATGTTCTGTATAAAGAATTCATAGAAGTAATGAAACCAATAGCCGAACATGCAGTGAAACAAGGTATTGAAATCCATTTTGAAACAGGACAGGAAACGCCTGTTACTCTTTTAAGAGCTATTCAGGATATCGGAACTGGAAATCTTTTTGTAAATTATGATCCTGCAAATCTTTTGATGTATGGAAAAGCAAATCCTGTAGATGGTTTGAAAGTGATCGGAAAGTATGTTAAAACAATTCACGCTAAAGATGGAACGTATCCAGTGAATCCCAATGAATTAGGGAGTGAAATACCTATTCCCAACGGCGATGTAAATTTCCCGGCATTGGTTGCTTCTCTTAAGAAATTGAATTTCAAAGGAAATTTCATAATTGAATATGAACTTGGAGAACAAAGTAAGGATTACTTGCTAAAAACAAAAGCATATCTTGAAAAATTAATTGCAGCTAAATAAACTGACAATATCGAATAATATAAAAGAGAGGTTATGCTACATTGTAGCATAACCTCTCTTTTTATTTGAAAAACAATTATTCTGTTCAATATTATACTGCTCCAGAGATTCTTTATTTATCGACAAAGTTGAATGTAATCAAAGATTTGCCCAATGTCTGTAAAAATATAAATGAAGATTCTAATCCGTTGTTAATTGTATATCATCTGAAATAAATTAGGTATGCACTGGATGGCAGAATGTTGAAGATAAAGTTAATTGTTCTTAATCAATGATTTTGTTTTCAATAATAAGATAACTTTGTTGTAGATACATCCTAAAAGGTGTTTGATCGTTTTTGTTGCCTGTTTTATGTCTAATACTAAATGACCCCTGTCTTATGGCTTTGAACCGCCGACAATTTATTCAACGATGTACGCTTCTGTACGGAAGCATTCTTTTGTTTCCGGCGTGTCATGTTTCGGGAAGCAAAACATACTACGATTCTTTTTCGGAAGAGGTTGGGGAGTGTATCGGTGCTATTTCCGAACAGTTTATCCCTGCCGATGATTTTCCGGGTGCTAAAGACGCGGGAGTGGTTAATTTTATCGATAAGTTGCTTTTTCAACGTTTCCCGGATCTAAAGGAGAAATACCTGAAGGGTATTGAGGCTGTGGAAGCTTCGGCCCGTGATTCTTTTGGAAAATCGTTTGCTTCGCTGGCATGGGATCAGCAAATGCTTTTTCTGCAAAAAATGGAAAGGGGTGAATTGGAGATCGATCGCTGGAAGGATATTTCGCAAAGTGAGTTTTTCGAGATGATCCTCCGTCACACGATGCAGGGTTTTTATGGATCTCCACGCCATGGTGGCAATAAGAATTATGTAAGCTATCGGATGATGAAAGTAGATTTCCCCTTATTAATCGGACAGAACAGGTATGAAAAATAAACAATATACAGCCATTGTTATCGGTGCGGGTGCGGGCGGTGGCGTTGTGGCTAAGGAATTGGCTGTAAGTGGGATAAAGGTTGTTTTGTTTGAACGGGGCGACTGGCCTTCGTATGATAAGCATATCAACGACGAACTTATTTCCCAGTGGGTACAGGATTTGGGGTCGGCTTTCGGTCCGGATTGGGAAAAGAATCCCCGGGTGGTGCGCTATGCGGATGGAAGCGAAAAGATTGTGATGGCTCAAAGTTATGAATATAATCATGTGGCAGCTTGCGTAGGGTCGGGGACTGTTTCATATGGTGCCATGGCTTGGCGTTTCATGCCAGAGGATTTTAAAATGAAATCCACATATGGAGAGGTAAAGGGCTCTACACTTACCGACTGGCCAATCACCTATGAGGAACTGGCTCCTTTTTACGATAAGGCCGAACGTGAGATTGGGGTGTCGGGTGATATGTCTTCAAATCCTTTTGCGGCTAACAGGGATAATCCGTATCCTATGCCGGCTTTCGAATTTAACAAAGATGGGGCGTATCTGGCTGATGTTTGCCGAAAGATGGGACTGCATCCCTTTTCCATTCCTATGTTGAGAAACTCTGTTCCTTATAACGGGCGGGCGGGATGTATCCGAAATCGTACTTGTTGTGGTTTTGCTTGTCCGGTTGATGCCAAAAACGGAACGCAGAATACGGTCATTCCCGTGGCTATGCAAACCGGGAATTGCGAGGTGAAAACGAATTGTTTTGTTTACAAGATTCATACGGATGAAAAGCACCGGGCTACAGCTGTTTCTTATTTCGACGAAAAGAAGAGGGTACACAGACTGGATGCGGATATCATTGTTGTATGTGCTTCCGCCAGCGAAACGGCCAGGTTACTGCTGAATTCCAAATCGAAAGGTTTCCCAAAAGGAATTGGAAATGAAAATGATTGGGTAGGACGTAATTTACAGGGGCATGCTTATACCGGAGCTTCCGGTCTATTTGATTTTGATATTCTCGATCTGGCTGGCCCGGGTGCTTGTATGGCGATCAATGATTACAACCATCACAATGAGGGAATTATTGGCGGAGGATTGCTTGCTAATGAGTTTTATCAGCTTCCTTATGCTTTTTCACAACATCGTCCGCCGGGTGCTGCCCGTTGGGGTATTGAGAATAAACGGTTTCAACGTGACAACTACTTCCGGTTGGGGCGCATGATTGGTCCCATTCAGGAGATGCCAAATTGGGAATCGCGCGTAATGGTTTCCGATAAGGTGAAAGACTTTTGGGGTGTGCCGGTTGTGGTTAATACGGGTGAGCGCCATCCGCTGGATGAAAAACAATGTGATTTTCTTTCTTCCAAGGCCGAGAATATTCTGAAAGAGGCTGGTGCTGTTCAGACATGGAAGCATGGGGGAGGCAGAGGCATGACCGGCGGTCAGCATCAGGCGGGGACTTGCAGGATGGGGGATGATCAGGCTACTTCGGTCGTAGATCGTTACGGACGTGTACATGATATGGATAATCTTTACATTGCCGACGGGAGTGTAATGGTGAACAACGGAGGCTTCAATCCGGCGCTTACTATTTTGGCTCTGGCATTTAGAACAGGAAATCATATTGTAAAGGAATGGACTGGGGGGGAAAGATGAAAAAAAGAGGGGTGTTTCTGTTGATTGGCATTGGTTGTGTGCTTGTTGCCATTGGTTCATATAAGATGGCTTATTCCATTAATCCCGATTATACCTGTGCACAGTGTCATGAAATAGAGAAGAGTTGTACGACTTGGCGGGGTTCATCCCATGCGGATGTGGCCTGTATCGATTGCCACGGGACTGCTTTAAGTAACGGACTAACGGGTGTGATGGGGAAATTGAATATGGTATATATTCATTTTACAGAGAAGAAGACTAATGAAGATGTTTTTCTCACGGAGAAACAGTCTCTCGATATGGCTAAACGTTGTGCCGAATGTCACGGAGCCGAAGAGAAGGCTTGGTCGTCTGGTGCACATTCTTCTACATACAAGGATATTTTTATGGATGAGGCTCATAATCAATTAGAAAAGCCTTACAGTGATTGTCTCAGGTGTCACGGTATGTTTTACGACGGTGATATCAACAGCCTGATGTCATTGGAGGGAAGGGATTCTGGCAAATGGCGCATTAAAGATACGAATCAGGTGGATCGACCAACAATCACATGTTTGGCTTGTCACCAGGTTCATGCTTCCCAGCCTCGCAGCGTTAACTATAAGGATTTGAGTGCAGAGGAGAAAGCGAATTTACTGAAGAAAACAAGTCGTCCCGGTACGGCCTTGTATGTGAGGTCTGAAAAAAGGCACATGCCATCTTCCAATCTTATGCAGATAAAGATGTATCGCCAGGATACGATTGTTCGTGTTTCCGAAGATACCAATGTAAAGCTATGTATGCAATGTCATGCACCCAATGGTGTCCATGCTGTTGGTTCCGAGGATGATAAAACGCCCATGGGGGTTTATGAAGGAATGAGTTGCATGGAGTGCCATGATCCACATTCTAATAAAGTGAAAAACGAATACCGGAATGTACATCTAAATTATTAAACCGTTGTTAATTTATACAATCATAGGTGATTTAATTTAAATAGTTGATTAATAACATGTGATAATTTAAAAACCAAGTCCCAACCCAAAGGAAAAGCGTCCACCATCTTTCGATGCAAAGTAGGAGAACTTGCCGGTATAGTTTTTGAATAAAGTTATCCACCACCCTCCGCCGTAGGAAGTATGCCATTCTCGGGAGTATTCGTCCGGGTACCAAACCCTGCCATAGTCAAATCCCAGAAATACTCCGTATAGAAGAGGTGTAAACGGATTTTTAAGATGTCCCAAATCGAGCCGGAGGTCAGTATGCTGATAAAGCGATTGCTGTCCGATAAATCGGTTGTTTCTAAAACCTCTGAGTTCGACAGATGCAGCCTGATAAAACTCGTATTTGTTAGAAAATAATGTAGTTCCTTTTATTTCGGTACCCAAAGAAAGGTGATCACCATATGCTAAATTGAAGGACAGTGCTGATTCCGTATAAGGTACATTTCTCCCGAGATCACTCACATTAACTTTCCATCCGGGGGTCAATGAAAACTTAAATAGAGGGAGAATTGGGCCCAAGTTACGACTTATCTCATACGTTAAATTTACATCTGCAAACGTCTTGGTTTTGAAAACCTTATCGTTATCATCATACAAGGTATTTATAAATCGATCTGTTGGTCGCTTTATATTGAATAATTCGAGTTTTATCTGGGCTATCAACTTATGTTTAGTATCAAATTTCCAATAAAAAGAGGGTTGTATACTATATCTTGAAATATTTATCCGATTGTAATCGTTCTTCTCCTCTTTGTATCCATTTGTTTGGTTCCCATACCCAAAGAAATTGAAAAAATTATATGGCATACCAATAAATGCTTCAATATTCAAACTTTTCATTTCGTCAAGTGTGGGGAAAAAGCCTTGATACATCAAACCGTCGAGATAGCTATATCCGAACCGATGCTGATAGGTATATGGCGATTGTTTGAAACCATACATGGTTTTAGTTATATACGCCCCTATATATAATCCTAAATCTGAATCATAAATCCACCATGGCGTAAAGCCCAATGTTTGATGTCTTATTTTTTGATAATCATATGTATTTACTTTTTCAATATCTGTTTGAATTATGTTGGCTCCGGCTAGCGAATCATTGCTACTGTCGTGTGAGTTGTAATCGTAGACTCTTATTTCCCCTCCTTTTTCTATCTTATAAGTATTTGTATCTTTTCCTCCAATCAATACCAAAGGAGTTTCATTTTTAGATCTACCGGACACTTTAAATTCATCATTCCCATCCAAACCGTATAACCAGATTTGCTGTGTACTTTTGTCATAGTCTTTATCAAATACCAATCGATCTGATTCCTTATCATAAATACGTATAGTTGTAGCGTGTTTATCTTTTCGTTCAATTACAAAAAGATCATCTTTGTTCGTTCCTGTAACCACTGGAGTTTGTTGTAGTATCTTATAATATTCCTGAGCAATATTCTCGACAGCGTTTCTCCTTTTTTTTAAGTTTATCTTTATTATCCGGGTATCTTCTAATTCGTAAATTTCTTTGGGTAATTCTTTAAAAGCTTCATCAATCAATGCATCTGTAAGTATAGATTTGATTTGTTTGGCTTGTTTGATCCAGTCAGCCCGATTGCTTCCGGCAGTAATAGCAATATCCAACGGCAGACTAAATGTATTTGTTTTTCTTAAATTCTTATCGCGACTGTTGTAATTCGTTATATTGTTAAGTCCAAGCATTCCCAGGACACCTTTAAATAAAACTCCGCCTACTTTGGTAAACGCATGGCTCCGGTCTAGTACCAACGGAGTATAAATGAGACTGTCATTCCGTAATTCTTCATACCACTTCCAGTTTTCAGCTGTTGTATTCCAATCTCCGATTAACATATCTAAAAGCCGTTCGCGAATATATTTGTCTTGGTCGACCAAAAAAGACTTATTTTCACGTATTTTTCTTAACAGGTCTTCTGTCTCAATTAGTGAAGTGTGGATTGTAAACTTTTTTAAATCATATATGCTCACTAGCCTGTCTTCAATGCCTGTACCATCAATAATTGTATCGGTTGACGTTTTTTTCGGAATATAATATATTTTCGGATTAAGAGAGCTTACATCAATATCGTCTGCCAACTTATTGGCAATCAGAAATGCATAAGGGTGTGTTATTGTATAAGCATCACCTATAAATTTATCTAAATAGGTATCTTTAAATTCTTGCTTACTATATACCTGTTTAAAAAAATCTGACTCCAAAAATGTGGATGACCCACCAACGGGTCTTAATAAGTAGTAATTTCCCGATTTATTTCCGAGAACTATCGCATGCAAACGTGGAAGCTGATCAACAAATGTGAGTCCGCCATAAATCGTATTCAGTCTGGCTGATTGAACTGTTATTGGCATAAAGTATAAATCGCGATAATGCTTTCCCCACAGATAATTATAGAACATACTTCGTTTACGTTCAGTCTGCGGATAAATAGACTTTCTTATTTTTCCACCCGAATAGAGGGGTATTGTATCCGTACTTTTCTTTAAATCCTGTGGTACGTTTGCAGCCGAAGCATTGGTACACAACAGGAAGCTTATAATAAATAAAATACTGATTTCCCTTATATAGTTCATAATTACAAATTTGTAGTAGTTTTAAATACAGAATAATGTTATGGATTAAGCTTGTCTTCCTGCGGAATTTTTTTTTCTGGCTCTTTTTTATCTTCATGGAAGATGTCTTTCATTTTTTGACCGAAATTCTTAACTTTTTTTGCAAAACTCTGCTTTTCCTGAAAAATGCCTACCGATTTAATCAAGGCTGGTTTTAATATCTGTAATAAATAATTAAAAGTGGAATGATACGGATCACGTTCAAGAGTTGCGTAAACAGTACGTGGCTCTTTATCCATTGAATCAGGATTATTATTTTTGAGTACATTGTTTGCAATGGTACTGATTAATGTTTTAGTTGTTATTTCTTCATTTTTATTTCTTAAAATAGTTACTTCCAGATTATTATAAAGCAGGCTCATTTCTATTTCTGCTCTTTTACTTGAGGCGTCTGTGCTAAAAGTCAGAGAATTTACCACCCCGCTTTTTATTTTACTTGTTAATAGAGGCGTAATCAGTTGATTTAGATCTCTTAGATCAAATTTACGAAGATGTACTTCGAGATGAAAATGGTCGTTGAGTGAATCAACGGGCAACATCCAGGTAGCTGTAAAGTACCCTGTACCCATAAACTTGCCATTGGCATTTAATTGAATATATTGCTTAGGGTGGGAAACAATATTGGTCAATCCCAATAATTTACCATTCATCTGTGAGAAAAATATGACTCCGGATTTAGTTCCTTTATTGGGTAGTTCCTCATAAACGATATTTAAATTACTTATATCTGCGCTATCTATATCATATTTTAGAGGCATTTTTTGTAATCCTTCGTAGACCATGGGCATAATATTGTGCTCTATTTTGATCTTCTGATTCTTGTAATTTAGCAACTTAGCATTTTTGATCACTAATTTATTGGCATTAAAAATAGTAGCTGAAAAGTATCGGTCAAAATCAATTGCTGACAATGATATATGTTCTGCTTCTACATCATACCAATCTTTATGATTTGGATGATTGTAGGCGAATTCAGTTTTTGGATAATTGGAAACTAAATGTAATTTTTCTATTTTTAGGCTACCCAATTTTTTCTTTAAATCAATTGCATCTGCATTTAGCGTATAAAGTCCATTATTGATTGGGTAATGTAAGTTTTTGATACTAAAATTAAAATCATCTATTGCAAGTGTTTTTTTTTCATTATTCAACGCCATTCCGGTAAAAAAGAGACTGGATGTACTGGGTTGTTCTTGTGTGTTTAATTTTTTATTAAATGTACTGCTATATTCGATATTGGCATCAGAAATATTAAACTGATTTATATATATCTTCTTTGCTAGTTTTCCTAACATTTTATAAATATCCAGTTTATCGGATGATGAAGTAGTGACATGTTCCGTTTGGAATATTTGATGTATTTTCAGTACAGGTTTACTAATTTCAAAACTTTTTAGATTAAAAATATCATTACCAAGTTTTATATTCCGGATATTTATTTTTTTAGTTTCAAAAAGGGCTTTAAGACCAGGTAGTTCCGCTTCGTTTATTGTATTTTCTTTATATCCTTTAACTACGCCTGATATATACACAATACTTACATTTTCAAGATTCATTTTCTTTACTTCAATAGCTTCTATATAAGGCGAAATTATCTCAAACAAAGATGTAGAATTTGGTCCTGAACTCTTTTTTTTGAATTGATGAACACTGTCAGAATTATAAATCTTGACAACAGGTGTTTTAATTTCAATTAAACTGAGATGAATTTTCTTATAGTTAAATAGCCATATTGGGTTGAATTTCTTAAAACGTATTTGTTTTATATGAATGTTGAAGTAGTTCTCAGGTAAACTATCTTTAGCTTTCCGCTGTTTATAGGCGACTGAATCTATATACAATTCTATGCCACTCAGCGTTATTGCACCACTTAACAACCCAAAATGCAAATTATTGGATTTAAATTTATAAAAACCACCAGAAACTTCCGAGACTCGTTCACTCAGCTTTTCTCTCAAGACGCCTTCCAATCGGTAATTCAGGTACAAGTTAATAAGAATTGCTCCCACAATAAATCCTATTATTAGTATCGAACATACTATTATAAGGGACTTTCGTTTTTTTATTTTCATAGAGAGAACGTCTTATTTTCAATAATTTAAGGAACATTATCCCTTTATAAAACAATACGTCAGCCATAATGTTTCATTTCAAATTTTAGTTGCCAGATAAACAGAGAACAATTTCTATGTTTGCTAGTACGCTTCCCTCTATAGTAAGATACCTATGGAAAATAAAAAGGCTGCTTCAAACATGAAGCAGTCTTTTTATTTTGAATTAAACCGGATAAACTATTGTTTGTAATAGCCCAGGTCTTCCATATCGAAGCTACAGATGTAGCCATTGATCTTATTTACTTCTGCTTGTCCGTAGTTGATATAAACCTCAGCGGAACGACGGAAGCTTTCATCTGCATTTGCATCTTGTAATAATAGGTAACCCATTACACAGTGTGCTCCGGCTTCTACCAGACGACGCGCCTGAAAGTCGATGTACTCGTTATCTTTCGTTTCGGTAACCATAGTAACCAATTTAGCGTAGATTACTGTCATCGCTATCAGTTTCTTTTTCAAGTCACCCAATTCGGGTTTGTAGTTGATTGCCTCGTATTCGCGTATACGACTTAGGTAGGTTCCTGTGGTTACGTGGCGGATGGCAGCTACAACCTGTAATTGTGTAGTTCCTTCGTAAATATTTGTGATACGAGCGTCACGATAGATGCGTTCGCAGGCATAGTCTTTCATAAAACCTGAACCTCCGTGAATTTGAATAGCATCGTAGGCATTCTGGTTGGCGTATTCGGTAGTCATACCTTTTCCCATTGGGGTAAATGCATCTGCCAGTTTGCTATAATACTTATATTCAGTTCTTTCTTCGGGTGTAAGTTTTTGATCTTTTGCCATATCTTCCAGCGCCTTGTACATATCTACAAAACGGGCGGTTTCATACAACATGGCACGTGAAGCGTCTGCTTTTGCACGCATAAGCGCTACCATTTCGTATATTGCAGGGAATTCGATAATCGCTTTTCCGAACTGTTTGCGGTCTTTTGCATATGCAAGTCCTTCGCGGTAAGCAGCTTCACTTAAACCTACGGCTTGTGCCATAATTCCCAAACGGGCACCATTCATCAAAGCCATCACGTATTTAATAAGACCAAGCTTGCGGTCGCCACAAAGTTCTGCTTTTGCATTTTTGTAAACAAGCTCGCAGGTAGGAGAACCCTTGATACCCATTTTATTTTCGATACGGCGTACATTAACACCTCCGTTTTTCTTATCGTAAATAAACATAGACAGACCACGTCCGTCTTTAGTTCCATCTTCGCTACGGGCTAGTACCAGGTGGATATCTGCATCACCATTGGTGATAAAACGTTTCACACCGTTAAGATACCAACAACCATCCTTTTCGCTGTAAGTTGCCTTAAGCATAACCGATTGTAAATCGGATCCTGCATCTGGCTCAGTAAGGTCCATCGACATGGTTTCGCCGGCACAAATACGCGGTATATATTTCTGGCGTTGTTCTTCGTTCCCGAATTCATATAACGTTTCGGCACAGTCTTGCAATCCCCAAAGGTTTTCGAAACCGGCATCGGCGCGTGAAACAAGATCTGCAGCCATGATATATGGAACGATTGGGAAATTCAGACCAGTATAACGACGAGGCATTGCCACACCCATTAATCCTGCTTTTACAACAGCATCGAGGTTTTGCTTGGTTCCGGCTGCATAAGATACACGTCCGTCTTTTACTGTTGGTCCGTCATGATCAACGCTCTCTGCATTAGGAGCGATAATATCACCACAAATTTCACCAACAATTTCCAGAACTTTTTCGTAGCTATCCATTGCATCTTCGAAATCGATAGGTGCATAGTCGCAAACATCTTTATCTCTGTAATTGCGTTCTTTAAGCTCCACAATCCGCTTCATAAGCGGATGATGCAAGTGGTGCTTCATGCTGGGATTATCTAAATAGAAATTAGCCATACTCTTGTTTACTTTGAATTCTTCTTATAATACTTAATCATCTTAGGAATTACTTCCTCAACCGTACCAGTAATTACATAGTCGGCAATAGTATTGATAGGAGCATTCGGATCATTGTTGATGGAAATGATCATGGAACTCTCCTGCATACCGGCGATATGCTGAATCTGACCGGATATACCGCAGGCAATGTAAAGTTTCGGACGTACAGTAACACCGGTTTGACCAATCTGACGATCGTGTTCAGTAAATCCGGCATCAACCGCAGCGCGGGAAGCTCCTACTTCGCCACCCAAAACGGCAGCAAGTTTATGAAGTAAATCAAAGTTTTCTTTGGAACCAACGCCATAACCTCCTGCAACAATAATTGGTGAGCCTTTGATGTTTGTTTTGCTTTTTTCCATCTGACGGTCAATAACAGATACCACGAAGTCTGTTTCACTAACATACTTGTTTACATCGTGTTTGATTGTTTCGCCTTTATAAGATGGATCTAAAATTTCTTTTTTCATCACTCCCTCGCGAACTGTAGCCATCTGAGGACGACACTCCGGGTTAACAATCGTTGCAACGATATTACCCCCGAAAGCAGGACGAATTTGATAAAGAAGATTCTTATATACTTTGTTTTCTTTCTTTTCTTCGTGATCGCCAATTTCAAGAGACGTACAGTCTGCTGTAAGTCCGCTTGTTAGTGCAGAAGAAACACGTGGACCTAAGTCGCGACCGATACTGGTTGCACCCATTAAGGCGATCTGCGGTTTTTCTTCGGTAAACAAATTAACGAGAACAGAAGTGTGAGGCAGAGAAGTATAGGGAAATAGGCGTGCATCATCGAAAATATGTAATACATCCACACCAAAAGGGAATACCTGAGCTCCTATGCCGTCAAGTTTTGTTCCGGCGGCAACAGCCTCCAGACGGCACCCAAGTTGGGTTGCCAGCGAGCGGCCTTTGGTAAGTAGTTCCAGACTTACGTCTGCCACAATGCCGTCTTCAATTTCGCAATATACAAATAAATTATTCATTTTTGTTTCCATTTAAAAGTGAAGCATTAACCGATGGTGTGGTTTGCTATTAATTCGATCATCAGTTCTTCAATCTCTGTATCCGACGGACTCAGTGTTTTGCTTTCCTTAGCCTGAAATACCACATTTTCAATTTTCTTTACTTTTGTGGGTGATCCTGATAATCCACATGCTTTTACATCAGCTTCTACGTCGGCTACGCTTAATTCTGTAAGATTCAGATATGGGCGCAGGTTGAATAATTCAGTATAATCATCGTTTGATTCCTGTTTTTCAGTAACGGTTTTGGCATGTTTATACTTTTGCAAAAACTTCGCGTTACGGGGACGGCAGTCGGGAGCTGTACCGTTAACTGTAATAACAATAGGTAAAAGACCTTCGACTGTTTCTACACCTCGTTCAAGACGACGTTTAACAGTTATTTTACCATTTTCTACTTTCTGGATTTCTTCTGCGTAAGTAATCTGACTTAATCCAAGCTTTTCGGCCACCTGAGGACCAACTTGTGCTGTATCGCCATCGATAGCCTGACGACCACAAAGAATCAGATCATACTCTTTTATTTTACGAACAGCCATTGAAAGCGCGTAAGAGGTAGCTAACGTGTCGGCACCTGCAAAAGCACGGTCTGTCAACAAATAGCCGCCATCTGCACCACGGTATAAACCTTCGCGGATAATTTCTGCTGCACGTCCCGGACCCATCGTAAGAAGTGTGATGGTAGTATCGGGATAAGCATCTTTCAAGCGCAAAGCTTGCTCCAACGCATTCAGGTCTTCCGGGTTGAAAATTGCTGGAAGAGCGGCACGGTTAACCGTACCATCGGCCTTCATAGCATCTTTACCCACGTTACGTGTATCCGGTACCTGTTTTGCTAATACAATAATTCTTAAACTCATATTATAGTGATATTAGATTTTGTAGCTTAGTACAATTCTGTTTGATCATTTGGACATTGGGGGGCAAAATTAATCAAACATTCTTTAAATCAAAGCACTTTGTCCCGGAAAGTGCACACATTGGTTTCTATTGAGCATTCATTCAATTTTTTTATTCAAAATCCGGGTGCTATTCTCTTAATAAATATAAGTGATTATCTTCTACTTTGTAGTACATTGGTACAACCGTTATTCGTGGATAGGCAAGCCGGAGACGTTTGGCTTCGCTAAGTACAAAATCTATTTCATTTCCAATTTCGAACACGGGAGAATAGTGTTCAAAGTGTTCTTCGGCCCTTTCTCTGCTCCATCCTGCTTTTTCAACAAGTCCGTCGATAAATTGATTTTTACGTGCAAACAAATTAACCATACCGCAGTTGTTGTGAGCAATAATCACAATATATCTGACGTTACCAACAGCAATCGCGTAAGAAACTTTAAATTCGCTATATCTTAAATTAGCGCCTCCCGAACGGATTATAAATGCAAAGTTATCAGGAATATGAAGGTGTTTTCTATGATCCATACACATACCTACCAGTAGTTGCGCTTGTGTGTAAGTCTCAAATTTGCGATCGAGATTATGATATTCCAAAAGAAGTCCGACTGGCGTATTTTGATATTCAGGAAAAATATCTTCAGAGGCTGTTATTCTTACTAATCTGTTCATAAGTGATGTTCATTATATTTAAATACTTCAAAAAGACTATCTTTTCAAATGTTTTTACACAAAAAGAACAGTTAATCGAGAATAAATGTTGATTAATTGTTCTTTTGTATTAAATCACTGGTATAATTTATTTAACAGTGTACTTTTGATGAATGGCTTTGTCGAAGGCCTGCCAGTGTGCATCCGTCATATTACCCGGAGTAAACAGACATACACCTGCGGCACCATTTTCCATTGAAAGACGTACTGCTTCTTCAATTTCGGAAGGAACTAATCCATGTCCTTCCGGATCTTTAATATTTGCTTTGTTCTCGTAATCGCGACAAATAAAAAGTCCGCTGTAAATTGGCTTTTTGCCGTTAACAGAAGTAACTTCTTCTTTTACAATTTTACCAATCCATTTTGGTCCTTCAAGATAAAAGTCATTGTAGTTCATTGGAAAGAATGCATCAAGATTCCACTTATTCCATTCCTGGCGAACCATTTTTTTAGCATATGAGTCGGGACCTGGAAATACAGCCGCATCGATTTTCTTGCCTTTTGCATGTACAGCATCGGCAATATGATTAACCAATTTAGTGATTACATCGCAGCGAAACTGTTTCCATTCTTCACATTTAGAAGGATCCTCGATCGTTTTAATGTCAATGCCTGTTGCAGCTTTGAAATCGCTCACACATTTATCGCAGTAACAGTAATCGGCAACAGGATACTCTTCGTTCATTACAAGACCGTACTTGTCCCATAATCCTCGGGCCAGAATCACATCAACAAAACGAATATAATCAAGATGTATAGCATCCACTTCAGGAATGTCCGCCACCTTACTATACATAGATGTAAGATAGTTGATTACTTCTTCTTTGTTTGGACAAAGAAATTTGTAATAGGGGACGTATGCCTGAACATGGTAAGCGGATTCACCGTTACGGTTAATGGCATACCAGGTAGAATCAATTTCAGGTCCGCTTTGCAACATGGCCGGTATCCATGCATGGTATTCCATTCCATTTGCTTTTGCAGCTTGAGCGGCTCGGCGATGCTTTTCAACATCGTGGCCGGCATTGTAACATACGCCGTCTATTCCATGACCTTTCCATTTACTGAAATCAGCCTTCAGGGTTTCTTCCGTTGTATTTTCCCCTTCGCCTTGCCAGGCAAAGCAAGTTACTTTGTTTTCAGGAGTTTTGGCACATGCTGTTAATGCAACTACAGCCAGTGCTAAAAATAGATTTCTCATAGGATCGTTTTTTTACATTAGGGATTATGAAAGCGAGAAAGGATTGCATAGTAATAAAAAAAACCGGAACATGGAGTTAAAAACTCTATGTTCCGGCTGAAAGTTTATTGATTAAGCTGTAGTAGCCGGAGTATATACACGGGCGGCTAGTTCTTTATCTAATGTGTAAAGTCCAAAACCATTATCTTTGATCATTTTCAATGCATCGATCAGGCTTTGCGCAGTTTCTTCTTCTTCTACCTGTTCGTCAATAAACCAACGAAGCATAGATTCAGTGGCATAGTCTTTTTCTTCGACAGCCAAAGAGTTAAGGTTATTGATAAGAGCTGTAACTTCTCGTTCGTGAGTCAAAGTCTCCTGAAACGCGTTTAACGGAGTTTCCCATGAAGTAGCAACTTCTGCTATTGGTTTTAGTTCGACTCTTCCACCACGTGCGATAACATAGTTCATAAACTTCATTGCATGATCTTGTTCTTCTTTGAACTGTATGTTCATCCAGTTTGCAAACCCAGGATATCCTTTAGCTGCAAAGTCTGTCGACATAGAAAGATAAAGGTAGGCTGACCAAAATTCAGCGTTGATCTGCTTATTTAAAGCAGCTTCTAAACTTTTGCTTAACATATTACTTCGTTTTTATTTGGTAAAAATAATACAATTATTTTAGATATCACAAGAACAAATTGTTGGGATAAGGTTGCGGTCGCCATAAGCATTATCTATACGGGCCACATTAATCCAAAACTTGCTTTCGTGAAGCCAATCCAGCGGAAAGGCAGCTTTGCTACGTGAGTAGGAGTGTTTCCATTCATCTCCGGTTACTTCGTATTCGGGATGAGGCGCATTTTTTAATACATTATCATCTTTGTCGGCTATACCTGTTTCGACTTCCTTAATTTCATTCCAGATGCAATCCATTACTTCAACAAATCTGTCAAGCTCGGCCAGGCTTTCGCTTTCTGTTGGTTCAACCATCAATGTTCCGTGAACGGGAAAAGAGAGAGTAGGAGCGTGATAACCGAAATCCATCAAGCGTTTGGCAATATCACCTTCGTCAATACCTGATCGTTCTTTTACACCCCGGCATTCCATAATCAACTCGTGACCAACACGACCTGTTGAACCTGTGTATACAATACCGTAGGTGTCTTTAAATTTAGCAGCCAGATAATTAGCATTCAGAATAGCTGTTTTTGTTACCGTGGATAATCCTTCAGCTCCCAGCATGCGGATGTAACCATAAGTAATAGGTAAAACGCCTGCACTGCCATAAGGTGCAGCAGATACACTGTTTTGCTCTCCTTCCGAAATTATCGGGTGCGAAGGCAGGAAGGGAATCAGATGTTCGGCTACGCAGATAGGGCCAACTCCAGGACCACCTCCGCCGTGAGGAATGGCAAATGTTTTATGTAGGTTGAGGTGACAAACGTCTGCACCAATAAAGCCTGGATTGGTAAGTCCAACCTGTGCATTCATGTTTGCACCATCCATATAAACCTGTCCGCCGTAACTATGTACGAGTTGACATATTTCTACAATGGATGTTTCAAAGATTCCGTGTGTGGAAGGATAGGTAATCATGGTTGCCGCCAGGTTATCCTTATTTGCTGCGGCTTTATTTCGGAAATCATCCATATCGATGTTCCCTTTATCGTCGCATATAACGGTAACCGTTGAGAATCCACACTGTACTGCACTAGCCGGATTGGTTCCGTGGGCCGAAGAGGGTAATAAAACAATGTTGCGGGCACCTTGTCCAATGCTTTCAAGATACGTACGGATAACCTTTAATCCTGTATATTCACCTGCAGCACCTGAATTGGGCTGAAAACTAACACCTTTAAATCCTGTAATAGTTGCAAGATATGAGGAGAGGTTTTCTATCATTTCGGTATATCCTTCCACCTGTTCATCCGGAGCATAGGGGTGGATACAGCTGAATTGGGGATTACTTAGTACAAATAATTCGGAAGCAGCATTGAGTTTCATTGTACATGAACCCAGTGATATCATAGAATGAGCTAAAGAAATATCTCTACGTTCCAGTCGTTTTATATAGCGCATCAGTTCCGTTTCTGTATGGTATTTTTTAAATACATCTTGTTGCAGAAACGTCGAAGTCCGTTCAAACTTCTTATTAAAGTAGTGCTTTACAGGAACCGATTCATTTAGCAAGTAATCTTTACCCGCTGCCCCGGCGAAAATATAAAGTAATACACCGATATCAGTAGTCTGTGTTGTTTCGTCAAGGCTTATGCCAATGTGACCGTCCCCAAAATAACGAAGGTTAACCTTGCATTCCAGGGCAATTTCTCTCAGGGCACTCAGTGACACATTTACTGGAAGCTCGATCTTAAGAGTGTCAAAATAGTCTTTATTCAATTGTTTATAACCCATTTTTTCAAGCTCGACAGATAAAAATCCGGCATAACTGTGAATTCTTGAGGCTATATCTTTTAACCCTTCCGCACCATGGTATACGGCATAGAATCCAGCCATTGTAGCCAGCAATGCCTGAGCTGTACAGATGTTGGAAGTTGCCTTTTCGCGTTTGATATGTTGTTCGCGTGTTTGCAACGCCAGACGATAGGCCGGTTTTCCGTAGGCATCTTTAGAAATGCCAATAATGCGCCCGGGGATTGTACGTTTATATTCGTCTTTGGTAGCCATATAACCAGCTGATGGTCCTCCGAAGTACATTGGAATTCCAAAACGCTGGCTGGTGCCAAATACAACATCCGCACCCCATTCCCCCGGAGGAGTTAGTAAAACAAGACTAAGTAAGTCGGCGGCAACGGCAACGCGTGTTCCGTTTTCATTCGCTTGAGCTACGAAAGACTTGTAATCTTCCAGTGATCCGTTTTTGTTTGGGAATTGAACAATAGCACCAAACACATCAGATGTGAAGTTAAATGTTTTGTAGTTACCTCTCACAATCTTGGTTCCCTGAGGTTTCATACGCGTATGAAGCACTGCCAAAGTAGAAACAAATACATGTTCGTCAACAAACAAAGTATTTGCTTCGTTCTTAATCTGGGCACGGCTTCTGGCTCCGTAGAACATGGTAGCAGCTTCTGCACCGGCAGTTGCCTCGTCTAATAATGAGCAGTTAGTAAGAGGTAACCCGGTAAGATCACATATCATGGTCTGAAAGTTAAGAAGAGCTTCCAAACGACCTTGCGAGATTTCTGCCTGATAGGGAGTGTACGAAGTATACCAAACAGGATTTTCCAGCACATTGCGCTGGATGGGAGCAGGAGTTACGGTGTCATACCATCCCATTCCTATGTAAGATGTAAAGATTTCATTTTTAGAACCTAGTTCGGCAATGTGTTCAGCGTATTCGCGTTCAGTCATCGCCTCGGGCAGGTTTAAAGGTTCTTTTAGCATGATGCCAGATGGAATGGTCTGATTGATTAATTCATCCATTGAACCGACTCCAATTGTTTTAAGCATTAAAGGTATTTCCTCACCCCTAATGCCTACATGGCGGTTTACAAATTTATTTGTGTCCATAGATTTTAGGTATTTTATATGGTTGTGTTTTTAAATATACGGATTGTTAAGTTTTTCTTCCCTAATCGATGATTCTGGACCATGTCCGGGATATATGACGGTGTCTTCCGGTAGATTAAGTAGTTTGTCGCGGATAGCAGCGACTAATACATCGGGATTTCCTCCCCATAAATCAGACCTTCCGATACTTCCCGCAAAAAGGGTATCACCGGTAATGGCCAGGGTGCTTTCAGCACTGTAGAAAACAAGACTTCCCGGAGAATGACCCGGCACATGAAGTGTGGTTAAAGTACTTTCTCCAAAACGAATGGATTCTCCAACTGTAATATAGCGGATGCTATTGTTACTTTTTCCTTTCATCGTCAATCCAAAAGACTTAGCCTGCACTTCGGCAGATGGCAGGAGTTCTGTATCCGCTTTGTGTGCTTCAGGTTCCACTCCGTATGTTTTTGTTGCATATGCATTTCCGAAAACATGGTCCAGATGTAAGTGTGTGCACAGAAGCCGTTTTATAGTTAGTTTGTTTTCTTCAATGAAACCGGACAACTCTTCTTCTTCACGCTGATTCATACAGCCACAGTCAATCAACACAGCTTCACCTGTTTTATCGTACAACAGGTAAGTGTTTACAGAGAAATAGTTGAACTCGAAACGTTTTACATGTATCATAATGGAACGTATACAACTTTTTTTGTTTTGAAAAACTCTTCTTTAAAATAGGTTCCCAGTTCAAAACTCAACGCCTGATTTCGAAAAGGCAAAATTTCATGCTGAAGTTCGCCCCCTTTAAGGCAAATCAAACCGTTTGGTAATGCGTTATGTTGCTCCTTTTTTATATTTTTTCGGACCAGGTTGACTAAATCGGCCAACGGCATAACAGCCCTGCTTACCACAAAGTCAAATTTTTGTTTCTCTTCTTCGGCCCTGCAGTGGCGGAATGTAATATTTTTTAGTCCGATACTTTCGGCTACAGCTTGACCAACTTTTATTTTTTTACCGATACTGTCAACCAAATGAAACTGAACTTCGGGGAAAAAGATAGCAAGAGGAATCCCAGGGAATCCTCCCCCTGTACCGACATCCATTACTGAAGAACCATCTTTAAAACGGAGCATTTTAACGATACCCAATGAGTGGAGCACATGATGCAGATACAAATTCTCAATGTCTTTACGAGAAATAACATTGATTTTCGCATTCCAGTCGGTATATAAATCGTTGAGAGCCGCGAACTGCTCCAGTTGATGTTCGCTTAACTCCGGGAAATAAGATTGAATTACTTTCATATTTTTAAAATGCAAGATGTGCTATAGGGCTTTCTTTGCGAAGCAGGTGTTGTATCTCTCCGAAAGGAAGATGTACATTGGTTACCCCTACAACATAAGCCGCTATTTCATATTCATTAAATGTATAATTGATACCGGTTTCATCTATGCTGAAATTTCCGTTAGGAAAGATTTCATCCACACTAAAAAAACCGATATTTTCCAATGCTTTTACGTCGTTTACCTGATTTTGTTTCGCTATGGCAGCAACAAGTACTTTTGCCAATTCTTCCTCGTAATTATCGGTAAATATCTCTTTTTCTGTAACAACCAATCCTGTTTTTAAGTTTACGACGTGGTTGAAGTATGAGTGAGAACCATGAGCTCCACCAGTGTAATTTTCGAAGTTAACCGTAAAGCAGAGCAATCCGCTTTGATTGAATGTTATCTTATTCGAAGACATTTCATAATAAGAGTACCATGCCCCCAGAGGCATGTCAGAATCTTTTTCAGCTTCGGATTTAAAGTCTTTCTCGAGTGCTTTGTAATTGGCAAGATAAGATTCAGCATATTTTGCAGAAGCATCCTGAGGCGAATAGGCAGCATAAGCATCTCCGAAATAAGCTTCAGTAAAAATGCGCTGTATATTTTTCAAATACTGCTTATTCTCAATTTTGGTTGGATAAGTGAAATTTATTTGAAGGTTACAATTAGGATTCTCCGGGTTTTCAAGAAGATGATAGCTTTTCTCAACAACAATAGAATCGAACGATACGTCATTTTGATTAGTTTTTTTTGACGAATTGTTACAACCTGCAAATATAAGTAGAAAAATCAACACTATAAATTTAGCTTGGAGCTGTGTTGTCATGACTGTTTAATTTACGATTATATCATGCAAACGTACGAAAATAATTCTGTTTTTAACCATTAAACGTGAAAAGAAATATAAATGAAGATAAAGAGAGTAGCTTCTGTTGTTTACTCTTCAGATATTCAATTTAATTGTGTATTTTTGCAGAATAATCAAAGACAGAGATGGAATATAATACAGAACTAAAACGTTTGATCTTACCCGAGTACGGACGTAACATCCAGAATATGGTGGATTATTGTCTAACTATAGAAGATAAGGAAGAACGCATGCGATGTGCCAATTCAATAATCAATATTATGGGGAATATGTTTCCTCACTTGCGTGATGTTAACGACTTTAAGCATATATTGTGGGATCATTTGGCAATTATGGCTGATTTTCAACTAGACATCGATTATCCTTACGAAATCGTAAAAAAAGAAGATTTGTTTAGCCGTCCCCCGCGCGTTCCTTACAATACCGGACGAATCCGTTACCGTCATTATGGCAAAACGCTCGAAAGAATGATAGTTAAGGCAAATGAATTTGAAGATGGTCAGGAAAAAAACTATTTGATTAAGCTTCTGGCTAACCAGATGAAGAAATCTTTCCTTAACTGGAATAAGGAAGCCGTAGACGATCGTAAGATATTTAAGGATTTGGATGAATTGTCGGAAGGTAAGATTGTTCTTGATGAAGAGCAGCATAAACTAACTGAAAGCCGGGATATTCTTTCCCGCAAAAGCACAAACAAAAACTTCACACGTAAAGGTCGTTAACCTTTTGTACACATAGCTTATGGCATCATTTGTTATTGAAGGTGGTTGCAGATTAAACGGAGAGATTATTCCGCAGGGAGCTAAAAACGAAGCGTTGCAGGTGATCTGTGCGGTTTTGCTGACTCCCGAAAAAGTAACCATACACAACATACCCGATATATTGGATGTAAATAATCTGATTCAACTTTTGCGGGATATGCAGGTAAAAGTAGAACGGCTTTCTCCTGATACCTATACTTTTCAGGCAGACAACGTTGATATGGATTATTTAAAGACCGATGATTTTCTTCGTAAAAGTGCCTCATTGAGAGGCTCAGTTATGATTGTAGGCCCGTTGGTTGCCCGTTTCGGCAAAGCCGTGATTCCCAAACCTGGTGGCGACAAGATTGGTCGCCGGAGACTGGATACTCATTTTGCGGGCATTCAAAAGCTGGGCGCAACTTTTACTTATGATCCGTCAACACAGTTGTATGAGATTGAAGCCAAAGAACTGAAGGGTGCTTATATGCTTCTTGACGAAGCGTCTGTAACCGGAACAGCCAATATTCTTATGGCGGCTGTAATGGCGAAAGGAACAACAACTATCTATAACGCTGCCTGCGAACCTTATTTGCAGCAGCTTTCCAAACTATTGATCCGGATGGGTGCTGTAATCTCCGGCGTTGGATCCAATTTGCTTACCGTTCAGGGAGTCGAAGCAATGGGGGGGGCAACTCATACCATACTTCCGGATATGATTGAGGTGGGGAGTTTTATTGGAATGGCGGCGATGACCGGTTCGAATATTACCATTAAAAATACAGGATATGATATGTTGGGTATTATTCCCGAATCGTTCCGCCGATTGGGTATTACGGTAGAGCAGATAGGCGATGATATTCATATTCCTACCCACGAATCGTACGAAATAGATACTTTTATTGATGGTTCGATCATGACTATTGCGGATGCACCCTGGCCAGGATTAACCCCCGATTTACTGAGTGTATTTCTTGTAGTAGCGACCCAGGCTGTTGGAAGTGTTCTGATTCATCAGAAAATGTTTGAAAGCCGGCTTTTCTTTGTGGATAAACTAATTGATATGGGGGCGCAGATTATTCTTTGCGATCCTCACAGGGCAACAGTTATTGGTTTGGGAAACCGCTATAAATTACGGGGTGCAACTATGGTTTCGCCTGATATTCGTGCCGGAATAGCACTGCTTATTGCTGCGATGAGCGCCGAAGGTACAAGCCATATTCATAACATTGATCAGATAGACCGCGGATATCAGAATATTGATAAGCGCCTGAATAGTATCGGTGCACGTATAACCCGTCTTTAATACACCAGTATATGTTAAAAAAAGAAGATGTTTTTAAGATAGGACAGTTTGCAAAGCCTCATGGTATTAAAGGTGAAATAACGCTGTTAACAACAAGCGATGTATTTGACGACAGCGAGGATCCTTATCTTGTTTGTGAGATTGATGGGATTCTAGTTCCGTTCTTTATTGAAGAATATCGTTATAAATCGGATTCTTCCATACTGGTGAAATTAGAAAATGTGGATTCGGAACCTGCCGCCCGCGAATTTAGTAATATGGAAGTGTATTACCCGCTTGATGCTGCTGTTGGCGATTTGGTGGGAGATATGACTTGGGATAGTTTTGTTGGTTATACTGTTTCTGATACTGTACTTGGTTTGTTGGGGCCAATAACTATGGTGGATGAATCGACACTTAATGTTCTTTTGCAGGTGGATTACAAGGGAAATGAGATCCTGATTCCTGCTGTCGAAGAAATTATTACAGGTGTGGATCACGATAAAAAACAATTGGAAGTTACTCTACCGGATGGTTTGCTTGATTTATAATAGTTAATAAGCGTGAACATCTTTTCAAAGGAGGAGGATTTTGTTACTTTTGCGTTTTAAGTAATAACCATGGCACAGAAGAAACGAAAGCATCAGAAATCTTTTTGGCACCGGATTCGGTTCAAATACAAACTCTCATTTTTTAATGAAGCTACACTGGAAGAGGTATGGTCCTTTCGTTTATCACAGCTGTCAGCTTTTGTTGTAATGGCTGTTTTTGCTTTTTTTCTGATTGCGGTTACTTCCTTTATTATTATTAAAACTCCAATTCGAAACTATCTTCCTGGTTATTTGGATGTGGAGGTAAGAAAAGAAATTGTACAAAATGCGCTAAAAGCTGATTCTTTAGAGCGTATGATTGCCATACAGACTTTGTATCTGAAAAATGTAGCTGGTATTTTGTCGGGAACCATGCCCTTGGATTCTATCCGTACGATCGATTCTCTGGCACATGCGGATGCAAATTATGAAATACCAAGAGGAAAAGTTGAATCCGATTTTGTGAAGAAATTTGAAGAAGAAGAAAAATATAATCTTTCTGTGCTTACCCCAACTGAAATTATTTCTGATAATATATTTTTCTACAAACCTGTAAGTGGTGTAATATCTGCTCATTATGAAGCAGAAAATCGTCATTACGGAGTCGATCTTGTTGCTGCTGCCCGCGAAAGTGTATTATCTACTTTGGATGGAACTGTTGTATTTACGGGCTTCGATGCAAACTACGGAAATGTGATTCAGATACAACATAAGAACGGATTTTTATCAATCTATAAACACAACGAATTGTTACTAAAGGAAGCAGGAGACCATGTAGTTGCAGGCGAGGCTATTGCATTGGTAGGAAACACAGGAAAATTGTCTACCGGTCCTCATTTGCATTTTGAACTCTGGTATAAAGGAGCTCCTGTTAATCCTGAAGAATACATAGCATTTTAATTCATGAAAAGACAACTGGCTATACTAGGTTCTACCGGTTCGATCGGTACGCAGGCACTGGAAGTGATTAGTGAACACCCTGATCTATTCGAAGTCTACGCCCTGACTGCCAATAACCAGGTAGATCTATTAATAAATCAGGCAAGAAAGTTTATGCCTGAAGTGGTGGTTATCGCCAACGAACAGAAATATCCTGAACTTAAAGAGGCTTTAGAAGACCTGCCAATCAAAGTTTGGGCTGGTTCGGAAGCTATTTGTCAAGTGGTACAGGCAGAACCCATACAAATGGTTCTTACTGCTATGGTTGGATATTCAGGATTAAAACCAACGATCCATGCTATAAAGGCAGGCAAAGCAATCGCTTTGGCTAATAAAGAGACACTTGTTGTTGCGGGAGAATTAATTACTGCCCTTGCTGCCGAATATAAAGTTCCTGTTTTACCAGTAGATTCCGAACATTCTGCCATATTTCAGTGTTTGGTGGGTGAGGGATATAATACGGTAGAAAAGATATTGCTTACAGCTTCTGGTGGTCCGTTCCGGACAAAAACGCTGGAGGAATTGGCTACGGTTACTAAAGCGCAAGCTTTAAAACATCCTAATTGGTCGATGGGAGCTAAGGTTACTATTGATTCGGCTTCGATGATGAACAAAGGTTTCGAAATGATTGAGGCAAAATGGTTATTTGGACTTACCCCCGAACAAATTCAGGTGGTAGTTCATCCACAGTCAATTATTCATTCTATGGTTCAGTTCGAAGACGGCGCGGTTATGGCTCAGTTAGGTATTCCGGATATGAAGTTGCCCATCAGCTATGCTTTTTCTTATCCGGAAAGATTAAAGAGCCGTGCTCCCCGATTGGACTTTAATCAATATTCTACGTTTACTTTTGAAGAACCGGACATGGTTAGGTTTCGTAATCTGGCATTTGCTTTTGAAGCAGTGCGTCAGGGAGGAAATATGCCGTGCATTTTGAATGCGGCCAACGAAATTGTTGTAGCTGCCTTTCTGCAAGACCGCATCGGTTTTCTCCAGATGAGCGAAGTGATTGAGAAAACAATGTTAAAGGCTTCGTTTATTGCTGCACCTTCTTACGATGATTATGTGCAAACAGATTCTGAAGCACGATGTATAGCAGCAACATTATTTTAGTATATAAATTAAAACACAATAGAGTATAGATGGAGACATTTTTAATTAAGGCTTTACAGCTCATACTGAGTTTATCGATTCTGGTTGTCGTGCATGAGTTCGGGCATTTTTTATTTGCTAGAATTTTCAAAGTCAGGGTAGAGAAGTTTTATCTTTTCTTTGATCCCTGGTTTTCTCTTTTTAAGTTTAAACCGAAAAACAGCGATACGGAATATGGAGTAGGATGGCTTCCTTTGGGAGGTTACTGCAAGATTTCCGGTATGATTGACGAATCGATGGATAAGGAACAGATGGCATTGCCTGCGCAACCTTATGAATTTCGTTCGAAACCGGCTGGACAAAGGCTTATGATTATGATTGCCGGGGTGGTCTTTAATTTTTTGCTGGCACTGTTTATCTATTCCATGGTCTTGTTTGCCTGGGGTGATACTTACTTGCCGCTAAAGAACATGAAGATGGGTATGTATTATAGCGAAACAGCCAAGCAAATAGGTTTTCAGGATGGCGACATTCTGTTGTCTGCCAATGGTGTTGAATTGGAACGGTTTGGAGAATCTGCTATCCGCGGAATTGTTGAAGCGCAGTCTGTAGCTGTTTTACGTAACGGACAAGAAACAACTATTGCCATTCCCTCTGATTTGATGCAGCGGATGATGCGTGATAAGAAAGGTTTCGCCGGATTGAGGTATCCGATGGTCGTAAATGATTTTTCTAAAGATTCTCCAGCTAAAGCTGCAGGATTTCAGAAAAATGATAGCATTGTATCCATAAATGGAATATCTACTCCTGCAGCCGATGATGTAGTGGATATATTGGATAAACATAAAAATCAATCGATATCCGTAGGCGTTTTTCGTAATGGTCAGCCTCTGACACTTACGCTTACTACAGATACAGCCGGGCATATGGGTGCTTATATGAAGAGTCCGATGGATATCTACCAGACGGTAACCACATCCTATGGCTTTTTTGCGTCGTTCCCTGCAGGTATACAGAAGGGGGTAGATACGTTGAAAGGATACGTAAACGATATGAAATATGTGTTTACGAAAGAAGGAGCTTCCAGTTTGGGAGGTTTTGGTACTATCGGAGGATTATTCCCTGCCGAGTGGGACTGGATGATTTTCTGGCAACGCACTGCCTTTCTGTCGATTATTCTTGCTTTCATGAATATACTGCCTATTCCGGCGTTAGATGGAGGTCATGTTATGTTTCTTGTCTACGAGGTTGTGGCCCGCCGCAAACCAAGTGATAAGTTCCTGGAATATTCTCAGATTGTAGGTATGGCTTTGCTGTTCGGTTTACTTATCTATGCCAACGGGAATGATATCTTCCGGTATTTCTTTGGTTCTTAACACAAAGTAGTACAGCAATATAAAAACAATAGAGAGGGTGAATCAAGCAATTGATTCACCCTCTCTATTGTTTTTATATCTTACTATCAGGCCCAGTCAAATGCTTCGGAAACGGCCGGATAAACAATTTCCCCTTTTACAATATTTAGTCCAAGATGCAAACCTGGATCTTTTTGACAAGCCTTTTCCCAACCATTGTCGGCAAGATTAATTACGTAGGGTAGGGTGGCGTTTGTAAGTGCCAGTGTGGATGTATGAGGCACAGCTCCCGGGATATTGGCAACACAATAGTGAACCACTCCGCCAACTTCATATACAGGATTAGCATGAGTAGTAGGATGTGAGGTTTCAAAACATCCCCCCTGATCGATGGCTACATCTACCAACACACTTCCTTTTTTAAGTAAAGGAAGCATTTCCTTTGTCAGTACGAAAGGAGCTTTGGCTCCAGGTATCAAAACAGCTCCGATTACTAGATCGGTATCAGGAAGTTCGTTCTCAATATTTTGAGACGATGAATAGAGTGTCTTTACGTTGGCTGGCAAGTTTTCGTTCAGCCAGCGTAACCGCGGCAGAGATATATCTGCAATAATAACATCAGCCCCCATACCTGCGGCCATTTTAGCAGCGTTGTAACCAACTATACCTCCTCCCAGTACAAGAACTTTTGCCGGCTTTACACCCGGAACTCCGCTTAGCAGAATCCCTTTTCCTCCCTGAGGTTTTTCAAGGAAACGGGTACCTTCCTGGGTAGACATGCGTCCAGCCACTTCGCTCATAGGAATAAGCAATGGCAATGAACCATCAGGCTTCTCTACAGTCTCGTAGGCAAGACAAACAGCCTTACTGGCAATCATGGCTTTTGTCAAGGCTTCGTCCGAAGCAAAATGAAAATAGGTGAAAAGAAGTTGATTTTCCCTAATCAAAGGATATTCGGGAGCAATGGGTTCTTTTACTTTTACAATCATTTCTGCTATGGCATAAACCTCGTCGATGGTAGGTAGTAGATTGGCTCCGGCAGCCAGGTAAGCCTCATCGGCAAATCCGCTGTTTGCACCTGCAGATTGCTGCACATATACTTGATGTCCTCTTTTAATAATCTCTTTAACTCCAGCCGGGGTAAGACCAACCCGGTTTTCGTTGTTTTTAATTTCTTTTGGTACTCCAATAATCATTGTGATAGTAATTTAAGGTTATTTTGGCGAAATATACGCAAACTATTGACAAATGGTTATTCCAAAACTCATTTATTTTTAGACAAATGTGTTAATTTTATTGCCGGTTTATCATTTGTAATTAGAATGCTTTAAATTATTTCTAATTAATAGTTAAGTTCCTTTTATTTGCATTTATTGAAAGTGGCCGGTTTTCTTTTCTTCGGGACTTTTTGACCTGAAAGTATATACTTTGAGTCGCCAAAGTATATACTTTGACAATTCAAAGTCCTAATTTTGAAAGTTCAAAATAGTATTAAAAAAAAAGAGCCTCTTCACAGGGAAGAGGCTCTTCGTATCGTTATCAGACTAATGGATTATAAACCCTTGCCGTGACAGTTTTTGTATTTCTTACCGCTTCCACAAGGACAGGCATCGTTACGCCCTACTTGTTTTTCCACACGAACAGGTTCGTGTTTGGGTTGCGGACGTTGTTCTGCACGTTCTTCCGGTTGAGTTGTGCCACCGATTTCATCTTTTTGAGTACGGTACTTACTCATATCCTGGCGTCTTTCGGGGGCTGCCTGTTGAACGGCTACACGTTGAGCAGCGGCATGCGCAGCATGTGCAGCATCAACTTCGGCCTGACTCTGTTTTGGCTCTTCGCGAAGCGGAATCTGACCTCTCATAAGGATTGAGGCTGTTTTTCGGTTCATCGTATCAACCATTGTTTTAAAAAGATTATACGATTCAAGCTTGTAGATAAGCAATGGATCTTTGTTTTCGTAGCTGGCATTCTGTACGGAGTGACGCAGTTCATCCATTTCACGTAAGTGTTCTTTCCATGCTTCGTCGATGGTATGTAATACGATCGACTTTTGGAATGACTTTACGATGGCTTTACATTCAGTATCGTAGGCTTCCTTTAGGTTACAGCTTATGTTATACATACGTTTGCCATCCGAGATAGGGATCATAATATTTTCATACATGGCTCCCTGGTTTTCGAATACCTGTTTAATTACCGGATTGGCAACTTCCGAAAGTCGTTCCATTTTGCGCTTGAATGTTTTCAATGCTGCATTGAACAAACGATCGGTAAGGTTATCTGATTTGCCGCTTCTGAATTCGTCTTCGGTGAAAGGGCACTCCATAGCAAATACTTTGAAGAGCTCAAGCTTGAATGATTCGTAATCTCCTTCGTGTTGGTCTACAATCGCTGCAGAAGTATCGTAAATAGTATTTAGTACGTCAATTCCGATACGTTCTCCCAAAAGGGCATGGCGACGACGAGAGTAAACAACCTCGCGTTGCGAGTTCATTACATCATCGTATTCTAGCAAACGTTTACGTATGCCAAAGTTGTTTTCTTCTACCTTTTTCTGTGCACGTTCTACCGATTTGCTAAGCATATTGTGTTCCAGCACTTCGCCTTCTTTGAAACCGAGCTTGTCCATCAGACCTGCAATACGTTCGGAAGCAAACAGACGCATCAAATCGTCTTCCAGAGATACATAGAATACAGATGATCCCGGGTCTCCCTGGCGACCGGCACGACCACGTAACTGACGGTCCACACGACGAGACTCATGACGTTCGGTGCCAATAATTGCCAAACCTCCGGCTGCCTTCACTTCTGCAGACAGCTTGATATCGGTACCACGACCAGCCATATTGGTGGCGATGGTAACTGTGCGGGCTTGTCCGGCTTGAGCCACAATATCAGCTTCACGTTGGTGCAGCTTGGCATTAAGTACATTGTGAGGAATCTTCCGCAGGGTAAGCATACGGCTTAGTAATTCAGAGATTTCAACAGAAGTAGTACCAACCAATACAGGACGGCCAGCTTCAATTAAACTACTGATTTCATCAATTACAGCCGAATATTTTTCGCGTTTAGTTTTATAAATACGGTCGTTCATATCCTTACGAGATATAGGACGGTTCGTAGGAATTACAACCACATCGAGTTTATAGATATTCCATAATTCACCAGCTTCTGTTTCGGCCGTACCGGTCATCCCCGAAAGCTTGTGGTACATACGGAAGTAGTTCTGTAATGTAATAGTAGCGAAGGTCTGTGTAGCGGCTTCCACTTTTACCTGTTCCTTGGCTTCGATAGCCTGATGTAAACCATCAGAATAACGGCGGCCTTCCATAATACGACCAGTCTGTTCGTCTACAATCATTACTTTGTTGTCCATTACAACATACTCATCGTCCTTTTCAAACAAGGTATATGCTTTTAGTAGTTGGTTGATGGTATGAACGCGTTCGCTCTTAACAGCATAATTTGCCAGAATTTCATCCTTACGAGCCTGTTTTTCTGAATCGTTGCCAGCTAAGTTTTCAAGCTGCGAAAGTTCTGATGTAATATCAGGAAGTACAAAGAAATGAGGGTCATCAGAATTACCTGTCATAAGGTCAATACCTTTATCGGTAAGTTCTATGCTGTTATTCTTCTCGTCGATCACAAAGAACAGATCGTCTGTTACCAAATGCATGTTGCGCATGTTTTCGGCCATATACTGTTCTTCTGTTTTCAGCATAGAAGCCTTAACTCCTTGTTCACTCAGGAACTTAATCAATGCCTTGTTGCGAGGGAATCCTTTGAATGATCTGTATAATAAAAGAGAGCCTTCTTCTTTAATCTTAGAATCATCGCTCAACATTTTACCTTTTGCTTCGGTAAGCAACTTGGTACAAAGATTTTTCTGAGCGTTAACAACAACTTCTACGTTGTTTCTGAATTCTTCGAAAAGTTGAACATCTCCTTTGGGGATAGGTCCGGATATAATTAAAGGTGTACGGGCATCATCAATCAAAACTGAGTCGACCTCATCCACGATGGCGTAGTTGTGCTTGCGCTGTACCAGGTCCTGTGGACTAATGGCCATGTTGTCGCGAAGGTAGTCGAAACCGAATTCGTTGTTTGTTCCAAATGTGATATCCGAATTGTATGCTGCGCGGCGTGCATCCGAGTTAGGTTGGTGCTTGTCGATACAATCCACAGAGAGTCCGTGAAACATGTATAACGGGCCCATCCACTCCGAGTCACGTTTAGACAAGTAGTCGTTTACTGTTACCACATGGACGCCCTTGCGGGTAAGCGCATTCAAAAATACAGGAAGAGTAGCTACCAATGTTTTACCCTCACCAGTTGCCATTTCGGCGATTTTACCTTTATGTAATACAACGCCACCAAATAACTGTACATCGTAATGTACCATGTCCCATTTAATCTCAGTACCACCGGCTTTCCAATGATTCAGATAAATGGCTTTGTCTCCCTCGATAGAAACAAAATCGTGTTTGGTTGCCAGGTCACGGTCAAATTGATTGGCAGAAACGATAACTTGTTCGTTTTCGGTAAAACGACGTGCCGTTTCTTTCATAACAGAGAATACTTCGGGAAGCGACTCTTCCAGTACAATTTCCATCTTCTCTGTTATTGCTTTTTCAATTACATCGACTTCGGCCCAAATAGTTTCGCGCTCTTCAAGTTCTTTATCTTCAATGCCTTTGCGAAGTTCTTCTACTCTGGCATTTTCTTCTGAAACAAAATCCTGAATACGTTGTTTTATCTCGTCGGTCTTTGCACGTAATTCATCATTACACAGTTTTTGAATCTCAGGATAGACTGCTTTAATTTTGAGTACATAAGGGTCAATTTCCTTGAGGTCACGCTGCGACTTATTGCCGAACAGCTTGGTCATAAACTCATTAAATCCCATGTTATATTATTTTTTTTCTTGTTTTTGTTAGTAATTGAGTAATTCTGAAAGCGGAAGTTGCAGACTTGCATTTGGTGGCCTTATTCTAAGGACATGCGTAATGGTAGGAGCCACTTCCGTTGCTTTTACTTCCCTATATATATGAACAGGCTTCAAACCATTGCCCATAAATATAAGTGGTGTAATCACTGCATTGTTGCGAACGATACTCGTTGGCTTTTTACTCTTGTCGTCGTCGTTGGCAATTTTCCATCCCGGCTGCAATTCGATCATTAAATCGCCTCTGCCCAGGTGATGGGTTCCGTTGCGGAAATTGGCTGTACCTTCATTCCAATCGCCCGACCGTAGCGCTCTGTCGGTAGTTACGTGCTGAACTCCGCTGAATTCAAGAACAAACTCTGCAGCCTGTTGCTGAATGACACCCAGATCAAGTTTGGCATCTTCGATGGTCTTCCGGTTAAAATATAGTTGACCGTCGTGATAGCCCTTTACCCAGTTTTGCTGACCATGTATGGCCATCAAATACATATTAAGTAAGGCTACGCATCTTTTGGGATGAAACTCTCCTCCACCAAGCGAAAGGCCATTGGAATACTCAACCTCATTCTGATAATATCCTGTGCCAGACAATACGATTAATGTATTGGAAAGGCCCACTTTCTTATCAATCGCGTCAAGCAATTGCTCTAGGTCTTTATCTAATTGTACGTAAATATCCTGTATTTCTCGTGTATATTCTTTGTTTCTTGCCCCATTATAATTACCGGCATAGTAAGTAATGGAAAGTAAATCCGGACAACTGCGTGTTCCAAAACCTCCGAATTCGATAAATTGCTTTGCCAGACGGTTTATTTCCTTATTAATAAAAGGAGACGTCTTTAGATTGGTATAGCAATCCTTATATTTGGGGTTAAAAGAATACTTGTAAGGTATGTCGTCCATTAAATAGGGGAAAGCCTTGTACTGATTCAATGGAAGATTTGGTTCCCAAACCATAGATTCAATACGGGCTTCAAGCGATTCAGTTCCATTGTTATACCGGTCTACATACCAGGGAACATTCTTATAGTAGGTTGTAGTAGCCCATTTGCCGTTAAAATTATCGAGCCAGAAAGCTCCGTTGGCAGCATGTCCGGCCGATAAGATGGCGCTTTGTGCATCCGGGGCAATGGCATAAACATCACTGCGTCCGTTAGATGCGATTTTTAATTCATCACCAATCGTTGAACTAATCAAGTTTTTAGGTGAGTAATTATCGTGTGTATAGTTACCAAGATAGGCTGGGTCATTTAAACTGGGCAACTCTTTATCCTTCTCAAAATCATAAACATTATCTCCGCTTATACCATTATAACACGGATTTGTACCAGTAAAGAGGGTCGCGAAAGCTGTTGCCTGATCCACATTCGAAAATTCGAAACGGATATTTTTATATACCAGACCTTCATTAAGCAAACGTTTAAAACCACGTTCACCGAATGTGTTGTAAAAATATTCAATATAATCACCTCTTAGTTGGTCTACGGTAACGCATACCACCAGTTTGGGCACTTGTTGTTGTGCTTCCAGATTGGTGATCGCTAAAACTGCAATCAGAGATGTAAGAAATCTTCTCATTAATATTTAATTTTTCTGTAAACACCGAATCCAGACCGTATCCACAACGTTAAAACCAATGGGATAAAAGCCGGATTAAACTGTTGAGGGATTAAATTCCATCCTATCAAAAGCAGTGTAAGCGCTGCAAAGTTAATAAAATGATAATAATATGCAGCTATCTTCCACTTTTTTACCGAAAACAATCCCATTCCAATCAAATGAAGGGGGTGTAACCAAAGCAGCGACCAGTTTGGGCATGTGGATGGATGGGTGGAAATAAAACTGAGAAAAAAGAGTAAAGAGCCTGCTAATCCTGCAATAAAGAATAGAATGATGTCTGTAGCTCTAAAATAGGTTTTCTTCTTTATTTCAAAGAAAGTAATTGTAAGTACTAATAGACAAACAACTATTCCGGTAAATATAGGAGTTAGCAAAACGTCTGTGTTTGTTTGCGCTACAGATTCTTCAATTAAAACGGTAGACGAAGATACTAATTTTCTTTTATCTCCCTTTTGTGTATCGACATGAGCTGATTCGAAGGCTGATTCCAGATATAGAGGGAGAAACATCTCTTCGCGAACTGTCGCTATCCGGTCGGTAGGACTTCCCAAAGCCAGATCGCAACCAAAAGTATACCATGAATTATTACGCGTACAGTAAGAAATCAGGTCTCTGAATGTGTGATCTGTTTTTTTGTTTTCATAAATTATTTTTCCATCAATTGATTTTTCCACCAAATCGCGGGGTCTTGTGGAACAGTTGTCAAAAAAGAAATTGTAGCGGTATTTTCTATTTTGTGGCTCGTAATTAATAATAAGAGCTTGCCAAAGTTTTTCTTTCTCTTCCTGATTCATATTTAAAACCTGTTCAACCACCTTACTTCCACGCATCTGATATTCGATAAAGTAACTTCTGAAATCGACTACGCCCAACATATAGTCTGTTTCACCTTTAGTAAAACGATATATAAAATTAGGTGTTTGAAAATCAAAAATTCCATAATTAAATACGTAATCTATTTTTTGCGCAGGATCAGAGATTCGAATAGCCGTATGTCCGTACAGTGTAAATACTTCTTCATCCGACGGGTAACTTGTTAAAATGCTTATGCGTGAGTCAGTACTTAACTGAAGCTGGGCCTTTAAAGGCAGAATCAAAAGTAAAAAAACGAATATGAATAGTTGTTTTTTCATCGATCGAATGTTTTTGAGGCACAAATGTATACTTTATTTTCGAATCGCCAATGTTATATTATTCGCAGATTACTCTTTTTAAGAAACGGAAAACCTCTCATATTCGTGCAAATACAAACTTATTAGTAAAAAAATATGCTTAATCCTGAAAAGATGTTCGTTATGTCGTCTATTTTGCTTTTCTTTGTGGAAAATATCAAACGAGTGAATCTTATTATTGAACAAGGAAATTCATCTACGAAAGTAGCCATATTCTCTAATGGACAACTTAAGTCGTCATCTGTTTTTAAACATTTTGATGCTACGGTTGTTTCTTCGCTTTTTGAAGAATTTAATCTAATAAACGGTATTTTTTCTACCGTGATAGATGTGGATCATTCTATTGTGAACTTATTAAAAAGTAAGTTGACCTTTTTTTTATTTCTTGATGAAAATGTGAGGTTGCCGGTAAAAGTAATGTACAAATCACCTCAAACTTTAGGAAAGGATCGTTTGGCTGCTGTTGTAGGAGCCAATTATCTCAAGCCTGGAAAAGATTTGTTGGTGATTGATGCCGGTACGGCCATAACATATGAAGTCATTGAAGCTTCAGGAGCATATATAGGAGGAAATATTTCTCCAGGTATGAGTACTCGTTTTAAAGCGTTGCATACATTTACGAAGAAATTGCCTTTAGTCTCAGAGCCAGATAAGGTATCGCTGATTGGAAACAATACCGAAACAGCTATTCAGGCAGGGGTTATTAATGGTATAATTTTCGAAATGGATGGCTATATTGATTCATTAAGGATAAAATATCCCTCTCTTTTGGTTTTTTTAACGGGAGGGCATTCTTTTTATTTTGAAAGGAAACTAAAAAACGCGAACTTTGCAGACATTAATTTAGTGTTGACAGGATTAAATAGAATCTTAGAATATAATGTTGAAAATTAAAAGGATATTTTTAGTTAGTATTTGTATTCTTTCTCAATTGTCATTGTTCGCGCAGAACAATACAAACTCTCCTTACACTCGGTTTGGGTATGGAGAATTGGCAGACCGCTCTTTTGGGGCTGGCCGGTCTATGGGAGGAATTGGATATGGGTTGCGGTCTTCAAAGCAAATTAACCCTCTAAATCCAGCGTCTTATACGAGTATTGACTCGATGACTTTTATTTTTGATTTTGGTGCTTCAGCCCAGTTGTCGTGGTTTAATGACGGGACTAATAAGCAAAGTAATTATAACGGTAATATTGAATATCTGGCAATGCAGTTTCCTCTTCACAAACGTGTGGCGATGAGCTTAGGCGTTTTGCCATATTCGTATGTAGGTTATGATTTCGGTGCTGTAAAACAAGCCGAAAATTCTGATATGGATTATATCGAGAATTTTGTTGGTACCGGAGGATTAAACGAAGTGTATGCTGGTTTGTCTATAGATGTATGGAAGAAGAGACTTTCAGTTGGAGCAAATGTTGGTTACTTTTTTGGTAATATAACACATCAACGCAATTTATCTTTTGGTTCAGGTTCTGAGGCTTATGCGGTGTATCGTGAACAAAAATTGGATGTGAGAGATATTAAACTTGATTTTGGATTGCAGTACACTCATCCGTTGGGACTGAAAGAAAGTCTGAATTTTGGTTTGGTGTTTGCGCCGTCAAATCATCTTAATACAACGTCTTATGATATTAATTCATATAGTAATGTTGTTGAATCAGATACTATTACGGGACTAAACTTTGATATTCCAAGTTCATATGGTGCTGGTATTACTTACGTAAAAAAGGATAAACTAACTCTTGGTGGTGATTTTTTATACCAAAGTTGGGATAAAGCAAAGTTCTTCGATAAGTCAAATGAATTCAAAAATAGAATTCGGGTTGCTTTAGGTGGAGAATTTATTCCGGGATATGCAGAGAAAAATTTCTTAAGTAGAATGTCTTACAGAGGTGGGGTTCATTATAGTAATTCTTATTTAAATATAAATGGAAATGGCTATAAAGAATATGGAGCAAGTGTTGGTTTCGGTTTACCATTGGTTGATGGCAGATCGATTGTCAATTTGTCTGTAGAATATGTTAAGATTAAACCGGAATTAAAAACGATGATTGATGAACAGTATTTACGTTTTACTGTTAATTATACATTTAACGAACGTTGGTTCTTTAAGTGGAAGTTGGATTAAGAAGTTGTTAACATTAATTAAAAAGAGATATGAAGATCAAAGTGTTATTGCTTGCTATCGGATGCTCAATAGGAGCATTTGGTGCCTATGCGCAGAAGGGAGTAGATAATGGTACGCAGTTCGGATCTGGAGAAGACAGCGTTCGTTGCATTACCAATATCAGTCTGTTTATTCCTTACGCAAAAGCCGGGAACTTTAAGGACGCATACGAATTTTGGAAAATAACGTATGATGAATGTCCTGCTGCTACAAAGGATATTTATTTGTATGGTGTGCGTATTGTTGGTTGGCAGATTGAAAATGAAAAAGATCCTGCAAAGAAAGCCGCGTTAATTAACAATCTGATGGCTGTATACGATCAACGTGTTAAGTACTTCGGTAATGATGCCAGATATGGAAAAGACTGGATTGTTTCTCGTAAAGCGCAGGATTATATCCAATACATGGGAGAGAAAGCTGATCCGAAGGTTTTATACGCATGGTTAGGCGAAATTGTTAATGAGTATAAAGAGAAATCAGAAGCTCTTGCCGTTTCTTACTACATGTTTTCTTCTCATCAACAATTGTTGAAGGATCCTAATTTCAAAGAACAGTATATTCAGGATTATTTAAAAAGTTCAGCTATCTTTGATACACAGATTGCTGCTGCTAAAGCTGCAGGAAACGAAAAGGAGATTGCTAATCTTACTACGATGAAGGCTGGTATCGATAATGGTTTTGCAAATAGTGGTGCTGCAGATTGTGCAACATTGCAGAATATGTTTGCCGCCAAAGTTGAAGCGAATAAAACAGATTTGAATTATCTGAAAGAAACGATTTCTTTGCTGCGTCGTGTTCGTTGTCAGGATGTTGATGTTTATTTTGCTGCATCAGGTTATGCTCACAAGATTGAACCAACAGCAGAATCTGCAATGGGATTGGGAAAACAAGCAGTTAAAAATAAAGATTTCGATACGGCTGTTAGATTCTTTGAAGAGTCTGCCAAAATGGAAACAGACGCTGCATCTAAAGCTGATATCTATTACATGATTGCCTTGATTTCGTTTGATCAGAATAGCTATTCTAAGGCTAGACAGTATTGTATGAAATCTTTGGATATGAAGCCTAATAATGGAGCTCCTTATTTGTTGATTGGTAAGATGTATGCAGCAACGGCCAAGAGCGTTTACCCAAATGACGGTGTATTAGCAAGAGCCGTTTACTACGCAGCAGTTGATAAGTTTGAAAAAGCAAGACAGGTAGACCCAAGTTGTGCTGATGAAGCTAATTCATTAATTGGATCATATAGGGCTCATTTCCCATCGACAGAGGAAGTGTTTATGCACCCGGATCTTGAAAAAGGTCAAGCTATCACAATTGGTGGATGGATTGGTGAGCAAACCAGAGTTCGTTAAAACATGATTATCTCTCATCTTAAATTTGAGTCAAAACATAAAGGCATAACAGCTACTATTTTAGTAGCTGTTATGTTTCTTTTATTTATAACAGCCTGCGAAAAAAAGAAAAAAGATGTTGTAAGGGTAGCCTTTGATCCTGAAAAATCTTATACAATGAAGGCTTTGGATGTGTCAACATTGATTTCTGATTCAGGTATTACACGGTACAGACTTAATACTAAAAAATGGCTCGTTTTTGGAAAGTCGGCAGAATCTCATTGGTATTTTCCCAATGGGGTGTATGTTGAGAAATTTGATACTCTTTTTAGAACAGAGGCGAGTATTAAAGCTGATACGGCTTATTTTTATGACAAAAAAGGATTATGGAAACTTATTGGTAATGTAGAAGTTTCTAGTCTCTCTGGTGAACATTTTGAGACATCCTTGCTTTTTTGGGACCAACGTTCGCAAAAAGTTTACTCAGATAAGTTTATGAGAATTCAACAAGCAGAACGGGTTATTACAGGTATCGGTTTCGAATCCGATCAAAGTATGACTCAATATAAAATATTTAATCCGCAGGGGATCTTTCCTGTATCAGAATCGAAACAAGATACAATTAAGCAAGATTCTACAAAGTAGGGTTTTATGAATATGTTAACCTATATAATCATTTCTCTCCTATTCGCAGCCTTTTTTTCTGGAATGGAAATTGCTTTCATTTCATCAAATAAATTGCGATTTGAATTAGATAAAAGAAATCGGAATCTTATTAATCGTATTTTGGATTTTTTTTACCGGAATCCTAACGATTTTATTTCTACCATGTTTGTCGGCTATTATGTTGCATTGGTTGTCTGTGTTATCCAGTTATCTCTTTTTCTGAAACCATTTATTTATTTATATTCAATAGATAATACTTCTTCTATTGTAATACAGTCTTTTTTTGCCACACTATTAATTTTGTTTTCTGTTGAATTTTTACCTAAGACGATTTTTAAAAATAATCCGAATCTTTACTTGAAATTTTTTTCTATTCCTTTATTATTAGTGTATATTGTTTTATTTCCTGTTTCAAAAATTGTGACGATGCTATCGTTTGCTATTTTATCTGTTGCCGGAATCAAACAACTGAAAGGATCACAGGCTCATTCTTTTGGAAAGGTAGATTTGGATTACTTTATACAGCAAAGGTTAGATGATTCTCCTCAGAAAGCTGATATAGAATCTGACGTGAAAATTTTCCAGAATGCCCTTGACTTTTCTAAGGTACGTTTAAGAGATTGTATTGTTCCCCGTACTGAGGTTGTTGCATGCGACAAAACAACTTCTTTAGAAGAATTGAAAACTAAATTTATAGAGACCGGCTATTCCAAGATACTTGTTTATGAAGATAATATTGATGGAGTAATAGGATATATTCATTCATCAGAATTATTTGCGAATCTTAAAGATTGGACTACGCGCATTATTCCTGTACCAATTGTTCCGGAAAATATGACCGCCAACAAACTAATGAAATTACTTTTACACGAAAAACGAAGTATTGCCGTGGTAGTTGACGAATTTGGTGGTACTTCAGGGATTGTGACTTTTGAAGACTTGGTGGAGGAAATATTTGGCGAAATAGAAGATGAACACGATGTTCAATCGCTTATAGCAAAGCAACTCGGTGAAAATGAATATTTGCTTTCGGGACGGATGGAAATAGATTCCCTTAATGAAAAATTTGGGTTAGAATTGCCCGAATCGGATGATTATATAACAATTGCAGGTTATATACTGCATAATTATCAAAAATTTCCAAAGGTTAACGATGTAATAGACATTGGACATTATAGTGTGAAGATACTGAAAGTAACTTCGACTAAAATTGAACTTGTTCGCATGAAAGTGATTGATTAGTGAAAAAAAGTTGCATTATATGCATGTTAATCCTCTTTTGTTTGTATCTTCGTGCCCGTTAACTGTAAAATATAAACTTTTAAATAAATAAAGATAAATGGCTACGCTGGAAAAAATTAGAAGCAAAGCAGGACTGTTGGTACTCGTAGTAGGGCTTGCATTGTTCGCTTTTATTATTGGTGACTTTTTAAACTCCGGATCTACTTATTTTAAACAATCTCAGGAAAAGGTTGCTGAAATTAATGGAGAAGTAATTAAAATTCAGGATTATCAGGCTCGTGTCGACGAAATGTCTGAGGTTTATAAAATGCAGTCCGGCAGTACCAGTTTACCCGAAGAGTATATGACTCAGATTCGTGAGTCAGTTTTTGATGCAATGGTACGTGAGATTGTTTTAGGAGAAGAATTAAACGATTTAGGTATAGTTGTATCTCCGGAAGAACTTTTTGATATGGTTCAGGGAGAAAATATTTCACCAATGATTCAACAAATGCAAATGTTTGTAAATCCGGAAACCGGAGCTTTTGACAAACCCGCATTGCTTAACTTCTTGAAAACAATAAATGACCCAAAAGTTGCAAGCTATCCTGCAGATCAACAGGCACAACTTGCTCAGGCAAAAAGTTTCTGGATGTTTTGGGAGAAGAATATTAAACAACAACGTTTAGAACAAAAATATACAACGTTATTAAGTAAGGCTATTACTGCTAACGTAATTGACGCCAAAGAAACTTTTAATGAATCGGCAGAAAGTTCGGATATTGTTTATGCGATGCAATCATATGCTTCAATTCCTGATTCAACAATTCAGGTTTCTGACAGCGAAATTGAAAAGCTTTACAATCAGCGTAAATCTATTTACAAACAAAAGGCAAGCAAAGTTATAAAGTATGTTGCCGTTGATATTCGTCCGAGCAAAGAAGATTACGACAATGCGAATGCAGATATCGAAGCAATTAAAGCAGAATTCTCTACTTCAGCTAAAATTGATGATATTGTGAATGAGAATTCAGAAGTGCCTTATGTTGATGCGTTCTTTTCAGCAGCAGCATTTGATAATCAGCTTAAGGAGTTTGCAACGACAGCTGAAGTTGGAGCTGTATATGGTCCCGCTTTTGAAGGAGACAAATACAGAATGTTTAAGTTAGTTGATAAAACAGTTGCTCCAGATTCTGTAAAAGTAAGTCATATTATGATTGCCAATGCAGGGAATGAAGCTGCGGCGACTTCATTGGCCGATAGCTTGATGAATGTTATTAAGAATGGTGGCAATTTTGCAGAAGTGGCTCAGAAATATTCGCAGGATCAATCAGCGAAGAAAGGCGGAGAGTTGGGTTGGTTTACTGAAGTTACTGCTTTAAGAGGGGTAAACGAAGATTTCAAGAAGGCTGTTTTCACAACACCTGTAAATGGAATTTCCATTGTTAAATCACAATACGGAGTTCATTTGGTAAAAGTAGACGACAGAACTGCTGTGGTTCCAAAATACAAGGTTGCTGATATCGATATGACTGTTTCTCCAAGTTCAAAAACTTATAGTAATATTTATAATGAATTGAATAAATATCTTTCTGCTAATTCTGATATTAAAAAGATGGATGAAACAGCAAAGAAAGCAGGATACAGTATATTCTCTGATGTTACTATTACTGGTGCTGATCAAATGATCGGAACAATTAAGAACTCTCGTCAGGTAGTACGTTGGGCTTTCCAGAATGATAAAGAAGGTTCTGTTTCTGAAATTTTTGAATGTGAAGATAAATTTGTTATTGCAGCTGTACAGGAATCTCTTCCAGAAGGATACGCTCCGGTTAAAAAAGTGGCACCAGCATTGAAAGCTGAGTTAATCGCTCAAAAGAAAGGTGAAAAAATTGCTGCTGATTTGTCTGCCAAGAATATTTCATCACTTGAAGGATATGCACAAGCCATGGGATCAAGAATTGATTCAGTTAAGTTTGTTAGCTTTGGTACCCGTCGTATTACTGGAATCGGAGTTGAACCTAAAGTGAATGCAGTAGTTGCAATGACTCCTGTGGGACAGTTAACTGCTCCGGTTAAAGGAAATAATGGAGTATATGTATTGAAAGTTTATAATAAAACAAAGGATGCGAAAGTATATAATGAAGCAGAACAAATCAAGACAATTGATGCAGCTAATGCATATCGTTTCGGATTCCAGGCAGTTCAATCGTTAGTTAATAATGCTGAAGTTGTTGATAACCGTGTACGGTTTTATTAAATTTCAGTATTAATTATAGCTATTTGGCATTTGACTTGAAAGCAGATGTCCTTCCTAAACGAAGGACATCTGCTTTTTTTTTATCTTTGCAAAAAAAAAGTATAGAAAGTAAATAGATATGGATGCAAAAAGACGATTATTAGGAATGACATTGAGAGAGCTGAAAGATGTGGCTTCAGAATTTAGTCTTCCGGCTTATGCTTCGCAACAGATAGCAGATTGGTTATATAAAAAACGAGTGAAGTCTATCTCGGAAATGACTAATATTTCTGCATCGAAAAGACTTTTACTTGAAAAAATATATGAAGTTGGATTGATTCCTCCATCAGAGTCTATGAAGTCGGTTGATGGAACCATCAAATATCTATTTCCGGTTGCTGCAGGCCGATTTGTAGAAGCTGTTTATATTCCAGACGAAGATAGGGCAACATTATGTGTTTCCTCTCAAATAGGGTGTAAAATGAATTGTTCATTTTGCATGACTGGTCGTCAGGGTTTTAATGGGAATCTCACATCATCGGATATTCTTAATCAGATACAGGCTATACCCGAATTTGATTCTTTAACCAATATCGTTTTTATGGGTATGGGAGAACCACTTGATAATGTGGGTGAATTATTTAAAGCTCTTGAGATTCTAACGTCCTCTTATGGATATGGTTGGAGTCCAAAACGAATTACAGTTTCAACCATTGGTGTTGCTAAAGGTCTCGAACGTTTTCTTGCAGAAAGTGATTGTCACCTTGCAGTGAGTATGCACTCTCCTTTTCCTTCTGAACGATTGTCAATTATGCCAGTAGAAAAGGCTTTTCCAATAAAAGAAGTAATTGATAAAATTAAACAGTATGATTTTACTCATCAACGTAGAGTGTCATTTGAGTACATAATGTTTGATGGTTTAAATGATGATTTAAAACATGCAGAAGGAGTCGCAAAACTTGTTGCAGGACTCTCTTGTAGAATTAATCTGATTCGTTTTCATGCTATTCCAGACTCTCCGCTTAAAAGTTCAAATACAGCTAATATGAATGCTTTTCGTGATGCTTTGACAAAAAAAGGAATAGTTTGTACAATTCGTTCGTCAAGAGGGGAAGATATTTTTGCTGCGTGCGGTATGTTGTCTACAGCAAAAAAAGAGCAAAAGCTTTAAAAAGCTTATGCTTCTTACAAAAAAAATATATCTTTGTTGAATTAATAAATTAATGCATATGAAAACGATTTCTTTGTTTTTCAGTATGATGTTGCTCGTCATATGTATGAGTGCCTGTAAAGGAGGTCCAACTGTATCCAAAGCTACGGGTTCACCTGGAGATCTAATTGTTGTAATGAAAAAGAGTTCATGGACTGGTCCAGCGGGTCTTGCTTTAAAAGATTTACTTTCGTCAGATGTTCCGGGATTAACACAGCCAGAACCAGTTATGAATGTTTCTTATACGGAACCAAAGCATTTTGACAGAATGCTTCAGATGGTTAGAAATATACTTGTGGTCGAGATCGATCCAACTATGTATACAAAAGCTACTATGAAATATTCTGAAGATAGATGGGCAAGGGGCCAGGTGATTCTGAAATTGCAGGCACCGGATGCTGCATCTCTCGAATTATATATAACTAATAATGGTAAATCAATAATTGATTTTTTTGTAAAAACCGAACTAAACAGATCTATTAAATTGTTGGATAAAACATATAGTAGTTATGCGTTTAATAAAGTCAAAGAACTCTTTGATGTTGAACTAAAAGCTCCTGAATCAATGAAATATTATAAAGATACAACTGATTTCTTTTGGACTTCAAATAATTCAGGAGAAGGTAGGCGTGATATTATTATCTATTCATTTCCCTATACGGATAAAAATACTTTTACAAAAGAGTATCTTTTGGCAAAACGTGATTCAGTTTTAAAAGCAAACATTCCAGGGTCGTTTGAGAATTCATATATGACTACAGAAACTCGTTTTGGGGTTAATTATAATCCAATCACGGTTAAAGGTAAGTATTGTGCAGAAATACGAGGTCTTTGGAAAATGGTTGGCGATATGATGGGAGGTCCTTTTGTTAGTCATGCCCGTTTGGATGAGAAGAATCAGCGTGTTGTTGTGGTTGAAGGATTTGTTTATGCACCAGAAAAAGATAAGAGGAATTTAATACGTCAGGTTGAAGCTTCTCTATATACATTGAAGTTACCTGGTGAGTTTGACCAGAAATCAGAAGAACCGATACAAACGGAAGTTGAGTAATTAATACTGAAATAAGATGGAAGAAAGATTGATCAGAGTGGGTATTACGCACGGTGATATTAATGGAATAGGTTATGAGGTGATTTTAAAAACCTTTTCCGATTTACGGATAGCTGATCTATGTACGCCGATAATATATGGTTCTTCAAAAATTGCGGCTTATCACCGTAAGGCTCTCGATTTACAGCCTGTTAATATTAGCATAATTAGTCAGGCCGAAGAGGCAGGGCTAAACCGGATTAATATCATTAATTGTGCTGACGAAGAAGCAAAGGTTGAGTTGGGTAAGTCAACCGCAGTAGCCGGAGAAGCTGCATTTAAAGCCCTTGAAGCTGCTGTAAACGATTTAAAAAGAGGAGTAATTGATGTTCTTGTTACAGCACCGATAAATAAACACAATATACAGAACGATCAGTTTCATTTTCCAGGCCATACGGAATACCTTGAAGAGGCATTTGGCGGACCAGGAAAGAAAGCTCTTATGATATTGATGAGCAACAATCTTCGCGTAGCATTAGTTACAGGACATGTTCCTCTTTCTGAGGTAGCGGCATTAATTACTAAAGAAGATATAAAGGCTAAGCTTTCTATATTTAATCAGTCCCTGAAGCAAGATTTTGGGATTGTGAAACCAAGGATAGCTGTTTTATCTTTAAATCCTCATGCAGGCGATGCCGGACTTCTTGGTAAGGAAGAAGAAGCTATTATTATTCCGGCTATGGAAGAAATGGATAAGCAAGGTGTATTAACATTTGGGCCTTATCCTGCCGACGGATTCTTTGGTTCTCAGAATTATGATAAATTTGATGGTATTCTGGCCATGTATCACGATCAGGGCCTTGCTCCTTTTAAAGCACTGGCTATGGAAGAAGGAGTAAATTATACTGCAGGATTACCAATTGTCAGAACTTCTCCGGCTCATGGAACAGCCTATGATATAGCAGGACAGAATATAGCTTCGGAAGATTCGTTCCGTCAGGCTTTGTATACTGCGTTGGATATTTATCGTTGCAGAAAATTTTATCGGGAAGCTACTTCTAATCCGTTAAGAAAGCAATATTTTGACAAGGGTGGCGATAATGAAAAGCTAGATTTGACAAAAGATGACGTTGTAGACAGTATTTAATCGCATACAGAAATAAAATTGACCGGTGTAGTAAACAAAATTTTCTATACCGGTTTTTTTATTAATTAAAAATCAGATTTGTTTTTTTTGCCGTTTTATAAATTGGTCTGAATCATGTATTAATTAGCTTTTTTTTAGGTAAACTTTTTTTCATAGGAAAAGTTTGTGTAAGTTTGTGCTTTAAAAAACGTTAGAATTGGTATGTTCAAAAATAAAACGATAGTCTACACTTCAGGAACATTTGATATGTTTCATTATAATCACCTCAGAATGATTAACTATGCCAGAAGTCTGGCAGATATTTTAATTGTTGGAGTTAGTACAGATGAACTTGTATCGTCTTATAAACCTCATCCAATTATTCCATTTACTGAACGCTTGCAAATCATCGAAGCTCTTAAAACACCTGATATAGTTATACCTCAACATTCGTTGGATCATAGTGAAATCGTGAAAAAGCTTAATATAGATGCATTTGTCGTTGGAGACGATTGGTTTGGTAAGTATGATTACTTGGAAGATCTTGGAGTTCAGGTTTTTTATTTTCCGTATGGGACCGGGGTTTCTTCTTCAAATTTAAAAAAAACTATACACGATAGCTACGAGGCTAATTTACATTCTCAGCAAAAAGCCAAACCGGTGACTGTAAAGCACGAAAAAGAATAGTACTATATATATGGATAAATATGTTCTGATTACCGGGGGTACAAAAGGCATAGGTAAAGCAGTCGCTTTTTGTCTGGCAGCTTCCGGGTATGATTTGCTTTTAACGTATTCTTCTGATTTTCAAGTGGCCGAAGAGACCAGGAAAGGCCTACTTGGTAAGTTTGATGTCGATGTACGCATTTTAAAAGCAGATATTACGAATTTCAAATCTATTTCCATTATTGAAGATTATCTTGAAGAACAGTCTCTTGAGTTGTTCTCTGTTGTCTTTAATGCAGGGCTGACTTGTCGTGATTCTTTTGAACAGCTTTCTTTTACAGCTTGGGAAGAGGTCTTTTTTGCAAATGTACATTTTCCGGTTTTTCTGATGCAACGGATTGTGTCAAAAATGCGTAAAGGCGGATGTGTTGTGTTTACAGGTTCTTTAATGGGAATCGAGCCTCATTCAGTTTCTCTGGCATATGGAGTTTCAAAATCGGCTGTTCATGCATTAGTGAAAAATATGGTTAAGTTTTTTGTCCCATACGATTTACGCGTAAATGCAGTAGCTCCGGGTTTCGTAGATACAGAATGGCAGCTAAATAAACCAGAAGAAATACGTCGGAACATTGAACGAAAAGTATCGTTGGGCCGTTTCTGCCACCCTGATGAATTAGCTGAAGTATATAAAATGTTGATTGAGAATAATTATTTTAATGGAGAGATAGTCGTTTGTGATGGCGGCTATTCTTATAAATAAAGGCCAAATGAACGATTTAAATAAAAAAGAATACGAAGCCTCGTTAAAGTCAATTGAAACAGAAAATAAGATCGACCGGATTTTTTACCGTCCTTTAGGTTTCCGTATAGCCCAAATGTTGAGAAACACAGGCATTACTCCCAATATGGTTACAATCTTATCCATCTTTGTTGGAGTCGGTGCCGGATACATGTTTTATTTTGATAATATCATTTATACAATTTGTGGAATTTTATTATTGATTTTTGCAAATATCTTGGATTGTGTCGATGGCCAGCTGGCCAGATTAACCGGAATAAAATCGGCCATTGGTCGTATCCTTGATGGTTTTGCCGGAGATCTTTGGTTTGCATCAATTTATATAGGTTTTTCTTTACGCCTTATGAATGAATATGATACTCCCTGGTTTTTTGCTTTAGCCGTATTGTCGGGTATCTCTCATTTGGTTCAGGCCAATATTACAGATTATTATAAGACATTACATCTTTTTTTTCTCAGTAAGGAAAAAGGTGCCGAGTTTCAGACACATGGTCAGGTAATAGCTAATTACTCTAAAATGAAACCTGGTATTGATAAATTTTTCTTTTTCTTTTATAAGGGATATACATTGATGCAGGAAAATGTTACACCTGTCCTTCAGCGTTTATTGAGTAGTCTAAGGAGTCAGTATCAGGATGATATACCAGAATCTATCCGACTGAATTTTAGAAAGAAAAGTAGAGACTTGATGCGTTATATCGATTTACTCACATTCAATGGTCGTACTATAGTCATGTTTATCGTTGTGTTAACAGGAGAGGTTTGGACTTATTTTCTTTATGAAATTATTGTTCTGAATGTTGTTCTGGCAATATCCATTCGTAAACATGAGAAGATGTGCTTATCATTTCTTTAACTTATAGCTTTGCATGACAAATCAAACTAATGTAATTCGAAATATTTTTTTTGCTCTTGGAGTTCTGGTCATTTTTTTAATGGCTTACTCATTAGGCTTTGATGTTATTTACAGTAATCTGTTAAATACAGGTTGGTGGTTTGCTGCTATTCTGGGAATTTGGGTTTTTGTATATTTAATAAATGCAATTTCTTTTCATATAATCATCCGTGATGGAAGTGAAGAGTCGAGAAAAATCCGGTTTATTCGAACTCTTAAGCTTGTAATTAGCGGGTACGCTATTAATTATACAACACCAATTGGATTGCTTGGAGGTGAACCTTATCGTATATTGGAGCTTAAACCAGCATTAGGAACTAAAAAAGCTACATCAGTTGTCTTGCTCTATGCTATGATGCATTTTGTTTCCCACCTTATACTTTGGCTTCTATGCGTCCCGCTGCTATTACTTTCTGCGGAAAATATAAGCTTAGGGGTTCAGATCGTGTTATGGTGTATTTTAGGTGGATCTTTAGGGTTGATTTATTGGTCGTTTAAAGTATATAAAACCGGAATTATAGGGCGATTGCTAACTTTGGGTTCTCACATCCCATTTGTAAGAAGTCGAATTAAAGAATATGCAATAAGAAAACAAGAGCATGTGGCCGAACTGGATCAGCTGATTGCTAATTTATATAATAATAGAAAAAAATCTTTTTATGCATCTCTTTTAGCTGAATTATCATCAAGATTAGTGGCGTGTCTGGAAGTGTATATTATGATCTATTCTGTTGGACAAAACATAACATATGTTCAGTCTGTTGTTATTGTTGGATTTGCATCTTTGTTTGCAAATTTATTATTCTTCTCGCCCATGCAATTGGGAACCCGGGAAGGAGGATATGCCCTTGCATTGAAATCTTTGGCTATAACTTCGGGAATCGGGGTTTATGTAAGTTTGTGTACGCGTATTCGTGAATTATTTTGGATTGCTGTTGGTGTAGCAATTATGAAATATAAATCGTTGAAATAAGATATGAAAAAAAGTGTAGTCGACTTATCTGATTTGCAGGAGATTGTCCCATTCTTTAAGACTAAGGTTGGGGCGTATTTTGGAAAACGGATAATTAAATGGCTTAATATTGATACGGTAAATGAAATTCATGCCAAACATTGTCATCTCAGAGGATCAGCCTTTACTTCAGCGCTGCTTAGTGATCCTTTAATGGACATTCGTTATAAAGTGCATAATTCCGAAGTATTGAATTCATTGCCCGAAGGGGCTTTTATTACTGTATCAAATCATCCGTTTGGATCTATAGATGGTATAATGCTTATTGATATATTCGCATCTCGCAGACCAGATTTTGCAGTGATGGTGAATGGGGTACTTACGAAGATTGGGGCGATGGAAGATAATTTTATTTCAGTCAAGCCAGACTCTAAAAACAGAGGAGCTAATGTGGCCAATGTTAATGGCGTGCGGACATCCCTCGAACGACTCAAGTCAGGCCATCCCATGGGATTTTTTCCTTCCGGATCGATTTCTTTTTATGATAAAAAAGCAAAAAGAATTCAGGATCTTGAATGGACTTTAAGTGTTATAAAGTTGATTCGAAAAGGTCAGGTTCCTGTTTACCCTGTTTATTTTGATGGTTTGAATACTTCATTTTTCTATTGGCTGGGGCGTTTTAGCTGGAAAATACGTACGTTACGTATTCCTACAGAAGCTTTCAACAAGAAGGGAAAGATTATGAATGTTTATGTAGGAGATCCTATTTCTGTTGAAGAACAAAATCAGCATGTTTCGGATCATGAATTTGCTAGTTTCTTGTTTTCTAGAACCTATTCATTAAAAAGTGAATTGGAAACTAATTCAAGCTCTTTTAAATAGTAAGAAATTGAATAATCATTTGTAATTTTGGCATTACAACTGATTTTATACAGCTAATTTTAAGATAATATGAAGGTAGATTTGCAACAAATAAAGCAACGTTTTGGTATAATTGGCAATAATCCAGCCTTAAACCGGGCGATTGACATAGCATTACAAGTGGCGCCGACAGATTTATCTGTTCTTATTACAGGGGAAAGTGGCGTTGGTAAAGAAACATTTCCTCAGATCATTCATCAAAATAGTCCCCGTAAGCACGGACAATATATTGCTGTTAACTGTGGAGCCATTCCTGCCGGAACAATCGATTCGGAGCTTTTTGGCCACGAGAAAGGTTCTTTTACAGATGCCCGTTCCGAGCGTAAGGGCTATTTTGAAGTAGCAGACGGCGGTACATTATTTCTTGATGAAGTAGGAGAGTTGCCTACACAAACTCAAGCCTATCTGTTACGTGTACTTGAAACTGGCGAATTTATGAGAGTTGGTTCTTCAAAGGTTCAAAAAACCAATGTGAGGATTGTTGCTGCGACAAATGTTAATTTGGCTCAGGCAGTTTCTCAAGGTAAATTTCGTGAAGATTTATTCTACAGACTTAACACAATTCCTATTCAGATTCCGCCTTTGCGCGAAAGGTCAGAAGATATTCATCTGCTTTTCAGAAAATTTGCCAGTGACTGTGCCGAAAAATACAGAATGCCGACCATTCGTCTGGAAGATGATGCCCGCGCTTTGCTTACCAACTATCGTTGGCCGGGAAATGTGCGCGAATTAAAAAATATAACAGAACGTATTTCCGTAATTGAAGAAAATCGTGATATTTCGGCAGATGTTTTACGTTTCTATCTTCCAAATCTTGAAATAGAGAAATTTCCTGTATTGGTAAAGCAGGATAATGAGCAAAAAATATTCAATAGCGAACGAGAAATTCTTTATCAGGTACTGTTTGATATGAAGAAAGATGTAACAGAGCTGAAAAAACTTGTACATGAAATAATGAATGGAAATGTTCAGATGCCGGCGGTTGATGAAACGGCCTATTCGCAGCCTCATCCTCTTCATCATGTCCAGTCGATTCAAGAAGCGGAAGCTTATGAAGAAGAAACTCTTTCACTCGAAGATGTTGAAAAGGACATGATACGTAAAGCACTGGAAAAACATAATGGCCGACGCAAAAATGCGGCTTCTGATCTGAAGATATCTGAGCGCACCTTGTACCGGAAAATAAAAGAATATAATCTTGAATAGAATGCGAATCAAATACAAAATATCTGTTATCAGTTTCTGTCTCTTTCTTTTAACAGCCTGCTCCATCTCTTATAAATTCAATGGAGCATCGATTGATTATACAAAAGTAAAGAGCATTTCGATAAAAGATTTTCCAAATCAAGCATCTTTTATTCCTTATCCTCCATTGGCCCAGATATTCACTGAAGGCCTGAAGGATATATATGTTCGTCAGACCCGACTTTCGCTAGTTAAAAATAATGGTGATTTAGAATTAGAGGGCGAAATCATTGGGTGTGAACTTACCCCTATGGCTGTAAAGGAAGACGCCTATTCTTCAAGAACTAAATTAACAATGACAGTACGGGTACGTTATACGAATCGTTCCAATCCGGATGAAGATTTTGAACAAACATTTTCTGCTTACAGGGAATTTGATAGTAATCAAATGTTGCAAACTGTTCAGGAAGAATTGTTTGGCGAAATTGTGGAAGAAATATCTGACCTTGTTTACAATGCAACAGTAGCAAACTGGTAATCATGACGAGTGATAAATTATATCAGTTAATGGAGAACCCCGGGCTGCTTTCTTCCGAAACATTGCCTGAACTCAGGCAGCTAATGGTAGATTTTCCTTATTTTCACACCGTAAAACTTCTTTATCTTAAGAACCTGTCGGAATTGAAGGATATACGTTATTCCACTGAATTAAAGAAATTAGCTATAGGTATACCAGATCGCAAGAAACTGTTTATGCTTGTTGAAGGTTCAAACTATGGCATTGATCTTTCGCCCGAGATAGAAAATAAGCAGCAGGTATCTGATTCATTTTCTTTGATTGATGCATTTTTGTCTTCTAAGGATGAAGACAAAGATGTGGCAGCAGAATCATCTTTATTGTTTCAGCCGTCGGTTTCTGCAGATTATATTTACTGGTCCCTAACGGAGAAAGAATCAACTCCGGATGAATCGGAATCGGCTCCACTTCAGCATCACGAACTCATTGACACGTTTATTACCAATGACGAAAAAAGAGGTCCGGCTATTTCTTTTCCTGATGATACTTCCTCAAACGAACCACTCAAAAACAGCAACCAGGAAAGTGCTGATCTTTCTTCTGCAAGCATAGATGATTCCTATTTTACAGAAACACTTGCAAGAATTTATATAAAACAAAAGAGATATGAGAAGGCCCTGCAAATAATTCAAAATTTAAGTTTGAAATATCCGGAAAAAAATGTTTACTTTGCAGATCAAATTAAATTTCTTGAAAAATTGATTATTAACACTAAAAAATAAAACTAAGATGTACGTATTTATTTCTATCTTAATCTTGATCGCATCGATACTATTGATTTTGATTGTATTGGTACAAAACTCTAAAGGAGGAGGTTTGGCATCGGGATTTTCATCCTCTAACCAGATTATGGGGGTAAGAAAAACAACAGATTTTCTTGAAAAAGCTACATGGGGTTTGGCAGGATTTGTTATATTATTAAGTATTGTTATTACTGCTTTTATTCCCAGAGAACAAGCTACGACTCAGTCTGAAATCAATCAGCAGGTAAATGAAGCTGTAACAATCGATCCAAACACTATCGCTCCTGATTTTGGAACAGCACAGCAACCAGCAGCTACACCGGAAGCTACACCAGAAGAAGCTCCAAAGAAATAAGATATTCATATTCCTATCATAGGGCATCCTTTTTTTAAGGGATGCCTTTTTTTTTGTTATACTATTCTTGTGCAGGTTACAGCTTTATTATGAATGCTTTTATAGCAACTCGATAAATACTTTTGCATTTGTATTTTGCCGTGCTGGAACCCCGGTGTTGTAAATATAAAAAAAACGATTACCTTTGCCTGTAATTATCATAGGGGGTGCCTTAATAAAACGGGCTGAGATCATACCCATAACCTGATCCAGGTAATGCTGGCGTAGGGAAGTGAAGGAAAGTCCCCTTTCCGTATTACTTTTAATCTTTTTATAAAATGAGAAAAGAGTTTTTAATGCTTGCCGGTGCATTTATTGCCGGCGCTAATTCTTTTGCACAAGAAAAACAGGATAGTCTGAGACTGATTAACCTGCAAGAAGTGCAAGTTATTTCTACACGAGCAGCCGCCAATACACCGCTTGCTTACAGAACCATTGGAAAAGAAGAAATCAAAAAACAAAACTTCGGGCAGGACATCCCATTCCTGTTAACGCTTTCACCATCTGTTGTTGCGACTTCCGATGCAGGAGCCGGCATTGGGTATACAAGTTTCCGTATTCGCGGAACAGATGCAACTCGAATCAATGTAACAACAAACGGTATTCCGTTAAATGATTCCGAGTCGCACGGTGTTTTTTGGGTAAATATGCCAGATATTGCATCTTCACTGGAAGATTTACAAATTCAGCGAGGAGTCGGAACTTCCACTAATGGAGCAGGCGCTTTTGGTGCCAGCATCAATATGAAAACTGAGAATGTATCGAATAAGGCTTATGGTGAACTTTCCGGAACTTACGGAGCATTCAATACATCCAAGGCGCAGGTTAAGCTTGGCACAGGTTTATTAAACAATCACTGGGCTTTCGATGTCCGAATTTCGGGAATAAATTCAGATGGATTTATCGACAGAGCATCCACGAATCTTAAATCGTATTTTGCTCAGGCTGGGTATTACGGAGATAATACCATCCTGAAATTTATAACTTTCGGAGGGAAAGAAAAAACCTATCATGCCTGGGATGGCGTGCCAAAAGATAAACTTGAAACAGATCGTACCTACAACCCAAGCGGATACATGGGAGATGACGCCAATGGTAAACCGATGTATTACGATGATCAAACGGATAATTATATCCAAACCCACTATCAACTGTTGCTTACGCATGCATTTACTCCTAACCTAACACTGAATGGGGGATTGCATTTAACCCGTGGAAAAGGATATTATCAGGAATACAAAACCGGGCGCAAGCTGTCGGAATACGGATTAACTCCCTTTGAATATAATGATCAAACCGTAAAGAAAAGTGATCTGGTACGACAGAAATGGCTCGATAATTATTTTGGTGGAGCCGTACTCTCTCTGAATTATATATATAACCGTTGGAATGTTACCTTTGGGGGTGCTGCGAATAAATACGATGGCGATCACTATGGAAAAGTGCTATGGGTAAAAAACTACGTAGGTAATCTTTCTCCCGATCATACCTATTATACCAGCAACGGAACAAAGACAGATTTAAACACCTATCTAAAGGCTACTTATACGCTCGCGAAAGGATTGACAGCTTACGCAGATTTGCAGTATCGTTTTATTGATTACAAGATAAACGGACAAAATGATACGTGGGATTGGGTAAACGAAGAGATGCAAAAGCTGGAAATCAAGAAAGATTTTAATTTCTTAAACCCAAAAGCAGGGTTGTTTTATCAGATTAACCTCAATCATAATTTGTTTGCCTCTGTAGCTGTTGCTCATCGTGAACCGGCAAGAAACAACTACACAGATGCTTCATTCAACGAAAAGCCCGAGTCCGAACGAATGATTGATTATGAAGCCGGCTATACATACCGTACTCCTCTGTTATCGCTGGGTGTAAACCTTTACTATATGAAGTATAAAGATCAGTTGGTGTTAACAGGTAAGGTAAATGAAATAGGAGAGATGCTTACATCAAACATTCCAGACAGTTATCGATCAGGAATTGAACTAATGGCAGGAACGCAGATTGCGCCCTGGTTACGTTGGGATATAAACGCTACATTCAGCAAAAACAGGATTAAAAACTATACAGAGTATGTAGATTTATACGATTCAAACTGGGATTGGACCGGACAGGTTGAAAATAAGCTCGGTACTACAACCATTGCTTTCTCTCCCTCGGTGGTTGCCAACAGTATGATCGCCATAGATTATAAAGGATGGGGAGCTGGACTTCAGTCCAGCTATGTAGGAAAACAGTACATTGATAATACGACAAGCAACGACCGTGCTTTAGATGCTTACTTTGTAAATAACCTTCGGTTGGGATATACCTTCTCATTCAAAGGAATGGAGTCTGCATCAGTCAATTTGTTAATAAACAACCTGTTCGACGAAACATACGAAAGCAATGCCTGGGTATACTCCTCTTATCAGCAAGGTAGCCAGGCAAGATATGATGGCTTTGGATATTTCCCACAGTCAGGAACGCATATATTGGCAAATCTTACACTCAGATTTTAATAGAAAGACAAAATGGAATATATCGAGATCATAGGTGCTCTTATAGGATTGATTTATCTCTATCTGGAATATAAAGCAAGTGTTTATTTGTGGCCGGTTGGTGTGATTATGCCCCTGTTTTACATTTACATTTTCTTTTTCTCCAAGTTTTACGCAGATATGGGCATAAATATTTATTACCTGTTTGCCAGCATTTATGGTTGGATACGGTGGAATAAAGAATCAGAACAGTCAAAGGAAACTTCCATATCGCATACTCCTTCAAAATATTGGGGTCGTTTGCTTCTTGTGTTTTCAATTCTTTTTTCCGGAATAGCATGGATGCTTATCCGCTTTACAGACAGTCCGATACCCTATGGTGATAGTTTTACAACGGCACTAAGTATAGTGGCCATGTGGATGCTTGCCAATAAGTATATTGAGCAATGGGGGCTTTGGATTGGCGTAAATGTTGTATCTTGCGTTCTTTATGCATGGAAAGGATTGTATCCTACAGCCCTGTTGTTTGTGGTATATTCCATTGTTCCGATATTTGGTTATATTAAATGGAAGCAGCTTATGTTGCTTTCTGTAAAAGAAAAAGCTTAAATGAAATATTATCCGCTACAAGCTGCCGGTTTCTTACCGGAAACTATGATTCTAGCGAATGGGAGTTTTCCAAAACATCCTGTTCTTCTGGAATGGTTAACAAAATGTGACTATATTGTTTGCTGCGACGGTGCGGTAGACGATTTCTTGCAACTTGGCAGAAAACCGGCAGCTATAGTAGGGGATTGCGATTCATTATCAGCTGCAACAAAGTCATTGTACGCAGATATTCTATATTCGGACAGTGATCAGGAAACCAACGATCTTACCAAATCAGTCCGCTATTGTACGTCGCGAGGACGCAACAACATTATGATAGTGGGAGCCACAGGCAAACGTGAAGACCATACCTTGGGAAATATCAGTCTGTTATCCGATTATTATAACGAAGTTCAGGTCGAAATGGTTACGGATTATGGTGTTTTTACTCCCATTAATGAGGCTAGTACCTTCCAAAGCTTCGCCGGACAACAAGTTTCTCTTTTTAGTATGGACGCATCTCCGTTGTCTGTTGTCGGGTTAAAGTATCCCATTAAGGATAAATGTTACAACAGATTGTGGCAGGGTACACTTAATGAAAGTCTTGGCTCTGAGTTTACTGTTTTACCATCAGGAAAAGTGATTGTTTACCGGGTATTCAACTCTTAGTCTTTTTTCTATCAGGATTCGATCAATAAATTACCTTCTCCAAGAACAAATCATTGGAATTATACGTTTTACATACTGAATGTTTTTATTTTTTACAATTACTAATTTACCTACAAGTATGTCGAATTTATTTACTCCCCTTACAATTGGAAATATAGAACTAAAAAACAGAATAGCAGTTTCCCCAATGTGTCAGTACTCAGCAATCGATGGATTGGCAAATGACTGGCATTTTGTGCATTATGGAAGCAGAGCTGTAGGCGGAGCCGGACTTGTGCTCACCGAGGCGACAGCTGTTTCTCCTGAAGGAAGAATTTCTTCTATGGATTTAGGCTTATGGAAAGATGAACAGATTATCTCAATGCAACGGATTGTCAAATTTATTGACAGTCAGGGAAGTGTTGCGGGTGTACAATTGGCTCATGCCGGACGAAAAGCTTCGCATGGAGATCCGGGAAGAGGTGATGCTCAACTTTCGCCAACTGATGGAGGATGGCTTACAGTTGCGCCTAGTGCAATTCCATTTAAAAAGGGAGAATTAGCTCCGCTAGAACTAAATGAAAGCGGAATTAAGCAGGTGATAACCGATTTTAAATCGGCGGCAGAAAGAGCCCTTATCGCGGGATTTAAAGTAATAGAGATTCATGCTGCACATGGTTACTTATTGCATCAGTTTCTTTCGCCGCTTAGTAATAAACGGACCGATTCTTACGGTGGAACTTTCGAAAACAGAATTCGTCTATTGCTTGAGGTCGTGCAAGCCGTTCGTTTGGCATGTCCGGAAGGCTATCCACTGATAGTCCGTTTATCCGCAACCGACTGGACCGATGGAGGCTGGGATATTACGGAAACGGTTAAACTATCCGCTCTTTTGAAGGAAGCCGGAGTTCATTTGATTGACTGCTCAACCGGAGGAAATGTTTCCAATGCGCATATACCGGTAGGTCCCGGATACCAGGTTTCCTTTGCTGAGCAAGTACGTAAGGGTGGAGGTATTCTCTCGGGTGCTATTGGAATGATAACAACCGGAAAACAAGCAGAACAGATTCTGAATGAAGGTAAAGCCGACCTAATTGTTATAGGACGCGAATTTTTGAGAGACCCCTATTTCCCTCTTCATGCAGCACGCGATTTAGGCGAAGATATTTCTTATCCACAACAATATGCGCGTGCAAAATAAGTTAAGAATATTTGTTGTATTTGTATCATAACAATACTAATTAATAAACAATTGAGATGAAAAGATTCATTCTGTTGGGTATGCTCACTTGCTTTTGTATGTTCTTACGTGCCGGAGAGCCTGATCTGCCAAAACCTTCGAAACCGTATGTGGTAGCTTATGTTACTTCAGGAAGTAAGATTATACCGGATGTAAGGTATATAACCCATCTTAATTATGCATTCGGGCATGTGAACGATCGCTTTGATGGTGTAAAAATCGATAACGAAAGCCGCTTATCCGAACTTTCAAAATTAAAGGAACAGTCGCCTTATTTAAAAGTCCTTATATCCATAGGAGGGTGGGGAAGCGGTAGATTTAGTGAAATGGCTGCCAAAGAAACAACCCGAAACCAATTTGCGGCAGATTGCAAGCGAGTTGTCGATCAGTTTAATCTTGATGGGATAGATATTGACTGGGAGTATCCTGGTTCTTCGGCTGCCAGAATCTCCTCTTCAGCAGATGATTGGGAGAACTATACATTGCTGATGCAGGCCATAAGGAAGGCAATTGGTCCGGATAAATTACTTACGCTGGCCTCGCAGGCCGGAGCAAGATTTATAGATTTTGCGGCCATCGAACCGGTAATCGATTTTGTTAATATAATGACCTACGATATGGGACGCCCACCGGCGCACCATGCTCCTCTTTACCAGTCGTATTTAACACGCGGACTATCGGTCGATGAAGCTGTAGCCGCACATGTTAAGGCAGGCATTCCTCTGAATAAATTAACGATGGGTATGCCATTTTACGGACATGGAAAGGAATATTTACCCGACTTTATCGATTACAAAGATATAATGAATCTGTCGGGATATGAGTGGAAATGGGACGATCAAGCACAAGCTCCTTACGCAACAAATGCAAAAGGTATACTTGTATGTACTTACGATGATCCCCGCTCTATTGCCCTAAAATGCAATTATATAATAGAAAAGGGAATGCTTGGAGCCATGTACTGGGAATACGATGGCGATGATGCCTCCGGAACATTGCGAAAAGCTGTTTTCGAAGGTTTGAATAAATAAAAAAAGGCTGCTCCGATGGGGCAGCCTTTTTTTATTTTAAAGCTACTTGTTATTTATAGCGCAGCCATTTGATCATCTCTTTTATGGTTGGCTTCTTTCCGTACATCAGAATTCCCACCCTGTATATCTTGGCCGACAGCCAGATAATTCCTACAAAGGTAACATACAAAAGGGATACCGACAAAAGCTTTTCCCAAAGAGGCACTTCGAAAGGAAGCCGGATCATCATCACAATGGGCGATGTAAAAGGAATAAGCGAACACCAGAAAGCCAGAGGACCTTCAGGATTCTCCATACTGTATATGCCTGCATACAGAGAGAATACCAGGAATATCATGATGGGAGTCATAAACTGCTGCGTATCCTCCTGGCTTTCGACTGCCGAACCGATAGCCGCAAATACCGAAGCATACAACATATAACCTCCTATAAAATAGATCACAAAGAAGATGCCTATCTCGGCAAAGTTGATTGTCTGAAGCATACCAAATAACTTTGCGGCAGGCTCCTGAGACGCTTCCGCCATACCTGGCATGGAACCCTGACCCATCATGGCTCCTTGTTGCATCATCTGGGGGTCTACGCTGCCCATAAAGAGAAACTGACCACCCAGAACAAGTGCCATGGTAAGTATACCCCACAGGAACATCTGAGTTAAACCAACTAACCCGATGCCGATAATTTTCCCCATCATCAGCTGGAAAGGACGAACCGACGATACCATCAGTTCCACAATCCGATTAGTCTTCTCTTCCATCACGCCTTGCATCACCATGGCGCCGTATATCATGATAAACATATAGGATATCACTGTGAAAATCAGTCCTACGATAGAGGCCACCAAGGAGGAAGACTCGCTTTCACTGCCGTCTTCACTCCATTTGATTGTGTTAATTTCAAAATTAATCTGGCTCTCCTTTATGATTTCCTTTAGGTTGGGAATATTATAAGTAGCCATTTTCTCATTCTCCAGCTTACGGCTAAGCACCTGATTCACTATGCGACTCAGGTCTCCCGGAATCTGCTTTTCCGAATACATGGTAGCCGCCTCCGGATGAGCAATCAGATCGTCGGTTATACTCACGATGGCGTATACCTCCTTGTCGCTTGCCTGTTTGTAACTTTCCAGCGACTTATCTCCGGCAATAAACTTATAATTGTCAGCATCCTCAAAAAGGGAAGCATATTTGCCGGTACGGTCCAGAACAACCACATTACGAACTTCATCCCCTTTGATAGACGAAAGCCACAGAGGAACAAAAACCATGGCCGCAAACAACAAAGGAGTAAGAAAGGTTAGAATCAGAAACGATTTCTTGCTTACCCTGTTCAGGTATTCTCTTTTTATGATTAGTGCAGTCTTACTCATACTTGTGGATTTTTGGAACCGGAAACGGTGTTAATGAAAATTTCATTCATTGAAGGAAGTTCTTCCGAAAAACCAACAAGTTCGTATTGGTTAAGCAAGGAAGCAAGCAGGTCTTTATTAGATACAGATTCGTTTTTACGAAGCATAACCTCGAGAGAACTCTGTCCCTGCTTCATCGAAATCACAGAAAACAGGTCTGAATCCGGGTGGATGGTTTTCTCTTTCAACTGAACTTTAAATGTGTTGGTGCGGAAACGTTCCCTCACTTCTGATACATTACCGGATAATACAACCTGCGAGCGGTCAATTAAAGCGATCTCATCACAAATCTCTTCCACAGATGCCATATTGTGTGTGGAGAAGATAATGGTACGCCCTTGCTCCTTCAATTCAAGTATCTCTTTTTTTAGTAAATCCGTGTTAACCGGATCGAATCCGCTAAACGGCTCATCAAAGATAAGAAGTTCCGGTTCATGGATTACGGTTATAATAAACTGAACCTTCTGTTGCATTCCTTTAGACAACTCTTCCAGCTTTTTGTTCCACCAAGGCATGATATCGAATTTCTCGAACCACTTTGTAAGTCGTTTTTTTGCTTCAAAATAATCAAGCCCTTTCAGTTGTGCCAGATAGATGGCCTGTTCGCCCACCTTCATCTTTTTGTAAAGGCCCCTCTCTTCCGGCAGGTAGCCAATCTGATAAATATCCTCCTGCTGCGACAGGCGACCTTTAAAAAATACCGTACCACTATCAGGAGCAGTAATCCGGTTGATAATTCTGATTAGCGTGGTTTTCCCTGCTCCATTCGGGCCTAACAAACCGAATATCTTGCCCTCGGGCACACGGATACTCACCTTGTTAAGAGCCAGGTGATTGGAGAATTGCTTTACCACATCATTGGTTTCTAAGAAATTCATGGTTCTTTAATTATATTACATTTTTAGTATGATTCTTTCGCCAATTTCTTTTGAAAGAACGCTCTTGATCTCGTTTAATTTTGTCAATTCCTGCATCAGCTCCATGGTTTTATCCATATTTCGTTCTATCTGAGCTTCCTTTATTTTTGTCTGAACATCCTTAATCCGTTGATGGATATAAGCATCTTTCAGTCCGTATAAATCCCGTAACACTACCTGTACCAAACGGTCTTTCTCTTCTTCAAGCTCCCGGTATTTAGTATGATACTTGCTCAAATGATATTTATCGCTTAACAGATTGGCGGCCAAACGGCTTATAACCTGGTCGGAGTGGCTCAGGAAATAGCGCGAAGCAATAAATCCCTCGGTAGCACACCCTTCGGCAGCAGCTTCAAGCATCTTTTTAAACAAAGGGTTCATGAAAGAAAGATCATCTTCCTCCAGACTATACTTAATATACTGTGCCACTTTAATAATTACTTGCTGGCCGGATTCGGTATCAACGTAGTCGTACAACACACACTCGCCGTAACGAACCACGTACCGAAGCAAAGCAATCTCGTAGACTTCGTAAGGGGAAGAGAGAACCCTTTTGGGCGGAACAACCGGTTGTTGCTGCATCTGCACATCGGCTTCTTCCGGTCTGTAGTCTTCCGGAGGAAAGGCAGGAGCGTCCGGCGGGAACGCCTCGTCCATATATTCGGGCAAGGGCGGGTAATCCGGAATGGCCGTAACAGGCACATCCTGAACAGGAGCAACTCCGCCCCGTTTCTCGTCTTTAGAAAGTTTTAGATTGTTAACCTCGTTCAGCAATACCCGTTCATCAATTTCCAGCATGGAACTACATTCGCGAATATAAACCGAACGCGCGATATTGTCCGGAATAATGGCAACGGTACGAACAATATCCGAAATCAGGTTCGAACGTTTTATCGGATCACCCCCGGCATCGTCCAGCAACAAGCGGGTCTTAAACCGGATAAAGTCGGTTTCGTGCTCCTGAATAAACTCGCCAAACTGCGTTGCATTCTGTTTCCGGGCGAAAGAGTCGGGGTCTTCTCCATCAGGAAGCAACACTACCTTGATGTTCATCCCTTCCTCCAACAACAGATCTATACCCCTCAAAGCGGCTTTAATCCCGGCTGCATCGCCGTCGTACAATACAGTAATATTGTTTGTAAACCGGTGTATCAATCGGATCTGTCCTTGAGTAAGGGCTGTTCCCGACGAAGCCACCACGTTTTCGATTCCAGCCTGATGCATTGAGATTACATCCGTATAACCTTCCACCAAAAAGCAACGATCCGCTTTTACAATGGCCTGCTTAGCGAAGTATATCCCGTATAGCTCGTTGCTTTTATGATAAATTTCACTTTCGGGAGAGTTCATGTATTTGGCCGTTTTTTCGTCCTTCTTAAGTACACGACCCCCAAAAGCAACTACTTTACCGCTCAGCGTATGAACCGGAAAAATCACTCGGCCACGGAAACGATCCGCCACACTTCCGTTATCATAAGCGATAACAAGACCGGTTTTTTCCAGAAATTCCTTTCTATATCCGCTTTTTGTTGCCTCCAAAAAGAATGCATCCCGTTGTTCCAGACTGTATCCCAATTGGAATTTACGTATAATGTCCTCTCTAAAACCCCGTTCGGCAAAGTAACGAAGCCCTATATTCTTTCCTTCCATGTGCTCGTACAACATCGACGAAAAATACTTTTGGGCAAAACTGTTTACAATCAGCATACTTTCGCGATCGTTCTTAACCTGCTTTTCGGCATCAGTAAGTTCGCGTTCCTGAATATCTATATTGTATTTCTTAGCCAGAACCCGCAGGGCGTCGAAGTAACTCAGCTGCTCGTGCTTCATTATAAAGTGCACAGCAGTACCTCCTTCGCCACATGCAAAACATTTGCAAATGTTTTTGGAAGGCGAAACGTAAAACGAAGGAGATTTGTCGGAGTGAAACGGACACAGCCCTACATAATTCACGCCCCGTTTCCGAAGAGTCACGAATTCGGATACCACGTCAACGATGTTCGACGCATCCAGTATTCTGTCTATTGTAGGTTGGTCTATCATGCTTTCTCTTTAAATAAGCTACAAACTTAGATAAAAATAGCCATTTTATATTCTTTTTAGTGCAATAATATAGGTTAACAATCCGTCCTTCGTTTCCTCAAAAACAGCTCTTCTATCATAAATTAGTTTGTCACACATGCTACATTCCCTTAGCCGGATTATTCTCGGACTACTGACATTTAGCTCACACTCAACTATAAAGTAATTGAAACACAATGACAAACTAATTCAAAAGCAACAAACAGGGCAGACGCATTAAAATTTATCCACAGAAAGTATGCCTTGCAGAACGTCGTCAGACCATCCGGCTGTTTTTCTTTTGCGAGCAATACTACTTTTGCTTTCATAGTGCTTTAACATAGATAAAGCTGTTTTTGAGACAAGAGAAAAGTTTACAGCGGCATTGTTCTTCTTTCGTCCGTAATCTTCATTAAACGAGACATCCAACTGCCAATGTAAATTATTTTCAACAGACCAATGTTTTCGGACTGAATTAGCAATTAATTCAGCATCCAAAACTAATGAAGAAATATAGTATCTGGTTTCTTTTTGTTTACGAGGTCCATTTTCGCCGGGAATGGTACGTTCCGTAAGCACACAGACAAATGTTTTTAATCCAGCCCATTGGGTGTAATCGTTAGCATTTAACCAGTATAGATTGTCACAGACTATGCAAGTTCTTTTTTCCAAACGGCCATGTCCAGTCTCGGTATTCTCGTAAACACTTACCCGGTTAGGCTTCTCAGCTCTCCAAATGGTGAAAAAATGTTTGATTTTTCTATATAAATGCTTATGGTTGTTTTTAACAGCCAAAACGTAATCTGCTTCTTTTTCTATTATTTTAGATGCTATAGTCTTTTGACATCCCATAGCATCAATAGTGATTATACACTCTTTAATATCTAATGCCTCTAATAGTTCGGGGATAGCGGTAATTTCATTCGATTTTTCCTCTGTTTTGATTTGTCCAAGGCTTATTCCATTGTCAGCGGCCCAGGCACTTACCATGTGAAGTTTGTATTGGGGGCTCGAGGGTTTTAGGTAGGTACCTCGCAACAATTTAGCCTCTTCAGACTCATATGCTCCGCATATTGTTTTGCCGTCAATAGCAACCACTCCTTTATACTTTCCACAAATACACTTAACCCATTCTCTGAATTGATTTTCAAAATAGGTGGAATCCAATACTGTGAAAAATCGGTTAAAAGTATCATGTGAGGGTATTCCATTAAAAGAAGGAATAGTGCGAGAGAAAAAATCAATTTTACACCGACCGAAATCCTCTATTTCGTTCCATGTCTCGGCCCCACAAATAACGGCAGCTAACGTAATATAAATAATAGTTTCGGCTGAATGAACTTTATTCCTGTCAAAACGATAGTCTTCAATACTTGAAGCAAATGCAAGCAATGTCATATATTTGTATATTTAATACGTTGATAATAAGACAAATATACAAATATTTACTGAGATATCAATGTATTTAAGTGATTGTTTTGGACATTTATTATCTTTCTTTTCGTAGTTATAATTACTGTTTTTGGTCTCTTTCAAGTAATGTCAATATGATTCCAGACATAACATAAACGTTCTGATTTGATTATTCAACTTAACGAAATTATCGTTGTAAAAAGAAAGATCCAATTTTCAGAGAAGGTTGTTATCTATGAAGCAAATTTTATAACGCTCAATATGTTTATAAATACTAATTATGCCCATTTTAATGTTAGTTTATGTTAGCAACATTCGGTGAAGAAGACAGATAGAACATCAAAGATTTGATGTGTAATATATTGAAATACTGCATCATATACGTACATATTAAATGATACACCTAGGACTTTTAGCTCTATAATAATATGCGTCTGCCCTGTCGTACACAAACAGATAAAAAACTATTGGATTGCACCTAATTAATAGTGGGTAACATCTTAATTCAAGTATTTCTTAAAGATAGAAATGTTGGCAACTAAATAAGATTTACAAGAATAGTGTATCTTTGTCGCGTTTATAAACTGATACAAACTGATAAAATATGAAAAAGATTTTCTTAATGACTATGCTCGCCATGCTTGTGCTAGGGGTAAAAGCACAAGACAGCAACGATGATATCGTGAAAGTAGGAGAGGTGATGCCCTCATTTTCCATTGTGTCGGACAACGGAACCAAGATTAACTCTGCCGAATTAAAAGGAAAAGTGGTGTTGATTAATTTCTTTGCCACCTGGTGCCCTCCTTGTCAGAAGGAGCTTGCATCCGTACAACAAACTCTATGGCCAAAGTACAAAGACAACGATAAATTTGTAATGCTTGTAATTGGACGCGAACATTCGGATAAAGAACTTGCTACCTACAACGAGAAAAAAGGATTTACCTTCCCGTTGTATCCCGATAAAAGCCGGGCCATATTCGGAGCCTTTGCAAAAAGCCTGATACCACGTTCGTACCTTATAGGCAAAGACGGAAAAGTAATTTATGCAGGTAAAGGCTATACAGATAAAGAGTTTGCCGAACTACTTGAAAAGATTGAAACAGCCTTATAAAAAGCAGTAATAAAAAAAGCGAAGTGCTCATACAGGGCACTCCGCTTTTTGTTTTTATTTATTAACCACAAGTTTGTAGATACACTTGCTCTGGTATTTTTCTCCCGGACGTAAAACCGTTGAAGGGAATGTTGGTTGATTTGGGCTATCAGGGAAATGTTGAGTTTCCAGACAAATAGCACCCCTGTGAGGATAAACAGTACCTTGTTTGCCTTTATCTTCACCAGTCATAAAATTACCGGTATAGAACTGGATACCCGGTTCGTTTGTATAAACTTCCAACGAAATGCCGCTTACAGGACTTGTTGCTTTGGCAGCCAACACCTTTATATCACCTTTTGTATTAAGAATCCAGTTGTGATCGTAACCACGACCTTTTACCAGCTGATCGTAAGTAGAATCAATCTGTGCACCAATGGCAATCGGAGTACGAAGATCCATTGGAGTACCTTCAACCAAAGGAGTTTCGGATGTAGGAATAAGCAGGCTGTCGACCGGAGTATACGTGTCGGCGTTAATCATGATATCATGATCAAGGATAGTAGATCCGGGTACACCCGACAAATTGAAGTAGCTGTGGTTAGTAAGATTAACAACCGTAGCCTTGTCGGTTTCTGCTTCGTAAGCAATTTCGATGGCATTGTCGTCAGTAAGTGTATAAGTAACCTTGATATTCAGGTTGCCAGGGAATCCGGCTTCACCGTCTTTCGAGAGGTAAGTAAGCTCTACCGACTGATCGTTTAGCTGCTTGGCATCCCAAAGCTGAGTGTGATAACCCTGCGGACCACCATGAAGGCAATGACCATTGTTATTTTGAGGTAGCTGATACGTTACACTGTCGAGCGTAAATTTACCTTGAGCGATACGGTTGCCGTAGCGACCGATAAGGGCGCCGAAGTTACCATCCGATTTCAGGTAATCGGCAATGCTGTCGTAACCGAGTACTACGTCGGTCATCTTCCCGTTCTTGTCGGGAGCCATAAGAGAAACCAAACGTCCGCCGTAATTGGTAATACATGCCTCCATGCCGGCTTTGTTTTTCAGCACGTATAAAGCAGTGGGCTTCCCGTTAACTTCAGTAACAAAATTAGATTTTAATAAACCCGAAAGAGTTGCTTCTTCTTTCTTTTCCGAGCATGCGAACAACGTACACGCAGCAAGAGCAGTCAATAAAAGTTTTTTCATTTCAATGCGATATTATTTTTAGATGTAAAACACTATGCGCAAAGGTACACTTTTATCATAAATTTTGTGCGTTGAAACACAAAAAGTTAACTTTTGCTCCTGTAACTATTTGTTTGCTATAGTTTGTGAAATAGTAATTACTTTTGTACATTTGCCAGCCTGGACTATATTTTATGCTATGAAACAGTACTTATCATTACTGGAAAGGGTTTTGTCTGAAGGAGTTAAGAAAGAAGACCGTACAGGTACAGGAACTTTGAGTGTGTTTGGTCATCAGATGAGGTTTGATATGTCGGAGGGATTCCCTTTGCTTACAACCAAGAAACTACATCTGAAATCCATCATTTATGAGTTACTATGGTTTTTAAAAGGAGATACCAATGCAAAGTATCTTCAGGATCATGGTGTTCGTATCTGGAATGAATGGGCAGACGCCAATGGCGACTTAGGCCATATCTACGGATATCAATGGCGTTCCTGGCCCGACTACAAAGGAGGATCGGTAGACCAGATTAGCGAAGCCGTTCATGCAATTATGCATAATCCCGATTCACGCCGCATTATTGTCAGCGCATGGAACGTAGGCGATTTGGACAATATGAATCTGCCTCCCTGCCATGCATTCTTCCAATTCTATGTAGCAAACGGAAAGTTAAGCCTGCAACTCTATCAGCGAAGCGCCGACATATTTCTTGGCGTACCATTTAATATAGCATCGTATGCCATGTTACTTCAGATGATGGCACAGGTAACCGGCCTTCAGGCAGGCGACTTTGTGCATACCCTGGGCGACGCTCATATCTACAGCAATCATATTGAGCAGGTTAAATTACAACTCTCGCGTGAGCCGCGCAAGCTGCCCCGGATGGAAATCAACCCTGATGTAAAAAGCATTTTTGACTTTAGCTTTGAAGACTTTCAACTAATTGGATACGATCCACATCCCCATATAAAGGGCGAAGTGGCCATTTGAATTTGGTAATACATTAATATTTTATATTATGAGTACGATTTCAATTATAGCAGCGATTGCAGATAATAATGCAATTGGAAAGAATCAGCAATTATTGTGGAGTTTGCCGTATGACATGAAACGATTTAAAGGTTTAACTACAGGCCATGCTGTTGTGATGGGACGTAAAACATTCGAATCTCTGCCTAAAGGCGCCCTTCCCAACCGGAAGAATGTTATTCTTACTACGTTGCCCGAGGCATTGTTTGTGAATAGTTTTGCCGTCGAATCAATGCACGACGCACTGAATCTTTGTGAACACGAAGACGAAGTATTCATGATTGGAGGAGCTATGGTTTACAAACAAGCTCTTAAAATTGCCGACAAGATGTATCTTACCCTTGTGCACCATACATTTGAGGATGCTGATACTTTCTTTCCTGAAGTAGATTACAATGAATGGACAGAAACAGAACGCGAGGACTTCCCTGCCGACGACAAACACGCCTATCCATACACCTTCGTTACGTACATCAGGAAGAAATAATTACCATTGGTAGTAACTATATGTAGAACAGGTTTATCCTTAAAATAAGTGTAAACCTGTTTTTTAGTTAGCTATTTCCAATTAATTTCCTTTATGTTCGGCTGCTAAGTTTCTTTGTGAATGAGGATAACTCTGAATCAGTTTGTCAAATAAATCAGTTTTTGTGATAAATTTATCTCCATGGATACGATCTGTTTGCTCAATATCAACCAACCCCCAATATTCAAGAAATCTGTCGAAGGTGCGAAGCGAATAACAACGGTCACAGTCCTCTTTCTGCGTTTGAGAAGTCTCACTCTTATCATCAGTATCCTTAACAGTTGGAAAGGCCTTGAAGTATTTCTGAGAATAAAACAGGTCTAGCCTTTTTTTATCACCATATTTACTTAACAACACCAACGAAAAGCCAAGGCCAAACTGACCGATATCATCGTAAGGATAGCCATCGAAATAATTCCAGCTTATATTTTCTGCCGAAGCCACAAACAACCGTCTGAATAGCAATTCATCATTGGCAATTGTTTTCGCACCCTCTTTAGTTAGCGTAATTACATTGTGTCTTTTCTTTACTATTCCGGAAACTTCAAGCAACGATCTAGATAACTTCATTATATCCATGTCGACTTCCCTGTAAACTTTGCTAATTCCCATTTCCACATATTTATCCTTCAAATACCCCATCGAATACAGCCCTGCTATAATCTTTGGCGGCAGATACCCTTTGTTTGTCAACTTTAGCTCTCCATCCCGCTGAATAATCCCGATGAGATATTTTATCTGATTAAACATAGGAATCTTAAGATAATCAGCTTCCTCAAGCTTAAATAGTTTGATTGGAGAATCGCCTGCAAAAGGCGAATAAATCAGACTGGCTATCTCCAGAAATGAATATCCTTCGAACTCAGGCACAGGAATATTGTCGTATTCTATCTCGATAGCCTCCATAATTTTCTTAAAATCATCCTTCATAAATACCTGTGGTTAATTATAAATTAGCAATAGGTAAAGATATTGATTTTCCTTAAATACTTTGATATGTAATTCAATATTTCACTTTTGTTGCTTTTCGGCTAATAAATCCTCGTTATATTTGCAAAACCAGATTTGATCGTTGGAAAATTAGCCTAAATATAGGAGGGTGTATGGGAAATATGAAAAAAAACTATACTTTTGACTTGTTATAATTCCTGTAATTGATTGAACCACCTATCCGAATACTATTTTGAGACCTTTAAATTATCATACAAAGACGCTTTTAGTCTTCCTTTTTTCTTTTATTTTAATTCCTTTAGCTTTGGCAATGGATGTTTCCGGCTATCGTTTTCATACGATTCCTGTTTCACCTTATTACCACGGAATTCAGAGTATTGCGAAAGATAGTATTGGCCGCATCTGGTATAGCGGACAGGGTACGTTATTTATGTACGACGGAAATGCTTTTTATCAGATGGACGACCGGATTTCATCTCATTCGCCTGAACTGTCGTGGGCGTTCGGCGAATTGTGGGTGGATTGTGATAAGAGGTTATTCGTTTCCACGAATCATGGCTTATTCCTTTTTGATTATGCTTCGCTGGAGTTCAACAAGATTTCGGAGGGAGTGATTAGTTCTTTGGTGCAGGATTCTAACAGGGTTTTGTGGATCAAAAAAGGAGATGTAATTGAAACCTTCTCTTTCAAAAAGGGATTTAAATCACAGCGCTATAAACTGCCTTCGTCTTTTGATACGGCAGTTCTTAGTAGTCTCGAAGGAAATATGTTTTTAAGTACTCGCAATGGTAAGATATATAAACTGAAAAGTCTTATATCAAAACCTGAACTGTTTATTGACCTGGGAGAGGGGAAGGGATTTATCCGTCAGCTTGTAAAATACAATAAGGAGTATTTTATTCTTACCGAAAACGAAGGTTTGTTCAGAGCGGACGAGCGTGGACGGATTACCCGATCGTATCCTTTTCTTTATAAGGAAAATCAATCGATAAATGCGAAAAAATTATACGTGGATTCAAAGGGCGTTCTATGGGTAGGGACTCAATTAGGACTTTTTTTGCTGGATCTTAAGACAGACGAAATGGTTACTTTGCTTGCCAATCCTGCCGACAGATATTCGCTGCCTCATAATTCTATTTGGTCTATTTATCCCGATCCGGATGGAGGGGTATGGATTGGAACGTACGGAGGAAAGCTGGCTTATATGTCTTTTGATGATAATCGGGTTGTATTCAAATCTTTTTCTAAAGGTGGATTAAACAGTCCCATAGTAAGTTGCTTTGAAGAAGATAAATCCGGGAATATCTGGATTGGGACAGAAGGTGGCGGAATAAATTGTTGGAATCGCCGAAGGAATGAATATTTGTATTATACGCAGTCGTTGTCCAACGGCATAAACTATAATCTGATCAAGTCCCTGTTGTTTGATTCGAAAAAGAGAAAAATACTGATTTCTTCATTCAACGGTGGTATAAGTGAGTACAACACAGAAACAAAAAAATTTGAAGACTTAAAATTATATCATCCATCCCGACCGGGACGATACCTGAGTGTATACAATTTCGCAATGGAGGCCGATTCGGGAATCTGGCTGAATGCTACGACAGACGGGCTGTTTTATAAGGATTTGAAAACAAATCGGATAAGCCGGATTGTTCCAAAACAAAATGGGAAAGATATTATTTTGCCGGAAGTGGAATCAGTATACAGGGATGTGAAAAATCGTCTCTGGTTGTTTACACACCGGGGGGCCTACATTATGGATGTACGTACGCATAAAGTATTGGATCATCACCTAATCAATGATTCAAACTATTCTGTAAACCAGCTGATCTGTTTTACGGTTGATTCCGATTCGAACGTATGGATTGGAACGATGGGCGGCGGCGTAAATCTTTTATCGAGGGATGGTACATATAAAAACTTCCGAAACCGGGAGGGGTTTAGCGCGCATACTGTTTTTGCCATCCAGGAGGATAATGCCCGCGAGAATATCTGGTTTAGCACAAATGATGGAATCTGGTTTTACAATAAGTTGTTACATAAATTCAGGAAGATTCATTGCGCCGAAACAGACTTGTGCGGCTCGTTCTATCCCCGCGCAAGCTTCAAGACAAGCAAAGGTGAATTGCTTTTTGGTGGAACAAATGGATTTATTCTCTTCGATCCGCAGACAATCAGGGAGACGAATAAGAAGAGTAATGTCTTTTTTACCGGTTTCTTTATAAATAACACGCGAGTGATACCGGGAAAAGCCAATTCTCCTCTGACGGAAGATATATCCGTTATCGGAAACAGAAAAGAGGAGAACAAGTGGATAAATCTTTCCTATAAGCAGTCTAATGTTGAGATTCAGTTTTCGACAGATAGTTATGTAAAATCCGACAAAGAGCAGCTTGCATGCCGGTTGGTGGGGGCTTCGGAGGAATGGTTGCTTTTGCCGTTGACTAAGAATAGCATCCGTTATGCCAATCTCCCTCCGGGGTCGTATAGGTTCGAGGTTAAAGTGGTGGCCCGCGATGAGGTGAGCGATGGAAGGGTAACCTCTCTCTGCTTTAGAATAAATCCTCCTCCCTGGCTCTCTGCATGGGCGTATTTGGTGTATGGGTGTATTGTTGCCGGGATTATCTATCTGGTGTTTATGTACTTGTCCAATAAAAAGAATTTTAGGCATAACCTGGAGATGGAAAAGCTGGAAAAGAAGCGTATCCGCGATCTGATTGACCTGCGTGTAAACTTTTTTACCAATATTTCGCACGAACTGAAAACTCCGCTTACTTTGATTATTGATCCATTGAAGCGATTGGCGCAAACCCTGACTCCGGATCATCCGGCCATGAATTATACGAAATTGATAACAAAGAACGTAATACGAATTCAGCGTCTGGTTAATCAGCTGTTGCAGTTCAGGGAAATAGAAAGCAATACCATCAGGCCTTGTCCGTCGTCGGGCGATTTGATTCTTTACGTATCGGAACTGTTTAACATGTTTATACCTCTTGCCGAAGGAAAGTATATCATTACGCAGGTTGATTCGTACTGCGACAAACTATTGGTTTCGTTCGACCATGAGCTGATTGAAAAGATATTCTCGAACCTGTTTTCCAATGCGATTAAATATACGCCTGAAGGTGAATCTATTAGTTTCAGAATTTATAAATCAACAGCTGATGAAGTGGCTCATTTATCCGATATAGAAACATTTGATTCGGAGATGTTCTGTGTTTCGTTCGAACTGATTAATACCGGTACAGAGATTAGCCCCGATCAGGCAGCTCGCCTTTTCAAACCTTTTTCCCGGTCTTCATCACAAAAGCAACTGGAGGAATTCAGTTCCGGGCTGGGTTTGTCTATTGTTAAAGAGTTAGTAAACCTGTTGGGTGGAACAATCTCACTGCTTTCACGTACAGGGGAGGTGTGCTTTCAATTAACCTTGCCTGTACAGCAAGCACTGTTTGATCCGCTGGCGGTGGACAAGTGTAAAACGACGGGTCTTTCTTATGAGTATGCCAAAATGGAAGTAATTCATCTGGATGTAAATGAGGAGGAGGTTGGAGATGATAAAAAAGACAGCCGTAATATTAATAAATTGCTGATTATTGAAGATGATGATGATTTAAGAAATTATCTTAAAACTCAATTGTCGTGTAGCTTCCGTGTTTATACGGCAAAAAATGGGTTGGAGGGCATTGCCTTGGCAAAAAAAATAAGTTTGCAGATTATTCTTACAGATATTATGATGCCCGGGGCGGATGGATATGATGTGTGCGATACGTTGAGAGGAGATATTAAAACCAGTCACATTCCAATTATTGTTATGTCTGGTCTCGGTGGGGCGGACCAAAAGATAAAGGCATTAAAGAAAGGGGCTGATGTATTTATTGAAAAACAATTTGATACAGATTATCTGGAACAGCAAATAAACAACCTAATAGATTCTCGGAATAAGATGAGGGAGTTGTATAGTAAAAAGTATACACCCGAACCTTCAAATATTACAATAACATCTATGGATGAAGAGCTGATGAACAAGGCGGTTACTTTTGTGGAGGGTAATATTCAGAATCCCGAATACGACGTTGAGATGTTTGTTTCGGACATGGGTATAAGTCGTACACTGCTGTACCGGAAGATTAATGACATTACACATATGACCATCAAAGAGTTTATCTTGGATATGCGACTGAAGCGTAGCAAGCAATTGCTGGAAAAATCTGAATATACCATTGCTGAGATTGCTTTGCTTTGCGGTTTTAATGACTCAAAATATTTTAGTACCTGCTTTAAAAAGCATTACAGTATGGTTCCGTCCGATTATAGAAAACAGGCTACATCTATATCTTAGATACGAATTTTTCTTGTATTTTATGGTTGATTCTTGTCAAATGTACAAAAACCAACCATAAATGTACAAAATTCTCCCGTCTAGCCCCCCTTTAAAATCTACATTTGCAGGACTTATTTATCTCAAATATTTAATCCTGTTATTTATGAAGAAGCACTATCTGATTGGTTTGTTTTTAGTTTTTATTATCGTGTGTGCGTTTACAAAGCCAGAGGCGCCCATGTCTGCAGTTATCGACATTGCCTTGAAGCAGGCCGAAATGCAAAGTTTATTACTGTCTAAAGAGATGGAAACTATTCCTGATTCATTACCCCGGACAATCGATAAAAATGGAAATTTGATAATGTCGGGCTCCAAATGGTGGTGTAGCGGATTCTTTCCGGGTACCTTGTGGTATTTGTACGAGAATTCTTCGAATAAGGATTTAAAAAGGTATGCTTCTCTTTTTACCAACCGCATAAATAAAGAACAATATAACAAAGGAACCCATGATTTGGGTTTTATGCTCTACTGCAGTTACGGAAACGCGCTCCGAATTACCGGTGCTGATTCATGCAAAAGCGTACTGATAAATGGATCCAAATCCTTGTCCACTCGCTTTAATCCAACGATTGGTTGTATTCAGTCATGGGGTAGTAACCAGAAATGGAGTTTCCCTGTAATTATAGATAATATGATGAATTTGGAAATGCTGATGTGGGCATCCAAAGAAAAAGGAGACAACAAATTTAGAGAGATTGCTGTTACTCATGCCAATACGTGTATGGCAAATCATTTCCGCAAGGATTACAGTTCTTTTCATGTGGTTTCTTATATACCCGAAACTGGAGCAGTTCAGGTAAAATGTACGCACCAGGGATACAGTGACGAGAGTGCATGGGCCAGAGGTCAGGCGTGGGGTTTGTATGGTTACGGGATGATGTATCGTGAAACGGGAGACAAGAGGTATCTGGATCAGGCGAATCATATCGCTGATTTTATATTAAATCACCCCAATCTGCCTAAAGACAAAATTCCATACTGGGATTTTAATGCGCCTGATATACCCAATGCCCTGAGGGATGCTTCTGCTGCATCAATAATAGCCTCATCGCTGATCGAACTGAGTCAGTTTGTGGATGAACCAAGAAAGAGCCAATATATAGCTGTGGCTGAAACTCAATTGAGAACGCTTGCGTCTCCCGAATACACGGCTAAGAAAGGAACCAACGGATGTTTTATCCTAAAGCATGGGGTTGGTCATTTGCCCGGCGACTCGGAAGTGGATGTTCCGCTAACGTATGGCGACTATTATTACGTGGAGGCTCTGATGAGATACAAAAAAATGATTCTGAATAAATAGAAAGATCATCTTATCTACGAGTGTGATCTATTAATTTCAATTTTAAATATAGAAGGTATGAATAATACAACATGAAAAACAAAAACCAGAAAAGATCACAAAAAAACCAATGCGTTACTTATTATAAGACGCGACAATTATTATTACTTAAATCTATTAAAGTATGAAGATTTTAATTTATCTGCTTTTATTTATTTCTCCATCCTTGTTCGCACAGGTCAAGGGAACTGTTGCCGACGAAAGCGGCGAAGGTATTATTGGAGCCAATGTTGTTGTTAAAGGTACCAATGTGGGTACAATAACCGATCTGACCGGAGCTTTTACCGTTGATGCGTCAGGAGATGCCACGCTTGTTATATCCTATATGGGTTATAAAACCCAGGAAATAAAGGTTGCTAATCAGAAAACAATCAAGATTATCCTGCAGGAAGATGCGGAAATTTTGGACGAAGTTGTTGTTGTTGGATATGGTGTAATGCGCAAAAGCGACCTTACCGGTTCTGTTAGTTCTGTTAAGTCTGATATGTTGAAGAAACAGGCTGTTTCGTCGTTCGACCAGGGATTGCAGGGGAAAGTTGCCGGAGTTCAGGTTATCGCTGTTTCCGGATCGCCGGGAGGTGCCGTGGATATCCGTATTCGTGGTGGAAATTCTTTAACTTCAGGTAGCCAACCTTTGTATGTTATTGATGGATATCCCGTAACAGCAGGGAGTTCGGCCGGAGGATCTGGTGCCGGACAAAATCCGCTGGCTACATTAAATCCGGGTGATATTGAAAGTATGGAGATTTTGAAGGATGCATCAGCTACTGCCATATACGGTTCACGTGGTGCGAATGGGGTCGTTCTTATCACAACAAAGAGAGGCAAATCGGGCAAAACAAACGTTTCTTATGATGGTTATGTTGGCTTTCAGAAGTTGGCAAAGAAACTGGATATGATGAATGCTTCCGAATGGGGAGCGCTAGCTAACGAAGGTGCCGCCAATGACGGACGTCCTGCATATTATTCAACTACATCAACGAATCCTCTTTATCCCGCTATAAGTGAATTGGGTACGGGCACTGACTGGCAGGATGAAATATTCAATTCATCATCACCAATTCACAATCACAATGTTACGGTTAATGGAGGATCTGAAAATACGAAGTTCTCTGTTATGGCAAGTTACTTTGATCAGGAAAGTATTGTAAAGAATCAGGATTTTAATCGCGTTTCTTTCCGTAATAACATTGATACAAAACTTTCATCACGGATCGATCTTTCTACAAGCTTTACAGCAAGCCGCGTTACTTCTAATGTGGGTCGCGAAAATGGAGATGGCGGAGGTAATACTTCAATCATCAACGCGGCTTTGGTACTTCCTCCAACTGTTCCGGTAACAGACCCGACAACGGGTGAATATGTCCGCATGAACTTTTTGACCGGTAGTTCCGCAGTGCCGAATCCAGTTCCTTATGTTGAATATCTGCAAGACAAGGGAACAATTGACCGTGTACTTGGATCGGCCGATCTTAGCATTAAACTTATTGAAGGTCTTACGTTGAAGGTAAGTGTTGGCGCCGACCTTTCCAGCGCGTTGCGTGAAGTTTACGAACCGAAGCAAACAAATACAGGTTACAATGCCAATGGTATAGCTAGTCAGCAAAACAGAAGAAATCAGTCTCTTTCGAACGAAAACGTGCTGACTTACCTAAAGAAGACCGGAATTCATTCAATAAATGCAATGGTTGGGACATCAGCTTTATCTATCGAAAGCAAGTCGAGCAGTATGACTGCCAGAGATTTTATTTCGGATGCTTACGGATACAACAATCTGGATGCAGGAGCCCAATGGGATAAGCCTTACACCGGAAGAGATAAAAATACATTGTTGTCCGGTTTCGGTCGTATCAACTATGTGCTAAAGGACCGTTACCTTTTTACTGTTACAGGACGTGCGGATGGTAGTTCCAAATTTGGTGCTAATAATAAATGGGCGTTTTTTCCATCTGCCGCTTTTGCATGGCGTATGGATCAGGAAGCCTTTATGAAGCAGGTGGATTGGATTAGCAGTCTGAAGTTGAGAGCCAGTTACGGGGTAACGGGTAACCAGAATATCAGCAGCTATTCTTCGGTCGAAAAAATGAATACCTATGTTTATCCTATCGGAGGGGTTACCAATGTGGGTATTGCTGCCGGAAATATGCCAAATCCTGATTTGAAGTGGGAAACAACAGCTATTTCTGATATTGGTGTGGATTTTGGATTCTTGAATAACCGCTTTAATTTTGTTGCCGATTACTATTACAAGAAAACGACCGATCTTCTATGGAATATATCAGTTCCATTAACAACCGGATTTGGTTCAGTTTTAAAAAATATAGGAAGCCTCGAAAACAAAGGGCTGGAGTTAAGTTTATCTGCCGATGTGCTTACAGGCGATTTTAAATGGAATACCGCAATCAACTGGTCTAAAAACAAGAATAAAGTCCTGGAAATTCCCGGTTACATCCCAACCCAACAAGGTACAATTTCCGGACACTTAAAAGTAAACGGTAGCTGGCTGGAACCGGGTTTGCCAGTTGGCGTATGGAATTTACTTAAAACTACAGGTGTTATGCGTACGCAGGAAGAACGTGATAAAGCTGCCCGTGTAACAAGCACTACGTTTGATCAGGTGGGAGACATGAGTTTTTACGATAAAAATGGCGACGGAAAAATTAGTTTTGGTGAAGACAGAACCATTGTTGGAGATCCAAATCCTGATTTCATTTTTGGTTGGACAAATAACTTTACTTATAAAAACTTTGATCTTTCTGTTTATATCAATGGCTCTTACGGAAATGATATTTACAATGTGTTGCGTGCTGAAACCAATATTGTAAGCACCTGGGGTAATCAACGCAAAGAGGTTATTGATCATTGGACACCCACAAACACAAATGCCAAATATCCGAGGGCACACGTATTGGTAAACCAGAATTTATTACAATCGGACTTTTTGATTGAAGACGGATCTTTCTTACGGATTCAAAACCTGACATTGGGTTATAACGTTCCAAAATGTTCGTTAGTGAAATCGTTGAGAGTATATGTAACCGGACAAAATTTGCTTACCATCACCAACTACTCGGGATACAATCCTGAAGTAAATAGTCAGGGTCAGAGTAACCTTCAATTAGGGGTGGATTACAATGCTTACCCAGCTTCCAAGTCATTTATTCTCGGAGTTAATATTGGTTTTTAATATTCAAATCAAAAAGTTATGAAACTATACAAATATATGATTATCGCAGCCGCTTTTGCGATAGGGAACTCTTCCTGCAGCGGCTTTCTGGATGAAGAGATTTATGAATCCATTACGCCTGATAATTTTTACAAAAATGAGGCCGATGCTAAAGCCGGGCTGACTTCTGTTTATCAGACTCTTCAGGAACAGAATGGATACAGACGGTACATCTGGATGGGTGCCGAATTTCCCGGAGAAGCTGCTTATGCAAATGCCAGTGCCCCTTCTCGTGTTGAAATGGATGATTATACATGGACGCCCACTACCGATTTCTGTAAATTAATATGGCAGGTGTCGTACAGCGGAATAAGACGTGCTAATAATTTGTTGTTGAATATCGACAAAGTTGCTTTTAAGAGTGAGGATACGAAAAAGCAGTTTATTGCTGAGGCTAAGTTTTTGCGAGCGTTGAATTACTTTGCTCTGATCCGTTTTTATGATCATGTGCCTGTCGTTACTGAAAAGGATAATATGAATGCCGAAGATCTTACAAATGAGGGAACAGACGATACAGTTTGGGCGCTGATTGAAGAAGATTTAAAGTATGCCGAAGCAGTTCTTAAAACTTCGTACGGAGCTACAGATATGGGGCGTGCAACAAAAGGAGCTGCCATGGCCATGTTATCAAAAGTGTATCTTACGCAAGCGGCATGGCCATGGAATAAAGCTGGCTTTTGGGAAAAGGCAGCTTTGAAAGCAGACGAAATCATAACAAAGGAAAGTTCTTTTGGTTATGGACTGGAAACGGATTTCCGGAATATATTCAATGTTAATAACGAACATGGCAAAGAGTATATTTTTGACGTGGAATTTGTCACCAATATCAATGGTCAGGACATACCTGCATTAACAGGTATGAGAGGATATAATGTGAAGAAAACTGACGGTTGGTCTTCTTTGATATCTACTCCCGATTTTTATAAATCCTACGAAGTGGGCGACAAACGGGTTTCGACTACTTTCCTTGTCGATTTTAAAGATATTAAAACGGGTAAGACCTATCATTATAATCCGAATGATAGTAAAGAACCCTCTTTCCCCTTATGCCACTTTGCTAAATATCTTGATCCTAATGATAATTTATCTACAGCAGCAGGCGATTATGGTTGTAACATGAAGGTAGTTCGTTATGCCGATGTTTTATTGGTACAATCCGAAGCTTATTGTGAATTGAATCAAATTGATAAAGCGTTGTCCGGAATCAACCGGGTTCGCGAACGCGCCGGATTACCAGCTCTGCCGTCTACCATATCTCAGGCCGATTTGCGTAAAGCAATTATTCAGGAACGCGTTTGGGAATTTGCAGCCGAAGGTCAGGCTTTGTTTGATTTAAAACGTCAGCATGCCATGGCCGACAGAATGAAAAAAGCAATCGACGATAAATATTATACACTTCCTGTTCCGCAGGATGAGATGGATAAAAATCCAAATTTGAAGCAACATCCTCTATGGAAATAACATTCTGTTTGTTACGAATAAAAGAGGGGAAGGAAAATATCTTTTCCCTCTTTTTCGATTTTTCTTGTATATTTACCACTTAAATTAGTAGTATGATGAAAAGCCACCTTTTACTTCTTTTTTTATTTTGCTTTAATTTTATGCAAGCGCAGGTAACAGAGATAAAATACTTATCAGGTAAAGGCTCTGATGATGCGGTAGAGTGGGACTTCTTTTGTACCAAAGGGTATAAAAGTGGTTCATGGAATAAGATAAAAGTTCCATCCTGCTGGGAAACAGAAGGCTATGGTACCTACAATTATGGCCATGATAAAAATAAGGCCGACGAACAAGGGTTGTATAAAACCCAATTTCAAATTCCTCAGGACTGGAAAAACAAGCGTATTTTTATTGTTTTTGAAGGGTCTATGACTGATACAGAAATTAAAGTGAATGGCAAACCAGCGGGTTCTGTCCATCAAGGTGCTTTTTATCGGTTTAAGCGGGAAATTACCAGTCTGGTTCGTTTTGGAAAGTCAAATGATTTGGATGTGAAGGTGAGTAAGATGTCGGCCAATAAAAGCATAAATGAAGCGGAACGCGAAGCAGATTTCTGGGTGTTTGGAGGTATCTTCCGTCCGGTTTACCTGGAAGCAGTCCCCAACGAGTACATAGAATATACAGCTATTGACGCACGTCATACCGGAGATGTTAAGGCAGATGTTATCCTTTCGGGCAATCTGTCGGACATTGAAGCTCAAATGGTGGTTCTTGATCAGCAAAATGAGGTAATAGGCAAATTTTCTTCTACCGCAGCAGCCGGTAAAAAAGATAAAATCTCTTTGTCCGGTAACATAGCAAATGCAAAACCCTGGTCTTCTGAGTATCCAACACTATATACAGCTACTATTTCTATCAAACGCAAAGGAGAGGTGTTACATACGGTAACAGAAAAGATTGGATTTCGTACAGTGGAAGTCCGCGAACATGATGGGGTGTATGTTAATGGGGTAAAGATGATATTTAAAGGTGTAAACCGTCATTCTTTCTGGCCAACAACCGGACGTACCACAAATAAACAGCTTAGTATTGATGATGTGAATCTTATAAAAGATATGAATATGAACGCGGTTCGTATGTCTCATTATCCACCGGACAAACATTTTCTTGAGGTGTGCGATTCATTAGGCCTTTATGTGATTGACGAACTGTGCGCCTGGCAATATCCGCCATATGATACTCCTGTAGGCAAAGTGCTGGTAAGAGAAATGCTTACCCGCGACATAAATCATCCCAGCATTGTATTCTGGGCAAATGGAAATGAAGGTGGGTTTAATTTTGATCTTGATCCTCTTTTCCCGCTATATGATATTCAGAAGCGGGCAGTCTTGCATCCCTGGTCTAATTTTAGCAGCATAAACACAGCACATTATATCAATTATGACTCGGGTATAAACAATCTGTTTCATGGACGGGATATTTTTATGCCAACTGAATTATTGCATGGATTGTATGACGGAGGACATGGCGCCGGACTTGATGATTATTGGAATCTAATGCTTTCCAACCCACTCAGTGCCGGAATGTTTCTTTGGGATTTGGTTGATCAGGCTGTTGTTCGGACAGATAGAAATGGTTTTTTAGATACTGATAAAGATCATGGGGCAGATGGTATCGCCGGGCCGTACCGCGAAAAGGAGGGAAGCTTCTTTACCATTAAAGAAATCTGGTCTCCTGTCCATATGGAGAAAAAGTATATAACTCCAACGTGGGATAAACGATTCATAATTGAAAACCGGTACTCATTCACCAACACGAACGAATGTACATTTAAATTCAAACTTGCTAAAGTTCCTAATCTTTCTGTGGATGGCGTGACAGCTGTAACCGGTCGCATCGACTCTCCTGATATTAAACCGGGAGAAACGTGTGCAATAACTTTAGATCTACCCAAAGATTGGACGGATTATGATATATTGTATGTCACAGCTACGGATCGTGAAAACCGTGAGTTATTTACCTGGAGCTACGAAATAGGAAATCCGCTTAGGGTTGCCTGGCGATGTTTGCCAACTGATAAATCAAACTCTGCTGCTCAGGCGCAGGATCTGGAGGCCGATTGGTTGTTCTCGGCTGCTGGAGTAGAAGCCCATATTAGTAAGGAAACAGGTTTGCTACACTCAGTCGTTTATCAAGGAAAAACAATACCATTGAGTAATGGCCCTGTTCTGATAACAGACAATCAGGTTACATGTAAATCCGTTGAATATAAATTAGCGGAAGGAAACCCCCATCTGGCAGTAACCTATGTAATGAACAATGGCAAAGATGTTGTATATACATTTGAGTGGACAATGTTGCCTTCGGGGGTATTGCAACTGGATTATGATTACCGGCCACAGGATAAGATTTCCATGACAGGAATAACATTTGATTTCCCGGAAGTTGGCGTTAAGGGAGCTACTTTGTTTGCAAATGGTCCATATCGGATATATAACAACCGCATGAAAGGTGGAAGCCTGAACGTTTGGAATAAAACATATAATAACACCGTTACTGGCGAGAGTTGGGACTATCCCGAGTTCAAAGGATATTATTCCCTGTTTTACGGAATGAAACTGGATTCTCCAACACCCTTTGCTGTATATTCCGGAAAAGAAGATGTTATACTTCATTTATTTACTCCATCTATACAATCCTCGTACGCAGCCGACAAGAATTATACTGTTCCCGCATACCCCAAAGGAAACATTTCTTTTATGAGTGCAATACCTCCGGTGGGTACTAAGTTTGGAAAAGCAGACAATTATGGTCCTCAGTCACAGTTACACCGGTTTAGTGGTAATGGAGCAGAAAATAATACGTCAGGACAATTGTTTTTTAATTTCAAGCAGTAAATAAATCATATTCCAGAATAAGCAGTCCTGTCTTCAAGTTGTATTATTTTATAATTGTCGACTATTCAGATGATTATCAAATAATACAACTTGTATATTTCTAAATAAAAAGGAATAGGGGCAGGTTAGGTTGAGAATAAAGATTCCTGAAATCTGTTTCGGAGGAAAATAAAACAATCAATAAGGTTAAAATATAAAAGTATTTTGATAAAAAAGAATATACTTGGTGGAAATAAATTGAGTATGTTTGTAGTCGTTGAAGCAGTGGTGTTTCATTTTTTTTACTTTGAATGTGTGTGCGAGCACAGTTTGTTGATTTGCCTTAATTTAATAACTTATTAAAATATAAGAAATGACATCCAGAAGAGATTTTTTGAAGAACACAGCTCTTCTTTCTGCCGGGTTTACTATTGGCGGATTGAACATGACGGCTGCAAACAGCAGCAGAGTCGTTGGAGCGAACAAGCGTATTAACCTGGCTTGTGTTGGTATAGGAAACAGAGGTGGAGAGATTTTGACTGAATTTGATAAAACAGGGTTGGCAAACATCGTGGCTTTGTGCGACGTGGATATGGGTGCTCCTCATACACAAGCCAATATGGCAAAGTTCCCGAGTGCACGTCAGTTTAAGGATTTCCGTCAGATGTTCGACAAGATGGCCAACGAGATTGATGCTGTGATGATAGGTATACCCGATCATGCCCATTTTCCTGTTTGTATGATGGCAATGGCTTTGGGAAAACACGTATATGTGGAAAAACCGATGGCACGTACATTTTACGAAATTGAATTGTTGATGGCAATGGCCCGGAAAAATAAGAACCTGGTTACCCAAGTAGGAAACCAAGGACACTCCGAAGCCAACTATTTCCAGTTTAAGGCATGGAAAGAGGCTGGTATCATAAAGGATGTTACTGCCATAACCGCTCATATGAACTCGCCGCGCCGCTGGCATGGGTGGGATACAAAGATTAGTAAATTCCCAAATAAAGAGGCGGTACCAACTACATTGGATTGGGACACCTGGTTAATGTCGGTTCCTTACCACGACTATAATAAAGATTTCCATTTGGGACAATGGCGCTGCTGGTACGATTTTGGTTTAGGAGCTTTGGGCGACTGGGGTGCGCATATTCTTGATACAGCCCATGAATTCCTTGATCTGGGTCTGCCGTCGGAAATTAATGCGTTGAAGCTGGACGGGCACAACGATTACTTCTTCCCGATGTCGTCTACCCTCGAGTTTAAATTTCCTAAACGAGGCTCCATGCCCGCGGTGGATGTAACCTGGTACGATGGCGTAAACAATATACCATCAGTTCCGGATGGTTACGGTGTTTCCGAAATTGATCCGAATATACCTCCGGTAGGTGGTGGAAAGATTCAGCCAGCTAAGCTGAATCCGGGAAAGATTATCTACTCAAAAGAACTAACCTTCAAAGGGGGTTCTCATGGAAGCACATTATCTATCATACCCGAAGAAAAGGCTAAGGCAATGGCTTCCAAATTGCCAGTGGTTCCCAAGAGTCCGTCTAATCACTTTGCAAACTTCCTGTTGGCTTGTGCCGGCGAAGAGAAAACCCGTTCTCCATTTGAGATAGCTGGTCCGCTTTGCCAGGTATTCTCTTTGGGAGTAATCGCCCAGCGACTTAATGCGAAGCTGCAGTTCGACCGTCAAACCAAGCGGATCACAAATCATCCGTTTGCCGATGCGCTGCTTGCGGGTGTTCCTCCACGAAAGGAGTGGGAGCAATTCTATAAGATTTAATTAAACGATTTGTAAATGTAAATTATATACTAAAAATGAATTTTGATATGAAGAAAAATATGTTAGCTGCCATCCTGCTGCTTTTTACCGTGTCGATGTCGGCTCAGCAACCTCAATGGGAATCGCTCTTCAATGGCAAGAACCTGAAAGGATGGGAGAAACTGAATGGTACGGCAGACTATAAAGTAGAGGATGGGGTTATAACCGGTATTTCAAAGATGGGTACCCCTAATACCTTTATGGCGACTAAAAAAATGTATACCGACTTTATTCTTGAGTTCGATTTTAAAGTATCCGACGGATTAAATTCGGGAGTACAGTTTAGAAGCAATAGCCTGAAGGAATACAACAACGGTCGTGTTCATGGGTATCAGTTTGAAATAGATCCTTCTTCCCGTGCATGGACAGGTGGTATATACGATGAAGCCCGCAGGGGTTGGCTTTATGCCTTAACAGAGTACCCATCTGCTCAAAAGGCTTTTAAAAACGGCGAATGGAATAAGGCACGTATCGAAGCTATCGGTCAGTCTATTCGTACATGGGTGAACGGAATTCCCTGTTCAAATATTCTTGATGATGTAACAGCCAAAGGCTTTATCGCTTTACAGGTACATGCCATTGGAAATAAGGAGCAAGAGGGTAAAACAATCAGCTGGCGTAATATCCGCATCTGCACTACCAATCCAGTAGCATTTAAAACACCCGACTCGCAGGCTGCAACTCAGGTTAATTGCATTGCGAACACAATTTCAGAGAAAGAAGCCAGTGAAGGCTGGAAGCTATTGTGGGATGGTAAATCAACAGAAGGATGGAGAGGAGCCAAGCTTACAACTTTTCCTTCAAAAGGCTGGGTTATCGATAATGGCATTCTTAAAGTGTTGGCCAACGGTGGAGCCGAATCAACTAATGGCGGCGACATTGTTACAATAAAAAAGTACAAAAACTTTATCCTGAAAGTAGACTTTATGATTACTCCGGGAGCCAATAGCGGTATAAAGTATTTTGTAAATACCGAAATCAACAAAGGAGCTGGTTCTTCTATTGGTTGCGAATTTCAGATTCTTGATGACCAAAAGCATCCGGATGCTAAACTGGGTGTAAAGGGAAATCGTACGCTTGGTTCATTATACGATTTAATTCCTGCCGATTCAAGCAAACCTTTCCGTGGCGGATTCTTTAATACAGCCATGGTCGTGGTTAAAGGCAATAAAGTTGAACATTGGCTTAACGGTGTGAAAATTGTTGAATACGAACGTGGCAACCAAATGTGGCGCGCGCTGGTAGCTTACAGCAAATACAAAGACTGGGAAAATTTTGGCGATTGGGAAGATGGAAACATCCTTTTGCAAGACCATGGCGACGAGGTTTTGTATAAGAATATAAAGATTAAAGAGTTGAAATAAGAGCAATACTGTTCAATAGGCAGGTTTGCATAATGACATAAAAAAGTCCGGACGAGTAAAAGTCCGGACTTTTTATTTGCATTAAAAAGGGGAAAATAGTCCCGGTTAAATAATTCCTTTTTTAGAGTTTCTTACAAAATCAATGATGATTCGTATTTCATCACTCATGGGAACTTCTTCTTCCACTCTAAGCGCCGCATCCATAACACTCACTTTTGCATGATATATTATCTCGTAAGCATGCGCTATATGCTTTATTACCTTCTCAGGAAAGTTGCCGTAATTCAGCATCTTTACATTTACTCCGTAATAGGTGGTAGGATTGCTGGATGTAACAACATAAGGAGGCACGTCTTTGCTGAAACGACATCCACCCCGAACCATGCTCCAGGTGCCGACATGGGTATCTTGAAACATACTCACCAGCGAACTTAAGATCACATGCGAATCAATTACACAGTTGCCGGCTACCAAAGACTTGATGCCCAAAACGCAATGATCGGCAATCCGGCTGTCGTGACAGATGTGAACACCTTCCATAATGAAATTCTCGTTACCAATAACCGTTTTTCCCTCTTTGTGTGACGAGCGGCTTACTATCACGTTTTCACGAAATACGTTTTTGTTACCTATCTCAAGGATTGAATTTTCACCGTGAAATGAAAAGTCCTGGGGAGTGGCACCCAACACGGTACCCTGAAAAACCTGGTTATCGTCACCCATGCGTGTGCCATATAAAACACTGGCATAAGGCATGATGATACAATTGTTTCCTATTACTACGTTCTTGTCAACATAAGCGAAAGGATGGATGGTGACACCTTCTCCTATCTTTGCATCGGGGCTGACATATGCTTGTGGGCTGATTGAATTCATATCCTGATTATTTAAAGTTACTTTCTCCTCTGCCGCCACCTAATGCCTGATACAGGCTGATGACTGACTGAATGCGTTCAAAACTATCCTGTACATCAGACAACTGTGCGCTTAACAATGATTGCTGAGCGGTAAGTACTTCCAGATAGTTGGAAGAACCAAGCTGCATCAACTGTTTTGTCTTGTCCACCGCACTGTTTAACGATTCAATCTGTTGCTTGCGCTGTATGCACTTTTCGCCAGCCGCCTGATATTTATACAAGGCATTGCTAACTTCCGATCCCGCATTCAGAATGCTATGTTCGAAGGAAAGACGAGCTTCTTCCTGTTGAGCTTTGGATATCTTCAGGCGGGCAATGTTTTGTCCTTTGGCGAACAATGGCTGAGTAAGTGAACCCACAGCCGAAGCGATAAACTTGGCTGGATTAAAGATCTCACCTCCGGCATTGTTTGTCCATCCGGCACTACCACTCAGTGTGATTTTAGGATAGAAGGCCGAACGTGCCTGGTTGGTTGCGTAATAAGCAACTGCCAGAGCCATTTCTGCCTGCTTTACATCCGGACGGTTCGACAAAAGCTGCAAAGGGATACCTGCCGAGAAGTTTTCGGGCATTTCCTGACCGTCAAGCGATCCTCGTTCGATATGCTGAGGCGCCTGACCAAGAATCAGCGACAGCGAATTTTCTGTTTCGCGGATCTGTCTGCGGATATCCGGCAGTGCCGCATTTACCTGATAGTAATATGATTCACTTTGTGCAACGGCAGCTTCGTTAGTCATGCCTGCGTTTTTCAACGCTTTCATTGCTCTTACATTTTCACCCCAGGTGCGGGCAGTCATCTCTGTAATCTCCAGCTGCCTGTCCAGCATCAGCAGGGTGTAGTAGCAATTGGAAATATTGGCGATAACCTGTGTCTGTACAGCCTGACGGTAAGCGTCGCTTTGCAAAAGAGATGCTTTGGCACCACGGCTTCCGTTCAGCAAATTACCAAAGAGATCTACTTCCCAGCTTGCAGAAGCAGGCAGGTTGTAGGTCTTTATGGCCGAACCTCCGTCTATCGTACCTATTGTTCCTGTTGGAGCAAGGGCCAGTGAAGGAGCAAAAGCAAGGCGGGCGGCCAGCAAACCTGCTCTGGCTTGTTCAACGCGAAGCAAGGCGGTTTGCATATTGATATTATCAGCTAACCCCTGTTCGATCAACGCCTGAAGCTTTGCATCGCGAAAAACCTCTTTCCAGGGAAGGTTCCCAAAATTAGCCGTGTCGGAAACCAGCGTGTCGCTTACCGATACCGTATCGCGATACATTCCGGAGGTTTCCACCTGAGGCCTTTCGTATGATTTGTAGATGTGGCAACTGCTCAAAAGAGCCGTTGCACACATCATTCCTATGATTTGTATTTTCATTCTGTTATTCTTTTTCAATATTAGTATACTGTTCCAGTTCGGGCATTACTTCTTCCACATCCAAACCTGTTTTTTCGATAGGTCTGAACTTTTCCTGCAAGTATTCGAAGGCAACGAATAGTCCGGGCACTACGAATATCTGGCAAATCACACCGATAAGCATTCCACCTACAGCACCGGCACCAAGGGTCCGGTTACTGTTTGCACCAACGCCACTGGCAAACATCAGAGGTAACAGACCAATAATCATGGCCAGCGAAGTCATCAGAATCGGACGTAAACGAGCCGTTGCACCCAACACGGCCGACCATTTTATACTCATACCCGATTTTCGTCTTTGCAAGGCGAACTCCGTAATCAAGATTGCATTCTTGGCAAGCAACCCAATCAACATGATTAAGGCAATCTGCATATAGATGTTATTTTGCAATCCCAAGATCTGAGCAAAAATAAAGCTTCCCGCAAGTCCGAACGGTATTGAAAAGATTACTACCAAAGGTAAAATATAACTTTCATACTGCGCACTCAGCAACAGGTATACGAAAACAAGACACAAGGCAAATACAATGGCCGTAGTGCTGCTACCTGTACTTTGTTCCTCACGCGTCATACCTGCAAACTCATAGCTGTAGCCTACAGGTAATGTTTCGGCAGCTACTTCTTCGATCGCCTTGATTGCCTGTCCCGAAGTATATCCGGGAGCAGCAGCACCGTTCAGACCAATAGAGGTATACATATTAAAACGATTGATAACCTGTGGTCCGTACACTTTCGTGAGTGTCATAAACTGCGAAATAGGAGCCATTTCTATACCATTCCGAACAAAGATTTTATTCAGCGACTCCGGATTTACACGGTCTTGGGGATCCGCCTGGATATATACACGGTACAACTTACCAAAACGGTTGAAGTTTGATACATACATACCACCGTAATATCCCTGAAGAGTAGCAAGAACCGTACTCGGACTGATACCTGCCTGTTTACATTTGGCAGCATCCACGTCGACCAGGTATTGAGGGAAACTAGGATTAAACGACGTTTGTACGATGGCAATTTCAGGACGTTTCATCAGGTTGCCCATGAAGTTCTGGGTTTCACCGAAAAACTTATCCAAATTGCCCCCTGTTTTATCTTCAAGGTGCATTTCAAAACCGCTGGTTGTACCATATCCGGTAATCATAGGCGGAGCGAAGATGTATATCTGCGCATCCTTTACCCTGGCTGTTTGTTGGTACAGCATACCAATAATGCTGTTCACATCCTGCCCTTTCCCTTTACGTTCGTCCCAGTTTTTGAGTCGGCAGAAATAGGTACCATACGAACTACCACTACCTGACAAAAGTCCGTAACCACTTATCTGCGTGTTGCAGTCAATCAAAGGATTGGCTTTAAGAATTTCAGTCACTTCAGCCATGGCAGCCTCTGTACGTTCAAGCGATGTTCCCGGAGCCATATTTACGGCCATCATAAATACTCCGGTATCTTCATTCGGAACCATCCCCGAAGGAGTGGTTTTCATTAAAAAGACAAGAAGCACAACGCTAACAACTACCAGACCCAACGAAAGCCAACGTAGCTTTATAATTCGTGTTATACCTCCTTTGTATTTATTAAGAAGTGAGTCGTAAGTTGTATTAAACGCTATATGGAAACGATCCATAAAGTTCAACGGTTTGCTGTTGTCGCCTTCTTCACGTTTCGCTTTAAGGAACAATGCGCATAAAGCCGGACTCAAAGTCAAGGCATTCAATGCCGAGAAACCAATGGCAACAGCCATCGTAATACCAAACTGACGGTAGAATACTCCGGACGTTCCTCCCATAAAACTTACAGGTATGAACACCGCCATCATTACCAACGAAATAGAAAGGATAGCTCCCGATATTTCACTCATAGCGTCCAGCGAAGCCTGCTTGCCGGATTTGTAACCCTGGTCCAGTTTTGCATGGACCGCCTCGACGACGACTATCGCATCATCGACGACTATCGCAATGGCGAGCACGAGCGCACTTAGAGTAAGTAAATTAATACTAAATCCAAACGCGTATAGCATAAAGAACGTACCAATCAGCGAAACCGGAATGGCAATGGTCGGAATTAAAGTAGACCGGAAGTCCTGAAGGAAAATATAAACGACCAACACCACCAAAATAAAGGCTTCCAGCAAAGTGCTCAATACCTTATTAATGGAAGCATATAAAAAGTCGCTAGTATCCATCTGAACATCAAATTGCAATCCTTTAGGCAAGTCTTTTTCAGTTTTCTTTATGAGACTTTTTATATCGCCGATAATTTCTGTAGCGTTGGAACCCGGAGTCTGGAAGATAATCATAACTACCGCGGGATGTCCGTTGGTGTAAGTGTTTATAATGTAAGATTGAGCACCCAGTTCGATCCGGGCAACATCTTTGAGTCGTAACACTTGTCCGTCTGTTGTAGCACGAACCACAATGTTTTCGAATTCTTCCGATTTCTCCAAGCGACCCTTGGTCTTCATAATATACTGAAACGACTGACCGCCGTTTTCTCCAAACTGACCAGGCGCAGCTTCAATATTTTGTTCGGCCAAAACAGCTGTAATATCACTTGGCATTAGTTTATACTGTGCCATAACCTCCGGTTTCAGCCAGATACGCATAGTGTACGCACGAGCACCCGGAGCCATTGCGTCGCCCACACCGGGAACACGCATAATCTGCGGAATGATATTAATATTGGCGTAATTCTGAATAAACGTCTGATCGTAACTATTATCAGGACTGTTCAACGAAAGCACCATCAACATACTGGTTTGCCGTTTGGCGGTAATTACACCTACTTTGGTAACCTCGGCAGGCAGTAATCCCAGCGCTTTAGATACACGGTTCTGTACATTTACCGCAGCCATATCAGGGTCGGTACCCTGTTTAAAATAAATCTGGATCTGAGCCATCCCATCGTTGGAGGCCGAAGATGTCATGTACATCATGTTCTCCACACCATTGATTGATTCCTCCAAAGGTGTGATAACGCTATTCATTACAGTCTGGGCATTGGCACCTGTATAAGAAGTGCTTACCGAAATAGTAGGCGGTGCAATATCAGGATACTGTTCAATGGGTAACGACCCAAGCCCCAGTATACCCAAAATGACGATAAAAATGGAGATAACCGTCGAGAGTACGGGGCGATTAATAAATCTATCTAACTTCATATTTTTTCTGTATTATATTCACTTCTGTTACTTAGAAGCTCCTTCTGCTGGTTTATTTGCTCCGCTGTTTTTTGCGGCTGCCTGTTCCGGAGTTACTGCCTTTATCTGCATGCCATCTTTAAGCGAAGAAATACCTTCTACAACAATCTTGTCGCCTGCCTTCAAACCGGAAGTAACAACGAAGTTCTGACCATCATCCAAAGTGAATATTTCAATAGGAGTACTCTTTACAGTCGACTTGTCGTCAACCACATACACAAATCGCTTATCCTGAATTTCGTAAGTCGCCTTTTGAGGAATAACGATGCAATCCGTCATCTTGGCCGGAACCAATACGATTCCTGTACCACCGCTACGAAGTATCTGGCTTTTGTTTGAGAACCGGGCACGTATACTAACCGAACCAGTGGTCTGGTCTATCACCCCACTCATGGTTTCAACCTTACCGGTATCGGCATAGATGGTTCCGTCTATCAGCTTCAACTGAACGGAAGGCATGGTACCCAGAATATCTTTAGACGAAGTTCCTTTGGCGGTAAAACCAAGCAATTGTCTTTCGGTCATCGAAAAGTAAGCATACATTTCCGAAATGTCCGAAACAGTGGTAAGAGGCGTAGCTATACTTGGACTAACCAGACTTCCCACACGGAAAGGAATAGTTCCCACTACACCGTCCGACGGACTGGATACACGAGTGTACGACAGATTTTTTTCCGCGTTAACAAGCTGAGCGGTGGCTTGAGCCAGCAAAGCTTTGCTTGATAGCAAAGAATTTTCTGCCATCTGTAAATCGTAAGCACCAATGATGTTGTTTTTAGCTAATTCCCTTTTGTTTTGAGCTGTAAGCTCGGCAGTAGCCATATTTGCCTTAGCCACATTAACAGCAGCACGGGCAGCATTAACAGCCTCTTCATATTGAACAGGATCGATAATAAATAAAGTCTGTCCTTTACGTACCACAGAACCTTCATCCACAGCCAAACGGGTAATAAAGCCGGAAACCTGAGGGCGGATTTCAACGTCTTGTTTTCCTTTAATTACTGCCGGATAGGAACTGATTAATTCAACATTCGAACTGCTAACTGATACAACAGCCAGTTCCTTAATCATCTGACTTCCATTTTGGTCTTGCTTGCCGCAAGAAGTGAAAGATAAACACATAACCAATACTGCGGCCACCGATAAATGAGCCGTAAACAATCTTCTTTTTTTCTTACTCATAAAACTAAATATTGTTTGGTATATTTAATAGCAAATAATAATCGTGCAAAGGTCTTAATAATTAAAACATCCTGAAAGGTTGAAAGTTTATTAAAAATGGTCTGTTTTTCATCATTTATTGTTTTTTCGATTCAGTTTGTTTAAGTTTGCGGTACCAAAAGTGTTCAAAAGTATGAATTACAATAATTTTTCGTTCAAAAATTCGGTATCAATCAACGACGACTTTGCCATGTATACAGACATAATTAGCTCTTATGTGCTTGAGCATCCCGTACACAGCGACAAAGTATATATCGGTTTTTGTCTGGGAGGATACGCCGTAATGGAGATAAATCTGGTGAAGCACAAACTTGTTAAAAACGAATTTATTGCTATGGCTCATAACCATATTATATTTCATCACGAGATTAGCGAAGACTTTCGTTTGGTTATGTTTTCTTATTCCAAATCGTTTTGGGGCGAAATGCTAAATGAAGTACGAAAATACCCGCTTTACATACTGTTTAAACAAAAATTTCCGTCCATTATGCTTCAAGATGTAGAAATGGAGCAGTGTATGGACTATTTTAATCTGTTGTGGAAAGTGATGAACAATACGCCGAATGAAAGCAGACGAGATGTTGTTAAGAATCTTCTTTGTTCGTTTCTGATTAATATTCATTTGTATGCCAACCGCGGCAGTGAGAAGCATATGCCTATTTCAAGAAAAGAAGAGATGATAGGCTCCTTTTTTTCGTTGATATTCGAGCACTACAAAGAAGCCAAGGATGTTGCTTTTTATGCCGATAAGCTTTGCGTAACACCCCAATACCTTTCTGTTTTGGTGAAAAAGATTGTTGGGAAAACAGCCAAAGAGTGTATAGATCATTACGTAATCCTGGAAATAAAGGTTTTGCTAAACTCTTCTTTGTCCATTCAGGAAATATCTCAGCAGCTTAATTTCCCCAATTCGTCGTTCTTCGGTAAATACTTTAAAGGACATACTGGCGAGACTCCTTTAAATTACAGAAAGTCCAGGTTAAAGTAACCTTATTCTTTTACTGTTCTTTATTGCCGGCCAACGGAATACTGATTCCAAACTGGATATTGACCGAAGGCTGACTTAAAGGAATGTATTGTGGGTTTACCTTCGTTAGCATGTAATCGGACGCGATAAAGAAGTTAATCCAGCCGGGCGAGAAGTTTAAAGCGGCTCCTGCCGTTTTAAAGTCGCTGTGAAGCATAGAGTAACTTATTGTAGCGGCAAACCAGCCGGTGGGCCGATAGTTTACCGATGCCGTAAGTTCCGTAAAGGTTTCGGGTATGTTAAACCGGGTAGAAGAGAGAAGGCCAAAGCTTAGCCTGTTTCGCAGAATCGCGTACTCGGCCGCCAGGTTTACTGTAGACCGAAGTTTAGTCGTTCTTTTCTTCTTAGCACTTTCTTTGAAATGGAACAACCTCATAAAATCATCCCCCATCTCGTCCAGCTGATTGCCAACAGAAGGCACATCATCATCGTCGTCGAAGTTCAGATTAAAACCGTCATACAGGAATTCTCCGCTCGACACAGCCGTAGTGGTGGCCTCCTTGTTCCACGAAATATAACCCAGATCCAATGCCGACGCCGAAAAGGTTAGTCTCTCGTTCGGCTTATAACTTATACCCAAATCCATGGCCCCTCCGTAACCCCCAAATCCGGGAGAGTCAACATTAAACCCGTTTATATAATCTTCTCCTGTTGTTTCATCTTTTTTTAATTCGGGAGAGGCCCCTTTCATGGATGCATTTAACTCTCCTTCGGCCTGCACTATCCACTTGTCTTGTGTCATTTCGATGGAAAAGTCATGAAAATATCCATCCACGTTTGCAATCCCCAGCAGCATTTTGAACCTGGCACCCAAAGTAACCCTATCGCTTACGGGGTAGGAGTATCCGATTCCCGCTTCAAGGTACGACGAACCGTTAAGTGAAAGTCCGCCTGCATTATACAATGTGCCGCCTGGATCTGTCATTCCTGTTTTGGCAGCTTCCAGTAAACCTTTGGGTATATTGGCATCCATTCCGTTTCTAAGATTTACATCGATTGTCCAGAAACTTTTGCGGGCAAAGAATCCCACCGACAGCAAATTCATCGTTACATCCGCGTTAATCCTGTTATTGGGTTTAAGCTGATTCAGAAAGCCGGTTGCCGGAATATCCGGATGGAGAAAGGTAACCAGCTCTTCGCCCGGACCTGCAGGATAAATAACATTGTCGAACGTAAGCGCGTTGGAATGGAAGTTTGCACTCAGCGACCCAAGTCCCGGAACAGAAACATAGCCGGTAGCCGGACGAAAGGCCGGGTTCAAAGAGAGCCGTTGCTTGGTTTTATCCATAAAGTAGGATGTCTGCTGTGCAAAAAGAGTAAAAGAAGAAATCGATAAGCAAAAAGACAGAAGCCCTTTTTTGGAATATTGTGAGTATGTCATGGATACAATCGCGTTAATAATTAATCAATATGAATTCCACCCTTTTTACGAGCTTTCAGTTTCAGATGCACAAAATCGTCGGGTTTAAGTATCGTATTCCGAATAACATCGTCGGAAGTGATTGTAAATTTTACCAGAATGTGTTCGGCAGTCTTCATTTTGGCTATCTGATCTTCTCCAACGAGAAACGAAATATCCGTCTGAGTTGTTGTACCTTTTACACCCGGACTAATTTGCCGGGGATCCAGGGTAATACCTGTACTCAACATATTCGCATCCAGAATAACCATACTCATACTTATACGTAAAGGCAAGTCGGTGGATGCAACACCAAAAATTTCAACCTCTCCGTTGCTGAAAAGCATCTCTCTGATATCCTGATCAAATACATCGAGAAGGGTGTCCGAAACAGAAACGGCAAAGTCGGATGCAACAGCAAAAGGCACTTTGGCTACATACATGATATTCAGGTAGGCATCCCTGGTATAGAAATGCTGCACGCTTTTATCAACAACCGGATCGAAAGCATACGTGATATAATCAGGAGATGTTTTAATCAGATTACCAATCGGGGTATAGTCCCACGCTTCACCATCCCATCCGGGTAACTGTACCGGACCGATCCCGAATTTCGATGTTTTCTCATTAAAGGGTAACAAAGGAGATGGCACACGCAATTTAGTCTCCATCGATTGGGTGACTAAGCCGTTTTTAACAGAAGCCAGCTTTAAGTTGGCTGTCGCCGGAATACCAATATTTGTTTTCGTAGTAACAAAAATGCGAGGCTCAGAAAAGCTAAGCACATTATCGTCCCCATCAAAAATGTCGGTCAGCGAACGAAGATCAGTCTTGCCCGATTGCACATCGATAGCAGCATCAAATACGCCATAAATGGTTTTGTACCTGAGGTTGCTTAGCTTTGTACCGATACGAATACCCGGATTCTGATCCACATGAATCACCCCGTTTTTCTTAATCTGAAGCGTTTGGCGGGTAGTAACCTGATACGAATCGGCACCTGTTATTTTCTTTACCTTGAAATTCAATCGGTACGAAGATTGAGATAAAGACAACGTTTTGGAGTAGGTAGCGTTGGCCAGTTCTGATCCGGTTATTGGGTCGTACACCTTCAATTCTTTTGGAAATTGGATCTCAAAATTTACAGAAGCATCCCCCTGGACCAGTCGTAAACTCTGAAAGGAAACGTCTACAACAAGCTGAGAATAAGCGCCCGAAATGTCTAACAGCGCCGAGTCTAAACGTTCAATATGACTGCTAAGATTTAAAGAGAAATTCTCTTGAACCGGAGTCAGTGCAAAAGAAACATCAGAAGGGTAGGGAATATCATTTGTAGCCGACAACCCCTCGGGAAGAGAAATATCCGACAGAACCTGTAAATCGTTTATTTTATAATCGTCCGGCGAAGGAACCGAAGCTTTCAGCGTATCGCTGTAGACAATATAGTAAGCTCCGTTTTCGAGAACAATTTCCGAAATATGCTGATCATCTATGAACTTGCTAAGCCTGAGCGAATCCGTTTCACCCAAAGGCAAATACAACGAATCTCCACCCAACGAAATGTCGGTGGAGATTCCATTGTTCAAATCATACGTATCGTCCACGCATCCCGCACCAAGGATAAGAAAGAATATACAAGGTGCAAGTGCTTTATTAGTTAATGTTTTAAAGCAAAATTCAAGTTGGAAATTGCATAACGCAGGTATCCAATTATATAGTTTAATCATTTAATAATCTAGTGATTAGGGCGTTGTTTGAATACGATAAATCTAAATACCGACCAAAGTTACACCAATATTTTATATAAAATAAACGAAACTAGATTAATTAAAATGATTCGTAAGGAATTTATTTTGTATCCTGTCGTACAACGAGCTACTTGTTTGAAAATAAGGGCTCTGTATTGGCGGCAAGCGCGATAAGTTTTTCCGATTCTTCTGCAGTAATAGGCTTATAATCTTTCATAAGCTCCAGAGCTTTCAGGAACAGGGATGATTTTCCCGGAGGAATGGCTGTGGCAATTTGCTTCGACAGGGTGAATTTCAAAGCCAGCTTTGTCGTTTCTTCGTCAGTAACCGGCTGGTACCATACGTTTTTGTCGTATTTCTCCTGCCCGGGTTTGTTTGCAGTAAGAGCCATTGCTTTCAGCGCGATGATACCCATGTTGCGGGATAACGCCTTTTCATAAATCTGCGGACCGAAATCTCCGGCATTCCAACAGGCAAAGTTAATGGGGAACATGGCCGTGTCGAAATCGTATTTTTCCATAGCCAGCATAGCCGCTTCCACCGAATGGGCCGAAAAACCTACGTATCGTATCTTCCCATCCTTTTTTGCTTTTTCTATCACTTCCATGGCGCCACCGGGAGCAAACGCTTTTTCAACATCATCCCTTGTCGTAATGGCATGAAGCTGAAACAAGTCAAAATGATCTGTTTCCAGATTAATCAACGATTGCGTTAACGTCTTTTCCGCACCTTCACGGCTTCGTTCATGGGTTTTACACGCCAGAAAACAATCCTTTCGGTAAGGCTTCAAAGCCGGACCAAGCTTTTCTTCCGCATTGCCGTAACTGGGGGCCACGTCGAAGTAAGTTACACCCATTTCAATGGCTTTAGCCACTATCTCGTTTGCAAATTCCGGGGAATGATCGTTCAACATAATTCCACCAAATGCAATAGAAGAAACCTTTTCGCCGGTTCTGCCAAGTATTCGTTTCGGAAGTTCAAATCCGACCGGAAAATTAGATCCAAAAGCCCTTACCTGGGGAATGGTGAGGGCTAAGCTGCTTAAGGCAGCAGCATGAATAAACTCTCTTCTTTTCATAAGGATGGTAGTTAGTTGATTGATTGAAAGTGCAATATACAATTTTATGCCGAATATTCATCCACCAGAATCTAATTTTTAAAATTTTATCTGTCACCTCACACTAATTGGGGTTATTTAATTGAAATACAGATGAATGTACGGTGACAGATGGCGCTGGCGATCTGTCACCCATCTGTCATCTCTCATTTTCTAAGTAAGCGTCTCCACGATACCGTCTTGTAAGATTTAATAATCTGTTATTACAGTTTAGTCCACTTGTCAGGGAGTAAATCTCGGTATATTTGGTCAGGAGCTGTTGGGCTAATGTAGGCCAACCGACTTAATATATCTGTGAAGTATTCGAAGGTATTAATTCTATGGAGCTTGCAGGATATGGCCAGCGAGTATAGCAATGCTGTTCTCTTAGCTCCCTGGTGAGAGCCACAAAAAAGAGAGTTCTTTCTGCTTAAAGATATACTTCGCATACATCGTTCCACAGCATTGTTGTCCAAAGCATAGTCCGGACTAACAATGTAATTGCACAGGGAATCATACTCGTTGAGCGTATAATTCGTGGCCTTAGAGAGCGGACTCTTGGGAAGGGTAGATGGGTTGGATTGTATTTCCAACAATTTGTTTTTTAGTTCGGCTAGTATGGGTGGGGCATACTTCTGTCTATATTTCAGGATTTTGTCGGGCTTCCATTTCGCTTCGATCTTATGCTCCGCCTGATAGAGCCGGTTGATTATGTTGACAATCCCGATGGCTTCTTTATCGTTTTCGATATCCAGGAACTGACGCTTGCAATGCTGGAAGCATGCCAGCCGGATTACGTCAGGATAGGTATCGGTCTCAAGTATTTTATAGTTGATCAGTCCGTCACACTGGATGGCTCCTTTGTAGTGATTGCCTATATAGTTGGTGAGAACCTCCCGGGATCGGGAGCCGTTTTCATAAAAGTACTGGACTAATTTCTTTGTATTGGCCAGTGCTGCCCATATATACCCTTTGCGTACGCCCTTACCATTCTTATTTTTCTCTTTGGTAAGGATGGTATGGTAGCTTTCATCCATACAAAGATAGTCATCCTCAAGGATAGCTGTATGAAGAGCATCATCCAGACGGTCCATTAATCCGGCGGACTTCTTAATCAGTCCGTGAGCGGTAGCTTTGTTTAATTCAAAGCCGTTCTCTGTAAAATACTTGACAATCCGCTCCACAGGCATGGAGTAAACGTATCTCAGTTGCAGCATGCCGGCGATAAAAGAGGCATCGTAGTTTGAGTTCTGCAGCGGAGGTCTGGGGGCCTTGCCCGAGTAAACCTTTTCCTGCTGTACACAATTGTACTGTCTGTATATAGTTTTTGTAAACCTGGCTTTGCTGTAAGTGTACATAATGGAGTCCACTGATCCTATGACCCTGGCCTTATCTTTATCAAAGGCAGGATCATCGGGATATACATGCTCGACAATGGTTTCCAGAGAGAAGTGTTCTTTCCGTTTGGCATTGTTGTTTCCACGGTCCTTGGGTGAAACAGGGGGAGCTATTTCTGCCGGTTCTTCTTTTGCGGCATCGGGCACACGCTTTTCTGATTTATTGGAGAGAAGCTTGCTCATTCCCCGGTTTTTCCCGCTAAGCTTCTCCATGTCCCCGTTCTTCTGAAGCAGACTTTCTTCCAGCGAACGGACTGTATCGGTTAAGCTACCAACCTGCACAGAGAGTCTTTCTATTTGTGCAGATTGCCGGATGAGTTGTTCCAAATGGATCTTTTCTCTTTCAGAAAAAAGCTTCAGCTGGTCTTCCAGTAATTCAATCATCCGTTTGCTATTCATGCCATAAAGATACGGACAATACTTCGGATGTCAAAGAAAAATACAAACAATATATAATATATATATATTTGTATATCAATACATTAAATCAATACTTAAACCTTCTCCTGTACTTTGCCGAACGAACAGAGACGCCCTCCATTATCAAAACAAAAGTCTTCCATTTCATCTCAAATTCATTGCTTGAAGGGTTAAACCGGGGAACTTCAAAGGTGCCCTGTTCCAGTTTTTTCTGATACAAAACAAATCCTCCGTTTTCCCAATGAAGGATCTTAATTAACGACCGGTTCCTGCCAAGGAAGAGAAAAACCTCTCCGGACAAAGGATTACGTTTCATATCTGATTTTACCAACTGGTACAAGGAATAGATACCTTTGCGCATATCCACATAATGCGGACATAGATAATAGTTCATGGATTCTGTAAGTGCAAACATCGGTTTATTAGTTAGAGTAGGTTTGTATAAATTTATTGAGATCTTCCTGGCTTATCTCTTTAATGGATATAATTACGCCATCGGGAAAAGTGATGCTGACGCCTTTAAGCACAGGAAAAACATTACCTGCGAAAACCGGTTTCTCCGATGCCTCCTTTGTAAAGGAGAGCGGATAAATCTGCTGTCCTTCACAAGAAGCTTGCTCATGAGCGGAAGCAGAAACCTCGGGTAATACAGGACGTGGTTTGAGATCTACTACTTTTATGGAATGCCTGCTCATCCAACATTGAATGCCGTTATAACAGACATGGCGCTCTTTGCAATAATCGCGTAATGTCATAGTGCATGAAATACTGATCTGCTTGTACTCCTCAATGGCCAATGCATAAAGTTCGGATGCTTTCATTTGTTCCTTTTTTAGGAAACAAAAGTAAGATTATGCATTTATGCTGTCAAGACGGTATCGCGGAGACGCTTACTTTTCTAAAAAAGCACATACTATTTCACAAAATTTTCATGATGATAAATTACTATTTTCATTAAGTAAACTACTTGTAAATCAATAGTATTGTTTATATTTGCATTAAGTAATAAAATCAGTCGACATATGTCGGCAAGGATGTTGACAATTGTCATTAACGATAATGACAGTTGTCAATAATCTTGCTGACAGTTGTCAACCGAAAACTTTACTTAACACTTAAAATTAAAGTATAAACTAATAATATTATTTTATCAGTATGGCAGCAAAATATAACCTGTTCAAAAATCCACCAAAAGGAAACAAAAGCGAACAAGAAACATTTCATGCGCGGATTGTACCCGGAAAAACCATTCAGACGGATCAGATTGCCAGGGAACTGGCCACAATGTCGTCTGTTTCTACCGGCGATGTTGTAAGCGTATTAGACAATCTGTCCCACATGCTTAGTATGCATCTCAAAGAAGGAAATAATGTGAATCTGGACAAAATTGGTCATTTCTCTGTTTCAATTTCCAGTCCGAAGCAACTTACCGGAGATAAGAAAATTCGTTCGGCGTCGGTCCGCTTCAAAAAAGTAAATTTCCGTTGCGCACGCGAACTGAAAAAAGGCCTTTTCTCCATGCCCATGCAGAGAGAACCCGCCGGAAAAGGGGAAGCTTTATCCCCCCAGCAACGACAAAACAGAATACTTAGCTACATGGCCAGTAAAACGAGCGTTACAACCACCCAATGCATCTCCATCAACCAATGTACCCGTTATACGGCATCACAAGACCTGAAAGCATTGCTAGAGGCCGATAAAGTGAATAAACTAGGCGCTGCCAAGAACATTATCTATATTTTAAAGTAAATTGATAATACAAAATAAACCTGACATATTCTTAAATAAATAATATGTCAGGTATTTTTTTTGAATTTATTTGATAAGCTGATTATTTATAGTTAGATTCGCCAAATAACTAAATCATATAACCTATGAGCAAGATATAAAACCCTACTAAAATGAAAAATGAAAACCAAATCATAGTTGTATTGATTTTGTTAACCTTGTTGTCTTGCCATAGCAATACTTCAAAAAAAAAGAAATCCTTTTCATTGAACGAATCTGATAAGGTACTAACGTTTAGTCTTAACAGCCATACTAAGTCTTCCATCAATGTAATGTCTCTTTTTACTGATTCAACGGGAAAAGAATACCTGACATTTCAAAATCCTGGTCAGAATGGTATTCTATTTTATGATATGCATACGCAGGAGTTGGCATTTGAAGTAGAACCGGAGGTAGACGGAAGCAATAGCGTCGGGTTTTATATGGGATACTATATTCAAAGTCTGGACAGCATATTCTTAACCTCGTCTGATGGCATTTCAAAAATAACCTTGATAGACCACAAAGCAAGGATAATAAACCAGTATCCACACGATAAGACCCAAGATAGTATCTCTTTACAGGATTATCATGCAATTTCTTTTGTTTACAAGCCGATTATAAACATCAATAATAAGCTATATATTATGCCTTCATGTAACCGGTGGACCGATAAGGATCCTGTCTGTGCTTACATCGACCTGACGGATCATACGGTACATGCACTTCATGGATTTGAGTATCCATCCTTTCCAGGTGCAGACAATAAAGCAAAGTTTTCGGGAGTGGAAAATGATGTTAGCCGGTGCTACGACGGAAAAAGATTTGTTTATGCCTTTTATTACGATGAAGATATTTACGTTGTCTCACCCGATCACAAATCGATTCAGCGGGTGAAGGTTAAGAGCCAATACATCGATAAGGTAAAACAGTTGAACGATTATGTGTTGACCGAAAAAGAGATGTGCGAGAATCCCAATTACGGAAATCTTATCTACGACAAATATCGAAATGTTTATTACAGAATAGCCTATCCGGAAACCGAAATAGAAAAGAATGTACGCCCTCTGGAACTTCTTATGTACGGACGAAAGAAGTTTTCAATAATTATTTTAGATCAGGATTTTAATACAATAGGTGAAACCCTTTTCCCAGAGTACATTTATAATTCGGCTGTCATGTTCATTCGTGAAGACGGTCTATACATATCTACCAGTCATCCCATGAATCCCGATTATTCGGATGATAAACTAACTTTTAAGTGTCTAACTTTAGAAAATACGGAGTTGTGAAAATGAAATATTGTGTTTATCTTTTATGCATTGTCTTTTTTATTACATCGATAAGATGTTCGACAAATGAGTCCTCCGAAGATTTTACTGCTCAAACTATTACTGTAGATCCAAATGAAATGAACCATTTTAATTATTCGAAATTATTTACTGGATATGAATTGATTTGTTTTAGTGGAAATAATTCAGCTATTTTAGTAAAGCCTGAAAAAATTGTAGCGAACGAATTGGGCTATTTTCTTGAATCATCCGATGCTATATATTTTTATGATAAAAGTGGAATATTTAAATCTGTAATAAATAGAAGAGGTACTGGCCCTGGAGAATATTTAACTATATCGGATTTTATAATAGACCTCAATACAAATACAATTGAAATAAATGACGGCGAAACAAAAAAAATATTACAATTCAATTTAGAAGGCAAATTTATAAATGAATATTCTCATCATATAAATTCATATAGTTTTGCAAAAATAAGCAATGATAAATATTTGTTAAATAGTGGCAGATTATATAATGATAATATTGACTATTCTTTGAATTTATTCAATATAAATTCAAAAGAAATAGAATTTGGTTATAATGCAATTGATAATAATTTAAAGTATTTAAATTTTATTGAATATGCTAATTTCTCGCATTTTGGAGATACTTTATCGTATTCGTCATCAATATCAAATAAAATATACTCAGTTGATAGTGCAGGGATGCATGCTCGAGTAGTTTTAGATTTCAAATCAAATAATGTTCCGATCGAATATTACGAAAGATTTAAAGACCTAACTGAGTTTATTAGCGCTTTTAAAAAAACAAATTATGTTTCAATATTTGATGGTTACCAAGAGACTTTAAGATACATGTTTATTTCGTATTCCTTTCAGAACAAAAGACCTTTTTTAATTATCGACAAAAAATATAACAAAATCTATAATTTTAATTCTTATGAGGATGACTTGCTATTCCCTTCAGTTTTTCAGAAAACAGGTTACGATTCATTACCATGTTTAATTGATGATCATTATTTTTATGTTTTTATAGATTCTTATAAGTTCATTGAATTATTTGAGAATTTAAAAAACAATATTTCTAACGATAAATATCTTAAGTATATTCAGAATAACACTCAGGCATATAACATTTATAAAAATATATCACCTGAAGATAATCCAATACTTATAAAATATAAATTAAACTAATCTTTTACTAAAAGTCTATACCCTTCCTTTCTAATATTTTCAATTGTAATTTCAGGGCACCATTTTAAACTTTCACGCAGGCGTTTTATCGATTGTATAAGCCTTTCCTGACCTTTACTTTCGACTTTGCCCCAGAGAATAAATATTAACTCATCATATTTGAGATAGTAATCAGGGCTATTTAGTAAAAGCTCCAGAATTTGAACCGACTGACCTGTTAACCGAATCTTTCTCTCTTTCTTAATTAATAAACAGAGTTTTGTATCAAGTACTAGCTCCTCAGAAATTTGAAGGTGCGAATTGGATGGTTCATCAATCTCAGAATTAGGTATTTGTATGTCAACATTATTTTTAGGTTTTATGCTTGCAAATCCCCACAAAACCAAAAGAAGAAATGAGGTTAGCCAAATCATTGAGATGCCCAGGAATTGAGACTTCCCGCGGTTAATGATGTAGGATGCCGGAACTCTTGCATATCCCTGAAAAGATACTTCTTTAAGAATGCCATATGTCAATGTGTCGGTTGCATAGGCCAATTTCAAAAATGCAGAATCGTTACAGCTAATTACGCTTTTACCATTAATATTGTCTATATAACGAATTGCCGTTTGGGTTGTTAATTGTCTTTTTTGAAGTTCCTGATTGAAAATACTGTCGATAGAAATCACTTTAACTGGATTTTCGCTGTGTAAATAAGTTTGTAAAACATGATTTAGTTTTTCTGTTTGTCCCATGTTTTTTATTGTATTACTCCGTTTGATGCGAACAGTTGGCTTTTTATCATGCTCAAGAGTTGTATATTCGGAGGTGTCTTCGGGTATAGATCCAATCCATAATGGCACATTAAGTTGCTTAAAGCGTATGTCTTTATCTATGTCAATTGTTTTAACTAAGGCGTCTTCAATTAAAATTTTATAGGATGTTCTTAAACTATGATATGATGTAACCATCGAATAAATACAAGCAAAACTAATAATAGCAATTAAAGATAAGGATAATATTTTTTTTTTCATCTGGTTTTTGTTAAGTCGTACAAAGTTGTATAATCAGATACAAATATATAATTAATTCTGAATGAGAACAAATACCTGTCATTTATTATGTCATTAAAATTATCATTAAAATGTCAGCGTTTTAGTTCTAATACTGATTTCGTTAATTGTATTTTTGAATGTATTTAATTTCGACAATTAATTCAGAAGCATTATCAAGAAGATGTTCAGAAAAAAAAGAGCTACGTCCCAGACTCCCTGTTTCGAAAAGAAATGAGCCTCAAATGTAGTGGTATTTAAATTTACTTGCATTGTGCTCAATATCAGGGTGTAACAACTAACCGTTAGTTGGGTTAATTTTAAACTGTATAATTGTTAGTGTCATTATATTAATTAATAATTAAAAAAGAATATGTTTGACTCCAAATAGATAATCTTTAGTTTAAAAGAAATCTAATGGTGCTTAATAATAACAATAAATATAAATGAAAAAGATTAATTGGTTTGTTGCGGGAGTTGTCCTTATTGTTTTGGGAGGATGTAGCTCAAAAAAAGCAGAAAAGATCGTTGTTAACTTTACCCGGGATAATTTTAAGGAGCATGTAATGCTAAGTAATCCCGAAGTAATTGCGTTGGAAGATACCACGCTGAACGATCCTGCCGCATTTTATCTGATGCACGACAGCATTATTATTGTTCAGAATCAGACTCATTGCGATTACTTGATTGAATTGTTTTCGCTGAATAGCAGAAAGGTCTTGGCTCAACTGGCAACAAAAGGAAATGGACCGGGCGAATTTAACACCTGTTCCTGCTATGTTCCGAACAGCAATGATCCAATATTCTATTTGAAAGATGATGGCGTTTATTCATACATGGCGGTTAATCTGGACTCAACATTACAATCGAAAAAACTTAGCATTAAAAATCGTTTTCAATATAACCCGGAACTACATTACTATGTGGAAATCTGTCCAACCGATGAAAACCATTATGTAGGTTATCATATGTGGTATCTGAACGATTCGACGTATAGCAACAATGTGGTTGCCCTTAAGAAATATGCGATGAATGAAAAATTTGACGAGTCGAATACGATGGCGACGGCTATGGCCAAGTACAAATATTTTGTTGCATCCGTAAATGATGTTCATTTATTTATGAATCCCAAAAACAAACAGATATGGTTGGCAGATGCTCATATGGATAAAATAGAAATTTACGACGATTCATTACATGTGCTAAAAACCCTTTCCGGCCCCGACAATTATAAATTCAAATATACTTTACCGCAAAGCAATAGTCCAATCCCATTTGTAGGTTTTGAGGGAGATAAAAGTTATAAGACCTATTCGTCTTTTACTCTAACCGATAAACATATATATATCGTTTATCAAGGAGTGAATGGAGAAGTGGAAGATATTGAAAACCTACAACCGGTAGAGGTTTTTAAATTTGATTGGGATGGCAATCTTCTTTGTAATTATAAGTTGGATCGTTATGTATACGCATTGTCGGTCGATAGTAAAGAAGAGTATCTTTATTGTTCTACTTGTAAATCAATTAAAGATCCCCGCGAGTTTGTTAGATATAAATTGTAACCTTTTTATTCAAAATTTATGAAAAAAAATGCATTATTTACTTTAGGTTTGCTTCTGTCGTTTTCTTGTAATAACGCTGATCTTACCCAATATAAAGTAATTTCTACAGAAGCTATTCCATTACAATCTGAAACAATTCTGTTTTCGAAAGATAGCAGTAGTTATTTTTATGACTTGAAAATAACGGAAGATTACTTACTGTTTTTAGATAGTAGTACTGATACAATTCTGCAAGCCTATGGAAACGATAACCGTATGAAATTGTTCAGTCTTAAAGGCCGGGGAGATAGCGCGTTATTCAAGCCTCAATTTACAAAGTCAAATCTTCAAAAAACAAAAAATGGCGCGCAAATAATTGATAATGATTTGTATAGCAAGATGCTCGTGTTGAAAGAAGGAAAGATATTGATCAGTTCGTCGGTTATATCGCAGAATATGATAAATAGTTTTGATTACAATATAACATCCCGTGAGATTTATGCAGTTCCAACAAATGGACAAAGTGATTACCAATTCTTCAGTTACAATACAACGGATGATTACTATTGGGTAGATGCCGATTCAATTATAAAACAAAAAATAGGAAACATTCCCGCGGCTTATCTTTCTCATCTTTGTGTGAAAGAAAAGGCTGATGTTGTAGTTTCAGCAATGCGTTTTACTAATTCAGTGCAATTTTATGATTTAAAAGGAAAGCTGAAGCAGGTAATCAAATTTGGAGAAAATACAATTCTGCCCATTAAAACAGGTGATGGTAAAAGTCTTGATATTTTGAATACGCCTAAATGTTTTATTGGTATATGTGGCACATCGAAATATGTCTATTGTTTATACAACGGAACCTCCGACTTTTCATCCCCTTCCAATATTCTGGTTTTCAATTGGAACGGAGATCACATATCAACCTTGCAATGCAATCGTGGCCTGAGGAATATCGCAGTCGATGAAGATAACAGGTTCCTAATTGCTTTGTCCTCCCGAACGGATGGTGGCACAGATGTACTAAAATATAAGTTAAAATTGTGATTATGAAAATCTATTATTTCTTATTTATTTTTTTTATTTCTTGTCAATATAGCTCAAAGACAGAAAAAAGGAATTTATTATCACAAAAATTAATTGCACAAGAAGTTGAATTCAATGAAACTTTTGATATTCTTGATATGGCAATTATTAATGATTATTTAATTGTTATGAGTTATAATTCTGATACATTAATTCATATTTATTCATTACCGGATATGAATTTGGTGTCAAAAATGGGATTGAAGGGAGACTCTCCTTCGGATATGGCCTTCCCTTTATTATTTAAAGGTTCAGAAAACAATGCTTTCATTGGTGGATTTAATGGCGGAAAAGATATTAAGGAATATAATATAACTAATGATCATGTAAGTGTAATTAATACTTTTAATATATCTACCCTTGAGCCGCTGAATGATGCGTATATAGTAAACGATTCTACACTTATATATAATTCTATTTTTGATTTAAAATTGAAGAAAATTAATCTGAAAGATCATTCGGTATTTGATATTTGCCAATTTCATCAAGACGAACATCAGGAGAGCTTCTTTTATTCAAATAAAGGGAAAATGGGGATAAATAAGTCATCAATAGTTTATGCCTATTTTTATAAGGATCAAATTGACTTTATGGATTTGGACGGAAAACTTATAAATCGAATAATTGGTAAGAATGTTACTCCTTCAATTTCAATGGATAAATTTGATAAAAACTATATTTCGTATGTGAATTTATATGCTGGTACCCAAAGTTTTTATTTATTATATAGAGGACAGACTCATGCAGATTATGAGAACAATAATTCGAAGGATCAGTTAGAAGTATATGATAATAAAGGAGAAATAATAAAAAAATACACTTTTGAAATTCCTCCAATTATTTTTGCTGTCGACGAAAAAAGAAATGTTCTTTATGGATACAGTGGAATGTATAAAGATATGCTATTGGTATATAAAATGGACTAGAATTAGGTGCTGGCAGAGAAACGTTGCTGACTATCCTTACTAAGGAAAGCGTAAGAGAAGATGGTGATTTTGAATTGCTTTATTTAAATAAATATACGAAATGAAAATAACATTATTGGCTGTAATATCGCTCTTTTGTCTTTTATCTTGTGTAGATAAAAAAGTTCAAACGAAGGAATCCTATAACCTGGTAGCTTCCGACAAACAGTTGTCGTTTGCTCTTGATCCTAATACCAAGACTTTTATTCTGGCATTGTTCCCCTTTACAGATGAAACTGGTAAGGAATATTTGACTTTTCAGAATCAGGACCAAAATGAAATACTGTTTTACGACATGAATTCCGGTAGGCTTGAATTTAAGGTAAAACCAGCCTATGAAGGTCCTAATGGCGTTGGCCAGGTTTTAGGATATTATGTGCATACAATAGATAGCATATTTCTGACCCTTGTAGGTGTCTGTAATATTGCATTAATAGATAAAAATGCAAAATTAAAGGATAATATTAGCTACGAAAAAGCCGCAGATGGCACAAAGTTAACACAAAATTACGCAACATCGTCTAAATACTGCCCTATTGTAATGATTGATAAAGAGATGTACATAATGTCGGGATGTAACAGATGGTTGGAAAAAGATCCTATATCTGCGGTAATTAATATGGAAGACAAAACCATACATGCACTTCCTTATTATTATCCCTCTTTTCCGGGAGCGGATAATAAAGCAAAAAGATTTGGAGTGGAAGAACACCTTAGCCGTTGTTTTGACGGTAAACATTTTGTTTATTCTTTTCACTTTGATGAAACTATTTACATAGCATCGCAAGATCACGATTCCATTAAAGAGGTGAAGGTAAAAAGTAAATATATCGACAAGGTGCGCTTGCTGGATGATTATGGGAATCTAACAATTACTGATGCGTGCGAAAACCCCAATTACGGAAATTTGCTTTTTGATAAGTACAGAAATGTCTATTACCGCATCGCCTATCCGAAAACAGAAATAGAAAAAGAGGTAAAAGGTCTGGAATTATTGCAATATGGAAGGAAGAATTTTTCCATAATCATACTTGATAAAAATTTTAACATCATTGGAGAAACTCTCTTTCCGGACTATACATATAATTCTACCGTGATGTTTGTCCGCGAAGACGGCCTTTACATAAGTGATAGCCATTACCTGAATCCGGATTATTCTGATGATGAACTCAGTTTTAAGTGTTTTACCCTGAAAAAAGAAAATTAGGATATTATTGTAACCTTCTTACTCAAAATATATGAATAAAAATGCATTATTTACTTTTCTTTTATTTCTTTATTCATGTAACACTTCTGATCAGAGTAACATCAAAGTGGAACGAGTTTCTGTTGATGCAGAAATTATTACAGATAGCATTCATTCGAGTTTGCCCGGAGTTGTGATTGTAATAAATAATTATGTTGTGTGGCAAGATGTGTTTGCATCAGGTAAGTTTTTGCATGTGATTGATTTAAATACTCAAAAAGAAGTGGGGATTCTAGGAGACAAGGGACAGGGTCCAAAAGAATTTTCTTCACCAAACGTTTCAAAGGCGTTCAATAATAGAATCTTAGTTTTCGATTATAATACAAAGCGTCAGGCATTTTTTTCACTTGAGAATTTATTATCAGGAAGGGATTACTATACACCCATTCCTAATAATATTAAAGTAAAACTTAAAGATAATTTTCGGATTATTGAATTTGAAGAAAATCAGTTTGTAACATTACGACCAGGTTCTGATTACTTATTGGAACATTGGAATAAACGGCACTATTATTCTTTTGGTCCGTTTCCTATTCCTGAATCTTTATGTAAAAGAGATCGATCTGACTTTTTTCAGGGAAATATTGCATATAATTCAGACCTGAATAAATTGGTGTATTCTTCATCTTATTTTCCTTATTTAGCAATTTATACTAAAAGAGGGAAATATTTTAAACTGCATGCTGAAGTGAAAAGAATGTCGGATTATTCAGTATCATCAGCTGGAGAACTCAATTGGGGCCCGAATAAAAAAATAGGTCCACTAGAATTGACTTTGACTTCAGATTATATTGTTACCGTTGAACGAGATCCTAAAATTGATCAGACCAACGAAGATGAAGTTGGCGTGGACCAAATGAAATTACCGCACACAGTATATCTTTATGACTATGATGGAAATTTAAAGAAAATAGTAGACTTGGGTTATCCCGTTTTACGTATTGCCGCGGATATAAAGAACAACACCCTTTATGCAATCGTAGTAATGGAGGATTTTGTACTTGTAAAGTATGAGTTGTAAGATTTCGCTTTACACATATATAATAAATGAGTAAATTTATGAAGACAACAATCAGTTTATTCACTGAAAATACCTATGTGTCCGGTATGATGTTTGTCAGAGAAGACGGCCTTTACATAAGTGAGAGCCATTACCTGAATTCGGATTACAATGATGATGTGCTGAGCTTTCGTAAGTTTGATTTGGTTGAAAATTAATTGTTTATGAATCTATAAATTGATGACAAATGAAATATGTATTAGCTATTGTTTTATGTGTTTGTTTTTCTTGCAGTGATAATACAAATACTCGAATAATGAATGATGTTTTTAAAATGGATGTGAAATTGGTGGCGGAAAAGATGCCGGTAAAGGAGGTTCTTAATCCAGCAAACATCGTTAAATTAAAAGATTACTTGATTATCCAAAACGAGTATATATCCGGAGAAGATTGTTTTTACGTGTATTCGTTGGATCAAATGAAGTTTTGTTTCAGTTTCGGGCGGTTAGGACAAGGAGATGGCGAATTTATAGCACCCAGAATTGTTCAAAATAATACAGGTAACAGGTTGTCAATATTTGATTCTGCTCGCGATAAGATTTTTGTATACGATGTTTCAGATACAAAATCCCAATTAGTAAACGAACTAAAAATAATGAGTATAGAACATCCTACACAGGAAATTTCGTATGTAAATGATTCAATTGTACTTTTTCAAATTACTGGACGGATAGGTAATAGCTTGTATAGCTACAACTTAAATACAAACAATGTTCTTGATACGCTCGAATTTGATTCAGGGTTAAAAGAAATAATGAGTAATAAGTATAACTCAAATTTTGATTTCTACAATTTAATGAATGTAGGCCGCAAGTTTGTTGTAGGGTTTAATTATATAAATGAATTCAAAGTGGGTGAATTAGATGATAACTACAAATTTCAGGTACATGAAGGAGCTAAATTGAAGAATTATGGTTTGGCTCCTAATGACCCGGATAAGTTGTATAAAAACAATTTCTACTATATGTTTCCTAGTGCTACATCAGAATTGTTGTTTTTGCCTTACCTGGGTCTCGAAGCCACTACTTTACAGCCTTTTCCCATTAATCTAAAGGGGCGTCATTTTGATTTTTTCGTCGAGGTGTATGATTGGAACTTAAATCCGATTGCAAGATTAAAATTTGACAATGATATTATAAAATTATGTATTGATCAAGACCGGAATAAAATTTACACATGGAATCCAGTAGAAGATTTTGATAATATCTTGGTGTATTCTATTGAAAATATAGATAAGAGTGCAATGTAACATAAATTATAATCAGATAATACAAATTGAATGCTATGAATAAAATCTGCTCAGTCATTTTTCTTTTATTTCTGATAGTTTTACTGTTTTCTTGTGGTTCCGGACCAGATAAAGAAGAACAGGTATATGTACGTATTCCTATTGAATACCGAAAAGCCTCTTCCATTAAATTATCCGAGTTTGTAGAATCCATTGATGTTGTTCCGCTTGAAACAACAGAAGATAACTTGATAGGAGAATTAGGTCGCATTGTGTTTATTGATAATAAATATTACATTAAATCGACAAATGGTAGACAGAATGCAAAGATTTTTGTGTTCAATACTGATGGAAATTTTTTGTTTAAGATAGATCATCGAGGAGTGGGACCAGGAGAGTACATTGAAATGAAGGATTTTCAGATTTTGCAAGATTCATTGTTGATGACGGCTTCAAATAGCGATTATAAAACTAATCTGTATGATTTAAAGGGAAATTTTATTAAGCAGTTGGATTTCAGATATAATATAAAAGAAATACAACCATTATGTGATGGTAAAGTTGTCTTGTATCATAGCAACCTTAGAGAATTAAATATGAACGCTCAAACATTACTAGATACGACATGTAATGTATTATCACATTTCTTTAAGGTAGATAAAGTTGCTGAAGCAAAACTTACCTGTCAAATAAATGCAAATGCTTTTAGTGTTTGCGATGAGAAAGTGTATTTTAATTATCCATTTTGTGATACGATTTATCAAATAGCAGGACAGAAATATTCTCCTGCATATTATATTGATTTTGGTAATAAAAAGCATCCTGAATGGTTGATTACTGAAAAGGATGGTATCCTTGAGATAGAAGCAAAAGTAAAGCGTTTGGAGTCTGTAATGAGTTTATATACTTATGATATTACTCCTCAGTTTGTGTATTTGGGATTTGATGATTTTGAACGTAATGTATATATGTCACTCTATTCTCTTCAAACAGGTAAAGTGCTTACGGGGCGTACCATAATCGACGATCTTTACTTTCCTGGAAATAGGATGGTTCTTACTCATAATAACATTGCTGTGAATATGGATAAAGAAGAATTGCTTTGGCATATTGAACCACGAGTTTTGCTAGAGGGTTATGAAACCACTCGTAATAGCATAAATAAAGAGGACTGGAATGCTTTTTGTGAGAAGCACCCTCGTTTGGTGTCAATTTGTTATAAATTAAAGGAAGATGACAATCCGGTATTACTGCGGGTAAAACTTAAGAGTTTCTGATAATAAAAAATAATTTATGAAGAAAGTTGTTGGAATTCTGATTTTAATAACCGTATTAATATCCTGCGGTTCAAAGTCTAAAATTAATGAGAATATTGATAGCTGTTCATTAATTCTGACTAACGACTCGTTAGTCTTTCATTTGGACAATTCAACAAATGTTCTTGCGAAAACATTATATACGTTTACCGATGAACAAGGAACTGAATATTTTACATTTCAGAATGGGGAAGAGAATGAAATATTAATTTTTGACATGAAATCAGGACAGCTTCTAAAAAAAATTAAAATAGATTATGAAGGAGCAGATGGGGTAACTAGATTTATAGGATATTACATAAAAAGTCTGGACGAAATTTATTTATCAAGACCGGATAAGTGTGAAATAGTTATAATTGATGGAAATGGACACATTAAGAAAAAAATTAATTATGAGAGAACTGATGATGGGCAGATGCTCATCCCTGGATTCTTTGCAACAATTACCTATAAGCCAGCAGTTCTTAAAGATGGTATTTTGTATATTCCCCAAAGTCTAAATCCACTTCTTTCAGACAAAATGTTAGAAAAAAGTAGTGTTGCTGTAACAGTAGATACTTTAACAAATGCGGTGAAATCTCTTCCTATGAGATTTCCACCCATTGTTTCTGTTGAAGATCAAATGAATTATAGAACTATTGGAAATGAATTTTCTTATAGCCGTTGCTTTAATGGAAAACAGTTTGTTTATTCATTTTCTTATGATGAAGATATTTATATCACAACTCTGGGACATGACTCAACATTTACCAGAAAAGTGAAAAGTCGATATATTGACAAAGTAAAGCCATTAGGTTATCAACCTAGTGATTATAATCAGGTTATGAAAATAAATTGTGAGATGCCTATGTACAGAAATCTTATTTATGATAAATATAGGGATGTTTATTATAGAATAGCCTATCCTCAAACCGAAATGGAGAAGAAAGAAGATTATTATGAGATATTTCAATTTGGGAGAAAAGTTTTTTCTATTATAATTTTGAATAAAGATTTTGAGATCATAGGAGAAACATTATTCCCTGAATATACCTATGTGTCCGGTATGATGTTCGTCAGAGAAGATGGGTTGTATATAAGTGATAGTCATTATAAAAATCCATCTTTTAATGAGGACCTTTTAAGTTTTAGAAGATTTGAACTAAAAAGTAATAAACAGAAATGAACAAATTATTTTATATTTTTATATCAACAATTTTAATATTTACTGCTTGTAACAAAAATACAGAGCAATCTCCATTAAATTTGTTTGTAAAAAAGGTTCACATTCGATCTCAGAAAATAGAGACAAATTCTGAATTTATTGTAAAAGGAGGCGAGATGCTTTTTTTTGAAAAGCATCAGCAATTAATCATTCATGATTGGGCGAATACAGAATATCTTTTAAAACGTATATCACTAAATGACGGAAACAATGTTTCTCAATTTGCATCCGTAGGAAATGGCCCGGAAGAATTCATTCATCTTAATCTGGTACAAAAATTGTCTGATAGTTCCTTTTTAATTCAAGACATAGACAGGGGATTGATTTACGAAATGAATGTCAATACAGGTTATTTAAACCAGGTTTTCGATTATCAAGGCGATGAGTGTTTCGATATTATACGATTGAAGCATTCTTATATTGGAACGGGAATATTTTCAAAAGGGATGTTTGCATTGTGGAAAAAAGATTCATTGTCCCCGTCTAAGTTTGTTTATCAATATCCTGACGATGGGACTGAGAGCAATACGCCTTCCAAAGCAATGGCATATCAAGGGAAAATGCTTAAAAGGAATTCTCAGGATCGTTTTGTATTCGCTTCTTCAGGCTGCGCTTATTTTGAAATATTCAAATTGGATTCTGATTCATTGATTTCTGTCAAAAAACAATTGAACGGCCAATTTAAATATGCTCCATCCACTGGTAATAATATTTATGCAAAAATTGATTCAAAAAATAGCGAAGGATATGTAGATGCCTATACGACCGAAAAGTATATTTACTTACTTTATTCCGGCAGGGTTAGTCGAAATTCAGACTTGGAATCAATTGAGAGATCAATTTTATCTATTCATATTTTGGTTTTTACTTGGGATGGAGAACCCGTTGTGGAATACGAGACCGATGTTGATTTAAAGAATTTCTGTGTTTCAGATTCGGATGATATTCTTTATGCAATAGCATATACTCCAGACCCACAGTTAGTTTCTTTTGTTCTTGAATAATGAATTGGTTGTAGGAAATGCTTGATTTATGAATAATTAGTAAAGAGACGAAGCTGATTGAGGAAGGATATCAAAAAATAAGTAATATTAAAATCTCTCAAATTTATATTATATGAGAAACTACAAATTATTAATACCATTATGCTTTTTATCTTTTATATCTTGCATCTCTGATGCAAAATATAAGGAATGCTCATTGCAGGAAACAAATGAAACTCTAAAATTTCGGCTCGATTCAGTTACTAAAAATGAAATTTACAGCTATTCAATTTATAACGACAATGACGGAAAGGAATTCTTTGTGTTTCAGAATCAAGGGAAAAATACACTGCTTTTTTATGAATTAAAGAAACAGAACCTGGCTTTTAAAATTGACTATCCTATTGAAGGAGATAATGGCGTTGGATTTGGCGATGGGTACTATGTCCATAATTTAGATAGTATTTATATTCCGAATGGGGATGTTAAAGTAATATCATTAATCAACAAAACATGCAAGCTGATTGATAAATACGTTTACGATAAAGATAGGGATAATAAATCTTTATCTTTATTCAATTTCGGAGCGGCAAATTATAAGCCAGCAACTGTGATTGGTCGTACCATGTATATTTATTCTGGCCCTAATCGTTACATAGAACATGATCCTGTTTCTATCACATTGAACATGGACACGAAAGAAATTAAAGCGTTGCCATTTGATTACCCCGAATATCCTGGTTCTGAGACAAAATTAAAAAAATATGGATTAGAAAATACATTTAGTCGGTGCTTTGATGGAAAACGATTTGTGTATTCATTTTATTATGATGAAAATATTTATGTGGCCACACCTTCTCACGATTCGATACAAATGATTCCGGTAAAAAGTAACTATTTTAATAAAGTCCAATTGCCAGATGAACTCACAGCATCCCCTATAGAATTTTGTGAGAACGCATGGTATGGTAATTTACTGTATGATAAATATCGTGATTTGTATTACCGTGTGGCCTATCCTTCAACTAAGATAGAAAAAGGTATACGTCCAATTGAATTGTTTCTTTATGGTCGCAAAAATTTTTCAATCATAATCCTTGATAAGGATTTTAAGAAAATTGGAGAAACCATGTTTCCAGACTATACTTATAACTCGAATATAATGTTTATCCATGAAGATGGATTATACATTTCTGATAGTCACTACTTGAATCCTGAGTTTAGCGATGATGAACTTAGTTTTAGACTTTTTAAATTAATAAATAAATAAGTCCTATGAAAATGAAAACACCCGTAAGTATTTTGCTGATTCTAACCTTGTTGATGGCGATCTCGTGTAATCAAGGAAATAAGTATCAAGATGCAATTTCTATAGATCGAACCGATTTTAAAACGACACAATCGTTAACAGGGCTAGTTGTAGAGTTTGATAGTATGATATTGAAACCGCGTCAGCTTCAGCTGTATGATTCACTGTTGATTACCTATAATAGTGGTGCGGATAAGTTATTCCATATATTTAATTTGAAAACAAAAAAGAAAATAGGAGAGTGTATTTCTATGGGCCAAGGTCCCACAGAAATGTTACAACCCTTCTTTGTGCCAAGCGAAGATTCGGTGGTTATTTTTGATATGGCAACTTCTATTCTTTCAAAATATAGCATAGCCGAGTTTATCTCTAATCGAGAACCAATAGCCAGTGAACGAATAAAGTTGGCTGAACAGCTCTTCAGTGGAGTGTCGTTTCTCGGAAAGAATATTATTGGTTCAATGTACCGTCCGGAATATCCTCTTTACATTTTTAATTCAAATGGTGAAAAGATTAAAGGGTTTGGTGCGTATCCTGTTTCCGATATCACCTATACAGATATAGAAATCATAGATGCTTACCGATCTGTTATCACAACAAATCTAACGGATAGAGTGGCTGTTTGTCATTACTTTACCGATTTGATTGATATATACAACAAAGAAGGAGCTCTAGAAAAACGAATCCACGGACCAGAACATATTTTTCCCCATTTTAAGGAATATGTTGATGGAAATATTGTTTCGTCGAAGGCCGTAAAAGGTACATACCGCGATGCCTTTTATAGTCCGGTTAGCGTTGGCGAAGATTTCTTTGTACTCTATAATGGCAAATCCGTAGAAGAAAAGGGATATAATTTGTTGGCAAAAGAGATCTTTGTTTTTGGATGGGATGGAAAACCCAAGCAGCGTATTTTATTGGATAAGGGCGTTTTTCGTATTGCAGTGGATCAATCAAATAAAAAAATATATGGAATTAGCGATGATCCGGAATATCACATTGTTGAATTCTCCTATAAATAGGCGCTGATAACAAGATGGTCTATTCTTTTGCTTATAGTGAATCTTGTTTTAACAAAAGTATAGGTTCCTGTAACGGAAATCAATTTAGAAAGTTTCTATTCCTCATAAATAAAATAAAAATAATATGAACATCTATATAAAAATCATATTTGTACTTGTGCTTTTTACATCTTTATCTTGTACTCATAAAAGTAGATTTCAGAAGGCAACAGTAATAACGCGTAATGATTTTAAAACGACACAATCGTTAATAGGTTCAGTAGTTCAATTTGATAATGAAGTTCTAAAGCCAACTCATTTACAAGTTTTTGATAGCTTGCTATTTACAATTAACACAAGAGAAGAACGGCTTATTCACATTTTTGATTTGAAAGATAAAAAGAAAATTGGTGAACGAATAACTGTCGGAAATGGACCTGATGAAATGTTGCAACCACGTATTGTGAAGGTTGACGAAGAGTCTATACAGATTTTTGATATGGTTACTTCTACACTATTTGAATATTCAATGAGCGATTTTGTTGCAAATCAGGATCCAATAGTTTTACGAAAAATCAAATTAGATAAATCGACAGCTAGTGAGGCTTACTTACTTGGTGAAAATCTGATAGGAGCAGTATACAATCCTTCTTGTCAGCTGAATAGTTTTAATTTAAACGGGAAAAAGGTTGGAGAGTATGGTGCCTACCCTAATTCGGATAATGCTTTTTCTGATAGTGAAAAATTAGAAGCGTATCGATTCTCTTTCATCACAAATTTGAATGATAAAATGCTGATTTGCTATAACTGGACTGACTTAATTGATATTTTGGATAAAGACGGGCATTTAGAAAAAAGGCTTCATGGTCCGGGGCATTTTATATCTTCATTTAAAGAGTTTCATGAAGGTGATGTTGTTTCTGCAAATTCTACGAAAGGACAGACTAGGGATGCGTATTTTAGTCCGGTAAGTGTTGGTAATGATTTTTTTGTTTTATACAGTGGAAAGTCAGAAGACGAAGAAGGGTATAGCATATTAGCTAATCAAATATTTGTTTTTGGTTGGAATGGAACACCAAAGAAGATTCTTTTACTAGATCAAGGTGTCTTTTCAATAACTGTAGATGAAAAAAATAAAAAAGTATATGGAATCAGTGATACCCCGGAATTTCATATTGTTGAATTCTCATATAATTGATTTTTGTTCTGGTAATCAGATGATTGGACGTTTTAGCTCGTTTTACTGTACGAATATTCATAATAAAAGAAAAAACGATGTTTAATTTGAAAATATTATCTTGTGTAATTCTACTATATTTATGTCTTACTTCATGTATTAAGCATAAGTCCAGTTCTGTAGATATTGTTATTGATTTGAAGAAAAATACAGAAAGTATACCTTATTCGCAATTCGCTCAATCGGTGGAGTATATTGAATTAAACACAAATGATTCATGTATTATTTCTGATATCTCAAAGATTTTTTTAGATGAAGATACATTGATTGTTTTAGATCAAAATAGAGCTGGAGTATTAGTTTTTACGAAGAGTGGAAAGCTTGTTAAACAAATAAATGATTATGGAAACGGTCCAAATGAATTTGTAGATATAACAGCTTTCGCTCTAGATTCTGTTTTAAACCAGATATGTATATTTGACTGGAGTACACAAAGAATTATCAGATATTCGTATAATGGAGAGTTGCTTCGTACGTATCATATGAATAGTTTTATACGAGATTTTGCAGTATTACGAGATGAACTTAATCTATGTTTTTTACCGTTTTACAGTAAAAAATTACCTTATGGTGTTTGGCTAGCAGATACAAATAATGTTATTGTTAAACGTTATAATACGAATGTTCCAATAGATGATCAATTTGAATTTATGGGTACCTATTACAATTCCTCGGATCAGGGGATTCTATATTACGATAGGAATTGGGACAATCTATCTATTATTACAGAAGATACGTTAAAAGTACTTTACACGTTTGATTTAAAGCAACGTATGCCTGAACACCTTCGAAAAAAGGATCCCGCTTCCATTAAACTGGATGGTCTTGCAATGATGTCAAATTTTTCCAATTCTGATCAATATATCTTGTTTTCATATTATCTTTATGAAGGAGACGGGATATACAAATGGGTTTTGTTGGATAAGAATAGCGGAAAAACGATTGTTTCAGATAGTGTTAAAAATGATATAGACTCCATTCAAACGTCTTATCATCATATCTATCAGCTTAATTCAAATACATGGTGTAGGGTATTAGACACTGATGCCAAAAACTGTCAGTTAAAGATTCAATTATTAAATCTTAAATAACTTAGTATGAAAAACGCTAGAATTTTTTTATTAGTCGCTTGTCATAATGGACATAAAGGAGCTAATTCATTTGAATAAAAGATAAAATGGTTTGGTGCGTATCCTGTTTCCGATATTACCTATTCTGAATAGTAATATGATAGATAAAGTGTTGTTTTTCTGGTAGATATAATTCTATTTATCCTGTTTAATTGTTAGGATTTAATATACAATATAATGAAATATTTGCTAATTTGTTTATCTTGCCTAATATTTTCACTCTCATGTAAGAATAAAAATGAGAAAGAGGAATTATCTAATAGGATAGAGCGCGTTAATGATTGTGATAGTAATTCAGTCAAGGTTGTTCAAGGTACTGAAATTGCTGTGGAAACCATCTTGCACCCAAATAGAATGGAAATAGGTAATGGGATGTTGTTTGTATCTTGTTTTAAGTGTGACACGATGATATATACGTTTTCTTTACCTGATATGAAATTTCTAAATTGTTTTGGGCAGAAAGGTGAAGGTCCAGAAGATTTTTTATTTCCAGTATTTTGCAGCTCAAAAAACAATCGAGTTAGTGTATGGGGCCTGTCTGACTTAAGACAAATTAGACAATTTGATGTCAATAAGGATGGCAAATGGATTTTTAGAAAAAGTTTTGAACTAATAGATAATAAACCGTATAATCAACCCTATTTGTTAAGAGATTCATTTTTAGTTTATAATGAATTTCCACCCGAATTGTCGATCGAAAAAATCAGCCTTTATAATAAGGCCAAAACAAAGCAGTTAAAATTTGAGATGGACAAAGAGATAAGAGAATCTTTTTTTCAGGCAAACAAGGGCGATTTACTTGCATCAGATAAAGGAATCGCTTACTTATATTATTATAAAGACCAAATTGACTTTTATGATTTTGACTTAAATCTGTTAGTTTCTCATATAGATAAAAATAGTCATGTAGATGTTAATGATAAGAATTATAAGGAAAGCCAGGTGTATTATGTCAACTCATATGCGGGAGATAAGTTTTTATATGCCTCAAAACGAGGAAAGTCTCTTTCATTACTTATAGATTCATCATTAGGTTGTATCGAAGTGTACGACTGGAGTGGTAACAAGATTACCGAATTTAAACTAAATCCAACTCCCAATCAATTTGTCGTTGATGAAATAAATAGTGTTATATATGGTTGTAATTATGATTATCCCGATTGTTTATTTAAATATGATATCAAAAAAATATATCAATGGTGATAGCCTATTAAATCCTATTGAGAATTCACAATCTGTTGGTTCTATACTTGGAAAGACTCTCTTTAATTAAAACTCATATTTATGGACATAAAGATTATTACTGTTTTTATTACTTGTTTGATATCTAGTCCCTTGGTTTCTCAAAACACTTTTGATTTTTTGAATAAAGGAGTTACAAGGACAACAACAAGGAAAGGCGAAAAAGCAGAACCTCAGCCAGCAGCGAATAGTGAATATTTTAAGATTAAGTGTAATATCTTGAAGGATAGCATTCACTTTGCTTTATACGCTAAAGAATTTAAAGGAGGAAAACATGTTCTTGATGATTTTGAAAGAATTAATTCCGGGTTGTTTTTCAAAGGAGATAAGCTTACTTGGGAGATTGTGCCGGACCTGTCAGATAAACATCATCTGAAACTATTCATGTATTTTCCGGGAATGACAGTCTGTCGTCAGAAGCTTACATCCTTAAGTAAATGCTTTAAGTACAGACTGTATAAGGAAACTCAAAGTGCGGTTTATGGGGAAAATGTTCCATTAATGCTTGTATATGAAGATGATTTGTATTCTGATGAGGTTGAACGGTTCATTAATGAATTTGCAGGACAAGGTCTGTTAGAACCAGTTTCTGTGAAGAATGAAAAGCTCCTTGCAGGTTTAGATAGATATATAATTATATATTATAGATTAATAGACTAGCCATGAATACAAAACTAGTAATACTCATTTTCTTGATTTGTAGTTTTTTTATATGTTTTATTTCATGTAATAAAAAAGAGCACTATCAAAATACATCCGAAATTACTTTTGGAAGTTTTGGATCGCCGGTTTATTTAAAAGCAGAAACTGTTGATTTAGATGCACCACTTATGAAACCTCGACGTGTCATTCAGATTGATTCATTTTTATTCGCTCAAAATGTTCAAACGGAGTTTTTTGTTGATAGATACAATATGAATACATTAAAAAAGACTGGTGAATATATAACATTTGGAGGAGGACCGGACGAGCTATTATGGCTTCATAAAATTCAGCAAAAAGATTCCAGTACATGGTTTTTTGATAGCCAAAAACGGACCTTTACCCAATACGGCGTGCGTGATCTTTGTGAGAAAGATACATTTACATTCCAGCAAAAAGTCAGAATTGAAGATCCATTTTCTGATGTGTTGGCGTTGCCAGATAATCGCTTTGTGGCAACAATCCTAAGTTCTCAGCATAAGCGATTGACTTTTTATGATGCTAAAGGTAAAATGATTGAAACGACTGGCGATTTTCCGTCATTTGGAAAAGAATTCACGAAAATTGAAACATTGGAAGGATATGTTTGCGAAATGGTTTTGTCTCCCGATATAAAAAAAATTATTCTTTTTTATAAACAAACAGATTTAGTGGAGGTGTATGATGTTTCAGGCCATTTAATAAAAAGAATTCATGGTCCGGAGCACTTTTTCCCAGATGTAAAAGAACAATCATATGGTGAAAAAACAAAAGTTAGCGCAAGTCCGAACGAATCGAGAGATGCTTACTTTTGTCCTGCAATAGTTGGTGAAGAGATATTTGTGTTATATTCGGGAAAGTTATACAATCCTGATCAACCTTCGTATTTGCTGAATCAGTTGTTTGTTTTTGATAAAAATGGGAATCCTCAAAAACGATTTGAACTATCAGAACCTATCTTTACTTTTACAGTTGATCCTGTTAAACATATTATTTATGGGTTAACTGATAATCCCGAGTTTCGAATTCTTAAATATAGCTATTGAAGTATATAGAATTTTTATCTGACATGAATTGCGGTTTTCGTGTCAGATTATTCGTTATTGGTCAGGTTTTTGTGATATTCAATTATTTAACAAATTACTAAACGGTAGCCATCTCCTTTTTTACTTTCAATAACTACAAATGGATCGGGTTTTAAGATTGCTCTCAATCTGCTTATACTTGAGTTTAACTGATTATTGTATTTGTAATTGTGTATTTCGAGAATTTCAGCTGCTTGATCTTTTGTAAGGCTATTATCTGGTGATTCTAATAAGGAGATAAGCAATAAAAATTCTCTGCGTTTACTTAAATCTATGAAGTCGTTATCCCATTTTAGTGTTTTATATTTTGTATCAAGTGTGAATTTACCAAATAGGTAATTGCCAGATTCATCCAAAATAATTGTTTTTACGAATGCGAGAGCTCCTTTTCGTTTATTATGATTGTTTATTATATTATTGTAACGAATTTTATATATAAGACAGACTGTGGGATAAATCATTAGTGTAAGTATCAATACAAAGAATGAAATAATGAATATATCAGTTTGATGACGAAATAAATTAGTAACTGAAAATGAAAGAGAGGCAATTACTACCATTTCTTTTTTTAATCCAAGTTCAATTTTGTCGGTATTATATGTAATAAATGAATTACTGTTGTTAGTGGGATAGATATATGATTTATTCTCTACTTTATCAATATATAAAATAGAAGAATTGGTTAAAATTTTTTTTTTAATTATTGATTCTTTAAATATTGAATGTAATTTCTCAAGATTGATAGGGTTAAGAATCCTAGTTGCACTCTGATCCATTAAAGATTGGTTGAAGTATACCTCTTCTTTACTAATATTTTCATCATAGTCAATAAATGAATCTGTTATCTCAGTTATTACGTGTACTCCTTTTTGCGTAGAATTAGTTTGATTATTTGAGCCAACTTTACGTTTGTTGACTTTTGGGGAATTGACTCTGATATATAAATCTTTTTGAATAGAATCGATTATTGATGCATTTATACTACTTATTATTTCTGATTCAAATTTAGAAAATTGAACCCAACAGGTTAATACAAGCAAAATAAAGAAAGAAAGAAACGTATAATGTATTTTTTTCATTAATTAAAAGGTTTGTGAAATTAGATGGTTGTACAAAATTAGTACATTATCTATTCATATATTGATTTAATCATATATTTGTTAAAATTTAACATTGTCTTTTAGGGCTGGATATCAACTTAATACAACTAACTGTTAGCTGGGTTAGTGAAAGTCCATATAATTGTTAGTGTGATTTTATTTGCAAAAAATTAAAAATGAATATGTTTGCCACAAAACAAGTATCCATGAAACAACTGATAATGATTACGATTAAAGGATATCTCAAAGTTGCTACTTGTAAGTTTAGGCCAAAGAGAGTTATATATAAAGGATTGATGGATAGCGCAATGAGTATATCTTTTTTTATGTCATTAAAATGTCATTAATGTCATTGTTAAAATATCACTAAAATGTCATCGATTAAATGACTATCCTACAATTTTGAAATATACTTTTAAAGTCGTAAATGAAAAATAGAATTTATCAAATGAATAAGCATATAACATCAATACAAATGGGAATGTATAAAACGAGCTGTAAGTTCAGCCTCAAAGTGAGTTACAACTAACCTTCAATATATGCCGTAAAAAGGCGATTTCTTACGGATTATTGCCGTATTTATTAATAGTGTGAATTTCCTTATCTTCTTAACCATTACCGGGAATGTTCGGTGACGAACAGAGTGAGGGACGGATGCTTTTTTAATTATCAGAATTCAAAGCTCCGTCCCGAACTCTCCTTCAAAAAGAAAGGAATGTACAATGAGGTCATATAGAGAATTACCAGTGTCCCATTAAAATTGGGACGTTATTAAAAATTAAATAAATTTGGTCCATTTGGTCATAAATAAAAATAATATGAATATCTATATTAAAAGCTTATTTGCACTTGTGTTTTTGATTGCATCTTTCTCTTGTATCAATCAACAATCGGATAAATCGACTGTTACTATCGATTTGAATAGAAATTCGAAACAAATGTTGTATTCAGTATTTGTGGATTCGTTGAGTTATCTAACCTTAAACACCGGAGATTCATGCCTCTTGTCTGGCGTTGAAAAGATATACGTGGATGATGATAAGCTTATCATTAAAGATATGATGAAGGGTGGTATTTTTATTTTTAACTTAAATGGTCTGTTTATCAAGCAGATTAATTATTATGGAAGTGGTCCCAATGAGTTTGTTAATATTGATGCGTTTGCAATTGATCCGCAACTTGATCAGGTATGTATATATGACGGAGCCAGCAGAAGGATAAACAGATACACGTACGATGGTTCTTTTGTTAAATCGACGCGCATTGAAAATGTGATCCGGGATTTTGCTGTTATGCCTGATGATGTTACTATGTATATTATGCCATCCTTCAGACAAGGAATGCCAAGTGGTGTATGGACGGCCGACTCTGAAAACAATATGATAAAACAATTGCTTGATGATGTGCCCGTTGAGGATCAGTTTGAATTTATTTCTACCAATTATAATCAGACGGACGAGGGTATTTATTATTATGATCGGAATTGGGATATAATGTCTTTTATTACAAAAAACAAAGCGATTTTAAATGTTCAGTTTGATCTTAAACAACGCGTACAACAGAATGTGAGGCGTTCTGATAATCCGGATCCTTCTTTGCTGAAAGAAAAAGCAATGATGGCTAACTTTAGTGTGACAGCACATTACGTAATTCTTACCTATTTTACTTTTGGAGCAGATTCAACCCCTTTTTACTGGGTTTTTGTAAATAAAGATGACAATTCTGTTATAGTTACGAAATCTTTGAATAACGACATGGATGCCGAAATGTCCACTCAGAACTATTTATTTTACGTAAACGAAACGACTCTTTGCAGGATGTTGGATTCTCAAGAAGAGGATTGTAACCTAAGTCTACAATTTCTACATTTAAAAAATAATTAAATTATTGGTTAGAATGTATTGTTGGATGAATTAAATAATTATATTTGGAGTTCGACATACTTTGTTTATCCAATGAAACTAAAAATATATGAAACACACTTATCTGGTTTTTGCTTTTTTCCTTTTAGGCTCCGTGGCTTGTACCAGTGAAAAAAAAGGTTCGTTAGATGAGAAGCCTGTGGAAACGGTGCTTCCCGATGAAAAGAACGTGGTTACTGTGGTTACCCTGGTTCCGTCTCAATTTGATCATGAATTGCTGAGCAATGGGAAATTGTCGGCACGCAGACAGGTGGCGTTGAGCTTTCAATCTGCCGAAACAATTGCGTCTGTGTTTGTTAAGAATGGGGATAGGGTGACTAAAGGACAGAAGTTGGCCGAACTGGATAAGTTCCGGCTGCACCGGAATACCGAAACGGCTAAGGATGCGCTGGCAAGGGCCAGGTTAGAATTGCAAGATGTATTGATCGGACAGGGGTATGCGTTGGAGGATTCTGCTAAGATTCCGCCGGCAACAATGCAGCTGGCACGGGTAAAAAGTGGTTTTGATAAGGCGAGGATCGATTTTGATCTGGTGCAGTTTGAGGAGCAGCATGCTATTCTTAAAGCTCCTTTCGATGGGGTGGTGGCTAATTTGTTTGACCGTGCCCTTAATATGTCTTCTACGCAAAAGGCGTTTTGTACAATCATAGATAATAAAAGTCTGGAGGTTGAGTTTTCTGTGCTGGAGAGCGAACTTCCTCTTATTAAACAGGGCGACCGGGTTCGGGTGGTTCCTTTTTCAATGCCGGGCGCAGAAGTGGAAGGCAGGATTTCGGAGATTAATCCGCTGGTGAGTTCGGATGGAATGGTACAGGTGAAGGCGGCCGTGTCTGGTAGGGCTGACTTGTTTGAAGGGATGAATGTGCGGGTGCGTATCCAACGGTTACTTGGTAAGAAGTTGGTAGTTCCCAAGGAGGCGGTGGTGCTGCGTTCCGGCAAGCAGGTAGTGTTTACTCTTGAGAAGGGTAAGGCTATGTGGAATTATGTAACTACGGGACTCGAGAATGTTGATAGCTATACTGTGGAAGACGGTCTGAAGGATGGGGATGTGGTGATTGTTAGCGGAAATATTAACCTGGCCCACGAGGCTCCTGTGTCTGTGCTATGATTAAGTTTTTACTACAACGGCCCATCGCGGTGCTGATGGCTTTTACGGCATGTTTCATTCTGGGGCTGACGACCTATTTTTCGCTTCCGGTGAGTTTGCTGCCTGATATTGCCATTCCTGAAATCACGGTTCAAGTGGCTGGAGGAAGTACGTCGGCACGTGAGTTGGAAAATACAGTGGTGAAACCTATCCGCCAGCAATTGATGCAGGTGTCGGGTTTGCGCGATATAAAAAGTGAAACCCGTGATGGTTCGGGAATTATCCGCCTTAGTTTTGACTTTGGTACGAATACGGACCTGGCTTTCATTGAGGTGAATGAGAAGATTGACGCGGCCATGAATTACCTTCCCCGAGATGCCGAACGTCCGAGGGTGGTGAAGGCGAGTGCTACGGATATTCCGGTGTTTTGTCTGAATCTGACTCTTCGTTCGGATGAAGGCGGTGAGCGTGATGAAGAGGCTTTTCTGAATCTGAGCGAATTTGCCGAAACGGTAATTAAACGTCGTATTGAGCAACTGCCGGAGGTGGCTATGGTGGATGTAACCGGTCAGGTGGGTCGCCAGTTACAGATTGTTCCGGACAGGGCGATGATGGAAATGTCGGGTATTACACAGGAGGATATCGAATCGGCATTAACATCCAATAATATAGAGCCGGGTAGCATGACGGTTCGTGATGGTTACTACGAATATAATATTAAATTTTCGACGTTGCTTCGTACCGAGAAGGATGTAAGTACTATTTATCTGCGTAAGGAGGGGCGTATCTTTCAGCTAAAGGATCTGGCTCGTATTTCTGTTGTTCCCGAAAAAGCCTCAGGGGCTTCGCTTTCCGGAGGTAAAAGGGCGGTTACGCTGGCGGTTATAAAGCAGGCCGACGAGAACATGGCTAACATGAAGGAGGCGTTGCAGGAAACGATGGATTATTTTGCGTCTATCTATCCGGATATTGAATTTAGTATTTCGCGGAATCAGACGGAGTTATTGGATTATACGATTTCTAACCTGAAACAGAATCTTTCACTTGGTTTTTTCTTTATCTGTATCGTTGCCGTGCTTTTTCTGGGGGATATAAAGAGTCCTGCTGTGATCGGTTTTAGTATGATTGTAAGTTTGGTAATCAGTCTGTTGTTTTTCTATATTTTCAATATGTCGCTGAACATTATATCTCTGTCGGGTTTGATTCTTGCTCTGGGGATGATGATAGATAGTTCCATTGTGGTTACCGAGAATATCGCGCAGTACCGCGCCCGTGGTGAAACGCTTGAGAAGGCTTGCGAATTGGGTACAACGGAAGTAATTACACCTATGCTTAGTTCTACGCTTACAACAATTGCCGTGTTTGTGCCGCTGGTGTTTATGAGTGGAATTGCCGGTGCTATTTTTTATGACCAGGCTTTTGCGGTTACCGTGGGATTGATGGTGAGTTACTTTACGGGTATTGGATTGTTGCCGGTGCTTTACAAGCTGGTATATTCGTATGGCAACCGTGGCTGGATGGCAAAACAGTGGGGCCATGGCTCAGGAAATATGCGGATACGTGCGTTGTACGACAAAGGAATTGAATTTGTTTTTCGTCACAAACGGAGTAATGTGTTGGCGCTGGTGCTTACCATTCCGGTTTGTGTTTTTTGTTTTTTTGAGATTCCCACAAGCCGGATGCCGTTGATCGATCAGAATGAGGTATTGGTGCGTGTGGAATGGAACGAAAATATTCATCTGGATGAAAATCTGGCGCGGGTAAAAGCCCTTTGTAATCAGACGGATAGTCTGGGAGCCCATCATACGGCTTACATTGGCAGGCAACAGTTTTTGTTGAATAGGGATAAGGAGTTGTCGTCCACCGAAGCGGAGTTGTATTTTCGTACAGCGACTCCCGGAGAGGTAGTCCCTTTGCAACGTTGTGTAACGGCGTGGGTCAAGAAACGATATCCAACGGCTGTGATTACTTTTTCTCCTCCCGAAACGGTTTTCGAAAAGTTATTCGTTACCGGCGAGGCGGATGTGGTTGCCGAATTGTATGCACGGAACAAGGCGGTTGCTCCGATGGCCGACTCGATCAGGCTGATGGAGCAGGGTGTGGCCATGGCTACGGGCTTGAAACCTGTAGGGGTTTCTTTCGATAATCAGCTCAATATATCCATCGATCAGGAAAAATTGCTGTTGTATCAGGTTCCTTACGAGGAGGTTTACCGGGTGCTGAAGACGGCTTTTCGAGCCAATCAGTTGGCTACTTTACGTTCGTATCAGCAGTATTTGCCTATCACGGTGGCCGACGAGGAGCATACCGTAAACGAAGTGCTGGAACGTACGATTATTTATACGCAGCCGAAGGAGGCGGGGGTAAGTCCGGGTCCCGTTCCGTTGCGTGATTTGGTATCGGTTTCGCATGGCGAAGACTTGAAAGCAATTACGTCTGGAAAGAATGGTGAGTATATTCCTTTCAGTTTCTATAAGGTAGAGGATGCGAATGGGTTGATGGATAATACGCGAAAAGAAATAGCGCAGTCTGGTAAATGGGATCTGAATTTTTCGGGGGCTTTCTTTTCTAACGAAAAGATGTTGAGGGAGCTGGTTCTTATTTTATTGCTTTCTATTCTATTGATGTATTTTATTCTGGCGGCTCAGTTCGAAAGTTTTCTGCAACCGATAATTGTACTGGCAGAGATTCCCATCGACGTTGCCGCGGCTTTGCTGATTTTGTGGGTTACGGGTAACACACTGAATCTGATGAGTGCCATTGGTATTGTGGTTACCTGCGGGATTATAATAAACGACTCGATTCTGAAGATTGACGCCATTAACGAATTTCGCCGGGACGGTATGCCCCTGTTGGATGCGATTCACGAGGCGGGACACAGGCGTCTTCGTCCGATTATTATGACGAGTTTGACGACTATTTTTGGTATGGTTCCGCTGTTGTTTTCGTTCGATATGGGTAGCGAATTACAGAAACCGCTGGCTATTGCAATGATTTCGGCCATGGTGGTTGGTACGCTTGTTAGCTTGTTGGTTATTCCGATGGTTTATTGGTTGATTTACAGAAAGACGGAAATTGAAAAAGCATAATGCTATGAAAAAATATATTGTTAAGGCTTTGATCGTGTTATCGGGATATATGCTTTGTCCCTTTGTTGGCGGGGCGCAGCCCGTGGTTTTAACATTGGATAAGGCCATTGTGCAGGCTGCCGACAGTTCTTTGGAGGCTTTTCGTATGAAGAATATGTTTTTGTCGGGCTACTGGGAATTTCGTACCTATCAGTCCCAACGGTTGCCTAGTCTCACGATGAATCTCACTCCGGCTCAGTATTACCGGGATATTACCCGAAGATACGATTCGGAAAACGATTTAGATGTGTATCGGAAGCAACAGTCTTTTTATGCAGGGGGGAGCATGGAGGTAAAACAGAATTTCGATTTGTTGGGAGGAACTTTTGTGTTGGATTCCGATCTGGGTTATATCCGGAACTTTGGAGATAATACCTATAGCCAGTTTACTTCGGTTCCCGTGCGAATCGGGTACAATCAGAGTCTGTTGGGTTATAATCCGTTTAAGTGGTCGCGCAAGATTGAACCACTGAAGTATGAGAAGGTAAAAAAGGAGTATATTTATAATGTGGAAGGGGTAAGCGAGGAGGTTACTACTCATTTCTTTACACTGGCGATGGCACAGGCGGAGTATGATCTGGCCCGGGAGAATGTGGCAAGTTCCGACACGTTGTATGTAACCGGACAGCAACGGCATAAGATCGCGGCTATCAGTCAGGCCGATTTGCTTACGCTGAAACTGGACGCGGTGAATGCGCGTAACGCGCTGCAGAATGCCGACATTGCATTGAAGCGTGCCATGTTTAGCTTGGCTTCATATCTTGGCTTCGACAAAAATACGGAAATACGCTTGCAGTTGCCGGGTAAGCCGCTGCAAATGAATGTATCGGTTGATGAGGCGTTGGTGCTGGCCCGTGAAAATAATCCTACTTTCCTTTCGCTGCGTCAACAAGTATTGGAAGCAGAGCAAACGTTGGATAAAACTAAAAAGGAGGCGATGTTTAATGCCAGTGTGAGCGCAAGTGTTGGTTTTAACCAGGTGTCGGATAAATTCCGCAATGTGTACCGTGATTTACTGCAGCAGGACGTGGTGTCTGTTTCTCTTTCCATTCCTTTGGTGGACTGGGGTGTACGAAAAGGCAAAAAGAATATGGCGAAAAATAACCTGAATGTGGTGAAGATTTCTTCCGAACAGGGGTCTCTTTCGCTGGAAGAGGATGTGATTATGACGGTTAGTGACTTTAATATCCAGCAGGCGTTGATTGGTAGTGCCGAGGAGGCGCTGGATCTTTCGCAGATGGCATATGCGCAGACCAAGCAGCGTTTCATGATCGGAAAGGCGGATATAAACAGTCTTACTTTATCCAATAACAGGCAGCAGGAGGCGCAACGCAATTACATCTCCGCGCTGCAGAATTATTGGCTGAGTTACTATAAAATACGCAAACTTACCTTGCACGATTTTGAAACGGGAGTTTCTTTGTCGTCGGAGTTTGACTTTAAACACGGATTGTAAGGATGAGTAAAGAGTCACCAAAGGTTTCTTCGTTTACACTGATCGTTGCGTTCTTGTGTATCGCACTGGCAGGTATAGCTTTTATTCCTATGCTTCCCATAAAGCTTTCGCCTTCGCGAACGCTGCCCAAGCTATCGGTTTCTTTTCAGATGCCTGGAAATTCGGCTCGTGTGGTCGAAATGGAGGTAACCAGCAAGCTTGAGGCTATGTTGGCGCGCATTAAGGGAATAAAGTCTATCTCGTCTACTTCCGGAAACGGATGGGGCGACATTCAGCTGGATTTGGATAAGCATACCAATGTGGATGCAGCTCGTTTTGAGGCTTCCACCATTGTGAGGCAAAGTTGGCCGCAGTTACCGGATGGACTGACTTATCCTATATTGCAGGTGAGCCGCCCGGATGATAAAGAGGAGAGGGCTTTCTTGAGTTATACCCTGAATGCAGCAGCAACGCCTGTTTTTATTCAGAGGTATGCCGAAGAGCAGATTAAGCCGCGGCTTTCTTCTATCAAAGGTATTTACCGTATTGAAGTAAAGGGTGCTACGCCTATGGAATGGCGGCTTACGTACGATAATGATCAGTTGGTTTCGCTGGGGATTACAGTGGAAATGATTCAACAGGCAATTGCCCGATATTATAATCAGGAGTTTTTGGGTACGGTAAATATGCAGTTGGCAGACGGTGATAAGGAGTGGATAAGGTTGGCTCTTGTATCTGAAGCTCCCGAGGGCAGTTTTGATGCTTCCCGAATTACACTGAATACCGGAGGCGGAGAGGTAATTAGTCTCAGTAAGCTAATTAAAGTGACTCGTGAAGAGGAGATGCCCCAAAGCTTTTACAGGATAAACGGTCTGAATTCCATCTATCTTTCCATTATTGCCGACGAGTCCGCCAACCAATTGAAACTGGCTGCACAGGTAAAAGAGGAGATTGAACGTATGCAGGTTTCATTACCTCCTGGTTACGAGATTCATACAAGCTACGATGCCACCGAATATATTCAGACGGAACTGGATAAGATTTATGTGAGAACAGGGCTGACTGTGCTGATTTTGTTGTTGTTTGTACTGCTTATTATGCGTAACCTGCGCTATTTGTTGCTGATTGTAATGAGTCTGAGTGTGAATATTCTTATTGCGGTGATTTTATATTATCTCCTGGGCCTGGAAATGCAGCTTTATTCGCTGGCGGGGGTAACAATCTCGCTTAGTCTGATTATAGATAATACAATTGTGATGGCCGATCATATACGGACACACCAGAACCGTATGGCTTTTCTTTCAGTGCTGGCGGCTACGCTTACAACCATTGGTGCGTTATCCATTATCTTTTTTCTTAATGAAGAGATTCGCCTGAACTTGCAGGATTTTGCCGCGGTAATAATCGTGAACCTGTTTGTTTCGCTGGCTATTGCTCTCTTTTTTGTTCCTGCGTTGATGGATAAGATGGGTCTTGATAAAAAAAAGGCGCATGTTGTGGTGAAGTTTCCTTTCTTGAAACGAATGAAATTAAAGGGGAATTTCTATTTCAGACGCTACTATGCGGCCCAAATTCGCTTTATGTGTCGCTGGCGTGTAATTGCCTGTATTTTGTTGCTGCTGGCATTCGGACTTCCGGTGTTTATGTTGCCCGACAAGATTGAACCTAAAGATGATCGTCCGCTTAAGGGGTGGGAGGAGATGTACAACAAGGTGTCTACCGATAATTTTTATAAGGAATCGGTGAAGCCTGTTGTGGAAAAAGTGTTTGGAGGAAGTTTACGTTTGTTTGTGGAGAAGGTGTACGAGGGTAGTTACTTTACGCGCAGCGAAGAGACGGTGCTGAATGTTACGGCTTCGCTTCCCAATGGAACCACGCTGGAACAGATGAATAATCTGATGCAGCGAATGGAGGCATATCTTAGTACTTTTAAGGAAATAAAGCAGTTTCAGACCAATATTTACAGCGCACGTCAGGCTGGAATTAATATTTTCTTTACCAAGGAGAGTGAGCAATCGGGTTTTCCGTATACGCTGAAAAGCAAAATAATCAGCAAAGCGCTTGAACTTGGTGGAGGAAGCTGGGGTGTATGGGGCTTGCAGGATCAGGGTTTTAGTAACGATGTTCGCGAAAATGCGGGATCTTATCGTATTGAAATGCTAGGTTATAATTACGACGAACTATACGAGCATGCCGAAGCAATGAAAGATACGCTGCTGTCGTATCGACGCATTAAAGAGGTGTTTATTAATGCTAATTTTTCGTGGTGGAAAGACGATTACCAGGAGTTTTATTTTAACCTGAATAAAGCGCGTATGGCAGAAGAAAATATAACGCCTATAAAGCTTTTCAGGGTGATGCGTCCTGTTTTTGCCAGAGATGTGCTTACGGGTAAAATAGTAGTGGATGGCGCTCCCGAAAATTTGAAGCTTTCGTCTGTACAGTCGTCGGACTACGATGTATGGGGCTTGCAGCATAACGTATTAAAGCTGGGGGAGCGCAGTTACAAAATGTCGGAAATGGCAGCTGTTGCCAAAGGACAGATGCCCCAGGAGGTTGGCAAGGTGGATCAGCAGTACCGGCTTTGCCTGCAGTACGAATACATAGGTGCCAGCAATCAGGGAAACAAAATACAGGAACGTGTGATCAGTAAATTCAATAAAACGCTGCCGATGGGCTATTTAGCCAAATCCGATAACCAGATGTGGAGTTGGGGTGAGAAGGATAAAAAGCAATACTTGCTTTTGGCGCTTATTATTGTGATTATCTTTTTTACCACAAGTATTCTTTTTAACTCGCTGCGGCAACCCCTGGCTGTGATATTTGTAATTCCCATATCTTACATTGGGGTGTTTCTTACTTTTTATCTGTTCAAACTGAATTTCGACCAGGGTGGTTTTGCCTCCTTTGTGTTGTTATGCGGGATTACGGTTAATGCGAGTATTTATATTCTGAACGAGTATAACTCCATCCGCGCGGCGCACCCGTTGATGCCTCAGCTAAGGGTTTATCTTAAAGCATGGGGTTCAAAAATAATACCTATCTTTTTGACTGTAATTTCCACTATTTTGGGATTCATTCCCTTTATGTTGGGGGCCGATAAGGAAGGTTTTTGGTTTCCGCTGGCAGCCGGTACAATAGGGGGGCTGGCAATGTCCATTATTGGTATCTTTTTCTTTCTGCCCGTATTTAGTCTGAGCCGGAGGAATTTATAGAAGGTGTTCAACGTATTGCGTTTTTCGATTGTTATGCTTATATTTGAACATTGTTCTTTTAATTCATTTATTTATGGAACCAATTACGCATCGTGAAGATATCAAACGTTTTGAAACTATTCAGGACGGATATACAGCTTATATTGCTTACGAACCCTTTGAAGGAGGAATAGACCTTACTCATACGCTCGTACCTAAACCGCTGGAAGGGAAAGGCCTGGCTTCTGCTTTGGCCAGGCATGTTTTGGAATATGCCGGAGAGAATAACCTGAAGGTGCGTCCTACGTGTCCCTTTATAAAGGTGTATGTGGAAAGGCATCCCCAGTATCGTTGTTTAGTTTTTGAGTCGTAATTACCGTTAATACCTGCAAGGGATCCCGATGATCCCGCTATTTTATGGAAAGTTGGAAAAAAAAGTTTGCCGTTATTTGGAGCGGTCAGTTGTTTTCCATTCTTAGTAGTGCCATTGTTCAGTTTGCCATCGTTTTGTGGTTAAGCTTTGAAACAAAATCGGCGGAGGTTTTATCTTTCGCCATGATTGCCGCGTTGTTACCCCAAACCCTGATTGGCCCTTTTGTGGGTGTGTTTGTGGACCGTTGGAGCCGAAAGCGGACCATGATTCTGGCTGACAGTTTTGTGGCTTTTTGTTCGGCAGTGCTGGCTTTACTTTTTTATCTGGATTGTGTGGAAATATGGCATATTTATGCATTACTGGCTTTCCGGTCGGTGGGTAGTGCGTTTCATAATCCCGCTATGGAGGCGTCTGTTCCGTTGCTGGCTCCCGAATCGGAATTGCTTCGGGTTTCGGGAATCAATCAGGTTATTTATTCTATTTGTAATATAGCCGGACCTGCTTTGGGGGCTGTGTTTATGACCTCGTTCGACATGACTTACGTTCTTATGTTTGATGTGGTTGGGGCTATTATTGCCTGCGGTTCTTTACTGTTTGTGTTTATTCCTAATCCGGAAAAGAAGAGTGAAGAGACCGAAAGAGATGTGCTGCGGGAGATGCGTGAAGGTTTCAATGTGGTGTACGAAAAAATTGGATTGAGACGGATGATGATGATTTCTATCACCGTTACGTTTTTTCTTATGCCTGTAGCAACCCTGTTTCCGCTTATGACGCTGAATCATTTTAATGGCAACGCCTTTCAGATGAGTCTGGTTGAGGTTATCTGGGGGGTAGGTATGCTTGTAGGTGGGGCAATACTTAGCATATGGAAATTTAAAGTTAGAAAAACGACGCTGATTAATGCTTCGTACGTTGTGCTGGGATTGACTTTCCTTTTTTCGGGTGTTTTGCCTGAATCGGGTTTTGTCTATTTTGTTATTCTTACTGCGCTTGCAGGTGTTTCGGCTCCTTTTTTTCATGGTCCGTTTACGTCGTTGCTTCAGATATACATTCATCCCTCGTATCTTGGCCGGGTGTTTTCTCTGTTGGGGAGTGTGAGTATGTTGCCCTCGATGGTTGGATTGGCAGCAACGGGTTACATTGCAGATACTATTGGCGTTGCAAATTCGTTTATTATTTCGGGAGCTGTAATTACTGTTGCGGGAATTTATTCTTTCTTTGTAAAGACGATCCGTAGTCTCGAACAGGAAAGCAGATAATTAATTTCCCTTTTTATTTATTTGTTTTTCAGATAAGGTCATATAAATTAAATACCTATGAAAGAACATCTTCAAAAAATTGCAGAACAAGGTCGTGAGGCAGTCCGGTCTAATCCGGTTGAGTTAATTATCTGCCTGTTTAGTAGCGTGATGAGCTGTTTGGTATACGAAAAAGTGATAACCGGTTGGGAGGGGCTTGCCTACTATTTTCCGGTGTTTTTTTTTATTTCGTATACATTGAATCAGTTTAGATCCAACAAATTCATTAACTGGTTTTATGCAGCTTCAGGCTTGTTGGTTATTCCTCTTGTGTGGAGCAAAATTCCGGAAGAACCTTATTTTTATTTGGTAACGTTAGGCGTAACTTTGGGTATTTATTTTATTAGCAGTGGTCAGCGGGAGAATACGCCTTTTGTTGAAAGCGTACTCCGGTTCATGCGTTCGGTTCTTTTTTCGGGTGTGCTTGCCGGAATAACGATGTTGCTGCTCATCTCTATCTATTTTTCTATTAAGTATATTTTTGAAATATGGGAAACCGGCGACGATCGTTTCTTTACCTATGCAGCTTCTATTGTCTTTATTGTTGAGTTTCCATTGCTCTTTTTGTATTTTCATCACGATAAGAAAGACGCTTTTACTTCCAACAAACTTACGGAGACGCTGCTTAACTATGTTTTAACGCCAGCCTTGTTGGTATATACCGTAATTCTTTATCTTTATTTTGTGAAAATTACCATTTTATGGTCACTACCAAAGGGTAACGTAGCGTTAATTGTAATCTTTTTTTCCATTGCTTTGTTTGCTTTGAAGGGGTGTGTGCCGATGGCAATAAAATGTCCCTACCACTGGTTTTATAACCGGGCGAGCTGGTTAGTGCTCCCAGCTCAGATAATGTTCTGGATTGGTAGCGTGTATCGTATCAACGAGTATGGTTTTACCGAAGCCCGGGTTTACCTGGTAATGGCAGGTGTGGTTATTACGGCTACCACCTTTATGTTTTTCAGTAACCGATGGGGGCGTTATCTTTATGTAATAGCTTTGGCTGTTGGGCTGTTTGGAATTGTAACCTATATTCCCGGTATAACAGCTTCAGATATAGGCAGGATGTCGCAGGAGAGACGCGGACCGGAAGAATTGAAAGAGCCTGCACCTTCATTTAACACTGAAATTGGTTTAAAAGAAACAATTGCTATTGATGGTTACAAAACAATAGATAAAGTATATACTCTTAAACGTATTTTGAATGAAAGGGATTCAACGATCATGTATATGAGTCTTGGAAAAGACTCCCTTTGGCTATACAAAAAAGGAAATGAACTAATATATAGTGAATCAAATAAAGTGTTTTTAGAAAAGCAATTGGCAAAAGCCGGACTTACTCATTCTGACTCAATTACAAGTGAGAACGGTGCTGCCATGCTGAAAGTTGATCTGGATTCTGCTCAGTTGGTTTTGCAGCGTCTTGATCTGCTTCATGATTCCGGTTATACCATTACGTACATAGATGCGGCTTTTTATATACATAAATAAAATAATAAAGGAAGGTGTTTATAAAAACACCTTCCTTTATAAATCAGAATCTCCAACCAACATTAAATTGAAGTACACTGTTTTTTGATGATACATCCTCGAGAAAATCTACGTCATTAATTGAGCCAAGAGCTTTCACTGTGTTTGTAAGGCCAAAATTGTAATTGGCTGAGATAAGTAAGCCCATATCAAACTGATATCCCATCCCAATGCCAATGGAGAAGTCGAAAGGTTCTATCATGTCCAGATCTTCTTTATAGGATACTCCCAGCATTGAAACCTCTGCTTCTTCTGATACTTTAAATCCAAACTGTGGGCCTGCAAAGATATTGAATCCATCAGCCACATAGGCTTTGATATAAACAGGAATGTTGATATAGTCGTTGTTCAGTTTGACTTCCAAACCACTTTCGCTTGCTTTTGTACCTTGCATTGAGTAAAAGAGTCCCGATTCGATAGCGAAACCTTCCGCTACCATGTATTCTCCGGATAAGCCGACATTAATTCCAGGTTTCATGTCGCCTTCCGTTTTTGTCATGTTAGCCAGATTAAGTCCTACTTTGGGCGCAAAGGTGAAGTTTTTAGCACCGAGTGGAGCAGCAAGTGTAATTAATAAAAAAAGGATTAACTTTTTCATTGTAATACTAATTTTTGGTTTAACCTAATTTCTAAATTCATTTACTATACTAATTAAAATAACAACTGATCGAAAGGAATAGTTGCTTTGTTGTACAGATAGCTGTTTATGCAGCTTCCTATAAATAAATGCTTTAATCATTCTATTGAACAAAAAAAAGGGTGTCAAAAACTCTTTGACACCCTTTTTTGGCAATTTCTATTTATTACTGCAGCAGCTCTAAAAGCTTGTCCAGTTTCGGAGCCATAATGATTTCAGTGCGGCGGTTTTTGGAACGACCGTCTGCCGATTCGTTGCTTGCTACAGGCATGTATTCGCCGCGTCCGGAAGGCTGAATCTGGAGGGAGCTTACGTTATAATCTTTGGTAAGGATCCTGACAACAGATGTCGCACGTATTACGCTTAAATCCCAGTTATCCTTGAACTGAACTGTGTTGATCGGTTTATTATCGGTGTGACCTTCAATAAACACATCTATATCGCTTTGTTTGTTAAGTACAGAGGCAAGCTTGGACAGCGCTTCTTTACCACGTTTGTCTACCTTGGCACTACCAGATTCGAAAAGTAATTTATCCGACATGGCTACATATACCTTACCATTCTTTTGGGTAACGCTTAACTCATCGCTGCTAAAGCCTAGAAGCGCATCCTGTACGCTGCCAAGCAATGCCTTTACTTTGTTGTTCTGTGCATTAATCATATCCTGAAGCTCGTTGATCGTTTTCTCCCGATCACCCAATTCATTCATCTTTTGCTGCAACAGGCTGTTCAGCTTTTCTTGTTCAGTCAGATTTGTATTAAGCATAGTCTGATAATTCCTGATTGATTTGCCCATATCGGTTGTATCGCGCAAAAGATCCGAAATCCGTGCAGTCTGACGGTCGCCTTCATCCTTGCAATTAACCAACTCTTCTTTCAGCGCATCACCCCTTCCGACTGCTTCCAATCTTCCGTTTTCGGCAAGAAGATACTTTTTCTTCGTCACACATGAGGAACAAACCAACAGCGAACAAGCTGCGATAAAAACAATTTTCTTCATAGTATTCATTCAATTGATTTTTGCAAAAATACTTATTTATTCGTTACGCGTCGCACAATTATAAAATGAATGAGTATAAATAGGATATTTTTGGTTACGTTTGCAAACAGTTACAATTTAATGTGGTATGGGAAAAGTGCTTATTATTGATGATGAGAAACAACTTCTTGGATTGCTTTCACGCATGATAGGGCTTGAAGGTTATGAGGTTTTTCAGGCAGATTCCTGTAAGACAGGGTTGAAGCAACTGGATCTGCACATACCAGAGGTCGTGCTTTGTGATGTAAGATTACCAGATGGAAGCGGTGTGGAACTGGTAAAGGAAATTAAAAAACTTTATCCGAATACAGAAGTAGTATTATTGACTGCGCATGGAAATATTCCGGATGGTGTAATGGCAATTAAGAACGGTGCATTCGATTATATAACCAAAGGAGATGATAATCCTAAAATTATTCCGTTGATTGCCAACGCGATGGAAAAAGCGCTGGCATCCTATAAACGTCAGCAGGATAAATCACAATCAAACGGAAGCAGATATTCATTCGATGGAGTTGTTGGTAGTTCGCCTGCTATACAGGAAGCGATTTTATTAGCAAGAAAGGTTTCTCAGACGGATGTTCCTGTTTTATTAACAGGCGAAACGGGTACGGGCAAAGAAGTATTTGCTCAGTCGATTCATGCAAACAGTATTCGTAGCAAGAAGGCCTTTGTCGCAATTAATTGTTCTGCTTTTAGTCGTGAACTGCTCGAAAGTGAAATGTTCGGATACAAAGCCGGCGCCTTTACCGGTGCTGTAAAAGACAAACAAGGTCTTTTTGAAACAGCCGATAATGGAACGATTTTCCTTGACGAGATAGGTGAAATGGCAGTAGACTTACAAGCGAAGCTTTTGCGTATACTCGAGTGTGGGGAGTATCTTAAGATAGGTGATGCCAGCCCGAAAAAGGCTAATGTGCGGGTGATAGCCGCTACCAACCGCGATTTAGGAAAGGAAATTGCCGCGGGGAACTTCAGGGAAGATCTTTATTACAGACTTTCCGTTTTTCAGATTCATCTTCCGCCACTCAGAGAGCGGGTGCAGGACATTGAATTGCACATTTGTTCATTCGTTGATCTTCTATCAGCAAAGATGGGTAAATCCATATCTTCTATATCACCCGGCTTTATTCGTATACTGAAGCAGCAGCCCTGGAAAGGAAATGTACGAGAGTTACGAAATGTCTTGGAAAGAAGTCTGATTCTGACAGAAGGCGATCAGCTTACGGAAGAGGTACTTCCTCCCACCATGTTGCATCCGGAAGAATTTGGTGCTTATCACGGTTTTGATTTGAGTGGCGTAGAAAAAATGCATATCCGCAAAGTGCTTCAATATACGCATGGAAATAAAACGGAAACTTCCCGTTTGCTGGGTATCGGACTTACCACGCTTTATCGGAAAATCGAAGAATACGGCTTATAGTTTTTGTTTAACACCACTTCGTTATAGAAGGCGACCCTTTCAAAATGGAAGGGTCGCCTTTTTTGTTTAATTATATCTTTACTAGTTAAAACTCTGAAAATTATCTCTTTATCATTATTGTGTTTTTTGTGGCACACATTTAGCATATAGATGTGTGAATAGAAAAATGAAAAAAAGTATTAACTGATTTTTTTAATGTTGAAAGGGTAAATTATGTATAGTCTATTATTGCTTCTTTGTCTGGGTATTACCGGATATTTAATGTATGTATTAAATAATCCCGAGAAATTTTAACCTATAACATAAAATAAATGAACAGAGAATTTATAGGTTGTCTTGTCCAGATAATATTGGTTACCGGACTTAGCTACCCGTTGGGAAAACACCTTTCGAAGGTGTATAAAGGAGAAAAGAATTGGCTGGATATTATGGCTCCGTTGGAACGGTTGATCTATAAATTCAGCGGGATTAATGCCAGTGAGGAAATGTCATGGAAACATTTTTTACGAGTACTGCTTACTTGCAACCTGTTTTGGTTTGTGTGGGGTATGTGTTTGCTTGTAATTCAGGAAATTCTTCCGCTAAATCCGGATGGAAATCCGGGACAGACAGTGCATCAGGCATTTAATACGAGTATTAGTTTTTTGGTGAACGCTAACTTACAACATTATAGTGGTGAGTCTGGTCTGACTTATTTTACTCAGCTTTTTGTTATTATGCTTTTCCAATTTCTTGCAGCAGCTACTGGCATGGCTGCTATGGCTGGGTTATTAAAGGCGTTGGCTTCAAAAAACAGCGGGAAAATAGGAAACTTTTGGGTATATCTGGTTACTAGTTGTACCCGGGTTTTGTTGCCTTTGGCGTTGGTTGTAGGTTTTATTCTGATTGTAGAAGGTGTTCCAATGACATTCGAAGGGAAAAAAGAAGTTGTAACTATGGAAGGAACAACTCAGCTAATATCTCAAGGTCCGGTGGCAGCTATAGTTGCTATTAAGCAGTTGGGAACAAATGGGGGAGGATTTTTCGGAGCTAATGCAGCCCATCCATTGGAAAATCCTACTTACCTATCCAATATGGTGAATTGTATGTCAATTTTGCTTCTCCCTATGTCTTTTGTAATGGCTCTGGGTTTTTATCTGAAACGAAAGAAGTTGGCTTATACCATTTTTGCAGTCATGCTGATTGCATTATTAACCGGGATTGCCGTTACTACCTATGCCGAAACACAGGGAAATCCTTTTATATCCGCCATGGGAATTGATCAGTCGGGCGGAGCTATGGAAGGAAAAGAGAGTCGTTTGGGAGCTGTTGCAACAGCTTTATGGGGTGCTGTAACAACGGCTACTTCCAATGGATCAGTAAATGGAATGCATGATAGTCTGATGCCTTTAAGTGGATTGGTTACACTGCTCAATATGCAGGTAAATAGTTGGTTTGGAGGAGTAGGGGTTGGCTTTATGAACTATTACATCTTTATTATCATTGCCGTATTTATCAGCGGATTAATGGTGGGCAGGACTCCCGAATTTCTTGGTAAAAAGGTGGAAGCGAAGGAGATGAAGATTGCTATTCTTCTGGCTTTGCTTCATCCGTTTGTTATTTTAGGAAGTACGGCACTTGCTTCTTGGATGGCGGTAAATAATCCAGCTCTAACAAGTCAATGGCTGAATAATCCTTCGTTTCACGGATTTACTGAAATGTTGTACGAATATACGTCTAGTGCGGCAAATAATGGTTCCGGATTTGAAGGACTAAAAGATTCAAATGCATTTTGGGATATAAGCTGTGGGCTCGTTTTGGTTGTGAGCCGTTTTATCCCTATTGTTGGACAGATTGCTATCGCAGGAATATTGGCACAGAAGCGGTTTGTTCCAGAAAGTGCAGGTACTTTGAAAACAGACACAGGGACTTTTGCATTAATGACTTTTACTGTAATCCTTATTATTGCGGCTTTATCCTTTTTTCCAGTGCTTACATTGGGACCGCTTGCCGAGCATGTGACCATGTTTAAGGGGTTATGAATTTATTAAAATAGAATAGACGAATGAAAGAAAATAATTCCGCTTCCTTATTTCCGCGGAAGCTTGTTGTAGATAGTTTAAAACAGTCGGTTATTAAGCTAGACCCCCGCACCATGTTCTGGAATCCCGTGATGTTTATTGTGGAGATTGCCACATTCATCATGTTTTTAGTTATGCTTTGGTCTTTTATAAACGGATCAGCAAATCAGAATTCTTCTGTATATAATCTGCTTGTGTTTATTGTGTTGTTTTTTACACTCTTGTTTGCAAATTTTGCCGAAGCAATTGCCGAAGCGAGAGGTAAAGCGCAAGCAAATAGTTTAAGAAAAACCAGGGAAGAGACTCCGGCAAGAGTATTGAAGGGGGATGTGGAAAGTCTTGTTAGCAGTTCGCAATTACAGATGGGCGACATCTTTATTTGTGATGCAGGAGATATGATTCCTGCCGATGGCGAAATCGTTGAAGGATTGGCATCGATCGACGAGAGTGCTATTACGGGAGAGAGTGCCCCTGTGATAAGGGAGGCCGGCGGCGACAAAAGCTCAGTTACGGGTGGTACGAAAGTATTATCAGATCAAATAAAAGTTCGGGTCACAACACAACCAGGTGAGAGTTTTCTGGATAAAATGATTGCGTTGGTTGAAGGAGCTTCCCGTAAGAAAACACCAAACGAGATTGCGTTGACTATTCTTTTGTCTGGATTCACATTGGTATTCGTTATTGTTTGTTCTACATTGAAACCTATAGCCGACTTTGCTCATACCCCAATTCCGGTGGCGGCTTTTATTGCCTTGTTTGTCTGTCTTATTCCGACTACAATCGGAGGCTTGCTTTCTGCTATTGGTATTGCCGGTATGGACAGAGCGTTGCGTGCCAACGTAATTACAAAATCAGGTAAAGCTGTCGAAACTGCAGGAGATGTAGATACTTTGTTGTTGGATAAAACCGGGACTATTACAATCGGGAATCGTAAGGCAACTCGTTTTTATGCCCTTGATGGTGTAGATAAATCAGAATTTATCAAGACTTGTCTGCTAGCCTCTTTGTCTGACGAAACGCCCGAAGGAAAATCGATTGTTTCCTTGGCGGATACTCTTGGTTATTTTGTCCGTGAGCATGCCGACACCGTTTTTCGCATGATTCGCTTTACAGCGGAAACAAAATGTTCTGGAATTGATCTTCCTGACGGTCGGAGGATTCGAAAAGGAGCTTTTGAAATCATGCGAAAACGGTGCGAGGCTGCAGGGAACAGCTATCCTTCCGAAGCAGAAGAGTATGTTCGTGCAATTTCAGAAAACGGAGGTACTCCTTTGGTTGTGAGTGAAAATGATTTTATTATAGGCGTAATAGAATTACAGGACATTATTAAACCGGGAATTCAGGAGCGTTTCCAGCGTTTACGTAAGATGGGTGTGAAAACGGTAATGGTAACGGGAGATAATCCATTGACAGCCAAATATATTGCGGAAAAAGCCGGGGTGGATGATTATATTGCTGAGGCAAAACCCGAAGATAAAATGGAGTATATCCGAAAGGAACAGGAGGCTGGTAAACTGGTGGCCATGATGGGAGACGGTACTAATGACGCTCCGGCTCTGGCTCAAGCCAATGTGGGTGTGGCTATGAATAGCGGAACACAGGCTGCCAAGGAAGCCGGCAACATGGTTGATCTGGATAATGATCCCACTAAGCTGATAGAAATTGTTGAAATTGGAAAACAACTATTGATGACACGTGGTACGCTTACTACTTTTAGTATTGCAAATGATGTGGCTAAGTATTTTGCCATCGTACCAGCTCTTTTCATGTCTTCAATTCCTGCGCTCGAAGCTATGAACATAATGAAATTGCATTCGCCGGAAAGTGCTATTTTAAGTGCAGTAATTTTCAATGCGGTCATTATCCCGATATTGATTCCACTAGCTTTGAAAGGAGTTACCTACAAACCAATTGGAGCATCGGCATTATTGCGCAGAAATCTATTGATTTATGGAGGAGGAGGAATGTTGGCTCCGTTTGCGGGAATTAAACTTATTGATATAGTGGTTGGTCTGTTCTTTTAATTGAAAGGTAAAATGAAAAGAGATTTAATAAAATCGTTGAAGCTAACAGTGGCTTTTTGTTTTTTGTTAAGCATTGGATATGTTGGCGTTTTGTGGGTATTTGCCCTGATAAGTGGTCCGGGAAAAGGATCGGTAGAGATACTTTCCTCAAACGGACGTGAAGTTGGCGCTGCTCAGATTGGTCAGTCTTTTACCCGTACTGATATGTTCTGGGGCCGCCCTTCGGCAGTAAACTATGCGGCTGATGCTTCTGGTGGAAGTAATTACGGACCTTCTAATCCAGATTACCTGAAGAAGGTGGAAGCACGGATTGATACATTTTTGAAAGCACATCCATACCTTACCCGAAAAGAAGTGCCTTCAGAGCTGGTAACAGCAAGCGGAAGTGGTCTTGATCCACATATTCCTGTAAATGCGGCTTATGTTCAGATAAACAGAGTGGCATCCGCACGAAAAGTGCCAGCGGAGAGAATCCGAAAGATCGTCGACAGCTTACAGGAGAATCCTGTAACCGGACCTGCTGTTGTGAATGTGCTTAAATTAAATGTAGCATTGGAAGAAATAACAGAATAACCTTGGGGAAAAATAAGTAACGTACGAAAGATTTGTATATTCGTCCCTGAAAGTGTATTCGCAATAAATCATTAATGGATAGAGAGCAGAACATAGAACGATTTGTAAATTTGTTGAGGAGGTCCCGTAGAGGAAACCTTAAGATTTATATCGGAATGATTGCCGGAGTAGGAAAGTCGTATCGGATGCTGCAGGAAGCTCACGAGTTAATTCGTAATGGCATCAACGTGCAAATTGGGTTTATAGAATCACATGGACGTCCGGAAACTGAAGCTTTGATTGCAGGACTGCCTTTAGTTCCCAGAAAAAAACTATTTTACAAGGGGAAGGAACTTGACGAAATGGATTTACAGACTATCCTTAGTATTCATCCGGAGGTGGTTATCGTTGATGAATTGGCACATACCAATGTCGATGGAAGTATTCATGCTAAGCGTTGGCAAGATGTTCTGGATATTTTGGAAGCTGGTATAAGTGTTATCACCGCGGTGAATATTCAGCACCTTGAAGGAATTAGTGAAATCGTGCGTGATATTGCCGGATTTGAAATTAAAGAAAGAGTCCCGGATAGCATATTGGCTGAGGCTGACGAAGTGGTAAATATAGATCTTACAGCGGATGAATTGCTTACCAGACTGAAGGGTGGTAAGATTTATAAACAAGATAAAATTCAACATGCTTTAGCCAATTTTTTCCGTCCAGAAACGATTTTGCAATTACGAGAGCTTGCTTTAAAGGAAGTAGCCCTTCGTGTGGAGAAGAAAGTGGAGAGTTCGGTTCCGGTAAATAGCGGCATTCGTCATGAAAAATTTCTGGCATGTATCAGTAGTCACGAAAAGACGCCTCGCAAACTTATTCATAAGGTTGCAAGGCTTGCTACTCGTTACAATGCATCGTTTGCCGTATTATACGTGCAAACTCCAAGAGAGCATCCCGATAGGATTCCTTTGGCCAATCAACGTTATTTGTCCAACCATTTTAAATTAGCAACCGAACTGGGAGGAGAAGTTATACAGATTCAGGCAGACCATGTTTCCAGAGGGATCATTAACGTTTGCGAAAAAAACCTTATCAGCACGGTATGTGTTGGAAAACCATCTTTAGGCTTTTTTTCCCTCTTTCATGCTTTGTTTGAGTATAGATTATTTATGAATGAATTGTCTCGTTTAAATATTGATTTAATTATTATATCATGAATATTAAGAACAAGCTCTTTTTCGGGATAGGCCTTCTGGTGGCAATGATAGTGATGCTGGTGGTTCTATCTATAATTAATTTGCAGGTGCTTACTGCAACAGATCCAGAAAGTCCGGCTGCTTATCCTGCTCTGCATCGGGCTTTGATTTGGATCTCAGTTTTTGGTGTTGCCTGTATTGTAATCGGTATAGTTTTGCTGATTAAATTACCCCGTTCAATAAATGACCCTATCCGGACGCTTGTGAATGGTATTCTGGAGATTGCCGATCATAATTACGATAAAAGACTTAATCTTGGAATGAATGAAGAGTTTTCTGAGGTTGCTGTTTCTTTTAACCGTATGGCAGAACGTCTTTCGGAATATCAGAAAAGTGCTTTGTCTGATTTAATTCAGGAGAAAAAGTATAGTGAGGCAATAGTAAATAGTATAACCGAACCAATTTTAGGCTTGGATAAAGAACGAATAGTACTGTTTGCCAACGAAGGAGCACTTACTGTTCTGAATTTGAAAAGAGAACAGATAATCGGATTATCTGCCTACGATCTGGCTTTGAAAAATGATTTACTGCGCAGATTAATTAGAGAGTTGGGGCAACATGACGAAAAAAAGGAACCTCTAAAGATTTATGCAGATAATAAAGAGAGTTTTTTTCAGGCAAAATATATTCCGATTTATATGGTTCCTACCGGAGAAACAGAACAACATTACATTGGAGATGTAATATCGCTGCAAAATATTACTGAATTTAAAGAGTTGGATTCGGCAAAGACAACCTTTATTTCAACGATTAGTCATGAGTTGAAAACGCCTATTTCTTCTATTATGATGAGTCTTAAATTATTGGAAGACTCCAGGGTTGGTTCAATGAATGAAGAGCAACAAATGCTATCAAAAAACATAAAGGAAAGTACGGATCGTCTTTTAGAGATAACAGGTGAACTACTTAAAATGACTCAGGTTGAAACAGGAAAACTGCAATTGAGCCCTAAAATAACCAAGCCTATCGAGCTAATCGATTATGCAGTAAAAGCAAACAGAGTACAAGCGGAACGATTCAATTGCCATATTGAAGTAGAATATCCCGAAAAAATTGCCAAATTATTTGTCGACAGCGAAAAGATTGCCTGGGTTATAACCAACCTTCTTTCAAATGCTATTCATTACACAAAAGAGAATGGACGGATTATCATCGGAGCCCGACAGATTGAAAATGTTGTAGAAATATTTGTTCAGGATTTTGGCAAAGGAATAGATCCGAGATATCACCAAAGTATTTTTGACCGCTATTTTCGTGTTCCCGGAACTAAAGTTCAGGGAAGCGGTCTTGGACTTGCCATCAGTAAGGATTTTGTTGAAGCTCATGGTGGAACATTAAAGGTGGAAAGTGAACTGGGTAAAGGAAGTACTTTCACAATTCGGTTTGCTGTGTAATTTATTGAAATTATAAGATATATATTTTTTATTTGATCATTTAATTATAAGTGATTTATTTGTTATTAACAAATGAAGTAGTTATATTTGCTTCTTGAATTTGATAGTTAATATATATCAACTTACCAATGGCTAATCTATTTGAAAAAGGAGTTACTGCCTCCTTCAAAGAATGCTTATTAAATTATGACTGCGTGTTTAAAAAACATGTGGTTGGATTTAACGGTGGGTTTTCGCTTCCAGAGATGATTGAAAATTGTATTCTTTTCGTACAGCAGGGTTCTTTTAAAATCCTGAACGACCCGACGAAAGAAGTTGTTGTGAATGAAAGTGAGATGGTATTTATTCCACCGTTTACTCCTTTTAAGGCTGTAGCTCTAAACCTACTTAATCTGATCTCGTTCTCTTTTGACAATAATATAAGTTTTTGCAATAAACTGTCCCTGACTCCTCATAGTATTACTTGCGAATCTTCTACGGATGGTTTTAAAGTAATGAATATCAAGACTCATTTACAAGTATTTTTAACTGGAGTTTTTTCCTATCTGGATAATAATATTGGTTGTACAGAATTGTTTTTTATTAAACAAGCTGAATTTTTCTTTATAATGAAAACATATTATACGCAGGAAGAGATTGTTCGCTTTTTCTGTTCTATTCTTTGCAATAACAATGATTTTAAACGGACTGTTCTAAATAACTATACCAAGGATTCAAGTGTAAGCGAACTGGCGGCAAAGAATAATATGTCAGTCAAAACATTTACACGCCGATTTAAAGAAAATTTTGGAGAAACACCTTATCAATGGATCATCAAACAAAATGTTAAGGAAATAAGATTGAAGTTAGCCGATCCGGATATTCAAATAAAAGATATTGCCTATGAGTTCGGTTTTGCTTCGGCGTCTCACTTTACCAATTTCTGCAAAACACAAATGAATGAATCTCCGCAGGAGATAAGGGAAAAATTAAATGATTATCCGCATAAAGTCCGTTAAAAATTTAACATTGCGCAGATGGTATTTATTTCATGCACCAGTTCGATAAATGCGTAAAGAGTCACATAAATTGTAAAGCCATCGTTTAATTGTTTTAATTGTTAGTAAATAAAATGTTAGCCGATCAACAGTACAAATATACCATCCTCCAAAATCTCAAATCCACTTATGTCCACTTGTGTCTGGATATGTCCACTTAAGTACGCATACGTACAGATATGTCCACCTACTATGTACTTTACAGCATCCTGGATTGTCGGTTTTTATGTACCAGATGGATTTTCCATAATCCAAAGCTCCTCCTCCTGCTTCAACCGGAAGGATGGGGAAAGGGCAGCAAACGATTAACACCCAAAAGGGTGAAACATATCGTTTCCATACCGGGCGAACCCTAAAATTGCAAGGTTAATTTCCTATCCTAAATAAGCTTATTTGCGTTTCAAAATAAGCTCATCTCAACACTCAAATAAACTTATCTGAGTCTTAAAATCAATTGATTTCATTAAAATTTACGTCCAAACGGTATGTCCTTACGTGCATCTGCAAACTGCTAAATAAAAATTTTAATTTTCAAATTATACAAAATGAATAGAATTTCGTCGATAAACACACCGTGATAAACGCGTATGAGTCTGTAATAAAGAAGATTAAAAAACACTATTGATGATTGAAGGATTAACAAAACCGTCAAAAAAGTATAACTTGTATTTCTAAAAACATGTTGTAATATTGCAGACGAAAGCAATTTCAAGCAAAACACGAAACAAATCGCCTCCGCTTGCGGAGCGGTTAACCAAAGCCTGTCCGGATGGCAAAACAAATTCGGAACGACAATAGCGATTGTCTGGAGCGTGCCCAGTGGTGGAAAAGTCTTTGAATTCCGGTTTTTTTTAAAGAGTATTAGAATTGGTATAATATATTTAAGAAGGATGGGACATTCTTGGGGACATTTTTTCGCTGAAAGCCGCTTCATTGCAAGGAAAAAAACGGAAAACCTTGGGGACAATTAATTAAAACAACATATAAATGATTAAATTTTGATACTATGAAAAAGTTTTTTGCCATGGAGAATTTACTGAAAGGCGGGTATTACAACATACCCAAAGTGATTTCAAGTCCGGGATTTATATCAGGACATTATGCTGATAATCATAATAATTAAACGAAATCTGATTCGGCCCTGATCTTATTAAGTTATTGTGCGTTTAGAATGAGTGTTAATGTCTAAATCAATCAACTGAATGTCTTTTTTTATTAAATAGTTGTCCGCTATTTAATTTATTTTTGCGTTGTGAACACTATTTAGCTATTTTATTACCTACCATAAGTGGATTTCCTGTAAAGGGTGGTCTGGTTAAACGTATAGCTGAATGCGTAAAAAAGTAAACACTATTTAATGAAAAATTTTATGAAAAAGCTGTGCGTGACTTTAATGGCTCTTGTGGCCGTATTTCTTGTTTCTTGTAGTACTGAAACCGATATTATCGAAGAAAATGATGGAGGTAAAGATGTTACCTTAACCATTTCGACGAATCCGCTAACAAAGTCGTTGGATGATACTCAGGTTGGTAAAAAAGCTCCGATTGATGCGGGTAAGGAAATGATTGTTTATTTTATGGATGAATTTAGTAATACTGTTGCTTCCTATATACTGACGGATACACAGATTACAGCCATTCAAACTGGTACTGGTGTGAAATTTACAAACCTGGATCCATCAGTCGTTAATGTTTATGTTGTTGCGAATGTACCTACTGCACCTGCTACTGCACCTGGAACAGTCCTTGCTGCCATTAATGCAACAGTAATGAATATTTATGACCAACAAACTACTGATGCTGCAAGTGTTGTTCTTGCTAATACAAGTAAAACGGTTGTTGGGTTAACTGATTTGAATACTACTGCATCAAATGGTAATAAAAACTATGAAGCTGATATAACGTTAACACCCATTGTTTCTCGTATTCAGATTGCCTCAATTACTAATGATGGTACAATAACGAGCTTTAATTTGGCGGGTATTTATATTGACAACTTCTATCAAAAGATGACCATTGATGGAACTCTCTCAAGTCTGATTAAAGCAACAGCTGGTCAAGTGGCTAAGTTTAATTTATCAACAACACCTGCAGCCACTCCCTATATAAAAAATGGTGAATTGTTTGATGAAGTTGTGTCTCCTGATCTTACCCTTGACTTAGCTCCAAGTGGTAAAGTATACGGATACCAGTTCTTCCCAACAAAAGGAACTCCAGTAACTGACATATCTGAGGTTCCCTATATTATTCTTAAATTAACAAATGTAGTTGGAAAAACCCGTAATTTTGACAATACAAAAGCATATTACGTTGCAGTAAAAGCATTTAAAACTACTGCTACAGCTACAGCAATTACTGAATTTTTTCCGGGACAAATATACACGATAGCAAGTATCCCTGTTTCAGAAAATAATATCGTTACAGATCCTACCCAGAGTCTGATTAATGTAACAGTAAATGTAACAATCAAGGAATGGGGTGGAGTCGCTTTAAGTCCAGATTTTGGATATTGATTAAAGATATTTCCTCAGTGAACACTATATTTTAGAGGGGTGAGGGCAAGCTTTTTTGCGCTTGCCTTCATCCCTTTCGAATGCAACTATTTTTTTTAATTTTTCGCAATATAATCAATATGCGAATAAGATTGTTGTATCCTATCCTTTTGTTATTGACGCTCTGCGGTTGTCAAGATAATGCCTTATTGGATAATTCTAGTGAATCCTGGGAAGCTGTTCCGGTTAAATTGGTTTTATCTTTGAACGAGCAAACTCCTGTGACCCGTTCCGCCTTTGCAGATTTTAATGCACCCACCCTTGATGATGTTTCTATTTTAATCTATTCGAACGATGGAAATCAGTTAATCGACTTATGCTATTACAATGAGCTCAATTTCTTAGCTGAAACTTCATCCTCTGTCCTTTCCCTTAATTTAAACGCCTCACCCGGGCTTCACAAAATTTATGTTGTTGCTAACTGGGGTTCTTCCATGGAAGAACTGGATGTGTCTACAGAAAGCAATTTAAAAGCCTTGCAATTAACCGATCGAACTACCAATGGAATTCCTTCAACCAATATTCCACTCTTTTGTGCGATAGGAGCTAGCGATGCAGATATATATTCGGCTGCTTCTACAAATATTACCAATGGCATATCAATCAACGCCCAATTGAAACGGCTTGTTTCACGTATTACAGTAAAAGTAGACGATTCGAATTTAACAACAGGAGTCAAAGTGACTCCAACCAAAATTGCATTGTTTCAGGTACCAACTACGATTACTTTAGGAAAAAATGAACCGGCAAACTTGTTTTCCGCTACAGGAGATTTTCAACTCATTACCACTGCCGAGTTACCTCGTATATTGCAATCTTCGATTGCGCAATCTTCTACTCCCACATTTAATCCGCATGCACCCGGAAACAACGGAATTTCCTTGTTTATGCTTGAAAATATGCAGGGAGAAGGAGTAGAAACTACCGACCAAAAAATGAAAGCACCGCTACCTGGTAAAAGTAATCTTGTTACATATCTGGAGGTAACAGCTAAATACACAAAGATGGAAGCAGGGGTTACAACATTAACCGGAACCATTAAGTACAGGCTTTATTTGGGTGAAAATGTTTATAATAATTTTGATATAAAGCGTAATACGCACTACTTGGTCACCTTGAATTTAAAGGGTGACGGCGGCCTTTCTGAAAGTTCGTGGAGAGTTACTACAGCAGTAATAGGCGGTTGGAGTGCGGATGATGTTGCTCATGTTGGATATTATCCGGGTAGCTCTGGACAAGTACGTGTTTTTTTCTATTCGCAGGAAGAAAGGGATTATTCAATTGCAAACAAAACTGTCGGCGCGGCAGTGTCTGGAAATCTAAGCTTTACGAATAGTGGATCTACAATCACAGGAACTATTACCTTATCAGATCTGGTAGCCGATGTTTCGAATCCTCTTTGTGCCATATTGCCTTTTAGCATATCGGGACTTGCAAATATTTATTATTTAGAAAGAGAATATGCAACGATTACGCTTACAAATTCCCGTTCCACCATTTATACCCCATTAACGGTAGATGTTATGCAAGGAGCGATGCCTAAAGGGGTAGGTGTATTCCGTTCGGAATCCGGCACTGCAATTTTTCATGCAGATCAATCTAATTTGAATTTAAAATCACATGGAAAATGGACGGTCAGACTATTGTCGACCTCTACATGGGTGAAATTAGGAGGTACAACCGTTGATGCTTCGGGAAACTATGTCTCTTCATTGACCGACAGTGATAATTTATTAAATCTAAATAAGGTAATTACCGGAGGTTCTGATGATACTGAAGAATGGGTACATTTTGATTTCCAGCCCTCTGGAACAGTTTCGAATGGTACAGTAAGAGGTGGTGTGATAGAAATACTATATAATAACAACCTTAGCAAACATTATATATATGTTAGGCAAGGATATGCACCAGTACAGTTAAATACCTCGTCGACCGGCAATGTTTTTTGGAGTAGTTATAATTCGTATGGCTATACAGGAAGTGCTTTCAGATTTATGAATTTACCCCTTCAGGTTGGTTACATGTTCAGACCAGGTTCATCAAACGGACTAAATCCATATTATCCGGGATGGAAAGGAGCAAGTTTATCATACAAGATTTCCTCTACTTACAGAGTGCCAACCACTACCGGTGACACATATAGGAGGTGGAGTTCCTTTGGTGCTGCTTCCAATCATTCATGGGGGAGTGGTAGTAGTACCAGATATCCCTACCCAACAGGTTATCAGTCGGCAACAAAAGCACAATGTATAAATGATTTGGTCTTCGATTTTAATACAACTCCCTCCCGAGGAGTATTTGGAAGGGTATATGATGATTCCAACAAACCCTACTGGGGTATGTTGGTAAGACAAATGTCCGGTATTTCAACTCCTAATTCGTCGGGTATTTCTGTGTTCTTTGCTACCGGTGGGTCCAGATTAGGCAATAGGCGGAGCAACAACAATACCTCTATCACTCAGTACGGGGGAGCACTGTTTTATGGAGGTACCATTGGAATGAGAGATAATGGTAATCCACGTTATGGCACTCATTATATCCTGTCTGATGGGAACTATGTTGATATTTATTCTAATTACAATAATCTTATGGGAATCAAAGTTGTAGCAGGGATAGGAGGTGTTGATTTATTTGGTCCGATTTATTGGGACAGAGGTTATCAGATACGGTGTGTAAGAACTTCTGCTGATGCATCTTACACAACTAATATCCAACCGGCTGGTTATAAAACGAACGATACCGTAACCGGATATCCGTTGGCAGATTGATGCTAAAAACAAATCATAAACAAAATACAATAAATTAATAAATGAATAATTTTATGTGCGACATCTTTACCATTTTGACTAAAGAGATAAATAATACAGATCGGATCAGGTTGTATAGAGAGAACGATGTATGGAGGGCGTTTGAGCATTCTGCTTATTTAATGTCTCTTATTCTTCCATCAGTTTGTTCCTCAAAGAGTATAAATCTGTATTATGAGATAATTATTGTATCAAACGAAGTTTGTTGCGAAGATTGCATGAATGTTTTATTTGAACATGAGGTAGTTGTAAAAAAACAAAACTATCTGGAGTTTAATTTGTCTCCTATGCAAATATCGATAGAAGAGTTTGATGAATGGAAACAAAATATTTAGGAGTAATTTTCAGGTTATTTATTATCTTTATCCCCCGATAATAAAAAACAAAAAAACATGAACTTTAAACGAAAACTATTTTTATTGGGGATTGCCTGTGGCTTCCTGTTAAACGTTGCCGCGCAGGTAAAGATATCTGTGGCTGATTTTGGATTGAAACCGGATACTCGCGAAAATGCAGTTCCTTATGTACAAAAAGCCCTTGAGGCTTGTAAAGCTCAACCGGGTTCTACGCTTTATTTTCCGGAAGGAAGATATGATTTCTGGCCACATCATTGTATTGAACGCGATTATTATGAAAGTAACACCACCGACAATAACCCTAAACGACTGGCTGTTCTTATTGACAGTATGAAGGATTTCACGCTCGATGGCGGTGGGTCTATGTTTGTTATGCACGACCGGATGCAACCTGTTACTGTAGATCATTCGACGAATATCGCTTTGAAAAACTTTTCGGTCGATTGGGACATACCGCTTACTGCCCAGGCTAAAGTTACAGATGTTACTCCCAACTATTTTGAAATAGAAATAAACACCCACGAATCGCCTTATGTAATTGAAAACAAACAACTTGTTTTTGTTGGTGAAGGATGGAAAAGCAGAACATCCGGGATTATGCAGTTTACTCCAGACACACGTAGGGTTGTACCTAATACCGGCGATGTAACCGGCTGGACTATCTTCAATGCGGAAGAAGTGAGCTATGGGAAAGTTCGCCTTAGCCATCCAAAGAGTTCGTATCCAAAATCAGGAGATTTGCTGGTATTGCGACATAGTGAAAGAGACCATGCAGGGATATTTTTGTTTCATAGTAACCAAGTATCGCTTGCCGATATAAATGTATATCATACTTGTGGGTTGGGGGTATTGTCTCAGTATACACGCAATATTAATTTTAATAAAGTGAAAGTGGTTCCTAATCCTGCTAAAAATAGAGTTTTGAGCGGCCACGACGATGGTTTTCACTTTATGGGTTGCAGTGGTTTAATTAAAATTGAAGATTGCGAGTGGGCTGGACTCATGGACGATCCCATCAACGTACACGGCACTTGTGTACGAATAACAGAAGTGCTATCGCCTACACGTGTTAAATGTCAGTTTATGCACGAACAAAGTGTTGGTATGGAGTGGGGGCGTCCGGGCGAAAAGGTCGGTTTTATTGAAAACAAAAGTATGCGGACTATCGGGACAGGTAAATTGGTTTCTTTTACTCCTCTCACTACGACTGATTTTGAAGTAACTTTTGATGCTCCTCTTCCCGATGGAATTCATGCCGGCGCTGCACTTGAAAATTTAACCTGTACTCCGGATGTTGAGATAAGAAACAGCCGCTTCTTAAGTTGCCGTGCCCGTGGATTATTGCTTTCTACACCTGGTAAGATTGTGGTTGAAAATAATATTTTCGAAAGTAGTGGTTCTGCTATTCTGATTGCAGGAGATGCCAATCAATGGTACGAGTCGGGGGCTGTTACCGATGTAACCATTCGTAACAATGAATTCCGATATCCGTGTATGTCTTCTTTATATCAGTTCTGCGAAGGAATCATAAGTATCTTTCCGGAAATACCGGAGCCAGATCCTGCTTATCCGTTTCATCGGAATATCCGTATCGAAGGAAATACTTTTCATCCGTTCGACTATCCAATCTTATATGCCAAATCTGTTGATGGGCTAACGTTTTCTAACAACAAACTTATCCGCAGTAATGAAATTAAACCTTTCCACAAGCGTAAGGCTGGTATTACATTGGATGCATGCAAACAGGTTGTTATTAAAAACAACACTGCCGAAGGAGATGTGCTTGGTAAAACAATTGTTCTCGAAAATATGAAGAAGAATCAATTGAAGCTTGGTAAAGGATCGTTTTTTAAACTTTCAAAATAATCTAAAGAATTAATAAAAGAAGAGGGTATTATTTGGGAGCAGATCCCTAACAATACCCTCTTTCTTTTGTCTGTTGCTATTATTTATTTTTCAACAAATCACGGATTTCTGTAAGCAAAGCGATGTCTGCAGGCGGAGCTGCAGGGGCAGCCGGGACTTCTTTTTCTTTTTTCTTCATCTTATTCATAGCTTTTATCATCAGGAAGATGGCAAATGCTATAATCAGAAAGTCGACAGTAACTTGTATGAAATTACCATAGTTCAGCGTTGAAGCCGGAGTGATTATTTGTCCGGCAGGATCCAGCACAGCCTCTTTAAGTGTGATCTTTAGATCTACAAAACTTGCACCACCAAAGAAGAAGCCTATTACCGGCATAAGCAGATCTCCTACAACTGAAGTAACGATTTTTCCAAAGGCGCCACCAATAATGATACCTACAGCCATGTCTACCACATTACCACGCATGGCAAACTCTTTGAATTCTTTAATCATTTTCATTTGAGCATAGTTTAAAGTTTATACAAGAAAATATTTAAAACAGTATAGCTTCCGCACGTACTGTACGGAAGCGTATACTTACCTTTTTACTACTAATTGTTCTACGCAAATCTAATAAAAGAAATAATATTATTTACAAAATCCACTCTTTAATATCTTCTTCCGGTGTACGAATACTGCTGATACCGAAGTTCTGCACCAACACATTGGCAACATTCGGAGAAAGGAAAGCCGGCAACGTTGGTCCAAGGTGAATATTCTTCACACCCAGGCTTAAAAGTGCCAATAATACAATCACAGCCTTTTGTTCGTACCAAGCGATGTTGTATACAATAGGCAGCTCGTTTATATCTTCCAGTTCAAAAACTTCTTTAAGTTTCAATGCAATCAGAGCCAGCGAATAGCTGTCGTTACATTGCCCTGCATCCAGTACGCGGGGAATACCGTTGATATCGCCCAAAGGAAGCTTGTTATAACGATATTTAGCGCAACCAGCTGTAAGGATAACATTATCCTGTGGTAACTGAGTGGCAAAATCTGAATAGTAATCGCGGGATTTCATACGTCCGTCGCAACCAGCCATCACTACAAACTTCTTGATTGCACCGCTCTTTACAGCGTCTACAACCTGACCTGCTAACTGCATCACCTGGTTATGTGCAAATCCACCGATAATCTCGCCGTGTTCGATTTCGGTAGGAGCAGCACATGTCTTAGCTACTTCAATGATTTCCGAGAAGTCCTTGCTACCTCCTTCTTTACGGGCAGGCACGTGTTTGAATCCGGGGTATCCGGCTGCGTTAGTAGTATATACGCGGTCTTTATAACTTGCTTTTTCAAGTGGAGGAACGATACAGTTGGTTGTAAAGAGAATCGGGCCGTTAAATGTTTCGAACTCTTCGCGCTGCTTCCACCAGGAGTTTCCATAGTTACCCACAAAGTGTTTGTATTTTTTGAATGCTGGATAATAGTTGGCAGGAAGCATTTCGCTATGTGTATAAACATCAACACCGGTACCATCTGTTTGGGCAAGCAGTTCCTCCATATCTTTCAGGTCGTGACCGCTGATAAGAATAGCCGGATTGTTGCGTACTCCGATATTTACCTTGGTTATTTCGGGATTACCATAGCTTGTGGTATTGGCTTTGTCGAGCAGAGCCATTGTTTTTACACCATAGCTTCCGGTTTCAAGAACCAAAGCCGTCAGTTCGTCGGCACCAATATCTTTACGTGTGGTTGCTGCAAGCGCGCTTTGAATAAAGGCAAAAATATCATCATCTTCAAAGTTTAACTTAGAGGCATGTTCGGCATAGGCTGCCATCCCTTTCAAACCGTAGATTACAAGTTCTTTCAGAGAACGTACGTCTTCGTTCGATTCGCGAAGAACACCAACCGTTTTCGATTTGCTTTCGTATTCGCTTTCGTTTCCGTTCCAGCTAAGTTCTGCCAGCTCGGGAAGAGCAATGCCTGCAGCTTCGGCTTTGCCGATAAGTTCGTTGCGAAGTTTCAGTCCTTCCGTTACACGGGCCGATATGCTTTCAACATCAAAATTTGCATTGGTAATTGTACAAAACAGTCCTTCTGTAATAAAGTGATTGGCTGCTGTTGCAGAAATTCCTTTGGCACGCAGCTTTTCAGCTACTACGGCAATACCTTTCATAACGAACATCAACAGGTCCATACGGTTTGCGGTAACATCGTCTTTACCACAAACGCCTTTAATTGTGCAACCTATTCCTTTGGATGCTTCCTGACACTGAAAACAAAACATTTTGTCCATATTGCTTAAATTTTAGTCCCCTTAAGGGAGATTTATTTTATATATTACTATTATTTTTGATTATATCCATTCTTCTCGCAGAACCTGTCCCTGTACACTTACCTGAATCAACTTAACGGGAACTTTGCGTATGGCAGAGGCGGATGCCTCTTTGGCAATCTGGAGTAATCCGCTGCAACAGGGAACCTCCATAATCATAACTGTCAAGGTGTTGATTTTGTTGTCGTCGATTAAGCTAATTAGCTTGTTTATATATATATCGCGTCCATGATCTAATTTCGGACAAGCAATGGCCAGTTTCTTTCCGCGTAAATATTTACTATGGAAGTCACCCACGGCAAAAGCGGTGCAATCGGCTGCCAGTAGCAGATCTGATCCGTTGAAATAGGGGGCTGTTGGAGAAACCAAGTGAAGTTGTACAGGCCATTGTTGTAACTCTGAAGCACTGGGAGCGACTACGCCAACCGGTTTTTCAAAACTACGGGACATACTTCCGGGACATCCGTGATGTACAGGGGCAAAATGAACTTCGGGAGCTTTCTTTTTACCGGAAACGTGGGCTTCCACGGCTGCTTCATCGAATGCATCAGCTTCGCGCACTTCCAGCGTAAGTGCTCCGGTTGGACATTCGCCTATGCAGGCTCCTAATCCGTCGCAGAATACTTCATTTACAAGCTTTGCTTTTCCGTCAATAATTTGAAGGGCTCCTTCGTGGCATCCGGTTACGCATTGACCACATCCGTTGCACAGCTCTTCATCTATTTTAATAATTGTCCGTTTCATCTTTTGTTTCTTTTTGTACGACAAAAGTAAGGTGCTCCCTTTACCTGAAAAGTACCATATGTTACATTCACGAAAAAAAGTTTTATATTTACATCCGGATGTTTTAACAAAGTGCAGTTCTCAGCTGTTTTGATCTGTGTTTATTTGTTACTAATAACGACTCTATCTAATTAAAGGTGTAAATTATGTTTGATAAAATTAGTAAAGCGCCCCTCTTCAGAGGAATCTTGCCACAAACCATTGCAGCCGAACTTGATTCAATCTCTTATCGTGTTTTATCCTATAAGACAAAGGATCTTGTTGCCATGCAAGGAGATCCCTGCAACCATTTGATGATTGTTGTTAAAGGTCTTTTGCAGGGGCAAATGGTTAACGATGCCGGCAAATTGGTTGTTATTGAAGAGCTTGCTCCACCACAATTGCTTGCTCCAGCTTTTTTGTTTGCTCCTAAAAACGATTTGCCTGTTAATATTATAGCTGTAGAGGATTCGGAGGTATTATTTATTACCCGTACCGATTTTACCGGATGGATGCAGAAAGACGCTCAATTGTTGCAAAACTTTTTAATGCTTATTTCTGGTCGCAGTCGCTTCCTGAGCGACAAGATTATGTTTCTTTCCCTCAAAAACATCAAGAATAAAGTGGCTGAATATTTGTTGGGAAAGCTGACTGATGATAAGATCACGGTGATACAGCTAACCGAAACTCAGCAGGATATTGCCGATTTCTTTGGGGTAACCCGTCCTTCTTTGGCCCGTGCCCTTGCTGAAATGGAACAAGATGGAATCATTTCCATTGATAGAAAGACAGTGGTTATTCATAAACGCAATGTATTGCAACAGCTGTCGCAGTAACTAAGCTTGTTACGACCATTGAGTAGGCTCCTTTTTATTCCTTATATCTTTAACTTGTCAAAGATATATCTTTTGATGTCCAAAATTATATAAATGATGTTTCAAAGATATAGGATTTGTTGGCCGGTAAGTATATACTTATTGTCCCGGAAGTATATACTTTTCTGCCAACAAGTCCTAACCTTTTTTGTCAGCCATTCGAACAGCCTTTCTCGTACTAAATTGACTTACAGTTTAGCGTCTGATTCGTAAAACAGGTTTACATAGATACACTTCCTCATATTATTGGGTGAAAATATCCTTCACATCTTTCACCTTTAGGATTAACGGTCTCTAATCCAATAATGTACGCCTGTAAATTATGAAATTATCCTTCACCTTTTGGAGAATATCCTTCACCATAGACCTGTTATGCTTCACTTTTTGGCTAATATTCTTCACCCTAAACTCATTTCGAAGGGATTGGTTCTTGTTTTTTTACAGATTTTACTTACTCGACTGTTGTTTTATAAAACGGATTGGCTAAAAATAATAAATAAATAGATAACGCAGCCGATGAAGGAATGGTGAAGGATCTTTTTCTTTAAACAGTGGCTAATGGCTTTATATTTAGTTGTTTATCATTTATAATGAAGGAAGTGAAAGATATTTTGAGAAATTAATGTGCAGATTTAGCAAGTGCGCCTCACTTTCCGTAAATTGATTCATTTTTTTCTTAAATATACAATGTACGCAACATTTAAGAAGGGTTTAGGGGTTGGGGTGGATGAGTAAAAAAAGTTTTCTCTGTAAACGGCGGTAAATCAGCGAATAAGGTTAATGTAGTTAAAATACTTTGAAAAATAGTTTGCAAAAGGTTTGGAGTGAATAGGAGAAACGACTACTTTTGTCCCCGCATTCAAGAGAGAACGGCACAACAAATAACAAAAGGACAAAAACTTCCGAAAAATATTTGGAAGATAAGGAATAAAGTTATTATCTTTGTAACCGCTTTCGCCCTAAAGGGGATTGAAATGCAAAAAAGAGTTCTTTGAAAAATTTACATATCAACAAGTAGTACAAGAAAAATTATCTTTTGGGATAGTTGGACGTAAAGAATGAAATTAATACCGTCAATTGTAAACTAATAATAGAAGGGAATTCTGAGCAAGAGATATTAAGACAAACAAATTATACAACGAAGAGTTTGATCCTGGCTCAGGATGAACGCTAGCGACAGGCTTAACACATGCAAGTCGAGGGGCAGCATAAAAGTAGCAATACTTTGGTGGCGACCGGCGCACGGGTGAGTAACGCGTATGCAACCTACCTATCAGAGGGGGATAACCCGGCGAAAGTCGGACTAATACCGCATAAAACAGGGGCACCGCATGGTGATATTTGTTAAAGATTAATTGCTGATAGATGGGCATGCGTTCCATTAGGTAGTTGGTGAGGTAACGGCTCACCAAGCCGACGATGGATAGGGGAACTGAGAGGTTGGTCCCCCACACTGGTACTGAGACACGGACCAGACTCCTACGGGAGGCAGCAGTGAGGAATATTGGTCAATGGGCGAGAGCCTGAACCAGCCAAGTCGCGTGAAGGAAGAAGGATCTATGGTTCGTAAACTTCTTTTGCAGGGGAATAAAGTGGAGGACGTGTCCTCTTTTGTATGTACCCTGAGAATAAGGATCGGCTAACTCCGTGCCAGCAGCCGCGGTAATACGGAGGATCCGAGCGTTATCCGGATTTATTGGGTTTAAAGGGTGCGTAGGTGGTTTAATAAGTCAGCGGTGAAAGTTTGCAGCTTAACTGTAAAAATGCCGTTGAAACTGTTAGACTTGAGTGTAAATGAGGTAGGCGGAATGCGTGGTGTAGCGGTGAAATGCTTAGATATCACGCAGAACTCCGATTGCGAAGGCAGCTTACCAAGCTACAACTGACACTGAAGCACGAAAGCGTGGGGATCAAACAGGATTAGATACCCTGGTAGTCCACGCAGTAAACGATGATTACTAGCTGTTTGCGATACACAGTAAGCGGCACAGCGAAAGCGTTAAGTAATCCACCTGGGGAGTACGCCGGCAACGGTGAAACTCAAAGGAATTGACGGGGGCCCGCACAAGCGGAGGAACATGTGGTTTAATTCGATGATACGCGAGGAACCTTACCCGGGTTTGAACGCAGAGAGACAGGGGTGGAAACATCCTTTTCAGCAATGACTGTCTGCGAGGTGCTGCATGGTTGTCGTCAGCTCGTGCCGTGAGGTGTCGGCTTAAGTGCCATAACGAGCGCAACCCTTATCTTTAGTTACTAACAGGTCAAGCTGAGGACTCTAGAGAGACTGCCAGCGTAAGCTGTGAGGAAGGTGGGGATGACGTCAAATCAGCACGGCCCTTACATCCGGGGCGACACACGTGTTACAATGGTAAGGACAAAGGGCAGCTACCGGGCGACCGGATGCGAATCTCTAAACCTTATCTCAGTTCGGATCGGAGTCTGCAACTCGACTCCGTGAAGCTGGATTCGCTAGTAATCGCGCATCAGCCATGGCGCGGTGAATACGTTCCCGGGCCTTGTACACACCGCCCGTCAAGCCATGGGAGCCGGGGGTACCTGAAGTTCGTAACCGCAAGGATCGACCTAGGGTAAAACTGGTGACTGGGGCTAAGTCGTAACAAGGTAGCCGTACCGGAAGGTGCGGCTGGAACACCTCCTTTCTGGAGCCTGAGTTCCCTTTTACGGTTTGCAAGGTATTAAGGAAGGAACTTTACGTTCGTTTGTACTACGCTGTTGAATATGTGATAATATATGATCTTATAAAACTGGGAAACCAGAAGAGAAACAAGAGGCTGAAGCGCCTGCCCCGAAAGACCGGAAACGGTCAATACACGGAAAGAGCTTCAGGCACAAGTTAGAAAGCCAGTCCTATAGCTCAGTTGGTTAGAGCGCTACACTGATAATGTAGAGGTCGGCAGTTCAACTCTGCCTGGGACTACGAAGTAAAACTTTACGGGGGATTAGCTCAGCTGGCTAGAGCATCTGCCTTGCACGCAGAGGGTCAACGGTTCGAATCCGTTATTCTCCACACAAACCGGACGCCGCAAGGCAAAGGTAAGAAGATCTTTGACATGATGGACAACAAAGCAATAAAGTAACAAATTAAGAGCAAGCTTTAAAAATATATCAATCCGACACATGTGGTCGTATTAATACGACTGCGCATATGTGCACGGAAAAAGAAAGTAAGCAAGGGCAGACGGTGGATGCCTTGGCTCTCGGAGGCGAAGAAGGACGTGATAAGCTGCGATAAGTTCGGGGGATGTGCAAATAACAATTGATCCCGAAATTTCCGAATGGGGCAACCCGGCAGGTTGAAGGCCTGTCATTCCGAAAGGAAGGCAAACGTGGGGAACTGAAACATCTAAGTACCCATAGGAGAAGAAAACAAAAGTGATTCCCCAAGTAGTGGCGAGCGAACGGGGAACAGCCCAAACCTATGCTGTTGAGGCAGTATAGGGGTTGTAGGACTACGATGTGGCAAGAAATCAGTAAAGTGGAACGTTTTGGAAAGAACGGCTATATAGGGTGACAGTCCCGTACACGACTTATTGACGAAGCCTAGTAGTATCCTGAGTAGCGCGGGACACGAGAAATCCTGTGTGAAACTGCGGGGACCATCCCGTAAGGCTAAATACTCCCGAGAGACCGATAGCGAACCAGTACTGTGAAGGAAAGGTGAAAAGAACCTCGAATAGAGGAGTGAAATAGACCCTGAAACCGTCTGCCTACAAGCGGTCGGAGCATCTATAAGATGTGACGGCGTGCCTTTTGCATAATGAACCTACGAGTTACTGTCATTGGCAAGGTTAAGGAATTAAGTTCCGGAGCCGAAGCGAAAGCGAGTCTTAATAGGGCGAGTTAGTCAGTGGTAGTAGACGCGAAACCAAGTGATCTACCCTTGATCAGGTTGAAGGTTGGGTAACACCAACTGGAGGACCGAATCGGTATACGTTGAAAAGTGTTCGAATGAATTGAGGGTAGGGGTGAAAGGCTAATCAAACTTGGAGATAGCTCGTACTCCCCGAAATGCATTTAGGTGCAGCCTTTGTTATTACTAGTATGAGGTAGAGCGACTGATTGGATGCGAGGGCTTCACCGCCTATCAAGTCCAGATAAACTCCGAATGCGTATTAGTTTAGACAAGGAGTGAGGGCATGGGTGCTAAGGTCCATGTCCGAGAGGAGAAGAATCCAGACCATCAGCTAAGGTCCCCAAATAGCAGCTAAGTTGAATTAACGAAGTCAGATTGCAAAGACAGCTAGGATGTTGGCTTGGAAGCAGCCATTCATTTAAAGAGTGCGTAACAGCTCACTAGTCGAGGAATTTGGCGTGGATAATAATCGGGCATAAGCTGTTTACCGAAGCTATGGAATCATGTAAATGATTGGTAGGGGAGCATTCTGCTCAGCTTAGAAGGTAGGGGATAACCCCTGCTGGAGCGTGCAGAAAAGCAAATGTAGGTATAAGTAACGATAAAGGGGGTGAGAAACCCCCTCGCCGAAAGACTAAGGCTTCCTGATCAACGTTAATCGGATCAGGGTTAGTCGGGACCTAAGGATAAGCCGAACGGCGATTCCGATGGAAGAATGGGTTAATATTCCCATACTACTTTATAGAGCGATGTGGAGACGGAGAAGTGAAAGTCCTGCTGCCTGACGGAATAGGTAGTTAAAGGGTGTAGGCGTTGATCATTGTAGGCAAATCCGCAGTGAGAGTCGAACCTGATAGTATGCGGAGTGCTTGCACGAAGCAATATGGATGTAACCAGGCTCCCAAGAAAATCCGCTAAGCATAATTTATAGAGTACCCGTACCGTAAACGGACACACGTAGTTGGGTTGAGTATACTAAGGCGCTCGAGTGATTCACGGTTAAGGAACTAGGCAAAATAGTCCTGTAACTTCGGGAAAAAGGACGCCATCAGCAATGGTGGCCGCAGAGAATAGGCCCAGGCGACTGTTTAACAAAAACACATGGCTATGCAAAATAGAAATATGAAGTATATGGCCTGACACCTGCCCGGTGCTGGAAGGTTAAGAGGAGATGTCATCGCAAGAGAAGCATTGAATTGAAGCCCCAGTAAACGGCGGCCGTAACTATAACGGTCCTAAGGTAGCGAAATTCCTTGTCGGGTAAGTTCCGACCTGCACGAATGGTGTAACGATCTGGGCACTGTCTCAACCGTGAGCTCGGTGAAATTGTAGTATCGGTGAAGATGCCGATTACCCGCGATGGGACGAAAAGACCCCGTGAACCTTTACTATAGCTTTACATTGCATTTGGGTAATTAATGTGTAGGATAGGCCGGAGGCTATGAAGCGGGCACGCTAGTGTTTGTGGAGCCGACGTTGAAATACGGCCCTTTGATTATTTGAATTCTAACTCCCGATGGGAGGACACTGTATGGTGGGTAGTTTGACTGGGGTGGTCGCCTCCAAAAGTGTAACGGAGGCTTCTAAAGGTACCCTCAGGCCGATTGGTAACCGGTCGTAGAGTGTAATGGCATAAGGGTGCTTGACTGGGAGACAAACAAGTCGATCAGGTAGGAAACTAGAGCATAGTGATCCGGTGGTTCCGCATGGAAGGGCCATCGCTCAAAGGATAAAAGGTACTCCGGGGATAACAGGCTGATCGCTCCCAAGAGCTCATATCGACGGAGCGGTTTGGCACCTCGATGTCGGCTCGTCACATCCTGGGGCTGGAGAAGGTCCCAAGGGTTGGGCTGTTCGCCCATTAAAGTGGCACGCGAGCTGGGTTCAGAACGTCGTGAGACAGTTCGGTCTCTATCTATCGTGGGCGCAGGAAATTTGAGAGGCTCTGACACTAGTACGAGAGGACCGTGTTGGACTGACCACTGGTTTACCGGTTGTACCGCCAGGTGCACTGCCGGGTAGCTAAGTCGGGATTGGATAAGTGCTGAAAGCATCTAAGTACGAAGCCAGCCTCAAGATTAGATTTCCTTATAAGGGTGGTTGAAGACTACGACCTTGATAGGCTACAGGTGTAAGGGCAGTAATGTCGAAGCCGAGTAGTACTAATAGCCCGAAACTTTCGTTTCCGTGGAAACGGGTTGATATATTGATAAGAAAAGAGTAAGCTCATAAGATGAGTTATTTTATTGCTAGTCCAACATTCAAACATCATAAGAAATTAAGGTGGTTATAGCGTTGGGGTTCCACCTCTTCCCATTCCGAACAGAGAAGTTAAGCCCACCCACGCCGATGGTACTGCGTATAGTGGGAGAGTAGGTAGCCGCCGTTTTACAAGAGGAGTTAGTTCGTAAGAGCTGACTCCTCTTTTTGTTTATATACCCTATCAATCAGGAAAGCTTTGCGGGGATCTATGAAGAATTATTCGTATTTTTGTAAAAATTATTAGTTGCTATGAATCGAATAAACCTCGTATTATTGCTTTTATTATTTACGATAAAGGGTATAAGTCAAGTTTCTACTCCAAACTATCGTACGGTTGAGAATATATCATATCGCACCCAAGGAGATTCCTACTCTTTGGAAAGATGCAAAGTTGATCTGTATTATCCGGATTCTGTAAAAGATTTTGTAACGATAGTATGGTTTCATGGAGGAGGTCTCTCCGGAGGAAATAAATTTATTCCGGAACAACTCCAAAAGGCCGGTTATGCAGTAGTGGCTGTTAATTACCGATTATTGCCAAAAGCAACTTTATCGGACTGTATAGATGATGCAGCTGCTGCAGTAGCATGGACTTTTAATGAAATAAACAAATATGGAGGAAGCCGTAATAAAATAATTGTTTCAGGACATTCTGCAGGAGGTTATTTGACAAATATGATTGGCCTGGATAAAAAATGGCTTAGAAAGTATAATGTGGACGCAGATTCAATTGCTGCACTCATCCCTTTTAGCGGACACGCCATTAGTCACTTTGCCTATCGCCAGTCTAAAGGGATGAAAGACACTCAGCCAAGCATTGATGAATATGCTCCTTTATTTTATGTACGCCCTGACGCTCCGCCTTTGATTATTGTTTCTGGTGATAGAGAGCTTGAAATGCTTGGACGATATGAAGAGAATGCTTATTTCTGGAGAATGATGAAGGTGGCTGGACACAAAGAAACATATCTTTATGAACTCGACGGATATGATCATGGATCAATGGCAGCCCCTGCATTTCATATTTTAAAGAATCATATTAAACAGCTTTTTCCCGATATAAAGTAGTAATGACTGTTTTTATCCGTACATATTTACAATAACTACATTGCCTCTTTGCTTTAACGTACCAGGTGTTGGTATTTTTGCTATTTTTGCTAGTAAATTGAAATTAATTTATGAGAAAGTATCAACTGTTGATCGTATTGGTTTTGTTTATATATTCACTTAAAGCTGAACTTCCATCTCCAAAACACGAGATTCGGGCTGTTTGGCTAACTACCATTTATGGATTGGACTGGCCACAAAAACCTGCCACCACAGAAAATGGAAGAAAAGAACAACAACAGTCGCTTTGCAAGATACTTGATCAACTTCAAGAAGCAAATTTTAATATGGTATTTATGCAAGTTAGAATGCGTGGAGATGTAATATATCCTTCGGCAATTGAGCCTGCATCTAAGACCTTTTCCGGTAAATATGGTGTTCTACCTGGTTATGATCCGTTGGCTTTTGCTATTGAAGAATGTCATAAGAGAGGAATGGAGTGTCATGCGTGGATGGTAACATTTCCGGTTGGTACCGACAAAATAGTGAAAGAACAAGGAAGTCGGTCGGTTGTTAAAAAACATCCGTCTCTATGTAAACGTTTCAATGGAGAGTGGTATCTGGATCCAGGAGTACCGGGTACAGATAAGTACATTCTTTCATTGGTTAAAGAACTTGTTAATGGATACGATCTGGATGGAGTTCATTTTGACTATATCCGATATCCCGAAGAAGCAAAAAAGTTCCCTGATAAAGCTGCTTATCGTAAATCTGGAAACGGACTGCCTCTGGATGAATGGCGTCGGTCTAATATTAACCGGATGGTATCTATGATTTATGATTGGGTGAAAGAAGTAAAGCCATGGGTGCAGATAAGTAGTTCTCCATTGGGAAAGTATAATCGAATACCCAAAGTGCCAAATGCTGGTTGGACTGCGTACGAGAGTGTTTTCCAGGATCCACGAAAATGGTTAGAGATGGGAAAGCATGATATGGTGGTTCCAATGATGTATTATAAGTTTGATAATTTTTTTCCTTTCGTGGATAATTGGGTTGAAATAAGTAACGGTCGGATGGTGGTTCCTGGTTTAGGGGCATACCGGATGGGGAAAAAAGAAGCAGATTGGGAAAAAACGGATATTACTGATCAAATAGATTATAGCAGATATTACGGAGGTGCTGGATGTTCTTTCTTTCGTTGTGCAAATGTGCTGGATAACACCAAAGGAATTTATACAGAGTTAAAAGATGTCTACTATAAATATCCCGCGCAGCTTCCTCCGCTTACATGGCTGAGTACTTCTGTACCAGAGGCTCCTGCCGAAGTAAATGTTACCAGAGAACAAAATGAGTTGATTTTAACCTGGAAACCTCAGCTTACAGGATCTGATACGTTAACTTATACTGTTTATTATTCGTTAAAAGGGACTATTGATACCGAAGCTTCCACGAGTATCTTGGCTACAGGTCTGCGAAGTACGTCCTTAAATATACCAATAGATAACGAAACAGAGAAATTGTATACATTTTGTGTAACATCGTCTTCCCGTTACCGGATTGAGAGTAAACCTTCTCAAGAAACATCCTACTATTTATCGTCATTCGAAAAATGAAAAATGTTTATTTATATTAATGGTCTGTATTTATTCTTATTTAATTCTATATCTTTGTGAATCTGAAAAAGAATGCATCAAGTATTTCAAGTAGGAGTTATTTATAAACGGATGAAAAAAACAGCGATACTTATATTAATTCTTTTCCTTGCCGGCATTGTTGGATACGGTGGGGGAGGTGTTAATTATATAGATTATTGTTGTTACGAATGTGAGGCCAAAGGTGTTGATGCTGTTGTAGAAGATTTATGTTGCGAAACCCACGGGCACGATCACGTTAACTTTATAAATGAAAAAGGCGAAATTTTTCAACAGGATGGAGATTGTCTTAACTGTGGTTTGCATCGCATAAATTTTGAATGGACAGATGATAATGTTCATGTTCCGGTTATCCATCTCCCTTCTTTTGATTTGAATTGGATTGATTCCAATATGATTAATATTTCATCGTTATTTGCTGAACTATTTGTATCTGATGTACAATATACAGGACCACCTGTTTCCTGTCCTCGTGTCTATCTTTCTCTCCTGACAGTTCTTTTGATTTAAATATTAAAACAGTTTTCTTGTAACCCCTTGGGTTATGAGTTGTGTTACTGTACCTGTTTGCTGGTATTGGATATGTGACATATCTGTATCTGTACACGTACTTTTTTAACTATTAATGTTTAAGAAAAAAGAAATGTTGAAACAAGTTTTTATTATAGTTTATATGGCCCTTATTCCCTTCATTGCAATGGCGGATAAGGTAGTTATTAAAGGTCATGTTTATGACGAAAACAAACAACCAGTTATTGGTGCCAATGTATACTGGGAAGGAACTCAGGATGGCACTACAACCGACCTGGATGGATTTTTTGAATTAAATAAAATGGGAGATGTATCCCATTTAATCACGAGTTATATCGGTTATGTTACTGTATCGACTCCAGTCAAAGATCAGCCAGGTCCTCTCGAAATTGTTTTGAAGGGAGAAGTGGAATTAAATGAAGTTGTAGTAAGTGAGAGGAAAGTCGCAACAGTTTCCAGCAGAACCAGTGTGTTGCAAACGCAGAAAATTACCTACGATGAAATATGCCGAGCTGCATGTTGTAATCTTGCGGAAAGCTTTGAGACAAATCCTTCGGTAGATGTTTCGTACAGTGATGCTTCAACCGGTGCCCGTCAGATTAAATTGCTGGGATTGTCTGGTACTTATGTTCAGATGCTGACTGAGAATTATCCCAATTTCAGAGGAGCGTCATCTTTGTATGGACTGGATTATGTACCCGGTGCCTGGATGGAAAGCATTCAGGTATCAAAAGGAACTTCGTCTGTAAAGAATGGATATGAAGCACTAGCCGGACAAATCAATGTTGAATTTAAGAAACCGCAGACTGCAGATCTATTTTCGGCTAATCTTTTTGCCAGTGATGCCGGTAGATATGAAGCTAACACAGATGCTTCGTGGCATGTAAACGATAAATTATCCACCGGACTGTTAATCCATTACTCTAACGACAAAATGTCTCACGATGATAACGGCGATGGCTTTCTGGATACTCCCATAAAAGAACAGGTAAATGTGATGAACCGTTGGAGTTATAACTCCGGATCATATGTTTCACAGTATGGAGGTCGTTTTTTGCATGAAAATCGTACAGGAGGTCAAGTTATTCATCACGAAAGCATGACGGACCCTTATAAGATTGGACTAACAACTAACCGTGCTGAATTATTTACCAAACAAGCCTTTATTATCGATAAGGAGAAGGTAGAAAGTGTGGCTTTGATTCTTTCCGGATCTTATCATGAACAGCTATCCATGTATGATCGCACTCCCTATAATATTTATCAGAATAATGTGTATGCCAGCCTGCTTTATGAGAAAGAGTTTTCGCATGCCCATAGTTTGAGTACAGGATTAAGCCTGAATTACGACGGGTTTAATGAAAACCTTGTTTTAGGTGGTATAAGGACTCCATATAACAGGAGTGAGGTTGTTTCCGGTGCTTATGCTCAGTACACATATAATCTGAATGATAAGTTTATATTGCTTGCAGGAATCAGGGCTGATTATAGCCAAAGGTATGATTTGTTTGTTACTCCAAGAATACATGTCAAGTATAATCCCTTTATATGGTTTCATGTACGGGCATCGGCCGGAAAGGGCTATCGGACAGCCAACGTGCTTGCTGAGAATAATTTCTTACTTGCAAGTAGCCGCAAGATGCGGATTGCCGATAATCTAGATCAGGAGGAAGCCTGGAATACAGGACTGAATCTTTCTTTTTATATCCCTGTCGCTGACAAAGAACTGACCCTTAACGGTGAGTGGTATTATACCAACTTTATTAAGCAAGTTGTTATTGACATGGACAGTAATCCGCATGAAGTTAGCTTCTATAATCTGGATGGAGAGTCGTATTCCAACAGCTTTCAGCTAGAGGCAACCTACCCTTTCTTCCGCGGATTTACAATGACTGCAGCGTATAGATACACCGATGCGCAGACAGATTACCGAAATACAGAAGGAATCACTTATCGGATGAAAAAGCCGTTGGTAAGTGACTATAAAGGATTGCTTACAGCCTCTTATCAGACACCGTTGAAGAAGTGGCAGTTTGATGTTACCTCGCAGTTTAACGGAGGCGGAAGGATGCCAGAGGCTTCCAAGTTAAATCCACTTTGGAATAGTGAATTCAAGGCATACACAGTTGTAAATGCACAGATAACCAAGTATTTTCGTCAGTGGTCTGTTTATGTAGGCGGAGAAAATCTATTTGATTATACGCAGGATATGCCTGTCATTGATGCTATGAATCCCAGAGGCGAAAACTTTGACAGTTCGATGATTTACGGTCCGGTTCACGGAAGGAAGTTATATGTTGGCGTTCGTTTTAATATAGGGCGCGAGTAAACAGATTATTAAACCCATATAAATTAATAGTTATGAAAAGAATTGTATTTATTCTCGTTTGTGTGCTATGTATGATCACAACTGCTTTTGCGCAAGATGTAAAAAAGAAAAAAGAATCGGTAACCTTCTTTATTGAAGCCATGGATTGTGATCACTGTGTAAAAAAGATTGAAAAGAATATAGGTTTTGAAAAGGGTGTCACGGATTTGAAGTGCGATCTTTCCACACGCACAGTTGTGGTATCTTACAAGGCGGATAAAACATCAAAGACCAAGTTGGTTTCGGCTTTTAAAAAGATTGAAATGGATGCGGTACCTGTCGATGATGGAGCAGGATGTGCGATGCCTACGAAGAAAGAAGCCGGAAATCATGATCATTAATCACATTGATATAAAATAGGAAATTAGTAATAACCTTTTTATCTTTGCATTGCCTCTAATAGTGAACAGGACTTGTCCTTTTGCTTGCGGAGGCTTTCTTTATAAATATTTTATAGAGAGATGCAGCATTTTAAGCATTGTTTTCATCTAATTACTTGAATGACCTCCCCAGGAGGGCCTGAATATCTGACTGAATGAATGAAGAACAACTGATAGAGGGTTGTAGGAAGGGCGAAAGGCTGGCTCAGAAAGAGCTTTACGATAGATACTCCCGTAAAATGATGGGGGTCTGTTTACGCTATGCAAGCGATAGAGAGACCGCTCGTGATTTATTACAGGATGGATTTGTGAAGATATTTTCAGCGCTGGATTCCTATGCGGCATCAGGATCGTTCGAAGGTTGGATGCGAAAGATATTTGTAAACTGTGCATTGGAACACCTTCGTAAGACTGATATACTAAAAGATGCTGTTGACCTGGACAAAACTGCAGAGTTAATGCAACCCGATGCTTCGATAATATCGGAAATGTCGGCTGCCGACTTGATGGGATTGATACAGGAGCTGCCTCCGGGCTTCAGAGCAGTATTTAACCTTTTTGCAATTGAAGGATTTTCGCACAAGGAGATAGGTGAGATGCTCGAAATTACAGAAAGTACTTCGAGGTCTCAGTATACGAGGGCAAGGCAGTTATTACAACGAAAAGTAAAAGAATTGGATTAAAGATATGAACGATAAACACAGAGATCAATTTGAGGAATTATTCAGTTCGAAGTTGCAAAACTTTGAGGCTGACCCTGCCCCGGACGATTGGGATGCCATAGTTGGGCGTCTTCCGAACCGGGAGATTGTTCCTTTATGGCAAAACTGGCGCTATATGTCGGCGGCAGCAGCTGTAATCCTTGTTGTTGCAACAGCTACGTTCTATCTTTTTACAGAAGAAACAATGCGTACTCCTTTAGCGCAACAAGCCCAACAAGAAGCCGATGTTTATGAAAAGCAATTAAAAGAAGAACAAGCTAAGATAGTATCTGTTCCAACACCGATTGCTAAAAGCGAATCAGCATCTAATCAACCTAATGCACTGCAAAAGCATGCTAAATCGCTAACAAGAAACAATCCAGGAAATTTGTCATCGACCTTACAATTAAATGATTCAGTTCAGATCATTGCCAATGTAACAGTTAAGCAGAATGCCAAATCTGACGAGTCTGCCATGGAAAAGGAGCAGGACGAAAGTATTTTATCAACAGATAAAGCGCCAGAACCCTTTGCCGAAAAGACTGTTCGTAAACGTGAACTATTTGCAAATGCAGGTAAAGCGGCAAAAAATAGAAGTGAACAGTCTTCAAAAAAATGGAGTCTTGGTTTAGGAAGTGGTAGTTTTACAGCCGGAACAGGAAATACTGTAAATACCTATGCGTTTAAAAATTCGTTGCAAGCAGATAAAAGTCTAATGTTTATGAATTCGGCAATAATCAACAGCGAACTGCCAAAGACAGATATTCACCATGACACGCCAATAAGCTTTAGCTTGGCTGTTAGTCGTCAGCTTAACGATCGATTTGCGTTACAAACCGGATTATCACTCACATTATTATCTTCGGATTGGAAAACAAATGGTACCTTTCATTCAAAGACCGAACAAAAACTGTACTTCTTAGGCTTGCCATTATCCGTTGTATACAAAATAGCTGAATGGAATCGCTTTCAGTTCTATACTTCAGCCGGAGTGATGGCTGAAATTAATGTAAATGGTAAAGTGAAAAATACATTATTTACGGATGGAATTGATTTGGAAACCGAAAGTGAAAAGGTACGAATGAAAGAATGGCTTTGGTCTGTTAATTACAAAGCGGGTGTAAGTTATCCTGTCTTTCATTTTGTAAATATATTTGCAGAGGGAGGTGTGGCATACTTTTTTGATAACGGAAGCTCAATTGAAACCATTCGCTCAGAAAAACCATTCAATGCTGGATTTAATGTGGGGTTACGATTAGGATTTTAATAATTAAACAATGAATATATAATTAATAAAAAGAATTGAGATGAAGAAACTTAAATTTACAGCTTTCGCTGCTGTTGCGGCAGGACTTGTTATGTTAACATCATGTTTGGGAGAAGGAGGAAGTGAAACCAGTTTATATGGAATTCCTGGTGTGGTTGAATATGACCCGCTGACATTCAAAAAAGTTGTTCATATTTCCGATGGGAGTCTTATTTACTCTTCAGCGTTGGAAACAGATGCATCAATTCAGGAAGGGTCTTGTTGTCTTATTGATATGTTTATTGACTACTCAACTCAGAATGTTTCGCAAACTGGTTATTATACAGCGTCGATTTCCAATTACGTTGATGTTGATCAGTGGAATGCCATTAATACCTCGGATTCGCTTAAATTGAAAGATAAAGAACAGGTAATTTACGACATTCCTTCATTGACATATATTAGCAACAGACTTTTTATTTATTCGCAGCATAAGGAACAAACAGCACAAGAGAATGCTTATCAACTGTCTTTTAATCCGAATGAAGAGGTTAAGGTTGTTGATGGATACCGCACTTACAACCTGTATTTAACATGTCAAAAAACGAAAGATGGAAAAGCTCCGGAAGTAACTCCATATCATGTAAATGCTTTTAACGTAAAAAGTATTATGCAATATGCTGCCACAAAAGAAAAGAGTTTAGGTAATACTGAGTTTAGTTTTAAAATTAAATACATTAGTACTATTAATTCAGATAGCACCTTTTTAACTTCTTCCACAGATAGAATCACGTGGAACGTGAGTGCCATATTGGGAACAAGCAATTAATTTAATAAAAATTGATACACGAAAGGGAGTTACTTAACTGTAACTCTCTTTTTTTATTAGATTATTTATTTTAGGGCACTTTGGATCTATTTCTATTATAAAAAGCAGTAGGATAGTAGAAGTTATCCCTTATTTTTATACTTTTGTCTTTCAATTAGAAATGTGAAGATGTATAAGGAGATAATAAAATTAGTAATACTAATTGTTTCTCAGCCTGCAAAGGCGTGGGAAATGCTTTCCCTAAAAGAGAACAAAGAGGAAGACTTCCTATCTCGGTTTATTTATCCACTGATTGGATTAGTAACATTGTCCGCTTTTTTAGGAGTGTTGTTTACAAGAAAAGAATTTGATGTTGAGCTTGCTTTAAAATCATCGATCAAGACATTGGTGTCATATTTTGGAGGATTTTATCTTGCAGCGTATGTGTTAAATGAACTATGGTTGAGTATGTTCAAGAGAATAAAAGATATGAAACAATGGCAACGTTTTGTAGGCTATTCATCGTCTCTTGTGTATGCTCTGTCTATAATTTTAATGTTGTTGCCTGAATTCTTTTTTCTAAGGATATTTATTCTTTATACAGTATATATCGTTTGGGAGGGGTCCGGACCTTATATGGAGGTTGATGAACCTGTTAGATTAAAATTCGTTGGAGTCGTATCGGCGGTTATTATCCTTGCACCAATAGTTATTGATTTTGTTCTTTCGATGTTAATGCCGGGTTTACGTTTTGAATAATTAAAAGAAAATGAAAGAAAAAATAAGTAATAACATCCAGATAAAAAACAAGCGGGCAACTTTCGATTTTGAGTTGCTTGATACGTATACGGCAGGTATTGTACTTACCGGAACCGAGATAAAATCGATTCGGTTAGGAAAAGCAAGTCTTGTGGATACCTTTTGTATCCTAGAAAAAGGGGAGTTATGGGTGAAAAACATGTATATCGCCGAATATTTTTATGGAACTTATAACAACCATATTGCCCGCAGGGACAGAAAGTTGTTGCTAAACCGTAAGGAATTACGTAAGATAGAGGGAGCTTCAAAGACTACTGGTTTTACCATTGTACCGATCAGACTGTTTCTTAATGAAAAAGGGTTGGCAAAAGTTGTTATAGCCATTGCAAAAGGTAAAAAAGAGTACGATAAACGTCACTCTATAAAAGAGAAGGAAGACAAGCGCGAGATGGACCGTGCATTTAAAAGATAAGAATGGATAGAAGCGCCGAAAGAGTATGGCACTGTGTTAAGGATGCATTGCCTAAGTCTGTCAGAACTTGCATCTGGCTTTTAAAAATTATTTTACCTATTTCTTTATTGGTCAGATTGCTTGATTATTCAGGCTGGCTTGCAGAAATATCAGGTTTTTTGTCACCGCTTTTTTCTCTTGTAGGGCTACCCGGCGAAACTGCTATCATTTTTCTTACAAGTGCATTTGGTCCGCTATATGCTCCAATAGCATTAATCACTTCTATGTCGTTAGGATTGCGTGAAGCAACTATTCTTGCGATAATGTGTCTGATTTCTCATAATCTTATCGTTGAATCGTCCATACAGGCAAAAACAGGTTCTTCTTTCTGGGGAATGACAGTTCTTCGGGTGGTTATGAGTTTTGTAATTGCTTTTGTGCTCAACCTTGTGATGCCTGATTGGGCTGATAAGACAGTCGGAGCAAGTCTTAGTGCTGTGCAAAATGCAAATATTATAGATGTTCTGGTGCTGTGGATAACAAGTTCCATGAAGGTTATTGTTTCTATCCTGCTGATTGTGACTGGTCTGATGGTTTTGCATAATTTGTTGAATGAATTTAAGTTGATGCAAAAGCTTTCAAATATATTTACACCACTTATGAAGCTTTTCGGGCTTCCTGAAAATGCCGCATTCCTCTGGTTGGTTGGAAACGTGGTTGGACTAGCTTATGGCGGAGCGATAATGGTGGAGCAAATGGAATTGAAAAAGCTTTCATTAAAGGAGGGGCACTTGTTGAATCATCATCTGGCAATATCACACTCGTTGCTCGAGGATACGATAATTTTCGTTGCTATCGGCATACCAGCTATCTGGATTTTAGGAACGAGGTTGCTATTTGCCATTCTTGTTGTATGGATGAGACGTTTATACAACATTATTTATACTCGTAATGTTATTAAGAGACCTGTGAACGGGTAAAAAGCCTTATTTGTTTCTGCTTATGGAATGAAACATACCTTGATAAAAATTAAAGCAACATATGGATAAGCAAACTTTTTTACGTCTCCTGGAAGAGCGCATTCTTATCCTCGACGGAGGAATGGGTACGATGATTCAGGGTTACCGACTTAACGAGACCGATTACCGCGGTCAGCGCTTTGCAGATATTCCCGGTCAGGTTAAGGGAAACAACGATATGCTTTCGGTTACTCAACCGGAAATTATTAAGACAATTCACCGTCAGTATCTCGATGCCGGAGCTGATATCTTTTCTACAAATACATTCAATGCAAACGGTATTTCGATGTCGGAGTATGGTATGCAGACGTACGTACGTGAGATAAATATTGGTGCCGCTAAAATAGCCCGTGAAGTAGCGGATGCTTTTATGCAGAAACATCCCGATAAAACAGTTTTTGTAGCGGGATCTGTAGGGCCGACAAATAAAACCGCTTCAATGAGTCCGGATGTTAGTAACCCTGCTTATCGTGCCGTAAGCTACCAGGATTTATATAACGTTTACAAGGAACAGGTAGAAGCGCTTATAGAAGGAGGGGTAGATATCATTCTTTTTGAAACAACATTCGATACCCTGAATGCAAAAGCAGGATTAGAAGCTGCCGAAGTTGTTCTTAAGGAAAAACAAAAAGATTTACCAATAATGTTGTCGCTAACCTTAGCCGGACAAGGAGGGCGTACCCTTTCGGGTCAGACTTTGATGGCTTTTCTGGCATCAGTACAACATACAAATATTGTTAGCATAGGATTGAACTGTTCTTTTGGGGCCGCAGATATGAAGCCTTACCTCCAGGAGCTTGCAAAATTTGCTCCTTGTTATGTAAGTGCCTATCCAAATGCAGGTCTTCCCAATAGTTTAGGCGATTACGATGAAACGCCCGAAACAATGGCTGGTCATGTAAAACCGTTTATAGACGAACAGTTGGTAAATATAATTGGCGGATGCTGTGGTACAACTCCCGACCATATTGCCCGTTATCCCGAATTAGTAAAAAATGCAAAGCCTCGTAAGCCGGCTCCAAAGCCAGATTGTTTGTGGCTGTCGGGGCTTGAGTTGCTGGAGGTAAAGCCAGAGAATAATTTTGTAAATATTGGCGAGCGCTGTAATGTGGCCGGATCACGTAAATTTCTCCGCTTGATTAAAGAGGGCAATTATGAGGAGGCTCTTACCATTGCCCGTAAGCAAGTGGAGGACGGTGCACAGATTATTGATATTAACATGGACGATGGGATGCTTGATGGAGCCAAAGAGATGGTTACTTTCCTGAATCTTATCGCTGCCGAACCTGATATTGCCAAAGTCCCTTTGATGATAGATTCATCTAAATGGGAAGTTTTGGAAAAGGGATTAGAATGTGTTCAAGGGAAAAGTATCGTTAACTCTATTAGTCTCAAAGAGGGTGAAGCCGAGTTTTTGGCTCATGCCGCCCGTGTAAAACAATTGGGCGCAGCAGCTGTTATAATGGCCTTCGATGAAAAGGGGCAAGCCGATTCTTTTGAACGAAAGAAAGAGGTGTGCAGCCGTGCTTATCATCTTTTGATCGATAAACTCGATTTTAATCCGCATGATATAATCTTTGATCCCAATGTGCTTGCCATTGCAACCGGTATGGAAGAACATAACGGATATGGACTCGACTTTATTCAGGCTGTGGAATGGATAAAGAAGAATCTCCCGGGAGCTAGAGTGAGCGGGGGGATAAGTAATTTGTCTTTCTCTTTCAGAGGAAATAATTATGTACGCGAAGCGATGCATGCTATCTTCCTGTATCATGCCATTGGAAAAGGTATGGATATGGGCATTGTGAATGCTTCGGAAGCTGTTAGCTATGAAGATATAGAACCCAAATTCCGTTTGTTGGCTGAAGATGCCATTCTTAATCGCCGTCCTGAAGCAATGGAAGAGCTTATCAATTATGTGCAGAACCTTAAAGTTGAAAAAGAAGGCGCTGTTGAAGAAAAGCACGAAGCCTGGCGGGAAGATTCACTCGAAGATCGATTAGTTCATGCGTTGGTCAAGGGAATTGGAGACCATTTGGAAACTGATTTGCAGGAAGCGTTGAGCTTCTATCCTAAAGCCGTTGATATTATTGACGGACCTTTGATGAAAGGAATGAATATTGTAGGCGATTTATTCGGTGCCGGAAAAATGTTTCTTCCTCAGGTGGTAAAAACAGCCCGTACTATGAAAAAAGCTGTTGCCATACTACAACCGGCTATCGAGTCCGAAAAAGTGGCAGGAGGTGCTTCTAAGGCTGGTAAGGTTGTATTTGCAACCGTAAAGGGAGACGTTCACGACATTGGAAAGAATATCGTTTCCATTGTATTGGCTTGTAATAATTATGAAGTAATAGATTTGGGCGTAATGGTTCCTGCTGATGTAATCATAAAGAAGGCTATCGAGGAAAAGCCAGACTTTGTTTGTCTTAGCGGCCTTATCACTCCTTCGTTGGAAGAGATGGCACATGTGGCTGCAGAGATGGAGAAAGCAGGACTTTCCATTCCAATGATGGTTGGAGGTGCTACAACTTCCAGGTTACATACGGCTCTGAAGATTGCGCCACACTATAGTCATCCGGTTATTCACGTGTTAGATGCTTCTCAGAATCCTATCATAGCTTCCAAATTTGCCAACAAAGATACACGTGAAGCTTTTGTTGCTCAATTAAACAGCGACTATGAGGACTTGCGACAATCTTTTGCTGCAAAGAAAGAGGTGTTGGTTTCTTTGTCGGAAGCGCGGGCTAATCCTGTGCCAATCGACTGGAAAAGCTACAAACCTGCTGTTCCAAATCAGCAAGGTGTTCAGGTAATTCCTTATATTCCTGTCGAAGAAATTATCCCTTATATTCACTGGACATTCTTTTTTAGCGCGTGGAAGTTGAATGGCCGTTTTTCTGAGATTACAAAACTGCATGGATGCGATTCATGTCGGGCATCTTGGTTGGCGGAATTTCCTGAAGCCGACAGATCCAAAGCGGCGGAAGCAATGCAGTTGTATAAGGATGCTGTACGTTTACTGGACTATCTGGTTGAAATAAAAGCTGAGTTTGTAAAGGCAACCTACGGATTTTTCCCGGCAAACAGCGATGGCGATACGGTTATTGTTAATGGCGTTAAATTCCCGATGCTTCGTCAGCAGGCCAAGAGAGAGGACGGGATTTATAAGTCGCTTGCCGATTACGTAATGCCTGTTTCTGAAGGACGAACCGACTATGTAGGTGCTTTTGTAGTTACGGCAGGTGCTGGAGCCGATTACTTGCAGAAAAAGTTTGATGAAGAAGGCGATACGTATAAGGCTATGCTTTTACAATCTCTTACAGACCGTATGGCAGAGGCTGCAACCGAATACCTGCACGAGAAGGTGCGAAAAGAATATTGGGGGTATGCGTCAGATGAATCATTAAGTATAGCCGACCTTTACAGAGTAAGGTATCAGGGTATCCGTCCGGCAATTGGTTACCCATCGTTACCCGACCAACTTCAGAATTTTACCCTCGACGAGTTGCTTGATATGTCTCAAATAGGAGTGAAGCTTACCGAAAACGGAGCCATGGCACCTACTGCTACAGTAAGTGGACTCTTTTTTATCCATCCTACATCGAATTATTTCCAGATAGGGAGTATTGACAAAGAGCAGATGGAGGATTACGCTGCTCGCAGAGGTTTAACTGAAAAGGATATTCGTAAGATGTTGGGACGAAATATTACGCTATAAGTTTATTTATTTTTGTTCTGTATCCCCATAGGTGTAAAAAATGCGCTTATGGGGATATTTTTATGGTGGATTAAATCAAAAAAAAAGATTCTCAGGTATAACCTAAGAATCTTTTATATGTTGCGGAGGCAAGACTCGAACTTACGACCTTTGGGTTATGAGCCCAACGAGCTACCACTGCTCCACTCCGCGATATGTTTGTTATTTGATAACGGGTGCAAAGGTATTGAATATTCTTTGCAAAACAAATTAATTGCAAGTTTTTTTTAATATCCTTGGTAAATACAATCTTTTTTAGGTACTTTGCGCACAGTTTCAACAAAAATGTGCAATACGATGCCGATTACAGTTTCAAAAACACGTGACATGTTAGTGGATGTGGCCAGACAATTGTTTGCTCGCTCAGGAGTAGACAATACGACAATGAATGATATTGCACAAGCATCTCGCAAAGGAAGACGTACATTATATACGTATTTCAAGAGTAAGAACGAGATTTATATGGCTGTGGTTGAGTCCGAACTGTCTACTCTTTACAAAACATTACTGAATGTTGCAAGTAAAGATATTCCTGCCGACGAGAAAATGATTACGTTTATTTATACTCGTTTGGATGCTATCAAAGCGTTGGTGTTCCGGAACGGAACGCTTAAAGCAACTTTCTTTAGAGATATATGGAGAGTTGAAAAGGTGCGAAAGAACTTCGATATACGGGAAACAGAGATTATCGAAGGAATTCTTAATGAAGGCGTATCCCAGGGAATATTTCAAATGCCCGATACCCATATCACAGCCGTTGTTCTTCATCATGCGTTTAAAGGACTCGAAGTTCCATATATCAGAGGATTAATGGGAGATAACGTATCACAACGCTTGAAACGCAAGGATAATGTGATGAATCTAATTTTTAATGGTATTAAGATAAAGTAAACTAAGGAACATGTTTATTAATGCAACTGGGTTTTATGTGCCCGAAGAGAGGGTAGATAATTCATATTTTTACAAGGTTAATGGATTAACAAGTGAGTGGATATATCAGCGTACAGGTATTCTTACGCGCTCAAAGGCAAAACCGGAGGAGAATGTTACAACGATGGGAATGGAGGCTGTTAAAAATGCCTTACCAAAACTACCATACGATATTACAGAAGTCGACTTAATCATTTCGGCCTCTTATTCTCCTTACGACACAGTTGCGACTGCGGGACACGTAGCACAACAGGCGTTCAATATTCAAAATGCAAAAGTATTGTATCTTTCTTCTGCTTGTTCTTCATTTATTAATGCTCTTGAGGTCGTTGAAGGTTACTTTGCCATGGGTAAAGCAACAAAGGCATTGATTATTTCTGCCGATAAGAACTCGGCTTACAGCAATGAGCATGATCCAAAAGCCGGTCACCTGTGGGGTGATGCTGCCGCTGCTTTTTTTATTTCAAAAGAGGCTGTAACAGAAAAAGATCCGAAGATTTTGGAAATATATACCGAAGGATTGGGTCATATTGGAAATGGACCCGAAGGGGTTATGCTTCGTCCTTATGATGGCGGTATATCCATGCCTCACGGTAAGGATGTATTTATTCAGGCATGTACTTATATGCCTAAGAATGCAACTTATTTATTGGGACGAAACGGGTACACGGTTAATGATCTTACGTATTTTATTGGACATCAGGCAAACATGCGTATTATGTCCAATATTGCAAGACAACTCGATATTCCGGAAGAGAAGCTTCTTACCAATATCGAGGAACTTGGAAATACCGGGTCTGTAAGTACAGCATTGGTTTATGCCCAGAACGATGCGAATTTTAAAACAGGAGACTTAATTGTTCTTACTGTTTTTGGTGGAGGATACTCTGCCGGCTCATGTCTGATAAAATGTTAAATATATAAATTAAACCGTTATGAAATTATTGGAAGGTAAAGTAGCTATCGTTACCGGTGCTGCTCGTGGTATTGGAAAAGCCATTGCATTGAAATTTGCTGCAGAAGGTGCTTCAATCGCATTTACAGACTTAGTAATTGACGAGAATGTTCTGGCAACAGAAAAAGAAATTGCTGCATTGGGTGTTAAAGTAAAGGGATATGCTTCTAATGCTGCGAACTTTGAAGATACACACAATGTGGTTGCTGAAATTGTTAAGGACTTCGGACGTGTGGATGTGCTTGTTAACAATGCCGGTATTACCCGCGACGGATTAATGATGCGAATGACCGAACAACAATGGGATATGGTGATTAACGTAAACCTAAAGTCTGCCTTCAATTTTGTTCATGCCATTACCCCGGTTATGATGAAACAAAAAGCAGGAAGTATTATTAATATGAGCTCTGTTGTTGGTGTTTCAGGAAATGCCGGACAGTGTAACTATTCGGCTTCTAAGGCGGGAATGATTGGTTTGGCCAAGAGTATAGCTAAAGAAGTAGGTTCTCGTGGTATCCGCGCTAATTGTATTGCTCCGGGATTCATCATTACAGATATGACTGCAGCCTTGACTGAAGAAGTAAAAGCAGAATGGGCTAAAAGTATTCCTCTTCGTCGCGGCGGTACGCCCGAGGATGTTGCTAATGTAGCTACGTTCCTGGCTTCCGACTTGTCTTCTTATGTAAGTGGTCAGGTCATCCATTGTTGCGGTGGAATGAATATGTAATATGGAAGTAATTTACGAAGATAATCATCTGATTGCTGTAAATAAAACCTGTCGGGAAATCGTTCAGGGAGATAAAACCGGGGATACACCTCTTTCTGACATGCTTAAAGTATGGATTAAAGAAAAGTATTGTAAACCTGGAAATGTCTTCGTGGGTGTTGCTCATCGGTTGGATCGTCCGGTGTCGGGGTTGGTGCTGTTTGCTAAAACAAGCAAGGCGCTTGCCAGGCTAAACGAAATGTTTCGAACCGGCGAAATAAAGAAGACCTATTGGGCTATTGTTAAAAATTGTCCCCCAACCGAAGAGGGTACATTGGAACATTGGTTAGTAAGGAACGAAAAGCAAAATAAAAGTTATGCTTATGCCGAAGAGAAACCAGAAGCTAAGAAGGCTATTTTGCATTACAAGCTCCTTGCTAAATCGGATAATTACTACTTGTTGGAGATTGATTTAAAAACCGGTCGCCATCACCAGATAAGGTGTCAGTTGGCTAAGATGGGTTGCCCGATTAAAGGCGATTTGAAATATGGATCCGAACGATCAAATAAGGATGGAGGAATAAGTCTTCACGCCAGAAAGGCACAATTTATTCATCCGGTATCCAAGCAACCTATTGAGATTATTGCAGCTGTTCCCGATGATTCGCTTTGGAAAGGTATTACAGCATCATTATCAGATTAAAATAAAAAGAGGATTCCAAAGTAACGGAATCCTCTTTTTGTATCTATTTATTTGTACAAGCAATTGTTTGCCTTTTAATTTATCTTGCTCTCCCCTTGGTAAGTTTGTTGAAGCGAGTCCAGAGAATAATTCCCAGTAATGTTAAACTCAAAGGAAAGCCACACCATACGCCAATGGCTCCCCATTTGAAAACAAACCCACAAATATATCCGATGGGCAATGCAATACAAAAGTGACACACAAAGGCCATCCATGCCATATACCTGACATCAGCTATACCGCGTAAAGCATTGGCAAAAAGTATTTGAAGTCCATCTCCAAACTGATAAATTATAACAGGATACATCAATAGCGCGGCAAGTTCCACAATAGCTATATCCGAAGTAAAAAGGTATCCGATTGAGTTACGAACCGCAAACAAAAAGAAAACCACCAGTAAGGCAGTAGCAAGTATTAAATGTAGCCCGGCAAAGGATGCGTGTCGTACATTCTTCCAGTCGTCCTGTCCTCTGAAATTACTGACTCTGATGGTTATGGCTGCCGCAATCCCATAATAGACCATAAATCCGAGGGTAGTAACAACCCCAACCACCTGATGAGCCGCCAAAGCCGTTTTGCCAAGCCATCCCATCATTATTACACTTAAACTGAAAGAGGCTGTTTCCACGCCCAACTGTAAAGCCACAGGAAACCCCATTCTCACCAGCCAGGAAATAGTCTGTTTGTTTATCTTCCCGGTTTTAAAACCTATTCTAAATTTTTTGAACCGTGAATGTTGCGCAAAGATGCATGCAAAAATAATAACCGCTGCGATACGGCTTATAAGTGTCGAAATACCTGCCCCGGTTAGTCCCAGTTCAGGCGCTCCCAGTTTTCCGTAAATCAGGATGTAGTTTCCTATGATGTTCAGTAGATTTGTCCCGAGCATAATCCACATGGGGGTCATCGTATCGGTTGTACCATCGCTGAACTGTTTAAAGGAATTGAACAACATAACAAACAGAATAGAGATCAGATTCAATACATAATAGGGGATAATGTAAGGCATCAGCTCTTCTGGTTGGTTCAATACACCGATATTCAGTAGCAGAATAAGCATGCAAAGGCTTATAAGCACTCCGATAATCAAGTTGATTACAATACTGTTCTTGAAAGTTTCGGCCGATTTATCAAAATCCCTTTTTGCAAACAGTTCGCCAATAATAGGAGTGAGGCCGTAAGCGAATCCCATTCCAAAGATAAAGGCAAGATTAAAGAAATTGTTTACAAACGATGCAGCAGCCAATTCGTCAGCGCTGTGTTGCCCAACCATGATATTGTCTGCAAATCCTACAAGAATAATCCCCAACTGCCCTAGCATGATGGGGATTCCAAGCTTTAAAGTATGTAAATAATGCTGCCTGTAGTTTGCAGGCAGCCTATTTGATAATTTCAAATCTGTTTATATTTATATAATTACAACTGATTCAATAATAATATTCTCGAGAGGCCGATCGGATGAATTGGTTTTTGTTCTTTGAATTTTATTAACAATGTCAAGACCTTCTGTTACTTCTCCATACACTGTATACTCGTTGTCCAGGAAAGGAACGCCTCCGACAGTAGTATATGCAGCATATTGTTCGGGTGTGAAAACGGCTTCATTTTTTCTTTTCTCTGTTTCAATTTCAGTTTTTCCGATAAGCGTATCACGCATAATAGCCAGACTATCTTTATCCCCGGTCTTATAATATTGCTTTATTACATCTTTGTTTTCAATTTGCAAACGATTGAAAATTGATTGTTTTAAGCGACTTTCTTTTTGCTTTTCAAGTTGTTTCAGTTCGGGTTCAGTATAAACTTTCCCAGTAACAATATAGAACTGAGAAGCAGAGGATGCCTTTTCAGGATTTCCATCATCGCCTGTACGGGCAGCGCATAACGCTCCAAGTTTATGAAAATAGCGGGGGTATACAAATTCTGCGGGCACAGTATAACCTAAATCACCGGCTCCCAATTGCTTGTTTATCGGTGCGTTTTTTGATGTAACATCACCTCCCTGAATCATAAATCCCTTAATAACACGGTGAAAGAGCAATCCTTCGTATTGACCTTTTTTTACTAGTTTGATAAAATTGTCTCTGTGTAGAGGCGTTTCGTTATATAATTTTAATGTAATCGGTCCTAAATTCGTTTGCATACGAATTTGAGTTTCGGTTGTTTGCTGTTCCATGTTTACTTGTTTATTTATTTTTCGACGATTCTTATAGACTTAATCTTGATGTTTTTCAGCGGGCGGTCTTTTTCATTGGTTTGTACCAACTGCATTTCATCTACAATATTTTGACCTTTTACTACTTCGCCGAAAACTGTATACTTATTATCCAGATGAGGCGCGCCTCCTTCAACTTTATAAGCTTCACGTTGCTCAGGAGTAAAAGTTATTCCTTCTTCTTTTTCTTTTTTATCCAGCTCCATGTCGGTAAAGAATTTTCCTGTTACAATATAGAACTGCGAGCTTGATGAAGCTCTTTCGGGATTCTCTTCGTCTCCTGTTCGCGCAGCACACAAAGCTCCACGTTTATGAAAGTATTTAGGGTAGACAATCTCTGCCGGAACAGTATATCCCAGATCGCCATTACCTAGCAGCGAATCGATCGGTGCATTTTTAGAAGTAACATCACCACCCTGAACCATAAACTGTTTGATAATGCGGTGGAATAGTAATCCATCGTAGCGTGATTCTTTGACAAGCTTGATGAAATTATCCCTGTGCTGAGGGGTTTCATTGTAAAGCTTAACCTTAATCTTGCCCATATCGGTATCAATTTGAACCAACGTTTCCTTTTCCTGTCCGACTGCAGTGTAAATGCTTAAGACAGAAAAACATAAGAATAATGAAATTACTATTTTTTTCATAGATTTACTTATTTTTTGCTAACAAAGATAATTATTTGTCATTGAATTAGTAGAATGAATAGAATATATTAACTATGTTTGTTTCAATAACCGGATAATATTATTAAAACAACTACAATAGTTTAATTTATGAAAAAGATTTTAACTGCCTTTATGCTAGCGGCTTTTCTGCCTTTATTTGCTCAGCACAATGCTTCTATCCAAATTTATCCCGATAGGGGAGACCAAACAATTAGCAAACATATTTATGGTCAGTTTGCCGAACATCTAGGTTCTTGTATTTATGGAGGCCTTTGGGTTGGAGAAAAATCTGATATACCTAATACGAAAGGATATCGTACAGATGTTCTTAACGCGTTGAAAAAAATACATATACCCAACCTTCGCTGGCCAGGAGGATGTTTTGCCGACGAATATCATTGGATGGATGGCATCGGACCGCTTGAAAATAGGCCAAAGATGGTTAATAATAACTGGGGAGGAACCATTGAAGATAATAGTTTTGGTACGCACGAATTTTTAAATCTCTGCGAATTGTTAGGTTGCGAACCTTACGTAAGTGCCAATGTAGGAAGCGGAAGCGTTGAAGAAATGGCGAAGTGGGTAGAATATATAACTTCGGAAGGCGATAGCCCCATGGCTAATTTACGTAGAAAAAATGGCAGAGACAAGGCTTGGAATGTGAAGTTCTGGGGAGTTGGAAACGAAAGCTGGGGGTGTGGCGGAAGCATGCGACCTGAATATTATTCTGATTTGTATCGCCGTTATTCTACCTATTGCCGGAATTATGATGGGAATAAATTGTTTAAAATAGCTAGTGGCGCCAGCGATTATGATTATAGTTGGACGGAAACTTTAATGAAACAAGTGGGAGGACGGATGGATGGTCTTTCACTTCATTATTATACCGTAACCGGATGGGATGGTAGTAAAGGTTCAGCTACAGAGTTTAATAAAGAAGATTTTTACTGGACCATGGGAAAATGCCTTGAGATAGAAGATGTTGTTAAAAAACATATAGCTATCATGGATAAGTACGATCCTAAAAAGAATATAGGACTGATGGTTGATGAGTGGGGAACATGGTGGGACGAAGAACCGGGTACAGTAAGAGGTCATTTGTTCCAGCAGAATACAATGCGTGATGCAATGGTTGCTGCTTTAACGCTCAACGTATTTCATAAATATACAGATCGCATAAAAATGACGAATATTGCTCAGGTTGTTAATGTGCTGCAGTCAATGATTCTTACTAAAGGAAAACAAATGGTATTAACTCCTACCTATTACGTTTTTGAAATGTATAGTGTGCATCAGGATGCAACCTATCTGCCTATGGATATTATTTGTAACAAGATAAGCGTACGTGATAACAGAGAAGTTCCATTGCTTAGCGCCACAGCATCGAAGGATAAATCCGGAGCGATTCATATCTCTTTGGCAAATGTTGATGTTGATCAACCGCAAGAGGTAACTTTCGGTCTGCAAGATTTCCGTGTTTCTTCGGTAACAGGTCGTATTTTATCTTCTTTACATATAAATGACTATAATACCTTTGATAACCCATCTGCTGTATTGGTAAAAGATTTTACGGGGATTAAAATGGAAAAGGGTTCTGTGAAGGTTGTTATTCCAGCAGGGGCAATTGTAACTCTGGAAGTAAAATAGTATCAGTCTGGTGTAAGTCCATGTTGCCGATTGCTAATAAAATGTTTCTAATAAGGTAGAAAAAGTATTTTTTATATACCTTTGCATCGATAATCTTGGACATCACTTTAAAAATTAATATTTCAATGAAACCTACTTTATTTGTTCTTGCTGCCGGCATGGGCAGCCGTTACGGCGGATTAAAACAACTAGACGGACTGGGTCCCAATGGTGAAACGATCATGGATTATTCTATCTATGACGCCATTCGTGGAGGATTCGGTAAATTAGTTTTTGTTATCCGTAAAACGTTTGAAAAAGATTTTCGTGAGAAAATTATTTCAAAATATGAAAACCATATTCCTGTTGAAGTGGTATTTCAGGAACTTGATAACCTGCCTGCAGGTTTTACATGTCCTGAAGGTCGTGAAAAGCCATGGGGTACAAATCATGCAGTTTTGATGGGCAAAGATGTGATTAAAGAACCATTTGCTGTAATTAATGCGGATGATTTCTATGGTCGCGATAGCTTTGAAGTTCTTGGTAAAGAGCTTTCTGCGATGACAGGAAAACAAAATGAATATTGCATGGTGGGTTACCGCGTGGGAAATACATTGAGCGAAAGCGGATCTGTAGCCCGTGGTGTTTGCGGAACGAATGCCGATGGTTTTCTTACCACAGTTGTTGAACGTACTGCTATCGAGCGGATCGATGGTAAGGTTCAGTTTAAAGATGAAAACAATGAAGTGGTTACTATTGCAGACAACACACCTGTTTCAATGAATATGTGGGGATTTACTCCCGATTATTTCAAGTATTCGGAAGATTTCTTTGCTGATTTCCTTACAAAGAATATGAGTAACCTGAAAAGTGAATATTTTATTCCTTTAATGGTTAATGAGCTTGTAAATAATGGTACAGCTACAGTGAAAGTGTTGGATACAACTTCAAAATGGTTTGGCGTTACTTATGCCGACGATCGTCAAAGCGTGGTTGATAAAATTCAGGCTTTGGTTGATGCTGGCGAATATCCTGCAAAGTTGTTCTAAATAAGAATATCCCTCATAGGGTCCTGCCGTTTGCATTCGTAGAATGGCGGGACTTTTTTAGTTACTTCTCTTTTATTTTAATTCTTTTCTTAAAAATCAGTAAATACAAAATGAAAAAGATGATTGCTCTTTCTCTGATTGCCGGACTGGTCTCCGCTGCAGGATGTACTACTCCTTCCAAGGATACATCAAAGGTCCCTGCCATTAATCTTGCAAACCTTGACACAACCGTTTCTCCAGGTAGTAATTTCTATCAGTACGCTTGCGGAGGATGGATTAAGCAAAACCCGTTAAAACCAGAGTATGCACGTTATGGCTCTTTTGATAAACTGAGGGAAGTGAATCAGGAACAGCTTAAGGATCTAATAGAATCTCTTGGTAAAGAGAAGCATGAGCCTGGAAGTGTTGCCAGTAAAATCGGAACATTCTATACAATGGGATTGGATAGCGTGAAACTGAATGCCGATGGAATTTCTCCGGTTAAAGATCAGCTGTCGTCTATTCAGTCAATTAAAGGAAAGGCTGATTTGTCCAAAATGGTTGCTACCATGCAGAAAGAAGGAATGAGTCCTTACTTTTCGTTGTATGTAGGTGCTGACGAAAAGAACAGTTCAATGAATATTGTTCAACTTTACCAGTCAGGAATTGCTATGGGCGACCGTGACTATTATTTATTGGATGATGCAGATACAAAAAATATTAGAGAAGCATATAAATTATATGTTAATCAATTGTTTACTCTGGCAGGATATACAACAGATCAGGCGAAGACTGCAGCTGATGCGGTTCTTAAAATTGAAACAGGTATCGCAACTGTTTCATTTACCCGCGAAGATTTGCGTGATTCTCAGAAGAATTACAATAAGATTTCGCTCGAATCTTTCAAAACTTCGTACGATTTATTGGATTGGGAGGCCTATTTCGGAACAATGGGTCTTAAAAACATTCCTGAACTTGATGTCAAGCAGGCTTCTTTTTACAAAGGTCTAAGCGATTTAATGAAGAAGACTACACTCGAAGAACAAAAATATTATTTGTCGTTCAACTTGCTGAATAGTGCGGCTTCCTATCTAAACGACGATTTTTATACTGCTTCATTTAATTTCTTTGGAAAAACAATGTCTGGCAAGCAAGAGCAGCAACCTCGCTGGAAAAGAGCTCTAGAAACAACAAATACAGCCTTGTCGGAAGCAGTTGGACAACTTTATGTAGAAAAATATTTTCCTCCGGTAGCTAAGGAAAAAATGCTTACGATGGTGGGTGATTTACAAAAGGCTTTGGGAGAAAGAATAAACGGATTAGACTGGATGAGTGATGTCACTAAAGTAAAAGCTCAGGAAAAACTAGCCGCATTTACTGTAAAGATTGGTTACCCCGATAAATGGCGCGATTATAGCAAGCTCGAAATTAAAGGAGATTCTTATTGGGCAAATGTAGTTCGTTCCAATGTCTTTGATATGGAATACTACCTTGCAGACGCAGGTAAACCAGTCGACAAAGCTCGTTGGCATATGAGTCCCCAAACTGTAAACGCCTACTATAACCCAACTACTAACGAAATTTGTTTTCCGGCTGCCATTCTTCAACCTCCTTTTTTCAACCTGGATGCCGATGATGCCGTAAATTATGGGGCAATAGGTGTGGTAATCGGACACGAAATGACACATGGATTTGATGATCAGGGACGTAATTATGACAAGGATGGTAATTTGCAGGATTGGTGGACACCGGAAGACGCAAAGCGTTTTACAGAACGTGCAGATGTGTTGGTTAAACAATACGATACTATTTTGGTGTTGGATTCTGTGCATGCCAATGGCCGTTTTACATTGGGAGAAAATATTGCTGATCAGGGAGGCTTGCTTGTTTCATATACAGCACTAAAGAATAGTTTGCAAGGAAAAGAACCTGCGGCTATAGATGGTTTTACTGCGTCTCAGCGTTTCTTCCTTGGATACGCAGCCTTGTGGGGCCAGAATGTACGCAACGAAGAGATTTTGCGCTTAACAAAAATAGATCCGCATAGTTTGGGAAAGTGGAGAGTAAATGCCGCTTTACGCAATGTTGAAGACTTCTATAAAGCATTTAGCATTACAGACAAAGATCCGATGTTTATGACACCTCAGGAACGTGTGGTAATTTGGTAATAAATAAGATGTTACAGGAAGCCTCCTTGTTCACCATTTGATGGTTGAGTGAGGAGGCTTTTTTAATAATCTTATCATTTTTACTTTGAAGTATAAGAATGATTTGTAAATTTGTAAGAATATTAAGTAGTACTATGGTAGAAGAAATAAAAAAAGCTTGTGAGGTTTTGCAGGCAGGGGGGATAATTCTTTATCCTACAGATACAGTATGGGGCATTGGATGCGATGCTACTAATGAGGAGGCAGTAAAAAAAATATACGAACTAAAGCGTCGGGTTGATAATAAAGCAATGCTTGTTCTAACAGATAATTCGGCGAAGCTTAATATCTATGTTTCCCGGGTTCCTGAGATTGCGTGGGATTTAATTGATGTAGCTGATAGACCGCTGACTATAATTTACCCGAAAGCAAAAAATCTTGCAACAAATTTACTTGCAGAAGATGGGAGTGTCGGAATACGTATTACCAGCGAACCTTTCTCAAGATCGCTTTGCGAACGCTTTCGTAAACCGCTCGTTTCGACTTCAGCCAATATAAGTGGTCAAACTTCGCCTGCAAATTTCCACGAGATATCGGAAGAAATTAAGTCTGGTGTAGATTATATTGTAAACTACCGGCAAGATGAAAAGATTAAGTCAAATCCTTCAGGAATCATTAAATTGGGTGATGGAGGTGTTGTTCAGGTAATCAGATAATGAATAAAAGCAGGCAGACCCTTAAATATATTATTTCAGACTTTCTGTCTGCATTGCTGGCATGGTTGCTTTTTAACTTGCTACGCTATGATGAGGTTGGAATTTATCAGGGATACCATTCCCTTGAGCAATTTCTTCTCGATTCTCATGTACTGCAAGGCTGGGCTTTAATTCCGGTTGGATGGCTTATTTTGTTTTACTTTTCAGGGTATTACAATAAGCCTTTTGGAAAATCCAGACTTACCGAATTTCTTTCAACAGCGCTTACCGTAATAATTGGCGTTGTAATTGTCTTTTTTGCTGTATTGCTGAATGATTTACCTCATTCCTTTGTTATTTATTACAAGCTATTCTTTGCCTTACTTGGGCTTCAATTCGTTTTAACTTATGTGCCTCGTTTACTGATAACACTTTCGGGCATCGCTAAAATTAAAAACAGAGAATGGGCTCTTCGTATATTAATTATCGGATCGGGATCCAAAGCTAAAAAAGTGGCAAGAAGCTTATATTCGATGGGGTATGATATTGTGGGTACGGTAAACGAAGACGAAAGCTCGCAGGTAGCATCCTTTATGGAAAAAGCGACGGTGGATGAGCTGGTAGTCGCCATAGAGTCTCATGATAACGAAAGACGATTGCAAATTCTTTATTCCCTTTATCATTATAATTTGCCAATCAAGGTATTGGTAGATAAAGCAAATATGATATCGGGTGTAAAAGTTAAAACCCTGATTGGAGTTCCGTTAGTGGATGTAACCGATAACAATTTTTCGGAAGCAGAAAAAAATATTAAAAGAACTCTTGATTACGTATTCTCAGCTTTTGCTGTTTTGTTATTAACGCCTCTTTATTTATATATTGCTTTCCGTGTTAAGAAGGATTCGCCGGGCCCTGTTTTATTTAAACAGGAGCGGATCGGTTATATGGGAAAGCCTTTCAATATATATAAATTCAGGACAATGTACGAAGGTGCCGAATTGAACGGTCCCTTGTTGTCTAGCGACGATGACGCACGAATTACCCCTTTCGGCCGATTCATGCGAAAGTACAGATTGGATGAGTTACCTCAGTTCTGGAATGTATTAAAAGGAGATATGTCTATTGTCGGACCTAGACCGGAGCGAAAATATTATATTGATAAAATAGTAAAGAAAGCCCCGTTTTATTATTTATTGCACAACGTAAGACCAGGAATCACATCATGGGGTATGGTTAAGTATGGATATGCAAGTGATGTTGACAAAATGATTGAAAGACTTCAGTATGATATATTGTACTATGAAAATATGTCCCTGATTTTAGATTTAACGATATTAATTTATACAATAAGAACGGTGTTTACCGGAAAAGGGATTTAAAATGGCAAAAGAAGGTTTGTTTTACAGGATTTTATTGTGGCGCGAAAAACGTATAAAAGAGAAAAACTTTATTTTGATAGTAAGTTTTCTCGTGGGCATTTGTACGGCAGTCTCTGCGATAGTACTAAAACAACTCATTCACCTTATACAACAGATGCTTACCGGAGGATTTCAATCTGGCGAAGTAAATTATATGCTGCTTTTGTATCCGGTTGTTGGTATTTTGTTGGCAGGTTTATTTGTAAAGTATATAGTTCGGGACGATATAAGTCATGGGGTAACTAAAATTCTTTATGCAATCTCCCAACGGAAAAGCCGTATTAAGCCTCACAACACATGGTCGTCGCTGGTTGCCAGTTCTGTTACAATTGGTTTTGGAGGGTCAGTTGGGGCTGAGGCTCCTATCGTACTTACGGGAGCGGCTATAGGATCTAATTTAGGACGATTGTTTCGCCTTGAGCAGAAAACCCTTATGCTGCTTGTCGGATGTGGGGCTGCAGGAGCAATCGCTGGTATTTTTAAAGCGCCCATTGCCGGGCTTGTATTCGTTATAGAAGTATTAATGTTGGATTTAACAATGACATCCGTACTTCCTCTTCTTATTTCATCGGTAACAGCGGCAACAGTCTCTTATATTTTTACAGGAACGGATGCAATGTTTAAGTTTTCTCAAACAGAAGTTTTTGAAATTGGCCGTATACCTTATGTATTGCTGCTTGGTATTTTTTGTGGGTTAGTTTCATTGTATGTTACCCGTGTTATGAATAACATAGAAGGTAAATATAGGAAGCTTGGAACATTCTGGAAAAAATTCTTACTTGGAGGAATGATGCTGAGTATACTTATTTTCCTTTTTCCTCCGCTTTATGGGGAAGGATATGATACAATAGGTATGTTATTGAACGGCCAGTTTTTGGATATGATGGATAATACCCTCTTTTCCGGTTTGTCGGGGTCTTATTGGGGAATCATTATATTTCTTTCATTGATATTGCTATTTAAAGTGTTTGCGTCTAGTGCTACAAACGGCGGAGGAGGTTCGGGGGGGCTATTTGCTCCCAGTTTATATATGGGATGTATTGCTGGTTTTATTTTCTCTCATGCATCTAATTACCTGCCTTTTACAATGTATCTTTCTGAGAAGAACTTCGCTCTGCTGGGTATGGCAGGAGTTATGTCTGCTATAATGCATGCACCTCTTACCGGAGTATTCCTTATCGCGGAACTTACCGGAGGGTATGATTTATTTCTTCCGTTAATGATTGTGTCGATAAGTGCATACATCACGATTCTGATGTTTGAACCTCATAGCATTTATTCTATGCGATTGGCACAGAAAGGAGAACTTTTAACCCATCATAAAGACCGGGCTGTATTAACCCTTTTAAAGATGGATCAGGTAATTGAAAAGGACTTTGAACAGGTAAATCCTGAAATGAGTTTGGGCGATCTGGTTAAAGTAATTGCACGAAGTAGCCGAAATGCTTTCCCCGTTGTTGATGCTAAAGGGGTATTGCTAGGCATTGTTTCACTGGATAATATCCGGAATATAATGTTTCGTCCGGAACTTTATGAACGGTTTCATGTTTCCAAATTTATGGTATCAGCCCCAGCCCGGATTTCCATCGATAAGTCTATGGAACAGATTATGCGGATTTTTGACGATACCAAAGCATGGAACTTACCTGTTGTAGATATGGAAGGTCACTATATTGGATTTGTTTCCAAGTCGAAGATATTCAATTCTTACCGCGAAGTGTTGGTAGAAAACTTTTCAGGAGATTAATAAAATGGACAAAACAACATTGCGAATTGTATATATGGGTACTCCGGATTTTGCCGTCGAGAGCCTGAAATCCCTTGTAGAAGGAGGGTATAATGTAGTAGGAGTGGTTACCATGCCCGATAAACCCATTGGCAGACATGGTAGTACTTTGCAGGCTAGTCCGGTAAAGCAGTATGCCGTTTCGCAGGGACTTCCTGTTTTACAGCCCGAAAAATTAAAAGAGGAAACATTTATAAATGAGCTAAAAGCCCTGAACGCCGACTTACAAATTGTGGTTGCTTTCAGAATGCTGCCAGAGATTGTATGGAATATGCCACGTCTGGGAACTTTTAATTTACACGCCTCCTTGCTTCCGCAATACAGAGGTGCCGCCCCGATCAATTGGGCAGTGATTAATGGTGATGCAGAAACCGGAGCTACAACCTTTTTTCTTACTCACGAGATTGATACAGGTAAAATTATCCTTCAGCAAAGATTACCTATTGCAGATACGGATGATGCAGAGATAGTGCATGATTCATTGATGACTATGGGAGCAAGTCTTGTTTTAAAGACTGTCGATCTTATTATAGAAGGTAAAGCTGATGCTGTTCCTCAGGAATCTTTTTATACTAATAGCTCCGAATTGCGGGCTGCGCCTAAAATCTTTAAAGATACATGCCGTATAAACTGGAGTTTATCTGTAAAACAGGTATATGATTTTGTTAGAGGTTTGTCACCTTATCCCGGAGCGTGGACAGAATTGGTTGCTTCTACTGGCGAGAAGATGGTGTTGAAAGTATTCCAAACAGAAAAAATAGTCGAATCGCATGTATTGCCATTCGGGAGTATTCGTACGGATTCCAAAAATTTTGTAGATGTTGCAGCTCAAGGAGGGTTTGTTCGTTTACATGCTGTTCAGCTTGCAGGAAAGAAACGAATGGTTGTAACAGACTTTCTGAACGGATTCAAGTTAACGGAGTATTTTACAATTGAGTGAGTTTCCGACTCAAACGAACAAACGTACTATAATAAAATAAAGAGGTAGTCTTTACAGGACTACCTCTTTATTTTATTATAGAATACCATCAAGACTGTATTTTAACTCGTCGAGAAGCAAAGGGATTTCCTGTTCTTCGATGCCAGCAGCAAGGAGATCTGGTATATCCTGTGTAAACTGTTCCATGAATTTATTAAAATCGCCTTCGTCCGTTTCAATTGCTTTTTTATAGAAATTGATTGTCCCTTTCATGTTTTGTAAAGCCCATTCCGTATGCCCGGCATTCAGAATGTCTTGTATGGTAGGATTCATTCCCATTATTTTATTATAGTAATTACGCGCTTGATCGTATTTACCTGTCAGGAAGGAACACCAGGCGATTGGACGCCAGGTTTTGTGATTATTGCTATCAAGATATTCTACCTTAAAATAACACTTTAGCGCTTCGCTGTAATTTTTCAGTTCAAGATGGCAATGACCGATACTGATAGTTACAGAAAGATTGTCGGGACTTAAAGCTTCATACCGGTGATAGTAACTCAGCGCTTTTTCTGGTTGCTTTAAAGCTCTGTAACAGCCGGCAATTCTACGGATTACCCATTTACTGTCGCTATTCAATAAATCGGCATGCAAATAGGCTTCAAGAGCTCCTTGCACATCTCCCTTCATTTGTTTGCAATAGCCTATCTTTTGATAAAGCTCCTCATTGTCCGGATTGGTATTGGACAAACGCTCAAAAACAGTGAGAGCATCCTCAATGTACCCTTTCCGAAGGTAATACTCCGCAATGGTTGTTAAACTTTCCTTGTCAGACAAAAATGGCTTAATCGTGGAAAGATTATGAAAATCCAAAGGCAAAGTAAAGATATCCCTGTAATCAAGATGGCGAGGGTGTATTTTAAAGAACCGGTATAAATCCTGAATATACTGACCAGCAATGTATTCGACGTTCTTGCCCTCGGGCATGAATTCTTCCTTTCGTTGCTGAATCATTTCAACAGTCTGACTGTCAAACTGGGCAAGCATCATCTTTCGTTGTTGTTCCGGCAGTTGCATGATGCTGAAATAGAGCGAATACTTATCCGAATTGCACATGAAAGACGAAATAGCCATTGTGTCCAATATTTTGTCAATATCGGATCCTGTTCCGAAGTGATTTGCGAAAACTGAATGGTGCGGAGTAAACGGCAAGAACCAGTTTCCAATTTCGTTGAAGAAGGGAAAGCTTTTAAGATGAATAAAAGAGGAATGCATCACATCGGCCCCTTCCATCTGAAGTTCAGAAAATTCTTTCATTTTATCGCCCAGCTCACTATTCTCAAGCATATTCTGCCAATCAGGATTCATTTCGTCGCCCAACTGATCTATCGTAAAGTCCTGCAGATTGATTTTTTTATTAAGCTTAGGACTCATCTTCATCATTTCGGGAATGATTTCGTTCTGTAGCTTTTGTGTTATCTTTTCTGTTTCACGGGAAAGGATAAAGCGAAGAATAATAGTCCTTATTTCTTTTACAAAATCAGGACGCTCAGACAATGCTTCCAGACGGTTCTGTATAGCAGGGTAATAATTAAGTCGTTTTTTGTATAAATACAAGGTGATCAGGATGGCAATAAATGCGCGTATCCGAATTTCATCCTTGTCGGATGCCGCAATATCGCAAAGAAGCAATACCTTCTCGTCGTCAAACATGGTTTGAATCCCCATAAACAAGGCCGAAACAATCTGACAGCTAACCGGGTAGGGTAGCGTTTTGTCGGCTATTATCCCTCTTAAATCCGACAGTTCTTCGGGCGAAATTCTTTCTGATAACCACACCCGGTTGAAAAGATGTTGCAGCAAAGCATCGAACTGCTTATGATCTTCGACTTCGTGAGCCGTTGAAAGTTCTTTATGCAACTGAGTATACGGGGCGGACGAAAGATAAGCGGAAATACGTTTGCGATCAAAGAAGATAACAGGCGAAAGTTTCTGTAGAAGTTTCATATTCAGGTCGTCTGCCAATTCATAGGATGAAGCCAGAAGATTATTGTATATCTGAGTCTGCATAGGGTCTTTCATTCCTTCTACCCGATAGCGGAGCATGTATTTATATGTATCGTGTAACTCTGTAAGTCTGTCTTGCAATGAATATTCTTTACTTTCGTAAATAAGGTTCTGCATCAACTCGAACGCATTTTTTAGTTCTTTACTATTAAGAGAGCCTTCAATGCGGTAATAGGCTTTATTTATTTCTTGTACTGTCATAGTATGTATTTGTACAAATGGTATGCCAAATGTATGAAAATTTGTGTAAATTCTCTATCTTTGCATACGTAAAAAATATTGGCGAATGAAAAATATCCGCAATTTCTGTATTATTGCTCATATAGACCATGGCAAGAGCACCCTGGCCGATCGTTTGCTTGAGTATACCAAGACCGTTGAAGGCAAAGATATGCAAGCCCAGGTGCTTGATGATATGGATCTGGAACGAGAGCGTGGCATAACAATAAAAAGTCATGCCATTCAAATGAAGTATACCTATAAAGATGAAGAGTATATTCTGAATCTTATTGACACACCGGGGCATGTCGATTTCTCGTATGAAGTTTCCCGCTCTATTGCTGCATGCGAAGGCGCATTGCTTATTGTTGATGCAGCTCAGGGAATACAGGCTCAGACTATATCGAACCTGTACATGGCTATCGAACACGATCTCGAAATTATTCCTGTTCTTAATAAGATCGACCTTGCCAGTGCTATGCCCGACGAAGTAGAAGATCAGATTATTGAACTATTAGGATGTAAAAGAGAAGACATAATCCGTGCAAGCGGAAAGACCGGCGAAGGTGTCTATACGATTCTGGAACACATTATCGAACGGGTTCCAGCTCCAAAAGGAGATCCTGAAGCTCCGTTGCAATGTCTTATTTTCGACTCGGTATTTAATTCTTTCCGAGGAATTATTGCTTACTTTAAAGTTGTTAACGGAGTTGTTCGAAAAGGTGATTCGGTTAAGTTTATTGCTACCGGAAAAGAATACGAAGCCGATGAAATTGGAGTTCTTAAACTTACTCCGTCTCCACGTGACGAAATACGTACAGGGGATGTGGGATATATTATATCCGGGATCAAAACCTCTAAAGAAGTAAAGGTAGGGGATACTATTACGCATGTTAAACGTCCGGCTACTCAGGGAATTGCAGGTTTCGAAGAAGTGAAGCCAATGGTGTTTGCAGGAGTGTATCCTATTGATAGCGAAGATTTCGAGAACCTTCGTTCATCGCTTGAGAAACTTCAGCTTAATGATGCTTCGTTGACCTTTCAGCCTGAAAGTTCTGCTGCTTTGGGTTTTGGTTTTCGCTGTGGTTTCCTGGGTTTACTGCATATGGAAATTATTCAGGAACGTCTGGATCGCGAATTTAATATGGATGTTATTACAACTGTTCCTAACGTGTCGTACAAAGTGTACGATCGGAAAGGAAATTGTACAGAAGTTCATAATCCGGCAGGTTTACCAGACCCCACGCTGATTGATCGTATTGAGGAACCTTATATCAGAGCATCCGTTATTACGAATACAGCCTATATTGGTCCGATTATGACACTTTGTCTGGGTAAGCGGGGTATTCTTCTGAGACAGGAATATATATCGGGCGACCGTATTGAGATTCATTACGATCTGCCTTTGGGTGAAATCGTTATCGACTTTTACGATAAGTTGAAGAGTATTTCGAAAGGATATGCTTCGTTCGATTACCATATTCACGATTTCAGAGAGTCTAAGCTGGCGAAACTTGATATTTTGCTGAACGGAGAACCTGTTGATGCGTTGTCTACTTTGACTCACGTAGACAACAGTGTTACTTTTGGTCGGCGCATGTGCGAAAAGCTAAAAGAATTAATTCCCAGACAACAGTTTGATATTGCCATACAGGCAGCTGTAGGAGCAAAGATTATTGCCCGTGAAACCATAAAGGCAGTACGAAAAGACGTTACCGCCAAGTGTTACGGAGGTGATATCTCCCGTAAGCGAAAGCTGTTGGAAAAACAGAAAGAAGGAAAGAAACGAATGAAACAGATTGGTACAGTGGAAGTTCCGCAAAAAGCCTTCCTTGCTGTATTGAAGCTCGATTAATAAAATAGAGAAAGAGGATGCCTTGAAGGTGTCCTCTTTTTTTCTTAGTATGAATATTTTCGAAAAAGATCTCTCATCTAACACCTTTTGATCGTAAACCGCTCATAAGCTGTTGTCTAACTGGTGACAGATGGGCTTATCATCTGTCACTGCATCTGTCACCTCTCACAAGCCAAAAAATAATCTTATAAGCGGAACTTTACTCTTTTTAATCAGAATCGCCATAATTGTTGGGATATAAAGGGCTACAAGAATACTAACTATGACAAACTATTCCTAATACTATAACGAACTAACTCAAACACTATTATAAACTAACCCCGGGACTACGAACAAGTATTCGTTTGCCATATGTCAAACGCAAAGTCAACATATGAATACCTTACGTTTGACAATTGACAAACGCAAAGTGTACATATGACAAACGAATACTTGTTCGTATTAAAAAGAATAGATCACTATTGTGTTGAAGCTACTTAATAGAAGGCAAAGTTATAAAACACAAAGGGAACAATTGTTCCGGGTTATTCCGCTGTATTATCTTCTGTTTGAATTAGACGGATTCCATCAGGTTCAATGCTGATGATCTTCTTTTTATACAAAGCACCTACGGCTTGTTTGAAGCTTTTTTTGCTGCAGCCAAAAAGAGAATAGATTTCTTCGGCGGGCGATTTGTCGTGAACAGCTAAAAACCCATTATGAGCTCTCAGTGAATCCATAATTGTTCCGGTAATACCTTGAACTTTATCATATCCTAAACGAGTAAGACTCACGTCAATTTTTTCGTCTTCGCGAACTTCTTTTATATACCCTTTTAGATGTTCGCCTCTTTCCAGTCTGCGATAGATTTCATTGTGGTAAATAAGTCCCCAATGTAAATTATTAATAATTACTTTATAGCCAATTTCTGTTTCGTCGGCTACAAGTAAATCTACTTGCTGATTAAATTCATACACGGGAGGAACATTGTCGAGGAACTTGTCGATACGCGCAGATGCCACAATGCGATTGGTTACGTGATCAAGGTGAACATACACGAGATACCATTTACCTTCGCGCATAGGCATTTTTTGTTCACGGAATGGCACCAGCAAATCCTTCATTAATCCCCATTCAAGGAAGGCCCCCATCTCGTTAACCGACTTTACTTCCATCCACTGGAATTCGCCAACAACAGCCAAAGGTTTAGCAGTCGTAGCAATAATCCGGCCTTCATTATCATGATAAATAAACACTTCGACTTCGTCTCCGGGCTTAACATTCTTTGGAACATAGCGGGCAGGAAGTAAAATTTCCAAGTCGTCGCCACCATCTAAATACACCCCGAAATCTAAGTCTTTAACAATCTTAAGCGTGTTATATTTGCCTATTTCAACCATATACGTTTTCTTTTGTACAAATGTACGGATTAATTCACGAATCTCTATATCCCCAAGTGCTAAAATTAGTTTTCTCTGCAGCAATATATCCATTATAGCATCGTTATATAGGATGTAAAAAGGTAAATTTTATTAAATAACCTTTTATTGAAATACGATTAATTCGATAAAATAAACGAACTGATATGAAATTGAAATTTGTCCCATTGGCCTTGTTCCTCTATTTGCTTTGTGCATGTTCCGCACCAAAAGGTATTACTTATTTTCAGGATTTAGATGATCCAAATAAAAAACCAGCAGCGCTTGAGTATAATCAGTATGTACCAAAAATCTGCACCGGCGATTTACTTACTATTACAGTTTCGGCATTGGATCCAGCTGCAGTGGCTCCATTTAACCTGCCGGTAGTAACATTTGCTAAACAAACGGAACAAATGTTTAATGGAACAAAAGAAATCGGATCTTCTCAGGCTATGCAAACGTACACGGTTGATTCGGACGGCTCTATCAACTTTCCAGTGATCGGAAAAGTTCAATTGGCAGAAAAAACAAAAAGAGAAGCAGTTGACTTACTACAAAATAAAATTTCTGAGCTGGTGAAGGACCCAATTGTTAATATCCAGATTATTAACTATAAGGTGACTGTTATTGGCGAAGTATTGAAACCCGGAAGCTATCCTGTTAATTCTGACAGAGTAACTGTTCTGGATGCCATAGGAATGGCAAACGATTTAACTATTTATGGTAATAGGGAAAACGTTAAGGTAATTCGCGACAATAACGGAAAGCAAGAAGTGGTTACTTTCGATCTTACCAAGTCCGATTTTTTCTCTTCTCCTTATTTCTATCTGCAACAAAACGATATTGTATATGTAGAGCCTAACGATAAAAGGAAAAAACAATCACGGTATAGCCAAACCGATCAGGTTGACCTTTCTGTAATAACTGCAATAACTTCATCAATTTCAGTAATTGCAAGTGTTATCGTTTCTATAATAGCAGTTAATAAATAAGAGTCATCATATTCAAATTATTCATAAGATGGGTAACTTTTCATCTACTAAAATTGAAACAGTATTATCTTCGTTAACGAAGAAAGATATTAAAAAATACAAATACAGTTTCTTTGCGTTATTGTTATTATGTTTTGCATTATCCGTCGTATACATATACATAACAACGCCGGTTTATCAAATCCAGGCGAATGTTCTGATAAAAGATGAAGCCGAAAAGAGTAATGCTGGTATGTCGTCCATGTTAAAGGGCTTTTCGTTTGGGGGATTTCTAAGTGGTGGGGCAGGTAATGTAGACGACGAACTGTTGCTTATGAATTCGTATTCACTTGTGAAAGATGTTGTCAAAGAACTAAAGCTTAATGTTTCCTATACTTCTACCGATTTTGTGAAAAAGAAGGATTATTATAACAATACTCCGATTCAAATTGTATTTTCAGACAGTATAGCTTCTTCTTTTTTAAAGAATAAGCTGACTTTCAAGCTTACTCAGTCTGGTTCCGGGAAAGTTCGTATAGTTGCAAAAGAAGGCTGGGGAAAGATTGCAGATATAACTGTTTCCGGGTTTCCTTATAATCTGCAAACGGAATATGGAACTTTCCGGTTTGAGGCGACTTCCTTTTTCTCGCCTAAAACTTTTGATAACTTGAAGATATCTTTCTTGGGTTATGATTACACAGCTGAAAAATTTCTTAAAAATCTTATAATTAAAATTGCTGAGAAAAAAGCCAATGGCATTTATCTGTCAATTGAAGAAACCAATGTTCAGAGGGGGAAAGACTTTCTTAATAAGATTGTGGCTCTCTATAATGACAGGGGAATTGATCAAAAGAATATTTCGGCCCAACGTACTGCCGATTTCCTGCAAGAACGAATCGAATTAAATACTCGAGATTTGGAAAATGTGGAGCGCGAGATTGAAGAATTCAAAAAAGTTAACAACCTTACGGACATTGAAGTGGAAGCAAAAATTTTGCTGGAGAAAAATGGAGACTTTAAAGAAAAGCTAATCGATTCGGAGATCCAATATGCTACAGTGCAATTAATTGAAGACTTTTTGAAAGCTCCCGAAAACAGATATGCTTTAGCTCCTTTGAATTTAGGTATAACAGAAAAGACAGCAGCGGAAGGATTGCAGCAATATAATAATTTTCTTTTGGAACGGGCTAAATTATTACAGACCACCAAAGGTGATAATCCTGCAGTTCTGATGTTGAATAAGCAAATTGAGGTTTTACGTCAAAATGTGCTGGAAACTTTTAAGAGTATTAAGGCTGGATTCGATGTGGCTAGAAATGATCTGAAGAAGCAGGAAAAGGAATTTAACGCGCGGATAGGAGGCATGCCAACTCAGGAGCGTAAATTTCTGGATATTAAACGTCAGCAGATGGTTAAGTCCGAATTGTATCTTTTTCTGCTGCAGCAAAAAGAAGAAAATGCCATGACAATGGCCAGATCGATGCCCAGAGCCCAAATCATTGATGCTGCTTATAGTTTGCTCGATCCTGTTAAACCAAATCCTTTGTTTGTATTTTCCATAGCTTTGATCATCGCCTTTTTTATTCCTATTGTGATCATTGCCTATAAAGTATTGGTTAAAAATTAAACTTATGAGTATTCTCATACCTCAGATAAGTAAATTTGATCACGTTGCACTCTATGTGTCGGATGAATTTATAAGTACGTTGCATGAATTACAGGTGGGACAATTTATTCGCACAAGTAAGTTTATGGATAAAATATTGCTGAAATTTTTGCAATGTACTTCTATACCAGTATTTAATGGAAATGACAAAATATGCTTAAGTATTGCGATGGGTATCGATTCTATTCCTGGTGTTGATGTTTTAAATAAATCAAAATTTAGAGTTTTGTATTTATTCGATGCATGGCCAGCGAAGTATGATCAGATTGAACGGATAGTAAAACATTTAAAAATAAATGTGTTGTTCGTTTCATCATCTCAGGCGGCTATTCAATTACAAAAACGGTTTTCTGAAACGCAGGTTTGTTTTTGTCCGGAAGCCTGTAAGGTTGAAGAGTATGAATTTAAACCCCTAGCAGACCGAACGATTGACGTTTTGCAGCTTGGAAGGCGTTATGATGTATTGCACACAGCTCTGATGACCAATAGTAATATTAATTATCTATATCAAAAGGAAGCCGGAAGTCTCATATTCCCTACACAGGATTTACTAAAGAAAGGATTTGCTGATTCTAAAATATCAGTTTGTTTTCCCAAATCGATAACCCATCCTGTTGAATCTGGAGGATTAGAAACTGTAACGAACAGATATTTTCAGTCCATGGCTTCAAAATGTGTATTGGTTGGAAAAGCACCTGCCGAGCTGATCTCTATATTTGGTTATAATCCTGTAATAGAACTTGATTCAAATGATCCGTTGAATCAAGTTATGGAGATAATAAATCAAATTCAAAAATATGAATCGTTGGTTGAGATGAATTATAGTACATTGAAGAAAAATCATACTTGGGTAAACCGATGGATGCTTATTCATGATACGATAAAAATTATAGCCTGATGCAAAAGATTCAAACGGACATACTATGGCTATTTGGTGCAAAAGGAATTCTTTTATTGTCTAACTTTATCGTAATCTCCGTTACTTTAGATTTATTGTCTGCAAAAATCTACGGAGTTTGGATAACGCTATACACAACCATATCCTGGCTGAGCTTTTTTGACCTTGGATTGGGTAACGGAATGAGAAATCTTTTTGCAGTGAATAAAGCCACAGGGAATCAGGAAAAGAACAAACAATTAATCAGTTCCTCTTATTTGATTGTTTTTTGTATCTCTTTGTTTTTGATATTTATTGGATTACCTTTTGTTCATTATGTAGATATTGCTTCCTTTTTTAATATTAGTGATATCTCCATTCCGAATTTAAGGTGTGTGTTGTCACTTCTAATAATTACAACATCGTTGCAGCTAATTACAAAATTGATTAATTCTATTTTTCTGGCAGATCAAAAACCTGCTTTATCATCTTTAATTGACTGCACAGGCGTATTGTGTTCTCTTTTATTGCTTTTTTTACTTAGAAGAAATCTGGATGGTGATCTTTTTAACCTTTCCCTAATTATTACTGTACCTACATTGCTCATTTCGGTAATAGTATCTATCTATGCTTTTAATACTAAGTATGCTTTATTAAAGCCATCTCTAAAATTTTATAACAAAGAGGTAAGTAATAAATTGTTGAATTTAGGTGTGCGGTTTTTTCTGATTCAATTATCAGCACTGATTATTTTGCAGGGAAGTAATATAATAATCCTAAAATTTGTAGGACCTGAAGATGTATCTGTTTTTAGTCTTGTATACAAATACTTTAATGTAATTGTTACCATTTTTACGCTGATATTAACTCCGTACTGGAGTTTCTTTACTGATTCGTATGCAAAAGACAATTATAAACAACTAAAGCATGGATTTATTCAACTTTTTATCTCGTGGATAGGGGTAAGTATTATAGGAGTTGTCATGTGGATTATTTTGCCATTTAGTTTTAGAATATGGCTGAATCAAGAGCTTCCAATTCCATCCTTTTTGCCATTGTCTTTGCTTTTATTTTCTGTCTTTAGTAATCTGGGTTCTATCTTTATCTATTTTTTAAATGGAACAAGCCGCTATCTTAACTTGCAGCTTGTAATAGTGCTTGTTTTTGCTATTCTTTTATATCCGGTTAGTACATTATTACTTCCAACCTTTGGAGTATTGGGGGTTGTATTTACCATGTTTTTTGCAAACTCATATGGAGTAATATTTGGGCCTTATCTTACCTATAAGGTACTAAAGAGAATGAATTCATATAAATAATATAGTTGCTCAATAATTAATTAATATGAAAATAGACAAATTAATACTGATACTGGTGCTGTTTGTTATTGCTGTTTTTGGATACCAATTTCAGTTTTTGTCGTACTTCCTATCTGTTGCTGTTGTTGGATATTTTATATTTACCGGTGAGTTGAGTATTGGAAGATATAAGGTGTTGTTTCCTCTTGTATTGTTACTGATTATTGGAACGAGACTTGGTACGGGGTTTAAACGTATAGATATTATCCGTGATTATGTCTACTTTTCGACGCCGATATTGTCTTTCTTATTTGGAGTAATACTTTGCAAAAAACTATCCTTATCTAAGTTAATGGTCCTTTTTGTGACATTTGGCTCGATATATTCGTTGTATTATTTACTCCAGGCAACATTCCAATTTGGATCGGTGTTTGTTTCTGATACATACGATACAAGATATTCGATTGGTACAGGTACTCCCATTCCTATGCTAGCACTTTTCTTCAGTATTTTTTACTATAAGGAGATTTTTAAAGTGATTCAGAATCACTATTTGCTTCTCGGCATTATACTTCTAAATAGTGCTGTACTTTATTACTTTTCTTCCAGAGTCTATTACTTCTCTTTTTTAATTTTTATTTTGCTGTATTTGTTTTATTCGTTTGTATCCAAATATAAGAAAATTGGAGTTATTCTGTTCTCAGGAGTTCTTATAATACTTGCCTTCATTATCTATCAGATGATTAATGGAGATGGTTTTGTTGCTGAAAAATTGAGAAATTCATTAAATGAAATGTTTGTTCAGGAGTTTGATGGTTATGATTCTGTAATTAATAACTGGCGTGCTTATGAATTGTTTGAAGCATATAATTCAATGATGCAAGGATCGCTTTTGCAAAAAATAGCAGGTTTTGGTTTTGGTAAACTGGTTTATCTTGAAATGGAGTTATTGTTGCCTGGCATTGAATTGAATTATATTCCTATTTTACATAATGGATTTGCTTATGTAATGGTTAAAACGGGATTATTAGGTATATCAATACTTCTCTATTTTGCCATTAATCTCTTCATTAAGACCCGTAGGAAAATAAAAGTATCAGGAGAAAATAAAAGTGCTTTTATTCTTTTGATCGCTTCAGTTCTTGCCGTTTATTTTACAACGTTGGTTGTAAACGGTTTTTTTAGCGGGGAGTCATTTTATCTGATTTTGTTTATTGGTTTTTTATATGAATTAATATGTACAAATGCCGAATATGATGAAAATAAGCATAATAATAGCGACTTACAATGCCAGCAAGACATTGAACCGATGTCTCGATAGTATTGTTTCGCAGAAAAATTCTGAAGTAGAGCTGATCATTATTGATGGAGGTTCTACAGATGAAACACTTTCTGTTATTAATTCATATAGTTCCGATATAGACTATGTTTTAAGTGAAAAAGATAATGGCCTTTATGATGCATGGAACAAAGGAATTAAAGCAGCTAAAGGTGATTGGATAATGTTTTTAGGAGCTGATGACCGGTTACTTTCTAATGCATTAGAAAAGTATATAGAATTAATTTCTTCTGTAGAAATAAATTCTTTCGATTATATATCTGCCAAAGTTAATTACCTGGATGAAAATGATCATTTTCTAAAAGTGATTGGAAAAGGGTGGAAGTGGAACGAATTTCGTGATAAAATGACTGTTGCTCATGTTGCATCGTTACATAACAGATCATTATTTAAACAAGTCGGACTGTTTAATACTTCATATAAAATATGTGCAGATTACGAACTGTTAATGAGGAAGAAGGATAAATTAGCAGCTTTTTTTCTTGACGAAATTATAGCTAATATGGAGTTTGGAGGAGTAAGTTTTAGTAACGCCGCCATTTACGAAACATGTAAAATATGCAATACCTACAATTCAAATAGTTGGTTAAAAAGTAAGTATTTGATTTGCCGCAAATTGTCGGAATTTTATTTTTTCTTGTTCCGATTACATGTCCGTAGGATACTGCAACATAAATAAGAAATTAAAAAATGAAAAAAATAATTTTCTTTCATCTCTACAACGATATTAGCGGGAGTCCACAGGTATTGTCTATGGTTATTCGTGGATTACAGGCAAGAGGATATGCTGTAGAATTATTCACATCTAACACTGAAGGTTTTCTTTCTGGAATAGAAGGTGTAAAATATCATCAGTTTTCATATAAATGGACATCCAACAGGTTTCTTACCTTATTAAGGCTGGTTTATGCTCAGCTATATATGTTTATCGCTTCATTTCAATTTAAAAAAAATGATGTTATTTTTTACATCAATACAATTTGCCCTTTTGCTCCCGCATATGCTGCAAAATTACGTAGGATACCAGTGGTTTATCATGTACATGAGGTATATGTGAAACCTAATTTGCTTCATAAAGTGTATTTTAGGATGTGGAGAAACCTTTCGTCTTTCACATTCTTTGTATCTCAATATGTTCAGAAACAATATGCTGAGAATTTGAACCGAACAGCTGTTGTTTACAATGCTTTACCAGCTTCATTTTCGGAACTGGCATTAATGAAACATGAAACAAGCAATACTGGAAATATTTTAATGATTTCATCTTTGAAAGAATATAAGGGCTTGAGACAATTTATTTTATTAGCATCAAGATTACCTCAATATCGTTTCAGGCTCATTGTTAACTGCGATCAAAAGGGAATAAATTCGTTTTTTGATACGGTCCCCCCAAATCTTGAGATTTTACCATCACAAAGGGATGTTCATCCGTTTTTTAGAGAAGCATCGCTTTTATTGAATCTGTCAATTCCATCGCTCTGTGTTGAGACATTTGGTTTAACTATCCTCGAGGCAATGGCGTATGGTATCCCTGTGATTTGTCCGCCGGTAGGAGGTCCTTTGGAATTGGTAGATGATGATATGTCAGGATTTCGAATAGATTCAAGAAATATAGACGAATTGAGTGAAAAGATACGTTATATATTAGAGTCAGGGAAGTATGCCCAATTTTCTGCAAATGCGAGAATCAAATCCTTTAAATTTAGTGAAGAGGAAATGATAAAACAAATTGATGAACAGTTAAAAAGAATAGAATAGATATGAAAATAGCCATTTTAGGAACCAGAGGAATACCCAATAATTATGGTGGATTCGAACAATTTGCTGAGTTTCTTTCTGTAGGTCTTGTGAAAAAAGGTCATGATGTTACTGTATACAACCCTCATTTTCATATTTATCCTGAAAAGAGCTTTAATGGAGTTGCTATCCGTTATATTTATAGTCCAGAGGAGTGGATGGGAGCTTCCGCTAATTTTGTATATGATTTTTTGTGCTTAAAAGATGCTCTTCAGTTGAATTTTGATATTATTCTTGAATGTGGCTATCACAGTAATGCCCCATCTTATTATCTTATGAACGGTCGCGGGAATCCTGTTTTGATAACCAACATGGATGGATTGGAATGGATGAGAAGCAAATGGAACAGACCAACCAGATGGCTTATTAAGCAGTTAGAAAAAATTGCAGTTGAAAAATCGCATTATCTTGTATCCGACAATTTAGGTATACAGAATTATTATCGCAAGGTTTTCAATACGAATTCAACCTTTATACCTTATGGTGCAGAACCGGTAAACGAAGTTGATCCCTCTTATTTGCAGTCTTATTCTCTGAAAGAACAAGACTTTTATCTTTTGATAGCACGTCTTGAGCCGGAGAACAACATTGAAACGATCCTTGATGGCTATCTAATTTCCCGGTATATAGACCGACCATTTATTGTTATTGGTAACTTTGAGAACAAATATGGTCTCTATCTGAAACAAAAATATTCGAACACTTCCATTCGTTTTGTTGGAAGTATATACGACAAAAAGTCTTTGGATAGTTTAAGACATAACGCACGTATCTATTTTCATGGCCATTCTGTTGGAGGGACAAATCCTTCTTTACTGGAAGCTATGGCATGTCAGACTTTTATCGTTGCTCATGATAACGAATTTAATCGTTCTGTTTGCGCTGATAATGCTTTATATTTTACTTCAAAAGAAGATGTTTCGTCTTTAATGTTGACCTATGATTGTGGATACGAGAGGAAGATTCTACAGATGAAACAGGATAACCTGAGAATAATTAAGGATAGTTATTCATGGAAACAGATAGTTGATAGCTATGAAGAATTATTTATCAAAGCGTATGCAGGTATGTAAATAGTCAGTTTTCCTGAGTTTGCTGAATAGACAATATTTTGTTTAACGTAAGTTCAGATATTAAATCATATCCCTGGTCGGAAAGATGTAAACTGTCTTTCATAAAGTAGATACCGTTGATACTATTATCTTGATTTATCATCGGATTCCAGATGTCTACGAAATGAATATTAGAATATTTTGAGGCATATTCTTTGTAGAAATAATTTGCTTTAATAAACTCAGGATGTTTAGATCTTCTGTAGGGGCTTGGCTTTAAAGAAAGGATTAATAACTGAGTGTTTGGAAGGCGAGATTGAATTTCTTCTACTAAATAGTCCATGTTGCTTTTTAGTTCGTCAAGGCTAATTGAAAGCAAATCGTTCTCCCCGGCATACATCACGATAAAAGAGGGGTTGTATGAAAATATCATTTTTTCTTTTTCTTTTATCATAGTTTCTGTTGTACTTCCAGAGATTCCTGAATTATTAATATTGAAATTAACAAAATATGAATTGAGATTTTTCCACATGGCTATTGTCGAACTTCCAGTGAATAAAATTAAAGGATCCGAATTTTGGTTTCCCGGATCTGTAACCTTGTCACAACAATTAAATAATAGCATAAAAAGGATTGATAGCATTAAAATATTTCTCATATAACTACTGGATGTCTTCGATCGTAATAACTCCTTATGTAAAGAGAGATTGGGTTTATATATTTAAGATACAATATTTTGGAACAGTAAATTGATATAATAAGCATGATACAGTATCCCCAGAATGGACTTACCGGGTCTTTTATTTGGTATGATGTCGTAATAAATAGATTTAAATCAGACAATCCGGTTAGTTGGTATCCTTCATAAAGTCTCAAAATCAATACATAGCCCCAAAGAATAACCCAATGGAGTAGGAATAAAGGTAAGCTACTGTTTGAATATTCTTTATTTTTTTCATTATCGAACAATAAGCTTAGTTTAGGATTGGTTGCTAATGAATAGATAATAATGCCTATAAAGGGTGTAATTAAAACTCTCCACGAAAATTTATAGTCAGCTATTACTAGCCCCAGAATTATGGTTATAATGATTAAAGATCCTAAAATATGAATTTTATTGGTTTTGAAATTTTTCTCAGCCAAGTAGGCAAGGAAAACTCCCATGAAAAACTGAGGAAGTTTTGCTATTGGATTTTTATGAATCACTCCTTCTACTACAGGGCTTTCAATGTAAATTGACCCCCACGCCGATAGTAACATTGAGAATGCAATGATCAAAACTAGCATAAAGGTAAGGCGTTTCTTAAAAAATGATTGAAGATGCTTGCAATAGTAATAAAAAACGATGTAGCATATAAGGAATGCGCTAATAACCCATGAAGGACCAACGTAAGAGTAATAAAATTCCGGCAACCAGGCGTCTAGAAATAAGTAAGGTGATATAAGTGTAAGTATATGCCTTGTAGGTTCAAGATTTATACCATTCCCAATAAATAAGTATATGCAGAAAGGCAGAAAGAAAAGGAGTAATGGATATAACTTCGATAGTCGAAATGTAATGAACTTACCTAAGCTTATGTTGTTGTTGGCAATTTTGTTTGAATAGAGCTTTGTAAGAGACATCCCTGATATTATAAAGAAAAGGTCTGAACATATTATTTTAGATTGAAGTATACCTTTTATATATATTTCGGGGGCATATTGTTCAATTAACCAATAGGTGTGTCCAAGCATTACAGTAATTGCAGCAATAATTCTTATAAATCCTAATGTATCTAAAGATATTACAGAAATATTTGCAATTTTTTCTTTACCCATGTCTGAAATGTTTTTTCATATAATAACGTAAATGTACCATAAAATTGTATTACATTCGCACGACTTTACTAATTAGATTAAGCTTATGAAGGTAGCAATAGTTGGAACTGGTTATGTTGGCTTGGTAACAGGAACTTGTTTTGCCGAGATGGGAACAGAGGTATATTGTGTTGATATTGATTCACGTAAAATCGATAATCTTAAGAAAGGAATAATTCCAATATACGAGCCAGGACTCGAAGAGATGGTGCGGCGTAATGTTCAGGCCGAACGTCTTCATTTTACGACAGAACTTAAAGAGTGCCTTAATGATGTTGAGGTATTGTTTAGTGCTGTTGGTACTCCTCCTGATGAAGATGGTAGTGCCGATCTTAAATACGTTCTTGATGTAGCCCGGACAATTGGACGGTATATGACAAAATATTTGTTGGTGGTAACTAAAAGCACCGTACCGGTTGGTACTGCTCAGATTATTAAACAAACTATTCAGCATGAGCTGGACTTACGGGGTGTTGATCTTTCTTTTGATATTGCCTCCAATCCTGAGTTCCTGAAAGAGGGAACAGCTATCAGCGATTTTATGAGTCCGGATCGGGTAGTAGTGGGGGTTGAATCTGAAAGGGCAGAAGCTTTGATGTCTAAGTTATACAGACCGTTTCTGTTAAATAATTTCCGTGTGATTTACATGGATGTTCCTTCTGCGGAAATGACTAAATATGCTGCCAATGCTATGTTGGCTACGCGTATCAGCTTTATGAATGATATTGCAAACCTTTGTGAGATTATAGGTGCCGATGTAAATATGGTGCGAAAAGGAATTGGAACGGATGAGCGTATTGGTAGTCGTTTTTTATATCCGGGCTGTGGTTATGGAGGTTCCTGTTTTCCTAAGGATGTGAAGGCTTTGGTTAGAACCGGCGTTGACAATGGTTATCCTATGCGTATTTTGCAGGCAGTGGAAGATGTAAACGAAATGCAGAAAACCATATTGTTCCAAAAGTTGTATAAGCATTTTAACGGTGATCTGGAAGGGAAAAAGATAGCTTTGTGGGGGCTGGCTTTTAAACCGGAAACTGATGATATGCGAGAAGCTCCTTCTTTGGTGCTTATTGATAAAATGGTTGAGGCTGGATGCGAGGTAACGGCATACGATCCAATTGCCATGGTTGAGGCGCAGCGCAGAATAGATGGTAAGGTTTTGTATGCAAAAGACATATATGATTCGGTTGTTGATGCGGATGCCCTTGTGTTGGTTACCGAATGGAAAGAATTCAGAATGCCCTCATGGAACGCAATAAAGAAATTGATGCGGGTTCCATTGGTAATTGATGGTCGTAATATTTATGATAAGTCGGAACTAGCAGAGAATGGCTTTACTTACTATTGTATTGGCCGATGATATTTTAGTAGCCTGACTAAATATATAAAAAAGAAGAAAGATAGTAAACACTTGACAAGCGATTACTATCTTTCTTCTTTTTTATATATACAATATTTATTCTGTTCAATGCGCTGTGCTGCATTCTTTTTTTGTTTTTATTTGGTCTTTGAGAGAACAACCACTGCAACCAGAGCAAGGGTTGTCCGGATCCTTGGGTGTTGTAAGCATCTTGTAAATTTTCCAACCTACATAGAGAACTGTAAGGATCCCAATTATTATTATTGCTATTTCTTGCCACATATACTTTTCCCTTTTTGAATTATATAACATTAAAAACAATCAGGTGGTTTTATCATAGAAGTTTAAAATTGAAAATTCATCCAATCTGTAGGCTATTTATGCATAGTAGGGGGATAGAATTTCTTCGATCAACCGGGTTACTTCGGCAGCATCCCGCAACCCTTGGGTCTGATAGCTACCTTCAAGCAGTTCGGTGCTTACGCGGCTAATCATTGGAGCTTCCACAATAGCTGGTTTTCCTACATCATACCTGACTTCATTCGCTGTTTTTACGACAATGGGAGTCATGTCGAATATAGAAAAACGCAAGGTTCCTTTTGTTCCAACAACTTCAACATAATCATCGTATATCCCCTTCGGCGCTGTAAAATACCACAAGGCTTGAGCGCTTACTCCTGATTTGAATTGAAATATAGAACTTACGTAATCTTCTGTTTCGTAAAGATGTCCTTTGTTCGTAACAAAAGACTGTTGACTTTCGATGGTCCCAAAAAGAAACATCAGCATATCAAGCTGATGAGATCCCATGTCGGCAAAATATCCCCCGCCGGACTTACTGAAGTCCAGTCGCCATGGTTTAATTGCTGAGGTGTCGCAGGGTAGGGGCTCGCGTACTAAACGCAGGGAAACGTGCTTAGGATCTCCAATTATGCCATTATCAAGCAGCTCTTTAACTTTAAGGAAGTAGGGCTGTTCTCTTCTATAGTATGCCACGTAAAGAGGTATCTGAAATTTTTCGGAAGCTTCAATCATTTCCTTACATTGCAGATACGTTAGTGCCATCGGCTTTTCAACGTATACCGGCTTGCCTTTTTCCAATGCCATGATGGTTAGCTCTGCATGGCTATCGGGAGGGCTAGCGATATAAATTGCCTCAACTTCTGGGTCGTTTATTAAATCAACAGCATTGTCGTACCAATTGCTAACGTTGTGTCGTTTTGCATAATCGGCTGCTTTTGCAGCATCCCGGCGCATTACGGCAGTCAGCTTTGTATGAGGCAAGGTATAAAAAGCCGGACCACTTTTCTTTTCTGTAACGTCGCCACAACCAATAATTCCCCAGTGAATACGATTCTTGTCCATCTTGTTTTAAATAAAGAGGTTTATGAAAATAGTTCCAAGTTGATAAACAACAAATGATACCAGCCAGGCTAGCGTACAGGTGTATATAATTACAAAGGCGCCCCATTTCCACGACTTAGACTCATTTACAATAGCGGTAACTGTGGCTACACACGGAAAATAAATAAGCACAAATAGCATCATACTAAGAGCAACCAACGGAGAGAATACAGGATTACCCTCTTTATCCTTGTCCGATTGAAGTCTACTCTGCAGACTCTGACTGTTTTCCGAGTCTCCTGTATATAAAACGCTTAGGGTGCTTACGACTACTTCTTTGGCTGCCATTCCGGAAAGAAGACTGACGCTGATTTTCCAGTCGAATCCCAGTGGAGCTAATGCCGGTTGAATTGCCTGTCCGATTCGTCCGATGTAGGAGTTCTGCTGATGTTCCATGTTTTTAAGTCTACTCAGTTCGGCGATCGATTCATTTTTAGTTTCCGACGGCAATGTGCTGTTTTGAACCTTCTCTATTTTGGCATCAAACACCTTGCCTTGTTCTGTTTCTCTGGGGAAGTACCCGAGGAACCAGATTAATATGGACGCAACCAAAATAATACCACCCATCTTATGCAGGTATTGCTTGGCCTTTTCCCACATATGAATCAGAATCGATTTGCTTGTAGGCATTCGATAGGGAGGAAGTTCCATAACAAAAGGAATATCTTCTTTGCTGAAAAGAAAACGTTTGAAAAGTTTTGCCATGACGACTGCCAGCATAATACCCGACGAATACATAATCAATAAAACCGTACTGGCATTCTCTGCAAAAAAGGCTCCGGTAAGGAGTACATATACAGGAAGCCGCGCACTGCAGCTCATAAGAGGATTGATCAGCATGGTGATCATGCGGCTATTCCGGCTTTCGATGGTTCTTGTGGCCATAATCGCAGGTACATTGCATCCAAATCCCATAACAAGAGGAATAAAGGATTTGCCGTGAAGTCCCATCTTGTGCATAATCTTATCCATAATAAAGGCTGCACGTGCCATATATCCCGAATCTTCCATAAAGGAAATAAAGAGGTATAAAATAAGGATATTGGGAAGGAAGACAATCACACCCCCAACACCGCCGATAATGCCGTCTACCAGCAAGTCCTTAAGAGGACCTTCGGGCATAAAGTTACGTGCAAAATTGCCTATTTGTTCTACACCCCATTCAATCCATAGCATAGGATATTCTCCCAGCTTGAAGGTGGCTTCGAACATAAACCACATAAAAAAAATAAAGATAGGGAAACCAAGTACCTTGTGAGTTACAAAAAGATCGATAATCTGGGTACTGCTAACTTCCTTTATTTTGTTTGCAACAAAAGTTTCACGTAACGCCCCCGATATGTACCCGTAACGCGCGTTAGTAATAGCCGTTTCGGCATCTTCCTTCAGCATCTCTTCCAGTTGCTGCGAGTACAGATCGCAGGCTTCAAGAATAGACTTTGTTTCAGGCAATCCTTTTACGTATTGTTGTACTTCCTTGTCGTTTTCAAGTAATTTGATGGCCAGGTAACGTTTAGAGAACGTCTTATCAACGTTGCCATTCCTTTTTAGCATTTTACGCAAAGAGTTTATATTCTTTTCGATAGTATCTCCATAGTTTATATGAACATGCCGGAGTATAGGGTCGGTTTCCTCGTATACAGAAATAACCCGGTCGAAAAGATTCTCAATGCCAAATCCGGTTTTGCTTATCGTGGGAATGATAGGTGCTCCAATCATTTTCGCCAGCGATTCGTGGTCGAATTTGTTACCGCTTTTTTCCAGATCGTCATACATATTCAGCGCAATCACCATCCGTACATCCATGTCGATAAGCTGAGTGGTAAGGTATAGGTTACGTTCCAGATTGGATGCGTCAACTACATTTATAACCACATCAGGCTGCTCTTGTATCAGGTGGCGTCGTACATACAACTCTTCGGGAGTATAAGCAGACAAAGAGTACGTGCCCGGAAGGTCAACTATCCGAAATGTATAACCATTCTGCGTAAATATACCTTCCTTGGCATCAACCGTAACACCGCTGTAATTGCCCACATGTTCGTGCGAACCTGAAGCAAAATTAAAGAGAGATGTTTTACCACAGTTAGGATTCCCGATAAGGGCTACATTTATGATTTTACCTTTGTCTAAGGCGAGCGCCTCGAGGTCGTTATCAGACGGAAGTCCGTAATTATCCGATGGAATGCCGGCAAGCTGTTGCGCAGGCTTGTGCACGCTGGCAAATTCGGTTTCGCTTACCACCTCGATCAAGGCGGCATCGCTCCGTCGGAGCGATACATCATATCCCATTACTTTATAGTGAATAGGATCTTTTAAAGGAGCATTCTGGATTACATCTACAATTTTACCACGGATGAATCCCATTTCGATAATGCGTTTACGGAAAGCTCCGCGTCCCATTACCTTTACAATTACCCCTTTTTCGCCTGTACTAAGTTCTGATAATCTCATATATCTTATATCTGTTGCAAAGGTAAACCTAAAATTAGTTCGTATCAATACCGATTAGTAGGTATTTTACCGGTAAATCGTCCCTTATACAGACGGGCGAATGTATGGAAAAGTTGTTTTTTAGCGAAATTAGCATAACTTTGCGTAAGTTTGGTTTGTTCTCTAAATGAATACAAAATAAAGTGGCGTATGAATGAAAAGGATGATATGTTTAAAAAGTTTCACGATTCGTTCAAAGCGATGCAAGGGCATTTCCATATTTTGGAAGAACGTGTGCCCGTTGAACGCCAGGTTGAATACTTTAAGTATTCGGACAGGATGAAACAGAATGCGAGGCCGATTGATGAAGACGAATTCGAATTACTTGACGGATGGCTTTCCGAGCCGGATGTAACCGACGAGAATAAGAAGTTTGCGCTTACCCGCCTGGCCATTTCCCATAATGTGAAAGCCTATAGGGCGCTCGAAAAATATGTGCAGTCGCCAGATTCAACATTAAAAGACTGGGCTCATTTAGCGCTTATGGAGAGTCGTATTACCCTTGAGTCTGAACTTTCTGAAGAAAAACAGATATATATTTCTACCGGATTGGGTGGAAAGAACGAAAAACTTCGTTTCTTTGTACTCTTACAGGCAGCAGATAAAAAACCTTTTGAAGCGTACCAGCGTCAGAATATTGAACGCGAATTTGCCTTTTATCTGGAAAAAGCCGATTGCGAAATCGAGCGGATGGATATAAAGGACAGGTATGCTGTACTGCTTTTTTTGTTACCAATTCGTACGGATATAAAGGCTCTGTTGGATGCAACAATTGCAGAGTGCAACCAATTTGGTAACTTTTTATCGCAAGTGTACACGGTAACAAATGTAAAGGAGCTGTCTGAGGATGAAATAACAGCTATTATAGATAGGAATGGAAACGTTAAAGCAAGCCATTAGATACGGCGTTGTAGGTGTGAGTAACACACTGATTACAGCAGTTGTTATATGGGTAATGATGAAAATGGCAGGATGTTCGGATGTTTTATCAAACATAACCGGGTATGCTGCAGGAGTATTGAATAGTTTTGTTTTGAATAAAAAATGGACGTTTAAGAGCTCTATTGGGTGGACCCGTGGTGCTGTTCGTTTTGGTGTGGTATTTGGTATATGCTACCTCATGCAGTTGGGGTTGTTGCTTTACCTGAATAAACACCTTACCATCGATTCTTATTTTAACCAGTTGCTGGCGATGGCATTTTATACGGTGATTAATTTTATCATGAATAAATACTATACATTCAAAGCTTAGCGGGAATGAAAAAACTCTCAATCATTGTACCTTGTTACAACGAAGAAGCTGTTCTTGCAGAGTCGTACCGACGTACGAAGCTGGTTGTAAGTAAGCTTCCTTATCCAGCCGAAATTATTTATATTAATGACGGAAGCCGCGATGCAACCCGTTCGATACTTGATGCGATTTCGGTATCGGATCCGGACGTTAAAGTAATCCATTTCTCACGAAATTTTGGTCACCAGCCCGCAGTTACGGCTGGTATTCATTATTGTGAATCGGAGTTGGCCATCATTTTGGATGCCGACATGCAGGATCCTCCCGAACTTATACCCGACATTCTTCGGTTGCAGGAAGAGGAAGAAGCCAATGTGGTGTTTTGCGTACGCAAAAGCCGTGAGGGAGAAAACAATTTCAAGTTGCTGACTTCCCGTATGTTTTATCGGTTTTTAAATCGTATGAGTGAGGTAGCCTTTCCCGTCGATACAGGCGATTTCCGTCTGATTGACCGCAAAGTGATGAATGAATTCGACCGGTTTAAAGAGCATGGAAAATATATCCGTGGACTTATTAGCTGGGTTGGTTTTAAGCAGATTCCTTTCTATTACGAACGGAATGCGCGTATTGCAGGTGAAACCAAGTATCCATTAAGTAAAATGTTCACGTTTGCTTCTAACGCGTTGTTATACTTTTCGAAGAAACCTCTTAAGATGGCTACCGGACTTGGTTTTACGACCGTGTTAATAGGTATTTTGCTGGCTATCTGGTTTACAATTGGTAAAATATATGGATTTAGCAATGCGGAAACCGGATGGACTTCCTTAATGATCGCTGTTGTTTTCTTTGGTGGAGTTCAGTTACTTACCGTTGGAGTATTGGGCCAATATATAGGTATTTTGTTTGATGAAGTAAAAAATCGTCCCGAATACATTGTCGATGCCACAAAGAATATCAGTACCAATCCTTCCGCTTCATGTAAAGCCAAGTGAGAAGTCCTGTAAGAATCATAACGCCCCAGGCAATCAGATAACCATATTCCCAGCTTAGTTCGGGCATAAGTCTGAAGTTCATTCCCCATACACCTGCAAGGAAAGTAAGGGGAATGAATATAGTAGACATTACTGTGAGCCGTTTCATTATGGCGTTCATCCGAAGGTCGTTGTTGGAAATGTAAAGGTCTACCAGTGATGATATTATTTCACGACAACCTTCCATGCTTTGGGTTACGTATTGCAACTGATCGTTTGCATCACGAAACAGGGGGAGCGTATCTTTATTGATAAGCGGATTGTTGGACAATAACAGTTTGTTAAACTGCTCTTTCAACGGCAAAACACTCTTTTTAATCATCATGTATTCGCGCCTTTTTCCTTGGATTGTTTCTCCAAAATTGATCCGATTTCCTTTGATATCCAATAATTCTTCTTCCAAATCTTCCAGCATGTCTTCGATACGGGATGCCGAGTCGACCAGACTTACCGTAACGTGGTTTAATAAGAAGGCAAGCAGGGTGTCTGCTTTCCTTGTGCAAATGCCCAACAAATTACTTTGCAAGGCATTTAAGGTCGCATCGAAAAGTGGATTGTTGCTTTCGGTAAACGAAATTACCGTATCATTGGTCAGAATCAAACTTAAATGTTCTCTATGCAGCTCGTTATTCGTGTCGTAATAACAGTCGTTAAGAATGATAAGTGCATGATTCTCAAAAACGTCTATCTTAACCACATGCTCGGGCGTTAATATATCCTTGGCATCCAAATTATGCAAACCAAACTCTTTTACAAGCGAAGTTACCTGCGCGGCATCGGTAAGTCCTGTTACGTGAATCCAACTCACGCACTTTTTACTTACAAGGGGCGTAAAGGACGTGAGACTTGTAATGTCCTTTACCTCCAGCATTCCCGAATTATACTGAACCAACCGGATGCCTGTTTTCGTTTCCAGTTCGCCGGTATACATGTAATTTTCGGAAAGGCGGCGGTTGCTTCCCCTTTTTTTGCTGTGTGTCTTGATCCGGTTTTTCATAATTTATGCTGTTTATTCTAACTCGACAACCGTAATACCACTTCCACCAAACTGAACGTGTTCGTCTCGGAATGTATGAACACCTGGTACAGTTTTCAGGTAATCTCTGATAATTTGCCTAAGGGCCCCGGTGCCTGTCCCGTGCAGAATCCGTACTCTGGCAACACCTACCTGAATGGCATCATCAATAAAGTAAACCACAGTCTGCAGCGCTTCGTCGCCCCGCATTCCTCTTACATCAATTTCCTGCCGGAAGGTAAGCTTTTTTTCGTGCATATCATCGGCTGTCTGCGAACTAATAAAGGTGCTTTTCTGAATCTCCTTCTTTAGTTGATTCTTGCTTACCTTTTCGAGTTGTTCCAGTTTAACGGTGCTTTTTATCATACCAAAGGCAACCGTAGCTTGCTTTCCGTTTACTTCGAGCACAGTTCCCGCTGTAGTCTGTCCATTCAGCCTTACGCTGTCGCCGGTTTCAATCACCTCGCGGTTAAACTGAGGTTTGACAAGGGGCTGCCCGGGCTGCTTTTGTTTTTTCTTATCCTGCCTTTCCTTTAGCTTGGCCATTTTCATGGCGATGGCATCATTGGCATCATCCTGAGCCAGAACCGATTCCTTGAACTCGTCGAGCGCCTTTCGTGCCATACGGGTTCTTTCTTTTTCGGCCTGAGCCTCTTTTATTTCGCGGATAGTATTCTCTATCTTGGCATTTGCCTCGGACATGATGCGCTGAGCTTCTGCTCTGGCAGTGCGCATGATTTCTTTTCGTTGTTTGTTTACCTCCTCTAAATCCTGCTGATAGCGGGTGGTAATATCTTCCAGTTTCTTTTCCTGCTGACGGATATTCTGTCGTTTGCTTTCCCAGTAACGCTTGTCGCGCACAATATCTTGCAGGTATTTATCCATATCGATATAGTCGGAACCCACTTTAGCTGAGGCTTCGGCAATTACTTCCTCCGGTAATCCGATTTTACGGGCAATCTCCACGGCAAACGAACTTCCGGGGTTTCCGATTGAAAGCTTAAAAAGTGGTTGCATCAGATGCCTGTCGTACAACATGGCTCCGTTTACAATACCCGGGGTGTCTTCGGCAAAATGCTTTAAGTTTTGGTAGTGTGTAGTGATAACCCCGTAGCTTTCGTTCCGGTTAAAGCGATCAAGGAGCGCTTCGGCAATGGCTCCACCGATTTGAGGTTCCGTGCCGCTACCAAATTCGTCTATCAGTATAATTGTTTTGCTGTCGCAATTGCGCACAAAATACTTCATGTTTGTAAGATGCGAACTATAGGTACTGAGGTCGTTTTCGATAGATTGTTCGTCGCCGATATCTATAAAAATGCTTTCGAACAAACCTGTCCGCGAACTTTCGTGTATAGGAATAAGCAACCCGCACTGCAGCATGTACTGCAAGATACCTACAGTTTTAAGGCAAACAGATTTACCCCCCGCATTGGGCCCGGAGATAATCAGAATCCTTTTCTCCGTATTTAGCTCAATATCCAGCGGTACTACCTCTTTGTGTTGCTTTTGCAGCGAAAGATAGAGTAGGGGATGAATAGCACGCGCCCAGTCTACCTGCTGTTTATCTTCCACAATGGGTTTTATCGCCTTTATTTGTTCAGCAAAAAGAGCTTTGGCACGAATAAAATCTATCTCGGCCATAAACTCGTAGGAATAGAGTATATCGGGAACCATCGGCCTGACAAGGTTCGTAAACTCGGTAAGAATGCGGATAATCTCACGGCGCTCGTCGCCTTCCAGTTCGCGTATGCGGTTGTTGGCTTCTACTACTTCGGCTGGCTCAATAAAGACTGTCTTTCCGCTGGCCGATTCGTCGTGTACAATTCCCTTAATCTTTCTTTTAAAACCCGGAGCAACAGGAATAACCAATCGCCCGTCGCGCATGGTGGGAGTTACGTCCTTATCCACTACGCCTTCGGATTGTGCGGCGCGCAAGATGGACTGCAGACTCTTGGAGATACTGCTCATAGTGAGGGTCATCTCCCGGCGAATTTGCATCAATATCTGCGAAGCATTGTCTTTTACCCGTCCGTATTTATCAAGAATACCATCTATTTTACTAACCAACTGCGGAAAAACAAGCACATCTCCTGCCAGTGATGTAAGAGCTGGATAGAGAATCTCTTCGGAATCGCCGCCGGTAGGGCGAAAAAACCGTACAATATCGTTTATGGTTTGCAGAGAACGTTTCAGGTCGTAAAGCTCTTTCTCATCCAAATAAGTCCCCTCCGGACGAATGCGCTTAAGCGAATAGCGTACATCGAAGAAGTAACTAGATGGAAATTCCTTGTCTCCGTGCAGAATTCTTACAAACTCTTCGGTTTGAGTAAGTCGGGTGGTAACGATGTCGAAGCTGGCATCGAAAGCCATGTCGGCAACCCTTTCGACGCCCAGCGGACTTAGACACTTATCACTAATAAGCTGACGAACTTTGTCGAAGCCTGTTTTCTGCTCAAAATTTTGAGGATATATCACCTTTTATGCTACGTTATATTATACTGTTATGTTTCCAGCCGGAAAGTAACAACGATATAGAATGCCCGTTGTTCACGTAATCCCTTTGGTATGGCAAAATTACATAAAATATTCGGATTCGGGATTATCATGCAATTTTATGCTTTGTAGTAGCCCTGTTTACCGCCTATTTTAATATCTTTGCATACGAAGATTAGTCCGTCCGACAATCGTTGACCGAGCGTCCGACGTATGTGACACGAGCGTCCGACATATATCGGACGCTCGTGTCACATACGTCGGACGGAATAATGTAAAGCTGGACGATAACTAACCTTCGTATCCTTTGAATCTGATTTATTTACTTTCTAATACCATTTTTATATAGAATGAACGCAGAATATACCTTACACCGCACACCAAGTCGCGATGGGGCCACCGAAGATCAACCACTCCACGCGCGATTTTCACCCAGGGGCACAGTCTCGACCGACCAGCTTATCGATTCCATCGTTGCTGGCTCTACCTTTACACGAGGCGATTTAAAAGGAGCTCTTCAATTGTTTTCGGACGGGATGAGTGATAAGTTGAAAGAAGGATTTAATGTGGAACTCGATGGATTCGGGTTTTATTCCCTCTCGCTGGAAAGTCGTCCGGTACAAACTCCAGAAGAAATCCGCTCGCAGTCGGTTTCTTTTCATCATGTTACCTTTAGAAATTCCAAAACACTTACAGCCAAGCTCAGAGATATTCATTTTTCCCGTAAAGAAAATGTGACAATTAGTCCGCTTACTCCCGAACAACGACGCGAGAGGGTAATCGCCTATTTGCAAAACAATCCTACCTCTGGTCTTTCCCGACGCATGTATTCGGAACTTACAGGCTGTACAAGATACAAAGCCCTCAAGGAACTGGATGAGCTTGTAACAGAAGGCTTGTTGGTTTGCCTTGGGCGTGGGAATGTGATGCTGTATGCTATAAAACATACTTAACTTATTTTTACACTTAAGTTGATGTCTTTATGAATTACGCGTTTATATTTGATTCAAATCTGAAACATAATTTCAAATATGGAAAGTGCTCATCCAAATATGGAAAAAGGAGAAGATAATTACAAGGTGCCTAATCTCGAAAAAGGGATAGCGGTATTGGAATATCTTTCGCTTCGTTCTCAAGGGGATACCTTGCAGGCCATAAAGGATGCGCTTGATATTTCGCAGACCACAGCTTACCGTATTCTCAATACGTTGGTTCGTCTGGATTATCTTATGTATAACGAGGATGCCAAGCGGTATAAGTTGTCCCGCAAACTTCTTACTTTGGGGTTCAGGGCGCTTAATGAGCATAATCTGCTCGAAACTGTTGTTCCCCGTTTACGTGATCTGCGCGATCTTGTAAGCGAAACAGCTTGTTTCGGAGTACTTGGCAACGAGAAAGGTATTTTTATTGAGCAGGCGCAGGGAAATCATACATTTCGTTTTGTGCTTTCGCCGGGTAAGCCGTTCGAACTTCATTGTTCGGCACCGGGAAAGGCCATTATGGCTTTTCTACCCAATATAGTGAGAGATCGCTACCTGTCGTATATGTCGTTCGAACGTTACAATGCCCGTACCATTACAACCAGGGATGCTTATCTGGCGGAACTCGACAAAGTGCGTGCAACAGGTATTGCCATGGATAACGAAGAAGAAATGGGTGGTGTGATTTGTATCGGAGCCCCTATATTTAATTATACGGGCTATCCCTGTGGAGCTATCTGGATTTCGGGACCGAAAGACCGTCTTACGAAAGAGGTAATCCGTACTTCGGCAGCGCATATAAAAGATATGGCCCGCAATATTTCGGGAGAACTTGGGTACATCCGTACTACGAATGTTTAATGGAGTAACGATGAAACAGAGATATTTAATAAGAAAAGTTTTTCTGATTAGTTTGGCTTGTTGTCTTACTTTATGCGTCATGGCCGGTAGTCGTCCGTTTTTCTCTACCGCAATGGTGCTGACAGACAAGGGGGAGCTGCTGCTATCGCAGAAAGGACTGAATAGGGTGGATTTATTTTCGGCCGACGGCAGCAAGCTGGTTCGTTCGTATCCCCTGGATGATGAGCCTACCGGACTTACGGTGGATGGCAACAAAGCCTATGTAACTACGTTTAAGTCTACCGGCAAATTGCAAGTGCTTTTGCTCGAATCCGGTCGTATAGAATCTTCTATACCAGTTGGATCGGGTGCATGTTATCCAATGCTGAGTGCCGACAAAAAATATGTTTACGTATGCAATCAGTTTTCGAATACGGTTTCCGAAATAGATCTGGCAAGCCGCAAAGTAGTACGTACAACTCGTGTACTGCGTGAACCCAAAGGGGCGGTAATTAGCAAAGACGGTAAATACATGTTCGTAACCAATTTCCTTCCGGCTCAACGGGCGGATGTGGATGTTGTTGCAGCCTGTGTTTCGGTTATTGAGATGAAAAGTTTTAAAAAAGTGCGTGATATTCAGATAGCCAACGGTAGCAATGCTGTGAACGGCATTTGCATTACTCCCGACGGAAAGTATGTGTATGTATCGCATAATCTGGGCCGTTTTGCCGTTCCTACGTCGCAGCTTCAACAAGGTTGGATGAATACCAGCGCATTTAGCGTAATAGATGTGGCTAAACAAACTTACCTGGGTTCTGTTTTGGTGGACGAACCAGAAAAGGGCGCGGCAGGAGTCTGGAGTATTGCCTGCAATGAAGCCAGACTTTTTATTACCCATTCCGGTACCCATGAAGTAAGCGTGATAGACCATCCTGCTATGCGGAAGAAGTTTGAAGCTTATGCAAATAAAGAAAATCTGAGTTACGACTTGCATTTTTTGTATGGTTTGCGCAAGCGAATACAACTTGAAGGTAACGGTCCCCGCCTGCTTTTGCTAAAAGGTAATACACTGCTTATTCCTACTTATTTTGCCGATATACTTAATGTAGTGGATTTGGACAACCTCAGTGTTAAAGCTGTGGATATGAATCCGGGTCGCGAGGAAACGATGGAAAACAGCGGCGAAAAGCACTTTAATGATGCCACGCATTGCTTTCAGGGCTGGCAGTCTTGTACAGGATGTCATCCTGGAGAAGGCCGTGCCGATGGAATGAACTGGGATTTGATGAACGATGGTGTAGGAAATTCCAAGAACTGCAAGAGTATGCTTTATTCGCATGTAACGGCTCCCAGTATGATTTCGGGAATACGTGAGACAGCCGAGTGGGCTGTTAGGGCCGGGTTTAAGTTTATTCAGTTTTTTGAAGTAAAAGAAGAACATGCTGTCTGTGTGGATGCCTACTTAAAAGCTTTACGTCCCGTACCAAGTCCCTTGCTCGTAAATGGAGAATTAAGCGAGAAGGCAAAAGAAGGCCGTAAGGTTTTTGATAAGCTGCAGTGCGGCGAATGCCATAGCGGACCTTACTACACCGACCAGAAGATGCATAGAATTGGCGAGAACATTGAGTTCGAAAAAGGATGGGATACCCCAACGCTGATCGAAGTATGGCGTACGGCACCCTATTTGTTTAACGGACGGGCAGCCACTATGCAGGAAGTTTTTGAAGTGCAAAAGCACGGAATCGATAAGAAAGTGTCGAAAAAAGAAATCGAAGCATTAACGGAGTACGTAAACTCCTTATAAGAACAGAAAATGAATTATTGCGATAAAATAAAATATAGAATATGTGCTGCTGAACGTGCCGGATTTGCAGAGATGGTGGATGTATTATTGTCTCGGCTACCTGCAGACGAGAACATTCTTCGTCTTGTGTTTATTGGCATGCCTGTTTCAAATGAAGAATACGACCAAAGAAGATCCATTATCCGCGATAAGGTGAAGACTTGCTTTGGAACAAGTCAACCTTCGGTAAGTTATGTGGCTCAACCTCCCTTGCGTGGAGCTTTGCTTCTGGAGGTTCACAGTTATAAGACAGACGAAACAGATGTTGTTTCTTATCGTGAAAACGGAGAGTTGCCCTATGTAGTGCTCGAAAATCAGGAAGGTCGTTTTTTGTTTGCCGGAGGATTTCAGGACGATTTTATCAATAAAACTATTGAAGCGCAATCTGCAGACGTTTTCTCTCAGGTAAACGATCTGCTGGTTAAAGAAGGCTTTCCTGTAAACAGTATTGTAAGGCAATGGAATTATATTGAAAAGATTACCGGATTTTGTGACGAATACCAGAACTATCAGGCTTTTAATGATGCACGAGCATCTTTTTATGAAAAGACAATGTGGCCCGAAGGATACCCTGCGGCCACAGGAATTGGTGCGCATTGGGGAGGTGTCGTTATCGATCTGGATGCTGTAGTTTTCAAACAAGACGACTGTTCTGCAAGTCCGATTGATAATAAATTGCAGGTTGCGGCTCATGCTTACTCGGATCAGGTTCTTGTTGCATGCCATAACCGAAAGGCTACTCCCAAATTTGAGCGGGCAAAGCGCTTAACAATCAAAGAAAAGGGGTTGATCTATATATCAGGTACGGCTGCTATCCGGGGTGAGGAGAGTCTCAAGGGAATTGGATTAGCCAAACAACTTGAAATTACGATGGAGAATATTGCACAGCTTGTTGGTAAAACAGGCGAACTTTCTATGTTGCGGGTTTATCTGAAAGACAAATCATTTGTGGACGAAGCCGAGCAATTGATGCAAGCGTATAAATTAACTATTCCTGTTTCGTATATGTGGGCTGATGTGTGCCGCGACGAACTATTGATAGAAATAGAAGGAATAGCAAAGTGTTGAATCTAATTATTCACAAATACATTTAAAAACAAAATGAGAACAGAATTTAAAATGAAAACACTTGCCATGAGCTTACTTGTATGTTCATTGGTTGCTTGCACGGGTAAAACTGCCGGCGACGCTTCTGCTGATGCAAAAGATTCGACTTGTTGCGGTAAAGATTCAGTATGTACTAATAATAAGGAAATGACTTACGCGAAAAAATTTACTAACGCCGACTTCTATAAAGACGGCAAGTTTGACAAAGAAGTTGCCATGAAGGCATATAAAGACATGTTCGAGTTTTATGGAATTCCGTTTACCCCTCTTATGGAAAAGGATATGTGGGTTACTGACTTTGGCTTGGGCGATTTCGAGAATACAGGTATGGGTGGTATCTTTTGGGTAAATGATGTAGAACACGGATACTTTGCTCACGAAATTTATCTGCTTCCCAGCCAGATGATTCCTGAACATGCTCACGTAAAAACTAAATATCCTGCCAAGTATGAATCGTGGATGGTTCAGAAGGGTATGTGCTATAATTTTTCGGCTGTAGGAGAAGAAACGCCTAACGCACCTAAATTGCCGGATAGTCAGAAAGGTTTTATAACAAGCAAGAACTTTGTAGAACAACATGCAGGTGAATTGGTAAACCTCAAGAAAATTGAAACATTCCATTTCCTGATTGCCGGACCTCAGGGTGCTGTTGTATCAGAATGGGCTTCTTATCATGACAACGCCGGATTGCGTTTTACAAATCCTAAAGCTTCTTTATAATACCAGAGCTATAATACCATAAACACATATAATGGCTAACTTTAATAAATTACTAACAATCTTTTTGTCTGCCTCTTTCTTTGTATCGGCTGCGCCGAAAAAAGAAGGAGCAGACAGCTGGATTGATGCTGTTGTAAAGCAAAAGGCAGTATTTCGATCGCAGTTAGATAAAGCATCCATGCCGGTAGAATCTTCCTGGATGAAGGCTAAAATGAAAGCTGCTCCCATTTCGGCCACACTTAAAGGTCAGGATAAACTTGTGCTGGTTACAACCGCAGGACCAGACGGAAACGACTGGGATTGGGGCGTTTGGGCTAATGCCCGTCTGATTAAGGCGGATGGTACTCAGGTTTGGCTGGACGAACTGACTCCTTCCTATGAGGTAGCAGGTTCTGGTTCGGTTTCCAGAAATAAAAACTTATATGACGCACCTCTGTCCATTTCCGGACAGAAGTATGATCATGGAATGATATGCCACGCCAATGGGGTGATGGTTTTTGATATTAACAAAGAATATGTTCGCTTTGAGGCGGAAGTAGGAATCGATGATCAATCAAAAGTTGGCAGCGTCTTTTTTCGTGTCTTGAATATATTTCCAAAAGAGGAAGCAAAAAAACTGCTTACTCTTTATCCAAGCGAACTTGAACCATTCAGTGCGTATGTGGATGGAATGGAAAACTGGTTATCTTCTAAAGATGCTTCTTTCGAGAAAGAGGTCGTGCTGAAGCTTGCAGATAACCTTAAAAACAGTACTTTCTTCCTTCAAAAGGTAAAGCAGATTGAAGCGGAAAAGGGAATCGATCAGCAGATAAGAAGCTATTTGTCTCTTTATGAGCAGATGCAGCAGGTTCTTCAACTTCAATCAGAACTTGGTTGGCTGAATATTGAATCGGTACGTCTGGCATTCAACGATATGAAAAGTCGTAAAGGTTTCGATACAGCAAAATATCAACCGATGTTTAACGAACTCGAATCGTTGGTAAATAAAGGATTTAGCGGGATATATACAGGCGACGAAAAAGCAATTGCCGGTGCAGAAAGAGCGATCGCTCTCAAACGGGCCGTTTTGCTTGGTAATCCGTTGCTCGACATAGATAAGGTGATAGCTACCCGTTTTAAACTGGGAATGAAAGCCCGTAAAGCAATGGCTCCCGATTTGGGAACGCAGGCAAACAACTGGAGTAACCAACAATCTACCCGACGTCAGGGTTTTGACGCGGAGATAGTGGAGCTTTCAAATTTGCGTGGCGATTTAAAGATTCGTACGGTTTATAAACCTCAGGAAACAGCTTCCATAGCCGATTTAAAACTTCACTGGGACGGTAAACGGGTTATGTTTACTTCTATTATGCCAGACAAGCGCTGGAATGTTTTTGAAGTAAAACTGGATGGTACAGGATGTAAGCCATTGGTTGAAACAGTCGAGCCCGATCTTGAGTTCTATGATGGAACTTATCTTCCTGATGGACGAATCATTGCTAATTCAAACATAGGTTATCAGGGTGTTCCTTGTGTAAGCGGATCTGATCCTGTAGGAAATATGGTTCTTTATACACCACAGAACAAAGGTCTCCGACGTTTAACTTTTGATCAGGATGCAAACTGGAATCCGGTAATTATGCACAATGGCCGTGTTATGTATACCCGATGGGAATATACAGACCTTACCCATTACTTCTCTCGTATTATCATGCATATGAATCCCGACGGAACAGAGAATAAAGCCTTGTTTGGTAGTGGTGCTATGTTCCCTAACAGTACGTTCGATATCCAACCATTACCTGGACATTCTTCTGCATTTGTAGGAATTATTTCAGGTCACCACGGTATTGCACGTTCAGGACGAATCATTTTATTTGACCCTTCAAAAGCTCGCAAAGGGGTAGAGGGTATGTTACAGGAAATTCCTTTCCGTAATCGTCCTATTATTCCTGAAATCAAAGATGAATTGGTAAATGGTGTATGGCCTCAGTTTGTAAAGCCAATGCCATTGGATGACTCTTATTATCTGGTTGCAGCCAAATTGGATCCAAATGCTCTGTGGGGTATTTATCTGGTGGACGTATATGATAATGTTACATGTCTGGCTCAATTCGAAGGCGAAGGTCTTATCAGCCCTATTTTGGTTCGCGAAACAACGACACCTCCGGCTATTCCCGACAGAGTAAAACTTCAGGAAAAGGAATCTACTATATTTATTCAGGATATATACGAAGGCGAAGGTCTTCGGGGTGTGCCAAGAGGCACGGTTAAATCGTTGCGAATTCATGGGTACGAATATGCATACCTTAAAACAGAGTCTGATCATGTGGCTCAGGGTATTCAAAGCGGCTGGGATATCAAACGTTTGATGGGGACTGTACCTGTCGAAGAAGATGGATCAGTCATGTTCAAGATTCCAGCCAATACCCCGGTTTCTATTCAACCGTTAGATTCCGAAGGCCGTGCCATCCAATGGATGCGAAGCTGGTTTACTGGAATGCCCGGCGAAGTGGTTTCCTGTGTAGGATGCCATGAAGATCAAAATCAGATTCCAATGCCTAAAAAGGTAATGGCTTCTACGAAAGCTCCTGTAAAATTAAAGACTCCCGAAGGCGGCGTTCGTTCTTTTACATTCGATCTTGAGGTTCAACCTGTATTGGATCGTGCATGTATAGCTTGTCACAATGGCGAGAAAAGTGCGTTTGATTTACGTGGTGGGAAGAAAGACAAACGTGGTTATGGTACGTCTTACCTTAATTTACATCCTTTTGTGCATCGTCAGGGACCGGAAGCGGACATGATCGTTTTGCAGCCGTATGAGTATTATGCAAGCACAAGCGAACTGATCCGTATACTGAAAAAAGGTCACCACAATGTAAAACTTACTGATACAGAGTGGAAATCTTTGTACAACTGGATTGACTACAATGCTCCTGATAAAGGTTACTTTGATGCAACAAATCAGAATGGCTTTAATCAGATTGAACGTCGTATCGAACTTGCCAATAAATACAATAATGCGGGCGTAGACTGGAAAGCAGAAGTTGCCTCTTATGCCGCTTATTTGAAAGGCAAAGGCGATATCAAACCTGTAATGCCTGAAAAGCAAGCTCCTGTAAAAGAAAAGCAAGTGAAGGCGAAAGGCTGGCCTTTTGCTCCGGATCAGATAAAAGCGATGCTTGCCAATGAAAAGGAAAACCGCAAAGAGGTAGTTTTGGCACCTGGAATAAAAATGACTTTTGTAAGGATACCTGCAGGTCAGTTTGTAATGGGTAGCAATCAGGGTAATGCCGACAACCGTCCTGTTTCCAAAGTTACAATTGGAAAATCATTCTGGATGGCCGATGTTGAAGTTACCAATGCTCAGTACAATGTAATTTTCCCGGATCACGACAGTCGTTATGTGGATCAACATTGGAAAGATCATACCCGTCCGGGCTATGCCGCCAATCTTCCGCACCAGCCTGTAATCAGGGTAAGTTATGAGGATGCCATGTCTTATTGCAATAAGCTGAGTGAAAAGACAGGTTTTACCATTACTTTGCCTACAGAAGCGCAGTGGGAATGGGCTTGCCGGGCAGGAAGCAACACCGATTTCTGGTTCGGAAACCTGAACAGCGATTTTGGTAAAAACGAAAACCTTGCGGATGTTCAGCTCAATAAAATGGCTGTTAGCGGTATTGATCCGCAGCCAATGAGCAAAGACAATTCGTGGTATAAGTATTATAGCTTTTTACCTAAAGTGGAATGCGTGGATGATGGAAATATGATTCAATCGAATGCAAAGGAATATAAGGCTAATCCGTTTGGTCTATACAGTATGCATGGGAATATAGCAGAATGGACAAGATCGTCCTACCAGCCTTATCCTTATAACGAAAAGTCGAAGAACATTTCTGATTATAAGGTAGTAAGAGGTGGTTCTTATATTGACCGTCCTAAATTCTCGACTGCGTACGAGCGTAAGGCTTATTATCCCTGGCAGCGTGTTCACAATGTTGGATTCAGAGTAATTATAGAAGATTAATTATAAAGAGAAGTGGCAGTTTTAGTGCTGCCACTTCTTTTCAATTTTTACGAATAAAATGAAAGCATCTTTAAATGGATTTTTATCCTCTGCCGTAACTACGATAGTTTTATTATTGATCTATGCCGGAGGGCTTGCTCTTGCTACTTTTATCGAAAAGTATCACGGAACGCTGGCGGCTAAGGCAATGATTTATTATTCTCCTTTGTTCTTTTTATTACAATTCCTCCTCGTTGTAAACTTTGTTGCTTTGGCATTGAAGAAGGGCTTGTTTAAAAAGAAAAAATGGGGGCTGATAGTTACCCATATTGCTTTTATTGTTATTCTGTTGGGTGCACTTATTTCCCATTTGTTTGGTGAAGAGGGTATAATGCATATTCGCGAAGGCGAAAGCACAAATGTTATGGCGATACATACGTCGGAATCCTCTTCTTTTAAAAAGCTTCCTTTTAGTGTTGAACTTATCAAATTCAATCTTCACCGTTATCCCGGATCATCAAGTCCGTCGTCCTATGAAAGCGAGTTATTGGTGCACGTAGATGGTAAAACCCGGCACGAAAGGGTTTATATGAACAATGTGATGGATGTGAAAGGTTACCGCTTCTTTCAGGCTTCTTTCGATGCCGACGAGTTGGGAACCGTATTGTCTGTTAACCGGGATGTTGCCGGACGAAATGTAACCTATACCGGTTATTTTCTTTTGTTAATAGGACTAATTCTAAGTCTTTTGGGAAAGAATTCCCGTTTTATGAAACTAAACCGACGCTTAAAAGAATTAATTGACTCGAATAAAAAAGTGTTGGCGCTTATTGTTTTACTTTGCTTCTCCCTTACTATAAATGCTGAAAATGGCTCTAATCAAATGATTGATGCCGTTCAAAAGTACGCCGTAAACGAAAATCACGCCGAAATATTTGGCGCATTACCGGTTCAATCGTCCAATGGACGAATGATCCCGGTTAATACTTTCTCCTCAGAGGTATTACGCAAATTACACAAATCGGACAAGATCGGGTCCCTTAATTCCGATCAGTTTCTTCTTAGTTTACTCGCTATGCCAGAAATGTGGATGCGGGTTCCCTTTATAGCCGTATCCAATAAAGAACTATCCGATTTTTATAATCTCACTGAAAAAGAAAGTGCTTATATTGAAATGTTCGATTCCAATGGTAATTATAAATTACAAGAGGGTGTCGAAGAGGCATACAATAAAATGCCAAACGAAAGATCACGTTTTGATAAGGATTTGCTGAAACTGGATGAACAGGTCAATATTGTCCATCAGTTAATGAATGGCCAGATGTTGAATCTATTTCCTAAAGAAGATGATACCTCGCATAAGTGGTATTCGTCGGGAGATGATCTGTCTGCTTTTACAGGAAAAGACTCCATGTTTGTTTCCCGTGTGATGGATTGGTATCTGTCTGAAGTACAAGCAGCCTTTAAGTCGGGCGACTGGAGTAAAGCAGATGAAGTGCTTGGTATGATCGGTACGTATCAGGATGCAAAAAGCGGTACATTGAAAATAGATCATGAAAAGATTGCTTCCGAAATAAAGTACAACAAACAGGAAGTGTTCCGTTTTACAAAAATATTTTACCTGAGTCTGGGAGGGTTATTACTACTATTCTCCTTTATTACTTTGTTTAAAAAGATCCGTTGGTTGTTTTGGGGAACAAAAGCATTAATGGGTTTGGTATTACTTGCTTTTATTTATCATATGTATGGAATGGGATTACGCTGGTACATCGGTGGGTATGCTCCCTGGTCCAATTCGTACGAGACAATGGTGTACGTTGCTTGGGCTACAGTTCTGGCAGGTATTTTGTTCGGACGGCGAAGTGTGCTGACATTTGCTCTTGCTACACTTTTTGCTGGTATTATCCTGTTTGTATCGGGTCTTAACTGGATGGATCCACAGATTAATCCACTTGTGCCGGTTCTTAAATCGCCGTGGCTAATGTTTCATGTGGCAGTAATTGTAGCGGCTTATGGTTTCTTTGGAATCGGTTTTTTAATCGGAATAACTAATCTTGTGCTTATGAGCATAACAGGGGCAAAGAATAAGGAAATGTTAAAGGCCCGTGTCGGCGAACTTTCAATAGTAAATGAAATGGCTCTTTGGGTAGGGCTAATACTTATGACAATCGGTACTTTCCTGGGTGCGGTTTGGGCTAACGAATCTTGGGGAAGATATTGGGGATGGGACCCGAAAGAAACATGGGCTCTGATTACAGTCGTTGTCTATGCTATTGTTCTACACATGCATATGGTAAAATCATTTAAGAATAAATGGGCTCTGAATCTAGGTTCGGTTCTTGGCTTTGCATCTGTGATGATGACATTCTTTGGTGTCAACTATTTGTTGAGCGGGATGCACTCATATGGTCAAAACGACGATATTCATGGAATTTTCATATACCTCTATATCATACTGGCTGTAGTTATTCTGCTTGGCCTTGTTTCGTACAGGGGTTTTCAAAGAAATAAATTCTAATTATAATAATACTAATTTAAATCTGACTTATCATGAGAACATTAAATCATTTTGGAGTGCCTGTAAATGACATTAAAGAAGGTGCATCACTAAACGAAGGCTTGAATGTTTGGTTAACCGATTTTAGCAAAAGTGAAAATAAGATCGAGTTCCTGAAATTCGAAGAAGGCTCTTGTCTTCCGGAACTTGTTCAGACTACAGCACATATCGCTTACACTGTACCTTGTCTGACAACAGCATTAGAGGGCCAAAAAGTAATCTTCGGACCGGCTGTATGCGACGAACACCTTACCATTGCTTTTATTGAAGAAGAAGGTATTGCCATAGAATTAATGGAAATTAAATAAATCATACGAAAGGAGACTCAAACATGTCAGCAAATAAGATAAAATTCATAAACAATCCGGAAAATATTACCCAGGAACTATTGGAAGGCTATGTAATGGCATATAAAGATAAAGTGACTTTAGGTGGCGAGAACATTGTTGTTCGTGTTCATCCAAAAAGCGAAGATAAAGTGGCTATTGTAACCTTGGGCGGATCGGGTCACGAGCCTGCATTAAGTGGCTTTGTTGGCGAAGGAATGCTTGATTGCTCTGTGGTAGGCGATATATTTGCCGCACCAGGAGCACAGCGTCTTTTCCAGGCACTGCAAATGTTTAAAAGAGAAGCCGGAATATTGTTGGTTGTTCTAAATCACTCGGGTGATGTAATGAGTGCCAACATGGCTTGCCAACTTGCCGAACGTGTGGGCATCAAGGTGAAGCGTTTACTTACTCACGACGACATAAGCGCCGGGATTGGTGCTCCGAAAGACGACCGTCGCGGATTGGCTGGTTGCGTTCCTTTGTTTAAAATTATCGGAGCTGCTGCTGAAGAAGGTAAATCATTGGATGAATTATTGGAAATCGGCGAACGTTTCTGTGATAATGTAGCAACTCTTGCTGTTGCTATGCGTTCTTGCACACATCCTCAGAACAACGGTATCATAACCGACCTTCCCGAAGGTATTATGGAGATAGGTATGGGACAGCACGGAGAAGGTGGTGGTGGACGCCAGCCATTAGTATCGGCCGATGAAACTGCTTCTCAAATGGTAGACCTGTTGTTGCAACAACTTAAACCTGCCGCAGGAGATAAATTAATGCTTATCATTAATGGAGTAGGGGCAACAACTCATATGGAACTGAATATTATTTATCGTAAATCATGTCTTGTTTTGGAGGAAAAGGGATTTGATGTGGTGGAAGGCCGTATCCAAGAAATCCTTACCGTTCAGGAGCAAGCTGGTTTCCAGATGATAATTGCCAGACTTGACGCTGATCACATTGATTATTTGAAAAACAAACGTGCAGATGCACCTTACTGGGTTACAATAGGTAAATAAAACATGGAATTATTAACGATAGACGCTTTTAAAGCGATGATGAGTAACGCGCTGGTTCATGTAAAGCTTAGGGAAGACGAATTTTCGAAACTCGATGCGGTTATTGGTGACGGTGATCACGGAACTGCTATTGTTACGGCTCTTTCTTGCGTAATGACTCCTCTCGAAAAAGGAACCGAGTTCAAATCGGTACTTAATGATATGGGATTTGCTGTAATGCTGCAAACCAGCGGTTCTACAAGTACGTTGCTAGGCGCTTTCTTTCTTGGAATGAGCGATCATGCAAGCGGCTCTTTACTTGATGTAAATGGAGTAAAAGCCATGTTTGCCGGAGGACTCGAAAACGTTCAGAAGCAGACAAAGGCTCAGAAGGGTGATAAAACAATGATGGATGCTTTAATTCCGGCTGTTGAGGCGATGCAGAATTCAGACACCGCAGATGTAAAAGAATTGCTGTTGTCTGCTGCGGATGCAGCCTTAAAGGGAGCCGAAGATACAGTCAGGATGAAAGCTAATTTTGGAAGAGCCCGTAACTACGGAGAGCAGTCAATTGGTTATGCAGATTCGGGAGCAACTTCGTGGTCATGTATGTTTGCTGCATTTGCAGAGGCTGTATAATAACTTTTACATTTTAATTATAAGAAAATGGCAGATTTAGATGGCATTATCGCCAACAAAGACAAAGATTACGGAATAGGTGTCCCTGTACAGAAACAATCTTACTTTCTAAAGGGACTGGATCATTGTGACTGGGGAATTAAGGACAGAATGAGCCGGATTTTTAATCCGGCTACAGGACGTACGGTTATGCTGGCTTTCGATCACGGATACATAATGGGACCTACCTCGGGATTGGAAAGACTTGATTTGTCAATTGTACCGCTTATCGAATACGCCGACTCCCTGATGTGTACGAGGGGCGCATTGCGTTCGGTGGTTCCTCCTGTTTCCAACAAACCGATTTGCTTGCGCTATTCGGCCGGAACTACTGTCCTAACAGAATTGAACAATGAATGTATTTTGGATATCAAGGATGCTATCCGTTTAAATGCATCAGCTTTGGCAGTTATGGTTTCGATTGGTGATACTTACGAAGGTAAAACTATTGAAAATTTAGTTCGCACAGCCGATTTTGGCTATACATACGGCATTCCAACCATGGGAGTAACTGCCGTAGGAAAGCAAATGACACGCGATGCCCGTTATTTTTCTGCCGCAACACGTATTTGTGCAGAAAACGGAGCAACTTTTGTAAAAACATACTATACCGAGCAAGATTTTGGAAAGGTAATTAACGCATGTCCGGTTCCCATTGTTATTGCTGGAGGTAAAAAATTACCCGAGAAAGATGCATTGGATCTTTGCTACAGAGCAATAAATGAAGGTGCCGCAGGAGTAGATATGGGACGTAATGTTTTCCAAAGTGAATCGCCCATAGCCATGATTCGTGCTGTTCGTGGCGTTGTGCATGAGGGACTGACCCCCGATCAGGCTTTTGAGCTATTTAATAATCTTTCAAAATGATTTATTAAAAAGGGGCTGCTTCCTGTTAAGGCAGCCCTTTTTGTTTTTATTCTTAATCAGTTAAACTGCATATATAAAGATGAATAGAATATATATCCTTGTTAGTGTGGCTGCTTTGTCAATTCTTTTCTTTTCATTTAAGCGGAAAGATGCCAAGTTATTGATTGGTGGTTCAGGATGGAATAAAATTGCCATTATCGATAAAGAATCAAAAAAAGTTGAGTGGGAACATTCTCTCGAAAAGGGATGGGAATGCAATTCAGTGTCAGTAACTCGTGATGGAAACATTCTGTTTTCATATGGAAAAGGAGCAAAGCTGATTACGAGAGACCATAAGGAAGTATGGAATATAAATGTGCCTGAAAATTGTGAAATGCAGACTGCCAGAGTTCTTGCAAACGGAAACTGCTTGCTTGCCTGGTGCGGACACCCGGCTGCTATTCTTGAAGTTAATGGCAAAGGGCAGGTTATAAAAAAGACTGAATACGAAACGGGAGTAGAACATACACATGCTCAGTTTCGCCAGGTTAATAAAAATAAAAGAGGGAATTATCTTATCCCGGTTTTTCAAACATCCGATATCCGGGAAGTAAGTCCAAATGGTGATCTTATTAAAAGTGTAAAGGTTCCTGGAAATCCATTCTGTGCCGTTCCTCTTCCAAATGGTAATTTATTGGTAGCTTGCGGAGACGCTCACCAGTATATAGAACTGAATTTTGACAAAGGAATAATAGTTCGTACCGTGACAGAAAAACAAATTACAGGAGCTCCTCTTTCATTTGTTGCCGAAATGTTCCCTGTAAAAGACGGAGGAATTTATATCTGTAATTGGCAGGGGCATGGTGGCGATGCGCCCGGGGGATATCCTAAGTTAATAGAGTTGAATAAAAAGGGAAAAATGGTATGGTCGCTATCAGACTATAAGGAGACCGGAATGATTTCGGCTGTTTGTCCTTTAAATTAATAGTTTTTATATCTTTGCCAGAGTTTATTATGAAAACAAATTGATCTTATCATGAAATTACAACTGCTGGACGTGTTGATAATAGCTGCCTATCTGGTGATTATGCTTGTCATCGGACTGATGCTTAAGAAGAAAGCGTCCAAAAATCTCGATTCTTACTTCCTTGGAGGTAAAACCTTGCCTTTTTACATGTTAGGGCTTTCTAATGCTTCGGGGATGTTTGATATTTCCGGAACGATGTGGATGGTGTACCTGGCATTTGTTTATGGACTTAAGAGTCTATGGATTCCGTGGCTTTGGCCGGTGTTTAATCAAATTTTCCTGATGGTATACCTTTCTGTCTGGCTTCGTCGTTCAAATGTGCTGACTGGAGCCGAATGGATTCGTACTCGTTTTGGATATGGCAGAGGAGCCAATCTTTCTCATACTATCGTAGTCCTTTACGCAGTAATTGGTGTTTTAGGTTTTCTAAGCTATGGCTTTATAGGTATTGGTAAATTTATGGAAATCTTCTTCCCCTGGGAAGTGGTTTCGCAATACGTGCCATTCGATGTAACGCCCGAGTATGTGCCTCATGTTTATGGTATCTTCTTTACTTCGATAGCTACTATCTATGTGATGCTTGGAGGAATGCTAAGTATCGTGTGGACGGATGTGGTGCAATTTGCTATAATGACAATTGCCGGGGTGGTGATAGCTGTTATTGCAATGATTAATGTAACTCCCGAAATGCTTGCCGCACATGTGCCTGCAGGTTGGAATACTCCATTTTTTGGTTGGACGCTGGATCTGGATTGGAGCAATCTTCTTCCTAATGTTATGGATAAAATAGCGGCAGATCAGTACGGTTTATTTACCATATTTATAATGATGATGCTTTTTAAAGGAGTATTTTTAAGTATGGCAGGCCCAGCACCCAATTATGATATGCAAAAGATTCTGGCATGTAAAACTCCGAAAGAAGCAGCTTTGATGAGCGGTTCTGTTCCTGTAATATTGCTTATTCCAAGATATCTGATGATTATGGGTTTTGCTGTATTGGCAATTGTTTTCTTTAGTGAAGATTTTCGGGCAATGGGATCGTCGGTAGACTTTGAGACTATTCTTCCGCGAGCGATAGGTCAATTTGTTCCAACCGGACTTGCCGGACTTTTGCTTGCTGGTTTGCTTGCTGCATTTATGTCTACCTTTGCTTCTACTGTAAATGCTGCACCTGCTTATCTGGTAAATGATGTTTACCTGAAGTATATCAATCCGAAAGCTTCTGCTAAGATTCAGATACGGGCAAGTTATATTATTTCCGTTTTGGTTGTAGTTGTTAGTACTGTTATCGGTTTCTTTGTTTTGAATATTAATTCAGTACTGCAATGGATTGTCTCTGCTTTGTACGGAGGCTATATTGCTGCCAACTTATTAAAATGGCATTGGTGGCGGTTTAATGGAACAGGTTATTTCTGGGGAATGCTGGTTGGTATTCTGGCAGCAATGATTGTTCCGTATTTTTTCCCGGATACATTGCCTTTGTATTATTTCCCGGTACTTATGTCTGTGTCGTTTATCGGCTGTATTGTAGGAACATTGCTTTCTGAACCCACAGACGAAAAAACACTGATTAATTTTTATATCCGAGTACGTCCCTGGGGGCTCTGGGGTCCTGTTGCAAAAAAAGCAATAGCCAAATACCCTCAGGTTAAGACAAATAAAAACTTTAAGCGCGATATGTTTAACGTGGCTATTGGTATTTTATGGCAAAGTTGCTTAACCATTATACCCATGTATATTGTTATTAAAGAAGGATTTCCGTTGTTAACATCTGTTCTTATTCTTATTATTACTACATTGATACTTAAGAAAAACTGGTATGATAAAATGGATAAAGACGAAAAAGAATACGATGCTTTGATGAAAGAATTGGATTTAGATAAAAAGGATTGATGATTGTTTAAACAAAAACTATATGAGTAGCATGAATAAGTTTGATTTAAAAATAACAGGAGACGCGCTGCCCGATATGCCTTGGGAAGATCGCCCGGAAGGATGTAGCGATGTTATGTGGCGTTTTTCAAAGAATCCGGTGATTCCAAGAAATATCATTCCCACTTCAAACAGCGTGTTTAATAGTGCGGTTGTACCATTCAAAGATGGATATGCAGGCGTGTTTCGCTGCGACGATACAAACCGGCGAATGCGTTTACATGTTGGTTTTAGCAAAGATGCCATTCACTGGGATATAAAGAAAACCAAATTAGAGTTTGTTTGTGACGATAAAGAGATTGGCGAGTTTGTTTATGCTTACGACCCTCGTGTTTGCTTTATCGAAGACAGATACTATGTAACCTGGTGTAATGGATACCATGGTCCTACAATTGGTGTTGCATACACGTTTGATTTCGAAACGTTCCATCAACTCGAAAATGCTTATTTGCCGTTTAATCGTAACGGGGTAATGTTTCCACGTAAGATTAATGGAAACTATGCCATGCTTAGTCGGCCAAGTGATAATGGTCATACACCTTTTGGTGATATATTCTATAGTGAGTCTCCGGATATGTGTTTTTGGGGAAAGCATCGTCATGTAATGTCGCCTGCTCCCTTTGAAGATAGCGCCTGGCAGTGTACAAAAATCGGTGCGGGACCTATTCCTATCGAAACTTCAGAAGGCTGGTTGCTAATATATCACGGGGTATTGCATTCTTGCAATGGCTTTGTTTATAGCTTTGGATCCGCGTTATTGGATATTGATCAGCCTTGGAAGGTTAAATTCCGTTCGGGACCTTATCTGTTGTCTCCGCAAAAAGACTACGAATGCATGGGGGATGTTCCAAACGTTGTTTTTCCTTGCGCAGCGTTGCATGATCCCGAAACGAAACGCATAGCCGTCTATTATGGATGTGCCGACACTGTTACAGGATTGGCTTTTGGATATATCGACGAGATAATCGAATTCACGAAAAAAAATTCAATAATTTAATTAAGTAATTTTTTATTATCTTCGTTAAATCCATATCATTGATGTTAAATTCAAAGATGAAACTGTTAAAAAGTAATAGAAGCTGCAAATAAATTAAGAATTTCTTAAAAATATGTTTTATAATATCTTTTTTTATTTGTCCAATATCAATTATTACTTCATCTTTGTGTCCAGATAACCTAAACAATCTTTTTGCCTTAAAGACTAATACCTATTAAAAACCTATATAGAGGGCCTTTGCGAAGAGGCCCTCTATATGTTTACACGTATTCGTCTTACTTTACTCCCCCTGGTACTCTTCAATAGCGTAGATATAGTAGAACTAATAAATAAACATCCAATGGCTATCTGGAAAACAAAAATTAGAACAAATATGAAGAGGATAATATTAAATTTTTACATCAATCCCTTTGTTATCTCCCGGATTATTGTTTGAGTTTCCGGCATGACTTTTTATCTGAAGTAACAGAAACAAGAGTCCGGGTACGAATATGATAATGGCTGTTGTTAGCAACGCCGTTCGAAGGGAATAAACATCGTTCATCCAGCCGATAAATGGCGCGATGGCGGCAAAAATAAGTCTGATTACGAAATTGCGTATAGACAGAACTGTTGCCCGCATCTCTGAGAAAGTATTTTGGTTGATATACCCTTTAAGAATTGGTGTGGCTAATCCCCTGAATATATAAAAAACAAACAAGACGAACAATCCTGCGTAGCTAAGATTGAACGCAAGGGCAACGTAACCGCCTGCAATAAATATCAGAATTATAGTACTCATCCGCCGCATACCCAATAAACGATCGGCCTTGTCGGAGTATAGCGCCGCTATTCCGACAGTAAGGTTTAGCAGGGTCCATATAATACCGTACATGGAAGTAGGTGTTTTCAAATATATAAGCAAGGGTTGTACAAACCAGGCCATAGTTAAGGTGGCTGCTCCAATAATGCCGGAGTACAAGATGTTATAACATAATTGTTTGTTGGTGACGAGCGAATACCTGATAATCCTTACTATTTCGCCAACCGGACTTTTTATAATACTTTTCTGAGTCGTTTCTTTTAGGGCAAAGGCAGCGGGAATTCCTATAAAGGCAATTGCCGTTTGAAAGAAAAAAGGTAAACGGAGAGAATAAACAGCCAATAATCCGCCGCAAATGCCTGCAAAAGCTTCGGCGAAGTTTCCAATCATTGTGATTCGTCCTTCGTAACGCAAATAAAGCCGTTCCTTTTTATATTGAACTGTAGTGTCGTACAAGAGTGCCGAATCGGCTCCGTTTACCAACGTCTGACCTATGCCGAGCAGTATTTCGGCAAATAAAAATGCACTGAAAGTTTCTGTAAAAGAGTAGGTGAGAAAGCCTCCAAAATAGAGAATGCACCCAAGAATAAGACATTTTCTGCGTCCCCAGACATCGGCAAGATAGCCCGAAGGTATTTCCAAAATAACGGCAGCAAGAGAATAAACACTTTTCAAAATAAATACATCCTTTAGTCCCAATCCGTTAGATTCGTAAAAAAGAACGATGATTGGCATCACAAGCGTAAACCATTTGGATATCTTGATCAGGTATAAAAGGCTTATATTTTTACGGAAGGACATTGAAAAGCGTTGATTCTATTTATATTTATTGTCTGATTTGCGGGCAAAGGTACGAATTGTTGTCGTGAATGGGAATTAATTAGTAACAGAATGGGATAAAAATAAAAAAAGTTGTTACTTTGCGTCACTAATTTGCTTCTAATTATAAAATACTATATTATCATGATTTGGAACGAGACAATAGAATGCATGAGTCGCGAGGAAATGAGAAAACTACAGAGCATCCGCTTAAAACGAGTAGTAGAACATGCGTACCACAATACTCCCTTCTATCGGAAAAAAATGCAGGAGATCGGATTAACTCCCGGTGATATCAACTCTATTGAAGATATTAAAAAACTTCCTTTTACCGTAAAACAGGATTTACGCGACAATTATCCATTTGGATTAATGGCTGTGCCTATGTCCGAAATCGTTCGTCTTCATGCTTCATCAGGAACAACAGGTCAGCCTATTGTGGTTGGTTATACAAGAAAGGATCTTTCTACCTGGAGCGAAGTGGTAGCACGCTGTTTAACTGCTTACGGTTTGTCTCGTAACGACTCTGTTCAAGTGTCTTATGGGTATGGATTATTTACCGGAGGCCTTGGTTTGCATTATGGTGTTGAAACAATTGGTGGAACGGTTATTCCTATAAGTAGCGGTAATACACAGAAACAAATACAGCTTATGCACGACTTTGGGGCAAAGGCTTTGGCCTGTACACCTTCGTATGCATTGTTTTTAGCAGAAGCCATTAAAGATTCCGGTATTAAAAGAGAGGAATTTCAATTAAAAACTGGTATCTTTGGAGCTGAACCCTGGACAGAGAATATGCGTAAGGATATTGAAGAAAAGTTAGGCATCAAAGCTTACGATATTTATGGTCTTACGGAGATAATCGGTCCGGGTGTTGGTTGTGAATGCGAGTGCCAGAATGGGACTCATTTGTGGGAAGATCATTTCTTTCCAGAAATTATAGATCCGAATACGCTTGAACCTGTAGAACCAGGGCAACCGGGTGAATTGGTATTTACAACGCTTACAAAAGAAGGAATGCCTATGTTGCGTTATCGGACAAGAGACCTTACTTCTTTGAATTATGAAGTATGTGATTGCGGTCGTACCGCAGTTCGTATGAGCCGGATCTTGGGAAGAAGCGACGATATGTTGATTATCAGAGGTGTAAACGTATTCCCATCGCAGATTGAATCTGTAATTCTGGAGCTCGAAGAGTTTGAACCACATTATCTGCTGATTGTTGACCGGGTAAACAATACCGACACCTTGCAGGTACAAGTGGAAGTAAGACAAGAGTTTTATACGGACGAAATGAATAAACTGATTGCTTTAAAGAAAAAGATAACACACCGTTTACAAAGTGTACTTGGGATTGCTCCCGATGTTAAAATTGTTGAACCGCGTAGTATCGAACGTAGTCAGGGTAAAGCAAAACACGTTATTGATAACAGAAAGTTACTATAACCTAATGATAAAGAACTATGTTAATTAAACAGTTGTCTATCTTTCTGGAAAATAAAAAAGGGCGTTTTACTGAAGTAGCCAAGTTGCTTGGAGAAGCCGGTATAAATATGTCTGCTTTTACAGTTGCCGAAAACTCTGATTTTGGTATTTTGCGTTTAATAGTTTCGGATACTGATAAAGCGATTAAAGTGCTTCGCGATAAGCTATATGCTGTAAGTGTTGCCAATGTGGTGTGCCTGCATTGCCCGAATCAACCCGGTGCATTAGCGAAGGCGATGGATATTATCACAGCGGAAGGGATTTTTATTGAATACATGTATGCCTTCTCTCAGGGAGAAGCAGCAAATGTAATAATCAGACCCGACAATGTGGAAAAGTGTGCTGAAGTGCTAAAAGCAAACAAATTGGAGCTTTTAGCCGCAAGTGATTTGTATAAGTTGTAATTATTAACGTTTTGTGTTTCGTAAATTAACAAGTAACTGTTAACTTTGCGCGCTAAAAGTATGTGAATGAAAAAGGTTGTATTTATAATGATGATTGCGGTCTTGTTTTCTTCCTGCGGGGAGTATAACAAGATATTGAAGAGTACAGACTACGAGCTTAAATATTCGTATGCTAAGAAATACTTCAATAAGAAGGAGTTTTCTAAATCTGCTACTTTGTTGGATGAACTGGTTACAATCTTTAAAGGAACAGCTAATGCCGAAGAATCTTTGTATTTGTTGGCACAAAGCTATTACGGACAAAAAGATTATTTAACTGCTTCGCAGTATTTTAATACCTATTACACCACCTATCCGAAAGGCGAGTACACGGAGTTGGCCCGCTATTATTCCGGATACGGTCTGTATCTTGATTCACCTGATCCAAGATTAGATCAGACTCAAACGTATAAGGCTATTTCTGAGTTGCAGCTTTATCTTGAATATTATCCTCAGAGCGAACGGGCTAAGGAAGCACAAAACATTATGTTTGAGTTGCAGGAAAAACTTGCTTACAAAGAATTAATGGCAACCCGATTGTATTATAATTTAGGAACGTATATGGGTAATAATTACCTTTCTTCTGTGATCACAGCTCAGAGTGCATTGAAAAATTATCCTTATTCGAAGTATAGAGAAGAATTTATGTATTATGTGATACAGTCTAAGTACGATCTGGCTTTGGTTAGTGTGGAAGAAAAGCTGCAAGGCAGATATCGTGATGTGGTAGATGAATATTACAATTACATGAATGAATATCCTGAAGGTAAATATGTAAAACAGGTGAAGAAGTTTTACGATTATGCCAGCAAGAGAATTAATGATGCGTATTAATGATTTTAATCAATAAATAGAAAGATGGATTACAGAAAGTCAAATGCTCCAACGAATACAATTACCCGCGACATGATGAAAGTGTCAGAAGATACTGGTAATGTGTACGAAACTGTAGTGATCATTGGTAAGAGGGCTAACCAGATCAGTGTGGAAATGAAGCAAGATCTGGAAAAGAAACTTCAGGAGTTTGCCTCATACAACGACAATCTTGAGGAAGTGTTCGAAAACAGAGAACAAATTGAGATCTCCCGTTATTATGAAAAGTTGCCTAAATCTACTTTGATTGCAGCTCAGGAATATGAAGACGGAAAGGTTTATCATAAAAATCCGCTTAAGGAGAAAAGCAATTTCTAAGAAATACAAAACACTCAACATCAAGGCTGGTTCTTCGCGGATCGGCCTTTGTGTTTAAAATAATACTATCATGTTACAAAGAATACAAACTGTTTATTTACTTATTGTTGCGGCGCTTGGTTTTGCCATGTTGTTTTTGCCGATAGCAAATATGCAAGCGGGCACGGAACTATTTACTTTTGATGTGTTCGGATTAAATGCCGGTGCTGGTCCCGAAACCCAGCAGGTATATCGCACCTGGAGTTTGGCTGTGATTACTATTATCACCGCTGTTCTGCCTTTTGTTACTGTCTTTATGTATAAGAAACGTATGCTTCAGATACGGTTTTGTATCTTTAATGCGATACTACTTATCTGCTTTTACGCCTTGTTTGCTTTTTTTGTTTGGATTACATATGGTAAGTATTCAGCAACACATTTCGGTATCGAATTTGCTCTTTCATTCCCACTTGTAAACCTGATTCTTACTTATCTTGCTGTTCGCAATATTGGTGCTGACGAAGCGTTGGTAAGATCGCTTGAGCGGTTAAGATAAAAACTGTTTAAGGGAATTTAATAATAAAACAAAAGCCGGCGAATCACTATTTGATTCGCCGGCTTTTGTTTTTATTATTTGTAAGATAACTATGTTATTTGAATAAAGGAAGGAGGTAGGTTAACTTTACAGAAAGGACCTGTCCGGGCGACTGCTCAAAGAAATCTTCTTTTCGGCTCCCGAATATATTTCCTAAAGCATAATAATAGCGGCCTTCAAGAAGAAAATAACCAATCCCTGTACGCACTTCCAATCCTGGTCCGCCACATAATCCCCAGTCAAATTTATTGTCTATGGCCATATTGTGCTGTTCGTTCGTTGTGTTAGGAGTAGCATCTCCCAGGTTACTGTCCGTTTTATCACTTATAGCGTAACCAATTTTAGGACCCAGGTTTAAGAAAAACTTAGCTCCTTTGCCTCCAAAATAAATATGAGTCAGGAAAGGTAGTTCAACATAGTTGATGATGCGACTGTATGCATACTGAGGGTTTGCATCGAATTGTTCTTTCCAGCCTTGCTGAGCAAAATTAAGTTCCGCCTGAAGTCCCACATTCTTTTCTGTATTGTAACGAGCGGTAACTCCCCCGGTATAGCCCCTAAGCATACCCTGTTGTACTTTGGGAGAGAATCCAACCGAAGAGAAACTTGTCCCGAATGAAACACCCACGGCTAATTCAGGTTTAAAAACTTCCTGCGAATATACTACAGCAGTTAGCAAAAGCGCTGATAATGTACTGTAAAATTTTCTTTTCATAATTCGTTTAGTTGCAATCGAGTGATGGTAAAGTCCTTGTTGTAATGAACAATAAACAGGTTTGTATTGATAAAACCACCCCAGTTGTTTACCCGCTCGAAGTGAAATCCAGTCTGAATACTTTGATAATCTGTTCTTTTTAGATTATTTTCAAAATTAGAACCATAGAAGCACATAGCCTTAAAGAAATACATACCCGTGTCGAAACCTAACATACCGTATTTAGGGAACGTATTTATAAGGTTCTTGCTATACCATGTTTTGTACTTATGGTAGAAGTCCTGAACATCGCTGCTAAGATTGTCGGCATAGAAATTGCTATAAATGTATGTATTAAGAGCGTAAAATTCTTCCAGACAATCGCGTGTATATGTTTGCCATTCAGGGTAACCAAAAAGCGTGAGCTCATACTCCGACTTGTTTTTTGCAATTGTTACCAGCGGATTCTTTATTTTATTCAATGTTTCAAGACTTCCGGACATCGGAATAATAACATTCGGCTTTTCTTTACTTAACTGATTTTCAATATCTGCAGAGAAAGTTGTCGGGTCGTACGTACATTCTTTATAACTTATCTTGTTTTGTTTAAGTTCGGCTTTTAATGCTTTGATAAAATCTTTTTTGTCTTCCTGCGAATCATTTGTATTCAGCAAAACGATGTTATAATTTTTAAATAGTTCGTAACCGGCCTGTGCTGCTTTCGAATAAAGATAGGAGTGAGGAGTGTTTACCTGAAATACATAAGCATTCGAAAGAACATCGTCGTTTTTGGAAGTAAAAGGTATCACATACCTGATTTTGTTTTTCTCTGCAAATTCAGATATGGGATGAATCTGGTCGTTCTGAACGGCTCCTATTAATAAATCAGCATTCTTTACTTCGGCGTTCTTCAAAATATCGTTAATCTTATCTGTTCCATTTCCGGTATCGAAAACAGATAAATCAATGGAGCAACCCTGACTGCGCAAACTGTCTACAGCAAGCAGAAAACCTTCATAATATTCGATAAAACGGGAAGTGTTAGAAGATGGATAAGCTTCTTCTGTCATAAACGGCAAAAGTAAAGATACCTTTACGACCGGTAACTTTTTGGCCTCTTTACGGCGTGAAAGCAGGGCATTCACTTCTTTCTCGTCGGTTGCTTCGGAAGATACAAGTACCTTTTGTTGTTCATTAACCGGTATATAGATAACCGTCCCTGCTTTAACACCCTCTTTCAAAGACGGATTTCGTTTAATGAGTTCGGCACTTGTAATATTGAATTTCCTGCCAATTCGGTATAATGTTTCTTTTTTCTCAATCGTATAAGGAACATCCTTTGTAACCGTTTTGATACTTTCCACAGGAGCAACCTCGTACGGATTAAGAGGAATGCGGATATTTTTACCTGTTGTAAATGTTTCGGCAGCTAATCCCGGATTGGCTTCCACGATCTGATTGGCAGGAACCTTATAGAGTCTGGATACAGAAAACAATGTTTCTTTTGCTTTAATCGTATGAAATGAATAGGTCGCGGTTCCTTTTACTCCATTTCGTGCGGTCGAATCAAGCTGGGGTATCTTAAGTTTAAAGCCAACTTTAATACCGTCTCTGCTATCAGGGTTCAATCGATAAATATCTTCTGCTTTTACTCCATACATTGTTGCTATCGCATATACAGTTTCACCACGTTCGATTGTGTGGTAAAATATATCACTTCCTTGTTCGTTAGAAGTAATGGCAGATGTTTTATTATTTTGAGCGATAGTAGTTGAGCAGTTGATTGCCAGAAAGAAAACGATAATATATGCACTAATCTTATTCATACACTGATTGGATTATTTGATGCAAAGATAGTGTAAGTCGGTATAAAATACTAATTTTGGATGCTAATTAGGAAGATTATGTTACGTGATCAATACATAAAATTTAGTTTAATTCTTGGTTTGCTTTTGTTTGGATTTACTTTGCAGGCTCAGTATCTGGTATCTGGAGGAAGCGGAGTTCCCATGCTGGCAAAAGACGATACCTATAACAGGCTTCAGGTTTACCTGCTAAACGGAGTTTCGCAGTCGGAGATTCGCTATACTTCTGCTTCTACCGGAACCCATAAGTGGTTTCGTTACAACAAAAGTGCGCTCAATCCCGAATCGGTTGCGTCTACCCAGCAGGGAAATGTTTCTTTTGTGACTAATCCCGAAGAGGGATATGGGTATTTTGTCGAAGTTCCCGGAGAATTGCCCAGATACGTATGGATTATTGATTATAGCCTATATCCGGCAGAACTCCGGAGCTTGGATTTAACTCAACAGCCCGACCCCTGCGCTTATCTGAAACTGTCGGGAGATATGACCATGAGCAAGCTGCTTTATTATACACCTAACGGACTTCCAACCGAATTAAAACGGCAGTTCGAAGTAACCTATAAAACACTGGAATGGTCTGAAACCCTGGGTTTATTTTCGCAAAAGGAGGTAATTGAACTTATCAGTGGATCGCCTGCAGAGGCAACAGTGAAAGCTCCTCTTTGCGATACGGAAGTTAAAGTCTCGGGCGATTTGTTTGCACGCCATTTTAATATGGAAAAGAAAATAGTATCTGGTGTATATGAGGCTATGTCCGTCGAGGCACATGGATTTGCTGATAAAATGAACACAGACGCGAAGAATGTTGTTACTAATGATCCAGTCGATTTAGGAGGATCGGCTCCGGTCGAGATTCGTTTCAAGGCTGTAGCTAATGACCCAGTGGCGGCACTTTATGTCTGGAAGATCTACAAAAAGGAAGAAAGTTCCCAAACCCTCGTGGTTCGCTTTCCCGGCGAAGAGTTGGTTTTTACTTTTGATAAATTCGGTGATTATGTAGCAGAACTGGAAGTAAGCGACCGGAGTGGAAAATGTTCTGATAATTCATATTCCCGTGAGATTAAGATTGTGGAATCATCTATAGAGATACCCAATGCATTCTCTCCGGGAACATCTCCGGGAATAAATGATGAATTTAGAGTGGCCTATAAATCACTTGTGAAATTCAATGGAACGATTTTTAACCGATGGGGAGTGGAGATGTTTCATTGGACCAATCCGGCTGAGGGATGGGATGGTAAAAAAGGAGGAAAGTATGTATCTCCGGGTGTGTATTTTTATATTATAGAAGCCGAAGGGGCTGATGGTGAGAAATACAATCGTAAAGGAAACATTAATATATTACGATCAAAAAATGTTGAAAATGAATAGTGTTCAAAAGTTAGTTAGTTTTGTGTTAGTCGGTTTGGTTTGTCTTACCGCTTGTCTTTCAATTGGTTCTTCTGATTCAGAAAAGGCAAAGAACGAGAAGCCGTTGGTTTCGTCGATGACGGTATCTCCCGAAATTCCTGATGAGGTAATGTTTTGTGATGAAAAAATAGATTTGACCCGTTACAATATGCATGAAGGCTTTGATAGAGAACTTACCAGTTTTATCTATTTTCATGCAACAACCATGTTGCAATTTAAAAGAGCAAACAGATACTTTTCTATTATGGAGCCGATATTGAAGGCTAACGGAGTTCCCGACGATTTCAAATATCTGGCAGTAGTTGAAAGTAATATGGATCCACGTGCAGTATCGTATACAAATGCTGTAGGTATCTGGCAGCTGATGCCTGCCACAGCTAAACAATACGGTCTTACTGTAGGTGATGAAGTAGATGAACGATATAATTTGGAAAAAGCGACGGAAACGGCGTGTAAATATTTTAAATCGGCGTATAAAAAGTATGGAAGCTGGCCGGCAGTGGCAGCATCTTATAATGCAGGGATGGGTCGTATATCCGGCGAGCTGACAAAACAGAATGCTGAAAGTACGTTTAATTTGTGGCTTGTTGAGGAAACGTCGCGTTATGTTTACAGGATATTGGCGATTAAACAAATTTTTGAGAACCCTTATAAGTATGGTTTTGTTTTTAAAGCAGAAAACCTATACAAGCCAATAGCATGCAAAGAGGTTGAAGTTTCTAGTAATATTGACGATTTGGCTGCTTTTGCTGCAAAGTACGATATAACGTATGCCGACTTAAAGCAGTTTAATTTGTGGTTACGTGACCGGAAATTAACAACGGGAGGTAAGACATATAAAATTATGATCCCAAAGTCCGGCGAGTTGTATTATAAGAAGCCCAACACGAAAGTGCATGATTCACGGTGGGTGATAGATTAACAATTACTTCATACCGGTGTACCGGTCCGACTGGTTTGGAATTGCAAAGAATTAAGTAGAAAACGATGGACAAAAAAAATATAGAGCGTGGACTCATCTCCGTTTTGGGAGCAAGGGTACACAATTTAAAGAACATAGATGTAGATATTCCCCGCAATCAATTAACGGTAATTACCGGTATGAGTGGGAGCGGGAAGTCTTCTTTGGCATTTGACACCATCTTTGCCGAAGGTCAGCGAAGGTATGTGGAAACTTTCTCTGCCTATGCCCGTAATTTTCTCGGCAATATGGAACGCCCCGATGTAGATAAGATTTCAGGATTAAGTCCGGTTATATCTATTGAGCAGAAGACAACCAATAAGAATCCGCGTTCTACCGTTGGAACAACTACAGAAATATACGACTTTTTCCGTCTTTTGTTTGCCCGTGCGGGTGAGGCTTATTCTTATCTTTCGGGAGAGAAGATGGTAAAGTACACGGAAGAACAGGTGCTTGAGCTGATTCTTGAAAAGTACGCGGGTAAAAAAACATATTTACTGGCTCCGGTTGTTCGTAGCCGTAAAGGACATTATAAAGAATTGTTCGAGCAGATTCGTAAAAAGGGGTACCTGAATGTGCGGGTAGATGGCGAGCTGAAAGAAATCTTTCACGGGATGAAGCTCGACCGCTACAAGAATCACAGCATTGAAGTTGTGATAGACAAATTGATGGTTTCGGCAGGTGATGAGCGCAGGTTGAAGGAAAGTCTTCGTATTGCGATGAAACAGGGCGACGGATTGGTCCTTGTACTGGATGCTGAAACGAATGAAGCCCGCCATTATAGCCGAAGATTGATGTGCCCGGTTACTGGACTGTCGTACGGAGAGCCCGCTCCTCATAATTTCTCTTTTAACTCGCCCCATGGAGCTTGTCATAAGTGCAAAGGAATCGGACAGGTTAACCTGCTTGATATGGATAAGATTGTTCCCGACAATTCACTCAATATTTATCATGGAGGTATTGCTCCGCTGGGGAAATATAAGAATGCTTTAATCTTTTGGCAGATAGAAGCCATTTGCGAGAAGTACGGAGTGTCGGTTAAAACGCCAATCAGAGATATTCCGGAAGAAGCCATGGATGAGATTCTGAACGGAACGGACGAGCGTCTGCAGATAAAGAACGAATCGTTGGGCAATTCAAACTACTTCCTTTCTTATGAAGGGGTAGCTAAATATATATTAATGCAGCAGGAGTCTGAGGCTTCTGCCACTGCTCAGAAATGGGCTGGTCAGTTTATTAAGATGTCGGCTTGCCCCGAGTGTAACGGACAGCGCCTTAACAAGGAGGCTCTTCATTACAGAATTGCAGGTAAGAACATTGCTGATATTTCGGAACTCGATATCTCTGAACTTTATGAATGGGTAAGTACGCTGGAAGCGAAACTAAATCCAAAGCAGCTTCAGATTGCTACCGAGATTCTCAAAGAGATACGTTCGCGACTCGAGTTTCTGCTTGATGTGGGATTGGATTATCTGGCCATGAACCGAGCTTCTTCTTCTTTGTCGGGAGGAGAGAGTCAGCGAATACGTTTGGCTACACAGATTGGCAGTCAGCTGGTCAATGTGCTTTATATCCTGGATGAACCCAGTATCGGATTGCATCAGCGCGATAACATAAGACTTATCAATTCGCTGAAGCAACTTCGCGATTCCGGCAACTCGGTTATTGTTGTGGAGCACGATAAAGATATGATGCTACAGGCAGACTATGTAATAGACATGGGTCCTAAAGCCGGACGTTTAGGTGGCGAGGTTGTGTTTGCCGGTACTCCCGAAGAAATGCTGCGCTCGAATACACTTACAGCTGCCTACTTAAACGGGTTGCAGGAGATTGCTGTCCCCGCTGAAAGACGAAAAGGGAATGGTTCGTTTATAACCATTCATGGGGCGACTGGTAATAACCTGAAAAAGGTGACCGCTTCTTTTCCCCTGGGCACCTTGATCTGTGTTACGGGTGTTTCAGGAAGTGGAAAGTCTTCGTTGATAAACAGAACGCTGCAACCTATACTTAGTCAATATTTCTATCGTTCGCTTGAAGATCCGTTGCCTTACAAATCGCTTGATGGCATAGACTTGGTGGATAAGATTGTTAATGTGGACCAATCTCCTATCGGGAGATCGCCGCGAAGCAATCCGGCTACCTATACCGGCGTATTCTCAGATATCCGTTCACTTTTTGTAGATCTTCCCGAGGCAAAGGTTAGGGGATACAAACCCGGACGTTTTTCTTTCAATGTTTCCGGTGGCCGGTGCGAAACCTGTAAGGGTAACGGCTATAAAACAATAGAAATGAATTTTCTTCCCGATGTACTCGTCCCTTGCGAAGATTGCCACGGAAAGCGCTATAACAGAGAAACCCTTGAAGTACGTTTCAGAGGGAAATCCATTGCCGATATCCTTGATATGACAATCAATATGGCGGTAGAGTTCTTTGAAAATATACCCACCATCTTATACAAAATCAAAGTACTTCAGGACGTGGGATTAGGATATATCAAACTCGGTCAACCTTCAACAACTTTGTCCGGCGGAGAAAGTCAGCGGGTTAAGCTGGCAACCGAACTGGCAAAAAAAGATACAGGCAAAACACTTTATGTCCTCGACGAACCCACAACCGGTCTTCATTTCGAAGATATACGGGTGCTATTGGGCGTGCTGAACAAGCTTGTCGACAAGGGTAACACAATTATTGTAATAGAACACAACCTGGATGTAATAAAATGTGCAGACTATATTATTGATATGGGTCCCGAAGGTGGACGCAGAGGCGGGCAGTTGCTTTTTGCCGGAACACCCGAAGAGATGATTGGAAAGAAAACATCAGGATTCACGGCTCCATTTTTACGCCACGAGTTAAAGAATGATCAAGGTAAAATAACAGCGAAGAATAAAGAATAAATGAAGAATCCCATTGTAATGATAAAGCAGTGTGTGGAGAAGGACGAACCTTATTTCGTGCTTCGCGGGCAGGATGTATGTGCCCTTGCTGCCATTGAAGCTTATTATGAAGCAGTAAAGGATAAAGTAAACGATCCCTATTTTATTGAAGAGATACAAGAAATCAAGAATGATTTCCAGGCTTTTCTAAAAGAACAGCATACAAAAATACCTGATTAAAGGATGGCGGACGATACCTATAAAACGATATCTGCTGCGGTGGACAGTTGCTATACGGAAAAAAGAAGCCGTTTTATTGCTTATGCTGTTCCGGTACGTACCGTAGAAGAGGTAAAAGAGCAGGTGGATAAATTCAAAAAACAGTACTACGATGCCCGGCATGTTTGTTGGGCCTATATGTTAGGTCCGGAGCGTATTACCTTTCGCTCCAATGATGATGGCGAACCTTCGGGAACTGCAGGAAAGCCGATACTGGGGCAAATTAATTCGCTGGGGCTTACCGATCTGCTTGTTGTTGTTGTTCGTTACTTTGGTGGAATTAAACTGGGTACCGGAGGATTAATCGTGGCTTACAAAACCGCCGCTGCCGAAGTGCTTTCTATTGCCGACATTGAGGAGCGAACCGTGGATGAAGTTATAACTGTCCAATTCGAATACCCGTTTATGAACGGTATCATGCGTATTATTAAGGAAGACAATCCAGAGGTGTTATCGCAGTCGTTCGACATGAATTGCGAAATGACCCTCCGAATCCGTAAAAGTGAAGCCGATAAACTACGCAACCGACTCCTTAAAGTTGATACAGCTCATATTAAAGAGTAATAACAAACCTCAAACAGATTAAGGACCATTCTCTAATGAACTAAGCTTCGTTCTCGTACACTTTGTGCCGTGCGCCCATGGGGGTATAAAAACGCGCCCATGGGCATGTTTTTATACCCCCATGGGCGCGTTTTAGAAGAGATATAGCTTTGCGCTTTAAAAGATATATCTTTACAACTTAAGAGATATAATTTTGAAGTTTAACTTAAGCGGGATTGAAATTAACTGCTGCTGATTTTGAAAGACCAATCGATTCGTTTTTCTGTAAATAAGTGAGAAATAAATTCGTTAACTGTAAGTGAATTAATGGAATAATCTATTATTTTTACGATGTTTTATTTTCGGTCCTTAAATTACATACATTATGAAAATCGACAGACGTAAATTCTTTAAGACTGTTGGAACCGGTACAGCCGCATTAGGACTGGGGTCGATGGTTCCGTTATCTTCCTATGCTTCACCCGAAATGTCTGCAAAAGATGATGATGACTCGCAGATATTGTTTATTGGCGATGATATTGCCATTGCGGATACTGCCTACGGCAAAGTGAAAGGGTATATACTTCGGGATGTTTATACTTTCCTTGGAATACCTTACGGTGCCGATACCTCCGGCAAAAACCGGTTTATGGCTCCGAAAGAACCCGAACCCTGGGAAGGAATTAAGCCGGCGGTTTACTATGGTAATACGGCACCACAGAACATGGATAACCGTTTTCCCAACAATTACAGTACGTTTGCTGATCATTGGAATTACGATGATGTGAGCGAAAACTGTCTTTCTATTAATGTATGGACACCCGGAATAAACGATAATGGCAAACGCCCGGTTATGGTATGGTTACATGGCGGAGGCTATACCAACGGAAATGGGATCGAACAGGATGGATATCATGGTGCTAATATCAGCAAATACGGTAATATCGTTTTCTGTTCTATCAATCATCGGTTAGGTCCGATAGGATTTTCTGATTTATCGGGAGTAGGAGGAGAGAAATACAAAGATTCCGCCAATGTAGGGATGTTGGATATCATCGCCGCGCTTAGGTGGGTAAATAAAAATATAGCCAATTTTGGCGGCGATCCGGGAAATGTAACCATTATGGGGCAGTCGGGAGGAGGAGCTAAAGTATGTACCATTCTTGCCATGCCCGAAGCACAATGGCTGGTTCATAAAGGTGTTGCCCTTAGCGGAAGCACTACCGGAGCACTCAGTCAGGATTATTCACGTAAGCTGGGCGAATATATCCTTCAGGAAGCAGGGGTTACCCGCGACGAGATTGACGAACTTCAAAATATTCCCTGGAAAGAATACCTGGTCATAGCTAATGCAGCCTCGACTAAACTTAACAAAGAGTTGGGCACCACAGGGATGATGCGTGGGGGATTTGCTCCGGTAGCTGATGGCATACACCTGCCTAAAGAAACTTTTTATTCCGATGCAACCTCCTACGAAGCCGATGTTCCGTTACTTATATGCACCACATTCCACGAGTGGTCGCCCAGTCGTACGGATCCTGAAATTGAAAAGATAACGATGGAAGGTGTCATAGAAAAAGTGCGTGCCACGCGTGGCGACAAGGCTCCGGCTATAGTCAGTGCCTACGCAAAAGCATTTCCCAACGTAAAGCCCATCGAATTGTATGCAATGATACTATCTTCCCGTCAGGGGGCAGTCAATACGGCTGAGGCAAAGCTAAAGCAACCGGCTCCGGTTTATATGGCATGGTTCGGGTGGCAACCTCCTTTGTTTGATAATCGTATGCGAGCTTTCCATTGCCTCGACATTTGCTTCTGGTATAAAAATACGGATTTGATGTATACGCATACCGGAGGAGGTGCTCGTCCGCGGAAACTATCTGTAAAGATGGCCGACGCGTTACTTAGTTTTATGAAGAACGGAGATCCTAACGGGGGTGCTTTGCCTAAATGGCCCCGCTATTCATCAGAAAAGGGAGAGGTAATGGTATTAAATGATACGTGCGAAGTAATGAACGATCCGGACAGGGAAGCGCGAAAGACCTTGAACGGATAAATTACATCTATACATAACTGTAATTAAAAAAAGGCCGTACTCTTTCTATTATCAGAAAGAATCCGGCCTTTGATTGGTTATCATTATTCTTGTTACTCTTTAGGCAGTACACTCTTAAGCAGTTCAGGGATATCAACTCTGTCGCATTTAATGGCCGACAACCGTTTTTTACCTTCTTCGGAGAGTGAAAAGTACATCTGACGTTTGTCTTTTGATCCTAAAACCCGGTCCACAAGACCTTTGTCTTCCACGGATTTGATTACTTTGGACGCGTTAGAATGGCTTAATCCCAGCGCTTCTGCAATTTCTCCCGAGGATAATTTGCCTTTTTGCAAGGTGCACAATAACATTCCCTCGTTGAGGCAAAGATCGTGCGTTTGCTGGAAATTTGCTTCAAAATCGCCGATGGATCTGTATATATCTCTTATTAAACACAATGTGTCCATGTTGTTTCGTTTTATGTGCAAAAATAATACAATTATTTTAATGACGAACTTTCAACGGGTAATACAAAGGCATGAGCCGGAAATATGCATTTCTCCTGTTTGTTATATTCATCAATAAGGTGGACAACTTTAGTTGCTTTTTCTTCATCCGTAAACGAAAAGTAAAGAAGCGAGTTGTATGTTTGTTTTTCCTTTCCAATCCAGCTGGCTGCAAAGCTAAGCGAAATGTTTGGTTTCATTCCCTTTGTTTCTACCATGCTCAACACGGGGACCGAAGCTTGCTTGAGAATGGAGAGGATGGCGTCCGCCACCTCTTCCATAGACATTACTACGATTAGTTTCATATTCCGGTTTATTTATTGTTGTTATCCACGTACTTGTTTCGTACTAATTTAAAATACAGCAGAGGAACTACCACAAGGGTAAGTAGCGTTGAGGTAATTGTTCCACCCATAAGCGAGATAGCCAGTCCCTGGAACAAGGGGTCAAATAGAATAACAATAGCTCCAATCACCACAGTACCTGCCGTAAGAATAATAGGAATACTACGCACAGCTCCCGATTCGATGATGGCCTGCTTTACAGGAACTCCCTCCTTAAGCCTGATGTTTATAAAGTCTATCAGCAAGATAGAGTTTCGCACCATCACGCCGGCAAGAGCGATAAATCCAATCATGGAAGTCGCACTAAAGTATGCTCCCATTAACCAGTGACCGATAATGATACCGATAAGCGATAACGGAATCACCGAAAGCATTACAAGAGGAGCAGAGAAGCTCTGGAACCATCCCACAATCAACATATAGATAATGATGATGGCAACCAGAAAGGCGATGCCCAGGTCTCTGAATACTTCGTAGGTAATCTGCCATTCGCCATCCCATTTCAGGGAATAATCGCTTTCATTTTCAGGCTGTTCGCTGTTAAGAACAGTAAGGCTGTACCCTTCCGGAAGTTTTACCTTTTTAAGTTCTTCGTTCATGTTCATCAGCGCATAAACCGGACTTTCAAGCTCGCCTGCCATGTCTCCTGTAACGTATACAACGCGCTTTTGATTTTTACGGGCGATACTCTTTTCTTTTACCTCTTTCTTTATGGTCGTTATATCACCAATGGCAACAGGTTGTCCCATCTGATTGATGATCTTTATATTTTTTATCTCATCGATGCTTGTCTTGTCCATGTCGGATAACTGCAATACAATGTTTACAGGATTCTCCGCCTGTTCATCGTGCATTATACCAACGGGCATACCCGACAAAGCAGCACGTATGTTGGCTGTAACCATAGCCGGAACAACTCCTCGTTGCATAGACTTTTCTTTGTCTACTTCGAAACGATACTTATCATGGTCGCTCTCCACCATCCAGTCAACATCTACCACATCCGTTGTCTTGGCAAATAGCTGCTTAACCTGTTTGGCCACTTCAATCTGCGTTTCGTAATCAGGTCCGTAAACCTCGGCTACCAGCGTAGACAGCACAGGAGGGCCAGGAGGTACTTCAACCACTTTGGCGTTCGCATTAAACTTACGGGCAATGTTCTGGATTGGTTTACGCATTTTCTTGGCAATATCGTGACTCTGTATGGATCGATCTCCCTTGTCGGTCAGATTAACCTGAATGTCGGCCACATTATCACCGCGACGCAGGTCGTAGTGGCGCATCAAGCCGTTAAAGCTGATTGGAGCCGAAGTTCCCACGTAGCTTTGGTAATCAACGACTTCTTCCTGCTGAGCTACATAGGCGGCTATCTCTTTTGTAACAGCAGCAGTTTGTTCCAAAGAAGTACCCTCGGGCATATCAATCACCACCTGAAATTCATTCTTGTTATCGAACGGTAACATCTTAACCGGTACCAGTTTGAAATAAAAGAACGATAAGGAGATCAACAATATTGCTGTTGTTACAAGCATAAATCCCCAACGTAATTTTCTTGATTCAAGCATAGGCGAAATCAGTTTCTCATACATACGGTATACTTTACCCTGCTGTACTTCCGCCGCTTCCATGTTTTCTTCCGCAACAATGGCATCACCTACAACGTCATCTTTCGATAATGTACTTTTCTTCTCTTTTTCGCGAAGGAACAAGTAGCCCAGATATGGAGTAATGGTCAATGCTATTAACAAAGAGAAAGCCATGGCGATGGATGCTCCGATAGGCATTGGACTCATATACGGACCCATCAATCCGGATACAAATGCCATGGGAAGTACGGCGGCAATTACGGTGAATGTAGCCAAAATGGTAGGATTACCTACTTCGTTTATGGCAAACAGGGCAGCCTGCCGGAAGGGAAGCAGCTTCATTTTAAAGTGCCGGTGCATATTCTCTGCTATGATAATGGAGTCGTCCACAACAATTCCGGTTACAAATACCAGGGCAAACAGGGTAATACGGTTTAGCGTATAATCCATTGCGTAGTAGGCGAACAATGTAAGTGCAAACGTAACAGGTACCGAAAGGAATACAACTAATCCACCCCGCCAACCCATGGCCGTCATCACAAATAGAGTCACAGCCAGTATAGCTCCTGCAAGGTGCAGTAACAATTCGTTTACTTTATGCGAAGCTGTATTGCCATAGTTTCTTGTAACGCTCACCTGTACATCCGAAGGGATTAATTCCGTTTTCAGGTGATCTACCTTTTCAAGGATCTTTTCGGATAACTTCATGGCATCTGTACCCTGACGTTTGGAAATGGCCAATGTAACGGCTTCGTATTCCGAAGGGAAACGGCCAGCCTTGTCCGATTCAACTTTCCCATAACCGAAGGAAACGTATTGCGAAGGATTCTCAGGTCCTTCTTCTATGGTAGCAATCTGGTGCATGTAAACCGGTTGATTGTTATTCATCCCTACGATAAGGTTAGCTACATCATCGGCCGATTGAAGGAAGTTGCCGGTTTCCACCGTAAACATTTCATTGTTGGCGTACATCTTGCCCGCCTGCATCTGCATGTTAGATCCTTTTATATAGTTAGAAATCGATGTAAAATCCAGGTTGTTACCTGCCATTTTATCTTTGTCCACTGTAACTTTAACCTGTCTGCTTCGTCCTCCCAATATATCCACATACGAAACATCGGGAATCTTTTTCAGTTCGCTACCCAACACTTCGGCCTGTTGTTTCAATGAATAATCGCTGTAGTTCTCGCTCCATAAGGTAAGCGAAAGCGCCGGAACATCATCAATGGAACGGGTTTTAATGAGTGGCATGGTAGCTCCCTCGGGCATTTTGTCCATTCCCTTCATCAGCTCGTTGTATAGAAGCACCAGCGAATTCTCCAGATTATTGCCTACATAAAACTGAACAGTAATCATGGCCTGGTCGTGCATGGCATTCGAATATACATACTCAACCCCTTTTATATTGGAAATAATCTTTTCAAGCGGAGCCACCACACGAGAATCCATCTCCTGAGGAGTAGCACCTGGCATTCCGATAAAGATATCGGCAACAGGAACTTCTATTTGTGGCTCTTCTTCCCGCGGAATTAGCATGGTGCTGTATATTCCAACCAAAAGAAAAGCAACCATAAGCAGGATAGATAACTTACTCTGAAGAAATGCCCCTGCGATATTACCTGATAATCCTTGTTTGTTACTCATGGTCTTATTCTGCGATTAAACAACTGTTGAACAATCTACCTTCGGATGAGGTAATTACTTTATCGTCGGGATTAAGACCGGAAAGAACTTCTACCTCGTTACCCCATTGTTTTCCCAAACGTACCCAGCGAAGTAATGCCTTGTTGTCGGAAGTGGCAATATATACACCCTTTAGCTGATCTTTCTCAATGAGTGCCGATTGCGGGATAAGTAAACCTTTGGCTTCTTTTTCTGTTTTTGCCACCGGAATAAATACATGTACGTTCATTCCTGTAAATACTCCCTTCTTCACTGAATCGGGAATAGAAAGTTTTATAACATATTGTCCGCCTGTGGTTGTAGATGAGGTGCTTTTCTCACGAACAGTCGTTGTAAAAGTCTTATTCATGGATTTAACTGTGATGTGAGCCTGCATACCCTCATTAACCGATGCTATGTCGCTTTCTGTTACACTGGCAACCACCTCAAGTGTAGCCGGTTTTTCAATAACAACCAATGGCATACCCGGACTGGCAAGCATACCGTTGTCTGCCGAAACCTGTGTAACAACTCCGTCGAATGGTGCTCTTAATTGAGTATATCCACGGTGGGCAGCCACTTCTTTCTGCATATTCTGTGCGGCACTGTATTTAGCTTTCATAGACTGGTAGTTCAATGTTACATTTTCCAACTCCTTACGGGAAACGCTTTTCTTTTCAAACAAAGTCTGATAACGATTGTAATCTTTTTCTGCTATATCCAAAGCCGCTTTAGCTTCTGCAATCATAGCGTTGGCCTGACCTTCCTTTGCCTGCAGTTCATCATCCTGAATGGATATGAGGGAGGCTCCTTTGGAAACTTTCTGTCCAACCCGAACATGTACTTTTGTTACTGTACCCATGATGCGGGTGCCGATATTAGCTACGTCGATAGAACGAACCTGACCGTTTGCCACAATACCGTCATTCTGCTGCAGCGCAGGAATCATGGTGGTTACTTTTACAGGCTTTGCTGCTGCTTTCTTTTCAGCACCCGAAGAACAAGAGGTTATTAAACCGATTGCGGTTATTCCTAAAGCGATTGATAGGATTGTTCTCATCTGTTTCATACTATGTTAAGCTTAATTTATTTACGATTTGTTTCTGTTAATAATTCAATGTAGGCCTTTGTAACGTTCTTTTTGAAGACAGACTGTGTTAAGGCTAGTTCAGTCTGCGCCAATTGTGTCTGCGATCTTAACAAGTCTGTTGTGGAAACAAGTCCTTCGCTGTATCTGTCCTGCAAAATGCGAAGAGCTTCGCGGGCTTGTTCAACCATCAGCTGGTTATTTACAGTTTCTTTGGACAAAGTTTCCAACGCACGCGTGCTTTTCATAAGTTCGGCCTTGGCTTCGTCTTTCTGTTGAGAAAGTTGAGTGTTTAACTTTTGAATCTCGTAATTGGAGATATTTATACTTCTTTTGTCCCGCATCCCATTGAATATATTCCACGAAAGCTTAATACCTACCAGATAACTTCCCTTGTCGAATTGAGCAAACTTTGAATCATTATACTGATAACTGCCAAAAGCATTTAGCTTAGGAAGAAAATTCATCTTAGAAGCTTGCTTCATCATTGTCTGCGCCTCGATGGCTTTGTTCATGGCAACGAAATCTGTCCGGTGGTCATTGTACGAGAAATCAGCTTCAGCCGTTTCCGTTACTTTGTCGATTGTATATTGTATACCGGTTTCTGTACCCATTACAAGACTTAGTCTGTCTGAAATATCCTGGATAGAATTAGTAGCCTGCGATAAATCGGTTTCCAGTTTGCTGTTAAATATCTGTGCATCCAATAAATCTGTACGCTGAATAAGTCCTTCGTCATAAAATGATTGAGCCCTTTTTAGTCCTTCAGCAGAAGTAGCCAGCGCTCTGCCGATTACCTCTTTCGCATCGTACGCCAAAGCCAACTCCATATATGTTTGCTTTACTTGAAAAGCAACATACTCGGATGTTCGCATTTTTTGCAGTTCGGCAATCTCCTTACCCTTTTTCGCCGCTTTCCTCTGATAGAAAAGATCCGGATTAATTAAAGGCTGCATAACCTCTATCTTACTACCGAAATCTTTTGTCAAGGATGGATTGTTGAGCTTGGAAGGATCAAAGTCGGCCGCCGTAACAGTGCCTTGTTGTAAATTAAATCCAAAAGCATTGAGAGGATTGTCCGTAAATAAGGCTGAATAAGATAAATCAACCTGAGGCATGAACATGGCAGACGATTGTTTATACTTTTCGGAGGCGATACTACTGTTCAGACCTGATTCCTTTAATGTTTTGTTATTTGCTTCTGCTAATTGAATAGCTTCATTAAGCTGTAACTTTTTAATTGGTGTTTGTGCATTGAGTGTGCCAGACACGATCAATGCCCCGGTAATCATACCAGCAAAAAATAAATTTGAAACTCTCATTTTGATTCTTTTTTATCTTTTTTGAACATACTCAATAGTAAACCACCGATAATAGCACCCCAGATAGTGCTCATTACTGGCGAAGAAGTGATAGGACACGTCCCGCTCAGACAACCAATGTAATGCCAGTAAAGGTATCCTCCAACAGCGCCAATCACCGATCCAATAATTGTTAGCGCATGTTCTTTAATAATTTCTCTTACTTGTCTCATTCTTCTGTATTATTTATTCTGTTTTAAATTGCATTTTGCTTTCTTTATATTTCTTGAGATAATAATATCTCATGGAAATATATTGCAAAGATATATATTATTTGCATACAAACAAATTTCCTAAAGAAAATATATAATAAAAATATAATTTAGATATTGTGTGGCGAGATTCTTATTCAATGAAATTGTTTAAGCGTTTGTTTTATATTATAACATATTGGATTAATTATAAGTTTACTGAGTTAATCAAACTAAAAAGGAAATCCAACATATAATAAAAAGAATAAGTTTTAAATCAAAAGAATCATTTTTAATTAAGTAATAACGAATATAATTATAATCGCAACTGCTTCGTCTAATACGATTTTAATTACCTTTGTAACCTATAAAATTAGTAAACAACAAGACAATGGGTGGTTTTTTCGGAACAATTTCTAAATCAGCTTGTGCAACAGATTTATTTTATGGCACAGACTATAACTCTCACTTAGGAACCCGCAGAGGCGGGATGGTTACAAACAACAACGGAGTTTTTATTCGCTCTATCCACAATCTGGAAAATTCATACTTCAGGACTCGCTTTGAGAGTGAGCTAGGCAAGTTTGAAGGAAATTCGGGTATTGGAGTTATAAGTGATACTGATCCACAACCAATCTTTGTTAATTCTCATTTGGGGAAGTATGCATTGGTTACTGTGGCGAAAGTAAATAACATGAAGGAACTCGAAGTCGAATTACTTTCAAAGGGATGTCATTTTTCTGAGCTAAGCTCCGGACTAACAAATCAGACGGAGTTAATTTCTTTGCTCATTTCGCAAGGAAAGACATTTGTAGAAGGCATTGAAAAAGTGTACGATAGTATAAAAGGATCGTGTAACATGTTACTCCTAACAGAAGACGGACTTATTGCCGCCCGTGACAAATGGGGCCGTACTCCTTTGTTGATTGGGAAAAAGGATGGTGCGTATGCTGCAACCAGTGAACCTTGTAGTTTTCCTAACCTTGATTTCGAACTTGAATATAATGTTGGCCCTGGCGAAATTGTGCATCTTTCAGCCGATAAGATTACACAACTTCGTAAACCCAATGATAAGATGCAGGTTTGTTCTTTCTTGTGGGTGTATTATGGTTATCCGGTATCCGATTATGAAGGAGTGAATGTAGATCAAGTTCGTTATGCCAGTGGAATGGCGATGGCGAAAAAGGATAAGGTTGACGCCGATTACGTTTCAGGAATTCCCGACTCTGGAATTGGTATGGCACTTGGATATGCCGAAGGAAAGAATATTCCCTATCGTCGTGCAATTGTAAAATATACACCAACCTGGCCACGTAGTTTTACTCCATCCAATCAAACTGTTCGTGACTTGGTGGCTCGAATGAAATTGATTCCTAACCGTCAGCTTTTAAAGGGTAAGCGTGTTGTTTTCTGTGACGACTCCATTGTTCGTGGTACACAGCTTCGCGACAACGTTAATATATTATATGGATACGGAGCCAAGGAAGTTCACATGCGTATCGGGTGTCCTCCTATTTTGCATTCATGTCCGTTTATTGGTTTTTCGGCATCTAAATCTGCTTTAGAACTTATTGCCCGCAGAATTGTTAAAGAATTGGAAGGCGATGACAGTAAGGATCTTGAAAAATATGCAACTACCGGAAGTGAGCAATATAACAAACTGGTGGAGTGCATCCGCGAAAGACTTAACATCACTACTTTGAGATTTAATACAGTAGAAGATTTAATTGAATCAATTGGCTTGCCCAAAGAGTGCGTCTGTACACACTGCTATGATGGGTCAAGTACTTTTTAAAAAGAATAAATTATGAAGCTAACAGTAACAGACAGATTTTTGAAATATGTTACGTTCGATACTAAATCGAGTGAAGAGACAGGAACAACGCCTAGTACACCCGGACAACGTGTATTTGCAGAAGCGTTAGTAAAAGAACTGGAAGTGTTGGGTTTGGAAGAAATATCGTTGGACGATAATTCGTATATTATGGCTACGCTGCCTGCGAATATAGACAATTCTTCAATTCCTACCATTGGATTTATAGCTCACCTTGACACAAGTCCTGATATGTCGGGTAAGGATGTTACTCCTCGCATAGTGTCATATAAAGGCGGAGATATAATTTTGAATGCTGAAGATAATATAGTGTTGTCTCCATCTATGTTCCCTGAACTCAACGATTACAAAGAACAGGATTTGATTGTTACTGATGGCAAAACATTGCTGGGCGCCGATGATAAAGCTGGAGTAGCTGCTATTATTGGCGCTATACAGTATCTGACTGAACATCCCGAAATCAAACACGGGAAAATCCGTATCGGATTTACGCCCGATGAAGAGATTGGGCAAGGTGCCGATCATTTCGATGTGGATAAGTTTGGCTGTAAATGGGCCTATACCATAGATGGTGGACAGATTGGCGAACTCGAGTTCGAAAATTTCAATGCTGCAGCTGCCAAGATTATTATCAAAGGACTTAATGTTCATCCGGGATATGCGAAAGGTAAAATGGTGAATGCATCTTTGCTTGCGATGGATTTCGCTTCCTGGTTGCCAGTAGTGCAACGGCCGGAGCATACTACCGGCTATGAAGGTTTTTTTCATCTTACCAATATGACCGGCACAGTAGAAGAGGCAACCTTGTCGTATATCGTTCGCGATCATGTAAGATCCTTGTTTGAACAAAAGAAACAGCTTCTTCAATTGTTGGTTGACCGGATGAATGAAATGCACCCGGGTAGTACCCGATTGGAAGTTCGTGATCAGTATTACAATATGCGTGAAGTTGTTGAGCCACAAAAACATATTGTTGACCTGGCTTTCGAAGCCATGACGGCCGTTGGTGTTAAACCCCTTGTGAAGCCCATTCGCGGTGGAACGGACGGTGCCCGCTTGTCGTTTATGGGATTGCCTTGTCCCAATATTTTTGCAGGAGGTCTTAACTTTCATGGAAGGTACGAATTCCTTCCCGTGCAGTCATTGGAGAAAAGTATGCAAACTATTATCAAAATAACTGAGTTAACCGCTCAGAAATCTTAAATTACAAAATAACATGAAAACAACGCCATTTACCGATGTGCACATCGCTCTTGGTGCTAAGATGCACGAATTTGCGGGCTATAACATGCCCATTGAGTATTCCGGAATTATCGACGAACACCTTGCCGTTTGCAACGGAGTGGGAGTGTTTGATGTATCGCACATGGGCGAATTTTGGGTAAAAGGACCCAACGCACTCGAATTTATTCAACGTATTACGTCCAATGATGCTTCCGTATTGCCTTTAGGAAAGGCACAGTACACCTGCTTCCCCAACGATAACGGAGGCATTGTGGACGATTTGTTGGTTTATCATTTTGAACCAGAAAAATATCTGCTGGTAGTTAATGCCGGTAACATTGCCAAAGATTGGGAATGGTGCGTATCTCATAATTCGGTAGGAGCTGTACTCGAAAACTCGTCAGATCGTACCGCACAGCTGGCTATTCAGGGTCCTAAGGCAACTGAAGTGTTACAACGGTTAACATCTGTGGATTTGTCGGCCATTCCATATTACAGCTTTACAACAGGCGAATTTGCGGGTTGTAAAAATGTAATTATTTCCAATACAGGTTATACTGGTGCCGGAGGCTTCGAGCTTTATTTTTATAACGAAGACGGTATGAAGATATGGAATGCCATATTTGAAGCCGGTAAACCAGAAGGCATTAAACCAATTGGATTGGGAGCCCGCGATACATTGCGTCTGGAAATGGGATTCTGTCTTTACGGCAACGACCTTGATGATACTACATCACCAATCGAAGCCGGTTTAGGATGGATTACCAAATTTGCTGAAGGAAAAGAATTTACCAATAGGGCCAATCTCGAAAAACAAAAAACGGAAGGAGTAACCCGCAAACTCTGCGCATTTGAATTGATAGACAAAGGTGTACCCCGTCATGGTTACGAGATAGCCGATGCTAACGATCAGATAATAGGAGTTGTTACTTCAGGCACCATGTCGCCGCTGATGAAGTTAGGAATCGGCATGGGATACGTAAAGCCCGAATATGCTAAAGTAGGATCAGAGATCTATATTAAAGTCCGCAACCGTGGTTTAAAGGCGAAAGTAGTAAAAGCTCCCTTCCGTAAATAATATCAAGAGCAAATAACAAAGGCGGTTCCTCAAACGGGAACCGCCTTTATTTGTTTTATGGTCCTGCAAATACAGAATATAATGTTCAATTCAGTATCTTTGTTTTTTTTATGAAACAATGAACTATTAAAACCTGTAATTATATGAAATCATTAATTCTCTCTTGTGCGCTTCTATTTTCGGCCGCAAGTACATTTGGACAGGGTTATCAATTTACCGAGGTAACCAAAATTCCGGTTACTCCCGTTAAAAATCAGGCATCATCAGGTACTTGCTGGTGTTTTGCTACTGCCTCTTTTATGGAGGCAGAACTATTGCGTATGGGAAAAGGAACCTATGATCTTTCGGAAATGTTTATTGTTCGTCAGAAGTATATGAATCAACTTCAGGACAACTACATGCGGCAAGGGAGAGGTAATATAGGAGAGGGGAGTCTTTCTCACACCTTTATGCATGCATTTGACCAAGTAGGAATTGTTCCTGAAGAAATCTATACGGGTATCAATTACGAATCCGACCATCACAATCACACTGAATTGTCAGCATACTTGAATGCGATAGCAGATGCTGCCGTTAAAATGAAGAAACGAAGTCCGGAGTATAACGAGCTGGTAACAAATCTGTTTGATACCTATTTGGGTAAATTGCCTCAGAAATTCACTTATCAGGGAAAGGAATACACTCCAAAAAGTTATGCAGCTTCATTAGGATTAAATATGGATGATTATATCGAATTGGGAAGCTATATCCATCGACCCTACTATACCAAGTTCGAACTTGAAATTCCCGATAACTGGGAACACAAACAAATTTACAACATTCCGTTGGATGAAATGGAACAGGTAATGGATATTGCCTTAAAAAATGGATACACAATATGTTGGGATGGCGATGTTAGTGAAAAGGGATTCTCATTTAAAAATGGGGTAGCCATTAACCCGGAAGTAAAAAATGTAGATCAATATTCAACGACTGATAGGGCTCGTTTCGAAAAAATGGATGAAAAAGAACGCATGGAAGAAGCATACAAGTTCGGACAACCATTCCCTGAAGTTAAAGTAACGCCCGAAGTTCGTCAGAATGGCTACGAATCTTTTGTAACAACCGATGATCACTTGATGCATCTTACCGGAATTACCAAAGACCAGAATGGAACTAAATATTATATTACCAAGAATTCATGGGGTACAGAACGTAATGCATTCGATGGATATCTCAATATGTCTGAAAGTTTTGTAAGGGCCAAGACCATTTATATCATGGTACATAAAGATGCCTTGCAAAAAGAACTTAAAGCAAAATTGGGGATCAAATAAATAAGTTGCACCGCTGCCCGAATGTGGTGGCGGTGATTACTTACTCATAAGTTTACCAATACCCACTCCCTTTTTAACCGAAGTCTTACCCTGTTCCTTATATAAATAGCCGCGAAACATACCTCCACTGTTAAAAGTCATGGCGATATTTCCATCCTTATCAATGGCAATCAATCCTCCATTTCCTTCTTTTTCGTTTAGTTCATTGAAAATAATAGCTTCGGCAGCTTTGTCTACAGTCTCTTTCAAGTATTTAACACGAGCACAAAGATTATAGGCAACGGCATGTCGGATAAAGTATTCTCCATGACCAGTACAAGATACGGCACAACTATTGTTATCAGCATACGTACCTGCACCTATAACCGGAGAGTCTCCAATGCGTCCCCAACGCTTTTTAAACATGCCCCCAGTACTGGTTCCCGCAGTCAGATTTCCTTTAGTATCAAGTACCACGCAACCTACAGTCCCGTTCTTTTTACTCTCTTTTTTCAAAGTTTCGATCCACTCCATCGTTTTGGGAGTTGCAAAATACATATTATCATCAACCAGTTCGATACCTTGTTCTTTGGCAAACAATTCTGCTCCGGTACCACTCAATAAAACATGCGGAGATTTAGTCATTATTGCGTATGCGGCACTGATTGGGTGTTTAATATATTTCACTCCTGCAACAGCACCAGCCATGAGATCTTTTCCCTGCATGATGGAAGCATCCAATTCGAAAGTGCCATCGGCCGTACAGGTTGCCCCAATCCCGGCATTAAAAAGAGGACAGTTTTCGAAGAAATTGATAACAGCCACCACTGCCTCTGCACCATCTGCACCTGTAGAAAGAATTTTATCTCCAATAATAAGTGCAGAGTCCAGCGCAGCATAATATTGGGCTGCCTTTACCGAATCGTTTTCCAGTCCTTTCATAGCCCCGGCACCACCGTGCACCACAATAACATACTCACGCTTCTGAGCCTGAACCACAGTTACCGAACATAGCAATACAGCAGTAAGAGTTAATAGATATTTTAACATAATGATAGAGTGTTACTATTAAACTATTCAAAGATAAGGATCATTTTGAGATTGTAATAAAGGATAATATAAAAGGCGTGAATGATAATACTCAAATTGCTTTAAAAGTTGTGGCATACTTTAAATATTATTGTATTTGTATTTGCAAATAAAATACAAATACGTCAATACGATATGTTTTATAATAAATAACAGTAAAAAATATAGATTTATCCTTTTTATTTAATCATAATGTTGTGTGATATGATTAAATATGTGTGTTTTTGTTATTGTATTAAACATTTATAGTTTTAAAATGTAATTTATTTGGTTTGTATTGTGTTTAAATGTAAATATATATTGTAAAATATAGTTATAATGAAACTATTTATTTAATTATTAAAACAAATCGTTGTTAAAATGTATATATTATAACAATGTGTATAAATTTGCAACGTGTGGATTACGGATCTAGGTTTTACTATTTTGTCTTGTGTATAACTTGATAAAAGGTTTTTTATTTCAGAAACATTAATAGTATGGGAAAGTTTAGGATTTTTATTCTTTTTCTAGTAGTGATCAGTACTACAAGCCAGAAAGTTTTACCTCAGGGTACTAATCAATCTCAAACGGTTGAATACGATAAAACCAGTAAAATTCTTCACACAGTAACAGAATCTGATTTACGAACATGGTTATCCTATTTTGTGTCGGCAGAATGCCGAGGGCGGTTAACCGGAGATGTTGGTTACACAAAAGCAGCGCACTTTGCTGCCAAACTTTTTGGAGAATGGGGATTAGCTCCAGCAGGGGATAATAGTACTTATTTTCAATCATTTTCTCATCCTTATACAGAAGTAAAACCAGGTGGATATTTCAAATTATACCTGCCGGTTGGAAATGATTGGGTCGAGAAGACATATGACTATCCTGACGACTATATGGCTGGAGGAACTTCAGACTCAGGAGAGATAAAAGGAATTGATCTTATTTATATCGGATATGGCATAACTGCACCGGAACTACATTACGATGATTATAATGGTATTGATGTTAAAGGGAAAATTGTTGTTTGTGAAAGGGATATCCCTTACGGAGGAAATGATCCGGTATTACAGAAAAAATGGATGCCATATCAATATCACTCTCATAAAATGAAAAATGCTACAGATCATGGAGCTGCCGGAATGCTATACATTTCGACTACAGCCAATCCGAATCCTGGATGGAACAAAGGTTTTGTATACGCGTGTATTAGTGAAAAAGTAGTAAATGATATATTTGCAGGTACAGGTAAAAATTATGACAAAACTAAATTAAAGATAAGAGAAACTCTTAAACCTCAGTCATTCTCAATCAATAAAAAAGCCGACATCAAGGCAGTAACAGCATTTCATCCAGAGGGTATTGGTTATAATGTGGTAGGAATGATAAAAGGGACAGATGCTACACTTGCTCCAGAAGTAATAATGGCCGGAGGTCATTTGGATCATGTGGGAATGATGCCCGTTCTTATGCCAGGAGCATTGGATAATGGCTCAGGTTCAGTGATTATTATGGGAGCTGCGAAAGCCCTTGCTACTTCTGGTTATAAACCTAAACGAACACTATTATTTATACTATATGCAGGCGAAGAAACTGGTTTGTTGGGAAGTCAGTACTTTGTTGACCATCCACTAGTTCCGCTTGAAAGCATTAAAGCTCTATTCAATATTGATATGTTAGGAACAGGATATGGAATTGGTGCTAACACGGCTCAAAAGTATGAGAATGTGCTTAGTTATGTAAAACAAGCAAATGATACGTTTGTAAAACGACCGTTCAGAACCAGTTTGGGCGCAAACGAGATTATTACAAGACCACGAACTGATGGAGCCGTATTTTTCCAAAAAGGAATACCTGTAATCAGCTTGCATGCGTTTGGTGCTACAGAAAAAACACCATACCATCATCCGGGTGATGTAATTGAACTGATAAATTTTGAAATCATGCGTGATGCAGTAAAACTAGTATCTACTACAATGATGGATATGTCGGAAGTTTCAAAAGTAAATCTCTGAAAATACAATAGTAAAATAGCATATAATATTTAGACCAAATTATAAGTGACAAGGTAGTACAGGTTTTCCATAGGGAACAAAACTTAGATTATAATCTACACACAAGAAAAATAAGTTTTATTCTAAAATGAAAAAAGAATGGCTACAAAAAGATTTATTCTATCGCTCTTAGTCATGTTTTTGGTTGGAACAACCCTTGTTTCAGCACAAAAGACCCGGGTAACCGGAGAGGTAACAGAGGCCGGAATGGGCCCGATTGCTGGTGTTACAGTTATTTTACAAGGTTCATCTACAGGTGCTGTAACTGGATTCGACGGTAAGTATTCTTTGGATGTAACCAAAGAAGGAGTTTTGGAATTCAGGTTCTTAGGTATGGAAACATTGATAGAACCAGTTAAAGGTCGTGCAGTAATTAATGTAGAAATGAAAAACGATGCAATTAGCATGGATGAAGTAGTTGTGGTTGGTTATGGAACACAGACTAAACGCACGGTAACAGCTTCGGTAGCATCGGTTAAAGGAGATTCTTTTAAAGACATGCCAAGTCCAAGTGCAGAAACTGCTTTGCAAGGACGTGCGGCAGGAGTTAGCATTATCACCACTTCGGGAGCCGTCGGGCAAGCTCCAATCGTACGAGTTCGTGGTGTTTCCTCTATTACATCCGGAACAGAACCATTATACGTTGTGGATGGAGTTCCAGTACAAACAGGAAATGTTTCGTATACAGGTAGCATAAATCCACTGGCAGATATCAACCCTGCGGATATCCTTTCGATGGATGTATTAAAAGATGCAGCAGCAGCGGCTATGTACGGATCTCGTGCAGCGAATGGTGTTGTGTTGATTACAACGAAAAAAGGACAGCAGGAAAAAACCAAGATTTCCTACAATACATGGGTGGGGGTTACGGTTCCAAGTAAAACTGTTGACGTAATGAACGCACAGCAGTATGTAGATTTCAAGAACCTGACTGTCAAGAATCGTTATGGAACCGACGAAAGGTCATTAACATCTGGTTATACATCCCCATACGGCAATAAAGCCTATAATATGTGGAAACTTACCGATGGCAGCTATGTGGATACTGATTGGTCCAAGGAAGTCTTTCAGACGGGTTTGCAGCACAGTCACGCGGTATCAATTAGCGGAGGTACGCAAAGAATTCAATATTATTTGTCGGCAAATTATACAGATCAGTCGGGCGTAATTAAAAACGATAATTACAATCGTCTGGGAGGTGCTGCCAATGTTACAGCAAAAGCAACAGACTGGTTAAAGATTGGCTTCAATATGAATGCAACAAACTCTGGTACAAAATATTCAGACAAAGGTCGTAACGGAGGGGTATTTGCAACAGAAGGATATACTCGTCTGGCACTAATTCTCCCTCCTAATATGCCGGCATACAATGAAGATGGTACAGCCTATCTTGGCGACGGAGGAGCAATGGGTATTGTTCCGAATACTGTACGTGTAAGCGGGTATCCCAACCCGGCAGCTTTGCTGGAAAATGGTAGTCAGGTGGAAACGGATGTAGCTCGTATTTTGTCCAGTTACTTTGCCGAATTAACTCCGATTAAAAATCTTACCTTAAAGACGCAGCTTGGAATTGACTATATGAACGTGGTCGACAAGCGTTTCAATAACCCATACATGGGAGATGGATACTCTACGCATGGCGAGGCTTACAGTGTTCAGATTAAAAATAAGACATTGACGTGGACAAACACAGCCCAATATAATTTCAGTCTCGGAGATCATAATTTTGACGTACTTGCCGGTATGGAATCTTACGAAAAGAAACGCGATCGCTGGGGAGCATACCGTACAGATATTGCAGATACGAAATTTCAGCTTTATCAGGCAGATTTCAGCAATACCTATCCATATGGAAATGAAATTGTAGAAAGTAGCTTATTGTCTTATTTAGGTCGTATCAACTACGATTATATGGCTAAATACATGCTTTCACTAAACTTCCGTCGAGATGGCTATTCAGCACTAAGTAAAAACCACCGATGGGGTAACTTTGGCGGAGCATCAGCTGCATGGCGTATCTCTCAGGAAGAATTTTTCAAACCCTTCAGCAATGTTGTTACCGATTTGAAAGTTAAGGGAAGCTGGGGTATTGTAGGAAATACTAATGTAAAGGAGTATGCTTCTAAATCGTACTATACAAGCGGATACTACGGAACTTCAGGTGTGTATAAACTTAGCAGTATTGCCGATAGCGAAAACCTGAAGTGGGAATCAAGTTCAAAGATGGATTTGGGATTTTCGGCTCAATTATTTAATAACCTTACAGTCGAGTTCGATTATTATAAAAATGTTGCATCCGATTTAATTCTGGACGTGCCGGTCTCCCCTTCAAAAGGTATTCCTGATAACAAAATCACAACCAATGCAGGGAAGATGACCAACTCAGGAATTGAACTCACTCTTTCGGCTCAGGTTGTTAAAGCCGATGATTTTACCTGGAACACGTCTTTTAACATTACCACATCTAAAAACCGGGTAAACGAACTGGCCGAAGGCGTTTCCAGTCTTATCGGAGGTAGCGGATCCAACGAGTCAAATATTACATTACCCGGATATTCGATCGGGCAACTTTATGTAACACCAACAGCTGGTATAGATCCGGAAACAGGTCGCCGTATATTTATCGGAGGAGATGGCACGGAAGTTTTGATGATGTTCGAAAAAAGTGGTAAGTACTTCAGAAAGGATAATGGTGAAGCTTATATGGAAAGCGATATCAAGAAGATTATTGCCGGAGGTACACTTCCTACCTATTACGGAGGTTGGAGCAACGACTTCAAATATAAGAACTTTGACCTTTCCTTATTGTTTCAGTACTCCGGAGGTAACAAAATATATAATGGTACCACAGCCACATTAAGTGATATGCGTTTCTGGAACAATGCAATGGATGTATACAATAACTACTGGAAAGCATCCGGAGATGCGGCTAAATACGCAAAACCAATTTATGGGGATAACTATTCAAACGGATCAGCTTTTCCTATTTCTCAATGGGTTGAAAAAGGAGATTATCTGCGTATGAAGAACATCTCATTCGGTTATACATTTGATACAAAAAAATGGTCAAAGAAAATTGGCATAAGCGCCCTTCGTGTCTACGCTCAAGCGCAGAATCTGTTCGTAATTACCAGCTATTCAGGTTTAGATCCCGAAGCATTGGTTACTACAGATAATGCTATTCTACAGGGTGGCGTTGATAAAAATACCATGCCGAACTCCAAAGTATACACATTTGGTGCAAACATTACATTCTAAAAGAATTGTATAATTTAATAAATTAAGAGTATGAAAAGATTAGTTATATATTCATTGCTATTTTGCAGTTTATTATCTGTTACAGGCTGCTCCGATTTTCTGGAAAAAGAACCGCCTTTGTATATTACAGAAAACGACGTATATACAGATTCCGAAAGACTGGAGGGCGCCGTAACAGGCTTGTATCTTGCTTTAAAAGATCCTTATTTTATGGGAGGTAAGGCGGCGATTGTTATAGACAATATTGGCGACGAAATGGTTAATGTATCAGGAAACGGATACGAGGCGCTTATGTCTTACGAAATGAGTGTTGGACTTACCACTCAGGAAAACTCGCAGACCTGGCAATATGCGTATCTAACAATAAATAAAGTAAATACTTTTCTTAAGAATTTAGAGGCAAGTAAGGAATATGCCGGAGATAAATACAACCAATACGTTGCAGAAGCAAAATTTGTACGTGCTATGTGTTATTATTATCTACACCAGATTTATACTATGCCTTACAAAATGGGAAGTAGTGCGTTATCGGTTCCATTACGTTTGAATGCAGAAAGTGATATTACCAATAATGACTTGGCTCGTTCCACGTCGAAAGAAGTATTGGATCAGATTCTTGCCGATTTATCAGAATCCGATGCGCTTCCTTCGGGAGGTAATACTTATAGTCTGGTAACCCGTGCAACCCAGGGTGCTGCCGAAATGCTTAAAATGAGGGTTTACATGGTTATGGAAGATTGGGGTAATGCCATAAAAGCCGGCGAAAAAGTGAAGGGCTATAAGCTTTTATCAAATGTTACAACGGTATTCAGATCGCCTTATATATCGGAAGAGGCTATTTTCTCTTTACCCATGTCATCCACAAACCATCCCGATAATCAATTTGCGCTTGGCTATTTTTACTACGATGGAACATCTATTGTTCTTGATAAGCAAAGTAATATAATGAGTATCCCTGGATACGGATTGTCTGAAGACGCACGTATTTCTGGTCTTACTGATGGAGTTATTCTGAAGAAATTCATTGATGGAGTAACTTTCGACGATTGGGTGCCTTTATTCCGCTATGCCGAAACATTACTGGACTTATCCGAATGCTACTATAACAACAATGAACCGGGAAAGGCCAGAGCCGCCTTACTTGAAGTACGCAGACGTTCAGTTCCGGCCAGTGCAGATCCCATTGATATAGCCAATCTTTCAGGTGATGCTTTAAAAACAGCAATCTATAATGAAAAGAGAGCTGAGTTTGTTGGAGAGGCTATTCGTCCTTTTGATCAGAGAAGACGGGCAGAAACGATTGTAAAGCAAAAGGGTACCATAGGAGAACTAAGTGTGGGCCCGGAATTAAAAACCAACGGATATATTTGGCCAATTCCTCAATCAGAACGTTCGCAGAATAAACTTATTGCTGATTAGCCTTTTTGCTATATTCTAAACACACACACGTTTGGCAAGGAGATTGTAATGATCTCCTTGTTTTTTATTCTAAAAACTATTGTACTTTTAGTACTTCAAATTATATGTGACATGAGAAAAGAAATACTTTTTACCTTATTTCTGCTGATTACCAGTGCGCTAATGGCTCAGCCGCTTCAAACAGACAGTTCTAAGCTTTCTGAAGAAGAAACATATCTCGATGCAATGCATCGGCACATTACTTCCGAAAAATTATTCGGATATGTTAAACAATTGTCTGATCCTTCTTTGGAAGGAAGACTTGCCGGATCGCTGGGTATGGCAAAAGCTGCAGAGATTGTTAAAGGTTATTACTCAGCTTGGGGGTTACTTCCCGGAGGCGACAAAGGCTCATATATACAGGAATATCCTCATCCTTGTGTAGAAATAAAGGAGGGTAGTACCATGGAAATCCTTTTTCCTACAGTAGGAAGTAAAAAGGAAACTGTCTGGATTAGCAAACAATACCCTTGGGCAGATGGTTGGTTTGCCGGAAATTCTTCCGGTAACGGCGACATTACGGCCGACGTAGTTTATGCCGGATTTGGTGTATCGGCTCCGGAATTAGGTTACGATGATTATAAAGGAATAGATGTTAAAGGAAAAATCGTTTTGGTAGAAGGCGAAACACCAAATACAAGTCAGAAGCCCGACTCAATTGCCTTGTGGTACAAGCATACGTTGCATCAGACAAAACTGGCCAATGCAGCCAGTCATGGTGCCATTGGTATGCTTTACAAGTGGGTGCCGGGGCCTAATGCTGTTTACAACCCCAATTTTGTATATTGCCACGTTACCGAAGCTCTGGTGGAAGATATTTTTAAGGGAACTGGTAAAACGTATAAGGAAACCGTAAAAAAGATATACAGTACAAAAAAATCAGCATCATTTGCTACCGGAAAGAAAGCACACATTAAGATGGTTTCTACCTATAATCCGGATGCTACAGGGAAAAACATACTCGGAATAGTGAAAGGAAGCGATCCTGATTTAAGCAATGAATATATTGTCATTTCCGCCCATCTTGATCATCTGGGCCTGATTCCGTTTCTTATTGAAGGCGCAAACGATAACAACACTTCTTCAGCAGCATTGCTGGGAGTAGCCGAAGCATTGGCCAAATCAGGAATCAAGCCTAAGCGAAGTGTGGTGTTTTTAAGTTTGGATGGAGAGGAATCCGGTCTTACCGGTAGCACTTATTACATTCAGCATCCCTTGTTTCCTAAAGATAAAATTAAAGCCATACTAAATTTGGAACAGGTAGGTGCCGGCGAAACGCTTAAAGCCTCGTATGGATATACATTTCCCGGGTTTGCTGCCTATCTTGATAAAGCAAACAAATCGTATGTGCATCGCCGGTTATCCGTTTCAAGTACACAATACCTTACCCGTCCCCGTACGGATGGTGCCGTATTTATGAAATCCGGATACCCTTGCGTTGATGTTCGAGCAGTAGGAGGGCGCTTCTATCATCATCCAAATGATAATTCGGCATCAATAAACCCGGAAATACTTCAATCAGCCACAGAATGGCTTTATTGGACAATAATTATGCTTGCAAACGATGAAAAGCAGGATTTAAGTAAAGACTAAAACTGTGATACGGCAACAAAGTTGAAGCGGGCTCCGGGAGCGGCATCACCATTTATATACCAATCTAAAGGATCTTCCTTCTGCCAGTTGTCGGACCATTTAAATTCAATGTTAATCTTATCCGGTAGAATGCCAAGTATTTTGAAGGGAATAGAAATCATCATTTTATTCCCTTCCAGTTGATAGTTCACATCCCCCATATATTCCCATTTTCCATTATGGTAGTGCTCGAGGGACAACCCGGCCAGGATCCGGAAATCATATCCATTCCAGCCTGTCTTGCGGGAACGATCCGTGTCAATGAAGAGAGTCATCCATTGTTTGCCGGAAGGCGATGTAATTTCGTTGGCAGTCTGAGCTAAAAACCAGATGTTTTTATCATCTCTGGCTACTTTCATCCACTTGAAATCGTTTCGTCCGGTATTGTTTACGTTAGTAACCAAAGGCCCTGATTGAGCACTTGGATGATTTCTATGCTTTACATCTCCGGTATAATCCGAATACTCAGGTTGTACCTCGTCCCAATCATCAAACGTTCTGATTGTTTTCTTCGCACTTAATACCGGGAGAGGGGAGACCCCCTTATAGCGCCGGATGTTGCTAACGAGCTGCATATAATAATGATCGTCGAGGCCTGCTGTAAACGTAGGCTCTATGTCGCGGCTGTATTCGGGGCTTGCCTGATCGCAAAACCACGAATGTTCCGGATTATCGTCGTGACTGGGCCATTTACCCGCAATCCATTCGTTCCATCCGGTAACGAAAACAAACGGGGGACGTTCCTTAATGGCCACATCCCATTGTTCCTGAAAGTTATATCCATACAGAATATCGATTTTCGGATTCTCCGCCGGACGACCATTATGGAAACTTCGTCCCCAATTATCCTTGTTTTTATAGAAGGCAGAACCTCCCATTCCTGCACCGGGATTGGGATGCTGGGCAACGGAGACATTTATGATTTCTTTTTCTCCCCGATTGTTATAATACACTTTCTGCGGACGAACAAATTCAATCCACGGCCAACCGTCTGCTACCTGCTCGACAGTAGGCCACTGCGATTCCTTTATTGTAAAGAAATCTTTGTAGTTTTTATCTTTCGTTTCGGCAGATACTCCAATAATTAAAGGTTTCTGATCCAGGTAATACCAGCAATCCGGATAAAAATAAGGAGCTCCTTCCTTATAGAAAGAATCATAAATTTCTTGTATGGTTTTACCGGAAGCGGTGTTGGTGTAAAAGACTATTTTAGGAGGGTTCTTTCCTTGTAAACGTACCGAATTGATCGCCTGCATCAGAACATTTGCCTGCTGGGTATAGGCAATTCCATTTGTCGCGTCAATTACCAGAAGGTCTACTCCCGCATCAGTAAGAAGTTGTATATTTCTTACATGCACCCAATAATCATCCCCCCGGTAGTAACCGTAAATCGGTTTTCCCCAGAAATAATAATTACCCGTGCCACTTCCCCAGTTCGGATGATCAGCATCTTCAAATACTTCCGGATATTTTGTATATATATCATATAAATCCCACTGTCTTTCCGAAGTTTTGGATGAGGCATCTCCCTGCCATAAGAAGTAGAACATGGCTACCTGGGCATTACCGATGGGGGCACCTGCTTCCTTGTACTGAGGAAGCACCCTCCCCAATCCATCGGTTCCCCCTAACGACTGCGTTTGCGCGAGTACTGCATCCGACCACATCAATAAACTAACAAGCAAAAATGAAATAGAATAAGTTTTCTGCATAGTAATGTTTTAATAGATTCTCCCATTTATTCAGATCTACATGTGCAAAATAAGTTATTATGATTGGTGAATGCTTGTTCTTTTTGACTTATTACTTTTTATTTTTGATTAATAATTGCCAGTTTGCTAATCATTATAATTAATGATAAGGGTACTATCCGGTATCTTTAAGGGTGAAAGTAGGCAGCACTAAAGTTCATTACAGGTATGTTTGCGCCGCGCGCCCATGGGCGTAAAAAAATACAACCATGGGGGCAAAAAAATACGCCCATGGGCGTACGGAGCGAATACTATATCTTTCGCTCTTAATCTTAAGGGGTTCTAACCTTAAGATTGCTTTATTTTGTGGCTATATATAGCAGGGGAAATTACTTAAATATAATATTCTGCCGAATCGATAATACCGGCACGCAGGGCATACTTAGTGGCTTCGTGAACGTTGTTTACGGCCAGTTTACGGAAGATATTCTTGCGGTGCGTAATGATGGTATGCATGCTCGAGATACGTTCGGAAGCTATTTCCTTGGTTGTTTTACCCAAAGCAATTAGTTTTAGTATCTCCTGTTCGGTACCGGTTAATACTTTCTCTTGTTTCTCCGCCGTTGTTTTTTTGCTAAGAAGAAGGTTGGTTATCCGGTTACAGATAAAACGTTCGGAACGGATTGTATACTGCAGGGCCGCCTCTATCTCTTCCTTGGTACATTCTTTCATCACCACGCTGAATTTGTCGGAGCTGAATACAATTCTGCGCATAAATTCCTCACTAAGCTCGTCCGAAAACAAAATCCATTCTGCCGCGTTGAAACGCTCGCTCAGAATAATAAGCTCGTCGGCACTTACAATGTCAAACAGCGTATAATCCAGTATCACTACCGCATTAGGATGGGCAGTAAGCTGCTGTATCAGATCTTTCTTATTGTCGGCCTCGAAGGGCTCGGTAAAACCGGGCATCCTGTTCAGTAAGAAGAGGATGCCGGCTTTGGTGATGTCTTGATTATCTGCAAGGATAAATGGCTTTGACATATTTTATCGCTTTTAGGATAAGGCTTGTTTTATATCTTTCAGCAAGTCGTCTGTTGTTTCCAACCCTACAGAGAGCCGGATTGTTTTTGAGCTTACATCCATGTCTTTCCGTTGCTCTTCGGTAAACGTACCATAAATAGTGCTAGCCGGATGAATGGCAAGCGTCTTGTTGTCGAACAGGTTGGTGGCACGGCGTATTAGCTTTAGCTTGTTCATGAAGGCAAAGCAGGCTTCGCGCGATGGCAAATCGAAGGTAAGCATTGCTCCCGGCAAGTTGCCGAACTGCGCTGTACTAAGGGAATGAAAAGGATTGTCCGGCAGACCTGTATAATTTACAGACTCTATTCCTTCTACATGTTGCAGTTTTTTAGCCAGTTCGAGGCATGTAGATCCCTGGCGTTCGAAACGTATCTGCATAGTTTCCAGTCCCAACGTTTGCATATAAGCAACCTGTGGCGTCATATAGGCGCCCAGGTTACGGTGTATCTCTTTACGCATCTTGAACGTGAACGCTTGGGTACTTCCAACCAGGTCTGCCACTTCTTTCAACCTCGCCGATCTTGACCAGTCGAATGTGCCGTAATCGAGAATCAATCCTCCGGTACTTGTTGCTCCGCCAGATATGTATTTGGTGCTGGATACAATTTCTATATCCACACCGAAATCAGTTGCTTTGAAAATATTGAAAGGAACGACAGTTGTGTCTGCAATCAATGGGACCCCAGCTTCTTTACCTATTGCGCTTAACGCTTTTAAGTCGGCCACCTCAAGTTGTGGATTGGTAATTACTTCCAGAAAAATAGCGCAGGTGTTTGCATCTACCTGTGCTTTTACTTCTTCGGGGTTGGTAAGATCACAAAAACGGGCTTCCACTCCGAATGCACCAAGTGTGTTCTTTATAAATGACCAGGTGTTGCCAAACAAATGCAGGGAAGTTACAATATTGGATCCCGAATAAGCTACCGCCATCAATGTGTTGCTGATAGCCGCCATACCCGAATTCAAAGCCGTAACGCCCATGGCTCCGGAAATTGTACGTACCCGGTCTTCGAAATACTGTACAGTAGGGTTGGTAATACGTGAATAAGCATGGTCGGTAGTACGGCCACAAAAAGCAGCCTCCATATCTTCTGCCGTGTCAAATTCGTAAGCAGCAGTATTGTACACTGGCATGGATAGCGAATGATGTACATCCGGCTTTTCGTATGGGGTGTTAAGCACCCGGGCTTCAAAACTAAATTCTTCCATTATTCTTAATACCTATTTGATTTTTGTTTGCAGTAACACCATCTCATATGTTACGCATATCACTTTACAGGATAGCAAAGGTAATGAAAATTGAAAGGATTGCTTCTAATAAGATAATTTTCTTGCTTATATACCATAAACATGGTATAAGAATGCCTGTTATGTGCTATTTTCTGTACCAGGTTAATTTACTACATTTGTAGTCTTATTTAGTTATATTAAAGCGCATCGATATGAAAAGAAAAGTATTTTATCTGTTGGCTATGGTTCTAATGGCGGGAAGCTCTGCCGTATTTGCTCAGCAACCTGTAAAAAAAGGAATAACAGCTGCTGTGCCCAAAGACAGTACCGGATATATTGTAAAGGTTGGCGACAAAGCACCGGCTTTCTCTATCACACTTACCAATGGCAAGAAACTTTTGCCCAAGGATTTTAAAGGAAAAGTCGTGCTTCTGCAGTTTACAGCCAGCTGGTGTGGCGTTTGCCGTAAGGAGATGCCGCATCTCGAAAATGATATCTGGCAGAAATATAAGAACGATCCTAATTTTGTCTTTATCGGTGTAGATCGTGATGAGCCATTAGAAACAGTGTTAAAATTCGCAGAACAAACGGGTGTTACCTATCCACTTGGTCTCGATCCGGCAGGAAAGATATTTACTCTGTTTGCCGAATCCAAAGCCGGTATTACACGTAATGTGCTGATTGATAAAAGCGGTCACATTATCTACTTAACACGCTTGTTTAATGAAGAAGAATACAATGGATTGCTTAAGCATGTAGATAAGGCATTGTCGAAGAAATAAGGCTGCAGCATATTAAAAGAAAAAGAAAGTTCCCGGGAATGGTAATGCATTCCCGGGAACTTTCTTTTTATAGGAAATTAGTCAACCCAAATCAACCCTTTATCATAGTGAGTAGCATCTTGAAACGTTTTATCGCATACAGCGCATGGGGTGTGTTGGCGGGCATAATGATTGTCTCACCCGCATGAACGATGTGAGGTTTGCGGTCGATGGATATTTGAGCTGTACCATCCAATACCTGTACAACCGCATTAAAAGGAGAGGTGTGCTCGGTAAGGCCCTGGCTTTCATCAAACGAAAAAAGAGTAAGATTGCCCGAATCAGTTTTAATCACTTGCTTACTCACGACTCCACCTTCGGAATAATCGATCATATTTTCCAGATTCATAACTGTTCCTTTTTCAAATACTGTGTTCATAGCTTTATGTTTGAAGTTTAACTAGTAAACAAACACAAGATGCATAAAGTTTTTTTTGTAAGTTTGCAATCTATGGAGAAAATTAAAAATCTGTTAGTAGATATGGGTGGCGTTTTAATTAACCTGAACCGCCCGCGCTGTATAGCTTCCTTCGAGGAAATCGGTGTGAGCACCATCCGCGAGTTGATAACTACCACCTATCTTCAGGAAGGTCTTTTTTTGAAGATAGAAGAGGGGAGTATTACGCCCGAAGAGTTCCGGGATGGTATAAGAAAGCTGACTTCCCAAACGATAACCGACCAGCAGATCGAAGATGCGTGGATTGCAATGCTGGCTGATATGCCTGCTGCCAAACTGGAGCTGTTGCTTACTCTTCGTGAAAAATACAATGTGATGTTGCTGAGTAACACAAACATTATTCATTGGGACTTTATTTGTCGCGAACGTTTCTCGTACAAAGGACATGTGCCCGACGATTACTTTCATCAATGCTATCTGTCTTATCAACTGGGACTGGTAAAGCCTTTCCCCGAGATCTTTAAGTATGTGATTCAGGATGCGGGTATTCGTCCGGAAGAGACTCTTTTAATAGATGACGCCAGACCAAACTGTGAAACTGCCGCTTCATTGGGATTTAAAACCTATATGCCTGAAGCTGGCGAAGATTGGTCGCATCTGTTTAATATAAGCTTATGAAACATCAAATTGCCATATTGGGAAAAGAGATCCTGTCTGTTTATCACGGACTGAAGGAATTCGGTCCGGACAGGGTTCATTTTATCTGCACAGAGGAAACCAGGGAGCTGCCTGCACGTATCCTTTCGTTGTTACCTTCATCAGTCGAACATCGTATATATATGGTGGAACCCTATAATCCAAAGTCGGTTGCCGAAGTGTGCGAAAAGATTCATGCCGAAAATGAGGGAAGCTTTTCCTACAATTTGTCGGAAGGAACTAAACTGATGACTTTCGGCGCATACCAAGTTGTCCAAAAGTATCAGTCTGAAGCCTTTTATCTTACGCAGCAACGTGAAATAGTCTGGCTGGACACTTTCGAGAAAACAATGACGAACAGTATCCTGAATAACGATGAGATCTTGCAGCTCAGCGGTAACTATCTGGCCGAATACAACAATGTAAAGGACCTCAAAGCAGATGATGTTCGTGCTTCAATGGAAATAAAGAACTTTATCGAACAATATCCAAAAGAGCATGCCAAACTGCAGAAGTTCTTTGGAGTTTATTGCCGTCGCGACCTGATAAACCTGCCTTCGTCCCAAGTCTTTCCAAATGAACTGCGCTACAAGCAAAATGAAGGAGCGCTCTATGTGTACAAAGGCAATCAGCCGCTGCTTACTATTCCACGCACCAATGGCTGTCACCTCTACTTCGAAGGTCGCTGGTGGGAAACCCTTGTAGCCGATCAGGTAAGGCAATGGAGCGAAAGACAACCTTCACCACGTGAAGTATGGCAAAGCGTTATATTCCAGACGGGTAAGGATAATACCCGTACGAAGAACGAAATAGATGTGCTGCTAAACAACGAGATGAATCTTGTATTTATAGAGTGCAAATCCGGTTACGTTAGTCAGAACGACATCTACAAGATTGATGCAGTTCGCGAAACCTACGGGGGCGATATTTCACAGGCCGTTCTGGCTTCGTATTATCCCCTTGCCAGTGATTTACGGGATAAGTGCAAAGATTTGCAGATCGACCTGTTCGCACCCCTCACGGCAGAAGAGCGCGTAGACTTTATTCATACGCTGCCCGACCGTTTGGATGAGTGGAGTCACGATCTGATAATCTGATCAAGTTCCTCGTCAGACAGATTGGGACCGTAAGTGCTGTAATCCATACGGAAAGTACAACCACTCTTGTATTCGGAACAACCGTAGGCCATTTTTCCACGTAGGATGGTCCCTTTGTGGCATATTGGACATACCAACTTAACAGAGGGAGCCTGCAGATTATTCTCGGGCAAAGTCTTTGTTTCTGCCCCCGGGCTTGTTTCCTTTTTAGCCACGTCTTTTTCCTTTGCCGCTTTTCCTTTTGGAGCGCCATCACTTTTTGGAGCTTTCTCTTTGGCTGCTGCCGGTTTCTTCTTCTCTTTTGTTTCTATTTGCTTTTCGGCTACCGCTTCCTGGATAGTAATGGAACGGGCACTGGTATCCGAAAATACGTTGGAGACAATCTGACACACCAGTTGCTTCAATTCTTCCAGAAAGGTGCGGGCCTCATAGGTTCCTTTTTCAATCTGGCGAAGCTTCTTTTCCCACAAACCGGTTAATTCGGCACTTTTAAGAAGCTCTTCCTGTATGGTGCCAATCAGTTCCATGCCGGTGGGCGTAGCTATAAGATTTTTCTTCTCCTTGCGAACGTAGTTACGCTTAAACAACGTCTCAATAATAGCCGCACGGGTAGACGGGCGACCAATACCGTTTTCTTTCAGCGCATCGCGCAGATCGTCGTTATCCACCAGCTTACCCGCAGTTTCCATGGCACGAAGGAGCGTTGCTTCGGTATAAGGCTTAGGAGCCTGTGTCCACTTTTCACCAAGAACAGGTTCGTGCGGACCGCGTTCGCCTTTAATAAATTCGGGTAATATGCCTTCTTCGTCGGTTGGCTCTGCATCCGGATCCTTTTGCTCGGCACCGAACACCACACGCCAGCCGGGTTCAAGAATCTGTTTTCCTGTAACCTTAAATTCCACTTTACCAACCTTACCCATAACCGTAGTCGTCGAGATCTGACAGTCCGGGTAAAAGGCTGCGATAAAACGTTTGGCAATCAAATCGTATACCTTCCTTTCGTTCTCAGAAAGGTTGTTGGGCCTAACTCCGGTAGGAATAATGGCATGGTGATCCGTTACTTTTGTATCATCAAATACCTTCTTGCTTTTGGGTAATTTCTTGCCAAGCAAAGGCGAAGTAAGCTCCGCGTAATCGGTCATACCCTTTAAAGTAGCAGGAATCTTGGGATAAATATCATCACTCAAATAGGTAGTGTCTACACGGGGGTAGGTAGTCACCTTCTTTTCGTAGAGCGACTGAATAAGTTTCAGCGTTTCATCTGCCGAGAAAGCAAACTTCTTGTTACACTCCACCTGCAGCGAGGTAAGGTCGAACAACCGGGGAGGGAACTCCTTTCCCTTCTTCTCGGAAGTATCGGTTACTTCAAAATCTTCCTCTTTAACAACCGTAAGGAAGTTTTCGCCCTCCACTTTGTCGGAGAACTTTCCTTTGGTAGACGAAAAGGTCGTGTTGCGATAGATTGTTTTCAACTCCCAGTAAGGCTCCGGGGTAAAGTTGGCAATCTCGGTCTGCCTGTTTACAATAAGCGCAAGGGTAGGGGTTTGTACCCGTCCGATGGACAATACCTGCCTGTTCTGTCCGTACTTAAGTGTGTACAAACGAGTCGCATTCATACCCAACAGCCAGTCGCCGATAGCGCGCGAAAGACCTGCTTCGTATAGTTTATTGAATGAATTCTGTGTTTTAAGTTTCTGAAAGCCTTCGCGGATGGCCTCTTCCGTAAGAGAGGAGATCCACAAACGGGAAACGGGACAGGTAACTCCGGCTTTTTGCATCACCCAGCGTTGGATAAGTTCTCCTTCTTGCCCGGCATCACCACAGTTTATCACCTCGTCGGCATTCTGCATCAGCTTTTCAATAATTTGAAACTGCTCAATATACGAAGGCGAATCAATAAGTTTAATTCCAAAACGGGGAGGAATCATAGGTAAGGAGCTGAGAGACCAGCGTTTCCAGTCGGGCGTATATTCGTGAGGCTCTTTAAGGGTACAAAGATGGCCGAATGTCCAGGTAACCTGATAGCCGTTACCTTCGATATAGCCTTTATTAGAACTGTTCTTTGCCCCCAGAACCTTTGCAATTTCACGAGCCACACTGGGCTTTTCCGCAATACATACTTTCATGGGGGCAAAGATACAATAATTTAATAATACATGTAACGCAGTATTAAGAGTACTGTGAGAACATATAATGTAATAGATACTTCTTTATACTTTCCGGTAAGTAATTTTAGGATCGCGTAGCTCATCATACCCATCGCCATACCCTCGGCTATCGAATAAGCCAAAACCATAACGATAATGGTTACAAAAGCAGGCAAAGCCTCAGTCATATCCGAGAAATCGATCTTGCGTACAGACTCCATCATGAATACCCCAACAATTACCAAAGCACCCGTTGTAGCAGCACTCGGAACCAAAAGGAATACAGGAGCAAAAAGCAAAGCCACAAAGAACAGGATACCAACAACAAATGCAGTTAGTCCCGAACGACCACCTTCTGCGATTCCCGCAGCACTTTCAACATATGTTGTAACAGTAGAAGTTCCACAAACAGCACCCACACTTGTACCAATGGCATCAGCCAATAAAGCTTCCTTCATGTGAGGGATATTTCCCTTCTCGTCCATCATTTCTGTTTTTGCAGCAGCACCAACCAATGTCCCAATCGTGTTAAACAAATCCATAAACACAAGCAATAACACAATAAAGAACATATCGATATTAAGCAACGATGCAAAATCGAACTTCAGGAATGTAGGAGCCATGGAAGGAGGCAACGACATGATGGTGAAATTTTCGGGCAAAGCCGTAACACCCATTGGAATACCAATAGCGGTACAAAGAAGGATACTGTAGAATAAAGCGCCTTTAACGCCTTTGGCCATAAGCACACCACTGATAACAATACCCATAATGGCAAGCAAAGATACAGGCGTAAATTTACCTAAAGCTACAAACGTAGCCGGATTGGCTTCAATAACACCCGAATTCTTTAACCCGATAAAGGCTATAAACATACCGATACCCACCGACATGGCATAGCGGAGATTCAATGGAATACAGTTTACAACCTTTTCCCGTATATTTAAAAGCGTGATGATGATAAAGATAATACCTTCGGCAAATACGGCAGCCAAAGCTGTTTCCCAACTGTATCCCATACCCAGCACCAAGGTGAAGGCAAAGAATGCATTCAGTCCCATACCAGGAGCCTGAGCAAAAGGAAGTTTTGCCAAAAAGGCAATCATCAGGGTTGCAATTGCAGACGAGAAGGCTGTGGCAGTAAAGACAGACCCCTTATCCATACCAGCGGCACTAAGAATATCCGGGTTTACGGCCAGGATATAACTCATTGTAAGGAACGTGGTAACACCGGCTAGAATCTCGGTACGTACCTTCATGGTCTTGGGATTAAACCCAACCATTTTTTTAAATAGAGTGGCTTCCATAATTAATTAAATGACCATTTAAGAGCCAATGTAGGATTAACATAGAACTTGTTGTGTTCTCCGAATTTATTCCAAACAAAGTTGTTGCTTATTTCTACTTCCGAACCAAAGCTCAGGTTGAAAGCAGGATCCACACCCTTTAGTTTGTTAAAGTTTAACCAGATCTGAGGTTCAGCAAGGAAAATCATATCTGTGTTTTCTCTCCACAAGTCGGCAAATCCACTGAATGTACCTGCACCCTTGGCAAAGTTCAGGTACCAGGTACCTGTAAGCTGGAAGTTGTTTGGTTTATAAGATTTCTGGATATACTTATACATAGCCTGTATGCTGAACCCCTTTGAGAAGTCGGCACTGTTATGTGTAAACGTGATACCAGCCAAGTAAGCATTGTTGTAAGGATATTGACCTCTACCACCATTGTATTCAACGTGAGCAGACAGCGGACCTTCCCAGAACTTCAGTTCGCGGGCAATTTCCCAGTAAGCACCTTGCACACCTTTGCTGTTGTAATCCATATCTACAAAGAAAAACGTACTACCCCATTTGTCTGGTTTAAACATCTCAACAGTTGTCGTTGTAGCAGGTCTGCCATCCAGATCATCGTTCAAGGCGCTACCAAAATCATGGTGAAATTGAACATTCTGTGCCTTTCCACTAAAGGCAATTAATAAGATCGCTGCAATGGTAAAGAATTTTTTCATCGAATCTAATTCTATTAATTTATAATTTAATACTAAAAATAAGGGGTCAAAGATATAAAAATTAGTTTAATATGTCCAAGCATTGTTAAGATAGTGTAACAGCGTTAACATATATCGCATTGGTTAGTGCGCGTAGGTTAGTACTGCGATACCCGTTCTATCTGAGCTGTAACATACATTCCCGGTCTGAATGACAGATCGCCGGAATTAACTCTGGCATACACCTCCAGCGAACGGCTCGATTCGTCAACCTCCTGACCAATAGAAATTAACGTGGCATCAAACGTCTTGTCGCCCATACCATTTACCCTGAACCACACTTTAGCTCCCAGCCGGATGTCTTTTAAATCTTTTTCGTAGGTGGTAAGTCTAAGCAAGGTTTCCTGTTTATTAATCACATCGCACAAAGTTTCTCCTGCATCCAGGTGTTTGCCAATATTCACCTTCACATTGCCCACGTACCCATTAACCGGCGATTTTATTTCCAGGGTAGGTTTAATTCCATCCTTAAGCAACGATTGAGAAGAGACTCCAAGCAACGATAATTGTGCAGCAGCGGCTTCCAAACGGCTCTTCATGGAAAGATATTCCGCTTTACACTGTTGTAGTTTTTTCTCGGAAGCCACCTCTTCTTTGGCAAGAAGTTGCTGGCGTTTGTATTCGGATTCCAGGTATTCTGTCTGGGCATGACTCTCAAGGTAGGTCTGCTGCAGGGTAATGAAATCCGGATTATCCAGCGTAGCCAGCAGTGAGCCTTTCTTTACGTAAACTCCGGGAAGCAGACTGGTATAACGGATAATTCCTCCCATGTGCAGGGTAACCGAAGCAAAGTTCTGAGGCGGAATAACCAGTATTCCGTTGAACGAAACCTTATTTGCCAAGGTAGCACCCGAATTTCCGTCTACCGCATCCGAATCCTCCGAAGAGGCAGACTGTGCTGTCATTGCCGAATCCGCAGACTGAGTCATCACACTGTCGGGAGCAGCTTTTGCCTGTCCGGCTTCGGATTCCTGTTTTGTGGAAGAATTACAGGCTGCAAGCGTGCAGACCACTATGAATAGAATAGCTCGTTTCATTGTAGTATCTTTTTTATTTATATAATTCGGTTTCAAGTACGGCAACGTTGTAAAGGTAAACCGTTTCCAGATAACTCTTTTTGATGAACAGCGCGCTGTTGATGCTTTGAATAAACTGGGTGATGTCGGTGTCGCTGGCTTTAAGCTGAAGAGCTGCAGCTTTGATAAGCGCTTCGGCTTCGGGTAGGGCAGAAGTGGTAAAGTAACGAATACTCTCGCCCTGCCGTGCCAGTTCGGCATTCAATTCGGTCAGCTTGTTTATCAGTTCGCGCACGTTAAGCTCCTGTTGAGTCTGCTGTATCCGATAATCAATGCGAGCCTGTTTTATCCGGCTTTGTTGTGCTGTAAAGAAAATAGGAAAAGATACCCCTACCATCCACGAATGAAGTCCCTTTAGCGGAAGTATATCCTGTCGCACATACCCAACAGATAACTCCGGGAAAAAACGACTTCGTTCAATCTGTAAAAGAGTTTTCTTCTGATCTGTAAGACTCTGCAGGTAATTCAAATGGACTTGTCCGGATACATCGTCCGATGCAGGTACAGGAAGCAAAGTTACTCCTAAATCCACCGGAACGATGGCCTCGTCCGAATAACATGCCCACTGCAAGCGGTTGGCAGCTATTTTAAGTTCTTCGTTAGCCTGAAACAATTTGTTCCGCATATCGGCGGCAAGCGTACTACTCATATTCTTCTCCAGCAAAGTAATGTCACCCTGCTGATAACGAATCTCCCCGGCGCGTTGCAACCGATCGGCCAGATCCGATTGCTCGCGGTAGAGCGATGCCTGCCCGCGGGCAAAAAGGTAATAACACCAGGCCCGTTTCACTTCGGCAACCACCTCTTTCTCCACAATGTCGCGGTAGTAGTTTCCGGAAGTTACCTTTTTATTTACAAGCGCGTTCTTGTAAAACGGCGTTAGAAGCGACCCAATCTCCTGCGTAAATTCCATCTGTTTGTCTTTCCGTGTTTCACCGTTAAGCTGCCCCCACGAATAAGTAAAGGATGTAGGTGCCAGTTCCCAAGCCTCGTTCCGGGCACTCCGGCTTCGTTCAATCTCGGCATTAGCCATCCGCATACGGGGATGATTAGCCTTACTTATCGTGATGGCCTCCCCAAGACTAACTTCTTTCTGTGCCTGCAGCGGGAGAGCCGCAAAAAGCAACAGAGAGAAGAACAGTAATTTTTTATATTTAGTGCGTTGCAAAGTGGCAGCACTGTTTACGATTCTGTAAAATACAGGAATAATAAGCAACGTGAGGGCTGTAGATACAAGCAATCCCCCAATCACAACCGTGGCAAGCGGACGCTGAACCTCCGAGCCCGCGCTGGTGGCAATGGCCATAGGCACAAAGCCCAGGGAGGCAACCAATCCAGTAAGGAATACCGGACGAAGCAGATGCGGACAACCTTCGGCGATGATTCGCCCTGTTGTCTTTTTATAAACCGACTTATGACTGAACTCATTGAAATGATTAATCATCAGAATACCATTGAGAACCGCCACCCCGAACAAAGCAATAAAGCCTACGCCAGCCGAGATACTGAAAGGCAAACCCCTTAGCCAAAGCGCCAGAATTCCCCCAATCAGCGATAAAGGCACCGTACTGAATACCAGCAACGAATAGACTATGCTCTTGAAAGAGAAGAATAGCAGCAGCAGAATAAGCATCAGTGCCACCGGAATAACAATCAGCAACGTTTTGATGGCATTCTGAAGGTTCTCGAACTGCCCGCCGTATTCGAAATAGTAACCCGGGTTTAGCTTGATGTTTTTATCCAGCGTACTTTGAATCCCTTCAACCACCTTCTGTATATCCGCGTTACGCACGTTAACACCAATAACGATACGTCGTTTGGTCGCATCGCGGTTAATCTGCAAAGGCCCGTTTATCAGTTTTATCTTTGCTATTTCGCTTACCGGTATCTCAACACCGTCGGCAGTACGCACAAAAAGCTTATCCAGGTTAAGATCGGCAACCCGGTCTTTATCCATCCGCAGTACCAGATCAAAGCGCCGCTCGTTTTCGAACACCACTCCGGCTATCTCGCCCGCATAGGCGGTACGAATCAGCGTATTCATTTCCTCTATATTCATTCCGTAACGGGCAATCTTTTTACGGTCGTAAGAAATCACAAGCTGAGGCAACCCCATAACCTGTTCCACCTGCACGTCCGATGCCCCGGGAACTTTCTCCACCAGCAATGCCGCCTCTTTCGCTTTCGCATAAAGCTCCTCCATATTCTCGCCGTACAGTTTGATGGCAATATCCGCCTTGGCACCGGTCATAAGTTCGTTGAAACGAAGCTGTATCGGCTGACTAAAATTGAATTCCGCTCCGGTGATTGGTTTGAGGGCTTCTTTCATTTTAGCCACCATCTCCGCACGGCTGCCAGCACTAGTCCACTCTTTGAAAGGCTTCATAACAATCATAATATCCGCATCCTCCACCGCCATGGGATCGGTAGGCACTTCGGCAGTTCCAATCTTAGCCACCACATGCCTTATTTCAGGAAATTTATCCATCAGCATTTTCTCCGCCCGGTTGCTAATCTCAATACTCTGAGTAAGCGAGCTACCGGCAGGCAGCGTCATCTGCATGGCAAAATCACCTTCATCCATGGTAGGAATAAATTCGGCACCCAGTTTGGTAAATAAAAAAAGACTAACGGCAAGCGCGGCGAACGATGCCGTAATAAAGACGGTTTTATGATGCAGACAAGCATCCAGCGTTTTCTTGTAATAGATATTCAGCCAGTCGAAGAAGCGATCTGCAAGCGTCCGCGTCTCTTTCAGCTCCTTCTTCAGAAACAGCGACGCCATCATGGGAACATAAGTCAGCGACAGGATAAGAGCACCTACTATACAAAATACCAGCGTCTTTGCCATCGGAATAAAATACTTACCTTCAATGCCCTGCAGGGTAAGGATAGGAAAATAAACAATCAGGATAATCCCAACGGCAAAAGTAGCCGAACGAACCACATGACCGGCACCAATCTCAATCTCCTGATCCATCCTCTCCTGCGAAAGATGTTTCCCGATTAGCTTCTTTCCATACAAATGAGCCAGCATCCCTTCGACAATAACGATGGAACCATCCACCACAATCCCGAAGTCGATAGCCCCCAAACTCATCAGGTTGGCCGATACGTTGAATACCCGCATGAGGATAAAACCAAACAACATGGATAACGGAATAACAGACGCCACAATGAGTCCCGCCCTTACATTCCCCAAAAAGAAGATAAGCACAAGAAAAACAATCACAGCCCCTTCGGCGAGATTAAAAATAACAGTAGAAATATTACGGTTCACCAGATTAGAGCGGTTCAGATACGGCTGGATGGAAACACCCTCGGGCAAAATCTTCTGAATTTTATCCACACGCATTTCGAGTTGCCTGGTAACCACATTCGCATTGGCGCCTTTCAGCATCATGGCAATACCACCCACGCACTCGCCCAAACCATCTTTAGTCATCGCCCCGAACCTTTTGGGAGCCCCCAGGCGAACAACCGCCACATCGCTTACATGTATCGGTATACCTCCGCGGTTGCTAATCACAATCTGTTCAATATCTTCCGTGCGGGTAATCATCCCCTCGGCACGAATGTAATAAGCCTTCTTTTCCTTTTCAATATAACTTCCTCCGGTATTCTGGTTGTTGCGGGTAAGCGCTTCAAATACATCGCCAATGGTAATATTCAGCGAATAGAGAGCAGACGGATCCACCGCCACCTCGTATTGCTTCAGGTATCCGCCAAAACTATTTATCTCCACAATACCCGGAATGCCCGAAAGCTGTCTTTTTACAATCCAATCCTGAATAGTACGCAACTCCATCGGATCGTACTTATCTTTAAACTTCGGATCAACCTCCAGCGTGTACTGGTAAATCTCCCCCAGTCCGGTTGTGATAGGCATCAGCTCCGGAGTACCCAGTCCGGGAGGAATCTCGCCCGAAACAGCCTGAATCTGTTCGTTGATAAGCTGGCGCGCATCCAGCGTCTTCACATTATCCTTAAAAACCACCGTAACCAGCGACAACCCAAAGCGCGATACCGAACGGATCTCGACCACATTCATGATATTACTCATGGCAATTTCGATGGGGAAGGTAATCAGCTGCTCTACCTCCTGAGGCGCCAGGGTGGGAGACACGGTTACAATCTGAACCTGATTGTTGGTAATATCAGGAACGGCGTCGATAGGCAACGTAAACATGGCATACAAGCCGCCAATAAAAAGAAAAAGGGTGGTCAGACCAACAAATAGCTTTTTCTTTACAGAGAATCGGACGATCGAGGTAAACATCTTCGTATCTGTTTAAGGTTCAGCCCAAATATACAAAAAAATAAAAGTCCGGAGCATAAGTTCCGGACTTTTAAAATATAATAGTGTGAATTACTATTCTTAATAGTATCCTTTACTGTTTCTGTATTGTTATCTCCTGGTAGTAACCTGTGCCAGGCGAGCAACCAGGTCAAATAATTGTTGTTTTTTAACGTGCTCTTCAGATTTTATTCAGAATTAAAAAAGATATTTGTAAAAAAAGAGAATGAAAATTCTAATTGTTGAAGACGAAAAGGCTTTGAGTAATAGTATAGCCTCTTATCTAAAATCAGGTAATTACCTTTGCGAGATAGCAGACAATTTCAAAATGGCACTCAATAAAATTGAAAGTTTTGATTATGATTGTATCTTGTTGGATATTACGTTGCCAGATGGCAATGGGCTGAATGTATTAAAAGAGTTGAAGAAAAATAAAAGGACCGACGGGGTAATTATTGTTTCAGCTAAGAACTCAATCGACGATAAAATTGATGGGCTTAATCTTGGTGCAGATGATTATATCGCCAAGCCTTTTCATTTGTCGGAACTAAGTGCAAGAATTTCTGCTGTTATTCGTCGCCGTAGATTTGACGGAAGCGTCAATATTATTGTTAACGAGATCACTATCGATACAACAGCTAACACAGTATATGTAAACGATAAGCTTTTGGACATAACAAGAAAGGAATATGATTTATTATTATATTTAGCCGTAAATAAAAATAGGGTAATTTCCAAATCAGCAATAGCAGAACATATTTCGGGCGACAATGCGGATTATTTTGACAATTTTGATTTTATCTACGCTCACATTAAAAACTTAAAGAAAAAATTGGCCATTGCAGGTGCTGAAGATTATATTAAATCTATCTATGGTATGGGGTATAAATTTGAAATAAATTGAAATTAACGCATCACATTTCAATTCGCTATATAGGAGTTACAAGTATTGTTATGTTACTAACAATTCCTGTATTTTATTTCATTATACTATTTGTAATGATGAATAGTGTTGATGAAACGTTGTTGTTTCAGAAGCAATGGATTGAGAAAAAATTAAAAACTATTTCTCCCGAAAATTTTATATCGTATAACAATAATATCATTATAACTTCCGGTGCATCTGCATACGACAAAGAACGCATTTTTAATCAAGATATCTATATTCCGGAAGATAACGAAATCGTGACTCACCGAGTATTAGAATTTACGACAGAGGCTAATGGTAAGCTTTATCATATTCGTTGTCAAAAATCTTTGGTAGAAAATGAAGACCTACTGAAGAGTATTATTGCTATGCAATCAGGAATATTTATTATATTGCTTACCAGCCTGCTTTTCATCAATAGAAATTTAAACCGGAAAGTTTGGAAGCCTTTTTACAAGACATTAAATGAGCTGCACAACTATAGAGTCGATAAACAATCTTCACTGGATTTACTACCGGTAAAAATTAATGAGTTGAATGATTTGAATGAATCCATTAACGAACTCACCAAACGTAATCATCAGTTATATATCGAACAAAAAGAGTTTACCGAAAATGCCTCCCACGAGTTACAGACACCTTTGGCAATAATGCAAAGTAATATTGATTTGTTCCTACAGACTTCTCCAATTACAGAAGAACAAGCTCTGATAATAGAAAATCTTACGGATGCCAATCAACGCATGAATAAGTTAAACAAAGCATTATTATTGCTTGCCAAAATAGAAAACAATCAATTTCCCAACAAAGAGCGAATTTATTTGAGCGAAATCATCCTTAAAATAGTGAGTCGTTATGAAGATGCTACTCAACAAAAAAATATTACCCTTTTCACAGCTTTGGACAAAGAAGCAGAAATTTATGCAGATAAAACCTTAGCGGAAATTTTGTTTGGAAATCTAATTTCCAACGCCATTCGCCACACAATTCAAAATGGTTTGATAGAGATAACATTAAATAAAAACTCTTTTAAAATAACCAACACAGCTACAGGAAAGGCTTTGGACGCACAAAAACTATTTAAAAGGTTCCAGAAGAGTGGAATAGACAGTCATAGCATTGGTTTAGGCCTTGAAATCAGCCAAAAAATAGGAAATCTTTATGGTTGTCAAATCAATTATTCTTTTGATAGTAACAGGCATTGCTTTACTGTAAGCTTTTAATTGCACTATACCCCAATTTTAAGATACAATTCAGAATTTCTACAGTTTTCATTTTTACGTTTGCTATGTAATTAAGGAAAATCTATTGATATGTTACATCTTTCTGAAGCAAGGCGAATAACAGACAATTTTATTAAAGTACTCTTTGTCGTAGGACTGGGCATATGTGAAGGAGCCTCTGCTCAGCAACCAAAAAAATTAGACTACTTCATTACGTCAGCACAAGCTAATAGTCCTGTGCTAAACGATTACAATAATCAGGTCTGTTCATTAAAAATAGACAGTCTGAAATTAAAGGCAGATTATGGTTTTAAGGTAGATGGTATCGGTAATGCGTCCTATTCTCCAGTCATTAAAAAATGGGGATACGATAATAATCTTTCAGACGGGCAAACTCTTGCAGCAATAATAAGAGTAAGCAGAGAACTTCCAGTGAAAGGAAATATCAATGCCAGATTAGTAAATTACAGCCTAGGTATTCAACAGCTACTCAATCAATCCCAAATTACGATTCAAACTCTTAACAGAGCCATTACTGAGCAATACATAAACACGTATGCAAGTCAGCAGCAGTATCAGGTTATCAACGAAGTCGTGCACCTTTTGGAACAGGAAGACGATGTACTGAGTAAGCTCACCCAAACAGCCACATTTAAACAAACCGATTATTTAAGCTTCAAAGTTACTTTACAACAAAACATTTTAGCATTGAAACAGTGCAATGCCGAATGGAAAAACGAGTATGCTTTGCTCAGTTACCTTTCAGGTATTGTGGATTCAACTACACAGAGTATAGATCCTCCCACATTAAGTGATGATAGTTTTGTTCCGTTCGAAGAAAGTATTTATGCTCTAAGCAGTAATACCGACAGCCTGAAATTAACGAACGAAGCTAGAATAGTCAATTACGATTACAAACCCCGTTTATCCGCTTATGCAGATGCCGGTTATTCTTCTACACTTACCGTTGCTCCATACAAAAACCTGGGTTGGAGTACGGGGTTAAACCTTACAGTGCCAATCTATGATGGACATAAGAAGAAAATGCAGTTAAGGCAAAACAAACTATCTCAAGATACCAGAGCAAGGTATGCTGATTTTACCCGTAAACAATACGAACAGCAAATCATTCAATTGCAAGGTCAGATCGAGCAATATAACCAAATGATGGAAGTGGCTAATGAACAAATGGTATATGCAAAAACTTTGATAGACGCTAATTTAAAGCAACTGCCTTCCGGTGATGTAAAAGTGGTTGATTTTATTTTTTCTATCAATAGCTACATAAACCTGAAGTCGGGACTTATCAAATATGAAACAAATTTGTATACCCTACGTAATCACCTGCACAACTTAATTATTCAATAATCATGAAGGCTATACATATCACTATGCTTGTAGTTTCAGCATGCTTGTTTTCCTTTTATGGATGTACAAGCAAACAAAACAAGCAGCAAGCTTCTTCAGAACCGGAAGTTATACCTAAAACGTCTGTAACTGTTGCTTGTCCTTCGGATACAATACAATTAAATGAGGAGGTTACTCTTAATGCAACTGCATCCTATTTACTCAAATCCAATGTAAAGGCAAATGCAACGGGTTACATAACCAAGGTGCAAATCAAATTGGCAGACTATGTAAAAAAAAGGCAGGTTCTGTTTGGCTTACAGACTAAAGAAGCAAGAGCTTTAGGCAATACTATTAATAAATTGGATTCTTCTTTCCAGTTTTCGGGAACAACTACAGTTGTTAGTCCGTCTACGGGTTACGTAGAAATGCTGGACCACCAGACAGGCGATTATGTTCAGGACGGCGAAATTCTGGCAACTATCACCGATGCAAGCAGTTTCGGGTTTGTAATGGATGTACCATACGAGTACAATCAGCTTATTACTATCAATAAACAATTATCGGTATTTTTACCGGATGGCAGGGTACTCAAAGGACATGTATCTAAAATAATGCCTTCGGCAGACAAGATAGCACAGACGCAAGAAGTATTGGTCAAAGTAGAAAATATCGGAAGTATTCCCGAAAACCTCATTGCTACAATTAAACTTACTAAAAATAAAGCCTATGGACTCTCGGTCCCTAAAGCTGCCGTATTAACAAATGAAACTCAGTCTTCTTTTTGGATAATGAGATTAATTAATGATACAACAGCTATTAAAACAACAATAACGAAAGGAATTGAAACAGAGCAATGGGTACAAGTTGTGTCGGGTAACCTTTCTGTAAAAGATCGCATTATCACTTCAGGTAATTACGGACTGAATGATACAGCCTACGTTCGAATTCAAAAATAAAAGAAGATGCAGGAAACATTTTTTGTAAAATACAAAAGTCCAATTTTTATACTTATCCTATTGATATTATTCGGTGGTGTATTTTCATATACGGAAATTAAATCTTCACTTTTTCCTCAAATTACTTTTCCTAAAATTAAAGTGATTGCCGATGCTGGTCAACAGCCTGTAGACCAAATGGCTGTTGCAGTTACACGTCCATTGGAGAATGCAATTAAGAAAGTACCGGATTTGGAAGTTTTAAAAAGCACCACTAGTCGTGGTAGTTGCGAAATATCCGCATTTATGTCATGGAAAGCAGACATAGATCTAAGTCAACAGCAAGTCGAATCAAAGATTAACCAAATTCGAAACCAGCTGCCAGCCGATATAGATATTACGGTTGAAAAGATGAATCCTGCCATTCTTCCGGTAATGGGTTATTCACTTAATTCCAATACCATCAATCCGATTGAGCTCAAACTGATGGCCTTATATACAATAAAACCTTTTCTTTCGCAAGTTTCCGGGGTGAGTGAAATCAGGGTGATTGGCGGGCAGGACAAAGAGTTTTGGGCTGTACTAGACAAGGGAATGATGGCAAGACTTGGTCTTACGCCGTTCGTTGTAGCACAAGCGGTAAATAGTACTAATTTCATTAAATCCAATGGCTATTCGCACGACTACCGATACCTTTATCTTACACTTACTAACACACAGTTAAGGAACCTGGAGCAACTTAAAAACCTTGTAATCAAAAATGATGGTAACCGGATTGTATATTTCAAAGATATAGCCAATATCAATATCCATCAGGCAAAGCAATACATTAAAGTAAATGCAAACGGGAAAGAAAGTATTTTGATTGCCGTTATACAACAGCCCAATGCCAATGTTGTGGAATTATCAAATGCAATGGAGCAAAAAATAGCCGACTTACAAAAGACATTGCCTCCTGATGTAGAGCTAAAGCCTTATTATGCACAAGCAGATTTCGTAACCGATTCCATACAGAGCGTAACTGATGCCCTATGGATAGGTTTACTGCTGGCAATTATAGTGGCTGTTTTTTTCCTTAAATCGTGGAAAGCAAGCGCAACCATTTTATTAACTATTCCCATTACGCTAAGCCTTACTATGATTATTTTATATGCTCTTGGACAAACCTTTAATATTATGACATTAGGGGCTATTGCGGCCTCCATTGGATTGATAATAGACGATGCCATTGTTGTGGTTGAACAGATACACCGTACACACGAAGAGTTTCCCGAAGAAACGAGTAAAACATTAGTTCAAAAATCAATTAATTATTTGCTTAAAGCCATGGTAGGCTCCTCTTTGAGTACCATTGTTATTTTTATACCTTTTATGTTAATGAGCGGTGTAGCCGGAGCCTACTTTAAGGTTATGACAAATACAATGATTATCACGTTGGTTAGTTCCTTTTTTGTAACGTGGTTATTGCTACCTGTTATTTATTTACTGTTATCTCAAATCATAAAAGATAAAAATCTAAAACATCACGATGTGCTTGAGCGCAAATGGGTAGGCTTTTTTATCAGAAGACCTATTTATTCTTACCTTTTCATTGGGGCTTTAGTTGGTATATCGGTGTTTATTATTCCAAACATCAATACCGGTTTTTTGCCTGAAATGGATGAAGGGAGCATTGTTTTGGATTATAATTCGCCTCCCGGATCATCCCTGGAAGAAACAGATCGGGAATTGAGAGAAGTAGAAAAAATATTGAAAACAGTTCCCGAAGTAGAATCTTACAGCCGGCGCACAGGTACACAAATGGGGTTCTTTATCACTGAACCTAACAGAGGAGATTATCTTATACAATTAAAAAAGAATAGAGACAAAACGACCGAACAGGTTACAAATGTAATTCGTACTAAAATAGAAGCAACCGGCTTACCGTTAGTTGTAGATTTTGGACAAGTAATTGGCGATATGTTGGGCGATTTAATGAGTAGCGTACAACCCATCGAAATTAAAATATTTGGACAAGATCAAAAAGAAATACAGCTTTATTCCAAAAAGGTGGCCAATATTGTGAGTAAGATAAATGGTACAGCCGATGTGTTTGATGGTATTGTTATTGCTGGCCCTTCCATAGAAGTAATGCCAGATCTTTCAATACTTGGGCAGTACGCTATTACGCCTCAGGATTTTCAGTATCAGGTTCAGACACTTTTAGAAGGTAATGTTGTGGGTAACTTGTTTGATAAACAACAATTTACCCCTATCAGAATCTTATACAGTAACAATAGCAACGCCTCACTAGATCAGATAGAGAATAGTATGATTGCTTTACCTAACGGACAATTGAAACCTTTAAAAGAATTTGCGACTGTTACTTTAGCCGGCGGATCAGCAGAAATAAACAGAGAAGATTTGCAAACACTAGGTATTGTTACAGCCAGATTGGTTAATAGCAACCTGGGTGGAACAATAAAAGAAATACAGAATCAAATTGATAAAGAAATAAACCTACCATCGGGGTATACCATTGTGTACGGAGGTGCCTATGCCGATCAGCAACAGTCGTTTAAAGAACTACTGCTTATCTTAATTCTATCCAGCTTGTTAGTGTTTACTGTGATATTATTTTTATTTAGAAAGATAAAAGTATCATTCATTATTTTACTAATCTCTGTTTTAGGTATTTCCGGCAGCTACATATTGTTGTATGTTACTGGCACTTCTTTAAACGTAGGCAGTTATACCGGATTAATTATGATGGTAGGCATTATTGGCGAAAATGCCATTTTCACTTTCCTTCAGTTTCACAAAAGCCTTATCAATAAAACAAAAGAACAAGCGCTAATTTATGCCATCAGTACCCGGCTCCGCCCCAAATTAATGACGGCGTTTGGTGCCGTCATTGCGTTGATGCCATTGGCGTTAGGTATTGGTACAGGCGCACAAATGCACCAGCCTTTGGCTATTGCAATTATAGGCGGCTTTATTGTGGCTCTACCTCTTTTACTCATTGTATTACCTACATTACTAAACAAAGTAAATTTCACATATGACAAACACCGTAATGATTAAAAATCAAATGAGAATGTTCCTTTTAGCCATCTTATTATTGCATAATAGTACAGGATATACACAAAACGAGAACGTTCAAGATAGTATTTCAACTACAAAACAAGAGCCGTTAAAAATAAAATTTGATAATAAATTATCTTATAAACAATTTATTATTCCAGCCTTGCTGGTTGGATACGGAGTATACGCATTGGAATGCGATGGATTAAAAGATTTTAATACTGAAGTAAAGGAAGAAATCTACTTAGAGCATCCGCACGGTTTTATGCACGTAGACGATTATAGTCAGTATGCGCCTGCTGTTGCTGTATTTGGTTTGCAAGCGTTAGGTATCAAAGGAAAAAATAATATAAAAGATGAACTTATTATTTATGCATTGTCTGTTGGGATTTCTACAGCGGTAGTTTATCCGTTAAAAAAAACGACTAAAATATGGAGACCAGATCATAGCGCGCCTAACTCTTTTCCATCAGGTCATACAGCCATCTCATTTGCTTCTGCCGAATTTTTACGAAGAGAGTATAAAGATATATCACCGTGGTACGGGATAGCAGGTTATGCAGTAGCTTCGGGAACTGGAATTCTAAGAATGTATAATAATAAACACTGGTTTAGTGATATTGCAGCCGGAGCAGGAATTGGAATTGCATCTACAACTATGGCTTATTGGCTGCATGATAAAATCAAGTGGGGTAAGAAGAAAAAGAATACTGCTACAATTTATCCAATTTATGACAGTGGGGTATTAGGTGTTGGCTTGGTGAAAAACTTTTAAAACATTTTGAATGGCACTGCCTGGACAGGAGCAGCCTCAATAAGCAAGCATTTACTTTGCCCTGACGGAATATTTTTTGCTAAACCAAAGCATAAGAATAGCAGCAATCAAAGCCATAGTACCACCGAAATAGAATGGGACAGAACTATCAATTTTATCGTATAATTTTCCGGCTATAAAGCTGGCAGGAAGTAATGTAATACCTAAAACAGCGTGATAAATCCCGTAACCAGTACCTTTCAGCTCCTTGCTTACAATGTCTGAAATAAATGCTTTTTGGCTACCGTCGGTCAGGGCGCTATACAGTCCATACAATATAAATAATACAATGAAAAGGGTTAGATGGTTGAACCTGCCGAACAGAAAATAGACCAATGCATAAATAAAGAACCCTGCAATAATTAATTTTTCCCTTCCTATCCTGTCCGAAAGTTTCCCGATATAGACAGCAAAAAATACCGACACTACATTGAATATCATATACATGAGTGGGATAAACGACGCTTTTACTCCTGTCTCGGATGTTTTAATGAGTAACAGGGCATCACTCGAATTACCAAGCGAAAAAATGGTTATTATGGCAAGAAACAAATAAAACTTTTTTGGCAATCGCTTATACGATGTCTTTGTAATTTTAGATTTTTCGACAACGGAGGCTTCTTTGATGAAGCCAATGATCGTTATTACACCCAATATTGCCGGTATAGTTGCCAACCAAAATATTTTAGTATAATCCTTCGGAAAAAAATAGAGAATCCCAAAAGCGATAAGTGGACCAATAATTGCCCCGCTGTTATCCATCATTTTATGAAAACCAAAATTTTTTCCGGCATCGTTATTTTTGACTGATGCACTTATCAGGCTATCCCTTGGGGCAGTTCTAAGTCCTTTGCCAGTTCGTTCCAGAAAACGAAAAACAAGCACTTGTATAGGATAACTTACAAAAGCATATAGAGGAGTGATTAAAGCAGTTATTCCATACCCAATAATCATAAAGGGTTTGTTCTTTCCAATCTTATCACTCCAATATCCGGAAAAAGCTTTCAGCAAAGAGGCAGTACTTTCGGCAATACCTTCAATCAGGGCAATGGTAGTCTTCGATGCTCCAATAGAGAGCAAAAATAACGGCATTACACTGTATATCATTTTAGTTGAAGTGTCAGTAAAAAAACTTGTCACTCCTGTATAAAATACATTCCGCTCAAAACCGAAAATCTTTTTGGTGCTCATACTGTTATAAAAATATATACGCCGAAGCGTCGATAGGCAACGTAAGCATGGCGTACAAGCCGCCAATAAAAAGAAAAAGGGTGGTCAGACCAACAAATAGCTTTTTCTTTACAGAGAATCGGACGATCGAGGTAAACATCTTCGTATCTGTTTAAGGTTCAGCCCAAATATACAAAAAAATAAAAGTCCGGAGCATAAGTTCCGGACTTTTAAAATATAATTTAATTTATTGTTTGCCTCTACTAACAGACATAGAAGGTTCAATAACAAACTCCTTAAAAGGATTAATATGGATAATTTCATCCAACAGCGCCGATCTGCGTACAAAATAATCCTGAGAATGCTTTTTCTTTTCAATTACAACGAATCCCCAAGCCTGAAGACATAACTCAAAAGTATACCACAAATAGTCCTGTTCCTCCAAACCAAAATCACCCAGTTTTAAAAAGCTCTCACTATAAAAACTGCAATTTTTGGAAATGTGTCCATAATTTTTCAATAAAATAAACTGAAAAGAACATCCCATTATCCCACGCATATAAGCCGGAAGTCCATCTATTTGCTTCCAATTCATATAAGTACAAAATGTTCTGAATAGGAGAGTAAACAACTCATGATTGTCCGATCGCACTTTGAGGCTTGCCTTTCTAAATACCATACGTTTGTTTTGCATTCGTACTATATTGCACTCGAATAACAATAACCTAAGTAATTTACCCACCAAACCCTCATGATCCATACATGTTCCAGCAGGAGGATTTAAATTAAGCCGATCCTGTACATTTAATTCAGTCATAACGTCCAAAGGAAGCAACCCCTCTTTGGTAAGCTTAATATAACCTTCGCGTTCTATGATATCGCATAACTTTCTGGCTAAAAAGAACATAGGCGAATTCATATAAACCTCGTCTTCCGTCTTTTTAATCTGGACAATCGAAAAAGGTCCGAAACTATGTTGAAGCATCATAAAAAAATCCATATGCGAATACCCTTCAAAAAAAGGATTCGGCTGTCTTCCCTCTTCACTAAACAGCATTTGATAAAAATCGCGTTCTTCGTCACTTAAAGCATTGAGACCTTGAGGGCCAAATTTAAGAAGTAGATCAAACATAATTCAAATTTTATAAGATTTTGGTTTTAATTTTAAATAATCTAACAGGTAATGGTTCAATTTTAATAGTAGTCAACACAATATAGTCAACCCGTTTTTTTTCATTTTTCAAGATGTTTAATATGTTTAATTAGTATTCGATGCAAAGGTAGCTCTCACTTTCTTGTGATAACTAGATATAAATATGTTATGAAACATTTATTTAATAGTTCAGCAATTTGTTGTTTCATATTTATATTATTGATTCTGAAAATTAATGCGTAAATACGCAATAATTTTCAATGCCACAAATGAATCCAATACTGAATAATCTATTGGAATAATCCCTATTTGTGAAAACTGTTCCGTGATAAAATACTATTTATCCAAACGCTAATACAGACATTTCCTGTGCAAAAAATAGCGAATTTGTATCTTTGGAACAACCAATCCCAAACCGTAACAATTATGTATGTTAGTACGTATCCATTACCGTTCCTATATTGTTATTATCGAACTCAATATACGTAGTTTTATTTTTCATTATTTGGAATCCCATACTTCCGTAAAAGGTAGAACCAGGAATATTACCTTCGGTTCGGTACTTCGCCGACCAGCTCAATCTGTCGGCCAACTACTTTGGCGATCTGATTAAAAAGGAAACCGGAAAGTCAGCCCAGGAGTACATACAACTCAACCTGATCGAAATAGCCAAGGAAAGAGTCTTTGACACAAGCAAGTCGGTAAGCGAAATTGCCTACGAACTCGGATTCAAATACCCCCAGCACTTCAGCCGCCTGTTTAAAAAATGTGTAGGCTATTCGCCCAACGAATACAGAGAGCACCACTTATAAAGGTTACAGGTTATTTCTCTCGGACTATAATTAATTGCAAAATATACGTTATTGTTAATTGTTTTTCCCTTTACAATTAGTATCTTTGACTTAAGTATTTTGTTGGTCACACGTACGTGGGATGCACATCCCACGTACGTGTGACGGCCGTTTTACGACTGTGTGACGACCGTCACACACATGTGGGATCAACTAAACACTTAATTCAAATTTGTTAATCCCGGTATCAAAACAAGTAATTGATCTTGAAGAGATGCTATAATACGAATAAACTTAGTATGTCTGTACAGTATGATTTCAGAGAAAGCCTTAACTCCGACAATGAAGACGAGAACCAACTCCTTTATCCGCGCTTTGTTTCGCGCGGAACGATTGATGCCCAAACTGTTTATGAAGCAATTACGAGCTGTTCTTCATTTACCATTGGAGATGTGGAGGGCATGATGGCGCAGCTAACCCAAACAATACGGAATTATCTTGCCGAAGGGTATGCGGTTGAATTGGGAAAGATGGCAATAGTAAAACCTAAAGTAAGTGGACGGAAAGTAGCAAACAAGAAAGAGATTCGATCACCTTCCATCGAGATCGAAAATGTAAATTTCACCTCTACGTCCTGGTTTAGCGTTGAATTGAAAAAGAAAGCAAAACTTTCGAGGGCTAAAAACGGATTTCAATCGTCGCGACTGGTCGGGGAAGAAGAGTTGCTGCAGATTCTGGATAAGTACCTGATTGAGAATGTATTTATTACACGCACAAAATTTTCCGAACTTTCGGGCTTGCTCAAGAATAAGTCGCTGACGTTTCTGAAGGATCTTGTTAGTAAGGGCGTTTTGCATACCGAGGGGCGTGGATCTCACCTGATTTTTTTACGATCAAAACAAAAAAATACGACTTCCGCAGAGTAACAATTGATAAATGAGTGAGAGATGATTTTTGAATCTGTCATCTTTTATTAATTTGATATTTAGTTTGTTAGGGGGTAAAAGTGGAAGGTGATGGATGATTTGCATAAAAATAGATTATAAGAGTGGCTGAATACCAAAAACGGTTCAGCTTTTCTTATGATTTATTCCGATGGTAGTAAGTCTCCAACAATACCGCAAGCCTCCTCGTATAAAGAAATACTACCCAATAAAATGGTATGAATAAGTGAAAAATAAAGTATTTGCCTTATATTTGTAGGGATAAGTTAATAGATGAATGCTATGCGACGTTTTTATTTACCCGGTTACCTAACAATGAAAAAAATAAGTAGAATAAAATATGCATTGATTTTTGTGTTTATTATGCCTTTTATGATGAATGCACAATCAGCCAATGGATCCTTTAAAAAGGAATTTCAGTTTACATTAGGGTTAAATTCTTATTATGCACTTGAATTTGAGCCTTCTTTGAGTTACTTATTTCACAAGAATATTGGAATTGTGGGAGGGTTGAGAGAGGTGAAAGAAGTCGTGGATAATTATCATTACGATTTGGTAGGTGGGCCGGACTATCAATGGCGTGCTAGTAATAAAAAGAAGGTGTCGAGCTTATTGCTGAGACCTGCTCTTTTTATTAAAATACCGATATTTGAAGACTGGGTTTCAATAGTTACGCAGCCAGGTATGCTTGTTAATTTAATTCCAAACGAGACTTTAGAATTTGCATACATCAATACAAATCAATTTGAATTTCCTTCGAAGTTTGAAACAAAAAAAAATAAAGGAGGTCAGATCCTGTTTTATGAATTAAAATCGTATTTGTCTGTAAGTCTAGATAATTGGTCTTTCTTACTCGGATATAATTTATCTACCTATGATATTTATTCAGGAAGACGAAATATTGTTATTGGAGATGAATTAAATAAGCATCTACCCAAAAAGAAAGATTTTGTTCATGCTGGTTTTATTGGATTTGGATATTCTTTTTAGACTGTTTTACATCCGTTAATATCACAAACATTGGAGGTTTTAAAAGATGGACCATGCTTAAAGTCCGGATGTAATATTGGCCTAAAAGTATACAACAATAATACGTTGGTTATTGTACACAGAAATCTTCCGAAGTCAACTCACAGAGAGCGTATGGAGCAAAACTTTGACATCTTCAATTTCTCACTCAGTATGGAGGATATGACAGAAATAGCCAAGCTGAATAAACTTGATCGCGGACAACAATGAGCTAGACCTGCAAGCAAACGATAAGTAAAAAATTAAATCCCTCCTAATCCTTGCATAGAGTGTAGGAATGGGAGGGATTTGTAACCTGATTTACCGTATTTTATTTATTTGCGTATTTTTCGATAATGTATTTGAAGGTTTCTTCTGTGTATACAGACATCTCACATCCGTCAAATTCGTTATCAGAATAAGCATCTTTCATATAAAATCTGGCTTCTTCATAATAAGGGATTGTTAGGCGTCGGGCAAATTCGGTATATTCTCTAAAATCTGAGATTCTACAATTTGCTTTTGAATCAACATATTTTCCCTTATCTAAAAACGATAATAAATAAGTTTGAGCAATTTCAAGGAAATGATCGAGTGGTACATCTCTTCGGCCTGGAATTTTGTTGTATTTATAACATCCCCCCTCGTTTACAGCTTTGAGCGGAGAATGAACGTATTGATGAACGATTCTGAACCCGGATGATGTTTTATTATCATCAGAATCCAACCATTCAACATAACCCTCTTCAGGGCTATTAATAACCTGACCACATTGATCACAAATAAATTGCTCTTTTGGCTTTAACATAAAAAATAGTTTTGCGCAGCTAAGTTTGTTTTGGTTAACCGCATGTTCATAATATAGATATACAAAAGGTCGACTGTCCCTTTCGTCGGCAAATATATATACAATAAAGTTGCAATACAATAGTTATTTTTAATCTGAATATTATTTATAGATTTGTTTATGAAAATGGATAACGATAAATAATTGGTTATCGTTTAGCAACCAACTGGTTAGCATTCATTATTTACTGAAATAAACGACACAAACAATCAAAAATAATTATGAAATAATTTTTTTTCGGTAAGTTTCTTCTGTCAATATCTGTAATAAGTAAATAATCGATTAAATTGTCGTTGAAAGATTTGCATATCTCATAAAATTTAAGGAACATTACGGCCGATTTATGCGTTAAGGAGTCCGTAAATGCGCAATTGGTTGTTAATCATTAATTAATCTTTTTAATTTTAGTAACAGATGAAGAAAACATTTTTGTTTTTAGTCGCTTCTTGTTTCTGCACTTCAGTATCTTTTTCACAGCAATCGGCATGGAAAACCAACCAGGATGGGTGGGTTTTGCGTAAGACTCCCGGAAGCGCAACTTACGAGAAATTTTTTGCAATTGGTCTTTGGAATATGCCCGGGTATACTATTAATGCAATGGAGGAGGATCCGGTTGCTTATAGAAAATCTTCTAAACAGTATCTGGATAATACGCCGCTGTACAACATGGCTTACATGATGCCCGGAAAGGACAAGGATGCGCAGGGACGGGTGGAAATTACCGGGTCTATCGGTTTTTATGATATGCTGAATGCGTATCAGGCTGCTATTCCGGGTATACCGAACGATGCCAACAAGGATTATGCCCGCCGGCAGTACATTAAGAATCATGTGAACGACAAGAGTTTCGTAAATGCGCTGGATAGTGCGATAAGTAGTCTTATTGAGTTGAATGGTCCCGTGGATCATATCTGGGCGCCGATAGACGAGATTGTGGGCGGTGGCGCCGGCAATGGTTGGTGCTGGCATCCCGAGGTGGGCCAGAAGATGAAGGAACGGATAAACAAACAGGAAAAGAATACGCTGGTTTATACGGATTTGGTTGGTATCGCAACGGGTAACAGTTTCCTTTTTGAACGGAATTACCTGCGTAACCATGATGCTATGCCTGCAACTCCTCCTTTCGAGGAGCTGGGTAAGGATGCTAAGATTATGAAGGATCGTCCGTTGCTTGGTTTTATTCAGTCGTACGACGGGAGGCCTACTTACCAGAATGGTACGCTAAATTATACGGAGTATGATCTTGAAACGCTTAAGACGCTGTTTTTTGAGAATATAAAGATAAGTGCCAGGGAGTATAAGGGTTGTGGTGATGTATTTGGTATCAATGCGTTTATTGATTGTAATACGTATCCTACGTTGAGTGGGGTGACTGTAGATGCCATTAAAGCTGGTATTGGTCCTGATACGCCTGTGTGGATGTTTTTTGATGGTAACGGTTATGCGAAACCGAACGACGAGTCGGTGGATCGCTTTGTGCAGAACCTGAAGTGCCAGATTTATACGTCTATCATTCATGGTGCCACGGGTATTTTGTTCTGGAACGACCGTTCAAATACGCCGGAGATTTTCAAAGCGCTTGAGCCTATGGTGAAGGAGCTGACGGATAATTTGCCGATCGTTTATATGAATACTGCGGAAAGCAAGTTCGTGAACGATTTGCATTATATGATAAAGGACGACAAGGGTAGTAAGTTTATTATTGCTGCCAATACAAGCAAAACCGAAACGATCGAACTGAACATTCCAAATGTTAGCAAAAAGTCGCTGAAGCCTTTGGAGGTATTTGTTTCTAAGTTTTAAGTAGTTCGTTTACATACAAATTGCCCGGACAGCTGGTTGAATAGCTGGTCCGGGCAATTTCTTTTATGGGGTAGGGGTTTTGCACCTGCCCGGTATAATTGAGGGGGTTATCTTTTGATGATTGTTACCGTTTCGGTTTTCCCTTTGGTTACTATCTGCATGAAGTAGGGACCTGCGGGCAGGTTGCCTATCTGCATGGTTCCGCCGGTAACGTTGCGTTGCAGCACTTGTTGTCCGAGGGTGTTGAACAGGGTAACTTGCTTGGCCGACGCTGCGTCCGAAAATTGCACGAAGCCGGTGGTAGGGTTGGGGTAAACCACCGCGGCAGCAGGCAAAGTGATGGTTTCGTTGTCGACCGTTGTTTTCTCGCTGGTAAGCAGTCGGAAGCTATTGGCCGGCAGCGTTGCCGGGGCGGGTGTGCTTATATCGGTTACGGTATAGCTGTCGCCGGTAAACACATCGTACCAGGTACCCGTTTTGGTGTAGGGTATGGTTACAGATGCCGATGTGGTGTTGTAGTTTCCTACCAGGACTACATCTACGTCGGGGTGCTGCAGCGTTACGGTTCGTCCGTTGTCCCAATAACTTTCGGTTACCCGCAGCGACTCGGTGGTTGGCGAAGCAAATACCTGCGGATATTCGTTGCGTAAGGATAGTAACGTGGAGTAGGTGTAGTGCAGATCTGCCCTGTCGGGATCTTGCAGATACTCCCATTTGATGGGTTTACGTCCGGTTCGTCCGTTTTCGTTGATGGAGATATCGTAACCAAGTTCTCCAAACTGCCAGATCATCTTCGGACCGGGAATGGTAAGCAGGAATGCTGCGTTGACAGCCGCCCGGTCTAATTGTATGGACGTGCTTGCCATTACCGGAGCCGTACCGAAGGTCTTTGCCTTGTACATGGTACGCTCTTCGTCGTGACTCTCCTGATAGCCAATAAGCAGGTTGTCGCTCCAACCCCTGTATTTGGCGCTTGTGCGTGAGAAGTTGGTTTCGGTATTCCATCCTATTATGCTCTGGCAAAAGGCGTTGTTCATATTTCCCCACAACATCATGCCGTTGTCTGCAAGTTCCATCTCTTCGGTGTTGTCGCAGAAGTGTTCCAGAATGGTATAGGCTCCGGGATGAACTGCCTGGATTTGATTGTTGTATTCCTTTAATATGGCTATGCGGGTGGCATCGTAATTGGATGCAGTTGATTCGGTGGATGCTGTTTGAGTAAGTCCCTTGCTAAGGTCGAACCGGAATCCGTCCAGTTTATATTCCGTAAGCCAGTGTTTCAGCACCCGTTTAAAGTAAGTGCGCGTGCCGGGGTAATTATGGTTGAAATCGTGAAACACGCTGTATGGATGGGGTGCGGTTACATTAAACCAGGGGTTTGTAGAGGAGGTTGCACTTCCTTGCCAGTACATCTTTGCGAAAGGATGCTGCGCTGTTGCGTGATTAAACACGATGTCGAGTATAACCGCCATTCCGCGCTTATGTGCTTCGTCGATAAATCGTTTGTAATCGTTTTCGGTTCCGTAGGCTTTATCGGGGGCAAAATAGAAACAGGGATTGTATCCCCAGCTGTCGTTCCCGTCGAATTCCTGAACAGGCATAAGCTCGATGGCATTCACGCCAAGACTTTTCAGGTAATCGAGTTTGGCCGTTACCGCATTGATGGTGCCTTCGGTGGTAAAGTCGCGCACCAGCAATTCGTATATAACAAGCTGGTTGGCCGGAGGAGCGGTAAAGTTGGTTGTTGTCCAGGCATAAGCCGTTTTCCCGGTCTGAATAACCGATACAATTCCTTCGGCCAGGGCAGGGTAGGGTTTCAGGTTCGGATAAACCGAAGTGGGGATATAGCTATCGTTGGACGGGTCGAGTATCTTTTCTGAATATGCATCGGCTACTTTCAGGCTGTTGTCTATTAAATACTGAAAGGCGTATTCTTTTCCTTTTTCGAGGTTGGTAAGGGTAATCCACCAGTAACTGCCATCTTTGTACAGCTGGTAGACATTGTCTTTTGTCCAGTTATTGAAATCGCCCATCACGTGGACATGGGTTTTATAGGGCGCGTAAAGTACAAGCGTAACGGTATTGTCGTCTATGTAATTGATTCCGTCCACCACGCCTGCAGGTCTGGTTTGCACAACCGGGGTGGTTGGGGTAAAGGGTGCTTCGTTCAGTGTTACAAAAATATCGGCGCCTCCCTCTGCTTTGCCCTGCAGCGTATTGTCCGCACTGCGAAACACAAAGGCCAGCTTGAGCACTTGTTCGGTAGCCGAAACACCATACCATGTTTTGATATCCGGCGAAATAACAAGTTTCCACTTGTTGGTTTCCACCTTGGTCATTTTGTATTTCGAACTGTTGTCTCCCCAGGTAGGGGCATATTTCCAATCGCTTCCACTGGTGCTGAGATTGGTGATAACTCCGGTGTGGGCATATACGTCGCCGGTATATCCCATCAATCCCTTATTGCCGAGGGTTGCATCAAAGGTAATCTCAACCTGTCCGGTTTCGGTAACAATTGCCGGAAGGGTAGTGACCTGTGCCCACGTGGCGGGCGACAGGAACAGTACTAAAAGAAGGAAGTGTAGAATTTTTCTCATATCAATCAGTATTGAAAAAGCAGAACCACAAAGCTGTGGTTCTGCTTTTATTAAATTATTTCAGTGAACGTACAGTTTTACTTTATTTCGCCGGTTTTATTAGTAAAGTCTAACGAAACAGTCTGACCGGCAGTTACAGGAACTGCAGCCTGATCGCCACCATTGCCTCTGTACTCGATTACACCGCTTATAACGTTAAACTCTGCCTTCCACCAGTCGGTAAGCAACGGATGCTTGATACACATACGTAAGTTGCCAGCTGCCTTAAACACAGGAGATACAATCTTTTTCGCTGTATTGTCTACCGTAAACTTATTCGCTTCGTCGTATGCCCAGGTACTGCCATTGGCATCACCGAAAAGGTAAACTGCCGGAGCTGTAACCGATACTACGTTTGTTTCAAGATTTACAAAGATCATATAATAACCCGGTGTAGCAACAGTGATGTTGTTTCCGCCCTTGGTGTATTCGCCAATCGCATCGGTATTTGATTCGGCTATACCAAAGTCGCCGCCCCAGTCGAGTTTGATTGTAAACTTAAATCCGCCTGCATTGAGGTAAGCGATCTTCCAGAATGAGCCGGGTGTACCGTTTACAGGAACCATTTCTTCTGCATCCGTAGCAGGAGTCCATCCCCTGAATGCGTCTCCAACGATAAATACCTTTTCGGGATAAGTTGGAGGAACAACCGGTTCGCCTGTAAGAATATACTTGGCACTGAATACGCCGCTGCGTATATCGTACTTCATGAAAACACTAAACTCGCCACCAATGTTCGTTAAAAGATTGCTTCCGCCTGTCTGCAAACTAACATAACCTTCGGTTAACAGGTTGTCGGCGCCACTCTTAGTTCCGGTAATGTCTGTAAAGATCTTTACTTTCGTAGTTGCATCGTAAGGAATTTCGTATCCCCAGTTTCCGCTGAAACGGAATTTGAATTCGCCTGCACTAAGCACGGTAGACATTTCCCATTCTACGGTATTGTTTATTGCATCAAACTTAGGAGCGTTAAACGGAGTTTCCGAACTCCATGATCCTGCGGTGGCAGCACCGATAATACCCCAACTTACAGGAAGGATAGATACCTGTTGCAACGTTGAATTTACAATAACATAGTACAAACCGTCTTTAGCCACTTTGAAGGCTGGTCCGCTCGGATCAAGAGCGTTGGTTGAAATTACATCTGCTTTTTCTTCGACCGATGCACCCTTTCCGAAATGAACCGGATCTGTTCCGGCTTCTGTGCAAATAGAGATGTTGAACTCTCCTTCGGCTTTAAGCCAGGTATAAATACCAATCACATCGTTCTTGGAATCTGTTCCATCCAATTTGATTGGTTTAAGTGCCGAACTGGTTGCTTCACCGCTGAAGATTGTTGCCGTACCTACGATGTAGGTTCCCGGCTGCGCTTCGGTAACGATTTTCCAGTTTTCGTTATCCTCACAGCTTGTGGCTGATAGAAGTATCAGGATAAATGCCGATATATAACTTAAAATATTTTTCATGTTCTAATGCTTTTATAGTAGATAAATAAGATTAATATCCCGGATTCTGTGTAAGATTCTTATTCAGCAAAATAACATCGTGCGGAATAGGGAATACGTTTACATGAGGATCACTCTCCTGACGTCCGTCTACAGCTGCTGTGAATTTGCCAAAGCGAACAAGGTCCGAACGGCGGACAGCTTCCCAGGATAGTTCGATCATTCGTTCATCTAATAGATTGCTTAGTGTTGCATTGGATAATTCCTGTGCTCCGGAACGACTGCGAACTTCATTAATTTCATTGTCGCCAGATTGTCCTTTGCGGATCTTGGCTTCTGCTTTCATAAGCAATACATCTGCGTAGCGGAACAATACAAAGTCCACGCTTTGTAACTTGCCGGCCGACTGTGCCGAAGGGTCTATCGCGTATTTCTTCCAGCGTGCACCGGCTGTTTTTTCTTCTGCAGCACCAGAGAGGTCGATGGCAATGGCATCGGGCATGTACTGAAGTTCCACTTTACCGTTCATTACCGGAGTTCCGTCTGGTCCTGTTACTTTTCCGGTGTAGAATGACTTTTCGAGACGTGTATCGTTTTTGCTTCTGCGGAATGCTGTAAGCAATTCTTTTGTTGCCGAAGCTCCGTTCCATCCGTCCATCGAGTAGGCTTTTCCGTGTTCATAGTGAATCGTGCGGATGATGTAATAGAACTGAGCCGAATACTTTGTAGGGTCCATCGGAATTACAAAGATGTTTTCGGGAGACTTTTCATTACCTACACTAAAGTTAGCCGAAAATTCGGAAGCCAATGTATATCCAAACGCCTTTACAGAGTCTGCATAAGCGATAGCCGCATCCCAGCAAAGGGTAGCTTGTCCGTCTTTCTGGAAGTTGGTGCTTCCGTTAGGTACTCCGCCGTTGTCTGTCCAGTCGTCGTCCGAATATACCTGTGCATTAAGCGCCAGCTTGGTAAGCAGGAAGAAAGCAACCGGACGAGTCATACGTCCGTAATATTCTCCTTCTTTCGAGCTGTTTGAAGTGCTTAACAGGGGTAAAGATTCTTGCAATTCCTTACAAACAAATGCATATACTTCGCTGCGGGTTGCCTGTTTTACATCAGAGATTTGAATATCTGATTTTTCAACAATGGGCACTCTGCCGAAACAATCCAACAGGTAGTAATAATACATGGCACGTATTCCCTGTACTTCGGCTTTGTAAACCGGCAGGTATTGATTTTCGGGGTCGTTAGCCATTAATCCGTCGAGCTTGTCGATCGACTGGTTACACAAGCCGATTACTTTATACAGATAATCCCAGGTGCTTTTGAACGGAGCCTCAGACTTATCCCATGTGTGAAGGTACAAACGTCTCCACAAACCACCGTCTTCCCAGTCGCCGCCACGTGTAGGAATCATTGCCTCGTCGTTGGTGAATGTCTGGATGTCGTACAAACCGCGGTCGGTACCACCTAAACCTTCGCCACCACCGGTAGCTCCGATTTGAGTATACAAGTTGGCAACCGTATTCAGATAAATCAATGAGGGGCTTTTGTATGCCTCTGACTCGGGCATTTGATCTTTGGGATCTTCTTCCAGGAATGAATCGCATGAAGAGAAACCCAGCGTGGCTGCTGCAATAAGACAGCTATATAATAATTTCTTTTTCATTTTTACTATAGAATTAGAAGTTCAAGTTTAGACCAATAGAATATGTACGGGACAGCGGATAGAAACGTTTGTCGTCTACACCCATATCGCTTCCAACAACCGTGCTGTTAATCATAGGAGACAAACCGGAGTAGTTGGTAAATGTATGTACATTGTTTACAGAAGCCGTCAGACGGATGTTTTTAATCACCTTGCTGATCTTTTCGGTATTGAATGTATAACCCAATGTAACGTAATCGATGTTCACGTAATCTCCTTTTTCCAACCAATAGTCTGTTACTGTGTTGTCCTTGATGTTTGTTGCCGGAGCTTCGGGTAATACATTGTATGATGGGAATGTATTCATATTCATATAGGTAAGAGAAGTTCCGTTGTAGATTTTATGTCCGAACGCACCGTTAAGCTGTGTCTGGATATCGAATCGTTTGTAACGGAAGCTAACATTTGTACCAAGGAATGCTTTAGGAGTAGCCTGACCCGCGATATAGCGGTCGTTGCCATCGTTGATGTCGACAATACCGTTGCCATCAAGATCGTCTACCTGATAGGTATAGCTTCCCAAACCGTCGTTGATTATACCGTTTGATTTAGGTAAATAGAATACACCTACGGGTTGGCCTACCAGCTGATAAATCACACCGGTGTTACCGCCGATAAATCCTGCACCGTTGATACTACCCAAACGCATATATTCGGATGTAGAAAGGTCCTGACCCATATAGGTTCCGCTAAGTGAACGCAGTTTGTTCTTTTGGAATGATACGTTGGCAGACACTTTAAAATCGATGTCCTTTGTCTTGATAATGGCTCCCGACAGTGATACTTCAATACCATTGTTTCCCATTTCGCCAAGGTTGGCCAGAAGTTTGTTGTACAAGAACGGAGGAACCGGTACAGCATATTCGTAAAGCAATCCGGAAGTACGCGACATGTAGTAGTCTACAGATCCCGACACGCGGCTTTCAAATAAACTGAAGTCCACACCAGCGTCGAACATTTTCTTCTTTTCCCATTGCAAATCCGGGTTCGCGTTACGGGCATATCCGTAGGTAACTGTCTGTTGACCGTTAACGGTTGTGATACCGGTTGGTTGCATAAGTGAAAGCGAATTGTAAGGAGAAATAGCGTCCTGGTTACCGGTTAAACCGTAACCAACTCTTAGTTTGATGTTTGTAATTTGCTCTACATCCTTAAGGAATGCCTCGTTGCTTAGTACCCAGGCTGCAGAGGCAGAAGGGAAGAAGCCCCACTTGTTGTTTGCTCCCAATTTGGAAGAACCGTCTGTACGAATGTTAACCGTAGCAATGTAACGATCGTCGTACATATAGTTTAAACGACCTAAGAATGAAGAAATATTGTATTCATTCGCATAAGAACTAACATCGCCGTATTTAACGTTTGCACCTGCTTTAAGGTTGTCGTATCCGAAGTAGTTCGTACCGAAACCACGTGCAGTAGATTCGAAACCGTTGTACTGATAACTCTGTACTTCGGCAAGTCCCAATGCATCGAAATGATGTTTGTCCATCTGCTTTTTGTAGGTAAGTGTTAAGTTACCCATCAGGATATCGCTGCCTTTCTGAGCACGGTTTGCTTTACCTGAACCTTCACGGATACCAGCCTTGATGTTGTTGGGGATATAAGTCGAATTTACTTTGGCATTGTATGTGTAAGATCCAAAAGCACTTAACATCAAATCGGATGTGAAATTATAAGACAACTTACCATGTACGTTCAGGTAAGCGTTATCTTCATGATCCTGGATGGTAAGACGACCCAGCGGGTTGTCAATTTCGTTTGCGTTAGGATCTTCCGGCCATGTGCCATCTTCGTTCTGAAGCGCAGACAATGTAGGATTGGAAGAAGCTGCCGAATAGAATGTCTTTTGGTGATCGTTAACGTAATTGTTTAATTTCTTTGAACCAAATACACCGAACTCAATGGCAAGCTTATTGTTAAACATCTTCTGACTTGCATCCAGTTTTGCTGTGTAGTTACGCATATTGCTGGTTTCGATGATACCATCCTGTGAAATAATACCAATGGAGGCTCTGTAATTTGAAGTTTCACTTCCTGCGCCAAACGACAATCTGTGATTCTGCGTATAACCGGTACGCTCCATCTCATCAAAGAAGTTTGTGCTGGCTCCGCCATCCAGGGCATTGGTATAACCACCTTCCAGTACGGTAGCTCTGAATTGATCGGCATTCATCATTTCGATGTTTTTGTAGATACTCTCCACACCGAATGTTCCATCATAACTTAAAGAAACAACACCCGATTTTCCTTTTGTAGTAGTAACAACAATTACACCACTGGCACCCCGTGAACCGTACTGAGCAGTTTCCGAAGCATCCTTTAAGATGGTAAATGTTTCGATGTCGCTTGGAGCGAGGGCATTAAGTAGTCCCATGTCGCCAAATACACCGTCGATAACTACCAACGGGTCGTTACCACCAGACAATGAGGTAGTACCACGAACACGGATAGAAGGAGTCGCAGAAGGGTCGCCGCCTGCTTTGGAAATAACCACACCGGCTACTTTTCCTTTAAGTGATTCGAGGGGGTTGTTAACAATACCCACATTCATGTCTTCTTTCTTAATACGGTCTACCGCACCCGAAATTGTACGTTTGCTACCGGTTGCGTATCCAACAACCACAACTTCGTCCAAAGCTTCAACGTCTTCTTTTAATATAACGTTAAGCATTGTCTTGCCTTGTACACTAATTTCTTGTGGAATATAACCAACATAAGAAAAAACAATTATCGCCGATGACGGCACGTTGAGAGTGTAATTACCATCGAAGTCGGTAATGGTTCCATTGGTAGTACCTTTTACAAGCACGCTACCCCCGATTATGGGTTCACCAGTTAGGTCTTTTACATTACCCTTAAGGGTAATTTCCTGTGCAAAGACGCTCAAGGAGAATAACAATCCCATCGCTATGGAGAGGAGGATTCTAACCTTACAAGAATGAATCTTTTCTTTCATGCATTAGTTAATTTAAGATTAATACTCTATTTTGTGTTTAATTTTAATAAATTCAATCAACGTTGCAAAAGTATATATACAAAACACCGAACGGTCTGAAAAGTTTGCGTAAAGCTGTCTATTTCAATGCAATCGATTCCGCAATCGATTGCAATGGGCGAAAATTTCAGTTATAATTTTATAATATATGCATCAACAATTTTGTTTTTTAATTAAAAACTATTATTTTTGAGTAGTGTAAAATTAATAACCGAATGAAGAAGCGGCAAATAACAATTAAAGATATAGCTAAGTCCCTTAATGTAGCACCTTCCACGGTGTCGCGTGCGTTGGCAGACCATCCGGATATCAGCAAGGAAACAAAAGAACTCGTTTTGGCTTATGCAAAAGAACATAAATACAAACCTAACGCTTTGGCCTTAAGTCTGCGGACAAGCAATACCAAAACCATTGGCGTTATATTGCCTCAGATTGTACATTATTTCTTTTCCTCCATTTTGTCGGGTATAGAGGATGAAGCTGAAAAAGAAGGATATAGGGTAATTATCACCCAAAGCAACGAAATATACGAACGGGAAGTAAGAGGTGCACGTACGCTACAGGAATCCAGGGTATGTGGTGTGCTGGCTTCGGTAGCCAAAACAACGACTTTGTTTTCTCATTTTCAGGAGTTGATTGACAGTGGTGTGCCTCTGGTGTTTTTCGACAGGATTTGTACGGGCATATTGACCGACCGCGTTGTGGTGGATGACTACGCAGGCGTGCAGTCGGCCGTAGAGTACCTTATTAAAACCGGTTGCCGGCGTATTGCATTTTACGGATCGGAGTCGCATATGCCTATCTCACGAAACAGAAGGATGGGATACGAAGATGCGTTGCGTAAAAATGGTATCGCGATTGATAAGTCGCTGATGTCGATTTGTAACAATTATGCCGATGCAATGCAGATTACTCCCGCAATGCTTTCGCTGCCGGAGCCTCCCGATGCTTTCTTTGCCGTAAACGACGAAACTGCCCTCGGTATTTTAAATGTAGTTAAATCGAAAGGGTTAAAGGTGCCCGAAGATATTTCCATCTGCGGATTCACAAACAATTCTATTGCCGAGTTAAGCAATCCCCAATTAACATCGGTAGATCAGCACGGCTATGAAATGGGAGCTACGTCCATGCGTTTATTGCTTGATCATATTGAAGGCAGACGTGAAAACGATCAGATTGTAAACAAAATAATCAAGACAAATTTGGTCGTACGCGAAACTACCCGTTGATTTTTTTGATTTCCGGCAATAGCTATTCGGATTTATTCCCTAAGTTTGTCGCCGGTTTGTAACCTTAATGTACATCTTATGAAGAAAAAGCCTTTTTTAAATTTTTGGCAGATATGGAATCTTACTTTTGGATTCCTCGGCATACAATTCGGTTTTGCTTTGCAGAATGCTAATTCAAGCAGAATACTCCAGACTTATGGAGCCGATGTTGAGCATCTTTCGTTGTTTTGGCTGGCTGCTCCTCTTACAGGGATGATTATTCAACCCATTATCGGTCATTATTCGGATAAAACCTGGTGTAGGTTGGGCCGCAGACGCCCATTCTTTCTGGTTGGGGCCATTCTAACAACAATTGCCCTGGTGTTAATGCCAAATGCGGGTCTTTTCCTTTCGCCGGGTACTGCTAATGCTATCTTGTCGCCCGTTCTAATTGGCGCAGGTATGCTGATGATTATGGATGCATCTATCAACGTAACCATGGAGCCTTTCAGAGCCCTGGTGGGTGATATGTTGCCCGAAGAACAGCATACCATGGGATTTTCCATTCAGACATTCCTCATAGGGATAGGTGCTGTGGTTGGTTCGTGGTTACCCAGTATTATGAATAAGTTTTTCGGTCTTTCTAATACAGCGGTTGCCGGTGAGGTGGCCGACAATGTGAAGTTTGCTTTTTATACCGGTGCTGCCATCCTTTTCTGCAGTGTGATATGGACTATCTTGAAAACCAAAGAATACTCTCCGGAGCAACTGGCTGAATTTTCAGAAAAGAAAGAAGCGGTAGTAAAGGAAAAGAAAAATGGTTTTCTTGAAATCTTGCACGACATAAGGCATATGCCCAAGATTATGATTCAGCTCGGACTTTGTCAGTTCTTCTCCTGGTTTGCATTGTTCTCCATGTGGGTGTATACAACTCCGGCCGTGGCCGAGCATGTTTATGGGGTAACCGATCCGGCCTCGGCCGATTATTCCATAGCCGGCGATAAAGTAGGAGAGTTGTTTGGTGTTTATAATTTTGTTGCCATGCTCTTTGCCCTGATGCTTATCCCCATTGCCCGTTTTCTGGGACGAAAGGCAACTCACTCTGTCTGCTTAACGTTGGGGGGAGTAGGACTTATCTCCATGTATCTGCTTACAAATACGGATATGATGTTCTTTTCAATGATTGGAATAGGTATAGCCTGGGCAAGTATTCTGGCAATGCCGTACTCAATCCTTTCCGACAGTCTGCCTCCCGAAAAAATGGGAACTTATATGGGTATATTTAATTTCTTTATCACCATTCCCCAAATTGTTAATGGGGTTATTCACGGTTGGTTTGTTCACAATGTATATAACGGACATCCTATGTATGCATTGCTTACCGGTGGATGTTTCCTACTGTTGGCTGCCGTTTCTGTTATTCTGATAAAGGAAAAGAAGAAATTTGCTACGCGATAAGTCTTTCTTTAAAACCAAATAAAAAAAGGTTGCCGGTTTATTTACCGGCAACCTTTTTTATTTGAAGTGAATCTTCTTTTTTTATTTCAATGTGAATGTTCGCTGTTACCTGAACTGTTGCGTGAAACAAGAACTCTTAATACTAAAGCAATAACTGCAAGGAATCCCACGGCTGCCATTACAATTGTTTTAGACGACTCATCATCGAATTTTGTTGTACCAATGAGTACCAGACTTATAACTGATAGCATCAACACAGCATCTACCAAATCTTTGTTAATTTTCATTTTAATAGGAAGTTGAATGTAACTAGATAAAGATTATTATTATTTTTTTTCTTCTTCAGAATCATTTGTTACGGCATGGCCCAACGACTTTGATATACCATAGATACCAACCAATAATGAGCCCATAACAACTACTAGTTTCAGATAGTCGTTTGGTATAAGTGAGGTACAAGCCAGTACACAACCAAGAATTGTAAGAAGAATGAAAAAGTATATTTTGAATTTAGATGAATTTTTTGCTGACATATTTGTTGAATTTTAATTTATGAATACTATAGCCCTTTTTCTGCAGGTAACTACAGAAATAAAAGGCATAAATAATGGTATGAGATTGCTATCCCATACGTTACAAAACAAAATGTCGTTCGATCTAAATAATTATTTTTCGCAACGCGAATACAAGGTATCCTGCGCAGGAACGGAGAGATGATACCTGGACAGATTCGGTTAAGGCTACACTTTCGGATGTTTTGAGAAGCAGATTTACGTTTTTGATGCGGACTCCCTGAAGAAGTCTTTCTGCAGTACGTGTATAACGCTCACAAAAAGAGGAAGGTGTTAGTTGAACTGTACGCGGGGTGAGACAAGTAGAAGTGCTCAAATCACTTTTTAGTGTCATGATGCGAGCTTGCATGTCTGAAAAATCAGTCTTTTCTTTTACTATTTCATTTTGGGGCGCAAACTTAATGTCTCTGCTAACGCCGAACTGAGCCGGATCCAGCAGAAAGTAGCCGCAAAAGAGAAGTAGTAGAAAAAGCAATTTTTTCATGGCGCAAATATAGGAAAATAAATAAGTTTTTTATCTTTCGGGTTGCACAATTTTAGATTAACAGGTACTTTTGCATAAAAATAAAAAAAACAGGGATATTATGGTAAAAATAGGTACACCCATGTCGCCGGTAGCTACTAAGGTAGTATTGTGCGGATCCGGAGAATTAGGTAAAGAGTTTGTAATAGAATTACAACGATACGGAGTAGAGGTGATTGCCCTCGATAAATATCCTAATGCTCCTGCCATGCAGGTGGCTCACCGCTCTTATGTGGTATCTATGCTTGACGGAGCACGCTTACGCGAAATTATAGAGAAAGAAAAGCCCGATTATATCGTTCCGGAAGTGGAAGCTATCGCTACTACTACGCTTATAGAACTTGAAAAAGAAGGGTATCATGTTATCCCTACTGCCAAGGCGACTTACCTTACCATGAATCGTGAAGGTATCCGCCGTCTGGCTGCCGAAGAACTGGGTATTCCAACTTCTCCATACCGCTTTGCCGCGACATTCGAGGAGTTTACCGAAGCTGTTAAAACCATCGGTATGCCTTGTGTGGTTAAGCCTATTATGAGTTCTTCGGGTCACGGACAGAGTGTTATCCGCAAAGAAGAGGATATTAAGCACTCCTGGGAGTACGCACAGGAAGGCGGACGTGCAGGTGCCGGTAAAGTTATAGTAGAGGGTTTTGTGAATTTCGACTATGAAATCACGCAGCTCACGGTTCGTCATATTAACGGTACATCTTTCTGCGAGCCGATCGGACATGTGCAGGTGGATGGCGACTACCGCGAATCTTGGCAACCTCAGGCTATGACTCTTGCAGCCCGTGAAAAGGCCCGTGAAATAGCAACTAAGATTACTGATGCCCTGGGAGGAAGAGGTATTTTTGGCGTTGAGCTATTCATCAAGGGCGACGATGTTATTTTCAGCGAGGTATCACCTCGTCCTCACGATACCGGTATGGTAACAATGATTTCGCAGGACTTGTCTCAGTTTGCGTTGCATGCGCGTGCCGTACTGGGATTGCCTGTTCCTAATATCACTTTCCACGGACCATCTGCTTCTCGTGCGGTTGTGGTAGAGGGCGACAGCAACCAATTACAATTTGGGAATCTGGAAAATGTACTTAGCCTGCCCGATACGCAGATGCGATTCTTTGGCAAACCCGAAGTGCACGGACACCGCCGGATGGCTGTGTTGCTTGCCCGCGGTGCCTCTTTGGAAGAAGCACGTGCCAAAACCGGAGCAGCTTACGAAGCATTGGAAATTACGTTATAAAATGGAGATATCACCTCTCCGTGCGTGGATTGAAGCAGCGCGGCCTAAAACGCTGCCTGCTTCGTTAAGTCCTGTTTTGGTTGGAACGGCTCTGGCATACCGCGAAGGGACGTTCAGGCTGATGCCTGCTTTGCTTTGCCTGATGGTAGCTTTGCTTGCCCAGATTGCCAGCAACTTTGCCAACGACTACTTTGATTTTAAGAAAGGGGCCGACAAAGAAGATCGACTTGGTCCCGAACGTGCAGTAGCTTCCGGGTGGATAACTCCCAAGGCTATGTTGCGTGGTACCTTTATAGCCCTTGGACTTGCTTGTCTTTCGGGATGTATGCTGCTTTTTTATTCCGGATGGGAACTTATTCCCGTAGGTATCGCCATTGCGTTATGCGTATTGGCCTACTCTGCCGGTCCTTTTCCGTTGGCATATAACGGACTGGGAGATGTTTGTGTACTGCTTTTCTACGGCATTATTCCGGTTGTATTTACTTATTATGTACAAGCTGGCAGCTTTACATTGTTGGCATTTATTCTTTCGGTAGCAATGGGATTGCTTTCTGTTAATATTTTGATTGTAAATAATTACCGCGATTATTTTCAGGATAAAGCGGTAAAGAAGCGAACCTCTGTTGTTTTGTTTGGCAGGCGTTTTGGCAGATGGCTTTATCTCTTTAACGGTATAGTTCCCATTTTGCTTATCCTTCCGCTTTTGCTCCAATGTGAGGCATGGAAAGTTGCTCTTTTCGGAATATTTTTCGTGCTCTTTATCCAAACATGGCGCGAACTCATTTCTTTTGAGGGGAAGGCGCTTAATGACACACTTGCACACACCGGAAGAAATGTTCTTTTATTTGCTCTTTGCTTATCCGCTTTACTTGTTTTTTAAGAATATATGATGCAGCAATCCTTACTCGTGCTGCATCTATGTATTTAATGTGAACACTGTACTTTCTGCGTATGTAATTTAATATTGTAAAGATGAATAAGCAGCTTACGATTCGTAAATGGCTTGGACTTGAGTTATTTCGGAGGATAAGAAAGACTCGTTTGGCTAATCACGAAATGCAAACTCTATTTTGGGAGTGTACATTGCGCTGTAACCTTTCGTGCCGTCATTGTGGTAGTGATTGCCACGTAAAGGCACATCAGGCTGATATGCCAGCAGAGCATTTCCTTCGTGTAATAGACCAATTAACTCCTTCTGTCAATCCCAACAAATTGCTTGTTATCTTTACAGGTGGTGAAGCTCTGCTTCGTGACGATCTTGAAACTTGCGGACTCGAACTATACCGCCGCGGATATCCGTGGGGTGTGGTAACCAATGGCTTTCTACTTACCCGACGTAAGCTTGATGATCTTTTGGCTGCCGGAATGCATACACTTTCTATCAGTCTGGATGGATTTGAAGCGGCTCATAATTGGTTGCGTTGCCACCCCGACAGTTACCGACGATCTGTTGAGGCTGTTCAAATGCTTGCGGGGGAAGAGGAGTTAACTTGGGACGTTGTTACTTGTGTCAACAAAGAAAATCTTGCTACTCTTCCTGCTTTTCGCGATCAGTTGATTTCTATGGGAGTAAAGCGATGGCGAATTTTTACGATTTTTCCGGTAGGCAGGGCGGCTAATAATCCGTCATTACAGCTCGATAATCTGGAATTTACAGTTTTGCTTGATTTTATAAGGTTTACCCGTATGGAAGGTCCCATTCATCTTAATTACGGCTGCGAAGGTTTTCTTGGGAATTATGAAATGGAAGTTCGCGACCAGTTTTACGAGTGTCATGCCGGGATTAGCATCGCTTCGATATTGGCAGACGGTTCAATCTCAGGCTGTCCAAGCATCAGAGCCAACTTTTATCAGGGAAATATTTACAAAGATAATCTGGCGGATATATGGGAAAACGAGTTTAAACCCTATCGCAACCGTGAATGGGCGCGGAAAGGACAGTGTGCAAATTGCAACCTGTTTCGTTACTGCGAAGGCAATGGTATGCATCTGCATGATGATAACGGAGATCTGATGCTATGTCACTATAAACGGATTGAAACCAAACAAGACGACATTTAGAAATAATTTCAGAAAGAGAAATTTGCCAGAAAAGTGTGAATTAATGATGGTTCAAGCAGCAAAGGAAATACAAAACCATAAACGGCTCCGTAAAAGTGGGCGTTGTGATTGATGTTATCGCCTCCCTGTTTGGCCATATACTGGCAGTATGCCAGGTAGATAAACCCGAAAATAATACCAGGAATGGGAAGTATGGCGAAAAAAAGAATTTTTCCCCATGGGTTAAAGAATATGGAAGTGAACAGAACCGCCGAAACAGCCCCCGAAGCTCCTATTGAAATATATTGCGGATTGTCGCGACGCTTGATAAGATCATAAACAGATGCAAAAATCATTCCTCCGAAATAAAGAGCCAGGTATCCGCCGGTGCCGAATCCCACATACTTGAAAGTAGCTTCCATATAAGTGCCGAACGACCAAAAAGTGAACATGTTAACAAACAGATGCGTAAGGTCTGCATGTACAAACCCATGTGTAACGAGCCGATACCATTCTTTCGACCGGATTACCCGGTAAGGAATAAATGCCAGCTTATTAAAAAGATGGCTGTTGTTAAAACTCAAATAGGATACAATCGCTGTAATTGCAATCAGAATGTATGTAATCATATTTATTTCTTATATTAACGACAAATGTAGATATAATATTTCAATCTGTTTGAAGGAATGCTTAGACGATTTGATTTGAAGCATAATTAATTCGAATCATTTGATCAAGAATTATCCGAATCAGCCTGATTTTTTAAAATGAAAGTGTATTTTTGTAAAATCAAACAAATTGATCATTTTAATGAATATATTAAAAAATTATGCATTTACAATATGCCTGATTACAGGAATTCTGTTAGGTGGTATTAGCGGGGTTGTTTTTGGAGAAAGCACATCCATTGTAAAGCCGGTTGGCGATTTGTTCCTTAATATGATGTTTGTCCTTATTGTTCCATTGGTTTTTCTGAGTGTTTCGTCCGCGATCTACAATATGAAACAGATGGATATGATAGGTAAAGTGATTACTAACATCGTGTTGGTATTTTTGATGACTGCTCTGATTGCAGCCGTTACAGCCTATGTACTTACTTTGTTCTATAATCCCCTGGAAGGTATAGATAAAGCTGCTTTAATGGCAAATCTGCCCGAATTTACAGAAACGGCACAACTTTCATCCGGTCAGCTTTTTGTAAATACATTTACTGTGCCAGACTTTCTGCAGCTTTTTACAAAGTCCAATTTACTTCCACTCATTTTGTTTTCAGTGCTTTTCGGGCTTGCAACTGCTTATTCAGGAGAACAAGGAAAAACTGTTGCCGACTTTCTGAATTCGGCGATGACTGTCATATTGCGTATGATGCGCATCATCATGTATGCTGCACCAATTGGTCTTGGCTGTTATTTTGCAGATACAGTAGGTAGGGTAGGCGGACAAATACTGAATGGCTATCTCAACGCTTTTGTCTTGTTTTTAGTCCTTACTGTTGTCTCTTATGTGGGACTCAACTCACTTTATGTGTGGTTGTCTGGAGGAAAGAAGGCTCTTTCGTCCTTTTGGCGGAATATCCTCACTCCATCTCTTACGGCTATTGCCACATCATCCAGTGCTGCCTGTATTCCAATTAATATTGAAGCATCCAAAAGAATGGGTGTGCCTGTAAGTATTGCGGAAACAGTGATTCCCCTGGGTACCAACATGCATAAAGACGGATCTGTGATGGGAGGCGTAATCAAGATTGTATTTCTGTTAACCATATTCGGACAAGATACGACCCTGCCGGGAAACGTATTCTTTATTATTGGCGTAGCCCTGCTTGTTGGTGCCGTAATGGGAGCTATTCCCAGCGGAGGAATGACTGGGGAATTGCTTATCTGTTCCGTATTCGGATTCTCGCCCCAGTTGGCTGGTACTCTGATGGTAATTAGTACAATTATTGATGTTCCGGCTACATTGCTTAACTCTACCGGAAATATCGTCTGCTCCATTCTTGTTACACGGCTTACAGAGGGTAAAGAGTGGGTAAAAAAGATACTTATTTCGAAGGATGAACAAATAATATAAAACAGCTTAGTTTCTTTAATAAAGACTCTGTATATGAATAAAATACTTTTTACAGCCTGTTGTGTTGGCTTACTTTTACTTGGAGGAAATATAAATGCTCAGGTATCAACTTTTACTAATCTGGAAGAGCTGAACCAATTAACGGATTCTTGTAGTACTCAATTACAGACTCGCCGTGGTCCTTGCATTGGTATATCTGCAAGTCAGAGTGGCGAAGGGGGATCCAGTGTGCCTGGAACATATATCCATGCCGTTCTGAAGGCGGACGGCACTCCGGTTATCATTCCGCTGATGAACAATGTGGCAACGTTAAGAGAGATAGTAGCAGGTCTCGACGGACTGATTATGACGGGTGGCGAAGATGTAAATCCTCTTTTTTACAAAGAACAACCCATCGAACAACTTGGCGATGTTGATTCCGTTCGGGATGTCTACGATCTGATGCTTATTAAGATGGCTGCCGACCGTAATATTCCTTTGTTGGGTATTTGCCGTGGCGAACAGCTTATCAATGTTGCATTCGGCGGATCGCTCTATCAGGATATTCCAAGTCAACATCCCTCAGCTATAACTCATCGCCAGAGTGAACCAAAAGAACAAGGTACACATACTGTAACAGTTTCAACAGGATCATTGCTTGCCAGTGTAATTGGAGACAAAACGTTTTCTGTAAACTCTTTTCATCATCAGGCGATTAAAAAGGTTGCACCCAATTTCAGGGTTGTCGCCTGGGCACCGGATAGTACCGTTGAAGCCATCGAAGCTTATCCCGGCCGTTCTATTCTGGCTGTTCAATGGCATCCGGAAGGGTTAGTGGCAGGAGGAGATACTACTATGCTTAAGATTTTTAAGTACATGGTTCATAAATCCGAAACCTACCGGAAAGCAAAAGAATTACAACAAGGTATCCTCTCTGTTGATACGCATTGCGATACACCTCTCGAATTCAGACGTGCAGGTTTTAATATTGGCGAACGCGAAGAAAATCAGGTGAATATTCCGAAGATGGAGGAAGGAAAGCTAGATGCTATCTTTTTTGCTGCTTATGTTGGACAAGGTCCACGTGACAACGAATCCTTGCAAAAGGCCGTGGACAGAGTTACGTTTCTTATTAATGGAATTTATAGCCAGGTGAAAAATAATAGTGAAACATGTGGCATTGCCCGTACAGTAGCCGATATGCAACGTCTCAAAAGTGAAGGGAAAAAAACTATTTTTATAGGTATCGAGAACGGTTACGGTATTGGAAAAGACATTGCCAACCTGTCCAGATATAAAGCCATGGGAGTAAACTATATGACATTGTGCCATACCAAGAATAATGACATCTGCGATACATCCAACCGTAGCATCGTGAAAGAGTGGGGTGGACTTAGTCCGTTTGGCTATAAAGTAGTGAAAGAAATGAACCGGCTGGGGATGGTTATCGATATCTCTCATGCTGGCGACAGTACTTTCTGGGATGTAATTAAATCTTCCAAACAACCGATTGTTGCAACTCATTCGGCTACGCGAGCTTTGTGCAACCGGGATCGAAATCTTACCGATCAGCAAATGAAAGCCCTTGCAAAGAATGGAGGGGTTATACAAGTTTGTCCTTTGGACGAATATATCAATGCTAATAAAAACAAAGCGAGTCTGGAAGACTTTCTTAACCATATCGATCACGCTGTTAAAGTAGCCGGAATAGATCATGTAGGTATTGGTTCCGACTTCGATGGAGGTGGCGGTGTACCGGGTATAAACGGAACCAACGATATGATCAATATCACTACGAGCTTGCTGGAAAGAGGATATACCGAAGACGATATCTGCAAAATATGGGGAGGTAACTTTTTTCGGGTTCTTTCCACAGTACAGTCAGGAGCAGATAAGTCGGTTGCGAAATTAATGAAAATGGAATGAGGGAAGTGCATATATTAAAGAATTTGCGTTGTGCTGTTTTTCGTTATGTCGTGCGCGATATTTATTCTATATTTGTATTGTAAACGATATAATAAATATGGAAAAGAAATTCTATTCATTCAAGGCGTTATCGCTTAAGGGTAAGGAAATTAGCATGGATCAGTACAAAGGCAAGGTCGTGGTAATAGTAAACACCGCAAGCAAATGCGGATTTACACCGCAATATGCCGATTTAGAAAAGCTATATCAGCAGTACAAAGACAAGGGGTTGGTTATTCTTGGTTTTCCTTGTAATCAGTTTGGCAAGCAAGAACCGGGTACAGCAAAAGATATATCCGAGGGATGTCTCATCAATTACGGCGTAAGTTTTCCAATGTTTTCGAAGGTAGACGTTAATGGTAACAATGCACATCCGCTGTTCAGGTATCTTAAAAGTACCCTTCCCGGGTTTATATCCAATAGCGTTAAGTGGAACTTTACCAAGTTTGTAATAGACACGGAAGGCAATCCGGTAAAACGTTATGCCCCTATAACATCTCCCCTGAAAATGGAAGAATTAATCGTATCGCTGCTTAAATAATGAAAAATTAGTATCTAAATTTCATTTAGCCATGTTTTTGAAATACGTTATATCTTAAAATTAAGGCCACGAAAAATTATTTTGTAGCATACGCAAGCAATAATATAATTTATATACGTATCTTTACCGTTATAAATACGTATTAATGAAAACAGTAGCTTTTCTATTATCCCTTTATATTTTGGTTCTCATTGCACTTCCCTGCATTGATGTACCATTATGTAATGTTTCGGGTGAAGTTACTTGCTCTCAGAATACAACGGATAATCCTTCTTCCGGCCACGAGCATTGTTCGCCGTTTTGTATTTGTCACTTTTGGGTGTCTCCGATGACTTTAACGAACACGACTTTGCTTATTAAAGAAGTTCCTTTTATACAAAAGTATCTTGCGGGATATACATCAGCTTATCGTTATTCACCTTTTTATGCTATCTGGCAACCGCCTCAGTTAAGCTAATACAGTAACATTTACATTCTATTCGTGTGTCTGCAGGTTTTTATAAGAAAAACTTGTAGTTACTTGTATTAATTAAACTAATTCGTCTGTTTTATGATTGAACGAATCATCCATTTTTCAATAAAAAATAAATTTATTGTCGGATTGTTTGTGGTAGCTTTAATCGGGTGGGGAACGTATTCTCTCACGAAATTGCCTATCGATGCTATTCCCGATATTACAAATAATCAGGTGCAGGTTATTTCGCTTGCACCGTCGTTGGCGGTTCAGGAAGTTGAAAGCTTTATTACCGCACCTATCGAGGTCGCTATTGCCAATATCCCCGATATTATCGAACTACGCTCTATCTCCCGCCTGGGCTTGTCTGTTGTAACCGTTGTGTTTAAAGACGACGTGGATGTTTACTGGGCCCGGCAGCAACTGAGCGAACGGCTAAAAGAGGCCGAAGAAGTGATACCTGCTGGATTGGCAAAAATAGAACTTGCCCCTATTTCTTCCGGATTGGGCGAGATATATCAGTATCACCTGGCTGTTGACAAGGGATTGGAGAAAAAATATTCGCCCATGGAACTGCGAACGCTACAGGATTGGGTGGTACGACGGGAAATGCTTGGTACTCCCGGGGTAGCCGATATCAATAGTTATGGTGGTTTCGTGAAACAATACGAAATAGCTGTAAATCCAGAGCGGCTCAGGAGTATGAACCTTACACTTACCGATATTTTTCAGGCGCTGGAGCGTAACAATGAGAATACTGGGAGCGCGTATATTGACAAGAATCCTACCGCTTACTTTATCCGCGGTATCGGTCTGGTAAAGACTTTGGAGGATATTGAAAAGATTTCCGTAAAGAGTAATTCTTCGGGTATTCCTGTGCTGATTCGCGATGTGGCAACTGTACAATATGGTGCGGCAACCCGTTACGGAGCCTTTGTTGTGGATACGACCGAGGCTGTTGGAGGGGTAGTAATGATGCTGAAAGGTGCAAATGCCCATCAGGTAATTGATGATGTGCAGACAAGAGTTAAGTCTATTCAGAAATCATTACCCAAAGGGGTTACCATTGAACCGTATCTGAACCGAACCGATCTTGTAGGGCGTGCGATTGGTACTGTTTCAAGAAACCTTATTGAAGGTGCCTTGATTGTTATTTTTATTCTGGTGTTGTTGCTGGGTAACCTTCGGGCCGGACTTATTGTTGCGTCGGTAATTCCGCTGGCTATGCTTTTTGCCTTGTCGATGATGAATATCTTCGGTGTGTCTGGCAACCTGATGAGTCTGGGGGCGATAGACTTTGGTTTGATTGTGGACGGTGCGGTAATTATTGTAGAAAGTGTAGTGCACCGGATATCACATAGTAAGACTCACTTTCTTGATACGCCAAAACTTACGCAGCAGCAAATGGATGAAAGTGTATTGGATTCGGCCAAGCGAATGATGAGTTCGGCTACTTTCGGTCAGGTCATCATTCTTATTGTATATCTGCCTATTATGGCGTTGGTTGGTATAGAAGGTAAAATGTTCCGTCCCATGGCGCAGGTGGTGACTTTTGCTTTACTGGGTGCTGCCATTCTTTCGCTTACGTATGTGCCTATGGTTTCGGCTCTGTTTCTGAGCAAGAACACCACACATAAACGTAGTTTTTCTGATAAACTGATGGATTGGATTCATAAAGGATTTACTCCTCTGATTTCCTTTGCACTTCGGCGTAAACTGTTCGTTTCGGTTTCAGCCATTGCTTTATTTGTCTTCAGTTTATTTATTTTTACCCGTTTGGGAGGCGAGTTTATACCCCAACTGGAAGAGGGCGATTTGGCTGCCGGGGTGATGACTTTACAGGGCGGATCGCTCACTAATACGGTGGAAACGGTCGAGAAGGCGAATAAAATATTGCTTGATAATTTTCCAGAGATAAAACATACTGTTTGTAAAATTGGTGCTGGCGAGATTCCTACAGATCCCACTCCTATGGAAACGGGCGATTATATTATTACGCTCAAGGATAAAAGCGAGTGGACTTCTGCCAGTACCCGCGAAGAGCTGGTGCAGAAAATGGAAGAGAAACTGGTGGTACTTGCGGGTGTTAAATTTGAATTTCAACAACCTATACAAATGCGTTTTAATGAATTAATGACCGGAGCGAAGCAAGATATTGCTGTGAAGATATTTGGCGACGACCTTAATACCTTGGCCGAAAAGGCGCAGGATATAGAAAGGATTATTCAGCATGTTGTTGGGGTTGAAGATATAAATGTAGAAAAAGTAACCGGACTGGCACAAGTACAAGTAGAGTATAACCGTGATAGACTGGCACAGTACGGCCTTACCGTAGAAGAGGCAAACAGGGTACTTCGTGCGGCTTTTGCCGGAAGTCAGGCCGGAGTTGTTTACGACGAAGAAAAGCGTTTTGGATTGGTTGTACGCCTGGACGAGGATTATCGCCAAAACCTGGAAGATGTAAAAAACCTTTCGGTAACGTTGCCTAATAGCAGACAGATTCCTATTGAACAACTTGCTTCTGTTGAAATTAAATCGGGTCCGGCACAGGTTTCCCGCGAAGATACCAAACGTCGTATCACAGTTGGTTTTAATGTCCGTAACCGGGACGTGCAGAGTGTGATAGACGAGGTTTCTAAACAGATTGATGCGAAGGTGCAATTGCCTACCGGTTACTATGTAACTTACGGTGGTCAGTTCCAAAACCTCGAAGCGGCCAAAGCCCGGTTGATGATTGCTGTTCCGATTGCGTTGCTTCTTATATTTGTGCTATTGTACTTTACGTTTCATTCGGTAAAACAAACATTGCTGATCTTTACAGCAGTACCAATGTCTGCCATCGGAGGTATATTTGCCTTATGGATGCGGGATATGAATTTCTCCATATCGGCAGGAGTAGGCTTTATTGCTTTATTCGGTGTGGCGGTGCTCAACGGTATTGTGCTTATTTCCGAGTTTAACCGCCTGGAAAAAGAAGGTATAACTGATATAACGGAGCGTGTACTGAAGGGACTTTATACCCGGTTGCGTCCTGTTATTATTACAGCTTCGGTAGCTTCGCTTGGTTTTCTGCCTATGGCATTGTCCACTTCGGCCGGAGCTGAGGTTCAGAAACCGCTGGCTACAGTAATTATCGGGGGACTTATTACGGCAACTTTCCTTACGTTGGTAATTTTGCCTGTCTTTTATGTGGTTTTTACTTCACGCAAATTTAGTTTTTCAATGAAACATAAATCGACCGTACTACTGCTTGCCTTGATGGTGGCTACTTGTTTCAATACCGCTAAAGCACAGCAATCCATAAAAATCAATTTGCATGAAGCCATTCAGATGGCGTTGGATAGCAACCTCACTGTTCGTTCATCTGCTTATTCGGTAGATGTACAGAAAGCGCTGAAAGGTGCTTCCTGGGATATTCCGAAAACAAGCGTTGAAGGACAATACGGACAGTTTAACTCCTACGGAAAGGATAATAGCTTTACCGTTTCGCAGTCGTTCGCTTTTCCCACAGTGTATACGAATCAGCATAAGCTTGCAAATGCGGGAGTGATAAGTAGCGAGTGGCAGCTTAAAGCTTCGCAACTGGATATTGCCACCCGGGTAAAACAGATTTACTGGCAACTGGCCTATCTCCGTTCAAAGCAACAGCTGATTGCCTATAAGGATAGTTTGTATGCAAACTTTTTTAAGGCTGCCAATCTACGGGCAAATACGGGCGAAACAAACCGCCTCGAAATGATTACAGCTCGTTCGCAAAGTATGGAGGTGAAAAATCTTTTGCAACAGATTACTGCCGACCTGAATATTAATACACAAAACCTGCAAGCATTACTAAATACAGAATCTGCCGTATATCCTGCGGATACAGTATTACAGCGGATTGATTTTTCGCCTAAGGACGGTAATGGCGTATTGGCTGAAAATCCGTTGGCAGGGTATATGCAACAACAGATTGAAGTATCACGCTTTGAGAAGAAGGTGGAACGTAGTCGCATGATGCCCGACTTTAGTATAGGCTATTTTAGTCAGACGATGAAAGGTATACAAGATGTAAACGGTGTACCCCGTACGTTTGGTTCGGGCGATCGGTTAACAGGTGTTCAGGCAAGTGTTTCGATTCCCTTGTGGTTTTTTCCTCATAAAGCCAAAATTAAGGCTGCCCGGTTGAAAGAACAGGTGTCTCAGTTAAATGCGGAAAGTTATGAAAAGTCTCTTTCGTCTGAATACAGGACATTATTAGGTGAGTATGCAAAGTATAGCACCAGTGTGGTTTATTATGAAAAACAGGCTATTCCCGAGGCCGAACTGATTATTGATCAGGCTACGCGGAGTTACAACGGCGGAGCCATGGACTATATAGATTATGTGCTAAACATAGATCGAGCAATAAGTATAAAACAGAATTATCTCGATGCGTTAAACAACTACAACCAGACGATTGTTCGTATCGACTTTATCACAGGTAAACTATTTTAAAACATCCGTATTATGACAAAATATAGTATTATTTCTTTCGCTGTTGTCTCAGCTTTTATTATCGCTTTATCAGCATGCGGCAACGAGAAAAAAGCAGACAATGAGGTCGAGGAAATGGAAGTGCTTCCCGAAAACATTGTAGAGCTACGAGAAGATCAGGCTAAACTGGCCAATATTGAATTCGGGACATTCGAAACGCGGTCGCTGAGTGGAACACTTAAAGTGAGCGGTACGATTGCCGCTGCTCCACAAAATATGGCAACGGTATGTATGCCAATGGGCGGTTTTGTAAAGAGTACTTCGTTGCTTCCAGGCAATGCCGTACGTAAGGGACAGACGCTGGCCATTCTGGAAAATCAGGACTTTGTGGATGTACAGCAAAGTTATCTGGAAGCCAGGAATAAACTCGAGTATGCAAAGGCCGAATATGAAAGGCAGCACGAGCTTTTTAAAAACGAGGTGTCTTCGCAAAAGAATATGCAGCAGGTTACCGCCGAGTATAAAACGCTTAAAGTGCTGGTAAAGTCATTGGCTCAAAAGCTTTCGCTGATTGGCATTAATCCGGCAACCTTGCAAGAGGATAATATAAGCAGTTCAGTTGCCGTGGTTTCTCCTATCTCCGGGTACGTGAAATCGGTCAATGTAAATCTTGGTAAATTTGTTGCCCCTTCGGATGTAATGTTTGAAGTAATAAACAGTGATAAACTTTTTCTTGAACTTACTTTGTACGAAAAGGATGCCGATAAAGTGGCTGTCGGACAGAAAATACGTTTCCTAATTAATAATGAAACCGAAGAGCATGAAGCCGTAATATATCAAACTGGCAAATCCATTAATGCTGATAAAACGTATAAAGTGTATGCCAGTGTAACCAGTGTTTGTAAAAACGTATTACCCGGAATGTATGTAAATGCTATTATTCAGGCTTCCAACAATATGGTTTCGTCGCTGCCTGATGAGGCTGTTGTGAGCTTCGACGACAAGGACTATATCTTTGTGTTTGACAAAAATAAAGAAGAAAACGGCAAACCTTTTACCGAATACCGGATGGTTGAGGTGCAAAAAGGCGTTGCCGAAGGGGGATATACGGAAATAATACTGCCTGCCGACTTTGATATCAAATCGGCTAAGGTGGTTATAAAAGGAGCGTATAACCTACTTTCCGCAAAGAAAAACGCAGGCGAAATGAGTTGTTAGAAATAATATATCACATGTTATTTTATTCATTATATTTGTAGTTCTATTTACAAATAAATGAGTTAACCATGCAAAGACGTAATTTCTTTAAATCAATTGCTGCAAGCGGCTTAGGCGTAGCACTATCGCCGGTTATTAAAGCGGCTCCCGGATTTGCTGCCGGCGACGAGAAACCTCAGACAAATATTGCTGACGCAATCGCTGTTCCCAGAAATGAAAATTCGATGCCGGGTAAGTATCCTGGTAGTGTTGTGAAAGTGAATCATGGATCTTGTGTGGTCGACGGCAAGCCGTCCGAACAGGCGGCCTACGATATGCTTAAAGCAAGTATGCTTCAGCTTACAGGAGAAAAAGACCTCGGTAAAGCATGGCTGCAGTTTGTTGGTCCGAAAGATATTATCGGAATAAAGGTAAATCCGGTGGCGGGAAAACTACTTACCACTTCGCATGCCGTAACCCAATCGATTGTTAAGCAGCTTGAAGAAGCCGGCATCCCCCGCAAGAACCTTGTGATATGGGACCGTCGTGAAATGCAGCTTCATGAAACCGGTTATACCAGCGAAAATTATCCGGGTATAAAGATTACAGGTACCGAATGTCAGGATGCTGAAGGTGGATTTATCAATAAAGAAGGTAAGTTTTACAGCGAGGATAGGATCGATAAAAATCAATATTTCTATGCGGATGTTGAAGGAGAGTACGATGCTTATACGATGCCATACATGGTTAACGGAGGCAAGAATTCGTACTTTGCGAAGATATGCACCGAGGAAGTGACTAAAATTATTAATGTGCCTATTCTGAAAAACGCTGGTGCTGCAGTCACCTTGTGTATGAAGAATCTGGCCTTTGGAGCCATAACCAATACAGGAAGGCTTCATCAGAAACTATGGCATGAAACATGTGCTTATGCCTGTGCTTTTCCTCCTTTGCGGGATAAGGTGGTGTTGAATATAGTGGATGGACTTATCGGCTGTTTTGATGGCGGTCCGTCTGCCAATCCGCAGTTTATGTGCAACTACAACACCATGCTTGTGGGAACCGACGCCGTGGCTGTAGATCGTATCGGACACGAGGTTGTTATAGCCAAACGGATAGAGGAGGGGATCCAGACTCAGGATAAGCCAGACGCCATTAAGTATCTGGTGTTAGCGCAGGAACTAAAACTGGGAGTGGCCGACAGAAGTAAAATTAATTTGAAAGAGGTTAATGTGTAAAACGATGAAATTTAGTATACGGGTATTTCTTATTCTATTATTACCTGCCTCGCTTTTGGCACAAAGTCTGACAGATGTTTCTGTAAAAAGGGAGCGTGAATTTACCGGTGCAGGACTTTATGGATATATGAATGGCGGAGCCGATTTGTATCTCGAGTACGGCGTTTACAAGCTCACTACAAAAGATCTTGTTTATAAAGGTCAGGAGTACACGCTGGATATTTACGAACTGCCTTCGCCCGAAGACGCTTACGGCATTTATTCGCTCCATGTCTTTAAATGTCTGCGAACCGATACATTGGGGTGTATAGATTGTTTGTCTAATTACCAGCTACAGACGGTATCGAACAATAAATATTACTCGATGGTTTTCCCTTCCGGATCCGCTGCTGCAAGAAAAACGGCAGACGAGCTGTTGCACTTATATGTGCCGGCAGACGGAGCTGCACCTGCTATTCCTGAAGTATTAGGTTTGAAAACACCTTATTCGGGTATAGTAAGATTTGCAAGAGGACCATTGTCCGCTTCCTCCGTACAACCCTCGTTGCAAGATATGTTGGATGGAATTAAATTTACCGGCCTGTGGCATGTAACGGATAAGGCGACAAAAGAAAACCGGGCGTTAATCTATTTTTCTGATAATGAAAAGTTGTCCGAATTAAAAAAGAGAGTTCCCGAGGCCGATATCATTCAAAGCGGAGAAAAGCTACTTTATATTAAATGCAGGGAGAAAGAGGCTTTGCCTCAAAGTTCTTCTCCATTTGGCTTTTGAATTGTTTGCGAACTTATGTATTATGTTATGTAACATAATAAATTGATTTTAAGGTTGTAGCATATTTTATATCTTTGCTAAGTATAAAATTATTTCATAAATGAAGATTTATTTTGAGTTAATTTATTGATTAAAATTGTTTAGGGTTTAGGTTAAATTTAGAAAATCGGTTCGGGAGAATCGGGTTTTCAATTGATAATATTTAAAAATAAGTTTGAGATTATTTAATTTTAACATGTGGATAAGCCTGGCTTGGGAGAGCCGGGCTTATCTTTGTAAGATACCTATGTAATTCGAGATTAAAAAGAACAGAATGATGTTGAAAGAAGAATTTATGAGAAAGGCAATTGCCCTTTCGATCGAGAATGTTAAGAATGGAGGAGGACCTTTCGGTGCGGTAATTGTTAAGGACGACCATATTATCGCCACGGGAGTTAATCGGGTAACTGCTTCCTGCGATCCTACGGCACATGCGGAAGTAAGTGCTATTCGTGAAGCAGCATCCGTTCTGGGAACCTTCGATCTTACCGGTTGCGAAATCTATACCTCCTGCGAGCCTTGCCCCATGTGTCTTGGTGCCATTTACTGGGCCCGTCTGGACAAGATGTATTACGCCAATACGAAGACAGACGCAATGGCGATTGGTTTCGACGACTCCTTTATATACGATGAAATAAGTCTGAAGCCATCAGACAGAAAGCTCCGCTCTGAATCGCTTCTCAGAAACGAAGCGATAGTTGCTTTCGAAATCTGGGCATCCCACGAAGATAAGACCGAATACTAATTATTTCACTTTTTATCTACCACTTATCACCAATTGGGTTTATCTGTTTGAATGACAGTCGATTCTAAGGTGACAGATGGCGCTGGAGATCTGTCACGCATCTGTCATCTATCATCGATATTTTGTAAGCGTCTCCGCGATACCGTCTTGACAGCATAAATGCATAATCTTACTTTTGTTTCCTAAAAAAGGAACAAATGAAAGCATCCGAACTTTATGCATTGGCCATTGAGGAGTACAAGCAGATCAGTATTTCATGCACTATGACATTACGCGATTATTGCAAAGAGCGCCATATCTGTTATAACGGCATTCAATGTTGGATGAGCAGGCATTCCATAAAAGTAGTAGATCTCAAACCACGTCCTGTATTACCTGAGGTTTCTGTTTCTGCTTCCGCTCATGAGCAAGCCTCTTGTGAAGGACAGCAGATTTATCCGCTCTCCTTTACAAAGGAGGCATCGGAGAAACCGGTTTTCGCAGGGAATGTTTTCCCTGTGCTTAAAGGTGTCAGTATTACCTTTCCCGATGGCGTAGTTATATCCATTAAAGAGATAAGCCAGGAAGATCTCAATAAATTTATACAAACTTACTCTAACTGATAAACCGATGTTTGCACTTACAGAATCCATGAACTATTATCTATGTCCGCATTATGTGGATATGCGCAAAGGTATCTATTCCTTGTACCAGTTGGTAAAGTCAGATATGAAACGTAATCCTTTGTCGGGGGAGGTTTTTCTCTTCCTTGGCAGGAACCGGTCGTTAATTAAGATCCTTCATTGGGAAAATGGAGGATTTGTTTTGTATCAGAAAAAACTGGAACAGGGCACCTTTGAAGTTCCCCGATTTAACCCTTCAAGCAATGAATTTGAGATGAAATGGAAGACTTTTGTTTTGATAATGGAGGGCGTCTCTGTTCGTTCGGCAAAGTACAGGAGAAGGTTTAAGTATTGATTTAATACATTGATATACAAATAGATATATTATATATTGTTTGTGTTTTTCTTTGATATCCGAAGTATTGTCCGTACCTTTAGGGCATGAATAGCAAACGGATGATTGAATTACTGGAAGACCAGCTGAAACTTTTTTCTCAAAGAGAAAAGATTCATTTGGAACAACTCATCCGGCAATCTGAACAAATAGAAAGACTCTCTGTGCAGGTTGGTAGTTTAACCGATACAATCCGTTCGCTGGAAGAAAACCTGCTTCAGAAGAACGGGGACATGCAGAAGCTTAGCGGGAAAAACAGGGGAATGAGCAAGCTTCTCTCCAACAAATCAGAAAAGCTTGTGCCCGATGCCGCAAAAGAAGATCCGGCAGAAACCGATCCCCCTGTTTCACTCAAGAACCGAGGCAACAACAATGCCAAACGGAAAGAACACTTCTCTCTGGAAACCATTGTCGAGCATGTATATCCCGATGATCCTGCCTTTGACAAAGAAAAGGCCAGGGTGATCGGGTCCGTAGACTCGGTCATGTACACCTACAGCAAGGCTACATTTAAGAAAATCATATACAGACAATACAATTGTGTACAGCAGGAAAAGGTTTACTCGGGTAAAGCCCCCAGATCTCCCCTGCAGAACTCAAATTATGATGCCTCTTTTATCGCCGGCATGCTTCAACTGAGATACGTTTACTCCATGCCTGTGGAGCGGATTGTCAAGTATTTTACAGAGAATGGCTTTGAATTAAACAAAGCTACCGCCCATGGACTGATTAAAAAATCTGCGGGATTAATGGACCGACTGGATGTTGTTCTTCACAAAACCATCCTTGAGGATGACTATCTTTGCATGGATGAAAGTTACCATACGATCCTGACCAAAGAGAAAAACAAGGATGGCAAAGGGGTTCGTAAGGGATATATATGGGCTGCGCTGGCCAATAAAAAGAAATTAATCCAGTACTTTTACGAAAACGGTTCCCGATCCCGTGAAGTTCTCACCAACTATATCGGCAATCAATATAAAGGAGCCATCCAGTCAGACGGGCTGATCAACTATAAAATACTTGAGACAGATGCCTATCCCGATATAATCCGGTTGGCCTGCTTCCAGCATTGCAAGCGCGAGTTCCTGGATATCGAAAATGATAAAGAAGCCATCGGGATTGTTAATACAATCAACCGACTCTATCAGGCGGAGCATAAGATCGAAAAGAAATGGACGCCCGTCAAAATCCTGAAATATAGACAGAAGTACGCCCCACCCATACTAGCCGAACTAAAAAGCAAACTGTTGGAAATACAATCCAACCCATCTACCCTTCCACAGAGTCCGCTCTCTAAGGCCACGAATTATACGCTCAACGAGTATGATTCCCTGTGTAATTACATTGTTAGTCCGGACTATGCTTTGGACAACAATGCTGTGGAACGATGCATGCGAAGTATATCTTTAAGCAGAAAGAACTCTCTTTTTTGTGGCTCTCACCAGGGAGCTAAGAGAACGGCTTTGCTATACTCGCTGGCCATCTCCTGCAAGCTCCATGGAATTAATACCTTCGAATACTTCACAGATATATTAAGTCGGTTGGCCTACATTAGCCCAACAGCTCCTGACCAAATATACCGGGATTTACTCCCTGACAAGTGGACTAAACTGTAATAACAGTTTATTGAATCTTACAAGACGGTATCGCGGAGACGCTTACGATATTTTTTCGCTGCCAGTAGCCTCAAAGTGACTTGTTGAGGTATTGCGTGGCGTTTTTGGACCCAATTTGAATAATTTTACCAGCTTCGATAAGTCCCTTGAGCTCTTTTAACGCCCGTTGCCGGCTGCTATAGGTAAGATTCATGTACTCGGTCGTGGTAAGATTGGGTTTGTTGGCGAAATGAATCCTTAAAAGTGCTTCCCTTTCTGCCTGCGACAGATTAGGTACCGTTACCGATTGCGCACGGGTAACATCCATGGATGCCAGCTTGTCTTTCAGCTCTTGCGCGCACCTAAAGTTCACATGGCTGAAGTGAACGGATTCGCTGCGAATCTGGTTCTTATCCATTACAGGCCGCGACTTTAGAGATACGCTAAAGTACCCTATCTTGTTAAGATTTACGTTGTATCCCTCTTTTAGCGTCTCGCACAAAAGGTCCGAAATGAGCAGCAGTGCGCTTTTAATAACGGGCGCCGACAAGCCGCTTCTCCCTTGTGCCCGATCGGCCAGTTCGTCGATACTGAGTGTACCAAAAGATTTAACGCGGGGATGAAGAGGCTTCTTTTCATCGCTTTTCGTTGGGTTCGGGTTACGCACAAGCTTGTAATTTGCTGCCATACAATTGTCTTTTATTGGTTATAAAGTGAATGATTATTACAAAATAAAGCATAAACTAATAATACTTCAGCTGGAAAACGATAATTCCCCATATGAAGAATCATCATACTTCAATTGAAGAATAATAATACTCCAACTGTAGAATTATGAATTTATACTTTGTAAAGATACAAATAACGATTGTATTTATACTAATTTATAACACATAAAAGACTAACCAATCCCTGTTTTGCCTAAAAAGTGAGCTTAGGTTTCCAGGTATACTTTTGTTCTGGTTAACGCAAGCCCGATTAATGACTTCATTATTCTGTTATAGAACATTAAGAAATAATATATTTAAAAGTTATTGTCTCAAAATTAATTCGTTAATTTGTAATAGTTCATAGTACCATCAGAAAACAAAGAAACAAACAATCTTACTTTGTGACTGAGGCAAATTCTTGTGTGGTGAGAATTTTGTTATCTGGAAGAAATACAATGTAACTAATGTATTTCCCTTATTGACAGATCAATCTTTTATTAGCATTAAAATTGATTCTATTGATAGATATTGAAACAACAAAGTCGAATTTCATAATTAATGCAGAAAGATTGCTGTATACCTATACGATAACAAAATTTAGTGCATAGTATTTTTTACCATTCTATCGAAAAATACTTACTAATGTGATTAGTATTTAATACTGGCCTAGCTCTGACGGTATTTATCTCTGCGCTATCATACTTATTGTAATAACAAAATGAATTTGTGTTTATTGATACTTTTATTTTTAATACAAGAAAAACAAAAATAGGAAATGTCTGATGTTTTAAAAGCATTTTAATTATGAGAATAATATTACCTTTACGATAGAATACTGAATAGAAATTCTATGCTTGATAATAAAAAATATAATACCATAAATGTAAGCAAAAATTCTGCTTATATTGAAAAGAATGAGGGCGTTGTCAATCTCTTTCAAGGAGAACAGCAATCTCTGTCAACTGAAGAGATACTACTTAACATTAACAATGCATCAGTAGATCTATCAAGTTATGAAAATACATTCCAAGGGAAAATTCATATCGAGAGGGGTGAAACTAAAGAGTTATATAATTGGCTGACATCAGAGTTTAATGAAAAAAATCCGAAAATAGCTTTGTTAGTTGGCAATGCTGGTTATGGGAAGTCAGTTGTTCTAAAAGATTTGTTTTCTTTATTAAATGAAAACGGAATTCCTTCTTTAGGAATAAAAGCTGATAAAATATTAAATATAAGTTCAATAAAGGATATAGAAACTGAATTAAATCTTAAGGATAATATATTTTCAATATTCCAATCATTGTCGAGAAATAAAACATGTGCTTTTATAATTGATCAGATAGATGCACTTTCATTATCACTTTCATCTAGCCGGCATGCTATTAATTCTTATGACAGACTAATCAAACAATTGGAATCACTACCTAATGTTAGGATTGTAATCTCTTGTCGAACCTATGATTTGGATTATGATGCGAGTTTACGAGCATATAAAAAGAATAAAGTGATTAATTTGTCATTGTTAGAAATAGAACAAGTAAATCAGGTTTTATCAGATTTCAAAATTAATATTAGTGAAACAAACAATCGATTAAAAGAGTTCCTTCGTATTCCTTTACATTTGAATCTGTTTTGTAAACTAAGAATAACAAAACAATTTGATGATACTATAACACTTCAAAAACTGTATGATGAAATTTGGATTGAGTTTATTGAACAGTGTATTTCTATTGATTCTGATAAATTAATTGAAACATTGGCTCTGTTGGCCCGCAAAATGAATGAAAAGCAACAGATTGTTGTTGATAAGAGATTATTTAGTTTATACACTAAAGAACTCAATTACCTTTTTCATAGTGAATTGCTTAAAAATTCTGCTTCTGATAAAATACAGTTTATCCATCAAACTTTCTATGATTATGTTTACTCTCGAACATTTATAAACTCCGGTAAATCTGTGACGGATTGGTTAAAAGAAATTCACCAAGGTTTGTTTATTCGCTCACAAACAAAACAAATCTTTTCTTATTTAAGAGATTTAGATCACTCAACGTATATTGATGAATTTAAAATATTGATTACAGGAAAAGAATATCGATTCCATTTAAAGCTCTTACTTATAAATGATTTAGGATTCTATAATAATCCTACTAAACAGGAAAAGAATCTTGTAATAGATTATATTGTTAATGATCCGCTACTATTACAAATATTCTTAGAATCAATACAATCTCCAGAATGGTTTGAATTTATTGTTTCAAGAGACGAATTTTATAGATTGTTACGCAAAAATGATTCTAAAATAGACTGGATAATTACAAGTCTATGTGTTAGAATTATTGATCAATCTCCACAGTTAGTCATAGACTTTCTATCTCAACACAAAGATAAAGTAAATATTATTGAGAATACTCTAATTCAAATGCCTGAATCAGTTATTCATTTATCTTTTAATTTGTATAATAATACTGTTTCAGAATGGAGCGATCATATAAAATCAGAATATTACTATTTAGAAAAAGTACTAACATCAGATCCTGATTTTGTTATATCAGAATTAAAAAAAGATTTTAATGAAAACATTGTTAAAATAGATAGGCTTAGTAAGGACTATATTCCTGGAGAATACGCTGGTTTTAAAATATATAGTGAATTATTTGATAAATACCCGCATAAAGCAATTACATATTTTCTATATGTAATTGAGAAAATTATAGAAGCAAGGCAATATGAATCATTTTATGGAATATGTAGTGATCTTGCTTTTTATCTCTATAAGCCTAACCCTGATAATAAAGAGATTCATAAGTTCAATGACATCTATGATATTGTGCTTTACAGTATAAAAAACAACTTAATAGATGATTTTTTAAAATCAAGAATCTTATTCTTATTGGATTCAAAACATTCGAACTTAGTTGCAATTGGTATATTTTATTTAATCCAAAATATAGAAATAGAGCATAATAGAACATACAATTTATTTACAAGTCATGATTTTCTTTTGAAAATTAAAGCCTCTGAGATGTTATATTACTACTCAAACGAATTATTATTTAAAGTATATCCTTTTTTATCCAATAAAGAACAAGAAGAGATAAATAAATCAATATTATCTACTATTCGGTTGTTTAATCATTGGTCCATTAAAGTGGATTATTCAGAGAAAAAGGTGTATACTAATTACTTGAAAATCACTTATGAGTTGGTGTCTATGATACCTTGTAAATTTCTTGATGAACATAAAGAACTAAAGAAAATATATCAAGAAGGATATCGAAAATATAAAAAAGTTGAAAATACTCCTCCGCAAGAAATAACAACTACTTATGGATGGAAAACTTATGGCGATACAGCTTATGAGAAAATGTCGTTGAATGATTGGAGGAATACTTTTTTAACGCTCAATAAAGAGCAATACTCTTTTGATGATCGAAATAAACCGACCAAAGAGGGAAATAAGAGAAAATTTGAAGATTATGTTGCGAAAGATCCAGTAAAATTCTTTCTCTTTATTGCTGAGATTGTAGATGAGAAAGAAATAGATATAGAGTATCTTATCTCAGGATTGGAAGGATTAGAAAAAGGAAATTACAGTAAAAGTGATTTCGAAGACTTATGTTTGAAAATAATTGAAAAGAGAGAACATGAATTTAACGAAGTAAATCTATCATCTTTTCTTCGCACATTACGTTATGCAGTTCATGGAAACATAAATTTGGATAAACGAATATTTGATTTTATAAAACAAATCATTTATAATTATCCTGATAGAGAACTCACGTCTGATATGATCCAAACAGATGATAAAGGGATGGAAGTTGTAAATGCAGGCATTAATTCGATTAGAGGTATTGCAGTAGAACTTATGGTTGATTGTTATATATTAAAGCAATTTGAAAATGAAATATTTGAAACATTAGAATTTGTTGCAGACAACACAAATGAAATAACACGTTCCTGTGTGATATTTAGAGGGGCATGGCTTAATGGCTTAAATAAAGAAAGAGCTCTTGATTTGTATTTGAGATTATTGAGGGATTATAATCCGTATCTTCTCGCTATTCCATTCCATAATGGACATCCTCTATTATATCTTATGTACGTAAATTTTAAAAAACTCCAACCTTTTCTTAGTAAAGCAATCACTGTTGACGTGGCTGGAAAGCCCATGGCTATGTTTTTGCTCAATGCATATTTGCACAATCTACCTGAAGGGTATAGTTTATTGAAAAGACTGATTTCTATTAACTCTATAGCCAGGCAAGAGTTGGCGTGGCATATATGTGCTCATACACTTAAAGACGAAAGATATGCACCTAAAGGATGGAAAATCATAGATTTGTTATTAAACTTCGAAGACGAGGAATTAGGAATAAAAATAAATCGTTGCTTTTTCCATATTCCGACTCAAATCAACAGCCATCTTATTTCTTTTCTTAATAAGTATGTGAAATCTCCTGCTGGAAAGTACAGAGATAATGATTTTTTTGATTTTCTTAGAAAAATAATACCTGCAGACCCCCATCAAGCTTTAAAGAGTTTTTTTGAGTCTAAGCCGGAGAATTTCAAACGAGATTTTTATGATAAAAGTCCAATCAATGTTTTGATAGAATCGTATAACGGCATACGAGAATATGAAAAGAATAATCCATTGCTAGAAAAAACTATGGATATGTTTGATTCACTACTTAAAGTTCAAGGATATAGAAGCAATCATTTAAGAATGTTTTTAAAAGAACTAACAGCATAAAAATTGTTTAGATTATGATAGAATGGATTAATAATAACAAAGAGTGGTTTTTTTCAGGTTTAGGGATTTTCTTATTGACAATAGTTGGTGGAATAATTAAATTTATGTTTTTTAAAAATAGAAAACATAGCAAGCGAACGATTAATTTTGGTGGAGATAAGTCTGTTTATGTGGAAAAAAATGAAGGAAGTATAAATATAAAATAAATTTATGCTATTTAGCTTAAGGAGTACAACAACAACTCGACTTCATGGAAATAATCGAAAATCGATATGTGAATATTTCACATCAAATGTATCACTTGTAAATTCCCCTATAAAATTGACGGAACGAAAATGCGAAATTATTGAGTTGGCGCTGATAAGAATGGTGTTTGGAAGATTATAAAGTAATTATATGTTTTGAAATGGTAAGTTTTTAGTAAAAATAACTCAACTAAAAAATATGACAGAATTTTGGGAATCAAGTTTTAAAGATAAGCAGACTATGTGGGGCTTTGAACCTGCGGATTCTGCAATTGCTACGGCTGACTTATTTAGGAAGATCGGACTAAATAGAATTCTGATACCTGGATTTGGTTATGGCAGAAATGCAAAGGTTTTTAATGATAATGGCTTCGATGTAACAGGTATAGAGATTTCGGAAACTGCAATCGAATTAGCAAAAAAACATTATGGTGATAATGTAAAGGTTTTTCATGGTTCAGTTTGTGATATGCCTTTTGATCAGGAATTATATGACGGGATCTTTTGTTATGCTTTAATTCATTTGTTGAATATAAGAGAACGTAGTAAGTTGATTAAGGATTGTTATAATCAACTTTCGCCTGATGGATACATGGTTTTCGTTGCAATTTCGAAAGAAAACCCCGCTTATGGAAAAGGGAAAAAACTAAGTAAAGACCGATTTAAAACGGAACATGGGGTAAACTTGTTTTTTTATGATTTAGAGTCGGTCGAAAAGAAATTTGGTAAATACGGATTGATTGAAGCGAAAGAAGTAAATGAGCCTGTAAAGCAAAGAGGGGATAGGCCTTCGCTGAGATTATGGCAAATAACATGTAAAAGGAAATAAAAAAAGAGGGTGAAATCACGTTGTGATACACCCTCTTTTTTAAATTGCCTTTTCTTGGAGCAGGAAAGACTAATGTTTTACTATATCAACTCAAAAAAGCTCTTCGAGTCTCCTACTGGTACTTCAAGCTGATTTTTCTCCAAGGCCCTGAACAGTTCATCTGCCACTTCAGAAGGTGGAATACCGTTTACACCACCTATTTCCGCAGAGAATTCTGTGTTTACCAAAGGAGGATATACTTCAAATATTTGAACATTCTTTACGTCTTCATAAGTATTTCTTAAAGCAACGGTATAACTGTGTAGCGCTGCTTTCGTTGCACCGTAGGTTGGTACTAATTTATGACTACCAAAAACTGCGATTGAAGAAATGTTTACAACTGCCGCTTCTGTCTTTTGTGTCAGGTATGGCAATAACAATTCAGTAAAATGGATGACTGCAAAATAGTTTGTATTCATTTCAATAGCAGCTTTCTCATGCGCATTGGTTACTTCATTCAAAAGATAAGAAAATGCTGTCCCTGCATTATTTATTATAATATTTACATCGGGATATTGTTCCTTAAGTATTGTAGCAATACGAATTCTATCTTCCTCAACGGATAAATCACCTTGTATCCCTGAGGCGTTGTCCAATTTTTGCAATGCTTTTAGCAAACGGTCCTCGTTACGTCCATTGATAATAACTTTATTGCCTTCTTCGCTTAGTTTTTTTGCAATAGCAAATCCTATTCCAGCAGTTCCACCGCTAATAAATATTGTATTTCCTGTTGTTTTCATTTAATTACTTTATAAAATATTCAATCTCAAAACTGTTTTGACTGTTGTGTGAAAAAAATGCTTACTTTAGTTCTTCAGACAATGTTGGATAATCAGTATATCCCTTTGTACCCGGAGTATAAAATGTGGATGAATCTGGTTGGTTTAGCGGTGCATCTGCTTTAAAGCGCTCCACTAAATCCGGATTAGCAATATACGGAACACCGAATGCGACCAGGTTTGCATCTCCAGAATTCAATACCTGATTTGCAGTTTCCTTATTAAATCCACGGTTTATAATTAGTGTGCCTTTGTAAATCGGTCGAAAGTGTTTGGCTACTTCTTGAATGGCCAAAGGATTTTCTGATACATCAGTGAATGGTTCGGTCAAATGCAAATAAGCCAAATCATAATTGTTTAATTTCTCTACAATATAGTCGTGTACAGCAATAGTGTCTTCATCCAGCATCATTCCTTGTATGCCATGCAACGACGGATTTAACCGTACTCCAACCCGCTTGATATCCATTACTTTTTTTACTTCATCGAGTATGTCGAACAAAATACGAGCACGATTTTCGATAGAACCACCATACTGATCCTGACGAACATTAGAATACAGATTAAAAAACTGATGCAACAAATAACCATTGGCTGCATGTAATTCCACTCCATCAAATCCTGCTTTCATAGCATTTTGAGCAGCGTTTTTAAAGTCATTTATCGTTTTCTGAATATCTTCAAGGGTCATTTCGCGAGCAGTCACTGTGTCCTTAAAACCTTCCAGAGTGAATACCTGGTATTTTGGATTTAAAGCAGAGGGAGCCAACGGGATATTTCCGTTAAGTAAATCAGGATGAGAGAGTCTGCCAACGTGCCATAATTGAGCGAAAATTTTTCCACCCTGTTCGTGAACAGCATTTGTGACAAGTTTCCAACCCTCAACTTGTTCCTCTGTGTATATAGCAGGTACGTTAATTGCCCCAACGGCATCACGGCTAACATAGGTTCCTTCCGTAATAATTAAACCTGCTGAACTACGTTGCTTATAATATAGCGCTGTTAAATCTGTTGCTATATTATTAGGATTATCTGAACGGCTACGTGTCATTGGAGCCATGACAACCCGATTTTTCAATTGCAATCCGTTTAAATCAAAGGATTCAAATAATAGTTGTTTATTCATTGTTTTTTGTATTTATGTTAATACTGTTTTTTTTCTTTATATTGTTTGTGTCATCAATCTAAACATGATTATTTTACTTTGACAACAACTTTTCCTTTTGTTCGTCCAGTTTCCACATAAGTCAAAGCTTCATTTGTTTGTTCAAATGGAAATACCTTGTCAATAACTGCCTTTATAATTCCTAACTCTATAAGCTCGGTAATTCGACTTAATTGGTCACCTTGCGCTCTCATAAAAAGGAATGAAAAGGTTACGCCTTGTTGTTTAGCTTTTTTTCGAACTTTCAAACTTATTAGAGATAGAATTAATTGTAACATCCAGCTCAATCCAAGTTCCTTAGCAAAATCCGGATCAGGTGGTCCTGATATGGAAATGAGCTTTCCACCGGGTTTTAATATTTTCAGTGATTTTTCCAACGTTTTTGTGTCCTGACTATTCAAAACAACATCATAATCTTTAAGTATTGTTTCAAAATCATCTTTCTTGTAATCGATAACAATATCAGCCCCAAGATTTTTTACCAATTCAATATTTGCAGTACTTGTTGTTGTGGCCACCGTAGCACCCAAATATTTTGCCAGTTGAATTGCAAATGTGCCAACACCACCCGAACCTGCTTGAATGAAAATCTTCTGACCTTTCTGAAGATTCGCTTTTTCGATTAATGCTTGCCAAGCAGTTAAGCCTACCAGTGGGATAGAGGCTGCTTCCTCCATAGTCAGGTTCTTCGGTTTTAAGGCCAAATCACTTTCGTTTACAGAAATGTATTCTGCGAATGTCCCTATTCTGTGGTCAGCAGGTCGTGAATAAACCTCATCGCCTACCTTGAACTTACTTACTTTTGAACCAACTTTTGTTACAATACCTGCCAGATCATGACCTAAGATAAACGGAGTTTTATATGGCAGAATGAGTTTGAATTCACCGTTCCTAATTTTTGAATCTAAAAGATTCACACCTGCAGAATGTACTTGTACCAATACATCATTTTCATTTACAACAGATTCTGCAATTTCAGTTAGATGCAGTTCTTCTTTTTTGCCGTAGCGTTTTATTATGAATGCTTTCATATATATTAAATTTTAGGTCTGTTTTGATTTACCAATCCAAAAGCAATTCTTGGTGAAAGTCGGTTTATTAAATAAAGTAATTTTGAATCACCTACCCGAATGATGTATTTATCTTTTTTCAGTCCGGAAATAAGTGCTTTTACTAAATTTTCCGCACTCATCTTCTTATTACCTCTATCAGCGGTCATCTCCGTGGCAACTACAGGTGGTAGCAATTCAAATACTTTCAAGTTGCTCTTTAAAATCTGTAAATGTTTTCTAAGCGTTTCGGTGTAGAAATGCAATGCTACTTTGGAGGCTGAATAGGTGGGTTCAACCACCGAAGGAACTAAACTCAAAATGGAAGTGGTATTTATGATTGCCCCTTCTTTTCTGGACTTTAGCATTTCCATGAAAAGATTGTTCAGTTGTATAACTCCCAGGTAATTGACATTCATTTCATATGTAGCACCTTCAAGGTGTTTGTTATTTTCTAAACCTAAATTTAGCGGAGGACTCACCACGCCGGCATTATTGTATAAAATATCGATTCCTCCAAGTTCTCTAATTTGATTGAAAAGTGACCAAGTATCTTTCTCGTTTGCTACATCGCTCTTTATTGCTGTCAGAGCCGGATACATTTTTTTTGCAGCATTTAATTTTTCCTGATTTCTACCAGTGATAATTACAGTTGCTCCATTCGCCAAAAATTGTTTTGCTGCTTCTAATCCAATGCCTGCTGTGCCTCCGGTAATTAATATTGTTTTTCCTTTTAATTCCATTTGTTTTATTTATTTAGTGATTGTTTAATAATTGCATGGTAAATATTAAACTAGTCATGCCGGAACCTTTTCATAATAACACCTGAGAGGTCCACTTTCCGAGCCGATTATACAAAATATTCTTTTTTTCCATTCTTGTGTGTATTGATATAATGTATTATCTTTGCTTGCAAATTGCAAGTGCAAAGGTAATACATTACTTGCAAAATGCAAGTACGTAAGAATATATTTATGAAAAAGATGAAAAAAAGATCGAATTGCCCGATTAGCTGTTCTCTTGATATTTGGGGGGATAAATGGTCTCTGTTGATTATCAGGGATTTAATGTTTTCTAAAAAATGTAGATATACGGACTTTTTAAAATCTGAAGAAGGGATAGCTACTAATATTTTGGCCACAAGATTACAATCCTTGGAAGAAAATAGGATTATAGAAAAAATAGATGACCTTGAAGGCAAGTCTAAAGGATTCTATAAGTTAACCCAAATGGGAATTGATTTACTTCCGATTCTGATTGAAATAGATTTGTGGTCTGAAAAGTATTTTCCTATACCTGATGATATAAAAACAATATTGATAGAGGTGAAAAAGGATAAGGCTGAATTTATTGATAAAACTATCATGGAATTGGAAAAGGAATGATAAACGCAAGTTGCATAAAAAAAGAGGGTGAAATCACGTTGTGATACACCCTCTTTTTTTAATTGCTTTTCCGTGGAGCTGGAGAGATTCGAACTCTCGTCCAAACGAGGAATTAATTTGCTTTCTACATGTTTATCTTCGCTTAAATTGTCGGGGAGGAGCAAGACCGAAGCAACCAACTCAACCCTTATCCTCTATTTTTCGCTTGTAATCCGAGGCATCTTACAAACTATCTCCGATATTTCTGCACCACCGTTTCGGACCGCTTCGGAACAACAGCATCCGGGTGATGTAACGTCCCCACAACTGTTGCGGGGATTAAGCTTTAATCTACTATGATTCGATTAAGCAGCGAGAGCGTAATTATTTTCGCCAGTTAAAATTTTGCCGTCTGAGATTAAAGTGCAAGCCGACAACGCACTACATGCTTACAAACCACTTCTGCCCGCTGTCAAAACCGGTCAGCCCCTGATTTGCGGTACAAAGATACGAAATATCTTTGTATCCGCTTTATTTTTTATCTTAATTTATTCTACCGGATCTATTACTCCAATCTCAACAAACCAGTCTTCTGCCCGGTCGGTCCACTCATTTACAGAATCGCCGGTGGCACGTAAACCGTATCCATGACCTCCTTTGCTATACAAGTGCATGCGGGCAGGTACTCCTGCTTCTTTTAGCGCATAATAATAGAAAAGGCTGCTGTTTATGTAAGGCTTGTCGTCTTCTGCCTGTACCAGCATAGTGGGAGGTGTTTGTGCTGAAACCTTTACTTCGGGGGCCAGGGTAAAATTTGGTCCATCCAGATAAGCGGGGTACACAAGCAGACAGAAATCGGGTCTGCAGCTTACGTTATCGGCTGCATCCACTGCCGGATAAGTACGTTTGTCGAAGCTGGTGCTAGCCATTGCCGCCAGGTGTCCGCCGGCCGAAAAGCCCATTACACCTATACGCTTTGGGTCTATATTGAGAGCATCTGCTTTGCTTCGAACATAACCAATGGTACGCTGTACATCTTGCAAAGGAGCTGTATGTTTTTCCAGTCCTGCACGACGGGGAACACGGTATTTTAGTAATATGGCAGTAACGCCAATATCGTTCAACCACTGACAAATCTCATCACCTTCAAGGTCGTACGCCAGAATATCGTAACCTCCTCCCGGACAAACAACCATGGCTGCTCCTGTCGCATTCTCGTCCGATGCCGGATAGATTGTGATGGTGGGTTCACTCACATTCGTTAGGCGTTGCACCGAAGCGCCTGCTACCTTGCCTCCTTCGGGGAGTGCCTTTTCAATCAACTTAGTCTGCTCTCCGGGAGCTCCTTTTGGAAACAACAGAATCGGACTTTCCTGTGCCATCATAGTGCCTGTCATAAAATTAATAATCAACAGGAAAAGTAACTTTCCTTTTTTCATAGAGTGTCTGAATTTTTGAATTTATGCTTAGTTGTAATATCTAACCCAATCTACGTAATATTTTAAAGGGAATATAGAATCGTCTATTCCGCGCGCACCTCCCCAGGCACCTCCAATTGCCAGATTGATAAGTAAGTAGTGCGGTTTGTCGAAACGCCAGTACTGAGGAAGTGTTTCATCTTTCCGATAACTAAGCGTTAGCTTTTCATCTACAAAAAAGTCGAGTCTGTCTTCATGCCATTCAACAGCAAAAACATGAAAATTCGTATATGCGTCGGGAAGCAGAATGGAATTACTCCGTATTACTGCATCCGGGTCTTTTCTTGACCCCGGAGTATGTACAGTGGCGTGAAATCTCTTCGGATCGTATCCTACATTCTCCATAATATCAATTTCGCCACATTCCGGCCAACCAACCGTGGGGCGGTCGGTGCCCATCATCCAGATAGCAGGCCATGCACCTTTGCCTGTCGGTATTTTTGCACAAACCTCTATTCGTCCGTGGAAGAACTCCTTTTTACCAAGAGTATTGATGCTTGCCGAAGTATACGAAAAAGTATCCACTTTTTCTTTGATCGCTTCGATAAGCAGACAACCGTTTTCTACCCTTGCGTTTTCTGCATTATTGGTATAACATTGTAATTCGTGATTACGGATATATCCGGTTTCGTATCCCCAGACCGCCGTGTCGGGCAATCCTTCGTAATTGAACTCTTCGGCCCAGGTCAACTTGAACTGCGGGCTGTATTGCGCCTGCAGTGTAACCATGCAAGTTGTAAAGAATAACAGTAGGATAGTTCGTTTCATACTATGCAAATTTGACCCCGAAGGTAAGTATCTTATTTCATTTATACAACAGGTTAAAAATATATTGAAATAAACTGCTTGTATGTTTTTAAGGCTTGCTAAAAAACTCTACATTTGCAAGACAGTTGTTAATATTATGAAGCACCTACTACTTTTTCGCTGGCTTATAGCTGCGGCTTTTTTGTTTGTTTTTTTACAGATTTATTATTCATTTCACTTCTATTATATTGAGCAGAACCAGCTGTTTCTGCTTTCTTGGAATTATGTTTTGAATGAACTTTCGGCACCGGGTGGTTTCTCTTTGATGATTTCTGAATTTCTGGTTCAGTTTTTCATTCTTCCATATGCTGGCGCAGCTGTAACATCGTTGTTGCTTATTGGTGCAGGAATGGCTTTTGAGCAGCTGCTTAAACATATGTTCCCCGGTAAAAATCTTTTTTTGCTGAGCTTGTTTCTTCTCCTTGCGCTTCTTTTTGCTCACTTTGATTTTAATTATTTTACACAGGGAACGGTGTCTTTTTTACTGATGCTTGCTGCTCTGTTGGTTTGCAGCCGGATTGCGGATTCAAAAATCAGGCTAGTGGTTTCTTGTCTGATGGTGCCGTTGCTGTTTATAGTAGCCGGACCTGTTTCCGTGCTTTTTGCCGGCTGTCTGTTTCTTATAGAATTGCTTAAACGCTCTTTACGCAGTTATTTGTTTATTTGTCCGCTAATAGTTGCTGTATTTTTATCGCTTCTGTCTGTATATTATTCGTTCGAAGGTGATTTCCGGTTTGCTTTTTTGCCTGATGCTTATTATCATTCGGAATTGAAACCTAAAGAATCTGTCTACCTGGCCTGGTTGGTACTTCCTCTGATTTTGCTTTTTGTTTATTTAATAAGGGACCGAAAGTTTCCGGGGCGTAAAAGTCGTGCTTTTGCTGTTCTAATTCAGCTGTTACTTTTAACCGGATTTGCTTATTGGGGAATCAAAACCTATGGCGAATTGAAATCTTCGCTAATAAAGGAACTGGATTACTATGCGCGTACGGAACAATGGAATCGTATAGTAGGGCGTTGCCAGGGAAAGGTAACGAATTATCTTTATATGAACTATCTTAACATGTCTCTGGCGCAGAAAGGTATGCTTGGAGATCAGATGTTTGTATTCGATCAGAGGGATCCTCGTAGTTTATTAGTAAATGCAAACAGAACAGCTGCTGTTTCTACTCTATTGAGTGATGTTTATTTTGCCATGGGTGATGTGGCTTCTGCTCAACAGATGGCTTTCGAAGGTTATGTGGCGGCTCCCGGTTATGGCAATCCGCGTTTATTGAAGAGACTGGTGCAAACCAATCTTATTTTTGGTGCGTATCCGGTTGCTGAAAAATATATTTCTTTGCTGGAGAAGACTTTCTTTTACAGTAAGTGGGCTTCGGAGCAAAGAAAGTTTTTATGGAAAGATGATCTTGTGGCAGGGGATGTTTTACTCGGAAAGATGCGAAAGTGCCTGCCTGGTGCGAATCATCTGATGTCGCTCGATGGCCCGTTGTCGGATATGGAGGCTATTGCGGTTGCTAATCCCGAAAGTAAGGCTGCTTTCCATTATATGGCCGGGGCATGCTTATTGTCTAAAGATCTGCAGAAATTTAAGCAGCTGATGGATACGTATTACGGTACGCCGGTTTTGCCGGCATTACCAGTCCCGTATCAGGAAGCAGTGATTACTTTTGCCGAACAAGATACGGCTTATTGGCATCGTTTTAATATATCGGATGATGTTGTAATTCGTTTTTCAGAATATAAGAGACAGGTACTTGCTAACCGGAGTTATCCGAATGTGTCGTCTGTTATGGCTGCTTCGTATGGCAAAACGTATTGGTATTTTTATATGTTTAAATAATTTATAGTAGCAATGTATAAGTCACTTTGTTTTGTGTTGAGTTGCTTGTTGATTGGATGTACAGAGTCTGTTACTGTAAGCAAACAACTGGCTGATATGCCTTCCATTGTTCCCGATTATAAGGGGGTAACTATTCCATCGGAAATAGCTCCGCTTAATTTTGCAGTAAAAGAGGCGGGTAAGGGTGTTCAGGTTCGCTTTTCGAACGGACGCGATTCCTTCGAAGTTGAGGCAAATGACGGGAGCGTGAATATTCCAACCGGAAAATGGAAACAATTACTTTCTTCTGCAAAGGGGAAACAAATTACTGTCCGCGTATTTGTAAAGCAGCCCGAAGGGTGGGTGGCTTATGCTCCTTTTATGATGAATGTGGCTTCCGAACCGATAGATCCTTACATCGTATATCGCCTTATTGATCCCGGATACGAACTGTGGAATCAGATGGGGATTTATCAGCGCGAACTTGCTTCTTACGATCAGTCTGCCATTTACGAAAATAAGATGACGGAAAATAATTGTGTGAATTGTCACTCTTTCTGTATGCAGAATCCCGAAAAGATGCTTTTCCATATGAGGGAAACTTACCCTGGTACCATTCTTATAGATGGCGAAAAGATAGAGAAACTGAATACAAAAACTCCTAAAACGATATCTCCGCTGGTTTATCCTTCGTGGCATCCGTCAGGTCGTTATATAGCCTTTTCGGTAAATAAAACGCAGCAGTCTTTTCACTCTAACAGTAAGAACCGGATTGAGGTATTTGATTCGGCTTCCGATGTAGTGGTTTACGATGTGGAAAAGCATGAAATAGTAACTTCGTCTCGTTTAAGTGGTGCTGATGCTTTCGAAACTTTTCCAACGTTCTCGCCTGATGGCAAATCTCTTTATTTCTGTTCTGCCGTGGCTAAACCAATGCCACAATCTTTCGAAGAGGTAAAGTATAGTTTGTGCCGGGTCGATTTTAATCCGGATTCCCGAGCCTTCGGACAAGTTGTAGATACCTTATATAATGCGGCTGACAGGGGTAAGAGCGTTTCGTTTCCCCGTGTATCGCCGGATGGGAAGTATCTGCTTTATACATTGGCTGCGTTCGGTAATTTTTCTATCTGGCATGCGGATGCCGATTTGCATATGATTAATTTACAAACAGGTATACATGATTCGCTGACGCTTGTAAACAGTCCGGAGGTAGACAGCTATCATTCATGGTCTTCGAACAGCAGGTGGTTTGTTTTCAGCAGCCGCCGGATGGATGGTTTGTATACACGTCCTTATATTTCATACATCGATGCGAATGGTAAGGCGTGCAAGCCTTTCTTGTTACCTCAGAAGGATACGGATTTTTATCTGCAGTTTATGAAATCGTATAATATCCCGGAGTTTGTAACAGGTAAGGTGAAAAAACAAAGCCGAGCCATTGCTTTGAAAGCAAAAAATGAAAAAGGAACAGATGTGAAATTTGCTGAATAATTTATATATCTTTATCGACGGTTTTACAAACAACTTAGGGAAATGTCATTGAAACGTTTTGGAGTATCCCTGGAGGATAATTTGCTTGATTCGCTGGATCAGTTTGTGATCGATAATGGCTTTGCCAATCGGTCGCAGGCTATTCGTTTCCTGGTGGAGAAGAATGTAGCCGAGAAAAAGTGGCAGTGTAATCATATTGTGGCAGGCACGATTGTTATTATGTATGACCAGGTTAAGAAGGATATCTCGGTTAAGATTGCGGATGTTCAGCAACATTATAAGGATGTTATTTTATCATCTTCTCAGTATTATCTGAGTCAGAATTTTTGTCTTCATATTGTTACAGTAACGGGTACCGCGCAACGGTTAACCGAATTGTCGGACTGTCTGATAACTATTAAAGGCATTAAGCATGGTAAATTGGTGATGAGCCGGGCGGATTAGCTCCCTTTTTTTTACTGTTGCGGTAACACCTTTTTGTATTTACGTGTCACGTTTAATGGAATTGTTGTGTTAATATAAAAATAAAAGAAGAGAATGAAAAAAGAAGCATTGATGCTTTTCGGCCTTTTATTAAGTACGGTTTCCTATGCCGGCGATGAGGGTAAGATTGATAGCCTGATTAATTTAAAGGGTGTCGTTGTATCTGCGACCAAGATTGAAGTAAACAAAAACAGTGTGCCAATGTCGGTTTCGGTTATTGATCGTAATGAGATAGAGGCGAGCAGCGAGTCGGCTTTGCTTCCGGTCTTGTCTCAACGTGTACCCGGATTGTTTGTAACACAGAAAGGCATAACAGGATTTGGCGTTTCCGAGGGTGCCGCCGGTACGATTAATATCCGTGGTGTTGGCCAAAGCAATAAGGTACTGGTTTTGTTTGACGGTCAGCCTCAGTGGGCAGGTGTATTTGGTCATGCATTGCCGGACACATATGTGGCTTCGGATGTGGAACGGGTGGAAGTTATCCGTGGACCGGGTTCGTTACTGTATGGGTCTAATGCGATGGGAGGGGTAATAAATATCATTACTCATCACCAGAAGGAAGAGGGACGCACAACCCAGGCCCGGGTGATGTATGGTTCTTATAATACTCAAAAATATATGATAAATACCGGATATAACGCTGGTAAATTCAGCAGTTTTATTTCGATTAACCACGATCGCACCGATGGGCACAGAGTGGATTCTGAATTTCGAATGACAAATGGTTTTGCCAAACTGGGCTATACGTTAACCGACCACTACAAGGTAACTGGCGACTTGAGTCTGGCAAAGTCTAAATACCAGAATCCGGGTAAAATAACTGCCCCCATCAGGGATAATATAATGGATATCCTGCGGGGTACAACGTCGTTTGCCCTTGAAAATAAGTATGAAAAGTCCAGTGGTGCGGTGCGTGCCTTTTACAATTGGGGAAATCATGAGATAAATGACGGACTCCCGGTTTTTTCAAGCGTTGCAAACAATGGTTATCTGTTCCGTTCCGACGATCACAATTATGGAGTGTTGCTTTATCAATCGTTTCGCTTGCTGAAAGATAATCTCTTTACGGTAGGGGTTGATTACAAGAATTGGGGTGGTCATGCCTGGAACGACAGCATTATTGGTCCCGATAAGGATTTGGTGGATAAAAGTGTAAGCGAAACTGCCGGATACATCATTATGCAGCAGGATTTATTAGAAAAGGTGAGTTTGAATGCCGGTGTGCGTTACGAACATAATAGTACTTTCGGAGGCGAGTGGGTGCCTCAGGCAGGTATAACTTACCGTCCTGTTCCTGGTAATACCCTTAAAGCATCGTTGTCGAAAGGTTTCCGTAGTCCCAATTTACGCGAAATGTATATGTTTCCGCCACAAAATCCGGATTTGAAGCCAGAACGGATGATGAACTATGAAATGTCTGTTGGTCAATCTCTTTTAGAAGGTAAATTGTTTGCCGAACTTACTGCATTTTATATTGATGGAAGCAATATGATAGAGGTAACTCGTATAGACGGTCGTCCTAAAAATGTAAATACAGGTTCTTTTACTAATAAAGGATTTGAATTTGAAGCAGCCTTTACGGCTTCTAACAAATTAAAGTTTGATATGAATTACAGCTACTTGCATACCAGCAAGGCTTTGCTGGCAGCTCCTGCTCATAAGTTTTTCGTAAATGCCACTTACACCCCCGGACGTTTTACCTTCAATGTGAACGTACAATCAATCTTTGATTTGTATGTAAACACCGTTACCCCGGTGAAAGAAGATTATACCCTTCTGAATGCCAAGGCAGCTTACCGATTCGGATCGATGAGAAAAGGATTGAATCTGTTCGTGAAGGGTGAAAACCTAACGGCAACACAATATACCATTAACGAGGGTTTCCCTATGCCAAAGGCAATCTTAATGGGCGGTTTCGATATCACATTTTAAATTTGTTCCTTTTTATCCGGTTCGTTTTTAGTGTTACTATTTTGTTCCATATAGGTAGTTGGGCTCATGCCAAAGTGCGCATTAAAACTACTGGAGAAATAGGAGGGCGTATTGTATCCCACCTTGTATCCCACTTCCGAAACAGTCAGCTTTCCTGTACTAAGCAGATAAGCTGCCTGTTTCATCCGGATCACTTTTATAAACTCTATCGGACTCTGGTTAGTGAGCGCTTTTAGTTTTCTGTGCAAGTGTGTACGGCTCATTCCCAGCGCCCTGCTCATTGCTTCAACACTTAGTTCGGGATCTTCCATGTTTTCTCTTACATAGTCTATTGCATGCTGAAGCAGCCTTTCGTCTGTAGAAGTAAGAGTTACTTCCTGAGCCTCCATATTCAGTGATTTGCTAAACCGTTCCTTAAGAGTTTGCCGCAGGGCAATAAGCTTTTCGATACGCACATTCATGTGCTTAAGATTAAACGGCTTAGGTATATACGAATCGGCACCGGTTTCCAGTCCTTCAATACGATGTTCAAGATCCGCTTGCGCAGTAAGTATTATGACAGGAATGTGCGAGGTATCCGGATCGGTTTTTAGTTTACGGCACATTTCGGTACCTGTCATTTCCGGCATCATAACATCCGTAATAACAAGATCAGGAAGTATCTTTTTGGCTTTAGCCAATCCGGCAGCACCATTAACCGCTTCTTCCACGTGGTACCGGTTTTCAAGTTCTTTCCGGATATACTTTCGGATATCTTCGTCGTCTTCCACAACAAGAATGGTTGTTTTTTTATCCTTGGACGGTTCAGATTTTTGAATAATATCTGCTTCTGAGTTTTCTCCTGTTTCGGGTAAAGAAGAGGTAGTCCCCTGATGGTTAAAACCGTCGTCGACTGTCATTTGCTCTTTGGTGAAGTGATTGTTGCCCGGGAGTATAAGTAGTGAGAAAGAGGAACCCTTTCCTTCTTCTGATTTGGCATAAATGCTTCCTCCGTGCATTTCGGCAATACTCTTTGCTAAGTGCATGCCAATCCCGGAACCAGCTGTTAATTGTTTATTGTCTCCTTGATAGAATCGCTCAAAAACACGTTGCAATGTATCTTCACTCATTCCAATACCCGTGTCGGTAACGGTTACGATGATACGTCCCTTTTCTTCCTGGCTAATGGTCAAAGAAACTTTTCCTCCGTCGGGTGTAAATTTAAAGGCATTAGAAAGGATATTGAATATACATTTGTCAAGCAGATCCGGATCGTACCACGCAGTAATATGCATCGGATTGTAGCTATATGTTAAGGAAATATGTTTTCTGTTTGCCAGATCGGTAAACGAACTCAACAAATCTGAAACGAAAGGAATAAGTTCCAGTTTTTGAACCTCCAGCTTCATTTTACCCTGCTCCAGCTTACGAAGCTCCAGTATCTGGTTAATGAGGCGAAGTAACCTTTCGGCATTACGGTGCATCATATTATGAAGCTGTTGTTTTTCGGGATCAGTCTCTGTTTCCATCATCTGTTCAAGAGGACCGATTATGAGTGTAAGAGGTGTACGGAATTCATGACTTATATTGGTGAAGAAACCCATTTTTGCCTGAGTAAGCTCTTCCTGTTGTTTTATTTTAAAACGCTCAATACGCAACTCGTTTTTTTCTTTCATTCGGATAGTAAAAAACCGTAAAATCATCCAGACAAGAACGCAGACAATCAGTAAGTATAATGTTCTTGCCCACCAGGTGGCCCAAAAAGGAGGTTCAATCACAATTGTGAGCGATGTGAATTTTTCTCCCCATATTTCGGGATCGTTACTGGCTTTGACCTTAAACGTATAAGTTCCCGGATTTAGGTTCGTATACGTGGCAAATCGTTGAGATGAATCATATAAAATCCATTCGTTATCAAACCCTTCAAGCTTACAGGCATAAGTTATGTTTGCCGGTTCAATGGCTTCGGGTGCTGTAAATTCCAGCGAAAAGCTTTTGTCATTGTAACGGAGTCTGATTTTATTACTTTCTGAAATGCTTTCGGTTAATACAACCCTTCCATTTACTTCTTGGTTGATAGGAACCTCCTGATTAAAAATTCTCAAACCGGTAATGTATGTGAGCGGGTTGATTCTTAAATCGGAAATGTTATCCGGAAAGAATGAATTGAATCCGTTAACCCCTCCGAAGAAAATCTCGTTTTCAGGGCTTTTATAATAGGAGGCTAAAATAAATTCATCGCTTTGCAAACCATCGTAACGGGTATATCTTCTCGATGCACCGGTTTTAGGCGTAAAGCGAACAATTCCTTTGTTGGTGCTTAACCAAAGATCTTCGTTGTGAGGCACGATACCATTGATGACAAAACTGGCTTGTCTATCGACTGGCTTTGCAATTGTAAAGTTGTTTTTTTCAGGATTGAATCGATTTAGTCCGTTTTGTGTACCAATCCATATAGTACCTTTATTGTCTTCGGCAATTGAATAGATTGACTGGCTGCTCAGGCCGCAGTCTGGCTTAAATGTTGTAATAGATTCGGTTTCGGTATCCATGCAACTTAAGCCAAAATAAGTCCCGATCCATAATCGGTTTTTGCTGTCCCTAAAGATAACAGTTATATAATCGTTTACCAATCCTTTATTGTCTCCTGCATGGAAATTCCGGAAGATTTTCTTCTCCGGATCAAAACGACACAGACCACCTCCGTTTGTTCCCAGCCAGAGATATCCCCGTTTATCTTCGGCTATACTCTTTACATAGTCACAACATAGTCCGTCTGCTTTTCCATTGGATTTATAGGTTATGAATGATTTATTTGAGGGATTCCACATGCATAGCCCACCGATATAAGTTCCAATCCATATTCGGTTTTTGCTGTCACAAAATACACTTACAATGGCATTATCAGAAATACTCTTAGGATCTCCGGGATTGTACGAATAATGAGTGAAACGCTTGGCAGCGCGGTCGTAGAAATTCAAACCTCCACCATCGGTCGCAATCCATATATTTTTGTCTTTGTCTGTGGTAATACCCATCACATGGCTGTAACTAAGTGAATTTTGTTCATTACTGATTTTGCGGTAAGTCGTAAAACCTGAAGGGGTGTTCTTTATAACACACAAGCCTTTATAATGCATGCCAACCCATAGGTCGCCTTTCTTATCTTCGTATAAATAATGAATTTTGGAATCACCTATTTCCTGAAGATATTCCTTGAATACCGGATGGCGTTGTACGGAATGTTGCCCTATGTTAAACTGGATAACACCAAGCCCTTCGGTGCCAGCCCAAATTTGTCCTTCCTTATCTTCGATTGCACAAAAAGTATGTCTGGATGTTGTAGAATTAAACACATCCGGATAGGTGAGGAATTTGTGTTGATTTTTATCAAAAACAACAACACCGCCACCCACAGTGGCAATTAGCATATCTCCGTTTTTTCGTTTGGAAAGGCCAAAGATGGCGTTGGACGGTAAATGACCAGTAGCTACACTGTAATTGGTAAATGAGTTTTTTACAGGATTATATACGGAAATACCATTGTCTTCGCTGCCAAACCAAAGATTACCCTCCGAATCTTCGGCAATAGAACGGATATATCCGCTGCTTAATGATTTATCAGGATGAGTATGAGAAGGCGAAAAAAGAAGACTTTGGGACGAGTAGGGGTCGTAGCGTAATACACCTAAACCCGAGGAGGCAAACCAAAGGACTCCCTTTTTATCTTGATAAATAGCATTACATTGATTGTTTTTAACAATATAATCTGGCTGATTGAGCGCCGCACTTACAAAGCTATCGGTTTTTCTGTCGTAATATTGTAATCCTTGAATGGTACCAATCCACAAACGATCGTTTTTGTCTGTGAATAGCGCGGTGATATGATTTCCGATAAGCGATCCGGATTGTTCAGAGCTTCTTTTATAAACTGTAAAGCGGTAACCGTCAAATTTGTTAAGTCCGTCTTCGGTTCCAATCCAAATAAATCCACGATTATCCTGTACTATACAGGAAACCTTGGTGCTGGACAATCCGTGTTCGGTCGAATATAGCCTGGAAATAAGGTTATGGTTCTCCTGAAGCGCTACTGTACTGTATGGAATGTTAAGCGAGAGGAAACAAATGAGTACTAGAAAGAGAAATCTTTTCATAATAGTCTTAGTAATTAAAAAGCTATTTACTGATTATTGAAAGTAAAAGTACACTATTTTTCAGATATAAAAAAGGGAAAAACACGAGAATACATCACTTTCTTGTGCAATGAAACATTGTTAAAACATTTTCGCACATTACTGATAGTGTGCCAGCTCAATTTTGTGGAAATTTGTATTGTTGAAAAAATACAATAAAACATTATAGAATTTATGCGACACTTGCTTGTGTATGTTAACCTGCTATTCCTGCTAACGCTTATAAGCTGTGCTGGAAATTCTGCTTCAAATTCATCGTATGCCGACAGGTATATTAAAGTTAAAAACGGACAGTTTGTTCTCGGTGATAAACCTTATTATTTTATAGGAGCCAATTTTTGGTATGGACCGATTCTTGGTTCGCAAGGAACATTTGGTGACCGCGACCGACTGGTTCGCGAACTCGACTTTCTGAAAGAGAAAGGCGTGAATAATTTGCGTGTATTAGTTGGGGCAGATGGACCAAACGGTATTCCCTCGAAAGTAATGCCTACACTACAGGTGTCGCCGGGTCAGTATGAGCAATCTGTGTTCGATGGCCTTGATTTCTTTATGAACGAGCTTTCTAAACGAGACATGCATGCGGTCCTTTATTTGCATAACACCTGGGAGTGGTCTGGCGGATACGCCCAATATCTTAATTGGAGTGGATACGGACCAGTTCCTGTCCCCTCTGTCGCCGGATGGGATGCCTTTCGCAATTATGTATCGCAGTATTTTGAGTGTGACAGTTGTCAGGAAATGTTCAAACAACATATTACAACGGTGTTGTCGCGTACCAATTTTTACAATAAACGTAAATATACGGAAGATCCGGCTATTATGTCGTGGCAAATTGCCAATGAGCCCCGTCCTATGAGTGCAGGGAATAAAGATGCTTATGCTGCTTGGATAAAGGAAATAGCTTCTCACATAAAGACTCTGGACACCAACCACCTTGTATCAACCGGATCGGAAGGTCAGGCTGGGAGCGAGGAAGATTTTGATTTATATACCAGGGTTCATTCGGATCCTAATATTGATTACCTTACCATGCACATTTGGCCAAAAAACTGGAGCTGGATCGATACTGCAAATATTGCAGGAACACTTCCTCAGGCTATCCGGAACACTGGAACTTATATGGACAAACATATTGCTTTGGCCGATTCCTTAAAGAAACCCATTACATTGGAAGAGTTTGGTATGCCCCGCGATTCACATAAATATGAATTAAGTGACAGTACTTCTTGCCGCGATGCCTATTATAAATATATCTTTGAACGGGTTTTGCAAAGTGTAAATAGTAACGGATCTTTAGGTGGATGCAATTTCTGGGCTTGGGGTGGCTATGCCCGTCCGCAGGCAGACCATATTTATTGGCAGGTAGGCGACGATTATATGGGAGACCCGGCTCAGGAAGAACAAGGTCTTAATTCTGTGTTTGACACAGATACTACGATCGATCTTATTAAGAAGTATACGACTTCGATCCACCAGATTATCGGGAAGCAGACTGAAGTGGTAAAGTGAATGTACAAATGAATATATATACGGAAAAGATGAGTATACTGAAACAATTACAAGAGGAGATGAGGGCCGAACTTATTCATGGAATACTGCCTTTCTGGATGGGACGTATGGTTGATGTGGAGCAAGGCGGATTTTATGGACAGATTGATGGAACAGATAAACTGATTGTTGATGCAGATAAAGGAGGTATTCTGAATGCCCGTATTCTTTGGACATTTTCTGCAGCGTACAGGGTACAACCGGATTCAGCTTATTTACAAATGGCCGAACGTACTTATTCATATGCATGGAATCATTTTTTTGATAAAGAAATGGGCGGAACTTACTGGTTGATACATGCCGACGGGACACCTGCCGATACTAAAAAACAGATTTATTCGCAGGCATTCTTTATCTATGCCCTCACAGAATATTACATGGCTTCAGGAAACGAAGAAGCTTTGGAACGCGCTAAAGAGTTGTTTCGATTAATAGAGTTGCATAGTTTTGATCCTGAAAAGGGAGGTTATTTTGAGGCTTATAGCCGCGACTGGCAATTGTTGGAAGATCTTCGTTTGAGTGAGAAGGACGATAATGAGAAAAAAACCATGAATACGCACCTGCATATTCTTGAAGCATATACGAATCTGTATCGTGTGTGGAAAGACGACCGGCTTAAAAAGGCTCTCGAGGGATTGATCCTCATCTTTGCCAATCATATTGTCGCGCCCGAAACAGGTCACATGGTATTGTTCTTTGATGAAAACTGGAATCGCAAAGGTTTTATTGATTCATATGGGCATGATATTGAAGCTTCCTGGTTATTGTACGAAGCTGCAGATGTACTGGGTAACGAGGTGCTGACGGAACGGATTAAATGTATATCGATGCATCTTGCCGATACTACGGTACGCGAAGGTCTGCAGCCGGATGGGAGTATCTGGTACGAAACAGACTCACGTAAAGGTCATACAGATACCGACCGTCACTGGTGGCCTCAGGCAGAGGCGGCTGTCGGATTCATGTACGCATGGAAACTGTCTGGAAATGAAGGCTATCTGGATAAGGCTGCTGCTTCATGGAAGTTTATCTCAGATAATCTGATCGACCGGGCGCATGGGGAGTGGTTCTGGAGTATTAAAGAGGGTAAACCCAACCTTGCCGAAGATAAAGCCGGTTTCTGGAAGTGTCCATATCACAACTCGCGCATGTGTATTGAGTTTATTAAAGCGTAAGTATTATAAAAGAAAATCGCCGCTGTGCAAGGATAGTCCGAAGCGCAGCGGCGATTATTTTATTGTCTGTTCTGAATTATAACGGTGTAACTGTTACATTGCGGAACTGAATATCTTTTCCTTCACTTTGCAAACCTATGTAGCCTGTTTTGTGCATAGAACGCGTTCCTGAATTTTGATAAACACCGTTAATGAACACAGTGATTTTACCATCTTTACAGTATATTTTTGCTCTATTCCATTCTCCAACAGGTTTCTCGCTGGAAGCATTGGTCTTCTTAACAACCGGAAATGCCGGGCGGATAGTTCCGGGACGGCTCATAAACTCGAACAAATCGCTGCCTCCAAGCAATACAAAATCACCGGCGTCGCCAGCATGAAGCTGACATTCAATGGCATTGGGCCAAAGTTTTTCGCCATCTTGTATAAAAAGGAAAATACCGCTGTTGCTTAATTCTTCCGGATAACACCATTCCACATTCAGGATAAAATTGCTGAATTTCTCCTTTGTGTACATGTATCCAAAAGGTGTACCTTTTACATGGACGGTACCGTCTTTAACAGTGAATACTTCCTGAGCGCTTGCGCCCCCTTTGTCGACAAATAAATTCCAGTTAGAAAGATTCTTGCCGTTAAACAGTTTTACGGTCTGTGCCTTTGCATCCATCGAAGAAAGACAAAGAAGTGCACATAAAACAGCTGCGAATGAAAGAAAAGATTTTTTCATGGTCTGTATTGTTTAAAGTAATTAATCCACAATCAGTTTACGGTAACGTACACGTTTAGGCTCTACATCACCCAACTGCTTCCGTTTGTATTCTTCATATTCCGAATAAGAACCTTCGTAGTAAACAACGTCGGAATTCCCCTCGAACGAAAGAATGTGCGTACAAATACGGTCCAGGAACCAGCGGTCGTGCGAGATAACAACGGCGCAACCTGCAAAACTTTCGAGACCTTCTTCAAGCGCCCGGAGCGTATTTACGTCGATATCGTTGGTAGGCTCATCGAGCAGCAACACATTGGCTTCGGCTTTTAATGTAATAGCAAGGTGCAGGCGGTTACGTTCTCCACCAGACAGTATCCCGCAAAGCTTTTCCTGATCTCCTCCGGCAAAATTGAATCGGGACAAATAGGCTCTGGCATTAATTTCTTTTCCTCCTACACGAATGTATTCCTGACCACCGCATACAACCTGAAATACGGTTTTAGTCGGGTCTATATCCTTATGAGTCTGGTCGGCATAACCAATCTTAACGGTTTCACCTACTTCAAAAGTACCCTTGTCCACAGTCTCCATACCCATAATCATCTTAAACAAAGTGGTCTTACCAGCACCATTTGGACCAATAATACCAACAATGCCGTTGGGAGGGAGCATGAAGTTTAGATCATCAAACAATAGCTTGTCTCCAAATGCTTTAGCAACATGCTGAGCTTCTATTACCTTGTTTCCCAAACGAGGTCCGTTAGGAATAAAGATTTCCAACTTTTCCTCGCGTTCTTTCTGGTCTTCATTCAATAACTTTTCGTACGAATTCAGACGAGCCTTACCTTTTGCCTGACGGGCTTTAGGAGCCATTGTTGCCCATTCAAGTTCGCGTTCCAAAGTCTTTCTGCGCTTACTAACCTGCTTTTCTTCCATAGCCATCTTTTTGGTCTTCTGATCCAACCACGAAGAGTAATTTCCTTTCCAAGGAATACCTTCGCCACGATCGAGTTCCAAAATCCATCCGGCCACATGATCAAGGAAGTAGCGGTCGTGAGTAACGCAAATAACAGTACCCGAATATTGTTGCAAGTGTTGTTCCAACCAGTCGATAGATTCTGCATCCAAGTGGTTGGTAGGCTCATCCAGTAACAACACATCAGGTTGTTGAAGTAACAATCGGCAAAGAGCCACACGGCGTCGTTCACCTCCGGATAATGTATCTACAACCTGATCTTCCGGCGGACAACGCAATGCATCCATGGCGCGTTCCAGACGGCTGTCCAGGTTCCATGCATCCGTGGCATCGATTTTATCTTGTAATTCGGCCTGTCTGTTAATAAGGGCATCCATCTTGTCTGGATCATCCAGTACCTCGGGATCGCCGAACTTTTCGTTTACTTCTTCGTATTCTTTTAGGGTATCAACAATATTCTGCACACCTTCCTGTACGATTTCCTTTACAGTTTTGCCGCTTTCCAGCTTAGGATCTTGCTCAAGATAACCAACTGAATACCCTGGAGAGAAAACAACTTCGCCTTGATATTCTTTTTCGATACCGGCGATAATTTTCATTAAGGTTGATTTTCCGGAACCGTTTAAACCAATAATTCCGATCTTGGCGCCATAGAAAAATGACAAATAAATGTTCTTTAATACCTGTTTCTGAGGCGGAAAGGTCTTGGTTAGACCTACCATTGAGAAAATGATTTTTTTATCGTCTGCCATAGATAATACGTATGTTTATTAGTATGTATTTGAGTATGCGTGCAAAGATAACAAAATAAAAATGGAAGGAAAACTTGCACAATAAAAATGTAGGCTTTATCTTTGCACTCGCAATACGGTAGTATGCACAGGATGAATTGCTAGCTCAGCAGGTAGAGCACATCCCTTTTAAGGATGGGGTCCTGGGTTCGAGCCCCAGGCAGTTCACCATTTAAAGAGCAACTTTCAGAAATGAAAGTTGCTCTTTTTGTTTGTTCGCCCCGCACAAACATATCCCGGACTATATTGAAAGCTTCTTTTAATAGCCGGATACTGCGGATCAAGAACAAATTCTGGGTCTAAGCATAAATTTTGCATAATCTGTAGAGAAAAAATTTAATGTCTGTTACCCCTCTAAACTGTCTTCTGAACTCTTTTATCTTTGCATTAAACGATTCAGCAGCTGCGTTTGTGCTTCTGCTGTTAAAGTAGTTTATAATGGTATTGTGATGTGTCTCAAAAGTTTTTCTAACTGTAGAGAATGCATTAAATCCCGCTTCTTCTACCTGGCTGAACCATTGAGCCAGTTTTGCTCTGGCCACATCAGGCGATATTTGACGGTTATAGATTTTGTAAAGACTATAAGATAGCTCGTAGCCTTTTTTAATATCAGGATAAAGTTCAAATAATATATGTGCTCTATGCCATTGCGAAAGGGTCCATTTTTCTTCTGGTTTAAATAGCAGATACCGACTTCTGGCCAGCAACTGTTTTCGGGTATCTCCATTTGCTAATACCTCTGGTTGATATTCAATACCCTTTTCTTTGGCTTTTTTGTAAGCTGTATTTTCCGCGTCCAGAGTTTCCCACCGATGCTTAATCCGGATGTCCTGTACGGCTTCATAAGCCAGCTTCTGTACATGAAAACGGTCCGTTACCCGTTTAGCCCGGGGAAAGCAACTTTTGACAATCAGGTTCATATTGGCAGCCATATCTAGAGTGACTTCACGGACTATTTTGCGTTGTTGTTCTGAATAATGCTTAAGTATAAGTCTTATGATTTCATTGGATTCGGTTCCTTCAAATATACCAACAATAGAACCTTTCTGGCCTTTTCTGGCTTTATTGGTGATGATGGTATAAAGCTCACCGTTCGAGAGGGATGTTTCATCAATGGTCAGGTAAGGTCCTAGATTTTTGGGGTAAACGATGTATTTTTCCGCATGTGGACCTTGTCTCCAATGGCGAAAATCACTTAGCTTTTCTTTATATTGTCGCTGAAAGTTACGCCCGTTAACTCCCAGATAGATTTCAATGCTTTGACAACTGATTGCGTTAGTATCGACTAATTTCTTTTAAAAAAGAAGCATACTCTGCGCTCATGCGAGTACCCTGTGCAACTACATTCCAATCCCTGCTTATCTTTTTAACTTCGCCTTCTATTTCAACATCCCATCGCCGTCTTTTCACACTTAAAGTAACCAACATATTCCGTATAGGATAATCATTTATCAGACGTGGATCCATAAAACCACTTGCCTTGAATTTATAATTTTTGTATTCCTTCGGAATTTGGTTTTTCTCTTCCAGATAAATGGTCAGTGTTTTGTCATAAACATACTTTCCACTATTCCCTTTATCAAAGCCTACTATGTCAAAATATTCAAGTATTCCTTCTGGTAATATTAACTCTAATAATGATTGGTTGATATCCTTGTCCATGCGATCGTATTTATGAAGACAAAGATATACCTTTTTAATTTTTGACCCAACTTTTGTCGTTGATCCGATACTGCTCAAAAAGATCCGACGGCAAAAACAGGCAGACTCTCGTGGGCGTTTTCATCGACGCTCTGTACGGCAAAGAAATAATTATCTTTACTGTAAGGCAGGCGGATGTTAGTGCCATGAACAAGTATTTTCTTTTGCCAGCCGGACTGATCGGTTTCTCGCATTAAAACGTAATAAGCTGCCGGCACTTTCCCTTTTTGGGGAGCTTCCCATGATAATTTAGTATAGTTCGTCAGGCCTGATACGTCTATTTTTACGTTAACAGGTACATCGGGAGATAAAGCCAAATTGGTTGCAACAGCCAGGTTGATTCCTGTATTTTTTCGTACATATTCAAAATCAATAGCCCAGATTTCATCTCCATACCGGATACCGTTTTTTTCTTCTGTTTTTTGATGTGTACGGTAGTAATTTTCATTCATCTCGCAAACACGAACGACTGTATAACCTTTACGGCAGAAAGGAGTGTGATCTCCTCCACGCCCAAAACGGTCGTTCCGGTAAATTAGCTTTACTGTCATGTTGTCCACATATCTTTCGCCCACCTCTTTTATATACCGGGCAAGCTGTCTTGACGGACTGTCGTTTTCTGAGGAGTTAAAGATCCTGATTTTGCGTAACTCTTCATTCTCTATAATTGGCGTGTTTTCAGAAAAAACACGAACCATATTGTTGGAATGGGTATTGGTTTCACTGGCATTGGAATTCCCGATCATGTCGTTATTGATGACGGCAATCAGATTCCATTTTTCCTTTTGAGCGATTTCGGCCATATGTCCCGCACCAAGCAACCCGTGTTCTTCTCCGGAAAGGAACATGATTTTAATTGTTACAGGCAGATCGATATGAGACATCAAACGGGTCATTTCCATAAGGCATGCAACACCACTGCCGTTGTCGTTTGCACCGGGAGCATATTCCGTTGAATCGTTACCCTCTAAACTACGGCTATCGTAGTGTGCTAATAAGGCAATAACTCTGTTGTCCGTTGCATTGCTACCCTTAATCGTGGCAACTACATTACACAAATTGACTTCCCTTCCCATGCGGGTATTAACTCCTCCTGTGGTGTAAAATACTTTTTCTACGCCTAAGCGTCCTTGAGATGAAGGAATAAATGATGCAACCTTGTTGTATAGATATTCGGCGGAAGCTCCGATACCTTTCTCTTTTTCATTCATACTACTCAGGTTGTTTCTGTTGTGAAAACTTACGAGGTCTTCAATCAATTTATGCATTTCCGGTACTGAAACATCCTTTACGGCTTGTTCTATGACGGGATCTCTGTTTATGATCGTTTGTGCAAAAGACGACAATGATGCATTGGCAGCAATCAAAAGAATAAGAATAAATCTTTTAGCTAACAGGACTCTTGCAAGATCTCTCATAGGATGCTTTATTTAAATGTAAACCAAAAAACGAAAGGAAAGTAAATGGTCTTGCAATTATAGTAATAATTCTTTGAAAAATAACATTGCTAAAACTTCCTTATAACTTTGATCTTTCATTCCTATAATTTTGAAAGATCAAAGTTACGGGAATGAAAGATCAAAGTAGTATTAATCTAGTATGACTTCCTTTCCATTGTCATTTTTTATAGTTCGTAAAGGCAAAGTTAAAAGCTTATTCGTTTTAATGGGAGTAAAAATAGTAAATAAATTATATTCTTACCTCGTTGTTGCATTTAAGTAATAGGGTTATTAGTGGGTAATCAGTATCTTTGCGGCTTTGAGTGAGAAGAAGACATAACCGAATTCTGAGTTCATGAAAAAAATAGTAATTGCTGTTGATTCTTTTAAAGGATGCCTTTCGTCTTCCGACGTAAACAATGCGGTGGAAGAAGGAGTGTGGAGTGTTTATCCAACTTGTCAGCTTGTGAAGGTTGCTGTAGCCGACGGAGGCGAAGGAATGCTCGATGTTTTGGTGTCGGCCTGGAAAGGAGCATATATTACTGTTCGGGTGCATGATCCGCTGATGAATTTAATTGAATGCCGGTATGGTATTTCTGGAGATGGGCAAACCGCTTTAATAGAAATGGCTCAGGCAAGTGGTCTGCCTTTGGTGTTGCAAGATAAACGGAATCCTATGCTGACTTCGACTTTTGGCACCGGAGAGCTGATTCGGGATGCGCTGAACCGGGGCTGCCGGAACTTTATCGTAGGTATAGGCGGGAGTGCTACCAACGATGGCGGTGTAGGAATGTTGCAGGCGTTGGGCTATCGGTTTCTTAATGCAAAAGGTTTGTCTGTTGGCTATGGAGGGCAGGTTTTGAGTGAGATTAATTCTATTGATTTGGCTTTAGCACATCCTGCAATTAAGGAGGCTCGTTTTACTGTGGCTTGTGATGTGGACAATCCCTTTTACGGAACGAATGGCGCTGCTTATGTGTATGGACCTCAAAAAGGGGCAACCGACGGAATGATTGAACAACTTGACAGGGGTCTTTGTTCGCTGGCCGGAGTTATTAAAAAGGAGCTGGGCATTGATATATCCAACGTTCCCGGAGCTGGTGCTGCTGGTGGGATGGGAGGGGGCTTACTTGCTTTTCTGCATGCTGAGCTAACTCCCGGAATCAAACTTTTACTTGATTCGCTGGATTTTGAGCAAATAATAGAACAAGCAGACCTGATTATTACTGGCGAAGGGCGTTTGGACAGACAAACGCTTATGGGAAAAGTCCCCAAAGGAATATTGGATGTAGCAAGCAGAAAAAACATTCCTGTTATTGCCATTGCAGGAAGTATAGAGGATATAGATGTACTTAACGATGCTGGTTTTGCCGGGGTATTTGCTATTTCTCCCGGTCCGGTTTTGCTCGAACAATCCTTGGAGCCAACTTTTGCTGTTACAAATATTAAACGAACCATTAAACAAGTTTTCAGCACATTGCGACAATTTGATTTTAGTTGAACTAACGATTAGAAATATATAATGAATAAGAAATACAAGTTTTTACTGCTGGATCTTGACGGTACGGTAACAGATTCAATGGAAGGGATTACCCGTTCTGTGCAATATGCGTTAGAGAATTTTGGAATAACGGTAACCGATTTAAACACACTGCGCCCGTTTATTGGTCCCCCGTTAAAAGAATCATTTAAAGAATTCTATCATTTTACCGACGAGCAGGCAGAAACTGCCTTAAAAAAATACAGAGAATACTTTTCTACCAAAGGTCTTTTCGAAAATAAAGTGTACGAAGGAATGCCCCAATTTCTGATCGATCAGGTAGCGAAGGACAGGCAGCTGTTATTAGCTACTTCGAAACCCGAACCATTTGCAAAGCAAATTCTTGCCTATTTCGGTCTCGATTCTTACTTCACTTTTATTGGAGGAAGCACAATGGATGGTAGCAGGTCTACCAAAACCGACGTAATCAGTTACGTACTGAGCGCAAATCATGTTGACGATTTATCGGCAGTTGTAATGATTGGAGATCGTAAACATGATATTATCGGGGCAGAAAACAATGGCATCGATTCCATTGGAGTCCTTTACGGTTTTGGCGACGAAGCCGAGCTTCGCAAAGCTGGAGCCACTTACATTGCAGCCAACCTGCGAGAACTATCAACATTGCTTCAATAGAACAATCCCTTTACTTCTTAAATTTTCGTATTGGATTAATCAAGCGAGTCATCATAAATGATTGCTTGTGAAATACGAATAGCGGAACGGAAACACCAATAACCAGCGCAAACATTACGAACACAACTGTAAGACCGTTTTTAAATATTTCAACAATCAGACTCTGTTGCAATAGAGTGTCGTTGGTATGCAGAAACTTTATCAGCGAAAGAATCATCTTATAAGCAAACATTCCCGGGATCATTGGGAGAAGCGAAGGAAATGAAAACACTTCGGCCGGACAATGAATAATCTTGGCAAAAAAGATACTGAGCATTCCGATTGTAAATGCGGCAAACAAGGTTGCCGTGGCAAGGTCGAGCGACGTGTAATGAAGCAGATAAAAACGAAATCCATGTCCTATGCAGGCAAGTACAATGGATACAGAAACAGCTTTCTTTGGAGGATTGGAGATAACTGCGAATCCCATGGAGGCTATTGCTGCAAAGACTCCGTCCTGGATGATTTGTGATAGTTCGATATTCATAGTTGGTCTACTCCTAATAATTGCAATGTGATAAATAAGCCCAATGCAATGCAAATAATCAGATTTGTTGCATTAATAAGTCTCGAAGTACCGGCAAGAACATGCCCTTCCAGAATATCGATTATCGAATTTATCATGGGTACCCCTGGAATCAGAAATAAAACACTGGTTGCCAGAGCCACATCCGGCGTAGTTCCAATATTAAGTTTGTAGCTAATTCCGGCAATCATCGACGAAACAAAGGCACAGGTTATAAATACCACAAAGTGATTAATATGACGATGCAACATCTCCTGGCGCATAAAGAATGCAACAAGGGTACCGGCAAATACAAAAAGCATGGCATATATATCACCCATAAACAACCGGCAGAACGCTGCATTTGCACAAGCTACAAGAAACAATACCAGCCAGCGCGACATTCGCGGCGTATTTAGTATATCGTTAAACTCTTCCTTGAGTTCTTCCAGCGGTAACTTATTGTCGTATGCACTCCAGGTAAGAGCACTCAGATTTGAGATGGTCCTGAAATTAAGAGCCATGGGTTTGATTTTGCGAATTGCGGTATGTCTTACATTACTGTCGTTAAGACGAGTCAGGGTCATTAAAACACTCATCTGAAAAACGGTCAGATCTGTGCTGTATCCAAAAGACTCGGCAGCTCGTGCAACGTTCCTGACCACGCGGGATGTGTGAGCCCCCGAAGCCATTAACGTAATAGCCAGGTCTAACAACAAATCCGAAACTTCAAGAATATCTGTTTCCTGATGCATAAATTCTCTATTTATTTATAATTATGTCTGATTTCACAACGCCTTTTGCTTTACGCTTAAAGTCCGTGGTGTTGAATAAAAAAAGCCCGTTATATCACTATAATGGGCTTTTTCTGCATTGAGAATAGGTTTACGTCTGCAAAATTAGTATATTAAAGGCATTAGTTCAAACAGATTCCCAATTTATTTTCATGTATATGTTATACCTTTCATTTTAATTAGAATTTTACAAACTCAACCCGTCTGTTTTTTGCCCGCCCTTCGTCCGAATTGTTATCGCTAACCGGAGCATTTTGTCCATGACCTTTAGTTGTAAGACGGCTTTTGCTGATACCCATTTCTGATAGTTTATCCATAACAGCCAAAGCTCTGCTTTCAGAAAGTGTTTGGTTTGAAGCTTGATTTCCTGTGTTGTCTGTATGACCTTCTACAGAGAATTTTAATTCCGGATGATCAGTCATAATCTTAAAAATCTCGTTTATGGTTCCCATAGACTGAGGCTTCAAGGTTGCTTTTCCTGTATCAAATGTAATGCCATAAGTAATAATTTTGCCATCGGAGAGGAATTTGTCATACAAGGGAACTGCTCCTTTGGCTATGCGGAAGTTTTTAATAAAGGAATCATCTCCATTTCCCCATATATCCAGCTTTCCTGGCTTTTTACCAACGTTTGGTATATTAATAATTCTTTTGTCGTCGATGTAAGCCTTGAGGGCCCTTTTATTGAAAGAGAGAGAAAAGCGGTGCCATCCTTCACTATTGTCAGCTGTATCTTCTCCACTACGGTATACATCGTTCGTGGCAATCCAGTTAAATGGAAAACTATTGTTTGCATTGCGAGACCACCATCTGACCTCAAAAATTTTATTGGGATCAGATTCTTTATCGTAGAGTAAAACAGAAAGCTCACCATCTTTTTCTGCTGCAGTGTAGTAATCAAATTCTACAGTAAAATCATCTGGCAGATATCCGCTATTATCTTTGAATAGTGGAGTGATATAGGTGTATCCTATAATTGAAATTGCATTGGCTCCGTCTAGCTGAGTTATTTCAGCCCCACCTTCTTTAAGATCCCAGCGGGATGGAAATTCTCCGTTTTTTTCGTTTGTCAGATTGTCGTCGAAGATAATTTCGTTTCCTGCCACAAAATCAAATTTATTCCAGCTCTGCTGAGCTTTTTTGTTTTGTTGTTTGGAACCGGTTTCGTTAGAGTTATCAGAAGCCTCTGTCTCGTCTGTGTTTTCATTGGTTACAGACTTTTCTACTTTATCTACGCTTTTATCAAAGGTTTTCTCTGTTTGTTCTTCAACCTCCTCAATACTTTTGCGTTCGATCGTCTCTTTAGCTTTACTCCCAATTTTTTTAACCCATCCTTGTGCATTGGCGTTAAGAGACGCCAGCACAATCATACACAGAAACAGAATAATTTTTTTCATAACTATCATGCATTAAAGTTGATTTTATTTGGTTAATAAGCAACTACACACACATTCCACACTGTGTATCAACATGACTCACAAATGTATATAAATTATTTTATAATTAAGTTTAGTATAACTGTTTTTTTGACTTATAGATATGGTAATAAACAATTTAGTTCCTTTGATGGCCAAGTGACTAAACATTTATTTTACAAATAGAGAAGACGTTGACGCAAAAAAAGGATACCTTGTATTCAAAGCATCCTTTTCTTATTCTAAAACAAGTGCATTTTTATTCTGTTTTTTGACGTTCTACTTCGGCAAGAACATCCGCAAGGTCGATGCCTGCTTTGGCTGCAATACCCTTCCCGCAATTCTCGTCGGCCTGATAGAAGCGGGCGATAGCGCGAATTTTAATGAAATTAGGAACACCTTCCATTGCAGCAGCTACATTTCCGTGAATACGCTCTTTTTCATCATCCGGAACCAGACGATATAAATTCCCGGGTTGGGTATAATAGTCTTTGTCTTCCCGGTGATTGTAAGTGTTAGCATCTCCCTGAAGAGCCAATGCCGGTTCAAGATATTCCTTATTTTCAACAGGACCATCAAAGCTATTTGGTTCGTAATTTACAGTTCCCCGTCCGTTATCGCCAGTGCGCATAGTTCCATCGTGGTGATAGTTATGGAATGGACAACGGGGAGCATTTACCGGCAAGCTGCCATGATTTATTCCTAAACGATATCTGGCGGCATCTCCATAGGCAAACAAACGCCCTTGTAACATTTTATCGGGAGAATAGCCAATACCCGGAACCACATTGGCAGGATTAAAGGCTGCCTGCTCAACGGTGGCAAAGTAATTTTCCGGATTTTTATTCAGCTCCATAATGCCCACTTCAATAAGCGGATATACTTTTTGACTCCATACTTTGGTTAAATCAAACGGATTGAAGCCGCAGGTTGCTGCTTCGGCTTCAGGCATAATTTGAATGCACATTCTCCACTGCGGGAAATTGCCTGCAGCGATGTTGTTATATAAGTCACGTTGAGAATATTCCCGATCGTTAGCAACAATCTTTGCAGCTTCCTCGTTTGTGAAATTGGCTATTCCCTGCATAGTTTTGAAGTGGAACTTTACCCAAAAACGCTTGTTTGCGTCGTTGATAAAACTAAACGTGTGACTACCGAATCCATGCATCTGACGCAGGTTTTGTGGAATCCCACGGTCACTCATAAGTATCATTACCTGATGAAGCGATTCCGGAGATAAGCTCCAGAAATCCCAGGCAGCCGTATTACTGCGCAGATTTGTTTTAGGATCCCGCTTCTGCGTATGTATAAAATCGGGGAATTTAAGCGGATCGCGTATAAAGAATACCGGAGTATTGTTACCAACAAGGTCCCAGTTACCTTCCTCTGTATAAAACTTAATGGCAAAACCTCTAACGTCTCTTTCTGTATCGGCAGCACCACGTTCGCCGGCAACTGTAGAGAAACGAATAAACAGGTCTGTTTTTTTACTGATCTTTGAGAAGATAGCAGCTTTTGTATACATCGTAATGTCATGCGTGATTTTCAATGTGCCAAAAGCTCCCGAACCTTTGGCATGCACTACTCTTTCCGGAATACGTTCCCTGTTAAAATGGGCAAGCTTTTCCACCATCCAGGCATTCTGCAATAGAGCAGGACCATGCGGCCCCGCAGTCTGAATATTCTGGTTGTCGCCAACCGGAGCACCTGCTTCTGTTGTTAGTTTCTTTTTTCCTTCCATAATAGATTGTATTACTGTTATCTGCAAATATAACAAACGAAGATGAATTAACAGCCGAAATATCAATAATATACATGGATTTATTTTATTAATATGAGTTAAATAATGGTTGCTTTCGGAGCATTGGTGTTCCGTTAACTTATGCTGATTATGACTATGCGGAAGCGTTAACAAGATTTAAGAAATGTAGATTATCTTTTGGTCTTCGAAATTATTCGCTATGTTTGCACAGTGTTATTTTATCCGTCAGAACTATAATCTAAATCCGTGCTAATATTGAGTGAAGAAGTAATTCAACGTATAAACAAAGGAGATGTAAAGGCTTTTGAAGAACTGTATAACGCTTATTATGTCTATCTTTGTGCAGTTGCCACAAAATATGTTTTTATACCTGAAGTTGCACAGGAAATAGTGAATGATGTTTTTTTACGAGTGTGGGAAAACAGAGCCACCTTAACTTTTCCTTGCTCTGCTTATCTGATTCGTTCCGTTCAAAACAGAAGTCTCAACCATCTAAAGAAAAAGCAGTTGGAGGAGGTATCTTTGTCCGATGTAGAAGATAATTTACTGGAGTTTCAGAAACAACAAATTATTTCGGACGAGCATCCGCTGGCATTTCTGGAAAATAAAGAATTTGAAGATACGGTGAATCTCGCTATACAGAAGCTACCTGCAAAGTGCCGTGAGATTTTTGAACAATACCTCTATCTTAATCTTTCATACGAAGAAATAGCCTCTCTTAATCAGATAAGCCCCAGTACCGTAAGAGGGCAGGTCAAAATAGCTCTCTCAAAGCTAAAAGAACAACTTCGTCATTTTGCCTTATCATTCTTCTCGTTTATTTACTGAAATTATTCTCTTTTTTAAAAAAAAGATGAAAATAAATGCATTTCGTTTAAACGGAATGTAATCTATTGCTGTATTTACTTATAAAGCAGCAAAAATGCTTTATTAATTGGTCGATGTTTCTTTGTTTAAAAATAAAAAGAGTAAGTAAGTTCAGATGAAAATGAATGACGAAAATATAGAAGACAAGTTGTTTGATTATTTCTCCGGAAGAATTTCGGAGGACGAAAAAACGGAATTACTTCGGTGGTTGGAAGAAGATACATCACGCAAGGTAGTATTTTCTGAAATGGCCGAATGGTGGGCAACTGCTCATGTCCCGGCTTTTATGTCGGATATGCGCGAAAACTTTGCAAATAAGTTTGCACCGTTACTTAGTTTATCTATACAATCAGGTAAAAGCCGGTCGTTAACAAGAGGTACTCTGGTGAAATTCGCGGCCACGTTATTACTCCTTCTTTCACTTAGTGTTACATTTTTTTATGTAGGAAAACAATCATCTGCCAAACAGGATAATATAGCCTGGTTCGAGACAGTTACACCTTATGGAGCACAGACGAAAGTTATTCTGCCGGATAAAACAGTTGTGTGGATTAATTCGGGTTCATCATTGAAATACAATAAGTCTTTTGATAAAAAAGTTCGTGAGGTTTATCTGGAAGGTGAAGCCTATTTCGAAGTTGCTCACGACTCACTGAAACCTTTTGTAGTTAAATCTGAAGCACTCGATATAAAGGTACTGGGAACCCGGTTTAATGTAAAGGCTTACCGAAACGAAGAAACTGTAGATGTTTGCCTGGCGCAAGGTAAAGTTGATGTTCATTTCAATGAAAAAATATCTTCACTTCCCAATGTGGTTATGAAACCGAACCAAATGGTTTCATACAATAAATCATCGGCAAAGATGGATCTTACTGAAGTAGATACATCGGATGCATTAGCTTGGGTAGGAGGTAGTCTTTCTTTTCATGAAGCAAGTTTCGTGGAAATGTCGAAACAATTGGAACGAAAATTTAATGTGAGGATTCAGATAAAGAGTAGAACATTGAAGAACGAAATATTTACCGGAAGCTTCAATAACCATTATTCTCTAGAAGAAATACTACAAGAGGTAGATATAGACAAGAAATATACCTGGTCAAGAAAAGATTCGAATCTTATTATATACGATCGCATGAAATAGTTGTTAACTTAAAATACAGGATTATGAAGTACTAGACAAAAACTCTATTTATTAGGAACGATTTATTTGATTACAATGACTGATTATTTTTTGAATTTGCATTATTAAATCTAAAACAAGAATGAAAATTAAATTTATTAAGAAGAATGGAAAAATGCTTCTAGCTTCCTGTTTGCTGTTTATGTTGCCTATGCAACCTCTGCAAACATACGCATCGGAGCTCCAAACGTCAACCATTACAGTAAAGCTTAATAGCTCTACATTACGGGAATTGTTCGATTTAATCGAATCAAAGTCCGATTACTCCTTCCTTATCAGGAATAACGACATCGACTTGAATGAGCGTGTAACGCTAAATATGGAAAATAAGTCGATTGAAGAGATTCTTATAAACGCCTTAAAGAATCAAAACGCTAAATTTGAACTAAAGAACAATCGTATTATTATTTTCAAGCCACAGAATACTGGAAATAATACTGTAGCAGAAAAACAAATCACACAACAGGCCGCTAAAATTACAGGTACAGTCGTTGATGCAACTACCGGCGAACCGGTTATAGGTGCCAATGTACTTGTAGTGGGAACAGCCAATGGAACAAGTACCGATTTCGACGGGAACTTTTCATTGGATGTTCCGGCGAATGCCACTCTTGAGGTATCCTATATTGGATACCTCAAGACTATCATAAAACCTACTCCGGGCAAAAAGATGACAATTGGCATCAAGGAAGATACACAAGCTTTGGGAGAGGTTGTCGTAGTTGGCTATGGTGTACAGAAGAAAGAGAGTCTTACCGGTGCCATGCAGGTGGTTGGTAAAGATAAGCTTATGGATGTTACCACGCCAACTGTAGAAAATATGTTGAGCGGTAAAGCGCCGGGGGTGTATGTAAACTCCGGTTCGGGTCGTCCGGGCGACGTTGGAGCTATTGTAATTCGTGGAAAATCTACAGTGAATGGTAGCACAGATCCTTTATGGGTAATCGACGGAGTTATTGTGGGCGATGGTGCGGGATCCTTGAATCCTTCGGATATCGAAACCATGTCTATTTTAAAAGACGCTGCTTCTACAGCCATCTATGGTTCGCAGGGAGCAAACGGGGTAATCATGGTTACAACAAAGAAAGGTAAAACTGGAAAAGCAACGATTAATGTGTCTGCTAAATTAGGTATAACAGAACTGAATAAAGGAAATCTGGAAGTGATGAACGGATCAGAACTGTACGACTTGTACAAATCATTCAGTAACCAGGAACAAATTTCGTTTGGACGTTGGAATACAGAACTTGCAAATAGTAACTACGACTGGTGGGATAAAGCAACCCAGTTAGGTTTTGCACAGGATTACAATGTGTCGGTTGCCGGAGGTAACGAAAATCTGAAAACATATACATCTGTTGGCGTTTACGACGAAAATGGTGCTGTTAAAGGATATGATTATACCCGTTATAATTTTCGTTTTAATGTAGATTACAAGCCAGTTAGCTGGTTTAATCTTTGCCCTCAAGTCAGTGCTTCACGTAAGGATGTGCACGACCAGCAACATTCAGTGAGTGCCATGTACTCCAATATGCCCTGGGATAGTCCATATAAAGAAGATGGTACGTTGGTTGGAAATTCTCCTAATCCTACCTGGGTAAATACAACAGGGAGCAATTATCTGTACGATTTACAATGGAACTTCACAGACTATACAACGTATGAGTTTATGGGTAATCTCGATTTTGATATCAAGTTTACCGATTATCTTACTTTTTCGTCTGTAAATAACTACAAATACGAAAACTATTTTTATACTTCATATACCGACCCCCGCTCGTCGGCAGGCGAATCGGTTAACGGACGTATTTCAGATTATTCAAGTAATATGTACCGCGTATATTCCAACCAGTTACTGCGTTTTAATAAGACGTTCGGAAAACATGCTGTGAATGCGCTGGCTGCTTACGAATGGAATACCTATACGGCACGTGCCAATAATGCTTCTGCTACAGGTTTTGCTCCTGGATTTTTAGTATCCGATGTAGCTGCAGTTCCAGAACTGGTAAGTAGCAGCAGAAATGAATGGGCTGTTCAGTCAATGATTTTTAATGCAAATTACGCATACGATAATAAGTATCTTGCTCAGTTCTCTTTCAGACGCGACGGCGCATCGAACTTCGGTGATAACGCAAAATATGGTAATTTCTTCTCAATCAGTGGTGGTTGGAATATTCACAAGGAAGATTTCTTTACGGCCGACTGGGTTGATAATTTAAAACTACGCGCCAGCTATGGTTCTGTGGGTAACCGCCCAAGTTCTTTGTATCCTCAATATGCACTTTATAGTTTAAGCGAAAGCTACAACGAAATGCCAGGTGCTATTTTAAATCAGGTGAAGAACGACGATCTTACCTGGGAAAAGACTTATACTACAGGCATTGGAGTTGATGCTTCGTTCTTTAACCGTTTCAGGGTTACTTTGGATTATTACAACAAAAATACTTCCGGATTGCTTTATCAGGTTCCGTTACCAGGTATTATTGGTGTAACCAGCATCTGGCGTAATGTTGGCTGTGTTGAAAACAATGGATTTGAACTATCTCTTGGTGCCGATATTATTAAATCGAAAGATTGGAATTGGACTATCGATGCAAACATTGGTTTGAACAAGAACAAAGTAACCGAATTGTATGGAGAAAAGTCGGAAATCATTGTTAGTGATGGTTCTGGTATTGCAGGTTCTGCATCAAAGCTTTTAAAGCCGGGTTTGGATGTTGATACATGGTATCTTACCGAGTGGGCCGGTGTAGATACTGAAACAGGAAAAGCGCAGTGGTTTAAAACAGATGAGAGCGGTGCCAGAGTGAAAACATTCAGTTACGGTGATGCATCAAAGAATCAGATTGCCATTGATCGTTATACGCCCGATTTCTTTGGTGGATTTTCTACAAATCTTTCATGGAAGAATGTCGATTTATCAGCTGTATTTGGTTATTCAGTAGGTGGTAAAATATATAACTATGCACGTGCTGAATATGATTCTGACGGTACATACACCGATCGTAACCAAATGAAGCTTCAGGATGGCTGGAGTCGTTGGGAAAAACCAGGAGATGTAGCTACACACCCGCAAGGTATTTACAATAACGGAACAAACTCAAACAAAGCTTCTTCCCGTTTCCTTGAAGATGGGTCTTATCTAAAATTGCGAAACCTTACGATTGGTTACAATCTGGCTTTACCTCAGTTCTATATTTCAAATTTAAGGATTTTCGCTTCGGGAGAGAATTTATTTACGCTTACAGATTATTCTGGAGTTGATCCTGAGATTCCACCCGCAAACGGAAAGATCACAGGGGTTACGACGGCTGTTTATCCGTCTACCCGTAAGTTTATGTTTGGCCTTAATGTAACATTTTGATTGTAAGAAAAGATGAAAAAGATACTAACAATAGCATTAGCAGCTGCATGCTCATTTACAGCGTGCGACATTGAACGGTTGCCATATGATAAATATTCGGCTGATAAAATTACCGAAGACAAAGAAGCTTCTCTTGATATCCTTTTAAATGGGTGTTATGCTCAGCTTAAAGGCTGGTCGGATGTAATGCATCGGGTAGGAGAGTATGCCGGAGATAATATGATGATCCGCGGATCGTCGACGGATGCATTTTATACGTTTATCTCTTACCAGCATACTCCATCAAACTATCGCTTAAATACCTTTTGGAATAATAGCTATAAAGTAATTTCTCAGGCAAGTGATTTAATGAAGCTTGTCGAGGAAGGAGAAAATCCGGAAGTTGATCAACGTATCGGTGAAGCTTATTATTTGCGGGGAACCATGTACTTCTACTTATGCAGAGCCTATGGCCGTCCTTATTTTCAGTCGCCCGAAAAGAATTTGGGTGTACCTATTGTTAACGGTTTACCTGAAGATTTAAATAATCTGGTTCTGCCAGATCGTGCTACGGTTAAAGATACGTATGCGCAGGCCATTGCCGATCTTAGAAAAGGGGAATCGCTTATGACGGAAAATAAAACGGCTGCCTATGCAACGAAGGAAGCAGCGCAGGCAATGCTTTCAAGAGTTTATATGTATATGAGCGGAACGTACCAGAATCCAAATACAACTTATGCCGACTCGGCTATTTATTATGCTCAGCAGGTTATCGAAAGTGGCCGTTATCAGTTGCTTGATCGTGAAAACTTTATGAAGTATAATACCTTTTCTCCAGAAGATGGTGCACAGACAGAGACCATTTTTGCAGTGAAGAGGGTTTCATCAGAATATTCCGGATACGATCATTATTATGGCGTTGGCGGTATGTACGCAAATATTGATGGAATGGGATGGGGCGAAATGTATGCCAGTGCAAAATACATGGAACTGTTGGATGAAACAGGCAGAGGTAAAGATGCCCGTTCGGCTTTTATTGTTCCTCAGTATGTGGGACAGGATGAAAACAAGAAAATCGAAGCGTTTCGCTTTATTAAAGATGTTTACAACACAAGCGGAGTCCAGACAAATTATAATTACGTACAAAGTCCTCTGAAGTACAATGCCGATGGTTCCTTGTATGTGGAAATTACGGAACAGGTAGACAAAAAAGATGTTACCACTACGTATCAGCTTACTGAATTAGATAAAGAACAAGGCTATTACTCCATCAATTACAAAGGTAAAACTTATAAGGGCGTGAAGGATTATATGATGTTGTTAAACCGTGTTTATCCCATGTTTTACATATACAAGTGTTCAAAACAGGAAGGTGAATCGCATCTGCATTCACCAATCATTTCCCGTTTGGCCGAACTATATTTGAACATGGCAGAATGCTATGCCAAGAAAGGCGACTATGCCAATGCGTTGATTAATTTGAATATAATTCGTGAACGTTCTTTACCTGGCGAGGGATATAGTTCATTGAACGCTGCAAATGCCGCTCAATTAATTGAAAAAGAAAGACAACTTGAGTTGGCATACGAAGCAGAACGTAGTTTTGATGTGTTTCGTAATGGGGGAACGCTTACCCGCCATTATCCCGGACCTCATAATGCCATGGAAGAAATTCCGTCAACCGATTCCAGAGTTGTCCAATTTATTCCGCAAGATCAGATTAATGCTTACGCAAGCATTAATTGTACTTTGACGCAAAATCCGTAAGAATTACTAATAAAAAGTGGGTGACGATACATGCTTATTGCTTTGTCATCCACTTTTTAATTCTATAATTGTTTGTATCGTGAATATATTCAATTATTTTTGTAAGCTAAACATATCCAAATAGTAGAATTATTAATTTATTTAAAAATGGAAAACACTCGCCGATCATTTCTAAAAAAGATGACAGTTGCAGGACTTGGTACTGCAGGACTCGCTATTGCTACTAATGCAGCAGCTGCAAATGTAGCCGAAACACAAGTACAAGCAAAAAAGAAAACCGCAGGAAAAGATGATGGTAAACTTCGTTTCGGATTTATTGGAACAGGTTCCAGATGTCAGGAGCATATTAACAATGTTTTGGCTATCGAAGGAAACAAGATTGTTGCCATTTGCGATATCCAGCAAGGGCCGCTAGAAAGTACACTGAAACATATTGCTAACTTTAATGTAGCGGCTCCTAAGGTTTATACCGGCAGCGAACGTGCATTTGAACAGATGCTTAACAACGAAGAATTCGACTGTATAATTATTGCCAGTCCCTGGGAATGGCACGTACCGATGTCGGTTGCAGCTATGAAAGCTGGTGTTCCGTATGTAGGTGTTGAAGTGTCTGCTGCCAATACGATCGAAGAGTGTTGGGATTTGGTTAATGTATCCGAAGCAACCGGCAGCCAGCTTAATATCATGGAAAATGTATGTTATCGCAGGGATGTGATGGCTGCTCTTAATATGACCCGTCAGGGATTATTCGGCGAATTGCTGCACGCCCGTTGTGGTTACGAGCACGATTTGCGTAACATCAAATTCAACGACGGAAAGAACTACAGCTACATACCTGGCGGCGAATTGAAAATGGGTAAAGAGGCATTTGCTGAAGCTCAATGGAGAACAAATCATTCCATTACACGTAACGGCGACTTGTATCCAACTCACGGTGCCGGTCCGGTTGCCAACTGTTTGGACATTAACCGTGGTAACCGTTTCCTTTCATTGTCGGCAATGGCTACTCAATCTCGTGGTCTTCATAAGTTTGTTGTAGACAATGGTGGCGAGAATCATCCTTTGGCTAAAGTTCGTTTTAATTGTGGCGATATTGTTACTTCCATGATTAAGTGTGCAAATGGTCAGACTGTTATTGTTACACATGACACAAACTCACCTCGTCCTTATTCTTTAGGTTTCCGCATTCAGGGAACTGATGGGTTGTGGATGAACGATGGCGATCATGTTTATGTTGAAGGAAAATCGGCTAAACCACACTATTGGGACGAGTCGGAAGAGTGGTTTAAGAAATACGACCATAAATTGTGGAGCTCGCTCGAATCTAAGGCCAAAGAAGCTGGTCATGGCGGAATGGACTTTATTATGATGTACGATTTGATTGATGCGATCAAAAACAAGAAACCGGCTCCGATGGACTGTTACGATGCTGCTGCCTGGAGTGCTATTTCAGGACTTTCTGAAATGTCTGTAGCCAGAGGTGGTGCTGTTGTTGATTTTCCTGACTTTACCCGTGGTCAGTGGATTCATCGCAAACCAGCTTTTGCTTTGTAACAATTCAGAAATCGTAAGGAGTTTTTGCTTTACGAAGTCGGCTGCTTAGCCGCAAACGATATATAGTTTTATTAGAATAAGGGTGTCTCAGTTTTTTGAGGCACTCTTTTTTCCTTTTCAGACATTACTGTTTTGCTACCTTCTCCTGAATTCTTTGTAATATAAGATTGCTATTCATTTGTATATTTTATTACTTTTGCTTTAAATACGAAGTATGTGATGAGAGAGCGTTTCCATATAACAAGAAAAGTCCTTTTAGGGTATGGTTTACTTATTGCAGCAGCCATCCTTTCGGTAATCTACATTTTTAATATTGTAGAAGATTTTGCAACTGAAAATACAAATAATGATATTTCCCGGCGGAAAGTGTATCTGGTAACAAATACACAGTCTTTACTTTACGAAAGCGAAGCTTTAAGTCAGTTTGTAGACTTTGGGAAGAAAGCAGATACTACGGAGGTTAATCCTGAAATACTTTTGGATGAAACGTTTGATCTTGCACAGCAGAATTTAGATTCGCTCCGCCTATTGTCTGACGATTCAACTCAGCAGATTATTATTGATACAATCAGCTCTTTAATTGAGCGAAAAAGGCATAACACCAAAGAGCTACTAAGTATCTGGAATGATGCCGATTTTGAAAAACTATATAATCAAAATATCAATAAGGTACTGTCTTCTCAAGATAAAATGGCAAAAGAAATTGCTTTGCTAAAAAAAGTACAGGTTCATGAAGACACGGTATTTGTCAGGAAAAAACCCAAAGGATTCTTCAAACGTGTCGCTGATGTATTTTCGCCTTCAAAAGGTGATAGTGGAGTAGTGCGACGATCTGTCCGAGAGTATATAGCTGATAAAAAGGGAGGATTATACAATCCCTCAGACACCATTTCGAGTGTGTTGAAAAGATTGCAGCGAAACGTAGCCGGACAGCGTAAGGAACTTTATACACTTGTTATTGAGTATGCCGAAAAATTAAGGTCCGATAACCGCCAGATTTCCAGCGAAGTTGATAGTATGTTGCGCGATATTGAGAGTCAGGAACTGAATACTTCTTTGGAGAACATGAATTACAAACAAGAAATAATACGCTCAGCATCTCGTTTTATTGCAGCTATTGCCATACTCTCAGTTATAATTGTTTTATCGTTTGTTTACTTAATTGCTAAAGACGTATCACGAAGTAAATTTTACCGTAAACAGTTGGAGAAAGCAAAAAAATATACGGAAGACTTACTGATGAAGCGTGAAAAGTTGATGCTTACAATCAGTCACGATATTCGAGCACCTCTTTCATCAATTATTGGATATACAGAATTGTTGCAACGACTCCATCCGGATGGGAGGCAGCGTTATTATTTAGATAATATGAATGCTTCTTCGGGTCATATACTGGCGTTGGTAAATGATCTGTTAGATTTTTATCGGCTTGAGTCCAATAAAATGGAATTTAATATTGTTCCGTTTAACGTATCCTCGCTTCTCAACGAAATTTATCTCAGCTTTAAACCAATGGCAGATACTAAAGGGCTAAAGTTTGTGATACATGAAAAGAATGAAGACAAAGATCTCCTTTTGGAAGGCGATCCCATTCGGATCAGACAAATTATCAGTAATTTACTCTCTAATGCGATTAAATTCACATCAAAGGGGTCGGTTGTTTTAGGTTATGAAATTACAAATGATTCCGGCAAGTATATTTTACATAGTATTGTCTCAGATCAAGGATGTGGTATTCCTGAAGCCGATAGGAATAAGTTATTTAATAAATTTTCCAGAGTTTCCGGGAGTGAAGGCGCCGACGGATTTGGACTGGGATTGGCGATTACTCATAAATTGGTCATGTTGATGAATGGAACTTTATCCTTCGAAAGTGAAGTGGGAAAGGGAAGTATGTTCAGTGCCGATATTCCATTATCTGCTACCTCTGTACAAGAGGTGAAAGCCGTTGCGGCAGATCTTTCAACTAGTAAACTTTCCGATTCGAATCCTTCCCTGTACTGCTTGCTGATCGACGACGATCCAATCCAGTTAGCCTTGGCAAAAGAGTTGCTTGGCTATCTGGGAGTCATTGTGGACAAGTGTTCCGATTCTTCGAAAGTGAAAGAAATGTTACTAAAAGACTCCTATGATTTTGTAATTACTGATATTCAAATGCCTCAAATGGATGGTTTTGAACTTCTGAAAGTCATCCGGTCGCTCGACCATCCAGTAGTTAGTTCGATACCTTTTGTTGCTCTTTCCGGTAGTGTTCCGAACAAGTCCGACTTGGCAAATGCTGGTTTTACAGCGTTTCTGACTAAGCCTTATACCCTAAAGCAGCTTCACGATCTTGTCAAAACGATTTTTCCTGATTATTTTTCGAATGCGTCTGAATTGAATCTTGATGCGCTTACTGTTTTTGCCGGAGACGATTCCCAGGCATCAAATGCTATTCTGAAGACTTTTTGTGATGAAACAAGTCACAACGTGAGTCTATTTCAAAAGGCATTGGAGAAAATGGATAGAAAGGAATCAGCCAGGCTGTCCCATAAATTTTTACCTTTGTTCTCGATGATAGGAGCAAAAGAGCTGACTCCTATGCTGGAAGCCTTGGAAAAGAAATCGGACCAGCTATCGGATGCCGAGTGGTCGGCTCTTATGTCTAACTCAGTCGATACTATTTTAAAGATTGTAACTTCCATCCGACAAAAGATTGTAGATTAATTCTACAGGTGTGATTGTGATTCCTCAATGTTCATATTTTTCATTTTTGGTCGCACATATATATATAGCCTGTAAATGAGTGTATTATTACTATTATTCGAGCAAATGATTTTTTTGGCATGATTTTCGATTCTCTTTTTATAACGAACTTGGTTATGAATGAAAATGTGGAGGTTGAAAATTATGAAGAAAGTATTTGTGGTTATTGTTGTTTTAACTATCGTGGCAGCATTGACAATATTTGCATAAATAGAGAATAAATAATATTAGTAATAATGCAGTAAAATGGAGAGAAAGTATGATTAAAAGAAAAGATTAGAAATACAAATTTTATTTAAGTCTGCAAAACACAAAAAAGCACCTCATTTGGGGTGCTTTTTTGCTTTCACAGTTACAAACCTTGTTGCCAAACAATGTTTGCACAATACAATCTGTCACCTGTCACTTTTGAGGGTGATAGATACAGGGTGGCAGATCATTTTTATCTGCCACCCGTCACCTTCCCTTTTTATAAATTAGTAAATCTATTAAGTAAAGAAATTTTATGAGTCTGTAACAAAATACAAAGCCTTAAGGGAAGTATTCGTCCGACAGTTGTCGACAAGGATATTGACAATTGTCGTTCTCCTTGTCGACAATTGTCGTTATGTATTTCGACAACTGTCAAAAGATTATTTCCCTTAAGTGATAAATGGTTTATGTCATTGTATTAGAGTTAGTTGACTTAGTATTTGCTCTAATCTTACATCATGAAAATTTTTACATAGTAAGCTCTAAAGAAATAGATGCAAAAACATTATAATCCCGACGTAAGTGTTTCTGCAAAACTGTTCTGTATAATTAACTAAAAATTTTGAGGTATAATAAAGAAATCATATTATTTTCGCTGCAGTATCCTTTGATACTATATGTAGATCAGTAAATAAATTAATTACAGAAGTTATGAAGAAAATTTTAATTGCTATTGCAGTGTTGACTAGTATAACTGCTATGACTGTAAATGCTCAGGATGCAAAGAAAGCACCAGCTAAAAGTGAGGTAAAAAAAGAGCAATGTGATAAGAAAAAGGAATGTTGTAAAGAGAAAGCAGATAAGAAGAGTTGCTGTAAAGCTACTGAGGAAAAGAAACAATGCTGTAAGGAGACTGCAAAGAAAGAGGCAAAATAATAGATTAATTGCAATCGATATACATGAAGGAGTCACTGCTGGTCAGGACTCCTTTTTTTGTAGATTCATGTAGATAAGGAAAAAGGCTTTTTATCAATAAGATTAATTTTATTACTTTTGTGTATTCTTAATTCAGAAAATAATTATGGTGCGGATTCTAATTGTTGAAGATGATCTGACTTTTTCTTTAATGCTTTCAACTTGGTTGGGTAAAAAAGGATTCGATGTCACTTCGGCTGCGAATGTGAAAGATGCGAAACAACATCTTTCTGATAAAGATTTTGATCTTATTATCTCTGATTTACGATTGCCGGATAGTGATGGAATCGATCTGTTACAATGGTTAAAAGTACAAAACCCTCTTTTGCCTGTAATCATGATGACAAGTTATGCCGATATTCAAACGGCAGTTAAGGCAATGAAACTGGGGGCCTCCGATTATATATCCAAACCATTTCAACCAGATTTGTTGCTTACAAAAATACATGAAAATTTAACTAGTCTAGTTGCGCCTGCAGAAAAACGACCCAAAGATGTCGGTTTGTATATAGAAGGGAAAAGTCCGTTGGCGCGTCAGATGTATGAGCACGTACGATTGGTTGCTCCAACCAATATGTCTGTGCTGATTAATGGGTCTAGTGGTACGGGTAAAGAACATATTGCACGAAGAATCCATAACATGAGTAAGAGGAGTGCGGCTCCTTTTGTTGCTGTAGACTGTGGCGCAATTCCTAAAGACCTGGCTGCTTCAGAATTTTTTGGCCACATAAAAGGATCCTTTACTGGTGCGATTGATAATAAAATTGGAGCTTTTGAGGCTGCACAAGGGGGGACACTTTTTTTGGATGAAATAGGAAACCTTAGCTATGAAGTTCAAGTGCAATTATTGCGGGCTTTGCAGGAGCGAAAAATCAAACCAATAGGAAGTAATCAGGAAATAACCATCGATGTGCGTTTGTTGTCTGCAACAAACGAAAATCTAAGGTCGGCAATAGATAAAGGTGATTTTAGGGAAGATTTGTATCATCGAATAAACGAATTCTCCATCCGTATTCCGGATCTTAAAGAACGTAAGGAAGATTTGATGCTTTTTGCCAATACCTTTTTGGATGTAGCCAATACCGAGCTAAATAAATCTGTAATTGGTTTTGATGCCGAAACCATGCATCTTTTTCAAAATTATAGTTGGCCTGGTAATCTTCGTCAAATGAAGAATGTGATACGCTATGCTACACTGTTGGCTTCCAATCAATATATAACATTTAATGAACTACCCGAAGAGTTTAAACAAACTGTAATTGAAGCACCCTTCATGCCCCTTTATAACGAGGAGCATGAAAAAGAATTAATACTATCTGCATTAGCCCAAGCGGGAAACAACAAAACAAAAGCCGCCAAAATTTTGGGTATTGATAGAAAAACGCTATACAATAAATTAAAATTGTTTGAAATTGAACAATAATATGTGATTTGATGTTAAATAGTGAAATGCTGGTATTAATTTTAAGCATTGATTTACAGTAGCCTATTTGATTTAGCATCAGATCAATTATTGGTTAATTATATTTAATCGAATTAAAATTATCTGTATTGTATCGTGCTTAAATTTGATTAGTTATGTAAATTTGCAACTGAATTTTTCCAGATGAACACAAAAAGCTGAGATTACGATAAATCTTAGTAGTTATTAGTACCCAACGATTAATAGTTTGACTATGAAACCGATGTTTAAAGTTTTTTCTTTTACTGTACTTTCAAGTACCTTACTTTTTTCCAGTTGTGTGAAGGATCTTTACGACCCGGAAATTGTCGCCGAAAAGAACCCTAATGCTGAGATCCCTGTTGGATTTAAATTTACAACCACAAAAAGTGTAAATTTAACCGTAAATGTAGACGATCAATACAATGGTGAGAACTTTTATATGGTGGAGGTGTACAACCAAAATCCATTGGCCAGTAACAACAATTTAAAACTCCTTTCTGCAGGAGTAGCCATAGGAAGTGCTCCTTTTATTGAAGATATCGTTGTATCTCAATCGGATAGTGTTTTGTATATTAAACAAATCGATCCTCTGAAAAGAGAAGTTGTTATGGTTGTTGACGTCACATCTGCAACAACTGCAGTTTGTGATTTTTCAAGTAATTCAATAGGAACCAGGAGTACATCATTAACAAACAGTAGTTCTGTTATTACTACGCGTGCAATTCCTGCCAGCGCAGAAAGGGCGAGTACTTATAATTTGCCAGATAAAAATCAGCGAACTGATTTAGGAAATGGGGCAGTAACCCTTGCAGCCAATACAAAGTACTACCTCCCATTAAATGTTTCAAATGATATGATAACTTTCTCTGGGGGGCAGAAAAATATTGAATTGTATGTCGAGGGAACTGCTATTTTTAATAGTCAGTTAGCATTAGAAGATGGCTGTAAGATTGTTGTGTTGCCTAAGGGAAAAGTTACAGCAAACTCAGACCTCAATTGGTATGGTCAGAATATAGTAGTGGCTATACATGAAGGAGGAACGTTAAATTTGAATGCTAATTCAAGCATTGGAGTTAATACTAAAGTTGTAAACGATGGAATTCTAAACACAAAGAACCTGGTGTTAGGATGGAATAATCCAAAAATCATCAATAATGGAACGTTAAATTCTCAAGATATAGAGGTTACCAATGGAGCTGCGATACAAAATAATAATCTTTTTAATGTAAGAAAATTAACTGGTAATTCTACAACAAAGCTTGAAAATAACGGAGAGATAAAAGCTGCTGAAGTTTCGTTGACCAATAAGTTTGTTATAGATAATAATCATCATATGGAGGTAGCTTACTTGAACTTTAGTGGCGGAGGCGGAACATTAAATAATAATTGTTTCACCGTATGTGACGACTTGTATACGGAACAAGGATCTATTAACTCTGCTTCGGGCTCGTTGTTAGCTTGTAAGGACTTTTGGGGAAATAATTCAACTTTTACATTAAAAGGTAATGCTGTTTTCTCTATTGGGGATGTTTCTGCCTATAATTTACCAACAAGCAATACGGTCTCAAATGGCGCTGTTTTCAATTACCATGTTGTAATCAATGGCGCAAAAGAAAGTAACCTCGAACCACTCTTTTATGTGAAATCAGGAACTGTAGGTCCGACATCTGACTTTTCTGAGAATTTATCATTAGTAGGATCCATGGAAGCAGCCATAGCTACTTCATATGATTCACGGTTGTTATATAAGACAACAGGCAACGTTAAGTTAACAAAGAGTCCTCAAACATCTGTTGCGGAAACGTCATGTAATGGCTCTGGAGTAACGGGAGATCCGGGTACGGGTACACCTACAAATCCATCTTTCCCTATAAAGGTCGAAACGGGTAATGGATATACCTTTGCAATGGAAGATAACTGGCCCGCGTTAGGAGATTACGATATGAATGACTTTGTTTTCACAATTGAAAAAATATCCTATTCGAAAGGAAATAAGAATAAATTAGCGACATTTTCATTCGAAATAACACCCATTGCTGCTGGTGCATCAAATCGTCTGGCATTAGGTGTGCAATTTGACAAAATTCCGGCTGGAGGTTTATCATTAGTATCCTCAACAAATAGTATTGGCACTAAAGAAAACGGCCAGGATAAAGCGAACTTAATCCTATTTCCGGATGTATACAGCACATTTGGTTTATCATCACCGGGTATTACAAATACAAATCCATCGTTGCCAAAATATAAAACAGATACATATAAATTTGAAGTTGCATTTAGTAACAGTGTTTCTGAATCAGATATTAATATTTCCAATTTAAACTTTTATCTGATTATTGGGCAGAACAATGATGTAAATAGAAAAGAAATCCATTTGGCAGGTTTTAAAGCTACATCAAAAGTTAAAAGTGATCCATTGGATTATACAGATTACAACAATATGGTATGGGGTTTATTAATTCCAACGGCCAATTTTAAATACCCCGCAGAGTCTGTTACTATACAAGAAGCTTATCCTAACTTCCTAAATTGGGCGAAGTCTGGAGGAGCTAATAATTCAAATTGGTATTTGTCTCCTCAAAGTGGTAAAGTATACAATAAGTAACTTTCCTGGCAATTTTTATACTTACATTTTAAAAGAGGATAGGTGAATTTAATTCGCTTATCCTCTTTTAAAATGTAAACTTTCGTAGTATAATATTATTAATTTCTATGCTATTCCCGAAGGCAACGTAAAACTAAATGTAGAACCCTTATCTGGCTCGGATTCAACCCGAAGTTCTCCATTATGAAGTTTGATAAAGTCCTTGCAAAGCATTAATCCTAATCCAGAGCCTTTTTCATTGTTTGTTCCGTAGGTGGTAAAGTGAACATTTTGATTCATGAGTTTGTCAATTTCTTCATTAGTCATGCCTTTACCAGTATCTTTAACGCTAACAACTATTTCATTTTCTTTGGTTTGCGTATCAACAGTAACAATACCACCGTTGTAGGAAAACTTTAAGGCATTGGATACAAGATTACGAATAACCGTTTTCAGCATGTCAATATCAACAAAGCCTTGTAATTCTTTATCCATGTTTTTAATTTCCAGCGTAATTCCTTTCTGTTCAGCAACAGGTAAATAAATCTGAGCAGTGCTGTCAATTATACCATTTACATCAGTTATTTGTTTAAAAACAATTTGCTTATCCAATCTGTTTTTTGCCCATTTCAGTAAATTATCCAGAAGTAGAAAAATCTCTTCAGATGTTTTATTCATCATCTGCAACATTTCAAATACATCCTTGCCAACCTGTTGTTCATCTACCATCATCAATATAGCATTATTCATCATTTGCAAAGAACCTAGTGGAGAACGTAGGTCGTGAGCAATTACTGAATATAAAGTATCCCGTGATTCTATCGTACGTTCAAGGTCAGCTTTAATACGTTTAATACTAAACAATTCAAAACGATGTGCTACCCGTTTAACAAGCTCTTCTCTTTGAAACGGTTTGGTAACATATTCGACGGCGCCTAATTGGTACCCTTTTACCACGCTTTGCATGTCACTTAAGGCAGACATGATTATCACGGGGATATGATTTGTTTTAGGATTCTCTTTTAGTCGCTGTAATACTTCGAAACCATCCATTTCAGGCATCATAATATCAAGCAAAATAAGATTCGGATAACATTGATTAATTATATCAAGCGCCATTTTACCACTATTAGCTGTAATCAAAGTATAACCCTCCTTTTTAAGAATGGCCTGTACCAACATAACATTAGTGGGTACATCATCTACAATTAGAACGGAATATTCCGATGCCATTTTGTCGCTCATAATTAGTCCTCCCGCAATCTGCATTTCATTATAATATACAAATGTATAAAAAAGTTGAATTAATTCAATTAAATATCACCATTTAACTTCGATAAGTCGTTGTTATCGTCTCTTTTTGCTTTTTCCCAGGTTCCGGAGCCATTATTTTTTAATATGTAAATAAAGCCTTGCATGACGTTGATATTCATAAACACAAAATAGTAAGGGACAAACAATAGTTTATTTCGAACTTTTTTCTTTTCAAGTTGGTATCCGGTTATAGCCATCAGATAAAACAATCCCTGAAGAATAAAAAGTCCGATATAAACTGGATCACCTTGAAAAGCAAGTATACCATTAATTGGAATCAGAAGAAACAATAGTAGAGGAGTGAGCGTCCAACGCAATACCCGGTGACTCACAAATTGAAAACTAAGCCACCCATATCTGAGAATATTAAACAAACTTCTAAGCCTCCATATAGATTGTAAACCTCCGGCGGCGATACGTACTTTACGTTTCTCCTCTTCTTTCATGTTAAGAGAAGCCGCCTCCATGGCAAACGCTTTGTTGCAATAGGCAATCTTATATCCCTTTTGCGCAATTCTCAAAGATAAAATAAAATCGTCTAGCAAGGTGTCGGCGGGCATAGGCTCAAACAATACCTTACGTACAGCAAATAATTCTCCTGCTGCACCAACAGCCGAATAAAGCCGATAATCCAATGCTTTAAGCGTAGATTCATATTTCCAGTAGATTCCTTCCCCTGCAGTAGCGGAATCTATCTCTTTAGATAAAACTCTTTTCTCTCCCGCTACGCAACCCACCATTGGGTCAGTAAATTCTTTCACAATTTCCAGAATAGCCTCCCTGTTAAGCATTGTGTTAGCATCAGTAAACACAACTATAGGCGATTCAACAAATGTCATTCCCCGATTCATGGCCGACGTCTTTCCTCTACGTTCTGGGCGGTGCAAAACCTTTACATCAGGATATTTATTCAAGAGCTCCATTGTCTTGTCATTAGATCCATCAGTCACCCACACAATCTTCAATAATTCTGAAGGGTAGGATAGTTCCCTGCAATTTTTCATCTTTAGTTCAACAATCTTTTCTTCATTGTATGCAGTGATAAAGAGAGTTACTTCTGGTAATTGGTTTGGTATCACTTTAATTTTTCGCTTTACAAAGAACTCTTTAACCTTTACAAGAATATAAAGAATAATTCCATATCCTAAGTAGGTATAAAAAATAATAAGCAGAAAGATCCAGAATAGTACTGCCATAAAATTTCTTTATTTGTTGCTAGATGTTTGTTTTATTTGCTCTTAAGTATTCTTCAAGTGTGATTGTTTGGTGTTTGAATATTTTGCTTTGTACTTTTAATTTAATTAGGTAAGCAATAGAAAATATAATTTTTCTTAGTTCATTTGTTAAAGATCTTTTTGGAAAAACTTTTTCGACCATTTTTTTCGACCATTTCGTTGTAAAAAAAGAAGAATAAAAATCGTCACTCGGATTTACTATAAAATCAATATCATCAACCCATTCATATCTATTAAGCATTAGATCTCCTTCTGTAAGCCATAAAAGTTTATAAGGTAATGATTGAAATGGAAGGTAATTTAAAAATAATTCACCATAATTATTAAGAAAGTTTCCACTCATTTTAGATTTTTCGTAAAAAACAAGTTTATTATCAATATCAAGAATAGCCCACTTGTGTGATTCTTTTGGAAATAGAAATTCACCGATAAGACTTGGGGTTTCAAAATAACCTCTTTTGCTCACCCTTATCAGCTCTTGTATAAATTGATCGGGATTATCTACATGTTCTAAAACTTGATTACAAATTACATAGTCAAATTCCTTGTCTTGGAAAGGAAGATTTTCTCCGTCTGCATTAATAAAGGTTTGATGCTTAAATATTTTTACGTCACCACACCGATGTCCATTATTATCAATGTATTTTTCAACAATAACATTGGATCTAAATGATGGATTATGACCGGAGCCAACTTCAAGCACATTCCATCCTTTATTTATCTTTAAATTATTTCTATCAAAAGGCTTTCGAGTTCTCATTTGTATGTATTTAAACGTTATTCAATTAAATTGGAATTATCATCCTTATAAGTTTCTTGACGAGATAATAAGCTAGATATGTTTTTAATAGATTTGATAGCGCGAACTTTGAAGCTGTTATATAATGTGCCATCAATACCTACTGTACCATAGCCTGTTACTGCTCTGGCAGAGCTTTTTCTAACGAAGGCTATTTTGCCATATTTCTTTAATCCTAAGGCTAACGAACCATCTTCGCCACGTTTTATATCTACTCGAATACCAACTTTTTTTGCATATTCAGTATGATAGGAAAAAACCAATCCTCTTACACTTAATTCAGGACGTTTAAATGATTGTAAAAACAAATAACAATCCCGAGTGAATTCGTATAATTTTAAACCTGTCCATGAATGGTCTTTATCAGGTATATAGCTCCATAAAGAGCTTGCAGCAACAACTCCAGGTTTCATCAGCGTGTCAACCATAGTCTCTACGTACTTAGGGGGATACAGAGTATCAGCATCAATATTAATGTGGTATTTACCTTTTGCATGCTCTAATCCACATTTTCTAGCATAACCACAGCTATGTTGAAACTCGTTATAATATGGTAACTCCACTGCTTGAAATATTTCTTCAGTTTTATCTTGTGAATCATTATTAACACCAATAATTTCTATAGGATATTTACATTCCATTTCGCTTAATGACCATAAACACGCTAATAAATGTTTTTCTTCATTATAAGCAATTATAGAAACAGTAACGAGCGGACTTTTGCTTTGAAGATTTTTTAGTTTGTTTGTGATATATTTAAGATTAATTTGATTAGAACTTATAAAAGGTTTGTTGTAAACACTTAAATATTTTTTATACCAAGCCATATAATTTTAATTAGATAGAGTATTAAACAATTTAATCCATTGTGACATCTTATTATAAGATAGATATCTTTTAACATTCTCACGAGCATTTAATCCTTTTTTAGATCTTATATCTTCATTTTCAACTAAATAGTAGATCTTTTCAGCAAATTGAGTTGTATTATCAAGTTCGAAAAGAAAACCATCAATTTCGTCTGTAATTATTTCTTTTGGTCCGTCGTGGGGGCCCTTTTTTATTTTCATTAAGATGTAATTATCATAAGCTGCAGCAATAAAATATTTTACTTTTGAGTTTTTGGAATTATATTTTAATCCTATACTTTCTTTATTAATATGAGATTCAAATATTTTCCGAACATTTTCATTAAGATTTACGATTGTGTCAATAAGATGAAACAAATAATTTGTAAAATTAATAAAATTAGGATCGATTTGTTTAATATATTGTTTGAATCTACATCTAATTCTCAATATGATATATAGATTTTTTATTATTATATTGTTTTTAATTAGAGTGAAAAAATGAGTATTTAAATCAATGTGGGTGATTTTTGATGATATTGGGAATATACAATACTATGTTTACCTTGTTCGTAAATAATAACATAAATTTTATAGGATAACTTGTCTGCAAGATAATTCATTTTATCAATCAAAATTCTCTCAGTTCCATACAGAGTAGCAAGAGCCTTACCGATATATACTATTTTCATTTGGATGTTGTGCTTATGTTTTTGATCTTATTTTTTTATATCTTATGTAAGTTGATGATAAAATAGATAGAATCCAGCATGGAGTATTCCCCAGTAACCAGCTAATGACATTGAATAATCTATTACTTTTTAAACAAAAAATTTCCTTTAAACTAAAAGGATGACTCAAAATATCCTTAATAACTGAATCAGTTACTTTTGGGACAATTAAATTCCTTTTTTGAATAATAGCAATTCCTGCCTCAAAATTTCGTTTCATTACAGACCTACATAAGTTTCCAATATAGGGCATTTTTTTGTTTGTAATACAAATTTGTTTCATTATTCTCCTGACTTGGAGATCATCAATTATCTCAGATAAAGGAATTATCTCTCTTTCATTATACTGGCAAAGTGAATTCTCTCTGATATTATAAATGTATGTATAATTAGACATTAATACACAGGAATCAATTAAGGGAATAAGTTCAGTCATAAAAATAATATCTTCAAATTTAGTAACTTCTTGAAACATAATTCCCTTTTCTTTTAAAAATGATAAATCAAATAATATATTCCATACAGATGTTATTTTTGATGATACATAAGAATTTGCTAATTGATATCTCCCTCTAAATACTTTATCAAGAAAAATTGTAGAGTCTTTCTTTTGATTACCAGAGTATCTCATAAATGATGCAATAACAATTTCAGTATTTTCTTTTTTTAATTTGTTATAGAGTAATTCAATACATGATGGAACAATTGTATCATCGCTATCCAAAAAATAAAGATATTCACTATTGGCTTCATTAATCGCCGTATTTCTAGCAACAGCAACTCCATAGTTCTTTTCATGAGTAATTATTCTTATATCTTTTCCCCTAGGGTGAGTTAATTGTAATTCATGAACTATATTTATGCTATTATCGGTTCCTCTGTCGTCAATTATTAAGTATTCAATGCTTTTAAATGACTGCAGAAAAGCTGACAGAAGAGTGTTTTTTATATAACTTTCTGCATTATACAAAGGAATTGCAATTGTTACTATATACATAAAATTAAATTATTACTTTATCGATTATATTTTTCATTTGTTTTTTCCAAGATAAATCGTAAATAGATTCTCGTATTTGTACTGGAGAAAACGTATTATTTCTATAGAAATCAATAACAGATTCAATATTGATTGGTGATTCGTCAGCAGAAATTTTTAATACATATGGCATATGATCAAAATCACTATCATTTTCAGAAAATATGAATGGTATTCCTCTTGCTGAATATTCTCTGTTTTTTAATGTTTTAATGGTTGTAATATTACTTCTGTGTCTTGCTAAGCTTGCAACACCAAAATCAGCAAAATCAAATAGATTATCAAGTTCTAAACCTGCTTTAGGGCCGTAAAACTTAATATATTCTTCAAGATTATTTTCAATAACAATCTGTTTTAGTTGATTTATTATTATCTCAATTCCACTTCCGACAATATGAAAATATACTTTAATTTTTTTTTCTTGTTTATAATAATCTGCTAATCCGAGGATTAATCTATCAAATCCATGCCAATCATGAATATCTGCTACTCCAATTAGGTCTAATCTATTATCTTTATCTCTGCCAAATTTATTAATTGATTTTATTCTTACTTTATCAAAATCTATTCCATTAGAAATACAAATGGTTGGAGTATCCCATATTTTAGGTAATTCTGTAAAAGTAACTATTCTGAATATAGTCTTTGATAAAGATGATCTGAATAGCTTATCTATTTCTAATTGTATGCGATCCTTCCATTTCGCATGTGTAAATTCGTTATCATATGGGTAGGTCGGTATTTCTAGGATTGATTTAATTTTTTTTCTCTTTAAAGATTTAAAAAAACTAACGAGGAAAGGGTTGGCATTGAAATCATGTCTGACATATAAGAAATCTATTCTTTCCTCGAGAATATAGTTTAATAAAGAATAATAAGAAATTCTCTTTTTAATCTTTGCCCAAATGCCTTTTCCAAAATTTTCAATAATAGAATCGTTTACCATTCTTTTGTGAAATCCTTTATCATCAATTTGAAGATAACATAATCTTACATCAATACCATTTTGTTTTAAACCATCAACCTGATAATAAATTTTATTACTTATACCATTGTGTGCTTCGAAACCATGAAATACAAGAAATAGAGCTTTCATTTTTATTTGTTTAATGAGTTAGAAATCAATGGCCCTGAAATACATAATGCAAAACCAGTGTATACAACAATTGAATTGGGGTATTGCATAACATCATTTGCAAAGGATGCTACAAAGTATCCAAAGCATACACAAAGCCAAGCTGTAAGCAATCCTTTCAATCTTAAATCTGTTATTTTAAATAATAAAATCCAGCTACAATAAACAAACAAAAAACAGTGTAATAGTATGTAGATTGTAAGACCTATTATCCCGGTGTCTGTCCAAACATTAACCATCCAAGAATCGGGAGGATACGGCATAAGATCTTTAGGGTGAAACTTCTCTGCTTTACCTCCTAATCCAATTCCATAACCGAATGGCCTGCTTTCCATCAATATTTTCATTCGCTCTTGGTTTGCCTTTCTAACTTGATATGAAGCGTCTTCAGTTGGATTAAATGCTGTTCGCATTCTGCGTATATTATTATTCCCTTCTCCAAGTGTAGTGAAATTAAAAAAAATAAAGATGCCGAGACCTACAATAGCTCCCAAAGAGAAAATTCTCAAATTTCCTGCTAATAAAGTAAATAGAAATATTCCAGCCAACGGGACTGCAATAGCAGCTCTTGTTCCAGAAATGAACATCCCGTAAGTTGCTGCGATCATAATAAGCAAATAATAGATTTTTAATAATAGATTTTTTGAATAAATCGCAGAAATCCCGAATCCAACAATAGCCATCCCCATATGTACTCCATAATTTGCAGCATCCGAGAATACAGAAAAAAATCGTATGCCAGACCAAATAATATGCGTTTTTGCTCCACCAAGTTCATATAGAAAATACAACTCTTTGTCATTAAACCCGTGATTTTTTTGCCAATATCCTTTAAAAGCTGCAAACATAATAAATATTGACCAAATTATAAGAAGCCAATGAATGTGTGTTTTATTTTTTATAGATATTGGTACTAATATGGCACAAACTAAAGGATATACAGCATATTGTGTTATAGATACATTCCAAGCTTCCTGTACATGATTGGGATTCGCAATTTCGAGTATACAAAAGACTGTCCAAATTACATAAACCAAAAGCATTGGATTAATGTAAAGTTTCCACTCCAGTCGATTGTAAATGCCCTTTACTATTATTAACATAAAAACAGCGAGGGTTATTAGTACGGTAACCACACCCAATTTTATGTCCATGTAACTACTTATTGATAATAGGACAAAGTGGGAAATAAAAACCGGATAAAAACCTTTTTCTGAATAGGCTATTATTACAAAAAAAAGGATGATGAATAGAGGTAGAAATGCAACTCCTAAAGCTAGAAATATATTTTGTTTAAGCGTTAATTGATAAAACAAATATAAGACAAAGATCAAGGTAAGCCATATCCAGATTTTGGATAAAAGCAGATCCATAAAAAGATCTATCAGTTTTTTATGACTGCTCTGAATTCTCATATTTAGCTGTCAGTTCAAGATGTAGAAGTCTATAAATTAATCTACGGTAAGTATTATAGGGAGGAAGCATACCTGTATATCCTTCAACGACATAACGTTCAGCCTTATTTAAATAGACTACTAGTTTTCCATTATCTAGTTGGCCGGATATTTTATCCGCTAATATAGAATCAGACTCTTTCCAACCACGTGTTGCCCTTACTATTATCATGTTTAAATTAGCTTCATTTAGTAAATTAGTTGAAATATTGTTCGACTTGAGTTCTGGATACTCAACTAAGAGTATATCTTCGTTCTCAATTTTATATAAATCAACTATACCATTGGCTATTAAATACTCAGAACTATAAACATTGAAATCTTCATTCCACTTTAAAGATTTAACTTTTAGACCACCCTCACTCCAGTATTGAACAAGTTCATTAATCAAAAAACTTTTTCCATCGCCTGCTTCAGTACTCAAAAAATTAATTATAAATGGTAATTTTTCTTTCTTATTTATGAGATAAGGAAGGATTGCACTACTAAGATACTTAATAGCGATAGCCTGTACAGCTTTGTCATAGTTTCTGTATTTAATTAGACTCTTTCCAGGGAAAGCTCCTATAACCGGAAGATTTGTAAATAATTCAGTACGAACCTTATCATGTAATGTTCGGTCTACAATTTCAAGTAAAATAAAAAAACCGAGTATTAGCAAAATACTTCCTAAGAATGCAACAATAACTATCGTTTTACGTTTGGTTGGTTGCGATTGAATTGGAAATGCTGGCGGATTTAATACTTTTAGAGTAGCAGATGTCATTTCCAAATTCTTTTTTCTCATTAAGGCATCGTTGTAACTTCTTAAAACCGAAAGATAATTTTGTTCAGTAAAATTAATGTTTCTTTCTTTTCTTTTTATGGTTGATCCAACAGGGGCGAAAAATTCATATTTGTTATTTAATTCGCGTCTGTTTTTTTGTATAACTTGTAAATCCGACTTGGATTTTTCATAAAGTAATACTTGATCTAGCCATTGACTAACAATCGCTGATTTTGAGATACCTTCTTTAGTTTGCTTGTTTTCAACATATTGATTAGAGATTTCAGAAAGTTCTTTTGTTGTATTATCTAATTGCTTTTTTAATGAGGCTAAATTATTCGTTTTAGAAGCTTCTTCTGAATCAAAAGTTTGGATTTCTGATATTGTACCAGTTAAAGAGGATACTTTATTTAGCTTATTTATAAAATCAATATTATTCTTTATTTGCTTTAGATTATTACCCATTCGAGTTTCAAGTTGATCTTTTAATGCCTTAGCACTATTGAATTCTAATGTTGCATTTTGCTCTCTTAATTCAAACTCTTTATTAATGGCAGCAATCTCTTTTGTTTCATCGTAGTAATTTATTACTCTTTTTTCAATGTTGTAGTTGGTTAACGAATCTTCAGCAATTCTTAATTCAGAACCAATGCGATCCAGTTCTCCTTTAAAATAGGCAATTACCTTGTCGGTTTCGCCATATCTAATATCTCTATATTCATTTACAAATTCGTTCATCAAAATATCCAGGGTATTATATGCAATGCCGGGGTCATTTGATGTATAGGAAATCTCAAGCAGATCACTGTTGTTTTTACGGTTAACACGAATATTTTTTAGCGCATTGTAGCAATAGTGGGGGTGGTTCCAGTAAAACAATCCATAGATAAAGTTGTCTTTATTTTGCTTTTCATATTTCAATATGTTTTGAAAGGCTTTTTCTTCACTGGTAGAGTCAATTAAAGCCAATAAAGCATTACCATCTCGATTGTTTTTTGTCCGATAGTATATTTCTCTGAAGCTGGACGCCGTAATATACTGGTTGTCGTTATTCAGATCTCCTTGTATCATGTTACGCGCATATAATCTGTAAGAAACTCTTTTTAGCGTATTTTCCGCCTGAATAATATTAATCAGGTTGTCCATCGCGTTGGAGATACCGATATAATCACTGACCCCTGTTTCACCCTCAATAGTATAGCCAGATACAATCCCCGTATAAACTGTTGCTTTTACTTCATAAGATCTTGGTAAATTCTTTGTTACATAAATTGCAGCAACAGCAATTAGAATTGGTGCAATTATTAGCCACCACCGTATACGGTACAGAAAACGGAATGCATATAATAAATATTTCATGTTATCTGTTTAATATGGGGGTTTGAGTTATAGTTTCTAAAATTAGCAAATTTTTTGTTAATTCTGCTTTTGTGTTTTCATACTGCTCAAGAGAATCAGTTTGCCTTTGTTTTTCTAAGGATAATTCTCCAGAGTCTATAGAGCCATTTGCAAAATTTTTCTCTGCAATTTCATAATGTGCACTAGTTATTACTAAGCTTTCAGATCTCAGTTTTAATACATTTAATTGAGAAAGAGCATTGCTATACAAAACAATAATTTCTTTTTTAATTTCTTCAAATTTTTGTTCTTTTTCAAGAGCCGCACTTTTTACCAGCATTTTTTGTCTATTAGAACGTCCTTTCAAATCAAAAAGATGATCTAAAGGGATTGAAATGCCTGCACCTACCGAATAGCTGTTTTGTGCAGCTGTTGAATAATTAAAATAGACCGGAGTGTATACATCAGTATAAGTTGATTCGTTGCCAAACATGCCGTATTGATAGCTGCCTCTTAAGCTAAAATAATTTAACCAAGCTTTTTTCTCTTTGCGTAAATTGCTAATTTCAATTTGTTCCTTTACTTCTGCAAGTTCGTAGACAGGGTTGTTTTTCGCATTTTCATATAAAATATCTAAGGGTGGCAAACTAATTTTTTTATAATCATCAATATTGAATTCAGAAAGTTCAACATTCTTTTGAGCCTGCAATTCAACTGTTTGAAAAGTACAAAACAGAAAAAATATAGTTAGAAAGAAAAAATATCTCATATTAATGAATATTAGCATTGTAACTTATGCAAATATAATTATTAATTTAAAATTAAGAGACTTTATGAGTCTAAATTATGAACAGATGTACAAATATTAGTTTTTCTTGTAAGCATAGCTTTTCATTAAAAGGTTGTATATTTGTATTAATTAATAAATATTAATTTTTGAGATGAATAAACATTATAGTTTTGTTTGGGTTATCAGCTTGATATTATGCTTTGGATCATGTGTGGAAATTAAAGATAATTATGAACAACCGGTGTTTTCCAACTATCATTATCCTTATAATGAAGAGAATTTTGAAATTAATTATGAGATTCTTGTTCATTTGAAAAAGGAGGTGTCAGAAAGTGATATTGACGTTCAAATTCCTTTTTTAAAATACAACAAGACTTGGTTGATGTTGTTAACGCAAGATGATTGCGTACAAACTGCATTTTGCAATACGTGGGCTGCTATAAACGGAAAGCCACTTTATACAAGTTATTATTATGATATTGAACATCTTATGATTGGTGATCTACCGCCGGGATCGTATGTTTTGGGTAAGACTCTCGGTTATACAGATGGTACAGGAAAAGAAGTCAGATTTGCATTTACAACAACTTTAGCACCGGAGTTCGGATGGATGAATGAAACTTCAGATGTGCGTGTGGGCTACAAAGCCGATTATAATAGATTTTTCAAGAAGAGTGGTCTGATTTGGGAAAATATTAAAACAATGTTAAACTATGGGGTTGGTATAGCTTTTCACGATGTTGCTGGTGAAGATGTACATACTATTGATTCGATAAAAACACATTATGGAATTGCCCAAAATATAATTCGTTCAAATCTTAATGGTCGAGGATGTAAAATTTTAGCCGAACCAAACGGGAATTTTGAATACGTAAAAGCAGCTTTAACATATGATCCTATTCAGTTTATGACAGCTCAAGGAAATGCTAAAGAAATATTATATCCTTTTAACGTAGTTAATGATTTAAAAAAAGGATTGTACAAACGTTTTGATAATGAAGACCCCAATAGCTATAGATCTCTTATTATTGACAATCTTAAATTTGATAAAGAAAATAGGGAAGCAATCCATGTTTTATCACATGCGACTGATTATAAATGGGTTAGTTTTTTGGAGTGGATAAATGATCAATACGGCAAAGATGGTGACGACTCAGTTTGGTTTCCGAGTATGGAAGAATATTATGAATATAACTATTACAGAATACATAGTAAAATTGAAACGGCTACTAACGGTAATGTTTTAAAAATTAAAATACATATGCCAGCCGGTCACTATTTTTATTATCCATCAATCACTTTAAACTTGAAAGGTATTCATACAGACAATATTCAATCTATTCAAACAAATGATGTTATTACTGGTTTTTCTTATAATGATTATAATGAAGGGACTATGCTGAATATCGACTGTTACAAATACTTATATGAGCGAGCCGTATTCTATTCTGAACAATACATCGCAAATCCAACAAATCTAAATTTAGAGGATGCTTTATATTTTATAAATCAACTGAAAACATCAGATAAAAAACAGGAATTACTTCGTCGAGTTGGCTCTTGAAAGGTTCTTTATACAATAATTAACTGCCGACAAGTTTAGTCTTTCTTTGATTTTATTGAGTTTCTTGAACGTCCTATTTGAATGAGCAACATATTCCTAAGGTTATATTCGTTAGTTAGCATAAAATAGGTTGTTATACAGAGTATAAATAATCCTCCCTTAATTAATGCTGAAATAACCAAAGTTAAACCTGTATTTATTGATGAGTACAGATATAGTGCAGCCACAAGTGTTAAACTTAAAATTAGGGGGCTGATCAGCACTTTTATAAAGAAACTTGTTGATCGATTAAAAGTGACACGATACATCACCCAAAAGCATTGAATGAAATTAATAGTAAAAGCAATACATATACTCCAGGATATGGCTTCAAGCGTGTTAAATACGAATATACCAATTAATAAAGAGCTAACAGTCAACGTTGCCGAAAATAGTCCGCAAACAAAAAGAGTTTTTGTGTCGTTAGCTGCTTGAAAAATTGAGCCGGAAGTAGACATAATAATTTGAATACCTACCGACAGCGCCAGTATCTGAAAAGGTGCAATTGATTTAATCCATTGATCTCCAAATAATATCAAAGTTATTTCAGTTGATGTAAAATACAAAAGAACCGATAATGGGAAACCGATATAAGCCAATATCCGAATTATTCGTTCGTATGATGTTGCAAGTTTACTAAGATCGTTTTGCATTTCCGAAAATACAGGATGCATTACGGGACTTATAACGTGGGTAATGTTTTGTAAAGGAAGCATCATCAGTCGATAGGATTTTTCATAATAGCCTAATTCACCCATGCCCATATATCTGCCAATCAATAATTTGTCAAGGTTGCGACTGAAATAATTAATTACATTAAACAAAAATTGATAGGAAGAGAATGAACGTATTTTTTTTATGGATTCTAAACCCGGGGTAAAGCAAATATGCTGCGGTTTTTTTTTGTAGCTTATTATAAATATACATATTGATGAAAAAATAGGGTTGATAATTAAGGCATATAATCCAGCGTGAGCCAGGGCTGCAATAACCGATAATATGCCTCCAATAAATTGAACGGCAAGACTTCGTATAGCAATGTATCTAAACATTTTGTCTTTATAAAGTAATGCGTTTGGGACAATGTTCAGTGCCGAAAAAAGTAAATTAATGGATAGCAGCTGACAAATTACGATTAACGTCTCACTCTTGTAGTACTTTCCTATCAGCCATGAGGATAGGAAAAATAAAACAGATAACAGAATTCCCCCAATAATTGTAAAAGAAAAAATACTTGACAGGTCTTTATCTGTTAGTTCCTTATTCTGAATAATAGCGGGTGATACGCCCAGATCAGTAAAAATTCCAAAGAATGTAATAATAACAGTAGCAACGGCAACAACTCCAAATTCATCAGGAGACAATAACCTGGCAAGTATTGCAGATACAATCAGTGAAATAAAGATGCCGGCATATTTGGAAATAGCCGTATAAAATATCCCTGAAACTAGTTGCTTCTTTATTGACATGGTATTTCTTTCATAAATATATTGTCCCATTTGTTTTGAAAAACTTCAATTGAGTTTGATGCAGCATATTCTATTGACGTTTTTTTTATTGAATCAACATGATTGATATTAATTAATTTGATCATTTTTGATGCAAGGTCTTTATAATTTTCATTTTGAAAAAAGAAAGCACCAATTTGGTTTGATAAAATTTCTTTTGTTGTAGGTAATTCCGAGGATATAATGATAAGGCCATGAGCCATTGCTTCCAATAAAACTAAACCAAACCCTTCCCATCTTGAACTTAATACAAATATGCTTGCGTTGGCATATTTTTCTTCTATATTGTTTGTAAATGGAGAAATTATAATCCGATTACTTAGACTGTGCTCTTTTATTAGAGACTCAAGAAGGCCTTTCTCAGGCCCATCTCCTACAATCTCTAAGTTCCAATCATTATTTTCTTTCGCGAATATGGCAAATGCCTTTATCAATACATCGAAACCTTTATGTCCTTCAGACATTCGCCCTACAGCCAAAAATTTCTTATGCTTCATGGATCCAACACCTTTCGGCTTTACAGTAAGAGGGTTATAAATCACTTCAGGATCAAATCCAAAATTTTCTATATATTTTTTTTGATCATGTTTAGTGAGTACAATTGTTTTATCCAATTTGGGAATTTGATATTTAAAATAGTTCCAAAATTGCCCAATATATGGTTTTTTTATTAAAAAGAATGCCTCATAGGAATTATGCATCCATCCTATTATTCTAGCCTGAATTTTATCTTTAATGCTAGCTAAGTGGAAGGAAAGAAAAACATGCACACCTACTACAACATTAAAACCTCCATTGTTAATTATTTTTATTAATTGTTTTCTGTATGTAGGTGGAAAAGAACTATATCCGTAATATTTTGAAGTAAACTTATTTTGAGGTAATATATTCTTATAAAGAAAACTGTATGATTTACAAAAAAAATATTCAAGCTTGGGAATTTGCGAGTGGGAAATAAATATATAATTAATATTTGCTTCGTATAAATCATACATTTGAGTGTCTTTGGCTGTAAGTCTGTCATGAGTTATAATAGTAACTTCATGTTTTTTTGCCAATGATTTAGCTAATACAGCAAGTACTCTTTGCACACCTCCATAGCTAAAAATAGAATCACAGTAAAAACATATTTTCATATTTTCATAATTTCTTAATTTACTTTCACCCATTCTTTCAAATCCGTATCATATCTTTTGATAATTCTAGCTGGATTGCCAACGGCAACAGAGTAGGGGGGGATATCTTTAGTTATGACACTTCCTGCTCCGATTACGCTATGATTGCCAATCTGAACTCCCGGAAGGACAACAGAATTGGCTCCTATCCAGACATCGTTCTCAATTTTAATAGGACTGGTGTCTATTCCTTGTTCACTAATGGTTTTGCTTGGATCTGCATAATTGTGATTTAGTCCACTGATGGTGACGTTTTGTCCTATATTGACATTGTCCGAAATCGTAACCGGTCCGATAATTGTATTACCAATTCCTACACGAGTGTTGTTTCCGATTAATAAGTTACCTACAGCGTTGTTGATGACTGAATAGTCTTCAATTACCGATCTTTTGCCTAATTCGAAAATGTTGAAAGGTACAATGTCTTTTCTCACGCTTCGATATATGACACTCCCTTTTCCTCTTTTAATATAAAAAGGCATGAATATCCGTATCCACCATTGCGGCCGGGTTTTAACCGGATGCATAAGAAAGTTTAAAATAATCCTTTTTAGAAGAGGATGTTTTTTTATTTTTTCTTTTAACCTATCCGTATTCATACTTAGGATTTATTTATTGAGTGATACAAAGATAATGTTTCTTTTGCGGTTTTACTCCACGAAAATTGCTGGACTCTTTTTAATCCATTCTTTAGCATCTGCTCGTATAATATGTTATTTTCCTCAAGCTTTAAGATCAGTTCTGAGATATATTCTGGATCGTAGGGATCTGCAAATACTGCACTTTCACCTGCTATTTCAGGCATCGCAGAGGTGTTAGATGTAATTACCGGAGTTCCACAGGCCATTGCTTCGAGTAGTGGAATACCGAAACTCTCCCTAAACGATGTATATAAGAATATTTTGGCTCCACTATAAATAAATGGCAAGTCTGCGTTTGAAATATATCCAGGATAGCGAAGCATTGATTTTATTTCTTTAATACCTGCTTCATTCAATATTGCATCAATAGATGTTTCGTTTAGGTCGGCTATTAGTAATGGTAATGCTTTTTTTGATTTTGTTACATATTGACTATATGCAATAAGCGTGCCTTTTGTATTTTTTTTGGGATCAGTATTTCCTAGAAAAAATAGATATTGATCGTCTGGAAGATATTTTTTAGTTATTACTTTGGTTTCTGTACGGGGGTAAAAATGGTTTCCAAATCCATTATATATATATGTAATTTTATTTTCGGGAAGCTTAAGAGCTTCTTTAATTCGGTTGCATTCGAATTGGGAAACTGTTATTACTTTTTTACTTTTGTTTAAAACAGTAGGAACAATAAGACGCCGGTAGTACCAACCCAGGTTTTGATATAAAGATTTGCTTTTTTGTTGTCTTTTTTCCAGAAATATGATGTCGTGGAGCGTTAACACCAATGGGACACTACAGAACAGCGGTGCTGTGTTGCTGGTGCAATGTAATATGTCTGGTTTAATTTTTGAAATGGCATGTGGGAGTGCAATCTGTTCCCAAAGGATATAAGTTGGGCAAGTAAGTTCAATAATGTGAAATTTTTTTGTTGATGCGAGACATTTATCTTTCCCAGGCTTTACAAATATATAGTATTCGTTTTCTGTGTCAATGTTTTGCAGTTGCTTGATTGTCTCGAGTGCAACAAAATCCATTCCATGTTTTTTTTCACGAAAAATACGCTGCGCTTCAATTGCTATTTTCATACGTTATCCTCCTTATTGAGAGATTGTCCATGTTCTGTATGTATAAATTTTTTATTTGCTCCCTTAATCCTAAATAAATTAAGTACCATCAAGATGAAAAGCTTTGGAATTTTTTTCATCGCTTTAATAAAATGTTCGGTTACAAGATAGTCTGGCACAGAAATACTTAATGTAACAAGGAGCAGCAAAGCAAGACTCCACCATTTGATTGCCCACATCAAATTTATAGGGAGTATGATAAGAGAAAAAAGGATTATAACACCAAGTAATATAATTCTAGGTAACATCATCCATTGCAATAGCTTATCTGCATAATCCCATTTTCCATCAAAAATGGCCGAAGGTAAGTCTTTGACAGATCGAATTAATGAATGGAATTGAACTGATAGCCATCGCCTTCTTTGATTATAGAATGTGCTGTCTTTTTGGGTTTTTTCGTCATATACGTTTACGTGTTCGAGGTATTCAATGTAGATGTTTTCTTTAAGGAGCAGAGCTTCCAATTCCTTGTCTTCTCCTGCGGTACGCAGTTTGTGTATGTTCTTTTTTAGCCATTGGTAGTCGATTGCCATTCCAGAACCAATAAGCGCTGACGATAATCCCAGACGTACATGCCCTTTTCGGAAAATAGAATTGTTAATTTCTTCGCTCACTGCATCCAGAATGGCCGTGTCTGTGTTGAGGTTTTTGGCCATTCGATGGGCTTGGATAACCAGGCATCCGCTGTGGTATGCTTTGTTAAACTCATTCAGAAAGTTGGGCTCTACGGTATTGTCGGCATCCATAATAACGACCATATCGTAAGAGTCATTGCTCAGATTCATCATCGCATATTGCATAGCCTTAGCTTTGGAGCTTTGCCGGAAATCAACTTCTATTAATTTAATAGGCATTGCCTTCAATCTATTAACTGTATCTTCTTGCATTTGATCCGATATTACAACAATATCGTAACAGAATTTTGGATAGTCTTGTAGCAAAAAGTTTGAAACAGCATTTTCAATTACACGATCTTCTTTGTAGGCAGGATATAAAACAACAAATCGATGCAATTTTCTGGCAGGAGGGTATATGTCTTTTCGTTTGATGTGCGAAAGCAGTGCAAATACAAATAAGTAGAGAACAGACATTCCCAACAGAAAAAAACAGAGTGAATCTATGTTGTCTAAAATTGTATAAAGTGTCATATGTTTTGTTTTTTATCTTTTAACAGTATAAATGCAATCAACCCTTTAATTAGTGAACCCGCGTTTGCTTTATTCCCTTTAAGTAAGAATTTGATTCCATGAGCAGGAACGGCAAACAACATCTGATAGCTTAAAGCAAGCCATCTTGTTGAGTTGGTGCGATGCCTCCAGGCGAATAACAGTCGGTTTCTCGTAAGATAATAGGAGCGAAGCGGACTATTTTGTCCGGTGCTCTTACTCTCTTTATGAAACACTGTACATCTTGGCTCGTAGCCTAATGTGTATCCTCGTTCAGTCATACTGGTACACCAATCAATTTCTTCATAATATAAGAAATAGAGTTCGGGCATCAGTCCAATTTCTTCGATCACAAACCGTTTAACCATCATGGCGGCACCATGGAGCAGGGGTGTTTGCTTGTATTGATCATATTGTCCTTCGTCGGATTCGCCAAAACCAATGGTTTTGTTACGCAGGGTTATGGGTGATAGAGGTGTAAATCCGGCAAACTGAATGGCAAAAGGAGACCACGCAAATTTAATTTTGGGTGATACGGCGGCCAGTTGTTTGTTGGCCTTCAATGTGTCGACCAGATAATGAAGGCTGTCGTCAGGTAGATAGGTGTCGTTGTTTAACAGGAAAATGAAATCTCCTTTTGCTTGACATATCCCCAGGTTGTTTCCTCCTGAAAAGCCCAGGTTCTTTTCCGATCGTATTACATGAATCCACGGAAAGGTCTGTTGTATCTGAGATGCTTCGTTCACCTTGGATCCATTATCTACAACGATAAGCTCGTAGGTAACAGTGCGGATTTGCTCCCTAATAGACTGGCAGAGTTCAATCGTATCTTGCAGTCCGTTATAGTTGACAGTGATAATTGATACAACCGGTTTGTTTTCCATTACTAATGAAAGGGTATTTTATAAACGGTTATACATTTTCTTTTTGAATGAATGCGGTGAAAGTTTTGAAGATAATTTTTACATCCATCAGAAATGAAAATTCCTTTGCATAACGGATGTCCAGCATTTTGCGCTCTTCGGCTGACAGTTTACCTGCTTCGCCACGCTTTTCTACTTGCCAAAGGCCGGTTAAGCCCGCTGGAGCCATAAAGCGCTGGATGTATTCGTCGCTTGTTAGCAATTCTGCTTCGTACAAGGGTAGGGGGCGATTACCTACTACCGACATGTCGCCTTTCAGGATGTTGAACAATTGAGGTAATTCGTCTATGCTGTATTTTCGTATTATTCTTCCTATTTTAGTAATCCGCGGATCGTTTTCAAATTTAATAAAGGCGTTAGAACGTTCCTGTCTTTTTGTTGCTATATATACTTTTTCCGAGGTGATAGAATCGTCTGAAAAGAGCACCACATCAGCCTTATGAAACTTTGGTTTTATAATAATGTTGTCTTCATTAACATTATAGTCTACAGCATATTGGTTCAATCTTCTAAATTCAGCTAAACGTTTGTCTGCATCTGTATACATAGAACGGAATTTATAGAAATCGAATATTTGGTAGTTACTTCCTACGCGTTTGGATTTATATACGGGAGCTCCTTTACTCTCTATCCGGATGGCAAGCCATGTGAGAATTAGAAACGGAGACAATATAATAATGGCTATTAATGAGCTGATAATGTCGAAAATTCTTTTCCAAAGAGGTAATCTGAATAATTTTAAGTCATTGGAAGGATGAGAAACGTTATTAATTTTTTCTTTGTATGTGGATGCAAAAGCAAGAATGTGAAGCAGCTCTTTTTCGTTTTTTGCTTCTGAAATAAGGCTATCTGTTCCTGCTTTAAGGTATTCTTTCTTTTCTTCTATGCTGAGGGATTTTCCAATTAAAACAACGTAAATCGACGGATAGTGTTTGTGTAACTGAGAAATAATCGAAATATCTGAGTGTTTGTTCTTGCGCTGAACAAAGACACAACAATCTTCTTCTTTTTTTTTGCGTAAAGCTTCAGATATAGCATTATTGATTTGCAAATAATTAGTGCAAACAGTTATCTCACTGTTGATGGTTTTATGAAGCCAATCAACAAAAGAGGGGTTGTCGCCCAAATAAATGTAAATCATTATCTTAAAAGTCTTTTTACTCGCACCCGAAGTTCTTCAGGATTAAAAGGCTTTAATATAAAGTCTTCTGCTCCTTCTTCAAAGAGGCGTACCCTGTTAAAACTGCTTTCAACACTGGAAAGTATAAGTACTGGGATATGACTGAACATTTCGTCTGTCTTTATGTAGCGAAGAAATTCTTCTCCTGACATTTCAGGCATATTGAGATCGGAAATAATTAGGTCCGGCATATTTCCTTCTTTAAGCCAGGCAATAGCTTTAATTGGGTTTTCAACATACTTAATTTCGTAAGTTGCCAGATAAAGCATAATTATCTTGGCAATTTCGGGCTTGTCGTCAACCAATAGAACTTGTTTATTCATGGTGTATATGTTGGTATTTATACTTTGATAGATTTACATGCAAAAATAACCTTTTTTTTGAAATAATAGTTGTGCATTAATGATTATTTCTGCTAAAAACAATGAGATATTGGTGATTTACATAGATTTTGAGAATAAATAGCTAAGTTTGCATCATCAAATAACATGTGTTTGTTTTTTTGAACCTAAAGTAATTAATAGTTGAAAGGTGAATTTGAGTAATAGGGGTATATCGTATTTTGTTTGGCCTATAGCTGCCTGTATGTTCTTTTTGTTAAATGGATGCCGGCCTGAAATGCCGGTTACTTCAACCATAACAATAGAAGCAGATGGGCTAACTTTTCCTGTGAATAAAAATTTGTATGGATTATCATTAGAGGAAATTAATCATGCGGTAGATGGTGGTATTTATGCAGAATTAATTCAAAACCGTAGTTTTGAAGATGGAGTCCTGCCTTTACACAATGCTTATAATTTTACTGAAAATGTAATGGTTACCCCCAATGGGTATGTAATGCCTTTTGTGAGACCAGATAGCATTATTGGCTGGCGTGCGCTAACTTCGGGTTCGAAAATGTATCCTGATACCCGTGAGCTTATCAACGATACAAATAAGCGTTCGTTGCTTGTGGCAGTCGCCGCTGGTGATTCTTCAGGACGTGGCGGAATTGCGGCTGAAGGATATGGAGGAATCTCTCTTACCAAAGGCGAGAAATATGAGCTGTCTTTTTACATCAAATCGGCATCTCCTTACCCAAAGGTAGTACATGTTGCTTTGGAAGATTCTGCGGCTAAACATCGATTGAGTGATGAATATACAATTACGCCTTGGGCTGACTGGAGAAGAGTGAAGCATACTTTCACCGCAACTGCTAATACAAGAAAAGCGATTCTTACTTTTACGGCAGATTCTTCCACAGTTTTTTGGCTGGATGTGGTTTCGTTGTTTCCGCAAAAGACATGGAAAGGGATGCGGAATGGTTTGCGCCCCGATATTGCAGAGCTGATAGAAAAATTACATCCGGCTTTTATTCGGTTTCCTGGCGGAGATTTTGTTGAGGGATATACTGGCGGAACGTTTCCCGTATGGCATGAAACGGTTGGTGACATTTCTAAACGAAAGCATTTTTGGTCGGCTAATGGATATGGAACCACTAACGGAATGGGTTTTCTTGAGTATTTGCGTTTTTGCGAGGCTGTTGGTGCTGAACCGGTGTATGTGATCAATAGCGGGGTAACAAGTCAGAAACGACGTCCTCGTTTCGAAGATATTACAGCCATGGATAAGATAGTGCAGGATGCACTGGATGCCATTGCTTATGCAAATGCCCCGAAAGATTCAGCAATTGGAGCCTTGCGTGCGCTCCATGGTCATCCAGAACCATTCAATCTTCGTTTTATAGAGATAGGAAGTGGAAATTATGGTTCAGAATATGTGAAACGATATGAGTTATTCAAAAATGCTATTCATAAAACGTATCCTCGTATTACTGTGATTGGGAACACAATTACAGACAGTCGAAACAGGGTAGACTGGGTGGATAGTCATTATTACGCAGATGAATCGTTTTTTATCTCGAATCAAAGTCGTTTCGATGAATTTTTATATAAGCGTCGCCAACCTCCAATGTTTGTCGGAGAGTTCGGTACGGCTAGAGAAGAATCCCGTGGGACTTTGCAGGCGGCACTTTCTGAAGCATGCTTTCTTTTCGGTTTGGAACGAAATCCTGATGCTGTGAAACGTATTGCATATGCGCCTTTACTTGCCAATGTGCAGGTTGACAAAAGGTCGAAAGGTCTGATTCTTTTTAATAATAAACAGGCCGTTCCAACTCCTTCATATTATGTTCTTAAGATGTTGGGCGAAAATCGGGGGGATGCGATATTGAAAACAACAGTTGAATCTTACGAGAAACCGCAGGTTACTTTCGGAGCTGCATCTATTTCTATGTTTGATAATAGTTTTGATTTTAAGGATATATCGATAAATGGATCAAATGTTTTCCGTAAGGTAATAGCTAATGGGGGATGGAACTTTTCGGATAGAATGCTTACGGCCGATGCTAATCGTTGGAATTATATTTTGCTAGGTGATTCTGCCGAGCATGATTATAGTTTTACAACTTTTGTAAAGCGAACAAAAGGAAGCGGCCAGGTTCAATTAAGAGTAAGAGACAATGGAAAGTATGAGACAAAAGCTAACCATATTTGTTTTACGATTGGACAGGAGAATTGCGAATTGTATAGAATGGCCGGTCTTTTAAAAGATAATCTGGCCCCTGATGTGCCTTTTGCTTTTGAAAGTAATCGTTGGTATAAGGTGCAAATTATATGTAAGGATAATCTGATTCAATGTTTTGTAAATGATAAACTTGTTCAGCAAGCAAGCATGCGTCCTATTCCTTCGCTTGTAGTTGTAACGACCCGGGATGAAAAAAACAAGCAATTTATCATAAAGGTGGTTAATACAACCCGTCATCCTGAAAAAACGCAACTGAACGTAAATGGTGGAAGTTTTGGATCTGAAGCTGAGGTTACGGAATTATCGGGTGAACCTGAATCAGTAAATCTTTTTTCGACTCCAAATAAGGTATCTCCTATAAAGAAAAAAGTTGGTTTTGCTATCGGCGGACCAGTCGTTTATGAGTTTCCTCCTAGTTCATTAACGATTTTACGTATAAAATTTGATTAAAAAATAATAATTAGTTATATTGCAGCCGTTTTTTAACCAGCTGATGGATATTAGTAATGACAAATAAAGCCACGAATGATTCAATCAAAGAAACTCCAATAGACTTTTCTTATGGTAGAATGGTATTTACGGAGTCATTGACCCCTTCTATACTTCCTGAAAATGAATTTAATTCGATTTCAAAAGAAAACTATCGAAGTCGAAAAATTCTGGAATGCATTCCGGATACAATTTTTATTGCACGTAAAGATGGTGTTATAGAAGAAATCGTCACCCCTGGTAGTGATGTGGTTTATAATCAGCTGATTGTTGGTCAAAATCTGGACCGGAGGCACGAAACAAGAGATTTACTATTAATAAGAGAAACCGTTTCAAAAATACTTCAGGACGGAATTCCACGATCTATTGAGTACATGATTTTTGATGATGATAAAAATAAATATTATTATCAAGCAAAGGCTATTGCATTTGACGAACAAAGAGTGATGGTTTTTACTCACAATATAACTCAGAGATTCGTACGGCAAAAGAGAGTAGATGAGCTAAATAAGTTGTTGAATACCATACTTGATACTATTCCGATGGAACTTTCCATCAAAGATCCATCAGATAAATTTCGTTATCTTTACTGGAATAAAGAATTAGAGAGAAATACCGGAATACCTGCCATTCAGGCAATAGGTAAATCAAATGAAGAAATAGGGTTGTTTAGCAATTCATTAAGAGAGGAAATTCGATTGCAGGAGGAAGAGTTGTTACGAACCGGTGTGTCGTTGACTTTAAAAACTCATCGGATAATGCCTTCGGGTAAAAAAAAATACCAGGACTTGATGAAGTTTTTGGTTCCGCAAGGAGATAATCATTTTTTAATTGTTTCACTTTGGTGGGATATTACTTCGCTCATTGAAGCGAAAGAATCAGCCGAGAAGGCTGATAAGATGAAATCTGCATTTTTAGCAAATATGAGTCATGAGATCAGAACTCCACTTAATGCTATTGTGGGATTTTCTGACCTGATGGCGTATGCGGAGGATGAGGATGACAGAAAAAAATACAGTGAGATCATTAAAACGAATAATGAATTGCTATTGAGGTTGATTAATGACATACTTGATCTCTCAAAAATTGAATCGGATACAATAACGATTCAATTGGAGCCATTATCTTTGAAGCAATTGCTTAATGATGTATATCGTATCACAAAATTGCGCATGCCTGAAGGGGTGATGTTGGAATATGATTGTCCTGAGACTGATCTGTTGCTTATGGCTGATAAAAGTCGTTTTATTCAGATTATGAATAATTTATTGAATAATGCGTTAAATAATACGATACAGGGAACAATTTCATTTGGTTATACAGCTAACGCCGATATGGTGGAGTTTTATGTAAAAGATACTGGTATCGGAATTTCTGAAGATAAGCTGGATGCAATTTTTGATCGCTTTGTAAAGCTTACTGCTAATCAGAATGGATTTGGTCTTGGTTTGTCTATTACCAAAGGGTTGGTTAAAATTATGGGGGGGTCTGTTAGAGTTACTTCTCAGCCGGGAGAAGGGAGCGTCTTTTATTTTTCTTTGCCAGTTTTTCCTGTTCCTGATATGCGTACCTAAATTGTTATTCATAAAAAGGCCCTTAAACCGAATTCCGGTTAAGGGCCTTTTTTTATGGATAATACTAAGAGCTGTTTAAATTTGACAGTCCTAAGTTATTACGGATTTAATTAGAATGATAGCATTTCTGGAGTAACAGCTACAAACGTCTCGGTTCCGGCTTTGCGTAACTTAACGCTACCATCGTTCCAGTTAGAAGGCCATCCTCCTATTATGTGTCCAAGGAATACAACTTTAATTTCGTGCTGACCTTTTGCAAGAGCAGCTGAGCTATCGTGACGAGAAAAGCGTTTTACTTCGCCGCCGTTATTGATTAACAACTTGCCATCAATCCAGACTTCTTCATTATCTGAAGAGAAGAAATAAACGCCATCTTCAGGAATGTTGATGTATCCAGTTGCAACGGCAGCGTATTGTTTAACGTTACGCATAGCTTCGTCGGTCTTTTCAACAGAGCGAATTTCCATTAAATCTTTGATTGTAGATTCTTTCCAGTCTGTAACGCTCGCCAGTTTGGATGACTCGAGATAGTTGCCATAGGTAACCTGCATTTTTAATCCTGGTTTTGTTGTGGCTGCTTCTTTAGCAGGGGCCAAGGTTTGCTTCTCCACTGTGATAGTACGGACCGGGCTCATTTTACCTGAAACTAATACTGAGCGGATTTTTAATACTGTTGTTTTGCTGAATTCAAGTGGTGTTGCATATACTGCAGAAGTAGCAGAAGGTTCAGAGCCATCAGTTGTGTAAACAACCTTAATCGGACGAGAGGTTTTAAACTCAAGCGTTGCTTTGTCAGTAAAGGCTACGAAGTTAACAGAACCTCCGGGTTGTTCAGGTTGAGGAATATGATAATTGATACCGTGTCCGTCCAAACGTACCAGTGCATTGTCGATTCGACGCTCAAAGTCTTTATAATCTTTCCCTTCAAGCGGTGTCCATGCAATTTCTGACAATGCCAGAATACGTGGATAAATACGGTATTCCATTATATCAGTGTTATACATATACTCAGACCAGATGTTACTTTGCACACCCTTGATGAAGTTACTTTTGCCTAGTCCAACCAATGTATCTGGTACAGGATTATAGTTATAAACCTTTTCAAGCAAAGTAAATCCTCCAATAGCAACAGGCTCTATTTTAGAGTCACCCTGATAGTGGTCAAGGTACATGCCATTACCTGCGGGAGTCATAATTACATCATGGTCCATGCTTGCAGCTGCAATACCACCTTCTTCACCTCTCCAAGACATAACAGTTGCAGAAGGAGCAAGACCGCCTTCCAGTATTTCGTCCCAGCCGATCATTTTCTTTCCGTATTTTTCTAGTACCTTTTCCATGCGTTGCACGAAATAACTTTGCAGTTGGTGTTCATCCTTTAGCTTGTTTTCGCGCATTCTTTTCTGACATAATGGACACTTTTCCCAACGGGTTTTAGGACATTCGTCTCCGCCAATATGAAAGTATTCTCCAGGGAATAAAGGAGCTACTTCGGCAATTACATCTTCCAAAAACTTGAAAGTTTCTTCTTTGCCAGCACAATAAACATCTTCTTCGACACCCCAGATAATACGCGGAGTAAGTTGTTGTCCTGTACACGAAAGTTCCGGATAAGCAGAGATTGCTGCAAGAGCATGACCTGGTAATTCAATCTCAGGAATTACATTGATGAAGCGGGCAGCAGCATATGCAACCACTTCTTTGATCTGTTCCTGCGTGTAAAAACCACTATATTCTGTTCCTTCACCATCGATACGTTTTGAACCGATCTCGGTAAGTTTTGGATATTTTTTGATTTCAATTCTCCAACCCTGATCTTCTGTAAGGTGCCAGTGGAAATTGTTTATCTTAAATAAGGCGAGTACATCCAGTTGCTTCTTGATGTTTTCAACAGGGATAAAATGGCGGCAAGGATCAAGCATTATGCCACGATAGGCAAAGCGAGGCTGATCTTTTACCGTAACACAAGGTAATGTCCATGCTATTCCTTTAACCTCTACAGCACTTTCTATTTCGGCTGGTAACAACTGCATGAGAGTTTGCATACCGTAGAAAAGTCCTTTGGCTGTTTTTGCTTTAATAGTTATAAGTTTGTTTGTGGCTTCAAGTGTATAACCTTCTTCGTTTACATCCAGAGATCCATCAATTAATAGAGTGATAGCGTTGGAAGAGGCTTCTTTGTCGCTGACTGCAAGTGTATAACCTGTTGACGATTTCATCTTTGCTGCAAAGAATTCAGCAATTGTTTTTGCTTCGGCGCCGGGAGCAGAGAACGTTGTGTTTTTGTCTAGTTTGAAGTTTCCTTCATTCTGAACCAAACTAACTGGTTTGGGAATCACATTGATACCCTGATTGTAAGGCATCTGTTTCGTTGGACTTTCGCACGATGCGAATAGGCTGAGTGCAGTGGCTGCACAGAGCATAACGAGTGTTTTCATGTTGTTTATAAATTTAATAGAGTGTTTTAGCTTAAGAAGAGAAAAGACGAGGTATGCCAAAGACATACCTCGTCTTTATTATATTACCATGCAAAGATGGGATACTCTTTCATGATACCATTTACCTTTTCACGAACAGACGTGATTGTCTTGTCGCATTCAGGATTAGAAAGAACAGTATCCATCATTTCTACTATTTCTTCCATCAAAGGTTCCATTGCGCCACGGGTTGTGATAGCGGGAGTACCTACACGGATACCAGATGTAAGGAATGGAGAACGGCTGTCGAAGGGAACCATATTTTTGTTAACGGTGATGTCTGCAGCAACCAATGCTTTTTCAGCCACTTTCCCTGTCAATTCAGGGAACTTGGTGCGTAAATCGATAAGCATGCTGTGGTTATCTGTACCGCCGGAAATAATCTTGTATCCGCTTTCTGTAAAGGCTTTGGCCATTGCTGCGGCATTGGCTTTAACCTGTGCCTGATAAACTTTGTATTCAGGTTCCAATGCTTCACCAAATGATACAGCTTTAGCAGCGATTACATGTTCCAGTGGCCCACCCTGAATACCAGGGAATACAGCCGAATCAAGCAATTGAGACATCATCTTTGTTTCGCCCTTTGGAGTTTTTTTACCCCAGGGATTTTCAAAATCTTTGCCTACAAGAATAATACCACCACGAGGTCCACGCAAGGTTTTATGCGTTGTTGAAGTAACAATGTGTGCGTATTCTAACGGATTATTTAATAAGCCGGCAGCAATCAAACCTGCTGGATGTGCCATGTCAATCATCAACAATGCACCTACCTTGTCGGCGATTTCACGCATACGCTTGTAATCCCATTCACGCGAATAAGCAGATCCACCACCAATAATCAATTTAGGCCGTTCGCGAAGAGCTACTTCTTCCATTTGGTCGTAATCAACCAAACCGGTATCTTCTTTTACGTTATATTCAGTCGCATGATATAAAATCCCTGAGCTGTTTACGGGCGAACCGTGAGAAAGATGCCCGCCGTGCGAGAGGTTAAGCCCAAGGAAAGTATCCCCTGGATTTAATACTGCCAGGAATGCAGCAGCATTTGCCTGCGCTCCAGAGTGTGGCTGCACGTTTGCCCATTCGGCGTTAAATAGCTTTTTCAGTCTTTCGATGGCTACGGTTTCGCTTTGATCTACTACCTCGCATCCTCCATAATAACGCTTTCCGGGATAACCCTCGGCGTACTTATTGGTAAGACAGCTGCCCATGGCTTGCATTACCTGGTCACTTACAAAGTTTTCAGAAGCTATTAGCTCAATACCCTTAAGCTGCCGCTGATGTTCTTTTTCAATGATGTCGAAAATGATGTTGTCCTTTTTCATTACCTAAAAAATTGGTTTACTGCAAATGAATATGCAAAAAAAGAAACTCTATTTAGTTAGAGACGATGCAAATTTACAATTATTTTCAGAAGAGCTCCTAAAAATAAGTTATAAATTGCGGGGGTTATACAATAAAAGGACATTTCTTTACTATGTTTGCATTGTCAAATAAGAATGAAAGAACAGATGGGAGTATCAAAATGCGATTTATACGTTGCAATCAGGGCTGCACTCCATGCAGGACAGGAGATTAGCCGGATTTATGCTGGAGCAGATGATGAACTTGAAGTGGAACAGAAAGCTGATGATTCCCCCCTGACAGTGGCCGATAGGAATGCAAACGCCATTATTTTTTCCTATTTGAGTGATACTGCTCATCCGGTTTTGAGCGAAGAAGGCGGCTCTATCCCTTTCGAAGAGCGAAAAAACTGGAAAACCTTTTGGATGGTTGATCCACTTGATGGAACGAAAGATTTTCTTAGAAAGAACGGCGAATTTACAGTAAATATCGCTTTGATTTCGAACAGCGAACCTGTTTTGGGTGTTATTTATATTCCAGTTAAACAGGTTCTGTATTATGCAACCAAAGGGGATGGAGCCTTTAAGATAAGAAACTGTTCGTATACTTATTTGCAAGGAATGGAAACATTGCTTGATAAGAAAGAGAGATTGCCGCTTGCAGATAAACATGAAGGAGTAATCGTCGCTTCTTCGAGGTCGTATGTGAATGTTCATGTGGCTGCTTTTGTAGATAATCTTCGTGAGCAGGGGTGTGAAGTTTCATTGATTGTATGCGGTAGTTCCATAAAATTAGGTATGGTTGCCGAGGGAAGTGCTGATATTTATCCTCGTTTTGCTCCTTGTATGGAATGGGATACTGCAGCGGGTCATGCTGTCGTCAGGGAAGCCGGATGCGAGATTTATCAGCTTAACGGTAATACCCCGCTGACGTATAATAAGGAAGACCTTACAAATCCGTGGTTTGTAGCCGAACGTGTTCGTAAATAGTATACTAATAAAGATATTGAAAAGAGAATGGATGAGATAGCATCAAAAATTGCCGCATTGAGAGAGGCGTTGGATAAATATAACCATGCCTATTATGTTTTGTCGGCACCCGAAATACCGGATAAGGTGTTTGATGAGATGATGAAAGAACTTGAGGAGTTGGAAAATATCTATCCTCAGTATGCAGACCCTCACTCGCCGACGCAGCGGGTGGGAAGCGATTTGTCTAAAGAGTTTGAACAGGTTGCGCATACTTACCCGATGTTGTCGTTGGGTAATACCTACTCGGAAGGGGAGGTCAGCGATTTTTACGAACGTACTTCCCGTACTTTGAATGAGCCATTCGAGATCGTTTGCGAACTAAAATACGATGGAACGTCCATTTCCCTTACCTACGAACAGGGACGACTGATTAGGGCGGTTACCCGAGGTGATGGAAGTAAGGGTGATGATGTAACGGCAAACGTGAAAACCATTCGTTCTGTTCCCTTGAAACTGATGGGAGATAATTATCCCGAATATTTTGAAATACGAGGGGAGATTTTACTTCCCTGGGCAGAATTCGAACGTATAAATAAAGAACGCGAAAGTCAGGAGGAGCCTCTGTTTGCCAATCCACGTAATGCTGCCTCTGGCACACTTAAGCAACAGAATCCTACTATAGTGGCAGCCCGTAAGCTGGATGCCTATTTTTATTACTTAATTGGTGATAACTTGCCGGCCGAAGGGCATTATGAGAATTTGCAGTTGGCAAGATCGTGGGGATTTAAGGTGCCAGACGTGATACGGAAATGCAGCACATTGGATGAGGTATTTACCTATATAAATCACTGGGATAAGGACCGGAAGAATCTTCCGGTAGCTACAGACGGGATTGTTCTTAAGGTAAACTCACTGCGTCAGCAAAAGAATCTCGGCTTTACAGCCAAGAGTCCCCGATGGGCTATTGCCTATAAGTTTCAGGCCGAAAGGGCGCTTACACGGTTGAATTCGGTTTCTTTTCAGGTAGGACGTACCGGAGCTATTACGCCGGTTGCTAATCTGGAGCCTGTCCAGTTGTCCGGAACGGTTGTTAAAAGAGCTTCTCTTCATAACGCAGACATTATAGCAGGTTTGGATTTGCATATTGGTGATCAGGTATATGTGGAGAAAGGAGGGGAGATTATTCCAAAGATAGTAGGAGTGGATATGGGTTCCCGTTTTATGGTGGGAGACAAGGTTCAGTTCTGCAAAATCTGTCCCGAATGCGGTACGCCGTTGGTTCGTCCGGAAGGAGAGGCTGCTCACTATTGCCCCAACGAGATGGGCTGTCCGCCTCAGATAAAAGGAAAGATAGAGCACTTTGTTACCCGTAAGGCGATGGATATTAACGCAGGACCCGAAACAGTGGACGCTTTGTTTGAAGCAGGATTGATTCGTAATGTCGCTGATTTATACGATTTAAAATATGCCGATTTGTTAAGATTGGAACGTTGGGCTGACACAAGTGCAAAGAAATTTCTGACAAGTCTCGAAGAATCGAAACAAGTTCCTTTCGAACGTGTTCTTTATGGGCTGGGTATCCGTTATGTTGGCGAAACAGTTGCCAAACGGCTGGCAGGTACTTTTCATACAATGGAAGCACTTGAATCTGCTCCGCTTGATTTGTTGGTAACAGTTGATGAGATTGGTGGTAGGATTGCTCAGAGTGTAACGGATTTTTTTGCCAACGAGGAAAGCCGTAAGTTGGTGAACAGGCTGAAAGAAGCAGGCCTGCAAATGTCCATTTCGGAAGAAGTGATGGCAAATCGTTCCGACGAGCTGAATGGATTAACTATTGTAATAAGTGGTACTTTTGTTTTGCATTCCAGAGATGAATACAAAGTGATGATAGAAAAGAATGGCGGAAAAAACAGTGGCTCTGTATCAGGAAAAACAGATTACATCTTGGCAGGTGATAATATGGGGCCTGCAAAGCTCGAAAAGGCAGCTAAATTAGGAGTGAAAATAATCAATGAAACTGATTTTTTAAAACTGATCGAATGACAATATCCAACTATTTTATAAAGAAAAAGATTAAGTCGCTGATTGATTCAGCAGGCGACAGGAAATCTGTTTTTAAGTCTTACAACCAGTTAAAGTCTGTGCTTGTAATGTATGAAATGAAAGATTTCGAAAATGTTCAACATGGCATTTCAGAACTCAAGCGATCGGGAAAACAGGTTGTTTCATTTGGATACGTAAGAAAAGAAATAATACCCGAACTAGATGATTCTTACAGGTTTGTGGTAGAAAAAAATGCGCTTTCTGTTCATGGAGTCCCAACGGATGCTGTTTTACAACAAGTGCTTGCGTGTAGTCCGGATGTTATAATTGATTTGACTCATGCCGGCTGTTATGGAATGCAATATCTTCTTGTAAAGCATCCTTGTAATTTTAAGATAGGGATTAAAAAGCTCGAAAGAGAGTTTCACGACTTCTCCATTCTTGTTACAGACAGAGATGAAATTGATTATTTATTTGAACAAATCCTATTTTACTTACAGAATATCCGTACGAAATGATATAAATTCTTACATTTGCAGTGCGAAATAACAAAATGTGTAGTTTCCCAATGATAGATATAAATTTAAAAGGAATGGGTGTGGCTTTGATCACTCCTTTCAAAGAAGATGAGAGTGTCGATTACGAAGCGTTAGGACGACTGGTAGATTATCAGGTTCAAAACGGCACCGATTATTTGGTAGTTTTAGGTACTACCGCTGAAACACCTACGTTAACGGAGGAAGAAAAGAAAGAAATTGTAAGTTTGGTTGTTTCTAAAGTTCGCGGCCGTATTCCGGTAGTGCTTGGATTAGGAGGCAACTGTACGCGATCGATTGTTGGAAAGCTTAAAAACGACAATTTCGATGGTATTGATGCGATTCTTTCGGTTGTTCCTTACTATAATAAACCATCGCAGGAAGGAATCTATCAGCACTATAAAGCTATTTCTGAAGCTACAACTCTTCCAATTGTTATTTATAATGTTCCGGGACGTACGGGCGTAAATATGACTGCGCAGACTACTCTCCGTATTGCGCGGGATTTTAAAAATGTTGTAGCTGTTAAAGAAGCGTCAGGCAATATCACCCAGATGGATGATATTATCAAGAATAAACCGGCAAATTTCGAAGTAATTTCTGGTGATGACGGAATCACTTTTCCATTGATTACCCTTGGGGCTGTAGGTGTTATTTCTGTGATAGGAAATGCCTTCCCGAAGGAATTCAGCAAAATGGTAAGACTTGCATTGAACGGCGACTATAACAATGCCCTAACCATTCATCACAGATTTACGGAGTTAATTGAATTGCTATTTGTAGATGGTAATCCTGCTGGTGTAAAGAGTATTTTGAATACCATGGGATACATAGAAAACAAGCTTCGTTTACCTTTGGTTCCTACACGTATTACAACATACGAAAAGATTCGTGAAGTTCTTCGTCAGCTAAGTATTAAGTGCTGATTTAAATAGAGTGCTGATTTTATTATGAATCAGTATACTTTTAATGGAAAAGGTCGTTAACTTTTATATAAAAGTTAACGACCTTTTCCATTAAAAGATATGAGAACCGTCAGTCACATTGATGAGGTTATAAAACAGGCAATTTCCAGGGATCTCTGTAGTGTGCCTTAACAAATGCAGTTGCTTTAGGATCGTTAACGAACAGGCTGTTTGCATCGTCCCAAACCAATCCCCTTCCTACACGGCTGGAAATATTTGCAAGGTGCGACATCTTGGCAACTTTGGCACCGATGGCGACATCTGCATTTGGTAATTCACGGGTTTTTATACATTCAAGCATATTTCCTACGTGGTTATACAAGCCTTTACCTTCACCTTTTTTGAATGGAACCGCATCCATGCGGGCTATTTTGTTGGAAACTTCTGGAATAACTTCCCAGCCAGCTCTATCGAGAACCAAGGTGCCGTTTTCGCCGAAGAAAGCAAGCCCTTCCTTACGTCCGTAAAGTCCATGACTTATTCCGCATGCGTGATCCCATATTATATTGAAGTTCTTATACGCATAAGTCGCCATCAGAGTATCTGGTGTTTCCATAGCGTCGTTGGGGTAGGCAAATTTACCTCCGCTGGATAAAATGGATGTGGGAAGATCTGCACCCATCCCTTCCAAAGCATAGTCTAAAAGGTGTACACCCCAGTCGGACATCAATCCGCCGGCGTAATCCCAAAAGAACCGGAAGTTGTAATGAAAGCGATACGTATTGAACGGTCGTTTTGGAGCCGGACCAAGCCACATGTCGTAATCAACTCCAGCCGGCACAGGACTGTCAGGTATTACAGGAAGGGTAGGTTTCCCGTCCTGGTATGCCCAAACCTTTACGGTACGGATACGTCCGATATTCCCTGCTTTCAAATAATTGGCTGCTTCGTTCCAGTGAGGGTCGCTACGTTGCCATTGTCCGACCTGTACAACACGGTCGTATTTGCGTGCAGCTTTTACCATCAGATTACATTCTTCGATGGTATTTGCAAGGGGTTTTTCCACAAACACATCTTTACCCGCCTGACAAGCGTAAACTAAAGGTAGACAGTGCCAGTGATCGGGCGTGCCGATAATTACTACATCAACATCCTTGTTATCAATAAGTTTGCGCCAGTCCTTATAGCAGTTCTTTACTTTTTTACCTGTTTTTTTAAATACATCGTCTGCTCTTTTATTCAGCCATTCGTCGTCAATATCACAAAGAGCTACGCATTCAACTTCGGGATACTGAAGGAATGTATTTAGGTTTGACCATCCCTGGCTTCTACAACCAATCAAGCCTACTTTTACTTTATTGCTTGGTGCTGTTTGTCCGTATATCGATTGGTAAGATGAGCCAAAGAGAGGTGCCATACCTATTCCGGCTGCGGTAAAAGCTGATTTTTGCAGGAAATTACGTCTATTCATCTGTTTATTATTGGATTTTTATTAACAATGTGCAATACTACAAAAAAATCAATTAAATACCATGTAAAATCAATTATTTAGATTTACTTTGTATTTTAGAACACTAATAAACAATGAAAGATATGAGCCCTAAAGATACTAATTGGTATGTTTTATACACGTTTCCACGTGCAGAAAAACAGGTGAAAGAAAGGATTGATAAGGAAGGTGTAACCTGTTGGCTTCCTTTACATCGTTCGCCACGAGTATGGTCGGACCGGGTAAAACTCGTTGATGTTCCGTTGTTTAATTCCTACATATTTGTTTACTGCACTGAAACTGTTCTTCGCTCCCTGATCCGGATATACGGTGTGGTGCGTATCGTTTATACGATGGTAAACCCGCCATAGTAAGAGAGGAGGAAATTGATGCCATTAAAAAATTCCTTATTGAGGCTGAAGCTCATCCTTTGTGTTCAGGTGAAGAAGTGGAAATTCTTTGCGGTGCAATGAAGGGGGTTACTGGTACTGTTATGCAAATCAACAAAACTCATTTAGTATTAAGTCTGGAACAGCTAAGTGCTACAGTTTGTGTTAAGCTGGAAACAGTAACCCGAACTACCCGGCTTTAGTTATTACCCTCTAACGACCGATAAATAGACTCCAGATCTACATGGGCACGGATATGTGCTGCCAGTTTATCGTATTGTGCTTCCTTAAAGGAAGCATAATCGAACGATTTATCACCAGACTTGGATAGTTCCTCTGCCAGAAAATCCAATACGACTGGATTATCCATTATGCCGTGCATGTAGGTTCCCCAGCAATGATTATCTTGAAGATATCCGTCAGTACGTCCATCTTCCGTTTGCAGAAGAGGGCTATCGGCTACATTTGGAAGCAGCGAGGTTTTCCCCATATGAATTTCATATCCTGAACAAGTGTCTTTTTTGTCAAGGAATGTAAAACTTGTTTGTTGTGTAACTTTTTCGGATTCTATAACCGTACACATGGGTAAAAGTCCTAACCCCGGGAGCATGGGGATTTCTCCTTCCATCCCATTCGGATCCTCTATTCGCATACCCATCATTTGGTAACCTCCGCATATTCCAATTACTTTCTTTCCGGCCTTATAGCTTCGCACAATAGCTTCGGATATTCCGTTGGACCGGATAATTTGTAAATCGCCCAACGTGTTTTTTGTTCCGGGAAGGATTATTATGTCTGCCTTTTCTATCTCTTCCACATTATCGGTGTAATAAGTGTGGAAGCGCTTATCCATTTCCAGCACATTAAAGTCTGTGAAGTTCGACAACCGTTTAAGATGAACAATGGCTACGTTAATTCTGCCTGCGGTAGCCTGTTGATTTTTACTGTCAAGCGCGACAGAGTCTTCCTCCTCTATCTTTATCTCGGTATAGTAGGGGATGATACCTACAACGGGAATGCCAGTAAGTTCTTCCAGCATGTGCTTTCCTTCTTGGAAAAGGCGGATATCACCGCGGAATTTATTAATTATAATTCCCTTTATTCTGGCTTTTTCTTCCGGACGAAGCAGCATAATTGTGCCGTATACAGAACCGAAAACACCACCACGGTCAATATCAGCAACCAGATAGGTGTCGGCTCCTACAGCCATAGCAATCCGCATGTTGGTAATGTCTCTGTCACGAAGATTAATCTCTGAAATACTTCCTGCACCTTCAAGTACAACCGGATTATATTTTATATTTAACCGTTCAAAGGCAGCCAGGGCTGCTTCGAAGAGTTCGTTTTTTCTGAGATGATTTCCAAAATACTCGTAGGCCGAAAGGTTCCCAACGGGTTTCCCATTTAAAATTACCTGCGAACTTTGATTGTTGGTGGGCTTTAACAGAACAGGATTCATATCAGTATGAGGTATAGCCCCGGCAGCTTCGGCTTGTACAACCTGAGCACGACCTATTTCTCCTCCTTCGGGAGTAGGATAGGAATTGAGCGACATATTTTGCGCCTTAAAGGGGGCAGGTAGATAACCGTCTTGTTTAAAGATCCGGCAAAAGGCTGTGTTTATAACACTTTTTCCTGCATCGGAGCAGGTGCCCACAAACATAATGGGTTTAAGATGTTTCATACAGCAAATGTATAAAAAATATGTTATCTGTAATAACTTTTATTATATTTGTCGTTCCTTAAATTAGAAAATACACATGGAAAAATTAATTCAGCCTCAGCGTTTGGCATCGTTGGACATCCTTCGGGGGTTCGATCTTTTTTGTTTGGTTGTTCTCGAGTCTATGCTTCACCCGCTTAGTAACGCGATAGACAGTGAGTGGTTTCATAAAATGATGTGGTTTTTCACGCATATGGAGTGGAAAGGTTTTTCCAGCTGGGATCTTGTGATGCCGCTTTTCCTTTTTATGTCGGGTGTATCTATCCCGTTTGCTTTTTCACGTTACAAAGCACAACGGAACAAGACTTTGATTTATCGCCGAATTGCGAAACGAGTTGTTTTACTTTGGATATTTGGAATGATGTGTCAGGGTAATCTATTGGCTTTCGATTCTCAAAATATTGCTTTTTATTCCAATACGCTGCAATCTATTGCAATGGGATACCTGATTGCTTCCCTCGCATTTCTTCATCTTAAACAGATGAATCAAATGATTCTTGCCGGGTCGTTCCTGATTATCTACTGGGCGGTAATGACATTCATTACAGTCGATGGTTTTGGCGGAGGTAACTTTACACCGGATGGTAACCTGGCCGAATGGATAGACCGGACATTGTTGGGACGCTTCCGGGATGGTGTTTCTTGGGAAAATGGCGTATGGTCGTTTGCTCCCTGGTACCGATATACCTGGATTCTTAGCAGTCTTAATTTCGGTGTTACTGTGATGAGCGGTGTTTTTGCCGGACAATTACTAAAAAGCAACCGATCAGAAATAGTCAAACTAAAATGGTTGCTTTATGCCGGATTGATCATGGTTGCTCTTGGTTGGTTATGGGGTTTCCAAATGCCGGTTATCAAAAAGCTATGGACGAGTTCGATGGTGCTGGTGAGTAGTGGGTATTGTTTTTTACTTATGGCACTGTTTTACTGGTGGATCGATTACAAAAAACATAACCGTGATACGACCCTGTTCAAAGTATACGGGATGAATTCCATAACAGCCTATATGATCACAAACGTAGTGAGCTTTAGATGCGTTGGCGAAAGTCTTTTCTTTGGTCTTCAACCTCATCTTGGAAATTATTACCCAGTGCTAATTTCTCTTTGCAACGTATCTGTTATTTATGTAATTTTGTGGCTTATGTATAAACACAAACTATTTCTAAAGGTATAACGCAATTAATTTTTAAGATGGAATCAATAAAACAAATATTCAGAATAGGTCATGGACCTTCCAGCAGCCACACGATGGGACCTATTCGGGCTTCGCGTATGTTTCTGGAAAGAGAGCATGATGCTGTTCGTTTTCAGGTTACCTTATACGGAAGTCTCGCTGCGACAGGAAAAGGACACATGACCGATACGGCTATTCTAGGCGAATTGCAGCCCCATTGTCCTACGACCATTATTTGGGAACCTAAGCAGTTTCTGCCTTTCCATCCCAATGGCATGAAATTTGAAGCGTTTAACGCAAAAGATGAATGCGTAGATTCGTGGAAAGTATACAGCATTGGGGGTGGCACATTGGCTAATGAAGACTTTAATGAGCTAAAAACATCGGATGTGTATGAATTGCACACTATCCGCGATATACAAGACTTATGTGAGAAAAAAGGATTTGCTTACTGGGAATATGTAGAACAGCATGAAGACTCCGATATCTGGGATTACCTGAATGAAGTTTGGAAAGTAATGCAGGAAGCAATATTGCGTGGACTTGAAGCCGAGGGTGTATTGCCGGGAGGATTAGGTCTTCAGCGAAAAGCATCTAATTATCTTATTCGTGCAAAAGGATATGGAAGTAACATAAAGAGCCGGGGAATGGTTTATGCCTATGCATTGGCTGTTTCGGAAGAGAATGCTTCCGGAGGCAGAATTGTTACAGCACCCACTTGCGGTTCTTGCGGAGTCTTACCTTCTGTATTGTATCACTTGCGTGAAACACGAGATTTTCGTGATTCACGTATTTTAAGAGCCATGGCAACAGCCGGACTTTTTGGTAATGTTGTTCGTACAAACGCATCTGTTTCCGGAGCTGAGGTGGGATGTCAGGGTGAAGTTGGTGTAGCTTGCGCTATGGCTGCTGCTGCTGCCAATCAGCTTTTCGGCGGTTCTCCTGCACAGATTGAATATGCTGCAGAAATGGGTCTCGAGCATCACCTGGGTTTAACATGCGATCCTGTTTGCGGACTGGTACAGATTCCTTGTATCGAACGAAATGCTTTTGCAGCGGCCCGTGCCCTTGATGCTAATACGTACGCTACTTTCTCTGACGGTAAGCATCGTGTAAGTTTTGATCAGGTGGTTGAGGTTATGCGTCAGACAGGAAACGACTTGCCAAGTCTGTATAAAGAGACTTCGGAAGGTGGACTTGCTAAGCCGTACGATCGTTTTAAGAAAAATTTATAAAAAAACAGCGTGTTCGCCGTACAATTCATTGGATGAGTGAACACGCTCTTTTGCTTTTAGATATTGGCTAATTATTACTATCTAAATATGTATATGAAAAAGTACGTTGTGTTAAGTGTTTTATTCTCTGGAGCTTTATTCTCATGTAAGCAGCCGGCTGCGGTTGTTTCAAGTGGTAATCCTGTTTTCCAAGGTTGGTATGCAGACCCCGAAGGTATTATTTACGATGATACCTATTGGATTTATCCTACCTGGAGTGATGTGTACGAAAAGCAGACCTATTTTGATTGCTTTTCTTCCAAAGATCTTGTCAATTGGAAAAAGCATTCTTCTGTACTGGATACGGCCGAAGTTAAGTGGGCGAACCGTGCCATGTGGGCACCTTCTGTTATTCGTAAAGAAGGAAAGTATTATTTGTTTTTCGGAGCCAATGATGTGCACGAAGGAGAAGTAGGAGGTATTGGTGTATCAATAGCCAATCGTCCGGAAGGTCCTTATAAGGATTTGTTAGGTAAGCCGCTTATCGACAAAATAGTAAACGGAGCTCAACCTATCGACCAGTTTGTGTTTTACGATGATAAGGATGGTACCTACTATATGTATTATGGTGGATGGGGCCATTGTAACATTGTGAAGCTTAACAGCGATTTTACAGGTTTGGTTCCCTTCGAAGACGGTCAAATGTTTAAGGAAGTTACACCTAAGGGGTATGTAGAAGGTCCGTTCATGTTTAAGAAGAATGGCAAATATTATTTTATGTGGAGCGAAGGCGGATGGGGTGGACCTGACTATTCGGTTGCCTATGCCATTGCTGATTCTCCTTTTGGACCTTTTGAGCGCATTGGAAAGATCCTTCAACAGGATCCTGAGGTAGCAACTGGTGCAGGTCATCATTCTGTAATGCATGTTGCCGGTTCAGACGATTACTATATTGTTTATCATCGTCGTCCTCTTAATGATACCGGCCGCGATCATCGTGTAACTTGTATCGATAAGATGACTTTTGATAAAAATGGACACATTAATCCTGTAAAGATTACTTTCGAAGGAGTAAAGAGCCGTCCAATTAAATAAAGACGCGGTTTAGCTAATTTTGATAAAAAGGAAGGTCTTCATTTTCTTACAATGTTAAGGGATTGAAGGCCTTCCTTTTTTTGTTCTCCTGCTCAATGTTTAATAATATTTAATTTTATACGTCTGCGGTTGTAATATTCAACTATTAGTATGTATCTTTGACACCAGTGTCAGACATTATAGTCTAAACAGTATATAACATATTGTAATACTAGGAAACGATGAATACAGAACAGATTTTGAACAGAGGATTGGCAAGAATAAGCAATGACTTTTGTTTTTTACAGTTGATAGGACCAATTTCTGGAGAAACAATGCTTAAGCAATTAAAAATGTTTGGTTTTATATTTGTAATGGACGGATCGCTCACAGTAGAGATTAGTGGACATTTGCATGAACTTAATAAGGGAACAATGCTTTATTCTGCATTAGGAAGTGAGTTAAGATTGATTCCAGGAAATAACAAGGTTGAGGGATATTTTATCTCCTTTTCTTCTTTTTTTATTGAATCACTAAAACTTCACGGTTTAATTTCAGAAGATAAGTTATTTCTGGATTACGTGAAATGCAATCCGGGCGACAATGTAATTCTCCGTGCAAAACAGATATTCTCACTTATGGAAGATGAGGTAACGAATAATAAAGGTTTATATAGCATAGAAATAATTAGAAATCTTGTGGCAGTGTTATTTTTAAACGTCATGAATGAATATTATAATAATAAACCACTTATACCTACGACAGGTAATGCCGTTAAGTCTTTTCGGGTCATAAGAATAAGCGATAATTTTATTAAGCTCGTTAAACAATATTCATCGGAGCAGAGGCAAGTTAGTTTTTACGCCGAAAAACTTTGTATTTCTCCCAAATATCTCTATTCAATAATAAAAAGTACAACAGGAATGACTCCAAACGAATGGATTAACGATGTAGTGGTAAACAATGCCAAACACCTCCTTCATAAATCAGAAAATACGATTAAAGAAGTATCCTACGCGCTTAATTTCCCAAATCCAAGTTTCTTCGGAAAGTATTTTAAAAGACTTGTGGGAATTTCTCCTGCCGATTATCAAAGAACAGCACTGGTTTATTCTATTCAATCTGCAGAAAAATATACAATGTAGTTGAAAGAAAACTTTTTTTTGTACTATATTTGACACATATGTCAGACTAGCAGGTATAAATATTAAATAACATAACATAAATAGAAACAACAATGAATGCAGAACAATCTCCAGACATGGAATTAAAAATCCTTGAAGCAGCCAAGGTTGTCTTTGTGCGTAAAGGGTATGAGACAACAAAAATGACCGATATTGCTGCCGAGGCGGGAATAGGACGTACAGCGTTGCATTATTATTTTAGAACAAAAGAAATGCTTTTCGATGCCATATTCGGGCAAGTCATCGCCGAGGTAGTACCTAATATTGAACCGATTGTCAATATGGATTGTCCTTTTCTGGATAAAATGGAACAGATTATTCCAATTTATGCCGATACAATTATACGTAATCCTTTGCTACCTATTTTTGTTGCAAGTGAGATGACCCGTGATGTGGATCATTTGATACAGACGTTGAGTAAAAATACATCACGATTACTTCCTTTTCTTAAAATTAAAGAACAACTTCAAGAAGAGATGGACAACGGAACATTGAGAAAGTTGCCGCTTATTGATGTTGTTTCTACATTAGTTAGCTTGATCGTGTTCCCAATGCTTACAAGAAATATGTTGACACCTTTATTTCTGGATGGAGACAAAGATGCATTTGCCGAGTATTATCTAAGACGCAGAAAACTCATAGCTGAAATCATGCGTAACCTTTTGACTCCGGAAATCCATAGAGGAATCAGTATCTTTTCTTAATTGATTGTTATAATAATAAAGAATAAATAGTATGAAGCGAATAACATTATTTCTTTTGCTCGTTACGTTTATTGTTGCCAGTGCAAGCGGACAGCGGGAAACGTTTACGTTAGAGCAGTGCTATGCTATGTCTAAAAGCAACTATCCGAAGATAAAACAGTATGATCTTATCAGGCAGACAGAGCAATTTAATCTCTCCAACGCCGCCAAAGGATGGCTGCCGCAGCTTTCGCTAAGTGCAAAAGCTACCTATCAGAGTGAGGTAACTAAATTACCTATTGATTTCTCTCAGTTGTCTCCGTCGTTGGCAGGAATGCAGATTCCATCCTTGTCGAAAGACCAGTATCAAGCGGTTGCAGAGGTAAATCAAACCCTATGGGACGGTGGGACAATCAGTTCTAACAGACAACTTACCAAAGCACAGGCAGCTGCCGAAAGAGAGCAACTGGAAAGCGATTTGTATACACTGAACGAGCGGATAAACCAGCTTTATTTTGGAAGTATCCTGCAAGACGAGCTGTTGGTACAAAATACGTTGCTTCAGAAAGAACTTCAGGTGTCTATCGATCGCGTATCGGCAATGATTGCCAATGGAATGGCAAATCAATCCGATCGAGAAAGTCTGGAAGTAGAGATGCTGAATGCCCGTCAGAAAGCTGTGGAACTAACTGCTTCACGTAAAATGTACCGAGCTATGTTGGGTGTAATGATAGGCAAGGAGGTGTCCGATTCTGTACAGCTGGAAATACCTCAGGATAACGAACCCGACTTTGCCAGCGAGATCAATCGCCCGGAGTTACGGTTGTTTGATGCACAATCGTCCATGTTGGATGCGCAGTATAAGCAAATAACAGCCGGCATTATGCCACGTGCCGGATTCTTCGTTCAAGGAGGCTATGGCCGTCCGGGATTAAATATGCTGAAAAATAGTTTTGAACCATTCTTTATTGGCGGAGTTCGTCTTTCCTGGAATCTCGGAAAACTGTACACACTTAAAAATGACCGACGCAAATTGGAAGTCGGCCGTCAGAATATTGAAGCACTTCGCGAAACGTTTTTGTTCAACACCAAACTACAGCTTACGCAACAGCAAACCGAAATAGCAAAGATGAATGACTTGGTTAAGACAGACGACTCTATTGTCCGTTTGCGGGGAAATATCAAACATGCAGCAGAGGTAAAACTTGCCAATGGCGTAATATCCGTATCCGACCTTATCCGAGAAATAAATGCCGAAGACATGGCAAAGCAAACGGGGGCAACACACCGCATTCAACGGTTAATGAACATTTATTCCTATAAGTACACATCCAATAAATAATACAAGAAAGATGAAAAATTTAAAATACATATTTGCATCAATTGCCATCGCAGGGCTTTCTTCCTGCGGAAATAATTCTGATTCATACGATGCTACGGGAGCTTTCGAAGCAACCGAAATATTGGTTTCGGCCGAAGTAAACGGAAAGATTATGACTTTTACCCCGCAGGAGGGCGACCGTATCGAAGCGGGTGCTATTGTTGGGTATATTGACACTACCCAACTCTATCTCAAAAAAATGCAGTTAGTAGCCGGATTAAAGTCGGTAGACGTCCGCAAACCTGATATCCGCAAACAGATTGCGGCACTCGAGCAGCAGATAGCCACTGCCCGAAGCGAACAACAGCGCATGGAAAACCTGGTGAAAGCAAAAGCAGGTAATCAGAAACAAGTAGATGATATTGTGAACAATATCCGCTTCTTGCAGAAACAGTTGGATGCTCAGTATTCATCTTTAAGTAAAACATCGGGTGGGGCAGACATGGAAGCAGAAGGTATTCAGTTTCAGGTAATGCAATTAGATGATCAGCTGCAGAAGTCGCGACTGTCTAACCCAATCACCGGAACCGTTTTGGTAAAGTATGCCGAGGCCGGCGAGATAACCACTTTAGGGAAACCTCTCTATAAGATAGCTGATACCGATTTACTCTATCTGAGGGCATACATCACGTCTGATCAGCTTTCGAAACTAAAACTGGGCCAGAAAGTAACGGTGAACGCCGATTACGGTAAAGACGAACAGCGTTCATATGCCGGAATTATTACATGGATTTCGGATAAAGCAGAGTTTACTCCCAAAGGCATTCAGACAAAAGATGAACGGGCTAACCTGGTATACGCAATCAAGATTTCTGTAAAGAACGACGGATTCATTAAGATAGGGCAATACGGGGAGGTGGTTTTTAAATGAACAACAACAGCATCCATATTGAACAGGTATCTAAAAGCTACGGACAGGTGCAAGCACTGGACAATATTTCGCTGGATGTACTTCCGGGTGAACTGTTTGGCCTTATTGGTCCGGATGGTGCGGGCAAAACAACCCTGTTTCGGATACTCACCACGTTGCTGATTGCCGATAAAGGAACAGCTACAGTTTGTGGACACGATGTGGTACGTGATTATAAGCAGATACGATTGCTCGCCGGTTACATGCCGGGGCGATTTTCCTTGTACCAAGATCTTTCTGTGGAAGAAAATCTGACTTTCTTTGCCACGGTGTTCAACACCTCTATCAAAGAGAATTACGATCTTATCAGGGATATCTATGTACAGATCGAGCCATTCAAGGATAGAAGGGCCGGAGCTCTTTCGGGTGGAATGAAACAAAAGCTGGCACTTTGCTGTGCGCTTATTCACAAGCCATCGGTGTTGTTTCTGGATGAACCTACTACTGGAGTAGATCCTGTGTCGCGGAAAGAGTTCTGGGATATGCTTGATCGACTCAAGGAGCAGGGAATTACCATCTTGGTTTCTACTCCCTATATGGACGAGGCAAACCGATGCGACCGCATCGCGCTGATGAAAGGCGGACAATGTTTGTCTATCGATACTCCTCAGGGCATTCGCAATTCGATGGGAATTCATCCCTGGAGCATCCGTAGCACATCCATGTTTCATTTGCTTTTAGACCTGAGGGAATATCCCGGGACACAATCCTGTTATGCTTTTGGGGATGCGCATCACTTGCTGCTTAAAGAAGGAGCGGAGAAGACTCATTTACTCGACTACCTGCACAAAAAGGGGTATGCTGATATAGAAATGGAACTTATAGAGCCAACTATTGAAGACTGCTTTATGCAGTTTGGATAAGAAATACATCAACAGCTTAGAAAGAAAACAATGAATGTAATAGAGACAACGAATTTAACAAAACGCTTCGGTAGTTTTACTGCCGTAGACCATATCTCGTTTTCTGTTGCTCAAGGTGAGATATTTGGATTTCTTGGAGCCAATGGAGCCGGGAAAACTACTGCGATGCGCATGCTTTGCGGTTTATTGCATCCCACTTCGGGCGAAGGGAAAGTAGCAGGTTTTGATATATTCAGACAAACCGAACAAATAAAGAAAAATATAGGCTATATGAGTCAGAAGTTTTCCCTTTACGACGATCTTAAAGTTTGGGAGAACATCCGGTTATTTGGTGGAATTTACGGATTAACAACAAAACAAATAGCATCTAAAACCGACGAGCTGCTTCATGTGCTTGGCTTACAGAGTGAGCGCGATACAATGGTTAAGTCGTTGCCACTGGGCTGGAAACAGAAGCTGGCTTTCAGTGTGGCAGTGTTGCACGATCCAAAGCTGGTTTTCCTTGACGAACCAACCGGAGGTGTCGATCCAATTACCCGGCGGCAGTTCTGGGAACTGATTTATCAGGCTGCGGAACGAGGAATAACCGTCTTCGCCACCACCCATTATATGGACGAGGCAGAATACTGTAACCGTGTATCCATTATGGTGGATGGAAAGATAGAAGCGCTGGATGCACCTTCTGTACTGAAAGCGAGTTTTGGTGCTAATACGATGAATGAAGTGTTCCATAGCCTGGCACGCCAGGCAAAACGTAAAGCCGATTAAATTATGAAACAGTTTTTGTCGTTTGTACGCAAAGAGTTTTTTCACATCTTCCGGGATACCCGAACGATGTTGATTCTGTTGGGCATGCCCATTGCGTTGATTATTCTATTTGGCTTTGCCATCACCACCGAAGTGAAGGAAGTGCCCATTGCCGTATTGGACTATAGTAAGGATGAGGCAACGCAAAAGATAACAGACCAGCTTATTGCCAGCGAATATTTTAAATATCATTCAAGCGTAAATACTTACGAGGAAGCACAAACACTTTTTAAAAGAAATAAGGTGCGGATGGTTGTTGTATTTCCTCCGCAGTTTGCCGGCGATTTACTAAAAGGAAGCAATCCTCAGATACAATTGCTTGCCGATGCTACCGATCCAAATGAGGCGACATCGCTCGTAAACTATGCGAATATAATCATCCGTACGTATCAGCAGGAACTCATGCCAGCTCAAAATCAAACAAAGCCGGGGCAGGTGCAGGCAGACGTTAAGCTTTTATATAATCCACAGATGAAAGGATCGTATAATTTTGTACCCGGAGTAATGGGGCTCATCCTTATTTTGATTTGCGCGATGATGACTTCCGTAGGTATTGTGAAGGAAAAAGAGATGGGCACCATGGAGGTCCTTCTTGTATCGCCACTTAAGCCAATCTATATAATACTGGCTAAAGCAGTGCCTTACCTGTTGCTTAGCATGGCAAATGTAGTCAGCATACTGCTGTTGTCTTACTTCCTGTTGGATGTGCCAATTAATGGAAGTATAATTCTGTTGTTAAGTATATCTGTTATTTATGCCCTGCTGTCACTTAGTCTGGGGTTGCTTATTTCTACCATTACCGAGACACAACAGGCAGCTATGCTGGTTAGCGGGGTAGCACTAATGTTGCCGGTGATGCTGTTGAGCGGGATGATTTTCCCGATAGAAAATATGCCGCTTATTTTACAAGGAATTGCCAATATTGTTCCGGCAAAGTGGTATATACTGGCAATCAGGGATGTAATGATCAAAGGCTTGGGGTGGATAGATGTCTGGCAAGAGGTTTCTGTTCTTTTGCTTATGATTGTAGTATTGGTTGGGTTGAGTGTTAAACGTTTTAAAATACGGTTGGAATAGTATATGAAAACATTACGATTTCTTCTTGAAAAGGAGTTCAAACAGATTCGCCGGGATAAATTTTTACCCAGAATGATTCTTTTTCTTCCCATAATGCAGTTGATTGTATTGCCATTTGCTGCTAATTTTGAGATGAATAACATCAATCTTACGCTTATAGACAATGACCATTCGGTTTATTCCACCAGGCTGACAGAGAAGATTACTTCATCGGGCTATTTTACGCTCACCGGAGTTCATGCTCGTTATGATGAAGCGCTAAAGCAAATCGAAAATAATTCGGCCGATCTGGTGTTGGAAATTCCTGCTAATTTTGAACGACGGATTACTGAGGAAGGAACTTCCCACGTGCTAATAGCCGCCAATACGGTAAATGGAACAAAAGGGGGATTGGGGAGCTCTTATCTCTCTAATATTATTCAGAGTTTCAACTCCGAAATTAATGCGAGGCAAATAACCGTTCAAAGCGCTTCTGTTCCCCAAATTGATGTGCAAAGCACAAACCTGTTTAATCCCCACATGAGTTATAAAAACTACATGGTTCCTGGCATTATGGTCTTTTTGCTTACCATAGTCGGAGGATCTCTTTCGGCACTAAATATTGTGAGCGAAAAAGAAAAAGGAACGATTGAACAGATAAATGTTACCCCGGTACCCAAGTACATCTTTCTGCTATCTAAATTAATTCCTTTTTGGGTAATTGGATTTGTACTTCTCACTCTTGGGGCAATCGTTGCCTGGGCGGTTTACGGCCTTACACCATTGGGCGGTTTTGGTGTGATTTATTTGTTTGCTGCTGTATATCTGATTGCCTTTACCGGATTCGGACTAACCATATCATCCGTGTCAGAATCGCAGCACCAGGCCATGTTCACCGCCTTCTTTTTTATAATCATATTTAACTTGATGGGAGGCCTTTTTACCCCGATAAGCAGTATGCCTGAATGGGCACAAAAACTAACATGGCTCAACCCGTTAAGCTATTTTGTTGAAGTAATCCGGATGGTCTACCTAAAGGGTAGTCAGTTTGCCGACCTTACCAAACAGTTTGGTGCAGTCTGTTTGTTCGCCGTAGTCTTCAATGCGATGGCCATTATAAGCTACCGTAAAAGCAGTTAATCTTCCGGCTTTTCGGCAACCTCCTTCATGGCCAGGTTGCCGGCAGGCTGGATCTGTTGCGTAACATCTGTAAGCATATTCATCTGTTTTCGGACAGATTCGTAAATCTGCTTTTTCATATTTATCTTTACGGAATCCAATTTGTTGGTTTTAGAAGGCTGGAAAAGATCCTTGTAACGACACTTGGTTATATCGTAGTCATACTTATCCGGAGTCCCTTTAATGTCGATACCCAGTTTAAACGGAACAGGCGATTTCAATACCGAAACATGGTAGTTAAACGACATATCCAGATTCTGCGTACCGCCAACCGCCAATCTGTAGCGATCCATTTGTACCAGAAAAGGAAACACCTCCAGCTTTTTGTCTCTTACAACCATATCCACCGCAATACTGTCGATCATATTCCGCTTTTTATTCTTGAACATAAGCTTTTTGGATATCTCGGCAAATGTTTCGCCATCCAGTAATACCATATTCTCACCTTGCAGCGAACAGGTAGCTCGTAAAGACGGAAGTTTAACCGACATTGTGGAGTCCAGTTCGCAAGAGGCGGCCATCTGGCAATCAACTACCCCCTCGAATGCCCTTAGCATGGGCAGTAAGGTATCTATTGAAGGGAAAAGAGAAATAAGTTTATCTACCAGAATCTGCTTCACGTCCAGATCAAAGCCAGTGCTTGCTTCCCGGTTGTTCCCTGCTGTATAAATCATCGACAGCGTGCCTTCACCCATATTGGAGTGCATGGAGAGATTGGTAAGCTGTATACTTTGGTTTCGCATCACAACCTTCCCGTCTACATCGTTCAGATCCAGGTTATTGAAAACAATCTCTTTGGCATGAGTGTGTAGTGCTAAATCCAGGTAGGAGGGTACAATAAGCAGCTGGCTGGAAGTGTCGGTCTGCGATGCGGCTATTTCTTTGTTGATAATTTGTTCGCTGAAAGCTTCCGAATTTTCTTCCTGAGAGGAGGAATGCTTGTTTCCCTTTAGTTCTTCGTTGTAAAGAACACCAGCATTAACAGCCTGTATTAACTCGTTACAATCTATATAGTCCGAAACAATAGAAAGATTTCCCTTGAGTGTTCCACCCCGCAGCATCGCTCTTCGGATACTGGTTAGCTCGCCGCTCAGCGTTAGGTCGGACTTTCCTGCCTGTAGTTTGGCCCCGTCAAGCTTGACGGTGTTGGTTGTAAAAGAAACGTTGCTCTTGTTCATCTCCACCGGAAGAGGAAACAGACGACTCAAAAGACGCATCTTTTCGAAAGTTACATTGCCCCGCACTTCCCATTTTCGCAGCAAACTGTTGCCCGAAGATTTTCTCGCTGCCGAGTCTCCAACCGAAGCCATTCTGCGGGCCAAAGGGTTTCGGCGCACCGAAGCAGAATCATTCCTCATTTTCCAAACCGACTTATAGGGTAGTGCTTCCACGGAAAACGAGCTTTTATCCAGCATTACAGCTGTTCGGATAGATGGAATAAGATACGACAAGCTATCCAGAGAGATGGTAAGCCGGGCAACCGGCACCTTCTTATCATCAGCCGAAGCTTTCATTCCGCCTCTCAAAACACTATTCCGCGCTATAATCCATACCGAATCAGGCAGTAAAGTCTGCAGACGGTCAAACTCCAGTGTACCCCCTACTGGTATCACAGCCGACGTATCCCGCTGAGGCGTAGTACGGGCCAGTAGTTTTAGTTTACTAATCTGCGTATTAGCCTCTTCTTTGTATTTGAACTGCAAGCTGTCTATCGTAAGCGTAGCCTGCAGCAGGTTTTTGTTCATCCTGTTACGGACCGTATCATTCCTGGTGGTTTCGGTCAGATCTTCACCCATAACCAAAGCGGCGTTGGAAATAAATACATCGATCCCTAATGGCCGGCTTAAAGCTTTGAAGTTCTTTATCTTTAAACCACCCCTTGACTGTATTTTACCGTATTGTCCCGACGAGATATCATCCGACGAGAATAGGACATGGATATCCGACTGGATGGATCCTTCCAGTAAAAGTGTATCGGTATTCAGAAATTCACCAGCCAGGCGAGTAAAATCAATGTTTCCTTTTACATTCGCTTCCACTGCGGGATTACCAAGCAGGTCGGTAATTTTGCCTTTCATATCGAGCGATGTATTTAATCCTCTTACTTTAATATCTTCCATCGATACGTAGGACGAATCCGGATGGATACCATCCATAAGAAAATCCACATCGAGCGACAACGTGTCGATACCCGATTTGCTTCCTTTCTGATGGTACGAGCCCTTGTTGATTTTGCAGCAGAGCGAAACCGACGGATATTGTCTGTTGTCAAGTGTTCCATGGATGCTACCTTCCATAACCACTTCGCCCCTGGCTTGTATTTTATCCCTGTTCTTCAGGTAGGCTTCAGGAATAAATTGAATCAAATCATTCAGGTCGGAAACCTTGAGACCCATATTCAAATCAAACTTGGTGCTTTCGCCGTCCGGCGATGCCGAAACCGAACCATTAGCGGTAAAGGGTAGGTTATTAACCTCCAGTGTGGCATTACCCAGCGAAACAGTATTGTAGTTGTTGCTGAATCTGAGCTGTGTAGTGAGAAGCAGGCTCATATGATTGGTAAGCGTGTAACCCGGACTCTCAAACAGAATAGAGGAGGAGCGGGACTCTATATCGAACGAAGTGGCTCCTTTCACCAACGATCCGTTCGATGCGAAAGAAAAACCGCCAATCCGGCAGTAAATATCTTTACGCTGATCCTTGAACGTAAACTTTGCGTCTGTAATATTGATCCGTTTGATTTCGATAAGCGGAAGTATATCGGACGAATTTTCCTCCGAAGCCGTATCTTTCTTAACTATCTCCCAGTTGCCAGTCCCCAGCTTATTTATATAGGCATTAATCCGGGGTTTCTCGATAGTAATCTCACCGATAGTTATTTTGCCACCGAACAAATAATCCAGCGGACGTAATGAAACAATGCACTTGGTAAAAGAAATCAGCGAATCCGAAGCAATGGGCTTTTCATTGTTTCCGTACGATAAAGAATCGGAACCCACATGCGAGATCAACCTTCCGTTGATTAAAGCAATTCCCACATGAGGAAAGGTTTCAAACAAGGTTAGTTCAACACTTTTGCATTCAAGTTTCCCATCAATCAGTTCGTTTACTTTGTTTGTAACCAGAGGCGTAAGCTTTCCGGAAGGAAGGATGGCCCACTTCAGAACAGAAAAACCAATCAACAGTAATCCTGTAACAACACCCAAAGCAATCAGCCCCAGCCGAATTTTCTTTTTATACTTTGTATTCATATCCATGGTGCAAAAGTAGGAATCTATTTATATAATTGTTAAAAAAAAGAGCCGAAAGTTTTGATGTTAAAAAATAAAGACTACCTTTGCACCGCAATCAGAAAACAAGACGCTTAGTCTAACTGGTTTTTCGGGGTGTAGCGCAGTCCGGTTAGCGCACCTGCTTTGGGAGCAGGGGGTCGTGGGTTCGAATCCCGCTACCCCGACACAAGAAAGGTAATCATTTTTTAATGGTTGCCTTTTTTTGTGTCTTTATTCGATCCGCTTTTACTCCCACAACTTCACTCTGTCCCAAAGATAGTTCACACTTCACTTGGGTTGCTCTGCTCTGTTTTTTGAATGGTTGATTTGAATAGAATATAGATTTGTACTAAAATCAAATCTATAATTCAGCTAAACCAGAAATCATGAAAAAGTCAAATCTCCTTTCCGCAGCAAAATACATCGGTAAAATTTTGTCGGTTGTCTCTGTGTTCTTCCTTTTTTTCAATGAAAGCGTGTTCTCGCAAGCTGCTTCGCCCAAAGTGGAAGCGTCAGAGATTGTACCCAAAAACGGGAAAATTACTGGTAAAATCATTGATAGCGACACCAATAGTCCCATGAGTTATGCAAACATTGCCATTTTCAACAAACAAGACTCATCGCTGGTAAACGGAGGCATATCCAATGCAAGCGGCATGTTTGTAATTACCAATATTCCTTTTGGGTCTTATTACGTAGAAGCGAGTTTTATTGGGTTTGAAAAGACCGTAAAAGACAACATTAAAATTGGTCCGGAGGCAAGTGCGGTCAATATGGGTAACATTATCCTTTCTGCCTCAAAACATCAGATTGCTAATGTTGAAGTTGTTGCCGAACGTAACCGGATTGAATACAAGATCGACAAGAAAGTAATCAACGTGACCAACGACATCAATGCTTCAGGCGGAACAGCTGTGACGGTGCTCGAAAATACCCCCTCGGTAGAAGTCGATATCGACGGGAATGTTAGTCTTCGCGGTTCGTCCAGCTTTACTGTGTTGGTTGACGGACGCCCCGGTGTCCTCTCCGGAAGCGACGCTTTGAAACAGATCCCTTCGTCGGCTATCCAGAACATTGAAATCATCACCAACCCTTCCGTAAAATACGACCCCGATGGAATGGCAGGGATCATTAATGTGGTAATGAAGAAGAATATAATTTCGGGTGTTAACGGGGTCTTAAACCTGAACCTTGGCACCGGGGAAAAGTATGGCGCCGATTTTTTACTGAACTACACAACAAAAAAATATAACCTTTTCTTTGGAGGTAACTGGAACGATAACACCGACAAAGGAAACCAACATTCAAGCCGCGAAACTTATGCCAGCGATACAACCACTTATCTTATTACGGATGGATCAAGAAATCAGTCAAGAAACGGTAAGCAAATTAAAGCAGGGATAGATTATTTCGCCACGGATAAAACTTCGATAACTGTTTCATCGGAGCTTGGGAGATATGGATTTAATAGTTTCGGCGATGTGAATATTCACAATTACCAGCCATTAGGTGCGATGAACATATATTCGGTTCAGAACTCCAACTCAGGAAGAAGCGGAGATTTTGTAAGTGCAAGCGCTAGTTTTCTTTCCAGATTTAACCCGGATGGAACACATAAACTGGAAGGTTCCTTCGATTACCGGAACCGCAACGGATTTTCGGACGAGACGCAGGATGAATATAGTTCGGATGCCAGCTATAGTGATATGAATGACTACCTATCGCGGGTAATAAGCCGCGAAGAAGACAATGAGAACAACTACCGGGCCAAATTGGACTACACGCTGCCTTTGGGTACTGCCAGGTTCGAAGCCGGGCTACAAAGCCGGATAGAGAGCGAAAGTGAAATGTTGGACTTTAAGGATTTCAATACCGCTTTACAGCAATTCGAAAACAATCCCGATTTTACGAGCAGTATGGATTTCAAGGAAAACATTCATTCCATTTATTCGACTTACTCCGGCAATCTGAAAGCTATTGAGTTTGTGATTGGCTTACGAGGCGAATACAACAAGCGAACGACCATTCACTATAAGGGAAATGATCCTACCCGGTATGAACTGGATCGTTTTGATCTATTTCCATCGGCTCATTTGGCGTACACGTTGAAGGACGAAAGTCAGCTGATGGCCAGCTATTCCAGGAGGATTAACCGTCCGGGCGGGCGCGAACTCGATCCGTTTCCAAGTTATATAAACCAATATACCATCCGTGTTGGTAACCCCGACCTGAAACCTGAATACACCGATTCGTATGAAATGAACTACATTAAAAAGTTTGGCAATTCGTTCGTTTCCCTTGAATCATTTTATCGGACAACCAACAATTTGATTACCAATGTACAGAAACAGGTAGACCAGATTCTGTACCTGAACACCCAAAACCTTAACCGCGACTATTCGATGGGAGCAGAAATTATGGGAAATATCAACATAACAAAGTGGTTACTGGTAAATACAAGTTTCTCCTTATACAATTACAAATTGAAAGGGGAGGTCTTAGGAGTTTCCGTAGATAAACAAAGTACAAATTATTCCGGACGTTTGAATACCACTGTAAAGTTCTCTGCCGATAGCCGCATGCAAATTACCGGATTCTACCGTGGTCCGTCGGTGTCGGCCCAGGGCGACCAAAAAGGAATGGCATTTGTCAACTTGTCGTACCGTCACGATTTTATGAACAAAAAACTTACAGCCACTTTAAGCGTGCGCGACGTGCTGGGAACAATGCGAATGAAAGGAACCTCGTCGGGCGATAATTTCAAATCGACTTTCAACTTTTCACGCGAACCCCGTGTCCTGATGTTGACTCTTAGTTATAAGATTAATAACTATAAGAAGAGCAACGATAACTCGCAGGATGAGTCTGTTCCATCTTTCGATATCAATGAATAGAACAACGATATTGCTATTTAGTAGCAGCTTCGCAAAAGGATAGGCAGCCTATAATACCCCTTCCGGAAAAAGGAGGGGTATTTATCATAGCTTTTGTCTGATAAAAAACGCATACCCGTAATAAGCTTTATACACTTTACCCGATTGCCCAGCTGCTCTTTTTCCACCTTCTCCTCAAGATGATTAATCATTCCGGGAATAAGATCCGTAGCAAGAATTTGACAGGGAGTGTGCCTGGCAAGAACCATTGTCTGCATGCCGGTACCACAGCCAATATCCAAAATAAAAGAGTTTTCGGAAAGGGACGGGATAAACTGCAAAGCCCTTAGCGTTTCGTTATTATCGCCAGGTCCCTGACGTTCCATTTCCTTGAAAAATTCGCCCATCAGATCCATGTCAAAATTTGCTGTTACGTCTAAATTATTTTCCATGTCTTTAAAACTTATCTAATTGTGCAAATAGTAAAACTCTTTTGTTTAAAAAATAATGGTCCATATAAGTTGACTAGCCATCTATCTGAAATTGTGTTAGTTACAGAGGTTTTTGTCTAACGGTTTGTCTAAGCCCATCCATAAGTATATTATATAATAAATATTATTCTATAATCATAAGGCCTAAAGGCGCTCAACCGTTACCGCTGTAACCCAAAACCGAGGGAAAGATAAGAAAAAGATTTGGAATAGTAAAAATGATGGAACTAAATATATATAAATGTTAAATTCCGTTATTCATGAGGGTTTTGAATGATTGATATATACGTTATCTATTTTTTATTCCGCCTCTGTTTGATTCCCTCAATTTTGTATTTCTTTCAAGTATCGCCGGGCATGAATAATCAGATTATCATCTTCCTTTTTCTTGAATTTAGTCAGGCAATTATTTATATGTTCGTCCTCTGCCTGTAGTGTAAAATTTGCTTGTAAAAAGCAGATAATTCGGTTACGCGAACAGTTTCCAAACACACCTTCGTCCAATAATTGAGCTACAAAACAATAGAGTAACATCCTCTTATTCCGGGGGATATCTATTGAATCTGCCGAGGTGTCAGCTTTCTGCAACCAGCAGGCGATGTCGTTGGCATAGGTTGCAATAAAGTCGGCCGCCAATTGCTTCCAATGCTTTACGGCAGACTCGATATTTTCCCATGCCCAGGAAATAAGTCGTAAGATAATTTTCTTTTGTTCGGCAGTGTTTGTAATACCCGAAATAGCCGCCTTTAGGTGGTCAATTTTGGGTTGCAATTTCTTACATATTTTTTTGATCAAAACAACGCCATAATCGGAAGAATTTAATATAATTTTACTCATGTCTCTTTATTTAGGAATAATATTAACAAATATTTATATTTAGTGTGAAAATAATATAATAGCAAAGTGTGATTAAAAAAGCCTGTAAAATAGTTGGAAGTTGCTTATATCTTTGAGTTGCGAAAGATATATGAATCGGCTTCGAAAGATATATCTTTGAAGTCTCAAAGATATAATCTTGAGTAAGGTTAATAGCTTGGGGTGTCTTTCTATACATTGATTTTTGTAATTTTTCATTGATTAAATTCTAGTTAACTATAACAATACAAATATACAAATAATTATTTATACAAACAAATTAATTATCTTTTTATTAGGTAATAAATGCTGTATTATTTGAAATAAAAGGAAATAATCTCCCATAACAGGAACTAACCGGACATAAACTCCCATAGAGAGCAACCAATCTTGAGGCATTTGTATCTTTGCATTGTTACGTCATGAATAGATTTTCGATGTTGTTGTTGCTGAGTGATTAAGTGGGTGTAAGTTGTAGCAGTTTTTTATGTATAGGATGGGTTTTGGAAGGTTTTAATCAACTAATAAAGGTTACTGAATGGAAAAAATGTTTCAATAAATGTTGTCATTACTTTGATGTTAAAAAATAAAGATTACCTTTGCACCGCAATCAGAAAACAAGACGCTTAGTCTAACTGGTTTTTCGGGGTGTAGCGCAGTCCGGTTAGCGCACCTGCTTTGGGAGCAGGGGGTCGTGGGTTCGAATCCCGCTACCCCGACACAAGAAAGGTAATCATTTTTTAATGGTTGCCTTTTTTTATTTTGCTGAATTTGCATCGGTTCAAAATAATCAGAAAGAAAAGTTGCGGAACGTTTGGTAGTTAAAAAATAAAGACTACCTTTGCACCGCAATCAGAAAACAAGACGCTTAGTCTAACTGGTTTTTCGGGGTGTAGCGCAGTCCGGTTAGCGCACCTGCTTTGGGAGCAGGGGGTCGTGGGTTCGAATCCCGCTACCCCGACACAAGAAAAGTAATCATTTTTAATGGTTACTTTTCTTATTTTATCCCTTTTCGGTATATTAAATTACGGGTCAACCCGAAAGAATTAATAGTAGACCTACTCTAATAAATCTGGAAAGTGCTGCTGTCTTGTTTGCTTACATTTATGTTATTGGGGGCTGTGTTTAGATAGATTAACTTCAAATCAGATTTATTCTTTAAGACAGCCTGTAAGTCGATTATAGCACTCTTGTTCACACTCATTTTTGCACTATCTAATTCTATCACAAGACTGGACATTTTAATACCGCTAAAATCAACTGAACCACCTTTACAAGCGTAAACAGTATAACTACATTCGCTTGTGTTGGAATCAGGAGATTTATCGTCGGTGATTACAGACATGAGTCCTCCCAGCGATAATACTGATAAAGAATCAAGGGATGAATGCTGGATATTCACCCGGCTATTTGCTTTCCCAACTACAGTATTTACGGACTGACAGTATAGATCAACAAAGACCCCCTTTCCATAATAAATATCAGGTTGCTTTATTATAGACTGGTTTATTTTATTAGCCAAAATGAATAGGGTGTCATTTCTTACGATGAATGGCTTTTCATTATCCTTTTTTACCCCCACAAAACGTGCCACTAAAGATGAAGTGTCGCTTAATTGGATAGAAACTTGCGAGCCGGATTCTGCAACCACTACAGAAAAAGGAGGAAGCGCATATTCCGACTTTACTATATTGGACGAATTCTGTTTTTCATTATTTTTTGCGGTTATGTACAGGTATAGTATGCTGACAAATACCAAAGAAAAAAATGCTATTAATAGTATATTACTTCGTTTCATGGGGTTTATTCTTTTTTATAACAGTCAATAATTCAGATAAGTCATTTTCAGTGAGTTGCAGCATTTTTACCTTTTCGATAAAAACCGGCAAATCCCGGTTAAAGAATTCGGCTTTCTCGGTTGCACGAATAAGTTCAATGGCATTTTCGGAGACGAAGAAACCTACGCCTCGTTTATTATCGAATACACCTGCATCGTCCAATAAAGCATAGGTACGCAATACGGTATTTCGGTTTACTTCAAATTCTGCGGCTAAATCCCTGACCGAAGGAACCCTGTCGCCTGCCTTCAATGTCCCGGCAAGTATCTGATGACAAAGGTTTTCGGCTATTTGCAGAAATATACCTTTTGTTGATTGGAAATCCATACTCATCCTTGTTTCTCTTTTAATTTGTAATAGGCTAACGGAAAACTAACCAGACCTATCAGAAGACCTATCCAGCCAATAAACAGGTCCATGTTGGATAGCGTGTATATGACCTTATAATTTGGAATATAAGAATTAAAACTATTAGTTTCAGGAAAGAAAATATGAGTGAAAAGAATCATAACCAAATTGATGGAAAAAATTATTGCAACTCCAGCTACAATAGCTTTTATCGCGGCATAACGTTTAAAGAACAGACGGATAGTAAATAAATACATTACTCCCGAAAACATACTTATTACAGCAATTAGTATATGATCAATCGTTTTTTCAAAGTTGAAAATATCAAGGAATGAAAAGGTATCGATCGAAATATTGTTCTTTATAACAATCTCCATATTTAGGGCTGTTGTTCTGGCAAAAAACATAGTTAGATAGAAAACCAGGAAGAAAACAATAAATCCCAATATTCCCCTAAACAGAAATTGGGAAAGTAATTTCTCAAGATTGGAGGCGGGCAACAACAAATAGGTTCTCGTTGTATTCCTTTCACAAAAAGAAGGGAATGAGCTTCCGAAAAATATTCCGAAGAAAAAGAAGGCGAGAATAAATAGAGATCTATAATCGCGTGCTTCAAAAGGAGCTTCCGACCACCGGTTACTCATATCATTCACCGTATAAAAAAATAAAACAATCGCCGAGCCAGCTATCAATAACAGATATTGTTTGTAATTTAATAACAAATCATTCTTTATCAGCAGAGAAATTCTTGCGAGACTGAATCTATCTTTAGTAATCATAATTTATCTTGTTTTAATGGATTTGTTAACAATAGCATTAAAAAGCAATTCCAAATCAATGTTTGATTCGCTGTGAGAAATGGTGGGTACGATAATCCGATAACCACTTGGACAGCGCTCATGATAAATAAGACCATCCACTTCGTCGAGCGATGGAACTGTTTCAAAATGAAGTTTTTTATCTATATCGGTCATATTTTCCTGATAAACCATATTTCCATTATCTATTACGATTACGTTGTCGATAATCGCTTCAACATCTTTAACCTGATGCGTGGAAATCAATACCAATTGATCTTCAGTAACAGAACTGACAAGAATCTTCCTAAACAAACTTTTCGACGGGATATCAAGCCCGTTGGTTGGTTCATCAAAAATGAGGACTTTACAATTGCTGGCCAAAGCAAAAGCAATCAGAAATTTTTTGCGCTGCCCATGGGAAAGTTTATTTAAGTGATCCTTTCTTTGAAGCTCAAATTCTTTAAAAATTCGTTCGGCTTTCTCCATATCAAACGATGGGTAAAAAGGAACTGTTGCTTTCAAATAACAGTCAATACTTACTGATGGAAAAGAAAATTCTTCTTGTACCATGTAGATATCAGCTAAAAATGCCGGGGTGCGATGGGCAGGTGTAAATCCGTTCACATCTACCTTTCCACTTAAGGGAAACAGTAATCCTGTAATAACATTAAGCAGAGTGGATTTTCCTGCTCCGTTTTTTCCTAAGATTCCTACAATGCTTCCGTTTTCTATATCCATAGAAAAATCAGTAAACAATGGTTTCTTTTTCTTGTACTGATAGGCTAAATTCTTAATAGTAATCATAGTTCTTTGTTTTAGTGTCATATGTTAGTATGCCACAAAGAAAGAAACAAAATTTCATATAACAAAGTATTTTACAATTATTTTTCGAAATTATTTTATTACATATAAATTAACAAATCCCCCATTCCAATAGTTGGAGTGAGGGATTTATTATATTGTGAAAGCTGCTTCCTGCTTATAGACTTTTTGTAATTGAATCGATATAGTCAAGGACTTCTGTTTTTCCTTCTTTCTTTTCGGCAGAAGTTAGGAAAATAGGAGGGAGTTCTTCCCAACTTTCCTGAAGGATCTTAGTGTAGGCATGCAGGTTTTCGCGCATCCGTCCGCCTCCGAGTTTATCAGTCTTAGTGAAGATGATAGAGAAAGGAATACCGTTCTCGCCCAGCCATTCCATAAACTCGAGGTCGATCTTCTGCGCTTCGAGACGACAATCCAGTAATACAAACAAGTTTGTAAGCTGTTCGCGCTCCAGGATATAATCTTCAATAATTTTGCGTATATTCTCACGACCTTCTTTTCCACGCTGGGCATATCCGTATCCTGGTAAGTCAACGAGATACCATTTGTCGTCGATGATAAAGTGATTGATAAGCTGTGTTTTCCCCGGTTTAGAGGAAGTCATCGCCAGGCCTTTCTTTCCTGTGATCATATTGATAAGGGACGATTTTCCTACGTTGGAACGCCCAATGAAAGCATACTCGGGTAAATTCCCCTCGGGGCATTTATTTACATCGACATTGCTTACTACAAATTCTGCTTTTTTAATTTCCATTATCTTGTTTTGTTTTATTCGTTAGTAATGTTGTTGCCCATAAGCCTGTAAAGGTGAGCAGTCCGTTGATCATCAGTATTTCGTATCCAAAGTGGTAACTTGTGTGCGTCAGGACCAGCCAGTCCAATCCGTAACAAATTAACGGCGAAACAATACATATATATGGAACCAGCTTATCGCGGGGTTGCATCTTGGTAAACAGTCCGAAGGCGAATAATCCCAGCAACGGACCATACGTATAGGAAGCTATCAAATAGATGGCATCTATTACGCTGCGGTTGTTTACCGCCTTAAAGATAATAATAATTACAGCAAACAACGCAGAGATAAGCAGGTGAACTTTCAGACGGGTTTTTTTAGCTTGCTTAGCCTCATCTTTTTCCACACCCAGTATATCCACACAAAAGGAGGTGGTTAATGCCGTAAGCGCGGAGTCCGCACTTGAAAAAGCCGCTGCTATAATCCCAATGGTAAAAAAGATCAGAATACTTTGTCCCAACAGACCTGATGTACAAAACATAGGTACTATATCGTCGCTAAGCGCCGGCAGATTTATGTTTTGCTGTTCTGCCAAAGCAAGCAACAATACGCCCAGACTAAGGAATAAGAAATTTACCGGCGTAAAGGCAAAACCATATACGTACATGTTTTTTTGTGCATCTTTAAGGCTCTTGCAGGAGAGGTTTTTCTGCATCATGTCCTGATCGAGCCCTGTCATAACAATTACGATAAAGATACCGCTGAGAAACTGTTTAACAAAGTGTTGCGAACTCCGCCAGTTTTCGAATTCAAATATCCTGAAATGAGAGCTCTCTGTAAATGTTTTCATCATTCCTCCTGTATTGAGGTGCATAATATCCTTCACCTGCCAGATAATAACAATCAACATGGCCAAAAAGCAAAGTGTTTGGAGAGTGTCCGTCCATATAATTGTTTTAACTCCTCCACGGAACGTGTAAAGCCATATCAACAGGATACTTAGTACTACCGTAACGCCGAACGGAATATTCCATGCAGCAAACACATAGGTTTGCAGGATCAATACGACAAGGTATAACCGGGCTGCTGCACCTATTATTTTTGAAAGAAGAAAGAAGGAGGCCCCTGTTTTATAGGTGTGCGTTCCTATCCTGCTTTCAAGGTAGGTATAAATAGAAGTGAGATTTAGTCTGTAATAGAGTGGGAGCAATACCTTTGCTACAATGATATACCCAAAGAAAAAACCGAAAACCATCTGCATGTAAGTCATATCAGAAGCCCGAACCATGCCGGGGACAGATACAAAAGTTACGCCCGATATAGACGTGCCAATCATTCCCAAAGCAACGATGTACCAGGGCGACTTGCGGTTTCCCAGGAAAAAAGTATCATTATCTGATCCCGCTTTTCCTGTAATCCACGCTATTAATAACAGAAGGCCAAAATAGGCCGCTATGATAAACAGAATGACATAACTATTCATTACGGAATTTTTTGAACGGTTGCAAAGGTAATAAAATACTTTTACTATCTTTGAGGAAATCAATCATGGAGGTTATGAAGAAACAGTATCTGAATATAATAATCCAGCTAATGGTTTGGCTTGCTCTGTTTATTTTACAGATCATCTTGTTACCCAGTTGGGGTAAATTCCCTACTATTTTTGAAGATTTTAGTTTTTACAGAACAATCATCCCCGAGGATATTCTGATTTTCATTGTCTTTTACCTGAACTATTTTGTGTTGGTCCCTCATTTCCTTGGAAAGGAGCACAAATGGTTATATATATGTATTGTCGCGCTTGTGGCAGCCTTCTTTTTATTCTTTCCGGTTTTCCTTAACGAACTTTTTGGTATTCAATACCACGGACGTTTTGGAAATCCCAAAATAACAAATGCCTGGCTGGCGTTTGTTGGATTGATGGTGATTGGAATCAGTCTTGGAATCCGTAGTGTGCAGGAATGGATGCGTGCCGAGCAACGAAATAAGGAGATAGAATTGCGCCGTACGCTAACGGAACTTTCTTCGCTGAAGTCGCAGATTAATCCTCATTTCCTTTTCAATACACTGAATACGCTGTATGCCTTATCTCTGAAAAACTCTGAAAATACGTCTGTAGCCATATTGAGGCTTTCAAATATGATGCGCTATGTGCTTAGCGATGCGAAGCACGATTTTGTACCCCTTGAGAAGGAGATAGAATATATTGAGCAATATATAGAGCTTCAAAAGCTTCGTTTTAGCGACAAGGTGGAGCTTCGGGCAAACATCACAGGCGATTACAGCCAATGTAAAGTGGCACCTCTTATTCTTATTCCGTTTATAGAAAATGCTTTTAAATATGGGGTAAGCAACCATGAGGTAGCCCCCATTGTAATGAATCTGGCAGTCGAAGACGACAAGCTGTTGTTTGAGGTTCATAACAAGAAATTCAAGAAAGAGCCTATACGGGTTTCGGGCGAGGGTATTGGAATTGCCAACACGAAACGACGGTTGGAGATGTTGTATCCGAAGCGTCATAAACTTAAGATTGTAGAAAAAGACGACAGCTATTCGGTTAACTTGGAAATTCGTCTGCATGAAAAGAATTTTGATAGTTTAATGTAAACTGTTCCAAATGAAAATATCCTGTATTATAGTTGACGACGAGCCTCTGGCGCTGGAAGTTTTATCTTCATTCATTGCCAGAATTCCTTATCTGGTTCTGGAGGGACAGTATACCGATCCTTTTTTTGCCATGGAGCATCTTAGGAAGAAGAAGGTTGATTTACTTTTTGTTGATATTCAAATGCCCGATATTTCGGGTATTGAGCTGGTTAAAACATTGAATAATCCTCCCAAAATCGTATTTACCACGGCGTACAGTTCTTATGCTATTGAGGGATTTAACCTGAATGCGATGGATTATCTGCTAAAACCAATCGCTTTCGATCGCTTTTTGGTGGCAGTAAATAAAGTGCGCGATTATATGGAACTTTCGGAAGCAGCCCTGGAGGTTCATCAACCCGAAGAGAAAGATGTGCCTGAATATATGTTTGTTAAATCGAATTACAAGGATATAAAAATCAATTTTAACGAGGTTCTTTATATTGAGGGTAGCGAAGACTATATAAAGATTCACACGACAACCAAAAAGGTGATGACGCTGCTAAGTATGAAAGGTGTGATGGAAAAACTTCCTGAAAATCAGTTTATACGGATTCATCGTTCTTTTATTGTGGCTATAGATAAAATTGAGAGTAAAAGCAATGAACGGATAACAATTGGCAAACAGTCGCTTCCTATTGGTGCATCCTATCTAAATGAGGTTTCAAAAAGACTTTATCGATAGAAATGCCCTATTCACCATAAAATAACTGTCGTTTGTCTAAATTAACTTTTTTCGTGTCCCTGAATGTGGTTACTTTGTGCCGCATTCAGCTCGTGAGAGTAAAAGCAAACCGGTTTGTTCATCATACCGGAAAAATAGGTAAACATTAAAAAAAGGACGCCCCTTCGGGGACGCCCTTTTTTCTTAATATCTTTTTTCCAGATTGGCTCCGGGAAAGTAGTGGGTGAGTATCTGCCCATAACTGTATCCTTTGGCTCCCATTACAGCAGCGCCTATCTGGCACAGACCAACTCCATGGCCCCAGCCGGCTCCTGTAATGATAAATCGTTGCGGTATATCTAAATGAATTTCTTCCTTGTCTACAACAAATGCCGAACTGTATAGATGAGATTCTGATAGGGTACGTCGGATTTCAAGTTCCTTACCGATAGTGAAAGTTCTCCGGGTACCTACAATCTTTAGCTTTTCGATACGTCCGGATGTACCTCTGAGAACAGGAATCAAATCGATAATCTGTCCGAAATCCATACCACTACGGCGGTGAATTAGCTCCGAAAGGTAAGCCTGCGAATAGGTAACCTTCCAGCGATAGAAGTCGGCAGTTTCCTGGTCATAGTTATTCAGCACCTGGCTTAATATTTCTTTGTTGGTCGTATTGCAGAATGCTTCCGGCGAAGTTCGGATCCATCTTTCTGCTTCCTCTTCGATTGAAAGATCAGGATATTCGGTTTCCGTGCTGTCACGTAATACATCCAGATAGGGATGATGCACCGGCTCCCAGCAGTGCTCGAAAGTTTCCGTTACACCTCCGCAGCATTTTGAAAATCGGGCATCACAAATCAGTTCTCCGTTTGTGAGAATCTCTCCGCGGGTTTCATTAATTACTTCTTCAACAATAGGGGTAGAGGCACGAGTGATGCCCTGATACCGCTGGCAATGGTCATCGGCGCAGACATCGAACAGCTCGTGATCTTCGCGGTCGTACCAACGGATCAACTCATTGTCGTCTCTGTAACAGGTTTGATACTGTTCGGCTGAATGCTTGAGGAGTGTGTTCTTCTCAATTTGGGCAAGCAACCAGCTTCTTGAAATTACTGCATGAGCCTTAAGTAATTCCTTCGATGCTGTAGCACTCATTTCGGACGAGATAACACTTGTCAGATAATCTTCCACATCTACCTGATTGATGGTAATGATACCTTCTTTTCTGGCGAGAAGTAACAGAGCTCCTTTGAAACGCTGGTCTTCCTTACGTTCCCAGTGAAAGTTTATTCCAATAGTTACAGCTTTGAGATCGAACGATGCCTGTGGATCAATCGAATCAAAAAATAGTTCTTTATAAATTTTCCCGTTATAGACGATGTGATTGTCTATAAGCAGGGCACGCTGTTCGCCTGTAACAAACGTACCGGTTTCAGCGTTTACATATTCTCCGTTAAAAACGAAGCTAACAGCCTTTTCAGTTAAGATTCCAACACGAACGGATGGTGATTCCATATCTTGATAATTAAGCCTCTTTTTTGGCACGCAATGAACTGTATGCCAGGTAGGCGATTAATAGTATATACATTACAACAGACAAAATCTCGGAAAGGTTGTTTTCTAACCAGGCTTCGTTCACAAGATTAATTCCTACAAAGCGAAGACCTGCACTTACAACGCCCATCAGCGCTCCTCCGGCAATAAAACCGGAAGCAAGCAGGGTTCCCTTTTCCAGACGTGCGGAATTAAGTTCTTTGTCTTTGCTGCGACTTCCTACATACCAGTTAATGGCACCACCGATTAGAAGCGGCGTATTCAGATCGAGGGGAATAAACATCCCCAAAGCAAATGCAAGAGCCGGAATCTTAAAGAAATTAAGCGTAATGGCCAGCGCTGCTCCGATAGCATACAATATCCAGGGTGCTCCTGCGCCCGACATCAGGGGTTCGATTACTGCAGCCATGGCATTTGCCTGCGGAGCAGCCAGCTGACCGCTTGTGAAACCATATGTTTTATTCAGAATCAGAATTACACCACCTACAGTTGCTGCGGATACAAGTGTTCCAAGAAATTTCCATCCCTGTTGTTTTGCTGGTGTAGTGCCCAGCCAGTAACCTATTTTGAGGTCGGTAATAAAACCGCCTGCCATAGAAAGCGCTGTACATACCACGCCACCGATAATAAGCGCCGAAACCATACCTGCAGCACCTTTTAATCCAACAGCGACCATGATGATGGAGGCTAAAATAAGGGTCATCAGCGTCATTCCCGAAACCGGATTAGTTCCGACAATGGCAATGGCATTGGCTGCAACTGTGGTAAATAAGAAGGCAATAACGCCTACAACAACCAGACCTACCAGTGCATGGAACAGGTTGCCCACTACACCGAAGTAGAAAAATATAAAGGTTACAATCAATGTAAGGATAGTTCCGATTGCGATAATCTTCATGGGAAGGTCTCGCTGGGTACGTATTGTGTCGGCCGACTTAACATTTTTGCCTTTAAGTTCTTTTCCGGCAAGTCCTACGGCGCTTTTGATGATGGACCATGACTTGATGATTCCAATCACACCGGCTGTGGCAATACCACCAATACCAATATGACGTGCGTAGGTGGTAAATAGCTGTTCGGCAGTCATACTCCCTACGGTAGCCGTTATAGCTGCATTACCGAAGGTAAGAACTTCCGATCCGTAAATAGCCGAAAGCAAAGGAATAATTACCAGCCATACAAGGAAAGATCCGGCGCATATGATCATTGAATATTTTAATCCGATAATATAACCTAATCCCAGTACAGCGGCACCGGTGTTAACCTTCATAACTACTTTGAACTTATCGGCAAGCATTTCGCCGAATCCTATAATACGTGTACTGATTGATTCGCTCCACCATCCAAAAGTAGCAATGATAAAGTCGTACAAACCACCAATGATACCTGCAAAGATAAGTGGTTTGGCCTGATTACCTCCCTTTTCGCCTGAAACCAACACTTGCGTGGTTGCCGTTGCTTCGGGAAAAGGATATTTGCCATGCATTTCTGAAACAAAATATTTACGGAAAGGGATAAGCAACAGGATACCCAGAACACCTCCAAGTAAAGAACTCATAAATACTTCGAAGAAGTTGACGCTAATCTCAGGATATTTGGCTTGTAGAATATACAGAGCAGGCAGTGTAAAGATGGCCCCGGCCACAACAACACCACTACTGGCTCCGATAGACTGGATAATCACATTCTCTCCCAGGGCGTTCTTACGTTTAAATGCTCCGGACAATCCCACGGCAATAATTGCTATGGGGATAGCTGCTTCGAAAACCTGACCTACTTTTAGTCCGAGGTAAGCGGCGGCGGCACTAAAAAGAACAGCCATTAACACTCCCCAAAGTACAGACCAGGGAGTTACTTCCCGGTATTGTTTGTCGGGCGACATAAGAGGAGTATAAGTTTCCCCTTCTTTTAATTCACGGTAAGCGTTTTCGGGTAGTCCGCTTACTTTTTCTTCATCTTCTTTACTCACGGTATCTTATTTTTTGTTAGATTAACACACGCTTACGGACTTGCCCGTTTGCCGGATACAAATCTAAGTTTTTATTTTTAATGAGGCAACAGTTCTCGATGCATACCTTTTGTATTCCGCGTATATTTCCTGTATATTTGTACCGAACAACAGAAAATAAATGAATCAGAAATATCCATCTATATTATTGGAAAATGCCGTAAACGAACTGGCTAGCTTGCCTGGGGTGGGACGGAAGACAGCTTTGCGTCTGGCATTGTATATCTTACGCCGGGATGTTGGCTATGCCGAAGGTTTTGCTTCGGCCTTGCTGGCTCTTCGCAAAGAAGTGAAGTACTGCAAGGTTTGCCACAACATATGCGACGACGAAATGTGTGGCATCTGTGCCGATCCGCTGCGTGATCATTCGCTGGTGTGTGTAGTGGAAAATATTAAAGAAGTAATGGCTATCGAAAATACCGGTCAGTTTCGTGGTGTATACCATGTACTAGGGGGTATCATTTCTCCCATTGAGGGTATTGGCCCTGCCGATTTACAGATAGCAAGTTTAGTGCATCGCGTGTCCGAAGGGGAGGTGAAGGAGGTTGTAATGGCGCTTAGCACGACCATGGAGGGCGATACCACAAACTTTTTTTTATATCGTAAACTAGCGCCTTTTGAGGTAAATGTCTCCGTAATTGCCCGAGGCGTTTCTATTGGCGACGAAATTGAATATGCTGATGAAATTACTCTGGGACGTTCTATTATTAACCGAACAAGTTTTAACGATTCAATCAAAATATAACCATTCACTATGGATGAAATCACAGTATCAGTCATAATTGTTAACTACGAAGTGAAATATTTTCTTGAACAGTGCTTATACTCTGTACGGGCTGCGCTGCAAGGAATGGATGCCGAAGTTTTTGTAGTGGATAATAATTCGACTGATGGATCGCTCGAATACCTGAAGCCAACCTTTCCTGAGGTTACTTTTATAGAGAACAACTATAATCCCGGTTTTGCCAAAGCAAACAATCAGGCGATACGTTTGGCCCGGGGAAAGTATGTTTTGTTACTCAATCCGGATACAGTAATTGGCGAAGATAGCATCCGCTCCATCTGTTATTTTATGGACGAGCGTACACATGCCGGAGCCGTAGGTTTGAAGATGCTTGACGGACACGGAGTTTTTTTGCCCGAATCGAAAAGAAGTTTTCCTTCTCCATGGGTATCTTTCTGTAAAATATTTGGTCTGTCTCGCCTATTTCCCAATAGTCCACGCTTTGCAAGTTACAGCTTGCCTTACCTTGGAGCCGATACACGGCATAAAGTAGATGTGCTGGCAGGTGCTTTTATGATGCTGAGAAAGGAAGCGCTCGACAAGGTTGGATTGCTGGATGAATCGTTTTTTATGTATGGCGAAGATATCGACCTTTCGTATAGAATGATTTTGGGAGACTACAAAAACTATTACCTGCCCGAGCGTATTTTGCATTACAAAGGGGAGAGTACCCGGAAAAGTGATATCCGGTATATAAAATCCTTTTACGGTGCCATGCTGATATTTTACCGGAAGTATTACCCCAAATCCGGACTGTTGGTTTCTTTACTTATAAGGCTGGCTGTTTTGATCAGGGCCTCTTTGCATGTTGTTTTCCGTCCGTTTATGTCCGCAAAACCACGAAAGGTTTCACGCAGAAGATTGCTGGTGCTTAGTGGCGAAGAATCTTTTGAAACTGTTAAGGCTGCCTGCGTTAAAAGAATAAAGAAACTGGAGCATGTGAACCTCTGGAACCTGGACGAAAACAGGGTGATGGACAGTATCTGCCGAAGTAATCAGATGAAAGGTTTTACAGATATTGCATTTTGCTACAGCGATGTGCGGTTCGAACAACTTTTGCTGCTGATGGATAAAATGCCCGACAAACGGATTACCTATCATATATATAATAAGAAGAGTGGTGTACTTGTATCACCAGGCAAATAAATTATCGTTATGAAACTGCTTGAAAACGAACGAATTGTTCTGAGGGCATTGGAGCCCGAAGATCTGGAAGTATTGTTCCGCTGGGAAAACGATGCTTCGTTGTGGGAACTTGGCAGTACCCTTTCTCCTTTTTCGCGGTATGTGCTTAAAGAGTATATTGCCACTTCTCATCAGGATATCTATACAAATGGTCAGCTTCGGCTTATGATTGTAAGTAAGGAAACCGGCGAGCCTGTTGGAACCATCGATCTGTTTGATCTTGATCCCCATCATCGCCGATGCGGGGTAGGGATATTGATCGACCCGGATTCAAGAAGAAAAGGTTTTGCAGGAGAAGCCTTGTTGTTGGTGCTTGCCTACGCTTTCTCGTTTCTTAAACTCAAGCAAGTGTATGCTCATGTACCAGTAAACAATCATCCAAGTGTTGCCTTGTTTACCCGGTCCGGATTTAAAATTACAGGTAGATTATCCGAATGGATAAGTACACCGACAGGTTATGCCGATGTATTTGTTATGCAGTATTTATTTTCTGAGATGAATTAATTAAGATAGGGGTCTTTCGGGAATTTGGACCATGTTTTGTAACGGCCGCCAAGTCCCGAAAGGGAACTTTTCCAAAACGACTCGTCTTCGGCGAGCATTACTTTATTGCAGGATGTTTCGCCAACAACCCAAGAGTCTTGCTTTATTTCGTTATCAAGCTGATTTTCTATCCATCCCGAGTATCCAAGGAAGAATTTGACTTTCCCTTCCAGATTATGTCCACTAAGCGCATAGCGTTTTAATGCATCAAAGTCGCCACCCATATAAAGATTCTTACTGAATTCCACAGCGTTAGGAACTATGTTTTCGCCCAGTGTGTGAATAAAAAAGAGCCGGTCGGACGCTACAGGTCCACCTAAATAAACAGGAATCTCAGGAAAATCCTTTAGTTCCGGAACAACTGTGTTCAGAAGCATTTCCAGTTTTTTATTCAATACAAACCCCATGGATCCTTTGCTGTCGTGTTCTACAAGTAATACAACGGAACGCTGAAAATAAGCATCTTGCAGAAAAGGCTCGGAGATAAGAATATGTCCCTTTTCCGGAATAACATTGTTGTGCGTAATTTTAAAGATGTCGCTGTATTGTGCCATATGTTCAGACTATTGGTTAATTGAAAACACGGACAATATAAAACAAATAGTTGTAAGTAACAAATATAATTTACCGGCATACCTGTTAAAGATGTGTAAAGGTATGCCGGTAAATAGTTAATTATGAGCGTGATTCGATTTGAAGATCTGCAAACGTTCTTCCAGTAAGGTATATTGATGATCCTTGATAAAAGAGGTGCAGGCACGCAATCCTTCTTGCTTGCTTCCGGTCGTACCAAGTGATATAGCACTGATTCCGTAAAACATTAATTCCTCCATCAGCTCCGAGCCTGTCATGCCCGGGTAGCCAATTGTAAAGTAAAAACCGTCGGCAATCAATTCTTCCAAATCATGGTCGTATACGATAGTAAATCCATAATCGGTGAATATTTTTTTAAGTCTGGCAGCTCTTCTTCCGTATTCCTTTACATCGGAAACGAAGTCGAAAGTACCATCGGAAGCTGCTTTAAACATGGCAGCCAGCGCATACTGCGCAGAATGACTTGTTCCGGAAGATAGGGCGTACAGCACCCGGTGAATGTAGACAGTTCCAAATGTACCGCTACCGTACCGCTGGGTAAGACCCTCGTAAGCCCGGTGATATAATTTATTTGAGATAGCTGTTACCCCGATACGCTGACCAGCATAACTAAATGCCTTCGATCCGGAAATCTGCAATACGTAATTGTCCGTGTAGCGCGCAACCGTAGCCTGATAAGGAGCTTCAAAAGGTACACCAAGAGGTTTGCGGAAGTCCATGGCAAAATAAGCAAGGTCTTCAATAACAATTACATCGTGTTTATTCGCCATTTCGCCTATAATCTGTAATTCCTCCTCCGTAAGACAGAACCATGCAGGATTGTTAGGATTCGAATAAATCATGGCAGCGATGTTTCCTTTCGAAAGATAAGATTCCAGCACGTCGCGAAGTTTTTGACCACGACATTCGTACACATCGAACGATTCATATTTATATCCCATAACGGCAATCTGTTGCTTTTGCACAGGGAACCCCGGATCGATAAACAAAATTGTGTCTTTTCCGGGAGTACACTGACCGCTTACAAGGAACGATGCGTAAGTACCCTGCATGGAACCTGTAACTGGCACACAACCTTCGGGTGCAATATCAATATTGATAAACGCCTTGATAAAGCGTGAAGCTTCGTCTTTCAGCGCCTGCAGACCGTTAATATTTGGATAAATGGAAGCCGTTCCGGCACGAAGAGCATTAATTTCCGCTTCTACGCCAACTTTGGCTGCAGGAAGTCCGGGAACACCCATTTCCATATGTATGAATTCGGTTTTTGTTATTTGTTCTAATTGGGTAGAGATGGCAACTACTTCACGTATAGTCGCTTTACCAAAGTCGGGTAGTCCATACCCGTCTATTACTTTGCGGGCTGTCTGATAATCAACAGGCGTATTTTTCATGTTTCTTTCTTTAATGTTTTGTGCAAAAGTAAAAAAAATAATTGTTAGATGTAAAAAAAGTATTCCAATCTATTGCTGATTTCAAAAAAGTGCCTATCTTTGCATCGCAATTCAGAGGAATAGCAACAAAAAAAATGGTTCGGTAGTTCAGTTGGTTAGAATACATGCCTGTCACGCATGGGGTCGCGGGTTCGAGTCCCGTCCGGACCGCTTGAAAAAGCAAATTTTAGAAGTTCAGAAGATCGAAAGATTTTCTGAACTTTTTTTTGTTACAAAAACCCCTCTGCTTGTTAGGTGAAAAAGTATATACTTTGTTCAATCAATCCTATATCTTTGAAACACCAGCTATATAATTATGAAAGAGCAAAGATATAAGGACGTTTAACCAGTCATTCGACGAAAATAAACAAGTATCAGAGCGTTCAATGAACATATTGAAAAAAAAATAGTTATATATATATTTCGTACCAATATAAGTAATCAAAATGGGAGTGAAGCATTTAACAACACCTACATTTGTGGAAAAAGTAGGTGATTACAAACATAAAGATAAATGGAAGTTTAAGGGAGACAAACCATGTTTGGTTGATTTCCATACATCATGGTGCGTTTATTGCAAGCGATTAACGCCGATACTTGAAGAACTGAATCGTGAATTCGATGGACAAATAGACTTCTACAAAGTAGATGTGGATAAGGAAGCCGAACTGGAAGAAGCATACAATATCCGGACAGTTCCTACCTTGTTGCTCTGTAATGCAGACGGATCCTTTAAACAGATGCTGGGAACGGTTACTAAAAATGAACTTAAGAAAATAATAGAAAAAGAGCTGCTCTGAAAGAGCTGACACGGTTCATCCGAAAGATAGAATGAAGCGCTTGCCATATTACAGAGTGATATGGCAAGCTGTTTTTTTAGTATTATTACGTGAATAGAGGTAATGAAGTTCCAAAACCGATATTATTTTCTGTTGCAAACATTAAATAAAAAAATTACCTTTGCCGCAATTTTAGAATTGCTAGATTAAATAGAGTGATATGAGTAAGAAATTTGCTGAATATTCAAAGTTTGACTTGTCGGGTGTGAACAAAGAGGTGTTGAAAAGATGGAGCGATGGCGACATATTTCACAAAAGTCTCGAAATCCGGGAAGGAGCTCCTTCGTATGTATTTTATGAAGGTCCCCCCTCTGCAAACGGAATGCCGGGTATTCACCACGTTATAGCTCGTTCAATCAAAGATATATTTTGCCGTTACAAAACCATGAAAGGCTTTCAGGTTAAACGTAAGGCAGGATGGGATACACACGGGCTGCCTGTTGAACTGGGTGTAGAAAAAGCCATGGGTATTACCAAAGAAGATATTGGCAAAAAGATTACCGTGGCCGAGTACAACGCAGCATGCCGCAAGGATGTAATGAAGTTTACGAAGGAGTGGGAAGATCTTACCAATAAAATGGGATACTGGGTGGATATGGATGATCCATATATTACCTACGATAACCGCTATATAGAAACATTGTGGTATTTACTGAAGGAGCTTTACAATAAAGAAATGCTCTACAAGGGATATACCATTCAGCCTTATTCTCCGGCAGCGGGAACGGGTTTGAGCACGCACGAATTGAATCAACCGGGTTGCTACAAGGATGTAAAAGATACAACTTGTACAGCTCAGTTCAGAATAATTAATCCCAAACCCGAAATGGCTGAGTTTGGAGATCCTTTCTTTCTGGCGTGGACAACCACTCCGTGGACATTGCCATCAAATACGGCATTATGCGTGGGACCGAATGTTACTTATGTAGCTGTTCAGTCGTATAACCCGTATACTGGTATGCCCATGACTGCCGTTATGGCAAAGGATTTGGTTTCGGCTTATTTCAATCCGAAAGCAGAAGGTATAGCGCTGACCGATTTTAAGACGGGCGATAAGCTTATTCCATTCCACATTGTTGGAGAATGGAAGGGTACCGAACTGGCGGGTATGGAATATGAGCAGCTGGTTCCCTGGGTGAATCCGGGCGACGGTGCTTTCCGTGTTATCACCGGCGATTTCGTAACTACCGAAGATGGTACAGGTATCGTTCATATCGCGCCTACCTTTGGTGCGGACGACGACCGTGTGGCTAAAACCAATGGAGTGCCTCCGTTGATGATGACCGATAAAGATGGTAACCTGCGTCCGATGGTGGATATGACAGGTAAATATTATCTGTTGGAAGATCTGGATCTCGACTTTGTAAACAGCCAGATGGATAAGGAATTGTACGATGTTTACGCAGGCCGTTATGTAAAGAATGCATACGATGCAGCGCTTACTGATGCCGATGCTACGCTCGATATAGATCTATGTGTGATGTTGAAACAGCAAAACCGCGTATTCCGTATCGAAAAACATATTCACAACTATCCTCACTGTTGGCGTACTGATAAACCAGTGTTGTATTATCCGCTTGATAGCTGGTTTATCAAAACAACCGCTTGCCGCGAACGGATGATGGAACTAAATGACACCATCAATTGGAAGCCTCAAAGTACAGGTACAGGTCGATTTGGTAAATGGCTCGAAAATCTGCAGGACTGGAACTTAAGCCGTAGCCGTTACTGGGGTACTCCGTTGCCTATCTGGCGTACGGAAGACGGTACGGAAGAGATATGTATTGGTTCGGTCGAGGAACTTTATAATGAAATAGAAAAGTCTGTTAAGGCAGGCTTTATGGAAAGTAATCCTTACAAAGGATTTGTTCCTGGAAAATACGATAAAGATAATTACGATAAGATTGATCTTCACCGTCCGTATGTGGATGATATTGTGCTTGTAAGCAAATGCGAAGGCAAACCAATGAAACGTGAAACCGACCTTATTGATGTTTGGTTCGACTCGGGTGCCATGCCTTATGCCCAGATTCACTATCCATTCGAAAACAAGGATGCTTTCGAAAAGGGCCTTATCTATCCGGCCGATTTCATCGCCGAAGGTGTGGATCAGACTCGCGGTTGGTTCTTTACTCTGCATGCCATTGCAACTATGATTTTCGATAGTGTTGCATATAAGGCTGTAGTGTCTAACGGATTGGTGCTCGACAAGAATGGCAATAAAATGTCTAAACGTCTTGGCAATGCTGTGGATCCATTCGAAACGATCGAACAATACGGTTCGGATCCGTTGCGCTGGTACATGATTACCAATGCATCGCCTTGGGATAATATTAAATTTGATGTGGAAGGTATCGAAGAAGTGAGACGTAAGTTCTTTGGTACGCTATATAATACCTATTCGTTCTTTACATTGTATGCCAATGTGGATGGTTTCTCTTACGAGGAGAAGGATGTTCCTATGGAAGACCGTCCGGAAATAGATCGATGGATTTTGTCTTTACTGAATACGCTGATTAAGGATGTCGACGGATTTTACGATACTTACGAACCGACACGTGCGGGTCGTGCTATCGCCGATTTCGTAAACGATAACCTGAGTAACTGGTACGTGCGTCTTAACCGTCGCCGTTTCTGGGGTGGAGGCATGACTACCGATAAACTTTCGGCTTATCAGACCTTGTACACCTGTCTTGAAGTTGTTTCCAAGTTGATGGCGCCGATAGCTCCGTTCTATGCGGATCAGTTGTTCTGCGACTTGATTGCGGTAACAGGAAGAGATAAATCTGAATCAGTTCACCTGGCAGATTTCCCTGTATGTAATGAAGTGTTCGTTGATAAGGACTTGGAAGAACGGATGCAGCTTGCTCAATCTATTTCGTCAATGGTCTTGGCATTGCGTCGTAAGGTAAATATCAAGGTTCGTCAGCCGCTACATGCAATCATGGTTCCGGTGGCAGATGCTCATCAACAGTCTGCAATTGATGCTATAAAGGGCCTGATTCTGAGTGAAGTGAATGTAAAAGAACTGAAATTTGTTGATAATGCTGCCGGCATACTTGTTAAGCGGATCAAACCAGATTTCAAGAAATTAGGTCCGCGTTACGGAAAGGTGATGAAGCAACTTGCAGCAGCCGTTCAGGAAATGACACAGGAAAATATCCAGTCGTTCGAAGCAGCCGGGACTTTCTCGTTTACGCTTGACGGTCAGGAAGCAGTTATCGAACTAACAGATGTTGAAATTATTTCGGAAGATATTCCGGGATGGCTGGTGGCTAACGAAGGTCGTCTTACAGTAGCACTCGATATCACCGTAACAGAAGAACTTCGTCTGGAAGGATTGGCTCGCGAGCTTGTAAACAGAATTCAGAACTTGCGTAAATCAAGCGGATTCGACATTACTGATAAAATAAATATCACAATTTTGTCGTCGGCCGATATGGATGAAGCTGTAAGAACTTACAGGGCTTATATAGCCGGACAGGTGCTTGCCGATTCAATTGAAATTGCCGATGTGGTAAGCGATGCGACCGAACTTGATTTTGAAGATTTTAAATTATCTGTGAAAGTTGAGAAGGCTTGAGCAAATAAGTAAATAAATAAGCATACATCTTTGTTGCAGCAAATAATATTTTACGTATATTTGAACAGTGACAGGATGATTTAATTAAAATAAAATTGTTGAACCATAAATTATTGAACCATGGCAGAAAAGACTAGATATTCGGATGCGGAACTTGAAGAGTTCAAGGCTATTATACTCGATAAGTTAGACATCGCGAGAAAAGATTATGAGTTGTTGCGCTCGGGGGTTACTAACTCGGACGGGAACGACGTTGCCGACACATCTCCTACATTCAAAGTGTTGGAAGAAGGTGCTGCTACGCTTTCCAAAGAAGAAGCAGGGCGATTGGCACAACGTCAGATGAAGTTTATTCAAAGTCTGCAGGCCGCGCTGGTTCGTATAGAAAATAAAACCTACGGAATTTGCCGCGAAACCGGCAAACTGATTCCGAAAGAAAGATTACGTGCTGTACCTCACGCTACTTTGAGTATTGAGGCTAAACAAGGCGGAGTGCGGTGATCGTATTTTAAGTAAGATAATACAATTCGGCAATCAGGTAAAATCATTATTTTGCACGTTTGTCGAATTGTTTTTTGTGTAACAGGTATTAAAAAAAAGGATGATGAAATATTCCAAAGGGGTTGGAGCGGTGTTTATTATTTTATTACTGCTCACAGCCGATCAGGTGCTAAAGATTTGGATTAAAACACACATGCAACTGCATGAAAGTATTGAGATTACAAAGTGGTTCTATCTTTATTTTACAGAGAATCCGGGCATGGCTTTTGGCATTGAAGTAATTGGCAAGTTGTTCCTTTCTGTATTCCGTATTATAGCCGTAGGATTTATTGGCTATTATCTGTTCGGACTGATTAAGAAAGACTACAGCTTCCGTTTCATTGCCTGTATTGCTCTTGTATGGGCCGGTGCTATGGGGAATATTTTTGATTCAATCTTTTATGGAGTATTCTTTGATCACAGCTACGGACAGGTTGCGACATTTATGCCTGCAGGTGGAGGTTACGAGACTTGGCTTCATGGCAAAGTGGTAGATATGTTTTACTTCCCGATTTTTGAAACCGTACTACCATCATGGGTTCCAATCTGGGGTGGACAGGATTTTGTATTTTTCCGTCCTATTTTTAACCTTGCCGATTCGGCTATTTGTGTAGGTGTGTTTATTTTGCTTTTATTTTTCCGTCGTACACTGTCCGAAAGTCTTTCGAAAGATACCAAAGAAATTGAAGCTCATGCGGAGTAAGCTTTCCTTATATAGTTTTACCCTTTTAACCTCACTGGCGGTTATGGCTTGCAGTAAAGTGCCTGATGGCATTTTAAAAGAGAAAGACATGCAGTCGGTTATGGTAGATATGTATCTTGCGGAAGCCATGATTGGAGCCGATTACGCGACATATCAGGGCGACGAGAAAAAGGATGCCATGTATCAATCGGTTTTCCGTAAACATAATATTTCGCAAGCCGAATACGATAGTTCCATTATTTGGTATGGTAAGAACCTTAAAATATACATGGAAGTATACGATGGCGTGTTGGCAGAAATCGAATCGCGGACGAAAGCATTAGGCGATGTACAGGCTAATGCAGGTCCGGCTTCGGCACGTGATTCGCTTAATATATGGCCACGCAGAAACTTTGCCACTTTGGAAGGGAACAAAGGTAGTCTGATAACTTACAATGTAAAACCCGACGTTGCTTATGCATCGGGAAGTACATTTGTATTCAGCATGAATGTGTGGGGAGTAAAATCCAATATGAAACATACTCCGGAAGTGCGGTTAAGTCTGGTTCAGAACGATACTACGATTAATATAACGCGTAAACTTACACACGACGGTTATTATCAGGTGCTGCTTCGCAGCGTGCCTGTAAAACAAGTTCAGCAGGTATACGGATATATTCGTATGCTTAATGCAGACAGTACATGTTACAAGGTATATATTGATAGTATTAGTCTGATGAAATACAATTACGGAACCGTAGTTACTATTGCTGAAGATTCAATCCCAGGCAAATCCTTAAAGGGAAACAGCTTGAAAATGGATTCAGTCAAAACAGACTCCATGATCAAAAAACAACCTCTTACTGTGAAATCAAATGCGATAAAGAACTAGGTTGTGAAAAGATTTGCATCACATTATATATTTTGGCAGACAGCAATTCGTCTGCATTATGTAGAGGTGGATAACAATTATCTGTTGAAGGGAGTCTTTCCTTTAGACAAAGAATTGTCATCCACCGCTTTTTATAACGGAGTGATAGTTGTGTTACCTACGTCGTCCGGAGTGGATGAACGATGCCTGTTTGAAAGCCTTGTCTCTATACAGAAAACAATGCCCGGGGCAACGGTTCCTGAACTTCTCGCAAGGCTTCCTCAAATAGAAAAAGCTTGTCTTGGTGAGTCGGTTACTTTATTTTTGCTGAAGGGCATAACTTTGCCTGCGGCGGAACTCTGCGCAGATTACCGCAGTAGCAATGGCTACATTCAGCGACTCTGATGTATCTCTTCCTTCGGGGAAATTTGGAATGTAAAGCTTTTCGTTTATCAATGCCTCAATTCCGGGACGTATGCCGTTCCCTTCGTTTCCCATTACAATGATTCCGTTTCCTCCCGCAAAGCTTTTCGTGTACATATTCTCTCCGTCGAGGAAAGTCCCGTATAGCGGAGCTGTTTGTTGTTTAAGGTAAAATTCCAGATCCGTATAATGAACTTGTACATGGCACAAGGCACCCATAGTAGCCTGAACCGTTTTAGGACTGAAAGCATCTACTGTGTCGTTACTGCAGATAATATGTTCTATGCCGAACCAATCGGCCATGCGGATAATTGTTCCTAGGTTGCCGGGATCCTGTACACCGTCCAGCGCAAGAATAAGAGACTTCAATGCATCAGCATCTTCCAGCTGGTAGGACGGACGCTTGAATACGGCAAGAACATCCTGCGGAGTTTTAAGAAAACTGGCTTTACGGATATCTTCATCGTCGGCTTCCAATAATTCCTTTGCAGGGATATCGCCTTGGGTAGCCATCCAGGATGGCTTGGCGATAATTAACTCACATTCGAAGTAGCCCATCATATCGGCCACCAACTTGTTCCCTTCGGCCACAAACGAATTATATTCATTGCGGAATTTCTTCATCTCCAGGGAACGGATATATTTAACTTTCGACTTGCTCAGCATCTTTACTCTTTTTACAAAACAAATGTACAGGAAATAATTTAAATCACGTACATTTGTAGCTTAAAAGGTAGAAGAATGAAGGTATTGGTCAATGTCCTCTCTATAATATGTATATTCTGGCTACTCGCCGGTTGTAGCACAACACGGCATGTCAAAGACGGCGATTACTTGTTGGATAAAGTCGAAATTGTAACAGACAACAAAAACTTCAAGGGGGCAGATCTTGGTACATATCTTACGCAGCAACCCAACTTCAAAGTGTTTGGATTGCTTAAGTGGCCATTGCACTTATATAACTGGTCTGGAAAGAATGACCAGCGCTGGATAAACAAACAGCTAAAGCGCTTTGGCGAGGCACCTGTTATTCTTGATACTACAATGGTCGAACAATCTATGCAAGAGCTAGAACGCTTTTTTGTAAATAAAGGCTATGTGCATGTTGCAATCGATGCATCCATCGATACAAGTAAAAAGAAAAAGGCCGTTGTAAAGTATAAGATTACGACCAACGAACCCTATCGGATTCGTAATTACAGTATGGATATAGAAGATACGGCTATCAACAGAATTGCTCACTTGCAGCAACCTCCGCGCCGTTCGCGCTTTGTATCTCCGTTTAGTGCAGTTCCCGAAGACTTTTCGCCGATTGTTAAGCCGGGCAGTCTTTTCGACCGTGATGTACTGGATGCCGAACGCCAGCGTTTAACCACCATGCTGCGTCGCCGGGGATATTACGCCTTCAACCGCGATTATATTTCTTATCAGGCCGACAGTTCCTTTAATCAGCATGTAGTAGATCTGGCGCTTCAAGTCAATCCTATCCAGCAGAAAACAGATTCGGGCGAGGTCGTAAAGATGCCTCACAGCCGTTACTATATCAATAAAGTTTATGTAGTAACCGATTACGATCCCATTAAACAGACTGAAGCCGATTCGCGCCTTATTCCCAAAGATACTGTTCCTGTGGGAAACATTGCTGTTTTGTATGGTGAAAACGGTCGGAGCATTCGTCCAAGTGTATTATTGAAAAGTACCTACATTGAACCGGGAAAGATATACAATGAACGCAATGTGGAGCAAACTTACGCATCGTTTTCCACGTTGCGGGCGCTGAAGAACGTAAATGTCCGTTTTACGGAATTTATGGAAAACGACACAATGAAACTGGATTGTGCCATTCTGACAACTCCGGCAAAGACTCAATCCGTTGGAGTAGATATTGAAGGAACCAACTCTGCGGGCGACTTTGGTTTTGCCACCAGTCTTAATTATCAGCATCGGAACCTGTTTAAAGGATCAGAAGTCTTCTCCGCCAAGGTACGTGGTGCATACGAATCCCTTTCCGGAAGCTTCGCCCAAGATTACTTTGAATATGGTGGCGAGGCATCTATAACCTTCCCCGAGTTTTTATTTCCTTTTGTGGGATACGACTTTCGTCGCAAGCTGCGTGCAAGCTCCGAATTAAAGGTAAGCTATAACTTTCAGACCCGGCCGGAGTACAGTCGCACGCTATTATCCGGGGGATGGAGTTATATCTGGCAGGAGAGGGCCAACACTCAAGGTCGACATGTATTTAAACTCATCGATGTTGATTATATGTATCTTCCAAGGATAAATCAGGCGTTCCGTGATTCGCTGCCCGAATCTACCCGCTTGTATAATTATTCCGACCAGTTTATTATGGGATCGGGGTATACCTATTCGTTCAACAACTACAATCCGCTGTTCAAGCAACGTAATACTCACTCTTTGCGTGCGTCGGTCGAAGTGGCCGGAAATCTCCTTTACGCATTGTCTAAACTTACTAAATCGGATAAAGACGAGAATGGGAACTATCAGCTCTTTGGTATTAACTATGCCCAGTTTGTGAAAGCGGATTTCGATTTCAGCAAGAGTATAGTTTTGGACGAGCGTAACTCCATTGCTTACCGTATAGGGGCAGGAGTTGGGTTTCCTTACGGTAATGGCGAAATGCTGCCGTTCGAGAGACGTTATTTCTCTGGTGGAGCAAACAGTGTGCGCGGATGGTCTGTTCGCCGTCTCGGTCCGGGAAGTATGACTGTTACCGACTCGACCTCTTTCTTTAATCAATCGGGAGATGTCCGACTGGATTTAAGTGTAGAATATCGCAGTAAACTTTTCTGGAAATTTGAAATGGCTGCCTTTATTGATGCTGGAAATATATGGACTATCCGTCCGTATTCGTTTCAGGAGAAAGGAAATTTCGATTTTTCAAGATTTTATAAAGAAATTGCTATGTCTTACGGATTAGGCCTTCGCGTCGATTTCGATTTCTTCCTAATACGTTTTGATACAGGGATGAAGGTATATAACCCTCAGGAAACTGGTAAGGATAAATGGGCTGTATTTCGCCCTAATTTTACCAACAACTTCGCCTGGCATTTTGCTGTAGGCTATCCTTTCTGAGAAAAAAGTGTGGATTCTATTTTGATTATTCAATAAAAGCATTACCTTTGCACTCGCAATTAAGAGGATGGTCGGGTAGCTCAGCTGGATAGAGCAACAGCCTTCTAAGCTGTGGGTCATGGGTTCGAATCCCATCCTGATCACATTATGAGAATTATAAAGAGGCTGTAAATAGATTATTTACGGCCTTTTTTTCTAATTAGTATTATTGGTTTGGAATTATCGGGTTAGAATTATTGGTTTAGAATTCTAATATTTAAACACTACACTTATGGTTTATGATTTCCTAAAATTAACGGGAGGAGACTTTTTGCGTCGTACAATACGGCAAGCAAAGTGTCTTATTATGCTTTTGCCATTTATGGCTCTTTCTTGTACATCCGAAGACATCGTTTCGGACGATAGCTCAGTCGCAGTTTATTCTTCCTTGTCTGGTGAAAACCAGAAAATCTGGGATTATTTTATCAAGTACCAAAATTGCACGTCGGTTGTAACAACCGGAATTATCCGGAATGAAACAGGAGTTCAGCCTGTAGGAGGTTACGATGATGTGAAACTGCGTTTCGCATTCACCGGCGAAAAGTTTACAATTGATGGCTTAGGTACCTTTTCTCCCGAAGTTGGGAAGGGAATTCAGTTGGATGAATTAAAACTTCTCCCTTTGATGTATTTCCGTTGTGGAATTTGCCCGGCCGAAACAGAAGCATTGTTTTTGGATGCAGATGTAAATACTGAGATGGCTCCAACACGGGTGAAGATTAGTTACACAGGAACAGGCGAATTCGAGAGCGCATTTATTTATTTTGAAGGCATTCCTTCTAAAACAAATCCGAAAGTAACCTATACAGTTGATTTCGAAGTATTTTAATTTCATTAAAGTTGATTTAGAGAACTGAGACGGCAGTCATAAAAATGCTGGTAGAACCGTGAGGATGAATAAAAAAGACCAGACAGGCATTATAAATGGGCCTGCCTGGTCTTTTTTATTAGCAAGCAATCCAACCGCACTTATTTATACGTTGCAAATATTGTTAAAATCAAGGTGATTGTTATTTCTTAGCTATATTTGCGTATAACTAAAATTGAGAAAGACATGAAAAGAATTTTATTAATTGCTACGTTGATTCTTGTAACGATTGCAGGAGTTAAAGCACAAGATGTATTTACGTCATTTTCAGCAAGAATAGGAAACCTAAGCGTAAACTATAATAATAGCCAGGTTTCTGATTTGTTATACCAGCATTATGGAGTACCTGTAAATACGCTCAATATCCTTTATAATTCGTACGATCGTAACTGGGGAGATGTTACAATGGCGTTGGAGATGAGTAACCATTTTAATATTCCGGTTTCGCGGATACATACTTGCTACGCTAAGAACAAAGGTAAAGGGTGGGGTGTAATAGCAAAAGATCTTAATATTAAACCAGGTTCGTACAAGTTCAAAAGACTGAAATCCTCCATGTCAAAAAAAGAAACGTATTGGCAGGGAGTTTATCGGGATTATTCAACTAACCGAAATTCGAATATTGCCCGGAAGGGAAAAGTCAAGATGAAAGAAACCCTTTATTCAGATTTTAGTAACAGCAAAGGCAGCCATCACAACGATATGTCCGGTAACAAAAACAAACAGAAATCAAATAAAAATAAGGGGAATAAAAAATAAGATATTTTTATATTATAAAAGAACTGGCAGTCGTTATTTATGGCTGCCTGTTCTTTTTAATAACAATAACTTAGATGAAAAAGACCTATGTGTTTTATTTTCTTCTGCTGTAGAAATCATTTATCTTCAGAACAAAAATCAGCGATCAACTGTTCAGACAATATCATTCTAAAGTTATGAAAGAAATAAATATGCGAATTAATCGTTTGGTATATATTTTTCATTAACTTTGAATCCACATTAAACTAATACAAAAGGAAGATGTTAAACGTAACGCAAAAGGTATTCAACGATATAGCAAAGAATTATCCACTAAAGAGCGAAGCCATTCAAAAGATGTTTGTTGCCGATCCTGTTGAGTGCGACAGGCTTTACAAGAGCTATTGTAAACAAGTAAGGAAGCTGTTGCCGGAGAGTCTCGCAAAGTATACCGAGGTTGTATTAGACGCATTGATTCTTACAGTGGCACACAATGAGATCAGAAAGTATATCAACGATAATCCCGTAAATTTAGGCGTCCTTCCGATCACTGAAACGATGGAGAACGCAATATTGATCATGTCGTTGGAAATGATGACTCCAGAAGAAGAGAGAGACCTGCTGGTTGCAGAAGGCAAGAAACTCCTGGAGATTATCAATTAACAACATTCATCTTTCGCTCAATCTAAGAAATCTTCTCTTACCGGATTAAAGCTGTCTATTAATCGGGCAGTAGGTGAGAGGAGTTGAATAGCATGCTTTTTACCGGAGGGAACAGCAAACATATCGCCTGAGTTAAGGCGTACGGGAGCTTCATTTTCAATAAAAAACAGTATTTCTCCTTCGGCTATATAGGAAGTTTGCTCATGAGGATGACAATGATATGGATCTGGCTCAGTAGCTGGTCCGCCGTAGAAATCCACAATGGCAGTCAGCAGATTGCTTGTATGGATTAACCGTCTCTCAATCGTATTGCTTACCTTACTTACTTTTGCTTCCGAATATTTAATTACACTCATCGTAGTATATATTTTAATAGGTTGTTATCGTTTAAGAATGATTATGATGACGGCAGAGATGATTAAGGCAATGCCAACACCGATGCTCCCGGTAAATGCTTCGCCAAAAACCAGAATTCCTACACATACGGCAGTTACCGGTTCCATGGCTCCCAAAACTGAGGATAAAGTGGACCCGATACTTTTGATGGCTTTTACAAGTGCCAGGTTGGCTACAACAGTTGGTATCAAAGCTAATAGAAATAAGTAACCTACAGTTCCGAGATCGGTAATAGGTTGAATGTTTCCGGTTGTTTCAATGCCAACTAATAGAAATAGGGTCCCAAACAAAAAAACATAGAATGTGAAGGGTAATCCTCTCATCTTTCTTGCACGCAGCTGACTGATAGTTGCCAGATAGAGCGCATATCCAAGAGCGGACAACAGAACGATAAAGAGGCCGGTTGGGGTAATTTGGCCTGATGTATCGCCGTACGATAAAAGAAACACGCCAATTACAGCCAATGCGATGGCTATGAATCTCCATGCCGATTTCTTCTCTTTAAAGAAAACCATCATGATTAAAGTGGTGAGCACTGGATAAGTGAAGTGGATTGTTGTTGCCACGCCGCTAGACATAAATTCGTAACCCCAAAACAGAAAGAGGGCAGACATGTCGTATAATAGAGCCAATAGCAGGAGTGAGGGAATGTTTTTAAGTTGAATGCGAAACGATTCTTTTCTTGCAAACATCATAACTGCAAGGGCCGTGCAAGCAAAAATAAACCTGTACAGCAGTATGGATTCGAACGTCATGCCCTTGTGCATGACAGGAAGTGTAAATAGTGGAATTAATCCGAAACAAGCGGAAGAAAGCAGTCCAAAAAGAAAACCACTTGTTTTATTTGATTTAATCATCTGTCACATTTTAATGAGCGCAAAGATACGGGATAATTTCTATGGATATATAAAACTCCTTGAAGTAACCTTACAATTTAGTTTCAATTTAGAAATATTATAACAAAAAGTTATACGGCATTAAAAAAAACGATTAGTTTTGCTTATGGTTATATTTTACCTTTACGACATAATTAATAAGGCAAAATTGTTTTTGTGTAATCTATAAAAAAATCTATTCATGAATAACAACGAATTTCAACGGACGTTGGAACAATTGGAAAAGGCAGGTATGGATCGTCGTCATTTTTTTAAGTTAATGGCGATGACTGGTCTTCTTACTGTTGCAGGAACATCAGAATCCAAAGCTTTCTCTAGTAAGGCAAAAGGTAAAATTGTAATTATAGGTGGTGGTGCTGCCGGTATTAGTATGGCTGCCCGTTTGATGAAATGGTTGGACGAACCGGATGTTACACTTATAGATCCAAGTGACCGCCAGTATTATCAGCCAGGATTTACCTTGATTGCTTCTGGCGTTTATAAACCCGAAGATGTATATAAAAAACAGGACACCTGCATTCCTTCGGGTGTTAAGTGGATCAAAGACTCTGTTGCTGCTGTCGATCCGGTCGCTAACGAAGTAACCACAAATAACAATGGTAAACTGGCTTACGATTTTCTGGTTCTTACTCCCGGTTTACAAATAAACTGGAATCAGGTCGAAGGTATTACCCGCGAAACTCTTGGAGCTGGAAACGCTCATTGCATCTATGATTTCGAAGGAGCTCAAAAAACATGGAATGCTATTCAGGAGTTTTCAAAAAAAGGAGGAAGAGGTATTTATACGGATACCTATACCAAGCATAAATGCGGTGGTGCTCCCAAAAAGATTTGTCTGCTTACCGAACATTATACACGGCAGGAAAATACGCGCGACAAGGTAAAGCTTGATTATTTTACGACTGCACACGAATTATATGATGTGAAGTTCTATACACCCAGACTTGAAGAAATTTATAAGGAAAGAAACGTTAGCGTAACGTTAAACTACCGTGTAAAAGGAATTGATACGGCAGCAAAGAAGGTTTATTTCAATAGGGTAGAGAAGGTTCAAAAGGAGGTTAAAGACGAACTAACCGGAAAAGTGAGTTCGGTGGAAGATAAGATTATTACTCCCTTTATCGAGGAATATGACTTCCTTCACTTTTTACCTCCCATGTCGGCTCCCGATTTTGTACGCGAAGCCGGACTGGGTTGGACAGAAGGAAAGCTGGCTGCCGAAAGCTGGGTGATGGTGGACAAAGAAACGTTGGTTCACAAAACATATAATAATATTATCAGCTTGGGAGATGTGGCTGGAATTCCTACAAGTAAGACCTCTGCCGCGATACGTATGCAGGTTCCTTTGGCAGCCAAGAATCTTATTTCGCTGATGGAAGGCAAAGAGCCGAAGGAAAAATATGATGGTTATGCTGCTTGTCCCATTATAACCGAGTATGGAAAAGTATTGCTTTGCGAATTCGACTATGACAAAAATCCAAAACCCAGCTTCCCGTTCACAGCAATGGATATGTCTCACGAACAGTGGTTGGCATGGGTTCTAAAGGTGTACATTTTAAAACCAATGTATTTCTACGGAATGTTGAATGGAATAGCTTGATTTTATAAACCCCGATTCTATGTCAGATTTCAGATTAAAAGTATTTCTCTGTGTAGCGCGAAATCTGAGTTTTACGAAGGCATCTCAGGAGCTTTATATAACTCAGCCAGCTATAACCAAGCATATACATGAATTGGAGAGTCTTTACAAGATACGTCTTTTTGAACGATTGGGAAATAAAATAGCGCTGACTCCTGCAGGTGTGTTGCTGCAGGAGCATAGCAAACGTATCATGTCTGGTTACAAACAGCTGGACTATGAGATGCATCTGCTTCAGAATGTGTGTACCGGCGAACTACGTCTGGGTGCAAGTACCACAATCGCACAGTATGTGTTGCCTCCGTTTCTGGCACGGTTTATTGAAAAGTTCCCTCAGGTGAGTTTATCCTTGCTGAATGGAAATTCGCGGGATGTGGAAAATGCCTTGCAAGAAAAGCGAATAGATTTAGGTATGGTGGAGGGAATCATCCGCCAGCCTAATCTTAAGTATACTACGTTTATGAAGGACGAACTGGTGGCTGTGGTGAGTACACGCAGTAAACTGGTAAAGCTGGATGAGATAACAGTAGAGGAACTTCGCAAAGTGCCTCTGGTACTTCGCGAAAGAGGATCGGGCACACTTGATGTACTTGAAACGTCGTTACTTTATCATAACGTTAAATTATCGGATTTGAATGTGCGGATGTATTTGGGAAGCACCGAGAGTATAAAGCTTTTCCTCGAAAACACAGATTGCATGGGCATTGTTTCTGTTCGCTCCATTGCCCGCGAATTGGTTGCCGGTCTTTTTAAAGTAGTGGAGATAAAAGATCTGGGTATGCAGCGGGAGTTTTCTTTTGTCCGTTTGCAAGGAGAGGAGAGTGGACTTTCCCAAGTGTTTATACAATTCACTGAGCATTATAACAAAAACTTATAAGGCATCAATATTTACGATTGGCTTTACTGCTTCTTATATCTTACCTTTGTTCCGAAATTAAATAGGTAGATGGCATATGGAAGCAATTGTGAGGTTTTTGAGGATTAATAAAAAGGTTGTTTATGGTTTTTTGCTCGTTTTTTGTTTCTTACCAGTAGTTACTCCCCCGGTAGCCTTGTTCACGGGTTTACTTTTTGCTTTGATCTGCGGAGAAGCTTTTCCTGCGTTTAATAAAAAATCGTCGAAGTATCTTTTGCAGGTCTCAGTAGTCGGATTAGGTTTCGGTATGAATCTTCATCAGGCGTTGGCTTCCGGGAAAGAGGGCATGATGTTTACCATCATTTCTGTGGCTGGTACTTTGTTGATTGGGGCCTATGTTGCTTTGCGCATGAGGGTAGAAAAAAAGACCGGGTATCTTATTAGTTCCGGAACAGCTATCTGTGGAGGAAGTGCCATTGCAGCGGTTGCACCGGTAATAAACGCAGACGATAATCAGATATCTGTTTCGCTGGGAACGGTATTTATTCTGAATGCCATCGCTCTTTTTCTTTTCCCTGTACTGGGCCATTTGGTTGGACTCACGCAACATCAGTTTGGTATGTGGGCAGCTATTTCTATTCATGACACAAGCTCTGTGGTGGGTGCCGGTGCGGCTTATGGTGAAGAGGCATTGAAAGTGGCAACTACGGTGAAGCTTACCAGGGCCTTATGGATTATTCCGGTTGCGTTTGTTACTTCCTTTTTCTTTAAAAATAAATCAGGGAAGGTTTATATACCTTGGTTTATCCTATTTTTTGTGGTGGCAATGCTTACCAATACCTTTTTATCTTTGCCGGCAGAATTGACTTCGGGTTTCGTGTGGCTTGCACGTAAAGGCTTAACGCTGTCCCTCTTTTTCATCGGAGCCTCACTATCGAGAGATGTGTTACGCAAAGTAGGTGTGCGTCCGTTGGCACAGGGCATTCTGCTTTGGATTATTACCGGTATATCTTCGTTGATTTATATTTATTATTTCTGCTGATTTATCATAGAAACGGGGGATAAAGAATCTGTATACTTGACTCTTCATCCCCCGTAGGTATTTTCGGAAGGATTCCTTTCTACAAGTTCACTAACTAAAACTAAATCTTAAAACCAAAAATTCTAAAACCTAATCCTAAAAAACTAATTCTAAAACCAAATCTTAAAATCTAATACTAAAACTTAAAATCAAAAACCAATAACTAACGATTCCTGCCGGCTCCGCCGGGAAGATTACGAGAGACAGCACGTGAGTGTTGATGAACTCCTCCGACAGCATGTGTGGGATGGTTATGCGGATCAACAACACGTGTAGGTTTGTTGCTAGCGGCCATTATAATTCCAGACTTCAAAACTTTGCTGCTCCTCTCGGCAGCCATTTTAATTCCTTGTATTATTTCTTTACAATCCGGACAAAACCAATATTGGCTAAGATCTTTGTTAAAACAAAGTTTCTTATGTTCATGAGTGCAATTCGTTTTCATATCAATAATCTGTTTGTATTAGAAAAACAACATCATAGCATGGAATGTTCTTTATTTTGGCTTAACGTTGTCTAAATTACCCACATATTTTTTAATTGCTTCCTCTTTAATTAAAACAGAAACAGGGGATACAGAATCCGGTAGTTTTGTTTCTGTATCCCCTGTTTATATAAGAAGAAATTCTTATTATTTGAGAGCTGGCAAGATGTATTTCCAGATAAGGTTGAGCTCAGCCTGCATATCGTCCACATTGGCTGTGGTTACGATAACGGCATCTTTTTCGGGCAGTACGACTATGAACTGACCTTTGGCTCCATCAGCCCGGAAGGCATTGTAACGGCAGCGCCAAACCTGATAGCCATAACCTTGTACCCAGTCACTGTCTTTGGGCTTGAGTTTACCTGCGTTTGCTTCCGGCTGCATGATGTGGATGGAGGTGGCTTCATCGAACCATGCTTCGGGCAACAGTTGCTTGCCGTTCCATTTGCCTTTTTGCAGTAAGAATTGTCCCATCTTGGCCATATCTTCGGTTTTAATAAAAAGGCCCCATCCACCGCAATTTACGTCGGACGGACTGGTTTGCCATTCGGCACCTGCAATTCCCAACGGACAAAACAGGCGAGGATAGAGGTAATCTATTACCTTCTGTCCCGTTACCTTTTGAACAATGGCCGAAAGCATGTAAGTTCCAAGACTGTTATACACAAATTTTGTTCCTGGTTTATGCACGAACGGGGTGGCAAAGAATTGGCTTTCCCAGCTCGTATCTCCTTTTCGGATAGACGAAGTAGGGTCTGTGGCATGTCCGCAAGTCATGGAAAGAAGATCTTTTATTTCTAGTTCGGCCAGGTTGGGAGATATTTCGGATGGCAGGTCGTTCGGAAAGAACGAGATAACCTTGTCGGTCACCTTGAGTCTGTTTTCTGCAACGGCAAAGCCTATAGCCGTAGCAGTGAAAGTTTTGCTTACCGAATTCAGAATATGGTTTTTGTCGGGCGCATTATCACCCATCCAATGTTCGGCTACCACTTTTCCATGGCGGAGTACCATCAGACTGTGTATCTCTTGTCCGCTTTCCTTAGCGGCTATAAGATAGTTGTTGATACCTTTTGCTGATACCTTTTCTGCTTCGGGTGTACTGCGTGGGAGGGCTTTGGTTAGTTCATTATAGCTAATCAGCTCGATTCCCTTTTCGCGGATCACACGCTTCACGTTTTCGCTTGTAAAAAGATTTGTTACCCCTTGGCGGTCTGCCGCCACGTTCTCGTAACCTATATGATGCACAGCCTGCATTTCTATATTGTCTAGTGCCGGATGATCTACAAACAGGTAAGTTTTTCCTGCTTCCAGCTTATTAAGCATGCTGATAAAGCTAGCCTCTTTTTCTGCCGAAGTCTTACTTGCTCCGTCGTATCCGGCATAACCTACCTTGGTTCCGTATGCTGTATCTGTAAGATCGATGGGAAGGTTATACTCGGCAGCCAGACGGTCAGCCATCGCTTTCACTTCTTTATCGAAACTGGCAGATCCCATGTGATGGGACAGGTGACTGATATGTGGTATATTCTTTAAAGCCAATTCAATTTGCGCACGGAACTCCTGTTCAATCTCGGCCAGGTTCCATTTGCTTTCTTTGATAGACAAACCCGGATAATTGGGGTTTGCAGTCATCATTGGCAAAAAATAGCCATTGCTGTCGGTCAGACTCGGACAGTGGGTGAGCGGACGCCACTTCACGTTGTCCCATTCGCTGGTGATGGTAAGATGCACCCCTACGTCTATTCCGGGATTTTCTCTGAGCAAACGGGCAGCTTCGGGGAACCAAGCCGTTGTAGGCATTACTTCGATGGAAGTTTCGATACCATTTTTAAAACCTTCCATACAAGCGACATTGCTTGATTGAAACGAACCCATATCGTCTGCCCGTACGATAAGGCGAGGATGGGTTTTCTGTCCCATTACAGGAAAACATACGGCACACAACAAAGAGCCGCAGATTAATTTTTTTACTAGTGAAATTTTCATGGTCTGTATCTTGATTGTAAGTTATCTAAAGCTTGATCGCACAAATATATTCTTTTTGTTCGACAATAATCAATTTGTATAGTCCGTATTTTTATCTTATTTGCATACCTTTGCCTAGCTAAATGCTATCGACCGGAAAAAGCATTTCCCTAAAATTAATTGAAAAATGGACATAGATAACAAAACCAGAAAAGATTTTATCCGTTTTCAGCGTGATGAAATTACGTCATCCATATTGTACGCACGTTTGGCTACAATCGAAAAAGACGAGAGTAATAAAAAGATTTTAAATGCAATATCAAGCGAAGAGCTCAAACATTGCGAAGTACTCATGAAATATACGGAGGTAATTCCGTCGCCCTATTCCTGGAAAGTGATTCTCTATTATGTGCTTGCCAGGGTATTGGGACTTACTTTTGCCATCAAACTAATGGAAGATGGCGAGTCTGACGCGCATGAAATGTATTACCGCTACAAGAACTTCCCCGAGATAGTGCAACTAGGTCGCGAAGAAGAGAAGCATGAAGAGCAGCTTATTGGTATGATTAACGAAGAACGGCTTTCGTACATGGGTTCTGTGGTACTTGGGCTGAATGATGCGCTGGTCGAATTTACAGGAGCACTGGCTGGCTTTACGCTTGCTCTGAACGACTCAAAACTTATTGCATTAACCGGAAGTATTACGGGTATTGCCGCAGCACTTTCGATGGCCTCGTCCGAATATCTTTCTACCAAAACCGGCGACGATAAAGACAAACATCCTGTTAAAGCGGCTGTGTATACTGGCTTTGCCTATCTGCTTACTGTAGGATCGCTGATTGCTCCATTTGTTCTGATATCGAATGTTCTGGTCGCATTAGGAATAATGTTACTGGTTGCCTTGCTCATCATTGCCATGTTTAATTATTATTATTCGGTAGCCAAAAGCGAGAATTTCAAGAAACGGTTTGTAGAGATGGCAATATTAAGTTTCTCTGTTGCAACCGTAAGCTTCCTGATTGGATATGCGTTGAAATACTTTACCGGAATAGAATAATCCTGTTTCTTTATTTGAATAAATACAAAAGAGGCACTCCAACTGATGGAGTGCCTCTTTTGTATTTATTCAGTCCGCCTGTTATTGAGCTGTAAGTTCAAGTACGTGGCTGGAAGTATGTGCGCTTGTAAGGATTGGAAGCCCCACCTTCATCAGGTAATCACCCGAATAAATCTGTCCGTTTACAGAAGATATTGGCCCTCTTTCCTGTCTTTCTTCCTTAATAACATTAATCTCTTCCACTTTGTAACGTTTGTCAGGATCGAGACCGTTTAGGCGTACAGGCTGCAGTTGTTCTGCAAAACGGGGATGGATATCGTAAGCAAAGAGAATAGCTTTATTCTTGTCTTTCGCATTGTAAATAACAGCAGCATGATCGGTATCATAAGGAGAAACCAAACGGTACATATCACCGTCCAAAATAACCGGTTGCAAACGCTTGAAGTTCTTTACAACGTCCTGGCAAAGCTTTTGTTCGTTTTCACTCATTTCTTTCAATTGGATATCGAAGCCAAGTTTGCACATCATGGCTACATCCAAACGAAACTTAAGCGGCTGTTTACCCCAAGAGGTTACGTGAGCCGCAATACTCTTAGCCGGGAATAAGTGAGAAAAACCCCATTGAATATAAATACGCTCGACCCCATCAGTATTGTCGCTTGCCCAAAACTCAGTGAAATACTTCAAAGCTTCGTAATCGCAGCGCGCGCCACCACCAGAGCAAAGCATCATAGGTAATTCAGGGTATTTAGCTTTCACACGTTTAAGAACGTTATATAAGCCACGTACATGTTCAATGTAGATATGAGACTGTTTGTCTTTCAGGTAAGCCGAGTAGATATTGGTAATAGGACTATTGCAATCCCATTTAAAATAAGCGATACCCGGATACTTTGTCATCAGATTGTCCACAATGCCAAATACATAATCTTGTACAGCAGGATTGCTCAAATCCAGTACCAGCTGATTGCGGAAGTAATATGTTTCGCGGTTAGGCAAGTGAATAGCCCAGTCGGGATGCTTTTCAAACAATTCACTTTTAGGATTCACCATTTCGGGTTCTATCCAGAGCCCAAACTTTACACCCTGCGCATTGGCTTCCTTAACAAGATGACCAATACCATTAGGTAATTTCTCTTTTATTTCTGTCCAGTCACCTAAACCCTGACGGTCGTCGTTACGAGGATACTTTGTGCCAAACCAACCATCATCTAGTAAAAACATATCCACTCCCAGGTGTGCAGCTTCTCCGAAAAGCTCTTTTAGTTTAGCTTCATCAAATCCAAAATAGGTAGCTTCCCAGTTATTTAGCAACGACATGCGGGGGCCTTCGCCATTCTTCAGCTGATACTTACGAGCCCAGTCGTGGAAGTCGCGGCTAGCCTTTCCTTTTCCTTGAGAGCTGTAGGTAAAAATAAATTCGGGTGTACTGAATACTTCGCCTGGTTTAAGCGTATATTCAGAAGCATAAGGATTGATACCAGACAAAATACGTAATTTATTCATGTTATCCACTTCAAAAGTAAAACGGAAGTTGCCCGTCCACGCAATGGTGCCAAATAATACATCACCTGTATTCTCCTGCGCTTTTTGATCAAGCGACAAAAGGAAAAATGGCGAACAGATCATTCCGGCACGGCTTCCCAGCTTGGTATCAACCATTTTTTTACCGAACGAAAGCTGCTGTTCGGTCATATTCACTTCGTGAGCCCATTCGCCGCTAAACTCCGTCATAAAGTATTTATCGGCGCTCAGATGAATCAGTGACGACGCATATTGATAGAGTGTTATCGGTTTCTTTTCATTATGTTTTATTTCCGCACGTTCCTTGATAATATTCTCCTTGGCAAAAGCCGTATAATAGAGTGTAACTTGCACCGGATATACTTCATCCTTAAGCAAGATAGCTGTTTCCGTAACACCGGGTTGCGGATTAGAAGTGCTGTGTGATACATATTTAAGCAAAAGCGACGGGTTTCCATCGTTGTGAAGTACCCTAACGGCCGGTTCGAAATAATCTTCCATTCCATGGGTAAGATAAGCCTCCGTTCCAAGAGGAAGAAACTTTAGATCGGCTTCACTTTTAAGAACCTGACCCAGGTAAGATTGATAAAGACGCCCATTGTCGCCCACTTTAAAAACAAGATCAGTTTGGTCTGTGGCAATACGAATCACCTTGTTTTCTGCTGCATTCAACTGCAGAAGACACATCATGACCAGAAGCAATGCTGTAGTAATTTTTTTCATCTTATTAAATTAGTAAGTTAACATATATAGTGTTAATACAACACTTGTTTGCAAAGATAGGTTATTTTGTTAATCTATCAATGTCTTTTTTCTATTTCTGACAGTGGGCACAGTAATAGACAGCTCCTCCAAGGAAAGTTATCTCTTCCCCCTTGATAAAAAGCAAACTTGCTAGGACTGTTAGCGTTTACTACTTCTGTGTTGGCCAAACTCACCAGGTATCAACGGCCTTAAATTACGCTTTTTGAGGAAAAGTAGTTGTTAAAGGAGAGGAAAAAAAAGGGAAGCCGGTTGTTTATACAGGAAATGCCTTAAAAATAAGTCTTAGAGATAAAAAAGGGATTATTCAGAATAATAACCCCATTCAACCAAGATGTTTTTACCCAGTTGTTCCATGCAATTTTTAATAAACTTCTTCATCTTAATGTGTTTTATAAATATGTTGTATAACATTAAATCGATACAAAGCTACTGCTTTATCCGATAGTAACATCTAATTAATGGTGAAATTTTCATGTTTGAAGTTTAAAAAAATATAAAGAGGTTCGTATACTCAATTATTATATCTTTGTATATAAGATATAATTTTGTCCATATGAATAAAGAAGAAACGATTGTACGCTGTGGCTGGAGCAATAATGATCCGCTATATGATAAATATCATGACCAGGAGTGGGGGCGTGAGGTTAATGACGATGCAACCATGTTTGAATTTCTTGTGTTAGAGAGTTCGCAAGCCGGACTTAGCTGGATAACTATTTTGCGGAGACGAGAGAATTATAGTAAAGCTTTTGCCGGATTCGATACGCAAAAGGTGTCGTTGTTTACTGTGCAAGATGTAGATAGACTGATGCAGGATGCTGGTATTATCCGAAACAGACGTAAAATAGAATCGACTATTTCCAATGCTCGCTGCTTTCTGGAGGTACAGAAGGAGTTTGGGAGTTTTTGCGCTTATCTAAGATCTTTTTTACCTGAAGGAAAGCCAATAATTAATCATTGGCAAAAATTATCAGAGGTTCCGGCGTCTACTGCTTTATCCGATTGTATTAGCAAAGATATGAAAAAAAGAGGATTTAAGTTTTTTGGAACAACCATTTGTTACGCGCATTTACAAGCTGTCGGATATGTAAATGATCACCTTGATAGCTGCCATTTCAAATAAAAAGCTACTTTTGCCACCTTAAAGAATATAATGAATAGTTGCTTATGAAGAAACAAATTTTGTTGCTGTCAACAGCACTTTTGCTTACTCTTTTTCCTCAGGAACAAGAGGCACAAACTTCTGTAACCACGAAGCCCGGACAATTCAAAGAATGGGCGCAAACGCCTCCAATGGGTTGGAACAGCTGGGATTGTTACGGCCCCACTGTTGTTGAGCGTGAAGTAAAAGCCAATGCCGATTATATGGCAGATAACCTTAAAATGTATGGATGGGAGTATATCGTAGTCGATATCCGCTGGTTTGTAGAAAATGATAAGGCAGGCGGGTATAACCAAACGGATCCACGTTATGTACTGGATGAATACGGTCGTTATCAGCCGGCAGTTAACAGGTTTCCGTCGGCAATGGATGGTAATGGTTTTAAAGAGCTGGCCGCTTACGTGCACAGCAAAGGGCTGAAGTTTGGTATCCATATCATGCGGGGTATCCCCAAGGAGGCAGTAGCCAAAAAACTTCCTGTTCTTGGTACGTGTGGCATAATGGCAGATCAGATTTATTCGACCAACCTGCTTTGCGAATGGCTAAAAGATAATTATACCATTGATCCTTCAAAGCCGGGTGCACAAGAATACTATAACTCTATCATTGATTTGTATGCTTCGTGGGGCGTCGACTTTATCAAAGTCGATGACTTGTCTCGTCCGTATCATCAGGGTGAGATCGAATTGATTCGTAATGCGATTGATAATTGCGGTCGTCATATTGTGTTGAGCACTTCACCCGGCGAAACGCCTGCAGATAAGGCAGACCATGTTCGTAACCATGCTAATATGTGGCGAATGGTTGATGATGTATGGGATACATGGCCCCATATTACACATCTTTTCGAAATATCTCAGAAGTGGTATTCATACATAGCTCCCGGAACTTGGCCTGATTGCGATATGATTCCTTTAGGTCGTATCTCTGTCCGGGGCGAAAGAGGCGAGGATCGTATGACCCGCCTTACCAAGGACGAGCAATATACGCTGATGAATCTTTTCTGTATTTTCCGTTCTCCCTTGATGTTTGGTGGTGATTTACCCAGTAACGATGCATTTACCTTATCGTTGCTAACCAATAAAGAGGTGCTTAAAATGCACCGCGAAGGTACGGACGTACGTCAGGTATTCAACAAAGATGGAAAGGTGGCAATCACATCACGAAATGCAAAGACCGGAGAATGCTATTTGGCCTTGTTTAACCTGAACGACAAAGAGGCTGTGGATGTTTCTGTTTCGCTGACCAGTCTGTTTGGAAAAGGAAAACATAAAGCAACAGACATGTGGACTGGAAAAGAAATAGGCTTCTTTAGCGGTCTGTTCGGACAAAACCTTGCTCCACACGCATCCCGATTACTAAAGTTCAAACAATAAATAAACCAGGAGGCTTTTTTTGCGGCACACTTTGCGGTAACTTTTCCCTGGAAACAAGCGGGTTTCGAGGGGGTGTTTGGCGGATCTTGTGGCGGAACGTATCTTAATATAGTATACATACTTTTAATACTCTATTTAATTTTTCCAGTTTGAAGACCAATCAACTGATTGGCCGGGAGCAAAAATGGTTAACATAACGGGAACATATTCCGACCTCCCGTTTTGGCCTTAGCACTCAGCCGGCTCCGTTTCCGGAACCGGCTGAGTGCTTTTCAAGCTGTGGTCGTAAAAAGGTTGCTTTTCGCGATCACCGGGACAAAAGTAAAAAGGATTAATTTGGCTTCTCAAAACAGATGGGTCACCCTTTTGCTTATAAGTGATTGATAAAGAACTTTATAGTCAAAAAGATTGGACCAATAATTTTTGTTAACACATGTATGAAAAGATAAAATATTCATTGATTAACACTATTTAGTATTTGAGATTGTGAGCCTTAATTATTTCATTTATAGACTTTATCAGATCTTTGGCACATTCGTCAGTCATGCAATCCATCATCTTTTCTAACTTTTTTTTGCCCTCCGGAAACATAAAAAAGATGGAACAGTTGTTAGCGATTGATTTTGAGGAATATGACCCAAAACTTTGGAGTTGGGTACAGGCAGTAATGTCTGTATCAGACAAATTAGTTTAGTGTAACAGATAGCTGTTAAATGAATTCATCGCTTTATTTTATGTTATAAGCGTAATAGAATCAGGGATATTCATTGGTAATTGGTTTGTAAACGGGAAAAGAATTGTAGGTACTTTTAGGCAAAAAAGTATATACTTTTTGGTCGAAAAGTACCTACAATCCGTTCAAAAAGTACCTGCAAATCTATAGTGTTCAAACCTCTTCCTGATCTGGTTCCGCTTTTGCCGGAGTAACATAATATTAATATTTCTTTTAATTCAGCAAACATTTAGGCGAAAAAATAACTTTATAGGGTAAAATAGTAGCCATTTTAAGACACTATAGAGAAATATAACGCCTTATCGCTCCCTTTCGGGACACAGCCGGACACAGCAGGCAAGGTGGGGGTGTCGAGGTTGTACTTTTGCATTGTTACGTAACAAAAGCAATTTTTACAAACTCTATAAAACAAAAATGTATGGCTTTATCTTATTCTTTAATTAAGCGTAGAAACATGGAGAAAGATGCTCCTTTCTGCTGTGCAGAAAGAACTCGCTTCGCTCAAACAGCTTTCCGTTCAGCCTCAGGGTGGAAGTTTTTGCTTTCGCAGTCGCCTGCCTTGACCTTTTATTTCTTTTGCGTCAAGGAAAAAGAAAGTAAGAAGATTAGTTCTCCTTTCGTTCTTTTTCCAAAATATTACGGATCGCCTTTACATCTTTGACAATCTGTAGAAACTTAAGAAGCACGAAAACTATTACGGCTAAAATAAAAAGATAAAATATTGCCAAGAAAAAGGCAAAACCAATTCCAAAATTTCCAAATCCATTCAACATCAAAAGATTACTGGAGAGTAAAATAGAACATGTTTCCATAATATAGAGGTTAAATTAAATAATAATCACAAATATAATATAGTTTTGAATAACTAAGTAATAAATTGAAGGGTTTAACATATAAACTTAGAAACACACTTTTCCGTTCAAAGCATTTGTAACAATTAATATTTAATCCAAAAAAGGAACAAAACACGTAGTATAAAGAATAAAGTATTATATTTGTAGTAATGAGTTAATATTAGAGGGCATACTATTTATATAAACTTAGAAATAGATTATAGTTATGATTAAATCGATATCGATATTGCTTATAGTTATTTGTTTAGGTTGTACAAATAATGCAGGAACAGAGGTATATCAATCCAATCGTGATGAAATTATTAATGTGCATAAAAAAGTGAAGGAGATAGAGATAAACGATGTTTTAATCGGTTCTCAATCTCGTTTATATTTGATGGATGATTATTTGATAATAAGTGATCACAAATCGTTTGATAAGCTTATTCACATTTTTAATAAAAACAATTTTAAGTATCTTACCAGTACTGCATATAAAGGCGAAGGTCCGGACGAGATTGCTATAATGGGTCATATCGGCACCGACGAGATAAATCGCGTGTTTTTTGTTTCAGATCATGGAAAACAATGTATTTTTGCTTACAATTTAGATAGTGTTCTTGCCGATTCTACGTATATACCAACCGAGAAAATAAAATTTGATGAGCGTAGATTTCCGAGTGAATACGAATATATTAATGACACTTTATGTTTTGGCAGAATGATAGAACCTATTGGAAATTCAGATTTTAAACCATCTGTGGCAAAATGGAATATGAAAACAGGAAAGGTTATCTCCATGAAATATGAACATCCTCAAATTGAGAAGAAACGTATGATGTTTGCCGTATCTGTTGAACATAGAATCTATGTGGAATGTTATAGCTATCATGATCTGATGACTATCTGTAATTTGAATGGCGAATTAAAGTATAATGTATATGGTCCTAATTGGGATAACCGAAAATCAAACAAAATCTCTTATTACGGGAAACCTGTTATTTGTAATGATAGGATAATTGTATCCTATTCGGGTGATGACAATCATTCGGGTGACAATTATCCAACTAAGTTTCTTGTTTTTAATATCAATGGTGATTATTTGCACACCTTAGAGACGGGGTATCGGATTTCTGATTTTTGCTTTGACAAAGAAAATAATAGAATCATAATGTGTTTAGATGATGAAATACAGTTTGCATATTTGGTTCTTGATTAATGAATGATTTAATAATTTTAAATTAAATAACGATGAAAGGTAAAATTATTTTTATAACAGGGGCCAGCAGTGGAATTGGCGAGGGGTGCGCCAGGAAGTTTGCTTCTGAAGGTGCGGATTTGATTCTGAATGCACGCAATACGAACAAACTAAATGTGATGAAATCGGTGTTGGAGGCTACTTATGGTATTGAAGTATTGCTGCTGCCTTTCGATGTGCGCGACCGGAATGCTGCGCGTTCTTCCATTCAATCTCTTCAGGGGAAATGGGAAAATATTGATGTCCTTATTAATAATGCCGGTCTGGTGATCGGTTTCGATAAAGAATTTGAAGGTAACCTGGATGAATGGGATGTGGTTATCGATACTAATATTAAGGGTTTACTGAACATTACCCGAATAGTAACTCCGGGTATGGTGAAAAGAGGGAAGGGGCATATTATCAATATTGGCTCTATCGCGGGTGATGCCGCTTATCCGGGGGGGAGCGTCTATTGTGCCACGAAAGCCGCTGTGAAAACGCTTTCGGATGGTTTGAGACAGGATTTGGTGGATACTCCGTTGAAGGTGACTAACATTAAGCCGGGTTTGGTGGAGACTAATTTTTCGGTGGTGCGTTTCAGGGGCGACAAGCAGGCGGCCGATAATTTCTATCGCGGGATACAACCGCTTACGGGCGACGATGTTGCTGAGTCGGTTTATTTTGCTGCTTCTACGCCTGCTCATGTTCAGGTTGCCGAGATGTTGGTGTTGGCTACTAATCAGGCAACTTCTAATGTTGCCCACAGATCTTCTAAATAATCAATTAACTTGAACACCTTCGAAAGCATTAGGACGCATGTTGATTCCGTAATCAAACTGGAAGACAATGAATGGAGTTCTCTGATTGATATTATCGAGGTAATGTCGATCCGGAAAAATGAGTTTTTTCTGAGTAAAAATCAGATTTGCGATTCAATCGCTTATCTCAATAAGGGAACATTGATTTATTACCAGACTCTTGATAATGGAAATGATATAACAACCGATTTTGCTTTCGAAGGTGATTGGGTGACCAATAATCTTAGCCGGCTAAATAATATTCCTTCGCATCTAAATATTAAAGCGATTGAGAATTCGGATTTACTGGTGATAAAGCAAAAAGATTTACTGGAACTGTATGATAGAATTCCTAAGCTGGAAAAGTTAGGTCGCTTGCTGATGGAGCATGCTTATGTAAAGTTGGTACAGCTTAGTATTGATTTGCAGACGTTATCTGCAACGGACCGCTATTTAAAGCTTCTCGGCGACTATCCCGAAATCATTAATAAGGTCCCTCTCTATCATATCGCTAATTATTTAGGTATTGCTCCCAAATCGTTGAGCCGGATACGAAATACTATTTTTAATGGTGAATGATCATAGCGGCTAAGCGTTCGTTGTTTAAAAGTGCCAACCTACTTTTAGCGATAGTTCTCCCTGAAATTTTTTGGTGCTGTAGGTTGTTGCGTCTACAACTACTTGTTCGTTGCTTAACACGTAGTGAACCGCGCCCCAGGGTTCTATATAGAAATTAGAATATACCTTAATGATATAACCGCATCCTGCGGTTGCCACATAGTCGTTAAAGTTGTAATTGTTGTTGTCGCTTTTCGAGGTTATCGTGTTATTCCACATTTCGAGTCCGGCACCTAACCACCAACCTTCGAAGTTGTAATCTTTGAAGTAATCGATAATTACAGCCGTGGCTGTTGTTTTTAAATTTTTATAATCAGCATTGCCCATAAGCTTATCGGGCATCTGAAATTTGGCTATTAATCCGCGTACCCTGAACTTGTTATACCCGTACCACAATTGTCCTGAGTAACCAAAACTACCGGTTGCTGCGCTCATGATGGTGGGCAACAAATCAATTGCGACTCCTACTGTTTGCCTTGTTTTTGTACTATCTGCCTGGGGTTTGGTGTCTGGTTCGTTACGCGTTATTCCAACTGTATCCGATTGGGCTGCAACTGTTGTGGCTAAAGCCATCATTACTACAAAAAGAAATAATTGATTTTTCATATCCTGATTTTTAATTATGCGATGCAAAGGTTCGGTAAAAAACAAGTTCATTTACTCCGCATTTGTTACCAAATAAGGAAAGCAAATAAAAATAATACGGGTAGGATATGAATTTTGGAAGAAACGAAACGTCTATAAACAATTAAAGGATATCTCACGACATCCCATAACCTACTTTGTTAACCTTAAATCTAATACTATTATGAAAAAACCACGATACAAAGGTAGGGGTTTTTTCTGTATTTGCAAGGGTTTTCATCATAATACATGTTAAATAACATGTTGTTTTGTTATCGATTGGTTGTAATAAGCTAGAGAGGTTACTCTTTGGGTCCGATAATACGCAGGTAGCCGTCGAACAGTTGATACTGTGGGTCGTTGTCTGCCAGGAACCGGATCACGGTGATGCTTTTCTCCGTGGGATGGGGAAGCGATTCCACCAGTTTGTTTACTTCTTGTGGAGATGTGTTGGCTGCTTTTTCGATTGCGTTCTTGATGGTATTGAATTCGTGATTCGACAAGCCCGAACTATTTTTAGCCAGACACACATCACAGCATCCGCAGTCGGTCGACTCCTTTTCACCAAAATAATCCAACAGCATGCGGCTACGGCAGCGTTTGTTTTCCTTTATATATTCAAGTACACGCTGGATACGACCTTCGAATCGTTGTTTGCGTTCTTCGTAAGCACTTTGCGGGATAACCACGTACTTAAGGTCTTCGCGTGTTTGGGTGAAAACAATCAGGGGTGTTTTCTTGTGAGGAATGTACTTCACAATGCGGTAGTGCGATAAACCGATCAGCGTGTCGTATACCTCTTGCTGGGTTACGTTGGCACGGGTGGCAATAAGGGCTTCGTTGATGTAGGAGAAGTCGGCAAACAGTCCGGTGTACGATCGCAGAATAGCCTGAATGATGTCGTCTGTTTTCTTGTCCTGATGCAGGGTTTTGTACAGATCTTCCTTACTGGAGGTAAACAGCAGGCGCGAGGCGTTGTCTATCTCTTCCGTATATTCGATATAACCCGAAAGCTCGAGTATCTTTAAGGCATGATGGGTTTGAAGCAACGGGAATTTATAAGATGCACAAAATTGGTTCAGGATAAAGTCGTGAACGGTGTCTAGTCCGAATCCAACGGCTACCTGGTAGTAATTGCCGAGGGCTTCGTATACCCGGAGGATGAAGTCGCGTTCGGGAAACTCGTCCGACATTCTTTTTTTAAGCTTGGCACTGTCGGTTCCGCTGCAAAGAGCTACGCCATAGGCCCGTTTCTCGTCGCGGCCGGCACGACCTGCTTCCTGGTAGTATTCTTCCAGCGATCCGGGCATATCAATATGTACAACCAAACGAACATCTGGCTTGTCGATTCCCATTCCGAAGGCATTGGTGGAGACAATCACACGACATTCGCCGTTTTTCCATCGTTGCTGTTTCAGTTCCTTTTCCGCATGGTTGATGCCGGCATGAAAGAAATCGGCCGATATACCTGCCTGTTGAAGGATTTCGGCAATCTCTTTGGTCTTTTTCCGGTTACGCACATACACAATGGCGGTTCCCGGTACTTTGTTGAGCATGTGGATCAGCTCGTTCATTTTGTCTTCTGTATGGCGCACCACATACGACAGGTTGTTGCGTCCGAAGCTTTTTTGAAACACATTCTTTTCGCGGAAATGAAGACGGTTTTGTATATCGTCTACCACTTCGGGCGTAGCTGTGGCTGTAAGCGCCAGCACGGGAATGTTGGGAAGTAGTTCGCGTACATCGGCAATGGCCAGGTAGGAGGGACGGAAATCGTATCCCCACTGCGAGATACAGTGACTTTCGTCGATAACCAGCAACGACACATTCATGGCATAGAGCTTGGCTTTGAAAAGCTCTGTAACTAGTCGTTCCGGCGAAACATAGAGGAACTTAAAGTCTCCGAAAATACAATTTTCGAGCTGCGTGATAATCTCCTGACGGGTCATCCCGGCATAAACAGACGTAGCTTTTATACCCACTTTCTTGAGGTTATCCACCTGGTCCTTCATCAGGGCAATAAGCGGAGTAACCACAATACAGATGCCTTCCATGGCCATAGCTGGCACCTGGAAGGTTATTGATTTACCTCCGCCCGTAGGCATGAGGCCAAGTGTATCCTTGCCCGATGCGATGGATTGAATAATATCTTCCTGCAGCGGACGAAAAGACTGGTATCCCCAGTACTTCTCTAATATCTTATGGTAGACATCCACCTCATTCCTTCATATGTCGTCCGGCTTGATGTCTTTGATCATCAGCTGTAACGTTGTGTTTCCGTTGTATGTATTTTCTTCTACCGTATAGCAGATATTAAAAGGTTTCATTCCTTTGATATGCTTGCTGTGCTTGTGCATACCGAATGCTATGCCGTGGATGGGATTATTTGAATTGGCATCAATCAGCTCGAGCTTGATGTGCTCGAGGTCTTTTCCAACAAGCTTGCTTGTGCCATAATCCTTTACCCGGCGACTGCAAAATACGGGTTTCTGGTTATCCGGTCCGAATGGGCTCATCTTCTTCAGGTCGTTCATGAACTTTACGTTGATGTCCTTAAAATCGAGGATCGCATCCACATCAATCTGAGGAACCATCTGATCGGTATCGATTTCGTCGGATGCCAGTTGTAAGAAGCGGTTGGTAAATGCTTCCAGATTTTCTTCACGCAGTGAAAGACCGGCAGCATAGGTATGTCCGCCGAAATTCTCGAGCAAGTCGCGGCAACTTTCAATTGCTTTGTAAATATCGAATCCGGCAACCGAACGAGCCGAACCTGTTATAAGTTCCGACGATTTGGTAAGAACCACGGCCGGTCGGTAATATTTTTCGGTAAGACGGGAAGCTACAATGCCAATAACCCCTTTATGCCAGCCGCGATTAAACACCACAATGGCCTTGCGGTCTTCCATGTTCTCGATATCGTCGATGATGGCATTAGCTTCTTCGGTTATTTTTTTATCGAGTTCGCGGCGTTCGTCGTTATATTGGTTGATGTTTTCGCTTTTTTCGCGAGCACTCTCGCTGTCTTTGGCAAGTAGAAGATCCACCGCTTCCTTGCCATTCATCATACGTCCGGATGCGTTGATACGCGGACCAATTTTAAAGACAATATCCGACATGGTTATTTCTTTGCCTGCAAGTCCACAGATATCAATGATACCTTTAAGGCCCAAACTAGGGTTACTGTTTATCTGCTTCAGTCCGTAATAGGCCATAATGCGGTTTTCGCCCGAAATAGGTACGATATCCGAGGCAATGCTTACAGCACATAGATCAAGCAGCTTCTCCAGGTCGGAAAAGGGAAAGTTATTGCTTTGGGCAAAAGCCTGCATGAATTTGAATCCGACGCCGCATCCCGAAAGGTGTTCGTACGGATACTGAGAATCGACACGTTTGGCATCAAGTACAGCCACGGCATCCGGCAGGGTATCGTCGGGCATGTGGTGGTCGCAGATAATGAAATCGATTCCTTTTGTTTTGGCATACTCAATCTTTTCGATGGCCTTGATACCACAGTCGAGGGAGATGATTAGCTTTACATCGTTTTCGGCCGCATAGTCTATTCCTTTATAAGAAATACCGTATCCTTCATCGTAACGATCGGGAATGTAGTAGTCTAGTAAGGAGGTGTACGGGCGTAAAAACTTATACACCAGCGAAACAGCTGTTGTACCATCTACATCATAATCGCCGTAAACCAATATTTTTTCTCTTTCACCCAGTGCCTTGTTGAGCCGTTTTACAGCCTTGTCCATGTCGGGCATTAAAAACGGATCGTGCAGGTCTGCGATGTTTGGTTTAAAAAATTTTATTACTTCTTCTTCCGTTGTTATGCCGCGCATAACGAGTAGCTGACAGATAACGGGACTGATTCCTAGTTTTTTAGCTAGTTCGTCCCTCGTTCTTATCTCTTCTTCTGTCGGTTTTTGAAAATTCCATTTGTTGGTCATTATATATTATTCTTTTTTTTGTCTTTCCAGAGCTTCGACGCCTGAGTCGAAGCGTACAATAAATTGGATGTGTTGATCCATGCTTCCCAATTCTTTGAAACGGTAAAGTTAGAAATTTCTTATGGATTTTTGCAATGGATATATACGATTTATTCTTTAATCCCATTTATACATGTTTATTTAATGAAGTTTTTTGCGTAGGTTTGTGTCCGAATTTGAAAAATAAAGAAGATGACTACTAAAGCACAGGAGTTTTTGGCTGCTTTGCCTGTTGATACCCAAGAACAGTTTGTACCAATGTTTGGCAATATAAACCGGTTTTATACCGTTGTATATCTTATCGCAAGAAACGAACATGTTACCGGGCAGGAAAAGCCCGACAGATATGAGGAGCGTCTGGAGATTATTCGCCGTATACGTGTAAAGATGGAGCACCTGGTGGATTCGTTCGGACTGGATGGAACGGATATAGTTGCCGATATTGCAAGCGATTATTTTGAAGATTATGTGAATTTCAGAGAGCAGTCGCTGGATATATCCAATGAAGAGTTTATAAATGTGATAAACAGGATAGCTGTCTTGTAATTTATTTCGTTATTTAAGTGAGAGAGTGTTTTTGATTAGTAAGATTCAAACGATAAATGGCCCATTTTTCTAAAATAGTGCGTTGGATAGCAAAACAGGAACATCTTTATTTTTTGTTCTCGATGTTACTTGTTGTTCCTAATTTTGTGTTTTTTGTAACTGAACCTTTGCCTGTATCAATAGGTTTGGCCGCGATTTTAATGCCTCTTGCATTTGTAATGTGGCTGTTGTTGATATTTCGCAAACCGGGGATCATGGTTTGGATTCTGTTACCCAAATTTATTCTGGACGGTGGGCAGCTGATATTGCTTTATCTTTTTGGTGAATCGGTTGTAGCTGTCGACATGTTTCTTAATCTTACCAGTTCAAATGCTTCTGAAGCAAGTGAGCTGATTGGTAACATATTTATTGTTATTCTGAGTGTTCTCTTTTTCTATACAATACCGACTTTGTATCTGGCGTATCGTTCGGTAAGATTAAGAGATAAGCTCACTTTATCATTTCGTAAGAAATGGGCATTGATCGCTTCAGGAATCTTTGTTATGGGGGGAATTTCATTTGGAATGACTCCACTGGAGAATCACCAGATCTCTTTCGAGAACGATGTTTATCCTGCTAATGCACTATATAATCTTTACTTTGCCATAGGAAAGGCAGAGAAAAACAGCAAGTATCACGAAACCTCTGCTGATTTTTCGTTTCATGCCCGTAAGGATGAGAAAGCAAATAAACGAGAGATTGTTGTACTGGTGGTTGGTGAAACTTCACGGGCCATGGAATGGAGTTTGTACGGATATGAACGTAGTACTACGCCCAGACTTGAAAAACTGGATGGATTGGTGCATTTTACGAATGTAATTACCCAGTCTAACAATACGCATAAGAGTGTGCCAATTATTCTTTCGGCTGCATCTGCCGAAAATTATGAGGTTATTTATAAACAGAAAAGTATCGTAACTGCTTTCAAAGAGGCTGGGTATAAGACGGTGGTTATTGCGAATCAGAAGCTTACAACGTCTATGATTGGGTCCTTTTACAGGGAAGCCGACGAGTTTATAGATCTTAGTGCATTTAAGACAGGGACTTACCTAACTTCACTGCACGATGGAGCTGTTATTCCTTATGTGGAAAAGGCCGTGAAAGAGACCAAGGGCGATTTGTTTATTGTACTGCATACGTATGGTTCTCATTTTAATTACCACGAACGATATCCGAAAGAGTTTTCTATTTACAAGCCTGATAAAGTGGCGGGTATCCGTGCTGCTTATAAAAAGCAGCTTAGAAATGCCTATGATAATACGATCTGCTATACTGATTATGTTCTTTCGGAACTGACTGATTTGTTGGCTAAAACCGGTGATTGTTCTTCAATGATGTATCTTTCCGATCATGGCGAGGATATTTTTGATGATAATCGTGCAAGGTATTTGCATGCATCGCCTATCCCAACTTATTATCAGTTACATATTCCCTGTATCATTTGGTTTTCTGACGCTTACCGGGCTACCTGGCCGAATAAATACCAGGCTGCCTTAAACCATAAGGCTACGCCTGTAAGTACGAATAGCGTGTTTCATACGGTTCTTGATCTGGGTGGGGTAATTACTCCTGTTGCTGATGCAACTCTTATGCTTACCAGTCCTGAATTTCTTGTGCGTGACCGGATGTATCTTGGCGATCACGATAATCCTGTTCCTTTTTGGAAGATTGGCTTAAAGGAGGCCGATTTTAAGATGCTTGATAAATGGCATATCACCTATGGCCAACGATAGCCGTATTTTAGGAGAGATATTTGTTTAATGTATCTTTAAGCTGTTTAACGCTAACTGGCTTGGACAGATAATCGGAAGCTCCGGCACGTCGGGCAATTTCTATATCCGAGTCGAACACATAGGCGGAGAGCATTACAACCGGAATGCTTTTGGATTCCTGACGTATTTCAGTGAGGGCCTCAATTCCCGTCATAATTGGCATTTTGATATCCATCAGAATCAGGTCGATATCTTGTTTTTCGAATATAGAGACGGCTTCTCTTCCGTTTTTAGCCCACAGCAGGTTATATTCTTTATTAAGAATTGCTTTTACAAGGAGGTAATTGCTGTCTTCGTCTTCTGCAACAAGAATTGTTGGTCTGTTTGCTTTTTTATCGTGCAAAATGGTGCTTGTATGTTCCATATCCTCTGTTTGACTGTTAATTGATATAATATCTGCGTTTATATAAGGAGCCAATTTATAAGGTATACGAACATCGAAACGGGTGCCAACGCCTACCTTTGACTTAACATTGATGGTGCCTCGAAAACGGTCTACAATGACTTTGCAAATAGATAAACCTAATCCTACTCCTTGTGTAAACTCATTTTTTTTATAGAAACGTCCAAATACATTTTGAATATCTTCTTCTGCAATTCCTCGTCCTGTGTCTTCTATATAAAAGTTCAGATAATTTTCATTTTCTACTGTATAGCCTACTTTGACGTACCCTTCGGAGGTAAATTTGACCGCATTGTTTACCAGGTTGGTCAATACCTGATTCAGACGGATACAGTCTGTCTGTATTGTAATTGTTTCTTTTGGAACTTCCTTTATTAGCTTAAGACTAGAAGGGATAATCACTTGTTGCGTATTTATGATCTGGTCGATAAGCTCGTTTACATCGCATTTTCTGTCTTTGAACAGCATTAAGCCGCTTTCAATACGCGCCAGATCCAGAATGTCAGTAATTAGAGCCAAAAGTACACGACAGTTGTTATTGATGGCATCGATAAACATCTGACGATCTTCAGTTTCATACGCATCCTCACTGGTAAGCAGGTTGGAAAATCCGACAATAGCGTTAAGTGGTGTGCGTATTTCGTGACTCATATTGGCAAGGAAGGCACTTTTGAGCTTATCTGATTGTTCTGCTTTCTCTCGCGCCGCTACAAGCTCTTCTTCTATCTGCTTAAATGGCTGAATATCCATTGTTATACCAAAATAGTATTTCTTTAAGTATGAAAGGGGATCGAATAGGGAGGATAGCCTGAATTCAAACCAGTTATAACCTTTCTCTTTCAAATTCAAACGAGTTCTTAACGAGAATTTTCTTGTATTACTATTTATATTTTGATGATAGGTTTCTACAAACGACTGTAAATCGTCCGGGTGAATCAATTGCTTTAAATACTCGTTCGAGAGAAAATTATTTTCGTCATTTTGAATGCCGTAGTAACTAAAAAAGGAAGCATCACAATGTATTTTTTCCAAATCATTGTGTACATAAAAGGGAAATATATGCCCGCTGCTCATCGCAATTCGCATTAGTTCGTTAAGAATTAGTTCGTTGGATATATCAATGAAAGTAATAACAGTTCCATAGGCTATTCCATCACGGTATATTCCTGCTATATCTCCTTTAATAGGGAAGTCTTTTTTGCTTGGTGATACTATAAAGGCTGATTCATCGAAGGTGGTATTTCGATCCTTTCCTTTGGTTGAAAGAATCATCTCATGCAGGTACATGTTGTTGCCTGGTAATTGAATGTCCATAAATGAAGACAGATTTGTCCCAATATAAGAATTCGAATCTCCATTTATTCCTAAAAAGGATAATGCTGATTTGTTTATGGTAAGAATGTTGTTTGCAAGATCTAAGGAAATAACTCCTTCAGGAATTGATTTTAGTGTTAATTCAAGCTCTTTTCCTTGTTTTAATAGATTGTCGAGTGTCTCTTTTTTCTGTTTTGACTCGTCTTTATATAAAAGAGTGAGCTGAATTAAAACAACAATGATGAATATAACCAATATACTTCCTCCGGTTTGCAATGGTACTTTGTATCTCACGTAAAAGGGCATATGGGCTATCAAAGTATTTGGAGGAAGCAAATTAAGATCGAGATTCCATCGTTGGAGCTCTCTCCAGTCGAAAACAGGCACCTGTTCGAGGGCTGTAACGGGGATATCCTTTATTGCTTTTCCCTTTAGAACTTCTATCGCCTTTTTTGCAGTTATTATGGCTTCTTTATTCAAAGGAACCATATATCCACCAATGCTTCCATCTCCAAATCCCTGGTTGTTGACTAAAAAGAAGGGAGAATCGGTTTCGCGTGCCAGATTTGAATAAAAGCTATTCCATTTGGGCATTACAACATATGCATTTTGGGAATAATACGTTTTCCAAACCATAATATCTTTAATATTTGCTTCATACAGATTGTAATATTCTATATTTACAGAGTCTCTTGACCCTTTCATCTGGTCAACAAATGTATTAAGCATTCGTAATCCGGCAGGGGTTCCGTCTACCGCCAATGTAAGTGTTTTGTCTTTTTTAAGCAAACTTCCGGCTAGTTTGTATACCTTCAAAAAGTCTGGTTTGGAAGTAAAACCTGTAGCATTAGTGTGCTTTGAAACAATTTCCTTTAAGTAGTGTGAGACTCCGCTGAAAAGCACTGGGACGCTGTAGGCCAGGGGGTGTTTTGACGATAAAAGCGAATAGGTAGCCTGATTATTGAATGTAATGATAAGATCAGGTGGATTTTGCTCGTAGCGCGAAAGAAGTCCGGTTATTCTCTGTATGTTTTCAGCGTTAGATACAAAATCAGTATTCATATAATAAGTGTCGAATGAAACGTTAATCGAATTCTCACTGAAATAGTTAGTGATACCTTCGGTAAGTTCATCCTGCCAGACCGGACCTTTACTGTATGAGTGGATTAGTAATATATGATATGCTTGCTCGTCTTTTTCTATGTTTCTACAGGATAAACCCGTAAAGAGAAAGATGAGAAGCAAGCAGCCTGGAAAGAACTGCGAAATTTTATATTTACTTTGTAATATTCTCATTGATTGATTAATTCATCTTCACTTTTGTTGTATGGCAAAGAAATTGTAAAACATGATCCTTCACCAATATTTGATTCTACTTTAATATTTCCACCCATACGTTCTACAATAACCTTACTGATTGAAAGCCCAAGTCCGCCACCTTGGGAGAAGTTATCCGATTTATAAAACCGGTCGAAAATCTTTACTATTTCTGTTTGAGAAATACCCATCCCTGTATCTTTTACGTAGATGATCAATTCTGCGTTATTTTCAATTCTACATCCGATTTCGATGTATCCCTCGGTTGTGAATTTAATGGAATTACTTAGCAAATGATGGATAATCTGGCGTAAACGTATAATATCGGCTTGAATATATATCGGCTTGGATGGGAGGTCCTTTATTAATTTAACGGTTGGTTTTAAATTGCACTTTTCTGAAGATATCAGTTCTTCAATGATTAGATTGACATCACATTTTTCAGGATTAAAAGGCAAACCGCTCTCTATTCTGGATAAATCAAGGATATCGTTGATAAGATTGAGCAGTAAGTCGCATTTCTCATTTATGGTGGAGACAAATATGCTTTTCTCTTCCGGCGAAAAATTATCGTCGGCCGTAAGCAAATTAGAAAAACCTACAATCGAATTAAGCGGCGTACGTATTTCATGACTCATATTTGAAAGGAAAATACTTTTAAGCTTATCCGATTCTTCTGCTTTATCACGGGCTATCCGAAGACTTTCTTCTGTGTCTTTGAAGCTTTGAATACTCATGCATAAGCCAAAAAGAGTAAACGAATTTGTGAGAGTAGAGTTGTTAATGGAGGTAACAGTATAACTCCACCACTCATAATTTCCGTTAACATTGAATCTGACTTGTATCGTTACTTTATCTTTTTTCCTGTCAACTACTTCTTTTAATTGTTTATTCCATGCGTCAAAATCTTCGGGATGGATTAATCTTTCAAAGTTTTCAAGATGAATGCAGTGGTTGCCTTTGTCGTAAAAGCCGGTTTCTCTGAAGAAAACCTCTTCAAATACATATACTTCTTTTTTACCATTATATCTCCAGGCATACACGTTTCCTTCGCCCATCGCCAATGTATGTAACTCTTTTTTAATAAACTCACTGGTAACATTATTAAATGTAATAACCCAGCCAGAATCTATTTCTTTGGTTTGCAGAGGAGTAATACTGCCTGCAATTAGAAAAGAAAGATTGTCCGAAGTCACAACAGCAGCTCCTTTTTCAAATGCAATTGTATGACCGGATTTAGTCATTGATTGAAAAATATCTTTCAAATAATCATTATTATTAAGCAAAGTAATATTGAAAACAGATAAAATGTCCGCACCAATATATTCCTGCATTTCCTTATTAAGTTTCAGGCTTTCCATCGCTGCATTATTTATCGCAAAAATCCTGTGATTCTTGTCGATGGAGATAACGGATTCGCGAATGGATTTCATGGTAACATCCAATTCTTCCCGTTTATTCAATAATAGATTTTGGGCAAGTTTTTTTTGCTTTCGCTCTTTTTTTAAGATGTAAACCAACCATGCGATCAATGAAATAAGAAATATACAGGAAAATACAATTATAAAAATAAATAGCTCTTTATACCGTACAGTCAAAGGCATATTTAATACTTCACTGTCGGCAGGTAATTTTTCAAGCGGAATATTCCATCTTTTTAATTGAACCCAGTCGAATACAGGTTTTTGTTTACTGTTTTGAATAGGAATTGATGACACAGAAGTACCGGTTAATATATGTGATGCTATGGTTGCTGCCGCGTATCCATTATCGTAACCTCGTGTCATATATCCTCCAATAGTTCCAAACCCCTCATTGCATACCATTAGAAAAGGGGCTGTCCCCATCAATGGAAGATCCGAATAAGCATAATTCCATTTTGCCATAATACAAAACCTGTTCGGGTGATAGGTCATACTTTCCATCAGCTGCAAACCATTTAGTTTGTCAATGTTTTTAATGACAATATATACCGAATCTTTCTTTGCAGAATCAATAACATCGTCTTTGGCACTTGTTCCAATATTCGAAGTGTTATCTCTGAAAACTGCTTTTGGAATTTTCTTTAGCTGTTTTTTTGCGTCTTCAATGGCTGATTTCCCTGCATAAGATTCTTCCCCGATGATTTGTATTTCATGGATTTTCCCCAATAATTGTTGTGCCAGTTTATAACACTTTACAAAATCGGGATGGTTTGTTGTTCCAGTTACGTTCTTATGGTTATGCTTATTAAGAAATTCATAGTTTAGGTAGCGTACTCCCGTAAAAACGATAGGTGTGGAGTGTGTTAGTTTATGTTCGGTATCCAGCAACGAATAAATAGCTTCATCGTAAGTAGTAATAATCAGATCGGGCGGGTTTTCTGACAGGCTGTCGAGTAGATTATTTAGATTATTCTTTTGAGAGGAAAGACTTGTAAATTTAGTATCCAGTTCGTATGAAGAGACAGAAACATCCGTATTGTTGTCATCAAATGCATCTGTAATTCCCTTTTCTATCTTCTGCATCCAGGGATATTCTTTGCTAAACGAATTGATAACAAGTATATTATATGATGCTTTTTTATCTTCTGATTTACAGCTATAGAATGATATGCATGCAGAACAGAAAACAAGAAACGGAAGTATGAATCGATATATTTGTTTCACGTCAATAATCTATCTGTTTGTTTTTTGTTGTAATCCAGCTCAGAGTATAACTTTTCTATTTAGCTCTGTTTGCAAATATAAAAAAATATTTAGAATTATGAGCCTTTAATCAAGGGTTTTCTAATATGGCTAGTTGCTGGCGATTTGGAAGAAAAGGAATCATTCCCTTAGAGTATTCAATCTGATGATTTCCTATAGAATCGGTATAAATGATATAATACTCAATATCAGGAACCTTAGCTGCTACTTTTCGGGCTTCGGTTGTACCCATGGCCATAAATGCGGTAGCATACGCGTCGGCTGTCATGCAGTCGGCTGCAACAATAGTTGCACTGAGGATATCCTGTTGAGCGGGATATCCTGTTCGGGGATCTATGGTGTGAGCATACTTTTTGCCATCTTTCACGTAATAATTACGGTAGTTGCCAGAGGTAGCAATACCCCCTTTTTTACAAAGCTGTACCACTTCTTCAACTTCATTTTTCATTCCCGTGGTTTCATCTTCCGGTTTGTTAATGCCAATACGCCAGCAGTCGCCTTTGGCATTTACCCCTTTCATGGTTACTTCGCCGCCTATTTCTACCATGTAATTTTCGATACCTTCCTTTTCAAGTAAACGGGCAACTACATCACAAGCATATCCTTTGGCAATAGCAGAGCAGTTAAGCAGAACCCGCGGATCTTGTTTAATTACTTTATTTCCTTCAATACGTATTTTCTGATAGCCAACGAAAGTCTTAATGCTATCTATCATTTGCGGAGTAACACTGTCCATTTTATTAAATCCGAATCCCCACAGATTAACCATTGGAGCGCAGGTAATATCAAAAACGCCATCAGTTACAGCAGATACCTCCATCGCTTTGTTAAAGACTTCTTTAAACCAAGGGTCAACTTCTACAGCCTGGTTCTGATTTACCTTGGCAATAATGGAGTTTTGATTGAAAGGATTCAGTGAAAAATTAAATTGCTGAAGTTCTGCATCTATTTTTTCGGTAAGAAGTTGGGGGGCTTCGTATTTGATATGATACAGGGTATGAAATACAGTACCACTATCTTCGAAATATTCTTTCTTGCCTGTGCAGGCAGTAAGGATGAAGATCATCCAAACGCCTGCGAATAAGGAAATATATTTATTCATACAAATTTACTATTTTCCTTGCAAAGGTATAAAATAATGTTTTCATTTCATCCGTAGTTTATATTATACAAAAAAACTTATAACCAAAGCTATTAAAAATCCGCCCAAAGCAACAATTGTTTCCATTACAGTCCACGACCGTAAAGTCTGCATCTCTGTTAATCCCAGGTATTTCCCCACGAGCCAGAAACCGCTGTCATTTACATGAGACAGTATGGTTGCACCCGAAGCAATGGAAATTACGATTAGGGCCAGATGTATCTCGGAGAGGTTGTAGGCACCCAGAATCGGACCAATTATACCGGCAGCGGTAATCATTGATACTGTGGCAGAGCCTAATGTAACTCTAACAGCAGCGGCAATAACAAAGGCAAGAACGATGGGAGGGAGTTTCGTTGATGAAATGGTCTCTGCCAGAACATTACCCACGCCACTTTCGATAAGCATTTCCTTAAAAGCCCCTCCGGCTCCGATAATTAGTATAATCATCCCTGCAGGCGCTAGAGCTTTCGAACTTACGTCTAGTAATTGTTTACGTGTATATCCTCTGCGCGTTCCAAGGAAATAGGCCGCCATCAGGGTTGCTAAAATCAATGCGGTAAAAGGATGTCCTATAAATACAGAAATATCATAAAGCAATCCTTTCTGCATGTATCCGAGCTTTATAAAGAGCTCTACGAATGATTTGAATATCATCAGCAGTAAAGGTGTTCCAATGATGCTTGCCACAGCAGCAAAGGAGGGGAGGGTAGCCTTTGCTTCCGATTCGTTTTTGCTAAGCTCATCCATCATATGCTGCGGTGGTGCTACATTTATTCTTTTTGAGATATAGGTTCCAAACACCGGACCTGCAAGGATGGCAACAGGCAGACCTATAATGGATCCGATTAGGATAACCCAGCCCAAATCGGCTCCAAGCATATCGGCAACAGCAACCGGTCCGGGAGTAGGAGGCACGAAGGTATGAGTTACAGCCAGTCCTGCCAGCAGCGGAATGGCGTAGAAGAGCGTTGATCGTTTGGTGTCTTTGGCAAGCGCATACACTACCGGAACGAGGATTATAAATCCAACATCAAAGTATACTGGGATGGCAATCAGAAATCCCGCTATGCATAGGCTCCAGTTGGCTTTGTCTTTGCCGAACCGTTTAATGAGTGCTTTAGCAATTGATTCTGTACCTCCGGAGGCTTCCAGAATCTGACCAAAGATGCCTCCAATACCTACAACTGTGGCTACAAAGCCTAATGTTCCCCCTAAACCAGTTTGAATGGCAGCTGTTACTTTGCTCAATGGCATTCCCGACGTTACTCCCAGAAACATGGCAGTGATTAGCAACGACAGAAAAGGATGTAACTTTATACGGAGTACCAAAAATAACAGTAACCCAATTGAAAGCAGCGTTACCAGAATTAAGTGTGCCGATTCACTCATGTCTATTGTCCTCCATATAGGCCCCTTTCATCGGGGAAACGCAGTTACGGGTATATACCTGCAATATGCCATGGTTGTGTTTGGATACAGGGGCTATCCAGTTACTTTTCCTTTCTGCAAGTATCAGTGTTATGGTTTCGGAAGCTATCAATTCTCCTTTTACTCCAACAATATTGAGTGTGCGTGCGGGGATATCGATACTAATTAAATCGCCGTCTTCTACAAGAGCGATCGGACCCCCTTCACTGGCCTCGGGCGAAACGTGACCGATTGCTGGTCCACGGGTAGCTCCCGAAAAGCGTCCATCGGTAATAAGAGCGACTGTTTCGATAAGCAAAGGATCGGATGCAATGGCTTCAGTCGTGTAAAACATCTCCGGCATACCGCTGCCTTTAGGTCCCTCGTAGCGGATAAAAACGGCTTCACCTGGTTGAATTTGCTTCTCAATGACTGCTTTCATCGCATCTTCTTCGCAGTCAAATACCTTGGCTTTCAATGTAACCTGCATCAGCTTGGGAGATACGGCAGAATGTTTAACGACTGCTCCTTCGGGAGCCAAATTCCCTTTCAATATTGCAATTGCTCCTTCCGCACGGATAGGATTATCTATCGGCTTAATAATATCCCGCGCTTTTACACCCAGACCAACTAGGTTTTTGTGGCAACCTTCGTAAAAACCCCGGTTTCGCATTGTTTCCAGATTCTCACCTACAGTCTTGCCTGATACCGTTAGAATATTGAGGTGTAAAAACTCTTTAATTTCTTCCATGATGGCAGGAACGCCTCCGGCATACCAGAAATACTCACCTGGCCAGAAACCACTGGGACGTATATTCAGCAAATAAGGAATTTTACGATGAATCTTGTCGAACAGTTCCGGACGCAAATCGATGCCTAATTCGTGGGCAATGGCAGGAAGATGAAGAAGACTGTTGCTGGATCCGGCAATGGCCGCATGTACCATGATGGCGTTTTCAAAGGCTTCAATAGTCATAATATCCGAAGGCCTGAGCTGCTCGGTAGCTAATCCGAAGGCTCTTTCGCCAGCTGCTCGAGCTGCATCTTTCAGATAGTGCGAATTTGTTGGAATCAAGGCGGTGCCGGGTAAAGCCATACCCAATGCTTCACCCATAATTTGCATGGTGGAGGCTGTACCCATAAACGAACAGGCACCACAGTCAGGACAAGCATCACGTTTATAGTTCATGAACTGCTCATCCGTAATTTCTTTTCGAGCGTGCAGCGCGTTGTATTTCCCTATTTGTTCGAGCGTAAGCAGATTGGGACCAGCCTTCATAATGCCTCCAGGCATAAGCAGGGCAGGCATATTTAACCGGGCTATGGCCATAAGATGTGCAGGAACCGATTTATCGCAACTGGTGATAAACACTCCGGCATCGAAGGGAGTGGCTTTTATGTGGATTTCAATCATGGCAGCCATGATATCTCTGGAAACAAGCGAATAATTCATCCCATCGTGTCCTTGGGCCTCGCCATCACAAATATCGGTTACATAGTAGTTAGCAGCTTTTCCGCCACTGTCTTTTATTCCTTTGCCGGCTTCATCAACCAACAAATTGAGGTGAGCACTACCGGGATGACTATGTCCGTAGCTACTTTCTACAATTATTTGGGGTTTTTGAAGATCGTCTATGCTCCATCCACTTCCCAGACGAAGCGAATCCAGCTCGGGTGCAAGCTTTCGTAATTGTTGGCTTTTCATATGATTTATGGTTTAATAATAGAACTGAGACTGGTCGCTAAGGTAACGGTTTTTTTAGAAAAAGAGATGTTCGATAAGAATTTTAAATCCGATAATGACAAGAATCAAACCGCCGGTTAGTTCGAACCTGAGGTTTACTCGTCTGCCAAACTTTCCTCCAAAATATACACCAAATGCGGAAAAAGCAAAAGTTACCAATCCTATTGTAGTTGCCTGGAGCATAATTTCCGAGCTAATCAGCGCCAGCGAGATCCCTACAGCCAAGGCATCAATGCTAGTCGCTATAGCCAGTCCGCAAATCGTTTTATTACAAAGTGGATTGTTTTTACACTCTTCTTCGTCTTCATTTCCATTTAGATCTTCGTACACCATTTTACCTCCAATGTAAAGAAGCAAAAAGAAAGCGATCCAATGGTCGAACGAGCAGATATAGGTTGTAAAGCTTATACCGGCGTAATAACCTATCAAGGTCATTCCTGCCTGAAATACAGCCATGATAAACGCGATACGGAAAACATGGCATGCTTTAAAATCCTTAATTACTGAACCTGTTGTTACAGACGCCGCTAAACTATCCATGGAAAGACCTACTGCCAATAAAATAATCTCAATAAAATACATATCAGCAATACTTTTCCCATTTAACGACTTCGATTATTCCTTTACGTTTCTTTGGTGATTGTTCAAATAAAGAAGGCTCTTCCGGATAACCTAAAGGAATGAGGGCTATCGGTTCTACAGTTTCGGGAAGGCCAAAACTACTATGACATAATTCTACGCTAAAGTTACATACCCAGCAAGAGCCAAGTTCTTGTTCTGTAGCCGCCAGACAAATATGCTCTGCCGCGATGGCTGCATCTACGTCAAGGTAATCTTTTCCGTCGGACGGGCGTTTCCATGACTGCTCGTGATTACCGCATACGATAATATATACGGGTGCAGACTTAAACCATTCGCGGGAATAGCAAGTCTGAAGTTTCAAGCGTCCTTCTTCTTGCTGTACAACGATAAAAGTCCACGGCTGAAAGTTTACGGCAGAGGGCGAAAGTCTTGCCGCTTCAAGTATATATTCCAGTTTCTCTATTTCTACAGGAGTAGATGCGTACTGACGAATGGAACATCGTTTGGTTGCCAGATCCAGAAATTTCATATCTCAGCTTCAATTTTATAATGATTGCGCTTAGAATCGCTACGGGAGATTAATTCGCCAAGGAATCCTGCCAGAAATAGCTGAGTTCCCAGAATCATAGCCGTAAGCGATATATAAAAATAGGGTGAGCTGGTAACAAGAGGCAGCGGATCTCCAGCATAGAGTGACGCCATTTTCATGCCTAACACAACAACCAGCGCTATAAAGCCAATAAAAAACATGACACTTCCCCAAAGACCAAAAAAATGCATGGGTTTCTTTCCAAATCGGGAAGTAAACCAAAGGGTAATCAAATCCAGATAGCCGTTTACAAAACGACTTAAACCGAATTTGGTTGTTCCGTATTTGCGAGCCTGATGCTGTACTACCTTTTCTCCAATCTTATTGAATCCAGCAATCTTGGCCAGGTAGGGGATGTAACGGTGCATATCATTATACACCTCAATATTCTTGACAACAATATTTTTATATGCCTTTAAACCGCAATTAAAATCGTGCAGTTTGATGCCGGAAAATTTGCGCGCAGTGGCATTAAATAGTTTTGTGGGTACGGTTTTTGTTATGGGGTCATATCTTTTCTTCTTCCAGCCAGATACAACATCGTAATCTTCTTCCATTACCATGCGGTATAGTTCGGGTATTTCGTCCGGACTATCTTGCAGATCGGCATCCATGGTGATAATAACATCGCCTTCTGCACGCTCGAATCCACAATGAAGACCTGGCGATTTTCCGTAGTTCCTCCGAAACTTGACTCCTTTTACAAAAGGAGATCTTTTTTTGAGTCCCTCTATTACTTCCCACGAGTTGTCTGTACTTCCATCGTTCACAAATATAACTTCGTAGGAGAAGTTGTTGGCTTTCATAACGCGTTCTATCCAGGCATAAAGCTCCGGAAGAGATTCGGCTTCATTATACAACGGAATTACTACTGATATGTCCATTATTCGATCGTGTTATCTGTATTCTCTTGTTTGGGTGATTCGGAGGAGTTGTTTCCGCGGCATACAATTGCAGCTACTGGTATCGCCAAAACAATGCCATACATTATGTTGTTGAAAATCCCCTGAATTGTCATACTAATAGCGTTTGGTGTCTCCATGTTTTGGAGAGCTTCTATTATGGAACTATCCATATTGGCCGACTTCATCATTTCGATGGCCTGCTTATATGAGTTCGCGATATAATCGGCCGGCGCTAAATACTGGTAAAATATGTAGTGAACCAGCGAAACAATAAGTGCGGCGAAAAAATAGAGAAGCATACCAAACTGCCATGCGTGGAAGAAGCTAATGCGACCGCCGATAACCTGTTTGTATTTTTTTGATAGAATATAGGCAAGATAAGGAACAGTTACGCTCATTCCCCAGTAAACAACTCCTAAAAAGGCAACTTGCATGCTTAAGATGAAAAACACGTATTTAAAAACCCAGAATATCCCGAACGACATACCATAGGCCATTGCTCCTTTCAGTAAGTAGTCTTTGTTTTCATTCATGATATATTACGTTTACTTATTCGTCACAGCAAAATTAATTCTTTTGCAGGATATATTCAGAATTTTGGAAATAAAAAAAAGGAAGCTTTATTCAAGCTTCCTTTCTGAGCCTCTTGTCGGATTCGAACCAACGACCCCGAGATTACAAATCACGTGCTCTGGCCAACTGAGCTAAAGAGGCAGGTGGGTAAGCTTACTACATCGCGCCGCTACAACCAAGTACCCTTGCTGCGATCAAGCCCTGGGGGATTCCGAGGGAGCATGCCGTGTAGGACTTACCCGGGTGCAAAAGTAGACATTTTTCTTTACCCTGCAAGCCTTTTGTGGACTTGTTTGTGCATTTTTCTTCATGTATTCATTTAACTTGCTGGTATGCATATATTTTGCATGATGTTAAATAATGTTTATTTATTATTCTGCATCAATTTAATGAGCAGTATTAGTAGAAAGGAAATTGTAAAAAGTAAATGAGTCGCATTAAATAGAGGGAGTCTTCAAAATAAGTATATACTTTTTGCTTGGAAAGATATATCTTTTAACTTCGATCCTTATATCTTTTAAGATTGAAAGATATATCTTTTTAAACTCGTACTGAACTTGGTTTACACCGCCCTAATAATGTGTAATGGAGAGAGTTTTTATTCGTATTCTAAACTGTAACCTTTTTTTCAGTAAAAGACAAAGTCCCGAGAATCTGAAACATTCTTCGGGACTTTATTTTTATTTAGTTTTATTTGGTAGGACGTGGTCCTTTGTTGAAATGCGGACGGCCTCCTTGACGACCTCCTCCTTTGCCTTTGTCTCCACCACCACTTCCTGGGCGTCTAAAGCCTCTGCTTTCGGGATGCTTTTCCGGTTCGTAAGCCGGAGCTTCTCCTAATTCGGGAGGAATAGGTATCTTATAAATGCTTTTCTCCAGAAATTTTTCGATTCGCGAGAACTGAGCCTGTTCGTGTTCTGCAACAAACGTAATGGCTAATCCTTCGCCGTTGGTTCCACGGGCCGTACGACCAATACGGTGTACATAGTCTTCCGGATCGTGAGGAATGTCAAAATTAATAACCAGTTTTATGTCGTCAATATCTATACCACGAGCAACAATGTCGGTTGCTACCAGAATATCAATACGTCCGTTCTTAAAGTCTTTCATTACCTCTTCGCGTTGTGCCTGCTCGAGGTCCGAGTGCATGGCTGCCACATTAAACTTCATCCGTTTGATGGCGAAAGCCAGTTCTTTTACCTTTAACTTAGAGGAAGAGAAGATGATAACCCGCTGGGGCCTGCTTTTGGCAAACAGATCTTCCAAAATGCGGAGTTTTTGATTATCGTAGCAAACGTATGCGGATTGTAGGATGGAATCGGGAGGGCGGGAGATAGCAATTTTGATTTCTTCTGGGTCCTTCAGGATGGTTTTAGCCAGCGTTCGTATTTTAGGAGGCATAGTGGCCGAAAACATGATAGTCTGACAGGTTGGTGGAAGTAACTTATGTATCGACATTATATCGTCAAAGAATCCCATATCCAACATACGGTCCGCTTCGTCCAGAATAAAGAATGAAACCTGAGATAAATCAACTCCACCCAATTTGAGGTGCGAAATCAATCGACCAGGAGTGGCAATAACAATATCAGCACCCATCTTTAATCCGCGGCTTTGCTGTTCCCATGCCACCCCATCGGTACCTCCGTAAATAGCCACGGCAGACACTGGAATAAAATAGGTAAACCCTTCTATTTGCTGATCTATTTGCTGAGCCAACTCACGGGTGGGAGCCATTATAATTGCATTGACTGCATTAGCCGGATGTTTTCCCTTACTTAATTCGTTTATTACAGGGAGCACGTAGGCTGCGGTTTTACCCGTACCGGTTTGTGCGCAGGCAATAATATCTTTTCCTTCCAAAATAACCGGAATGGTCAACTCCTGAACGGGAGTAGTTTCCTGAAAGTTCATGGCATCCAGACCATCCAGGACTTCATCTTCCAGATTTAATTCATCAAATCTCATCTTATAACTTTATTTTCACCGTAAAGATATGAATATTTTAGTAATAATAGGGTAGTCGTAGCAGTTAGTTCTATTTAATAACACATTCTGAATCATTTATCACTCACTATAATACCGTTTGTATATCTTTTTGTAATCTCCAGACTCTTTTATCTGTTTGAACCAACTGTTTATACTGTCACAAAGTACCGGCGAATCTTTTCGGACAGCCCACGATTGCAATTGCGTGAAGCTGATGTCTGTATTTATATCTATTTCCGGAAATTGTTGCATCGCCTTTTTGGCAAGTTGCAAATCGCATACGGCAAAATCGATTTCTCCTTTGGCAACCATGATGATGAGTTGTTCGGTAGAGTAAAGCTCGTCTTCCGACACATAGATCGTATCGCCTATTTCGTGCGAAAGATTCTTTATCCGTAGTTTGGCTGGCGAATCTTTAGGTATATACAATCTTCTCTGTGCAAGCTCAAGCTGGTTGCGGATTGGTTTCCGGCCCTGGTTTGCTTCCGCTGTACGTTGAACCAGTACTTGTCTGTTCAGCACAACAGGATCGGTAAATAGATAAGTTTCTTTCATGTCACTGCTGGCCGGAATATTGCGGGCAATAATATCGTATTTTCCGGAGGCAAGACCTTCGAAGCTTGTTGTAAGATTCATATCCAGATGCATTTCTACTTCGAGACCGGAAAGTTGGGCTATAGCCTGACTTAATTCGTATTGAAATCCTTCGATGGTATCGCCATTTACATAGTAACCCGAACTGTTGTATTCGGTAACTATACGCAGCACTCCTTCTTTTTTAATCTGCGAATAATCCCTTTGTTCAGGTTTGCTTTTTCTGAAAGGAAACAATATCCACATAGTTGCCAGTGCAATAAAAAGTAAAATGCCATATAGGATATAGAGCTTTTTGAATTTCATGCCCTTTAGTCATTAAAAGTAACGGCAATTCCCATTTTAAGGATCATCGGATTAAGCGGATAATGCGCCAGTGAGAAGTACTCGGGATCAACAAATTTTGATCCTAAGTTATAGAACATAACAAAGAAACGAGCTTGCTTGAGGTGTAAATTTGCATAAGCATTTATCAGTGGATAGTTACCCACCTTAACTTCTTCCTGCAATTGGAACTGCTGTGTGGCAGGTTGGTAGTAGGGAGCATAGTATGAGGTATGATAATGAGCATCCGCACCAAGCTGCAAGGTTAATACCTTGGCAAGTTTTACGGCAAAATACATATTGCTGTAAATGCTTACCTGAGGTAAGGGTAGTATCTTCTTTTCGCTGCTTAGCTGGTAAACTAATTCGTTTTCCCAGTTAAAGGCGCTGAAACGAAAATTCTGATTTAGCCGGGCAGTAACAACCTGCAAATTACTTTCGAACTGTGCAGGAACTCCTTCGGTGTTGAAATATACATAGTTCTGCATACTTTCTACGCCTGCTGATATTTTTGTACGTGTAGACTCCAGGTTTATTTCGGCTCCGGCATACACACGCTGAATATTTTTTAGCTTATAATCCCACCAAAAATATTTACTGTGGTAATGGCGCTGATAAAATGCAGGGGTTAAGTTCTTGATATATCCCACGGCTTTGATGGAAGCCTCTTTGTGGAAAAGCGAAAACTTAGTCTGCAGTTCGCCGGTTAAACGTAATTCGCCCACATCGGGTCCCGATATTCCAAGCTCTCCGCGTGCTACATAAGTAAGGATGCTTCCCTGTCTTTTAGATAGTTCGCCACCAATGAAAGTCGAAAATTCATCATATATCAACTTGTTTCCAGGAATGGAATCCATTAGGCGGTACCTACTTTTGTCAAAATTAATAAATGCGGTGAGTCCAAACTTAGCCCAGTCTTGGAATCCTTCGCGAAGCGAAAGCGCCAGGGTATTTTTGATCGACCAGTACGAAGTGGTGTCATTAACAGATCCATCCAAATAATTATTTACATAACAGGAATCCACTCCAAGGGAATCTTGCGTAATAAAGCGACGGCGGTTGTCTTTATATTCCAACGTATGAATAATGCTTGAAACAGGAACAAATTCCTCTTTGAGATTGCCTTCTTTATCTTTTTCCTGTGTCGTGCGATTGAATCCCAAATTATAACGATGACTTAGGAAAAACTGTTTACCCCGAACACGATTCCATGTTTCAGAAAAATGGACCGGAATATACTTAGACTCAGTAACCCGTTTACCATCCGAATAATCCTCCGGATTCGTAATATAACGATCGTTTGTTAAACCTCCATTTTCAAAATTGATGAAATTGGAATTCCCCATATAGGTATACATCTGATATTTATCAGATATATAATTGCCAAATAAACGGTAACTCAGTAATTTGGTTCCGTTTGAATTATAATATCCGCGACCGTATATATAATCCATTTCGGCTCCAACATTTACTTTCTTCCCGAAGTTTGTGGTCAAAACGCCTTTTAACCGTTCTTCTTTATTCACACTTCCTCCCGCGGATGTGTACATCAAATTTGTATAAGGAACCTTTGTGTCGTAAAAATAGGCATTAGTCGGAGTGGTAAGGTAGTAATCGTAGGTGTCGGCAAAAATAAAATCTCGTTCCTCTTTACGCTCCGAAAAGATCTTAGATTGTATCGGCGATCCCAAATTACCAACATAACCGAGTGCAACAGAGTATCCTTCTGCCTGAGTGGAGTTGTAAAAGTTGATTTTGTCGGTATCCATGGGGGCAATATATACATCGCCAATCTTATCAGTTAGCTTGTAGCCTGTAATTCGTTTTGCGTTTAACCGGGCACTATCCGTTAGTAAACTATCCGCAAGCTGACTTTTAGGTGAAGATTGATTCGAACGCGAGAATCCTCCCCGTTGTCTGGTAGAGCCGGGCTGTTGTGCCTGAACAGAACCAGCAATTAAGATGAATAGAGATACTATTTTTATGAACTGTTTCATTGAGCGCAAAGATAAAACAAAAAATGATATCACAGATTATTGAGCGCTTCGAAATCTATGACCGGGGCTTTATCTGTATTTGTTAGATTCAACTTAGTGCCGTAGGATGTGCGTTCATTAAAGAATCCACAGTTTTTAAGAAAGAAAAACTTTCCTTCGGCAATTCCCCCTGCGAAATCGAGTCTTGCTTTAGCGTTTCCTGTTGCATCGTGTGTAAAGGTTGCTTCAGTAACCGCACGCCATATGCCATCGGTCCCCATACAGAATTGATTGCTAAAGAAAACTCGTCGGCCAAGGTATCCCTGTTCGGGTATAAAGTTCTCTAAAAACGAATGTGCGCGAGTGTAGTAAGCCGTTGTTTTGGGGCGAGAAAAACTAGCGATAAGGCGCCAGCGATTCTCGTCTGTAGCATAAAAGTAAGCAGTATAAATAGAATTGCCTTTATCGTCGGGTTTAATGTGTGTCAGGAATTTATATGTTACGCCAGATACCCAGTTATAACGCAGATAACTTTGTCCGCCCGAACCTTCGTTGCCGAATTCACCGATATGAACACCTTCGCCCTTGCGAAGAACTTTGATTTTATCTTCGTCCGGAATCAGTTTAGGATCCTGAGTCTCGAACGGGCTCCATACCGAAAATAAGACTCTTCGTTCTGCTTCAGAGTTGCATTGCATGCCAAAATAACCCTCGCCAAATCCGTTGGCCATGTAGTAGCTTCCAATTACTTCTTCTCCAACAGGAACTGTTACCTCGTTGTAAAACCATTCAGTAGGCTCTTTTGGCATGGAGTAGTTAAGATGGACTGATGGTCCGCGACTTCCCCAATAAGGCGAAAAGTCTTTTATATAATTTACTGTGCCATTTACACCAGCAAGGGTAAATGACTCTATATCGCCGAATTTCTCACCCGTTTTATTTTCACCTTGAAGTTTGATTTCGAAATAGCCTGGTGCTGTAACCTTTACATTTCCAACTTTAATTTTCTGCAATTTGTCGTTGTGTTTCAGCTTAACACGGAAGGTTTGTTTACCAGCCATTACACACAGCGAAGAATTTCCGCTCAGTTCATTCACATTCAGATATAAATTGAATGTCTGCGGCTTTTCAAAATAGATGTAGGTTGATATAACTGCCGATTGATCTGTCCAATCGGTGAGTCCCTTTTCTGAAATAGTTGCACCACTGTTTCCGGAACTAATGTAAGCGTTGCCATTTAACAGCACGGTAATATCTTCCTTATTTACCGTATAAGATTGTCCGAAAGATTGGTTAAAAGCCAATGTCAGCAATAATGCACATAGAAGTGTTTTCATTTTCTTCATAAAAATAGAGTTTAATTCAGTAAATAAATCGGCGTTTAAATAAACTAATTGATAATGGTTGCAAATATACTTAAATATATGAAGAAGAATATTAACCAGTAACAATAAATAAAGCCGAAGGAAAACTTTCCTCCGGCTTTATCTTATAAGTAAACGTCTTATCAGACTAAATTAAACTTTACGAATAATTTCCATCCCTTTTTTGATTGCTTGTTCATTCATCGGAATAAGCTTATGATGTCTTTCAGGAAGAGATTTTTTTAAACCCAACAATACATTTTCAAGCTTGACCATAGGACAGATCTTCAAAAGACCTCCTAAAATAAGCATATTGAATGCTTTCTCGTTTTGCATTTCGGTAGCAGCATCCATCGCATCTACCCGATATACACTGATATCGATCCTTTTAACAGGGTTGTGAATACCATAACCGTCATAAACAAGAATTCCGCCAGGTTTTACCTTACTTTCAAACTTGTCCATCGAAGGCTGATTAAGAATAATAGCGATGTCGAATTCATTTAGAATAGGAGAGCTGACCGGATCATCACTCAGAATAACCGTTACATTGGCTGTACCTCCGCGTTGTTCTGGACCGTACGACGGCATCCAGCTCACTTCTTTACCTTCCATTAGTCCGGAATAAGCCAGAATCTTTCCCATGGAAAGAACTCCTTGTCCACCAAAACCGGCAATAATTATTTCGTGTTTCATGTAGCTTTTATATTACTTAATCAATATTCTTTAAGTCGCCCAACGGATAAGCAGGGAACATGTTTTTCTCCATCCATTTGTTTGCATCATCGGGAGTCATTTTCCATCCAGCGTTACAGGTGGAAACAAATTCGACAACAGATGTTCCTTTGTTAGCCATCGCGTTTTCGAAAGCCTTTCGAAGCATTTTCTTCGCTTTCTTAACAGCACCAGCAGTATGGACACTCTGACGGGTTACCAGGCAGGTGCCTTCCAGTTGGGCAAGTAGATTGGATATTTTCAACGGGTATCCGTTCAACGCTATATTTCGTCCGTTTGGCGTTGTAGAAGTAGCCATACCTTCCAATGTGGTAGGAGCCATTTGTCCACCAGTCATTCCATAAATACCGTTGTTAATAAAAACAATAACAATATTCTCACCACGGTTAGCAGCATGAATGGTTTCGGCAGTACCAATAGCAGCCAAATCGCCGTCGCCCTGATAGGTGAACACCATTTTATCAGGATTCAGTCTTTTAATTGCTGAAGCAATTGCAGGCGCACGTCCGTGGGCAGCTTCCTGCCAGTCGATGTCCAGGTAATTGTAAGCAAATACACCGCAACCGACCGGAGCAATCCCGATAGTTTTTTCTTCGAGACCCATTTCGTCGATCACTTCGCCAATAAGCTTGTGAATAACACCATGGCTACATCCCGGACAGTAGTGCATGGCATTTTCGTTCATTAATTTGGGCTTGGAGTATACCAAGTTTTCCGGTTTAATTATATCATTGAGTTCCATAATCAATACATTTTAATGTGTAAATCGCATAAAATACTGTGTAAGGCGAACTACTACAGCTGCACCACCGCAATACAGGAATACCACTTTATTGTCCAAAGCAAAATAGCATACAACGGCAGCAATTGCCAGTACCATAAAAACTATGGTCAGAATCTTGTCTAGTTTACTATCGCGCATAATTGTATCAGAATAATTTTTCTTTAAGTGCATTCAAAATTTCATCCGGAGTAAATACGATACCACCCAGGCGTCCGAAGTGTTCTACTTTCACTCGACCATTAACAGCCAATCGTACGTCTTCTACCATCTGACCAGCATTTAGTTCCACCGATAGCATTCCTTTAACCTTATCGGCATACTCACTGATAACAGTGGTAGGGAAGGGCCACAATGTAATAGGACGAAGCAAACCAAGTTTGATTCCTTCTTCTCGTGCATTTTCAACAACCTTCTGGCAAATACGGGCAGACGATCCGAAAGCGATAAGCAGGTATTCTGCATCGTCGCACATAAATTCTTGATAACGTACTTCGTTTTCTTCAATTTTTTTGTATTTAGCCTGGAAACGAAGATTGTTTTCTTCCATTACTGCTGCATCTAGTTCGAGAGAGGTTATAACATTGCGTTTGCGACCACCAACCTTACCAAGAGTTGCCCAAGGACATTCTTTACGAATCTCATCATCCGTGCGGCGGGGTTTAAAAGGAGGAAGAACAACCTTTTCCATCATCTGTCCGATAATACCATCAGCCAGTATCATTGATGGATTGTTGTATTTGAACGCAAGATCGAATCCAAGACCTACAAAATCAGCCATTTCCTGAACGGAGGAAGGTGCTAAAGTTATAAGACGGTAATCGCCGTGACCTCCACCTTTTACTGTCTGAAAATAGTCGGCTTGACTCGGCTGTATGGTTCCTAAACCGGGACCTCCACGCATTACGTTCACAATTAGGCAAGGTAACTCGGCCCCTGCAATATAAGATATTCCTTCTTGTTTTAAGCTAATACCTGGACTTGAAGACGAAGTCATGGATTTTTTTCCACAACCTGCACCTCCGTATACCATGTTTATAGCCGCAACTTCACTTTCTGCTTGTAAAACAACCATACCTGTAGTTTCCCAAGGCTCTTCGGCCATCAGGGTTTCCAGAATTTCTGATTGAGGGGTGATAGGGTATCCAAAGTAACCATCCACACCGTTGCGGATTGCCGCGTGTGCGATAGCTTCGTTACCCTTCATCAATTTTACTTCTTCTGCCATATCTGTTTCAGATTGATTTCGTTTATAATTTAACTTTGTACACAGTCAGACATCCGTCTGGACAAACCACTCCACAACTAGCACAACCGATGCATTCGTCGGGAGATTTCATATACACATAATGATACCCTTTGTTGTTTACTTCGCGGGGATGCAGCTCAAGTACATCGCATGGACATGCTATCACGCAAAGATTACATCCTTTGCAGCGCTCAGTATTTACAACAACCGCTCCTTTTACTTTTGCCATATTATCTCTTTTTAAAACAATAATCTACTCTGTAAAACACTTTCGAATGCCTCAAAGTTAATTATTTCTTTTTAATCAATTCTTTTTTTATATTCTTTTACCTTGTACGTCTTTTTAAATAATATGAGCAATGTGTCGCTATTTGATTGTTAGAAAGATATTTACCTTTTGTTTTATGACATAAAAAAATAATCCCGACCTGCATACAGACCGGGATTATTTTTTATTTTTAGTGTACTGTTATTTCTTTTGAGATAGTTTTTCGAGTACATATACCAGTATAATTCCAAAAACAATTAATCCCAAACCTTCCCAAAGGTGCGAATTGGGAAGTATATTTTCTTCTACCAAAGGTTTTATTGTACCATGACTGTCGGTAAATGTTTCTATGGTTTCTTTCCAAGGCCATACCTTATTAAGAGAACCCAACATAAAACCTGCCAGGGTAGCAATGGTTGTGTTGTGATATTTCCTGAGTAGGAAAGAAAGAACGTTGGAGAAGCTGGTAATGCCAATAAAAGCTCCGCAAACAAATACAAACATAACCAGAAAATCGAGCGTCTTGACTGCATTCATGATATAGAAATACTTCCCTAACAGAACCAAGACAAAGCTTCCAGATATACCCGGTAGAATCATTGCGCAAATTGCAATAGCTCCGCATAAGAAGATGAAAAACAAATTACTTGGAGTTTCAGTAGGAGTAGCCACTGTAATAAAATAAGCTCCAACAGTTCCGATAACAAAAAAGAGATATGTTTTCCAGTCCCACTGCGTAATTGCCTTGGCTACAAAATACGTTGAACAGAGTACCAATCCAAAGAAAAAGGACCAAACCAATACCGGCTGATTTTCCAACAAGTAGGTTATAAGCTTTGCCAACGAAAAAATGCTTATACCAATCCCTGAAACAAGTGTCAGTAAAAAATTAGCATTGATTGCTTTCCAAAAAGCAGCTATACGGAAAGTAAATAACAACTTTAGATTAGTTGGGTTGATGCTTTTAATTGAATTGATCAACTCTTCGTAAATACCCACGATAAATGCCACTGTACCACCGGAAACACCGGGAACAACATCTGCCGCCCCCATAGCAATTCCTTTCAGTAGCAATAAACCATAATCATTAATTGTTCGTTTCATATACTAATTGCTGTTTTCTTTCTTCAATAAATAACGTTTCGATAGAATCTGGAGATGTTTTCTCCCTTTAAAATTAGGATTTATCGAATTAAGGGAATTTTCGTAACGAAATAGCTCAATAAAATCATTCTTTTCTATCAGAGCCACTTGTTTCGTGAATTTTTCTTTGTTTCCTGTTTCCAAATAGGTTTTTGCTAAAAGCAGGCGAAGTAGCGGAAATTCAGAATTTGATTGTTCAAGAGCTTCAAATAATTTGATAGCATGTTTACTATTTCCAGAATGAAAACTAGTTAAACCTTGTATGAACAATACGGATTCATAAACATTTTTCTTTTCACCACAATCAATTCTAATTTTATCTATTTCCCTGTTAATATTAGACTCGTCAGACTCGTGGGAAAATAGTTTGTTGAACATCATTTCCATTAAAGTAAACTCTTTAACTTCAGGATACCTTTTTGCCTTTAGTTTAACTACTTCCATTACTTCGTTGTCCAAATCTAATTGCGCGCAGGAATGAAGATACCCACCTAATATTGCCGGATCATTTCTGTCTCCGTAAACCTCAAGTATTGACTTAAGGAGGGTGTATGCTTTTTCAAATTGTTCGGTTGCAATATAGCAATTTGCAAGCAAAGGTTGAATAGAACCATCTGGCGTTTCTCTGATAATTTCAAGATACACCTCAATCGCCTTATCATAGCTCTCGTTTTCCATCAGGCAATATGCCTTCATCTTTTTTGCTTCGCTATCACCTTCTTTACATGTAAGAGCAAAATCAAGAGCCTCAACGGCTTTCTCATATTCCGATAGCTTGGTATATATCGTCCCTAAAAGGAGCCATACTTTATACGAATATGGATTATTATCAATCAACTCATTTGCTAAAACAATAGCTTCCTTATCCTTGTCAGTAACATGTAAGAAATATAAGAGAGATTCTTTCAAATGTCTGTTATCCGGAAACAGTTTCAATCCTCGTGTTGTCAGATTTATACCTTCAACAGGAAAATCGTTATCTGCCAGTAGAGACGCAAATGACTCATATATTTCTTTAAGATCATCATTGTCATCTTTTTCAAGACTATCCAAATAGGTGTTTACTTTAAAATATTGCTTCATAAAACAATAACACTCCATACGAGCCAAATGAAGATCCGGATCATTTATATATCCTATTTCATCAGCGTACTTTAGGGCTGCTTCATAGTTTTCATTGAAACATTCTCGTTCAACTCTCTTAATCAGTAAGGATTGGTTTTCCGGATGAAGTTTTAGACCCAAATCTAAAATCGGGCTTAAATATTCTTCTGCGTCTTCATCACTAATTCCATCTAAAAGATCCTCTATTTCATCTGCATCGAAATAGGGATCTTTCCCTTCCGCTATACTTGCTTTGAACTTTTCAAACAAGCGCGAAATGTTTTCATTCTTCATTTATATACTAAAAAATATTACGATTTGTCTTTTACTTTACTCCATGTATCTTTCAGGGATACGGTACGATTGAAAACAAGCTTACCTTCTCTGCTGTCTGGGTCAACATTGAAATAACCAAGACGCTGGAACTGGAAATTATCTAAAGGCTTGGCATGCTGAAGTTCCGCTTCAACACGACAGTTTGTTAAAACTTTAAGAGAATCAGGATTAAGCAGCTCAAGAAAATCTTTGTCTTTTTCTTCAGCTGGATTTTCAACTGTAAACAAGCGATCGTATATACGAACCTCTGCAGGCAGACTGTGTTGAGCCGAAACCCAGTGGAGAGTTCCTTTTACTTTGCGATTGCTGTCGGGCATACCACTTTTAGTCATCTCATCATATTCTGCATAGATTTCTTCAATTTCGCCGTTGGCATTCTTCTTACATCCGGTACATTTTACGATATAGGCACTTTTCAGACGAACGTCCTGACCAGGAGTCATACGGAAAAACTTTTTGGGTGCATCTTCCATAAAATCTTCTCTTTCGATAAAAAGTTCTCTGGTGAATGCAATCTCGTGACTTCCCTGTGATGGGTTTTCCGGATTGTTTACAGCTTCCATCATCTCAACTTTACCTTCGGGGTAGTTGGTGAGGATGAGCTTAACAGGATCCAAAACTGCTGATACTCGTTGAGCTGTAGCATTTAGATCTTCGCGAACGGCATGTTCCAAAAGAGCCACATCAATAATACCATCGTATTTTGTATATCCAATTTTATTAATGAAACTACGTATCGATGAAGATGTGAAACCTCTGCGGCGATATCCGCAAATAGTAGGCATACGAGGATCGTCCCAACCATTTACCAAACCTTCTTTCACCAGTTGGAGTAATTTGCGTTTACTCATTACTGTATACGTAAGATTTAGCCGGTTGAACTCAATCTGCCGGGGGCGGTAATCATCGCTTTCCTTAAGCTGATCAATGAAATAATCATATAAAGGACGGTGAACCTCGAATTCCAGCGTACACAAAGAATGGGTAACCCCTTCAAAATAGTCGCTCTGACCATGGGCAAAATCGTACATGGGATATGCTTTCCATTGCGTACCGGTACGATGATGTGGGTGTTTGATGATACGATATATAATCGGGTCGCGGAAATGCATATTACTGGAAGCCATATCAATTTTGGCACGAAGTATCATGCTGCCTTCTTCAAACTCGCCTTCATTCATACGGCGGAATAAATCAAGACTTTCTTCGATAGGGCGATCTCTGAATGGACTGTTGATTCCTGGTTGCGTAGGAGTCCCTTTTTGCTGGGCGATAAGTTCGGCGCTCTGTTCGTCTACATAGGCTTTGCCTTCCTTAATTAATTTTACAGCAAAATCCCATACCTGCTGAAAGTAATCAGAGGCATAGTAAATGTTTCCCCAGTGAAAACCAAGCCATTCAATATCTTCTTTGATAGAATCTACATACTCCACATCTTCCTTAACAGGATTTGTATCATCGAAACGGAGGTTACAAATTCCATTATAATTTTCGGCAATACCGAAGTCGAGGCATATGGCCTTTGCATGTCCGATATGTAAATATCCATTGGGTTCCGGCGGAAAACGAGTTTGAATTCTTTTTCCGTTTTTACCTTCGGCCAAATCGCTTTCTACGAAAGCCTCAATGAAGTTAAGACTCTTTTTACTTTCTTCTTCCTTAATAATGTTTATATCGCTCATACGTCACAAAGTATAATAATATATTATTCTTTTTTTAAACCACAAAGATAGGGTTTTCTTTGTTGAATTAACTAATTTTGCGCCCAAAAAGAACAAAATGGATGCAGAGATAAAGTCGAAGATGATTACCCGGGTTAAAGAAAATCCATATTTAAATCACCTTGGAATTGAATTTACAAGTGTTGAAGAAGGTAAAGTTGTCGCTAAAATGCCTTTAGTAGATGAACAAAAACAATATAGTGGAGTAATACACGGAGGGGTAGTGGCTGCCCTTGCAGATACGATTGCTGGTTTTGCAGCCTATACAGTAACCCCTGTTTCTCATGATGTACTTACCGCGGAACTTAAGGTCTCCTTTTTACGTGCCGCATGGGGAAAAGAACTTATTGCTAAAGGCTATGTAATCAAATCGGGCAAAAGAGTCCAATTTTGCGAATGTGAAGTTTATTGCGATGAAATATTGGTAGGGAAAGCATCTGGTACATTCTGTGTTGTAAATGAATATATCAAGCCAGTTCCTTCGCAAGAATTAATAATGAATCCCTGAAAGATTGTATCCAATCAGGAAAGAAATTGCAGATTATTCTGCAATTTCTTTAGCTATCAGACTATACCCTTTGGCATTTGGATGTAAACCGTCAGTAAAAAGGGTTTCATCAATTTTCCCATTTGAAAGCAGAAGGAATCTACTTACATCAGTGAAAGAATATCCGTCCTCTTTGGCCAGTAACTGAATTCGCTTGTTCAGGTCTGCTACCTTATTTTCCGTATCACGGCGAGGAAGAATGCCTACAACCTTTATTTTAGCTTCGGTTTGACGCTGGCGGATAGCTTTCAGCAAAAAACGAAGACCATTCATTATCTCGTCGTCGCTGTGTGTACCCAGGTTGTTTGTGCCAATTTTAATTACTACCTTTTCGGCATTGAAGCCATCTAATTCGCCATGATATACACGCCAGAGAACGTTTTCAATACGATCCCAGCCATATCCTAAATTTCTGAACCCCGCGGGCTTCATTACAGCTTCCCAGCTATCCTTTCCGGTTGCATGAGGACCTTTAGGTTCGCCTCCCCAAAAGTGCATAATAGAATTTCCTAATACAATTGCTTTCGGAGGATTTGTTCTGTTTAGAGTAAGAATTTCTCGGTGACGTGCCTGCCATTCGTAATTATCGGGTTCCCGTCTTTGGGTTACAGGATTAGTGGTAACCGTATTGCCAACAGGCATATGCAGAATTTCACGAATGATCTTGCAATATGTATCCGCATAATTTTGCATACCCAAGTCTGATGGATGCACATAGTCTACCCATCCGTCGGTCGAGAACTTCAAGTCTTTGTTAGACAGATACCAAATATCTTTAATTCCTTCGGTTTGCAAAGCTTTAAAAGCCATCTGGGAAGCTTTATTTAAACGAGTGTAATCTTTCATTCGTAGGCTATCCAAGCTACTGTTGCTATATCCTGCATGCTCTACCAATAAAATTGGTGTTGCGTGTTTGGATCTTATTTGCTTAACTGCTTCGATTATACGAATATAAGCTTCATTATCATTGGATTGGGTGAGATTGGGGAGACAATCTAAAATGTACAGTTTCGCATCCAATTCGTTAAGGTAATTAATAACCTCTTTTTCTAATTTGCCGTTACCTGAGAATCCCAGATTAATTAGTGGATAATCCAACGTGCGAGAAACAATATTTGTCCACGCCATTGCAGGTCGCGAAGCACATGCCCCTTGGGTAATGGAAGTGCCATAGGCTACAATGGGTTTTTCTTCTCTAACCGGGATAAATTTCAGTTCGGTATTTTCCGGTACACCAACTTGTAACCACTTAACGGTGTTATAGAGTGGGAGATAGAGCCTATATTCGAATCCCCAGTTGTGAAATTTATCTTTCCCTATATTTGTAAATGTGTAGCTAATAGTGTCACCCCATTGGTAACTTCCAGAGGCATTCATCCAATTTCCATCACTGTCTATTCCATATAGATCTATGCCTGAAACACCTGTATTAGGCATATGAGGCATTGATAAAGGACCGGATACACCATATCGTACTTTTATTTCAGGAGCATTTGAATAGAAGTGAATAGCTAACCCTGCCGAATTAAGTGAAAGATTCCATAACGGTTTGCGGACTTCGACCTCTGCCCTTCGAGGCAAACGCGAATAAGTATTGCCAAGTTCTTTTATCCATCCTTGATTCTGAACAACCGGAAACCCTGCCTCCATTGGGGAGTACCATTTTGTTTGAGCATTTGCAGGTAAGAGAGTAAGGCAAAAGATTAAAAGATTAAACAATTTAGCGTTTAGCATAATATTATAAATTAATCGTATAACTTGGGGCAAAGATAATCGATTTTCAATAACAGTTTCTTTTCAAATCCCCTTATATTTGCAAAATTAAATTATAATTGAATAAACCATGAATGTAAAAGTTTTATGTTTAACCTTGTTTTTAGCTGGGGGCATTAATCTGCTGGCTCAAAAAAGTTACCAGTTACAATCGCCCGACGGTAAATTAAAGGCTTTAGTAGAAGTAGACAAATCCATCGAATTTTCTGTCTCGCATGATGGTACTGAAGTGTTGGCCCTTTCGCCTATTTCCATGTCGCTTCAGGGGGGTGAAGTATTGGGAGCCGACCCAAAGGTATCCAAGGTTACCAAGGGTACTGTTAATAAAATAATCCCTGCGCAGTTTTATAAGAAAACGGCAGTTACCGATGCCTACAATGCGATGACTCTTTTGTTTAAAGGGAATTATTCTGTTGAATTCAGAGCTTATAATGATGGATTGGCCTACCGGTTTGTTACAAAGAAAAAAGGAGAAATCGTTGTAACGGCCGAAGAAACCTCTTATAATTTCAGTAAGGATTATTTCACTTTTGCTCCTTATGTAAACAGCAGAGCTGCCACTTTCGAAGAACAATACTTCAACTCTTTCGAACAGCCCTATGTAAATGAACCTATCACAAAGCTTAACGATAAAAGATTGATGATTCTTCCGTTTCTTGTATCTTTGGATAACGGAAAAAAACTGTGTATAACCGAAGCTGATCTGGAAGATTTTCCCGGTTTATTTCTGAATAACACTACAGACAAACCATCATTAAAAGCTGTTCACGCACCTTGTCCTAAAGTTGTTGAACAGGGTGGACATAATCAACTGCAAAAACTTGTCAGAGAGCGAGAAAGCTTTATTGCCAAAACGTCCGGTACAAGAGCATTCCCTTGGCGTGCGTTTATTGTTTCAGAAAGCGATAAGCAATTGGCCGATAATGATATGGTATTTCGTTTGGCTTCTCCTAACCGTGCTGGTGATGTTTCCTGGATTAAACCGGGAAAAGTAGCTTGGGATTGGTGGAACGACTGGAATATTTACGGTGTAGATTTCAAAGCAGGCATTAATAATGAGACCTATAAATATTATATTGATTTTGCTTCGGCACACGGTATTGGCTATGTAATTCTGGACGAAGGTTGGTCTGTAAATATGCAGGCAGACCTTATGCAGGTTGTTCCTGAAATTGATATTAAAGAGTTGGTTGCTTATGGTAAATCAAAGAACGTAGATATTATCCTTTGGGCAGGTTACTGGGCTTTTCATCGTGATATGGAAAATGTGGTAAAGCATTATTCCGAAATGGGAGTTAAGGGCTTTAAGGTTGACTTTATGGACCGCGATGATCAGGTGATGGTTAACTTCCTTTACAAGGCAGCTGAAGTGTGTGCCAAATACAAAATGATGGTAGACTTTCACGGAGTATTCAAACCAACCGGATTGAACCGTACTTATCCAAACGTAATTAATTATGAAGGAGTAAACGGACTTGAACAATTGAAATGGTCGCCCGAATCGTACGATATGGTTACTTACGATGTGACAATCCCCTTTATCCGTATGATTGCAGGGCCGATGGATTATACTCAGGGAGCGATGCGCAATGCGGCCCGAGGTAGTTTTCGTCCAATCAACTCAGAGCCAATGAGTCAGGGTACACGTTGTCGCCAACTTGCAACTTATGTTATTTTTGAATCTCCGTTTAATATGTTGTGTGATAATCCATCCAACTACATGCAGGAAGAAGAATGTACCAAGTTTATTGCTACTGTTCCTACTGTATGGGATCAGACAGTTGCTCTTGACGGAAAGGTTTCTGAATATGTGGCTATTGCCCGCAAACACGGAAACGACTGGTATGTAGGAGCTCTTACAAATTGGGATGCACGAGAAATGGAACTTGATCTTTCGTTCCTGGGCGAAGGTAACTTTAAAGCCGAGATATTTAAAGACGGAGTGAATGCAGACAGAGCTGGCCGGGATTATAAGAAAGAAGTAATTACGATGCCTGCTAACAAGAAGCTGAAAATTAAAATGGCTCCCGGTGGAGGTTTTGCTGCGCATATTTACAAATAACAGAACTCGAATTTAATTATTATTATAGTGGCAGTACTTTTCCGAAAGTACTGCCACTTTCTTTTTTTACAACTATCTTTTGTATCTTTGTCCTCAAGAATAGGGAAATAAAAACAGAATAGAAAGATGAAAGAAGATATGAACATCCTGTTTCCAGCCGAATGGGCTCCTCAGAGTGCTGTTCAGCTAACATGGCCCCATGAGGACACTGATTGGGCGCCTATCCTCGGGGAGGTAATTCCCTGTTTTGTATCAATTGCACGCGAAATTATCAAACGCGAGCGTCTTCTTATTGTTTGTACCAACAAAGAAGAGGTTAAGCAGCAGTTGGGAGAAGTGGATTACGACCGTATTATATTCCGGGAGATGGAAACAAACGATACCTGGGCTCGAGATCATGGTGGAATTTCCGTTTTTATTGATGGAACACCCGCAGTTTACGATTTTGTATTCAATGGTTGGGGAATGAAGTATGCAGCTGATAAAGATAACCTTATTACTCGCCTTTTATTTATGGCGGATACCTTTAACGATGAAGTGTTGCCACTAAATATGCAGCCGTTTGTATTGGAGGGTGGAAGTGTGGAATCCGATGGGAAAGGCACTCTGCTTACTACTGCCGAATGTTTGCTTTCGTTAAACCGTAATGAATATCTTTCCCGCGAAGAGTTGGAGTTTCAGTTGAAAGATCTTTTCGGATTTAAACGTATCCTATGGCTTGAAAGCGGCTATTTGGCCGGTGATGATACCGATAGTCATGTAGATACTCTGGCACGTTTTTGTAACGATCACACCATTGCCTATGTTAAGTGTGAGGACGAAGAGGATGAACATTATGCAGAACTTAAGGAAATGGAAGAACAGCTTATTGCCTTTCGTATGGCCGATGATACAGCTTATACGCTGATCCCGCTGCCAATGGCTGATAGTGTTGAGTGGAACGGCGAACGCCTACCTGCAACCTATGCAAATTTCCTGATTATAAACGGAGCCGTATTACTTCCAACCTATAATTCTCCGAAAGACGAAGAGGCAAAAGCTCAGCTGGCAAAAGCTTTTCCCGATCGCGAGATAGTGGGCATCAACTGTCTTCCACTCATTAAGCAACATGGATCGTTGCATTGTGTAACCATGCAGTATCCCGAAGGATTTATAAAGTAGTATGCGAATGAAACTAAAAGTAGGATTAGTACAGCAAGCCAATACCGCCGACATTTCTGCTAATATAGCTAAACTGAAAGCGAATATAATACGCTGTGCACTGGACGGCGCAGAATTGGTTGTTTTGCAGGAATTGCACAACGGACTCTATTTTTGTCAGACCGAAGATACCAATCTTTTTGATTTGGCCGAAACTATTCCCGGAGCGTCTACCGATATTTTCGGTGCGCTAGCTAAGGAATTTAGTATTGTTCTGGTGCTTTCATTGTTTGAAAAACGCGCTCCTGGGTTATATCACAATACAGCCGTTGTAATAGAACGTGATGGCTCCATCGCAGGCAAGTATCGTAAGATGCATATCCCTGATGATCCGGCATATTACGAAAAGTTTTATTTCACTCCGGGGGATCTGGGTTTTGAGCCAATTGACACCTCTGTAGGTCGTCTGGGTGTATTGGTTTGCTGGGATCAATGGTATCCGGAAGCTGCCCGTTTAATGGCCATGCGTGGTGCCGAAATGCTCATTTATCCAACAGCCATCGGGTGGGAGAGCAGCGATACTTCAGAGGAAAAGGAACGTCAATTGGGAGCATGGGTTATTTCACAACGTGCACATGCTGTTGCAAATGGACTACCTGTTATCTCTGTAAATAGAACCGGTCACGAATCTGATCCGTCAGGGCAGACCAATGGTATTCAGTTTTGGGGTAACAGCTTTGTCTCAGGTCCGCAGGGAGAGCTGATAACCGAATTTTCAAACAATGAAGAAATGGTTCAGGTAGTAGAAATAGATAAAACCAGGAGCGAAAACGTTCGTCGCTGGTGGCCATTCTTCCGCGACCGTCGTATTGATGCCTTTGGCGGACTAACAGAACGTTTCTTAAAGTAGAATGAAACAATATTCAAAATCGGAAGCGCTTGCTCGGATGAACCAGTTAGGGGAAGCGGGTAAGCCTTTTCTGTTTATAATTGATTACAAGCAGGAACAAATCCTGTTGGAAGAGACTTTCGTTGTTAAACCGGATGAATGTCTGTATAATTTAAATGGATTCACAAATGTGCAGGAGCACGATGATTCCGTGCTTCCAATTAATCCCGAAGCGATTAAATGGGAGCCCAAACCTATTTCAATGAAATCATATGAAAGCTCCTTCCAAACAGTTGTTAATCATATCCGTAATGGCAATTCGTATTTAACCAATCTCACTTGTTCCACATTGGTTGAAACCAATCTCTCCTTACGTGAACTCTTTTTCCGTTCAAATGCATTGTTTAAAATGTGGCTGAAAGATCGTTTTGTATTCTTCTCTCCCGAAATATTTGTTCGTATCCGTGAGGGGCGTATTTATTCCTATCCTATGAAAGGAACAATTGATGCTACCATTCCTGATGCAAGAGAACAGATTTTAAACGATACCAAAGAAGCCGCCGAACATGCTACAATCGTAGATTTGATTCGCAATGATCTTAGCATGGTAGCCGGCGAAGTTGTGGTTGCAAACTATAGATACGTAGAAGAACTGGCTACGAATCAAGGAAAACTACTACAGGTTAGCTCTGAAATTGTAGGAAAACTACCCGACGATTACCTTTCGCACCTGGGGGATATTCTTTTCCGATTGTTACCTGCAGGCTCTATAACCGGTGCTCCTAAGCCAAAGACTCAAGCCATTATTGCCGAGGCCGAAACCTATCAACGAGGTTTTTATACCGGGGTGACAGGTTATTTTGACGGTCATCAACTGGATAGTGCTGTTATGATAAGGTTTGTAGAACAAGACGGTGAAAAGCTAGTATTTAAAAGTGGTGGAGGAATAACTGCCCAAAGTGAAATGGAACGTGAGTATAAAGAAATGATACAAAAAGTATATGTGCCACTACATTGAATCCATTTGCATCGAAAAAGGGTTGATTTACAATCTGAAGTGTCACAATGATAGACTTAATAATACCCGTAAGGCTATCTATGGCGATGTTGTACCCATTAATTTAGCCGACTTTATCGATCCTTTACCGCATAAACTACGTACCAAATGTCGGGTTGAATATGCCAGAGACGTGATAGACGTAAGCTATGCTCCATATACCCTGCGTCCTGTTTCATCGCTTCGACTTGTAACCTGCAATGATATAGACTACAGCTTTAAAAGTACGGAGCGAATTAAACTAGATGAACTCTTTGCTATGAGAGGAAGCGAAGACGACATTCTGATAGTAAAGAACAATTGCCTTACAGATACCAGTATTTGCAACATTGCTCTATGGAACGGATCTGCTTGGGAAACGCCCATGTACCCTCTATTGAAGGGAACACGACGTGCCCAACTCCTGCTTGAAGGCGGCGTAACAGAAAGAAATATCCTTGTAGAAGAACTGGGAAAATATTCACGTTTCCGTTTATTCAATGCCATGATTGAATTTGGTGAGATTGAACTGGAATTACGACAGGTAAAGTAAAAAAGGCATGCAAACTATTTGTCTGCATGCCCTTATAATAACTGATAATTAAATCTTCCTATTTATTTCTTACCTTTTACTTTTAATTCAGGTTTAAGTGTAAGTTGCATTCCCAGTTGCTCCATAAATCCCAGGTTATCCTGCAAAATCCATGTTTCTTTTAATTTGCCATTAGAAAAGACTGAAATAAAAATCGCAGCCCTGGATATTTGTTTTGCTGTTGGTTTAATTCCCATGAAATCGTTTTTCTGAATACCAAACTGAGCAATTTTAACAGCTACCGTGTCGCCTTGGGCAATCATATTTTCCACACTGTATTTCCAATCCGGAAAAACAGCTATATCCTTTTGTATATACTGAATCAAGGAATCCAGCGTATAGGCTTTAGGCAAACGAGGCCCCGTCATTTTATAATCCGGTGTATAAAATTCTTTCATTTTTTCGAAATCCCTTGCATTGATAGCTTCAAAAACCTTCGTAATGGTTGTCTTGTTTTGATTTTCTATCGCGCACCTTGCTTTTAGTTGATCATATTCCTTTTTATCATCTATTCCAATTACACAGCTTGTTATCATAAAAGCAAATAACATAAGCAAAATAGCGCTGATGAATTTAAAGCTTGAAGTTTTCATATTTACCTCCTTTTTAATATACTGAGTTTAATATCCGCTAACATTTAACCGATCTCCAGTTACAGACTTCCCGGTTAAGGCAGAAGTAGGCACACCATCAAGTATGGCAGTTTTTATTGCAGCAGCAGTAGCCCCCGGATGTGAAGCCAGATACAATGCGGCTGCACCCGTTACATGAGGAGTTGCCATAGATGTACCACTATAACTGGCATAACCTGAAATTAATGTACCTTTTATAGATTTGGGAATACACGACCAGATAGATGATCCGGGAGCTCCTATATCTACAGAAGTTACTCCGTAATTGGAGAAACTTGATAGTCCACCCGTGCTGGTTATAGATGCTACCGCGATAACGTTAGAGTTTGTATAAGATGCAGGATAGGAGGGGGTTGTGTCAATATTCAGGCCCTCATTTCCTGCAGCAGCAATAAAAAGAATACCTGCTTCATTTGCCCTTTCAATGGCAGCCATCAATCCCGAAGAAAATCCGCCGCCACCCCATGAATTGTTTGTTGCAACCAATTTAATTCCATGAATGGTTTTAAGATCTGTAAAGTAGTCAACCGCTTTGATTGCATTCGCAGTGGTTCCACCCCTTTTTCCAAGAAATTTAGCTCCCATCAGCTTCACATTCCAGCATACTCCGGCAACACCTTTACCATTTCCTCCTACGGCACCTATTGTGCCAGCCACGTGCGTTCCATGATCATCATCTTTGCCATCAAAAACAGAATTATCATTTTTAGATAAATCCCAGCCATATACATCATCTATATAACCATTTCCATCATCATCTAATCCATTCCCGGCAATTTCGCCCGGATTTGTGCCAGCATTGTTTGCCAGATCTTCATGAGTGTACATATACCCTTCGTCAATTATACCAACGTATACAGTTTCGGATCCGGTATGACTATTAGCCCAGGCTTCGCCAGCTTGGCACCCATAGGCATTTGCAGGTGTAGTGGAAGAGCCATACATACCCCAAAGCTGGTTATTAATATAGTAGGGATCATTAGAGGCCTGGTCGGTGGTGTAAATGAAGTTAGGCTCAGCAAATTCAATTTCAGCAGAAACTTTTAAATGACCAACAGCATTCAGAACAGCCATCGGAGTTTTTACCAAAACGAGTCCTTCGTTGTCGCCAGCATGTTTCATTGCATGGGTAAGAATCTTTTCAGCAACCACACCGTTCACTTTGCTTAGCGCAACTGTTCGTGCGGAAGAAGAAGCTCCGGGTTTAAATTTTACCAATACTTCATTTGGAACGAAATTTTGTCCCGGAAGAATATTAGTGTCAGCTTTAGTTAATGCAACATCTTCCGACAATGCATTAAAGTCATCCTGTTCGTTCGAACAGGCAGAGAAGAAAGAAACTCCTACTCCTACTAGAATAAAAGTAAACAGAACTGATGTGACAAAGCTTCGTTTCATATATCATAAATTTATGTTATTTAGTCAAAACGATTCAACTTGCAAACAGTAGCTTCAATTAATTAAGAGAAATGGTTTTTCTTTATTTAAAACAAATTTATTAAAGAGAAAGTTTGTGAATATACATCCTTATGTTGTACATTATTAGTCTTTTGGGCTATGTTCTGATAAGTAATAAGAGGCTGGCAAAAAGATATAGGAATGACAAAGCAAAGATATATGTTTGAAAAGTCAAAATTGCAATTTTCATTTTCTAAAGATATATTAAACTGACTTAGAAAGGCACACATCCTGTAAATGAAGAGGGCACCCTTTTGGGGTACCCTCTATTTTGTTCGGGAGTCGCCTCCCGTCCTCATGTGTAAGCTGTGAGGAAGGATTTATAAATGTTGCAAATATAAAATTAATATCTTTTTCCTACAACATTCCAATCTACAATCTTCCAAAGTTCATTTAGATGATCTGCACGGCGATTCTGATAGTCAAGATAATAAGAATGTTCCCAAACGTCGAATCCTAAAAGAGGGGTTAAACCTTTGGTAACAGGATTACCTGCATTACCTTCTTTCGTAATGAATAATTTGCCATCTTTATCTTTTGACAACCATACCCAGCCAGAACCGAATAGTGTTACACCACCATTTACAAACTCTTTTTGGAATTCTTCGAAAGAGCCCCATTGGTTTTCAATAGCCTTGGCTAATTCGCCGCTTGGCTTACCTCCCCCCTTTGGAGAAAACTGAGTGAAATAAAGATTATGATTTAAAACCTGACCTGCATTGTTGAAAATAGCTCCATCCGATTCTTTTACAATCGTTTCAAGATCTGCATTTTCAAACTTTGTTCCCGGAATAAGGTTGTTAAGATTGTTAACGTAAGCTAGTAGGTGTTTACCATGATGGAACTCAATGGTTGATTTACCAATTACAGGAGCCAACGCATCAGTAGCGTATGGCAATGATACCAATTCGAATTTCATAACTGTTTCTTTTTTATCTGTTATTTGACTATTTGGTGATATTAGCAATAATAAGCTAAGACATAATGTAAGCATAGCTAGTATCTTTTAATTGTTTGTTTAATTACAACATGACTAACCCTGATTTTGTTCGGGTGGTTGTGAAATAAATAGTAGATTATTAATATTTTTTGTCTGTAGCTAAGTTATATTTTACCTGTAAATATTGGTAGAGCTGTTTACAATTCGTATATTTGAACTGTAACTATACAAACACAAGTGGTTATGAATAAGTTGTTTATATATGGAATAGCTTTTCTATTCATGCTTAATGGATGTGCTACGATGGATCAAACATCGAAAACAATTGTTGCTACTCAAACCGGCAGTGCTATCGGCAGTTTATTTGGTTTTGTTATTGGTGATAATCTGGGTGGCAGGCATGGTTCTTTTGTTGGGTCCACGATTGGTTCAGTTGCAGGTACAGCTGTAGGTGCACTTGTTGTTGCTCCCCGAGGAAATGAGCGTGAAAAGCGCGTGTACGAGATTCCTGCATTTCCTGCACCTTACTTGGTTATTACTGATATAATTCTGGACGACGAAAACTCCAATGAAGGCATAGATGCTGGCGAAAACTGTAAACTTACTTTTGTAATATTAAATGACGGGAATGCTCCTGCACATAATGTCACACCAATTATAACCAAAAGGAGAGGTTGCAGTCATTTGAGAATTTCAGATCCAATGGTGATTGACCGAATCGACTCTGGCGAATCTTTACGGTATGTAGTGTACATTTCGGCTTCTCGCACTATTAAGACAGGTATTGCCGACCTCGAGATTGTTCTTGAAGAAGGAAATGGATTTGATACAACGGGAGAAGTTTTTAGTGTTCGAACAAAGGCTGCTTTGCGTTAAGTATATTGATTTAAGGTGTAATTGCTTTTTTTGTATCCTATTTAGATTAGTTTTTGTAAGATTTATAATGAAATAATTGTTGAATAGACGTTTTTTTATGTTTACTATGCGTTTTATCGGAAAGAAGTTCCTATTTTTGCAAGCTCATAGCATATATTAATAAGTAAAAAAGTTTTTGTAAATGGTAAAGAAAGTTGGTAATTTAATTCCAAACACCTTTTTTATTACAAAGGGAAGTGGGGAGTCTGATCTTGAGAAGCATGCAGGTTCATACCACATGGCTCTTTACGATGCCGGTATTTCAGACTTTAATATCATGACGTATTCGTCTGTTATTCCTGCTACCGCTCATTTGGTTACCATGGATGAAATAGATCTTCCTCCATTTGGTTCGGAAATGAAAACCATCATGGCTGTATCTCACGGATATCAGGATGAGTTTGTTTCTGCAGGTGTTGTTTATGCCTGGATGTACAAAGATGAAAACTTTGATGAGAAGTTAGGTGCTTTAGTTTGTGAAGTAAGTGGCCGCTATCGCATTGAAGAATTGGAATCTCGTTTGATTCGTGTTATTAATGATCTGCACCAGAAAACATACGGTAAGTATTATTTAGGTGAATTGAACTTTATAACAGAAGGAATTACCATCGAAAAAAGATATGGTACAGCTTTAGCTGCTCTTTGCTTTGTTGATTTCCTTCAACCAGCGATTAAAGATTAATCTTTCTTTGCTTTTTATATTACACAAGATAAAGCTGCACTGGTAAATAGTGCAGCTTTTTTTTGTTTACTTGCCAATGTTTTATTTACTTTGTAGACACTTGTAGTATGTATTGCTTATTTTACTGAATATAAAAACTTTCTTTTTACAGACTTGTTTTAGTGTTGGATACGAATAGATTCGTTATCTTTCAAATACTTATTTAAATTCGATTTAATATGGAAGGAAAGTCGCAAGGTATGGCTATCGCCGGTTTGTTGGTTGCCATTGGTTTAGTTTTGCTTGGGTTGTGTCTTAAATCGGCTGTTGATAATTTTAAAGATAAAGACCGAGTGGTTTCAGTAAAAGGTCTGGCCGAAATGGAAGTAAAAGCCGATCGTGTAATTTGGCCGCTGATGTTTAAGGATATTGGCGATGATTTACCCGTATTATACGTTAATATGGAGAACCAAACGAAGGTTATTGGCAATTTTTTGAAGAGTAATGGCATTGATACGTCTGAAATTTCGGTGGCTGCGCCAGAAATTATTGATGTGAAGGCCGAACGTTATACCAATGAAAAAGTTGCTTATCGGTACAATGTTACTTGTGTTCTTACTGTTTCCTCTAATAAAGTAGACCTTGTTCGCGAACTTATGACAAGACAAAGTGATTTGCTTAAGCAGGGTATTGCTATTTCAGGAGGAGATTATCGTTTTAGTACACTGTATTTGTTTACTAAACTAAATGATATCAAACCTAAAATGATTGAAGAGGCGACCAAAAATGCCCGAGCTTCTGCAGAAAAGTTTGCTGCGGATTCTGACAGTAAGCTCGGCAAGATTCGTACGGCAAATCAAGGACAGTTTTCTATATCAGACAGAGACGCAAATACTCCCTATATTAAGAGTGTACGCGTTGTTACAACAGTAGATTATTATTTAAAAGACTAGAAAATGAAGTTTATAGGCGCACATGTTAGTGCATCGGGTGGGGTAGAAAATGCACCTTTGAATGCACACGAGATAGGGGCTAAAGCGTTTGCCCTGTTTACAAAAAATCAACGTCAGTGGAAAGCAGCTCCGTTAACCGATACCAGCATCGCTCTTTTTAAAGAGCGTTGTGCCGAATTTGGTTATCTTCCTGCTCATATTCTGCCGCATGATAGTTATCTTATTAATTTGGGACATCCTGAAACCGAAGGTTTGGTTAAGTCGCGTGAAGCATTCCTGGATGAAATGCAACGTTGCGAAAAGCTGGGACTTGACCGGCTTAATTTTCATCCCGGAAGTCATTTGAGCCTGCTTACAACAGAAGAGTGTCTTGCACGTATTGCCGAATCTATCAATATTACGCTTGATCAGACAGCTGGCGTTTGTGCTGTTATAGAGAATACGGCTGGTCAGGGAACCAATCTTGGACATACATTTGAACAACTAGCTTTTATTATTGATAGAGTCGAAGATAAATCGAGAGTGGGTGTGTGTATTGATACGGCTCATACACTGGCTGCAGGATACGATATTAAAACGACAGAAGGTTTTACCGAAACTTTTAGCAAGTTCGATGAAATTGTAGGATTCTCTTACCTGAAAGGTATGCATATAAATGATTCCAAGAAGGATTTATCGTCACGTGTAGATCGTCACGACAGTATTGGTAAGGGGTTAATGGGTATGACTACTTTTACAATGTTGATGAATGATCCTCGTTTTGATGACATACCTATGATTTTGGAAACGCCGGATGAAACTTGCTGGGCCGAAGAAATTCGGTTATTGTATGAATTATAATAATTTGTGGACTATATAGAAAATATATAAATAGGTTATCTTTGTACGCGAAAACGTACATATTGTTTTTTATTTAATAAATAATGATGAAGAATAAATTGATGGTAATGGCTGCATGTGCAGCTCTTTTAACTGGTGCCAGGGCTACAGCTTGCACCAGTTTTCTTGTGGGAAAAGGAGCCTCGGCAGATGGCTCGGTGATGGTAACCTATGCTGCTGATTCGCATAGCTTGTATGGAGAGCTTTACCACTGGCCTGCAGCTACGTGGCCTAAGGGTTCTATGCTTGAAATACGGGAGTGGGATACGAATAAGCCTTTGGGTAAAATACCTCAGGTAGAACAAACCTATTCGGTTGTAGGTAATATGAACGAACATCAGGTTGTTATTACTGAAAGTACATTTGGAGGTCGTCCCGAACTTGAGGATTCTACAGGCGTAATGGACTATGGAAGCTTGATTTATGTAACCTTACAACGCGCTAAATCTGCCCGGGAAGCAATCAAAATAATGACAGGTTTCGTAAAAGAGTATGGTTATTACAGCAGCGGCGAATCTTTTTCTATTGCAGATAAGAATGAAGTCTGGATTATGGAGATGATTGGTAAAGGAGTTGGTAATAAGGGTGCAGTTTGGGCTGCCATTCGTATTCCTGACGATTGTATTTCAGCGCATGCCAACCAGTCACGTATACAACAAATTCCTTTCGAAGATAAAGAAAATTGTATGTATTCGCCAGATGTTGTTTCTTTCGCAAAAGAGAAAGGCTATTATAAAGGAAAAGATAAAGATTTTAGTTTTGCTAATGCATATTGTCCCTACGATTTTAGTGCTTTAAGAGGTTGCGAAGCGCGCGTTTGGTCATTTATGCGTAAGTTCGACAAAACTTTGGATGCATTTATTCCCTTTCTTAAAGGAGAATCAAACAAACCTATGCCTTTGTATGTAAAAGCTGATAGAAAACTTACATTGCAAGATGTAAAGAATGGAATGCGCGATCATTTCGAAGGAACTGAATTCTGTATGATGAATGACGCTGGTATGGGGGCATTTAAGTTGCCATATAGATGGAGACCAATGACATTCAAGGTGGATGGTCAGGAGTATGTTAACGAACGGGCTATTGCTACCCAGCAGACTGGCTTCGTGTTGTGTGCTCAGCTTCGTAACTGGTTGCCTGACGCCATTGGTGGCGTGTTGTGGTTTGGTGTAGATGATGCTGCTACAGCTGTATTTACGCCAATGTATTGTTCTATTACAGAATCTCCGGAATGTTTCCGTGTAGGTAATGGGGATATGATGACTTTTTCATGGACTTCCGCTTTCTGGGTTCACAACTGGGTTGCTAATATGGCATACAGCAAGTATAGTTTCATGATTGAAGATATTAAGCCTGTACAAAAAGATCTGGAACTTGGATTCGAAGCAATGCAACCTGCCATTGATAAGGCTGCTGCAGACATGTATGCAAAAAATCCGGCAGAGGCTGTTAAGTTCCTTACCTGGTACAGTTCGAGTGAAGCTAATCGTAGTACTGCCCGTTGGAAAAACCTGGGCGAATACCTTATGGTAAAGTATATGGACGGTAATGTAAAAAAAGAAGAGAACGGACAATTTAAACAAAATGGTTATGGCTTGTCTGCTTCTCCAAATTTTCCTGGTTATGATGAAACATATTATCGCAGCATAGTTAACAGTGCTGGCGAACGATTGAAAGTAAAATAAGGTTATAGATTTAGTATTAGTAATTATTGGGTAAAACTTTTAAAAAAAAGAGTATGAAAAGAGTAGTTTTAGTATTTCTGTTTGCGGTTATGACACTGGGATTGTATGCACAGCAAGGAGCTTCTTCTGTAGGCTTAAGTGTGGGATATGCACTCGATTCTGAGAATACTACAGTGGGAATTGATTATCGCTACAATGTGTCTGATGATGTTCGCATCGCGCCCTCTTTAACTCACTTTATGAAGCATGGAGGAATGAGTGCCTGGGCACTTGACTTCAATGCGCATTATTTAGTTAAATTGGATCCTTCCTTTGGATTTTATCCATTAGGCGGTGTTAACTTATCATTCTTTGATTGGGTTAACGGTTATGATACTGTTAGCCGTCTTGGACTTAATATCGGTTTGGGCGGCGAAGTGTATGCTTCAAGAGAACTTACCGTAGGACTTGAGATGAAGTATAATCTGATCAAAGATTTCGACCAGGCATTGGCTGCCGTACGTATTGCCTATAACTTTTAAGCGTTTTATATCTATTTTACCCAATAACAAGGGCGCCCCATTTGGAGCGCCCTTGCCTTTTAATATAAATGAATATGTTAATCGTTTTCTGCCGGCTGGTACAAGTATCGCTTAATACTCCTTTTGGGTGTCTTTTCAAACTCTTCCTGATATAGTTTAACTCCCGATATTTTACTAAAAGAAGGTAGTAATTCGTTAAGTTCGCGAATATTCTCCTGCATCAGATTTTCTATATTATTATGATCAATATTTGCTTTGTCTATTTGTTCCCAGTCAGGGTAAATCAGAGCAACAAGCTTTTTATTCTGTGAAATAATCAATGATTCGGCCACATAAGCCATGTTGTTGAGTTGATCTTCTATCTCTTCAGGATAAATATTCTGACCGGATGCACCTAATATCATTGTTTTGCAACGTCCTCTTATATACAGGAATCCGTCTTCGTCAATAGTACCCAAATCGCCGGTACGTAACCAACCGTCTTTTGTAAATGCAGCGTTTGTTGCTTCAGGATTTTTATAGTAGCCTAACATTACATTTGCTCCACGAACAAGAATTTCTCCAACAATATTTACAGGATCTTCAGAATCGATACGAGCCTCCATTCTGTCTACAATGCGGCCACAAGAGCCAATTTTAAATGTATCCCATTGTGCATAAGCAATCAAAGGACCACATTCTGTCATACCGTAACCAACAGTGTAAGGGAAATTAATTGACTTCAGAAAGTTTTCAACGTCACGGTTTAACCCAGCACCTCCAATACAAATTTCCTTGAAATTACCTCCAAACGAAGCCGTAAGTTTGGTTGATACCATTTCGAGGACTTTCTTTTCTATAAAAGGAACTTTTAATAAGAAACGTGTGAGCGGTTTTTCCAACTCCGGAAAGACTTTGCTCTTGATGATCTTTTCAATGATTAACGGAACAGCAAGGATTAAAGTCGGCTTTATATTTGTAAATGATTCTGCAATTACTTTTGGAGAAGGAGTCCGGGTAAGGAAATGAATATGACATCCTTTATTAATTCCATTCAAAATTTCAAAAGCAAGCCCGTACATGTGAGCCATCGGAAGCATACAAACAAAATTATCACCTGCATGGATAAACGGAATATTATCATATGCATACTGCGTGTTGCTCCATAAGCTACGGTAGGGGACCATTACACCCTTCGAAAAACTTGTTGTTCCAGATGTATAACTTAATACAGCAAGTTCTTCAGGCTTCTCAATATGATACTTAACATCGACAGAAGTGAAAGAACGGGGGTATTTTTTACCAAAATATTCATTGATTCGTTCTCGAACTGTATAGGCTTCCTTGTTTTTTGATTTGATAATTGTAAAATTATCAAGCATCATAAACAACTTAACATCCGGCATTTTACTGTCATTCATGTTTTCCCAGTTACTGCTTGCAGCCAGTACTGCTTTAGATCCGGAATGATTTACTATGTGGTGAATATTATCCGGCTTAAAATCATGTAAAATGGGAACAGCAACAGCTCCATAAGCAAGAATACCAAAAAAACAAATTGCCCAGTTAGAAGAATTACGTCCTACCAAAGCAACCTTATCTCCTTTTTTAATTCCCGCATGTTCCAAAATGATGTGAAACTTTTCGATTCTGCGGGCAACATCTTTATAATGGTATGTATGCCCATCATAATCAGAAAATGCAGGCAAATCCCAATGCGTTTTTATGCTTGTCTCTATTAATCCTAAAAAACGATTTTCCATATATTTGAAAATATAATAGTTATCTATACTAAAACAAATAGTGCACCAAAGATTTGTGCTATGTTAAAACACAATTGCCGAAGATAAATAAAAGAATGATTCAACTGACTTTATAATAAAACTTTAACTATAACCTTTCTTATTGCTCCGAGTCCGATTCCAGGGGCATGGCCGTCTTCCGGGAAATAAATCACAAACTGTCCCGGATAGATCTTTGTATAAGCAGTAGGACGGTCAACATAAAAAGTAATGTCTTTTTCATGGTTATAAGGAACAGATACCTGTTGAAGTTCGCTGCCCGCTTTCCATCCAATCTTTTCGACTCCCAGCAAGGGTAATTGTATGTCGATGTACCTACTGTGGGTTTCAATACTTGCTTCTTCTTTCGCTTTGCCAAATATACTCGCGACAGTTACAGTAAGTTTGTTCTCTTCAAGAATGATCTTGCCATCTTCCATTTTAGAAAAATCAGTTTCCTTTATAAAATCAAATGCTTTTTTAAATAGAGGATGAAGGGCTTCAATTCTGGAAGAGTTTGATAAAGAATCAAGTATCATATGGATTGCATTTTTAGTTTAACTAAACAAATGTCGGCATTTTTATTTACAAAACCGGAATGTTTACCTTAAAATAATTCTGGAATTCTACTAAGAAGTTTATTATTAATGGAATATTGAATCTATATCTGATTTGCATTTAACAGTATTCTTTTTACCTTTGAGGGTTAAAATGAAAATTATAAGTAAATAATTGACTGATTTATCTTTTATATAAATTTGAAATATTGATTAAAATGGGACATAGAAAACAATCATACAACGAAGAAATTGCCAATACGATTACTCATGGTATAGGGATGTTGTTTGGCATCGTTGCAACAGTTTTTTTGCTTGTAAAAGGAATCCATAGTGCCGATTCATGGGTGATATTTGGTTTTTTAGTATATGGTATAGGAATGACTTTATCTTATGTAACTTCAACGTTGTACCATGCTTCGCAGGTTGAATCAAGAAAAAAATATCTCCGGAAATGGGACCATAGTGCTATATTTATTCATATAGCAGGCACTTATACGCCGTTTACCTTAATATTACTTAGAAATGAAGGCTGGTGGGGCTGGAGTATTTTTTCAGTTGTTTGGCTCATTGCCTTAGTGGGCATCATTTATAGTTTTAGGAAGATGAAAGAGAAAAGTCCATTAAAAACAGTATCCTATGTAGCAATGGGTAGTGTTGTATTAATCGCTTTAAAGCCCATGATGGATATATTTGAACGTGAACAAATGATGGATGTCCTTTATTGGCTGATCGCCGGAGGTGCATCTTATGTTTTAGGCTCTATCGTTTATTCTTTCGATAAAATCAAATATATGCATACGGTTTGGCATCTTTTTGTTTTGGGCGGTAGTATTTCTCATTTTATTGCGATATATAAATTAGTATAGAATTACTTGTTCTCAGAAAAGAATGAATGGGTTTGTTTCTAACTCTAATTGATGTTTTACTATAAGACAAAAAAAGGGGCTGTCTCAATTTCTTGAGACAGCCCCTTTTTTTGTCTTATCCTTTACTGTTCTTTATTCTGGGTAAGTAAACTTACAATTATAATTGCCAAAACGGAAAGTGGCAACGCAAACAAAATCGGATCTATTGCAAACCAGGGAAACGTATCGATAAGAACTTCTTTCCCAAACAAAGCTTTGCATAATCCTACTGGTGCAGCCTCGGCTTTATGTAGAAAAAGCATGGCGAATACACTTGCAAGAGCTCCGGTCATCAAACTAGCCATTGCACCCTGCTTGGTTACTTTTTTCCAGTATAGCGAACAAAAATAGGCAGGAAGAAAGGTAACAGCACATATACCCATAAAAAGAGCGGTACCTCTTGCAATGATACTTGCGCTTAATGTGTAACAGATGATATAACTCAACAAGATAGAAATTAACACCCCGATTCGAACTCCCATAGTCGAGTTTTCATTTTTGCGTCTTCCTAGTTTTGTGAATACATCAGCACCAAAAGCAGCTCCCATTGTATGAAACTGAGCACTCAATGTTGACATGCTGGCAGATAAGATGCAAAGCATGAAAAGTGCCCCAAACCATTCCGGCATAGCCTTATTTATGAATAGTGGAATGATTTTATCAATATCTTTAACTGCATCGGAAGCAACAACGCCTTGTGTCTTATAGAAGAAAAGGTTGGAAAGAGCGCCAATGTGATAGATGGCTCCAACAGTTACAATTAGAAACACACATCCAATCAATACACCCCGGTTAATTTGCTTACTGCTCTCTACCATCATAAATCGGACTACAAGTTGTGGCTGAGCCAGACAACCTATACCTACTCCTAAAATAAGAGAAGTTACCAATGTATACCATTGAGGTGATCCGGTAACCGGCATGCGTGTCCATCCCTGGTGACCAAGAGCCTGGTATTTTTCCGGAACAAGTGGTGCAAGATCAGATAATTGTTGATTGGCTTCAATAAATCCTAGATCCATGATCTTATAAAACCAGAACAACAAGAATAACATGCATACAAACATAATAACAGCTTGCAAAGCATCTGTATAAAGAACGCCCTTGATTCCTCCGGAAATAACATAAGCAGCCACTATTAGCGTAAATGCAAGAAGAGCAACATGCAAATCTATATCAAACATCTGTTCAATAAAGACAGCACCACCTTTCATTACAACTGCTGCATAAAGAGGCATCCCAATAAAGATGATGGAAGCTATAAAGATTTGAATAGCTCTCGATTTATAATGCATTCCCAGCAATTGAGGAAAAGTCTTGGCATTATGTTCTGCACCCATCTTTCGCGTTCTTCTACCAAATACAATAAATGCTATTACAACACCCATAAACATGTTTAACAGGCATAACCATTGTATTCCCATCCCAAAAGTAGCAGCAATACCTCCAAAACCGACAATGGCTGAAGCCGAGATAAAAGTGGCTCCATAGGAGAGGGCCATTATAATTGGATTTACATTTCTGCCACCAAGTAAATAGTCGCTGGCGTTTTTTGTTGCCTTATATCCTAAGTAGCCTAAATAGGCTACCAAAAACATGTAAATAATTACTACAATACCTAAGGTTAACGTACTCACTTGACTGAATTTTTAGAGTTAGTATCATCATCTCCATCCTTGTTCCAGTTCCTGATTCCAAACCAAACAGAGAAGGCCACACAAAGAAAAGCCAATAAATAGGCTGACCAAATACCCGGATCGTCTATTCCAAACATAAGTCTTGTTATTATAAATTTAGTAAATCTGATTCTACTATGCACTCCATGTTTTTCCGACGAATCACATCAAGGGCAGCATCTCTGTTATTAGTCCGCAGTATCAAAATCGCTTTTCCATACATGGAAACACAATACATATATTCAATGCTTAATCCGGCTTGTGTAAAATTAGTAAGCGTGTTTGCAAAGCTTCCGGCTTGAGAGCCAGAAACGATAGCCATTACTTCCGTTAAGTTTGCACTTACATTGTTACTTTTAAGAATGTTGTAAGCTCTTTGTGGTTCGCTAACAATAATGCGTAGAATACCATATTCGGATGTATCAGCTACCGTGGCGGCAATTATCCGTATATTTTCTTTTGCAAGTAAACCCAGAATTTCGCTAAGCTTGCCATATTTATTTTCAAGAAAAATAGAAATCTGATTAATTGTCATGGTTTTAATTTATTAGAGTTATTGATGTTATGATAACATGCGTAAATCTTTCACACGCACAGCCTTACCTTCCTGAACCGGAAGAGATCCTTTAGCCACCAGCTTCAGGTGTGGAGTAATCAGTAATTCATCTTTAAGCTGACGCGTAATCTCTTTAGATAACTTTTGAAGTACACCGTAATCGTCAGTAAATAGATCGCTGATTTCTACTTCTACTTGCATTTCATCGCTGTTGCCTACGGTTTCTATGGTTATTAGGTAGTTGCTTGCCAACTCTTTGAAGTTCATAAGAATCTTTTCTATCTGAATAGGGAATATGTTGACACCTTTAAGTATAATCATATCATCACTTCGTCCTTTAAATCGATCTATTCGCTTGTGTGTACGTCCGCATGGACATTCGCCCGGCAGAATCCGGGTAAGATCGCGGGTACGATATCGGAACAAAGGCATAGCCTCGCGGTTGATGGTAGTAAGTACAAGCTCTCCAACAGATCCTTCGGGAACAGGTTCGAGAGTTACCGGATCGATAATCTCTACTATAACATAATCTTCCCAAATATGAAGCCCGTTCTGCTCTGTACATTCGAACGCCACGCCGGGACCGTTCATCTCGGACATTCCAAAACAATTGTAAGCCTTTACTCCAAGCAGTTGTTCAATACGTTGCCGTTGTTCTTCGGAGTGAGGTTCGGCACCAATACAGATTGTTTTAAGTTTAGTATCTTTCTGTGGATCCATACCCATCTCGTAAAAAACTTCAGCCAGACGGGTAGCATAACTGGGTATTATATGCAAACAGGTAGTCCCAAAGTCGGTAATAAACTTTATCTGACGCTTCGTATTACCTGCCGCAGCTGGTATCGTTAATGCTCCAAGCTTCTCGGCCCCATATTGAAAACCCAGTCCACCTGTAAACATCCCGTAACCAGATGTATTCTGAAATACATCCGTGTCTCTGAGACCTACCATATACATACAACGAGCAACCTGATTGGCCCATTCATCCAAATCTTTTTTTGAGTGAAGTACCACTGTTGGATTACCTGTAGTGCCGCTTGATGAGTGAATGCGAACACAATCCTTTAAAGGAATTGCTGCCATTCCGAATGGATAGCTGTTTCGTAAATCTTCTTTAGTTGTAAATGGAATTTTCCGAAGGTCGTCCAACGATTGAATGCTATCGGATGAAATTTCTAATTCTTTGAAAAGCTTTCCATAGAATGGAGAGTTTATTGCTGATTCGATTGTAGATTTTAGTCGTTGAAGTTGAAGTTTATCCAAATCAGAACGATTCATGGTTTCAACATCTTTCTGCCAATACATCATAACTTTTATATCTTTATAAGTGTGTTTTCATTTATTAGAGATACAAAAGTATGTTTATTTTTTGATATTTATTACAATTTTATATCAAAATAAGAATTTATCTACGAATTCGTTGCATTTATACGAACCATTCATGCAGATCTTCAACCGATATTTCAGAGAAATCGGGTATAACTTTATATACTTTATCTTCCAGTTGCTCAGCAGGAATAGTACTGCTTACACCTATCACTTTCATTCCGGCTGCTGTTGCAGCTTTTATGCCGGCAAAAGAATCTTCGAAAACGATGCAGTTTTCAGGTTTTGTATTCCAATCGTTTGCAGCAAGCAGATAACACATAGGGTCCGGTTTACCTCTGGTAATACGGTCGGCCGTAACAATAGTATCAAATACATTGTGAAGCGAAAGTATCTGAAATGCACGTTCCATTTTAAAATCCTGCGAACTGGTTACAAGTCCAACTTTTACGCCATCCTCTTTTATCTTATATAGAAAATCAAGCGCACCATCAATAGTGGGGAAATTCATCTGCTTCTCAAACTCATTGCTTTCACGCAAAACGTTTTCTTTTGTTTCTTCAGTAGCATCAGAGAAGTAAGTCTCCATCACATAGGGCATGGTTGTTCCTTTTATTTTCGCTGCGAAGTTATCACCTAACCCATAGCGAAGACCAGCTTCATTCCAAAATATATCGTAAATAGGTTCTGTATTTACAAGCACTCCGTCAAAATCAAAAAGAACATATTTTTGCTTAGCCATAACTCTATACTCCAAATTTATATATTGAACACTAATCGGATTTCGAGCACAAAGATACAATTTTGTTTCTTGGGAACAAACTTGTCTATTAACGGCTGCCAAATACCTGTTAATGTCGATTTAATCTGTTATCTATCACAAAAGGCGTCAGATCCCTTTGCTGGTGGGGGTAGTGCGAGTGACAGATGTCTTGTGAGGGATGCAAAACAGCTCTCATCTGTCACTAATGAATTTCATGGTCGCAACAGGAGGATTTCCGATCAACTTATAATTAGCACCCGACTAAACGATAAAGTGTAAGAAAGTATTAAGTAAACTAACGTTAAGACTACGAACAAGTATTCGTTTGCGATATGACAAACGCAAAGTCAACATATGGATACCTTGCGTTTGTCAATTGTCAAACGCAAGGTATCCATATGACAAACGAATACTTGTTCGTATAGAAAAAGATAAAAGACTATTGGAAAGATAGTAAAGTATATTGTAATAATGTTAGTTTACAGGATGTTAGTTGGCGTTTGGTTCATTGGAATCAGACTGTCTATATACCTCTAATACGACAGTAACAGTTTCAATAAAGCCGAAGCATTAGTTGAAACTGTTACCGGTATGTCTTATCACAGAATTATGAAAATTGAGATAAGTTTTATTTTCTGATGAAGTTAAACAATATAATCCTCTGATCTACTTCGTCAGGAATATTTTCGGTGGAGGTAAGTTTCGTAAATGTATATTTATCTCCATACTTATTTATAATAGCCTCCACATTCTTTTCGCAAGCTAGAAAATAACCTTTTTCGGGCTGATTGTCTGCAAAATCATGAAATATATTACCCATATAGTAATTTAGACCGTACATGTTTTTATATTCAAGCAGATTATTCATAACATATACATTTGTTTTGTCTATGGGATATTCTTTCATGATCTGAGTGGCAAATGATTTGCAGGAACTGCCTTCGCGAATACTGTACATAAATACCCCGTCAATTAGCAGATTCAACATAAACGCCAGACCGATGGTTGCATATAATATCTTTATATTAATCTTACGTGCCATCTGATAAAAAACAACACTAAGAGTAATAAGCAACAACCCCATAATAGCCAAGGTAAGGGTTGAAGGGTGGGATAGCGTGTTATTAATTAAAGAAACTGTATACAACGTACTTTCCCTATCTGTATACTGTGCAGCAATTGCATCAAGATTTATAACACCAGCCATGATCAGACCGGAACCTATAACAATCAATGAGGTTACCGAAACAAGAAACGCTGCAAAAACACGGGTAGCCTTAGTGCGGTATTCCGTTATATAAAGCGCATATTGCGCCAGGAAGAAGGCGATAAACGGATAAGCAGGCATAAGGTATACGCTTCGTTTACTGGCAGGAATCGAGTAAAAGAAGATAACGCAAACAATCGCAACCAGACTAAATAACTTTACTTTTTCCATTGAACGGATTTTAATCCAAATATCCGCTAGGATTTCTTTAAGGGACTTTTCAGGCTTATGTACTTTCATTCCGAAAAGTGAAAATACAAAAAGAATTGTCCAAGGCATAAATCCGGTAATTAACGTAAGAAAGTTATAGAAGACTCCATTTTCGTGACCAAGTTCGTAATTGATCTCAGGCGTACTTGTATTGAAAAAGCGGCCAAAGTTCTCGGCAAGCACAACGTTCAAAAAATCGTCTCCACCTTGCTTCCAAGCTGCTATATACCACAGAAAAGGAAGAAAAACAGAGGAAATTCCTGCATATAACAAGGCTTTGCAAATACGCATAAAACTGTATTTGCCTAAAATAAGAAGATAAACGCCAAAGACAAATAACGGCAATATAATTCCAACCGGACCTTTTGTTAGCGTGGCACATCCAAGTATAAGAGGAATGCCCAAAGGTATCCCTTTTAATTCCAAATGTTCTTCCCATCGAAATAGCTGAATTAGTCCGATTACTATAAAGGTGGTAAGAAGCATATCAACACGGGTAGTCATAGCTGCCCTGTGAATTTCGATGCAGGTTATTAGTAATAGTGAAGCTATAAATGCTTGTTGAAACCGAGCTCTACGACCAAAGAAAACTAACATAAAGCTTACCAGTACAACAAAGGCAAGCGCTGAAGGAAGTCTGGAAGTGAATTCGGAAACATGCCCCTGCGGATAAGAGAACGCAGCCATCATCCAGTGACTTAAAGGGGGTTTATATGCAAACTCATCGGCATAAGCTTGTGGAAGTATCCAGTTTCCGCTTTCGATCATGGAAATAGCTATCGAAGCTTCCCGGGGTTCTCCCTTGGTAGAAAAATCTCCTATACCTATCCACGGTAAAACAGAAATTATACAGATGAATACGACCAATGTTATTGGTTTTTGTAAGTAGAGATACTGTAATGTAGGTGTACGCATATTACTATGTTAAGAGTGAAAGCTTCAATTTCTTTTAAATTAAACACAAAATAACAACTTTTTGTTGAATTGATAAGCCTTTTAAACAGTTTTTTTATGCTCCGAGCGATTCTTTGATAGCCAATCGTATCGCAACCGCATCCTCTTTGTTATCCTTTAATATAGACAATATGAGATTGAGGTAGCTCTCTTTATTGTTGATGCCAATAATTGAACATAGACGACTCTGCGGAAGCATTCCTTTCTGATTATAGACGCGCAGAATCTGCGGATAGTTTGCAGACGAGATATAAGATTCAAATTCAGTCTTAATCTCTTCGTAAATTTCGTAAACATGTATGTTTTGTTCGATCATTTCTACATGACCTGCTAATTCTTCAACCGTATTAATCTTTCGGTCTGTTGTTGTTTCCAGCTTTTTTCTTACACGGTGTTTGGCATGTAATATTACCTGTGCATCCAGATCTTTTTCAAAAAGTCGTATCACGTTCTCTTTAACCTGGACGAAAACTTCTTCGGGATTTTTCATCAGACGGCGTGCTACGGTCTTTATTACCATTTCTATCATTAATAAGTTTTCAACCTCGGCAACATCGGGTACAAGAATGTTTTGTTCGCGCAGATAAGAAATTTCGCCTTGAGTACGGCGGTCTCGATCTACAATACCTTTCGAATCAAGTGTATGAAAATTTTTAAGCTGGCCAAAAGCTTTGGTCGTTTCAATTACTTTCTGACAGCCACCCATTGGCTTTACCAGATAGTCGGGGAAAATATAAGGATATAAACGGCTGTCTATGCTGTTCGAGTCGTTGCCCTCTATAAATAGGATAGGCTTACGGCTTCCCAATATTTCCAGATAAACTTCCTCAGGATAGCTTTCATTGCTTTCGATTAGTTCGTAATCCCATTGTTGTTCGTCCGCATCGTAAGAACGGACCCATATCCGTTTTCCCTCCGAGCGGGCTGTTGCAAATCCAATATCGTGGGTCAGGTAGATGTACGTACAATCAGGACGGCAGACTTCTATTTCATTCCAAAGGGCATTTTTAATGGAATCGTGTAGCAAAACTTCTGGCTCTTCTATTATGAGGATAGCGTTTGGTTCTGCACAAAGAACAGCTCCAATAAGATAAAAAACAATTTTTTCTCCATCACTCATACGTTCGGCATTATACGAATTGCCGTCTCGTGAAGCGGATACAAGTTCAAAAAATCCTGATTTACGAACCAATCGGTTGTGAGGAAACATTTTCTCCCAGATACGCTGAATGATATCTATCTTGGTTGTAGGTGGTTCCAATCCCGGTGTCTGTTTGCTCGTTTCCTTATAGTTTACAGCAGCTTCAAACTCTTCTTGTTGCAATCTTAACGTTAGCATCTGATATTCGGATAGCATTGGTAGTGATGACCGATCTGCTGAGATAGTTTTAAGGCTGAGTGATTCGCTTGAAATAAATAACGACCGCATCCCCGAGATACCAATTGCATGTTCCGGATAACGTGATATTATATCCTTTCCAAACGAACTTTTGCCGGCTCCATTGGCTCCGATTACTACAAGCACTCTTGCGTCTTCGATGACAGGAGGTGTAGAGGTATTTAATTTTTCAGGAAGTACTAAATTCATACTTAAGTTAATTAGGAATGTTTGTCAAACGATCCAAAGATAGGAATAATTACTATTCGATGTCTTCTTATAAAAAGGAATTCAAAACAAAAAGGGCACCTAACAAAGGTGCCCTTAATATATTATCTAGTATTTCGATTAGAAACCTCTGATAGCTTCAATACCTGGAAGAACTTTGCCTTCGATAGCTTCAAGAAGAGCACCGCCACCAGTTGATACGTAAGAAACTCCATCAGCCAAACCAAACTTGTTAACACAAGCAACAGAATCGCCTCCACCTACAAGAGAGAAAGCTCCGTTCTTTGTAGCTTCTACAATAGCTTCGCCTACAGAACGTGAACCAGATTCAAATTTTTCAAATTCAAATACTCCTGTTGGACCATTCCATAGAATTGTCTTAGAGTTTTTGATAACTTCTGCATAAATTGCCTCTGTCTTAGGACCGATGTCAAGACCTTGCCATCCGTCAGGAATTACGTCTGCATCAACAAAATCAGTATTAGCATCATTGCTGAATTTGTCAGCAATTTTTGCATCAACAGCAAGAACCAGGTTAACATTGTTAGCCTTAGCTTTATCCAACAGTTCCAATGCAAGTTCTAATTTGTCGTCTTCACAGATTGAACTACCAATCTTTCCACCTAAAGCTTTTGTAAAAGTAAATGTCATACCTCCGGTAATGATAAGGTTGTCTACTTTACCTAGTAAGTTTTCAATGATTTCAATTTTAGAAGAAACCTTTGAACCACCCATAATAGCAGTAAACGGACGATTGATTTCGCTCATTACTTTTTCTACAGCTTTTACTTCTTTTTCCATCAAATAGCCAAACATTTTGTTATTGATGTCGAAGTAAGCAGCGATTAATGCAGTAGAAGCGTGTGCACGGTGTGCTGTTCCAAAAGCGTCATTTACATAGCAATCGGCCAATGAAGCCAATGTTTTTGTAAAGTTCTTCTGACTTTCTTTCACTTCTTTCTTTGCAGCTTTCTTTTCTTCTTCAGAAGCATCTTCCGCCAAACCTCTTGGTTTACCTTCTTCTTCAGCATAGAAACGAAGGTTTTCAAGTAGCAATACTTCACCTGGTTTCAATGCAGCAGCTTTTGTAATAGCTTCTTCGCCAACACAGTCGTTAGCAAACTGAACGTTAACCCCAAGTAGATCAGAAACATGGGCAAGGATATGTTTCAATGAATATTTTTCGGTAACGCCTTTCGGACGACCAAGGTGTGAACCAATAATTGGGCTACCTCCGTCGGCAATAATCTTCTTTAGAGTAGGAAGAGCAGCACGGATACGGTTGTCGTCTGTGATGTTGAAATTCTCGTCCAGGGGTACATTAAAGTCAACCCGAACAAATGCCTTTTTACCGGCAAAATTGAATTTTTCGATTGTTTGCATAACTATTATATTTTAGAATTATGATTCTCTTAGTAAACGCCCGCAAACTTACACAAAATTATTTTATTTCAGCGTATGAGCGGATAAAAATACATATAAATGATTAAATTTCTTACTTCCGATTATTCTTCAAGTTTAAACCGGAGACGGAGCCTTCCTTCCTGAAAATCGTAGTTTAAAAGCTTGAAATGACCAATTTCCGAGGTGTTTGAAACATGAGCTCCGATACAAGCGCAGGCATCGTAATCACCAATCCGTACAATACGCAACGTTTCACTTGCATCATCAGGTAATTTACTGAGGTCTACCAGCTTCGAAGCTTCACTTTTAGGAATAAATTCGGCAGTAACCGGAAGATGCAAATCAATTATTTCGTTTACCCGTCGTTCAATTTCTTTCATTATTTCTTCAGACGGTTCTTCGGATAAAAAGTAATCACACTTTGATTTTTTTCTCTCTATATGAGCATTTTTGGAGCGGGGACAACCAAACATTCTAACCATTGTTTGATTCAAAATATGCTCGGCACTGTGCATTGGTTCGCAGTAATCTTTTTTGGGCTCGTTAAGCTTCATTTATATTGCTGTTAAAATAACATACATAAAAATAAGAAAGGGGAATTATAAGTTCCCCTCAACAGATAACACTCTTACTATTCGTTATTTTCGTCTTTTCTTTTACGCATAGCCAAACGGTTTAAACGTCCCTGCAATTGCATGAGTTCAATAAGGGACAATTTTTCGTAAGATTCTATAGACAAAACAGGCTCTGGTTCTGTTACTACAACAGAAGGAGTTATTTTAGCCTTTTGTTCGTTTAAAACTTCAAATAACATGCCGAAAATTTCAGCAGCCTCAATGCCATTAGCTCTGTTAAAAGCATCAGTTAAGTCATTTTTAATTTTCTGAACCTGAGTGTATTTAGGTCTTCTTCCCATATTAAATGCTTATTTATTAGGTGAATATTCTTACAAATATATAAATAATATAATACCTTTGCAGCATCTAAATAAAAAAAATATAATAATGTCAGTACATCAATCGGAAGATAACAGAAAAGTGACGACTCATCGTCTTATTGAGATGAAGCAGAGAGGTGAAAAGATTTCCATGTTGACTGCTTATGACTATTCTATGGCTAAAGTTATTGACGAAGCCGGAATGGATGTAATTTTAGTTGGAGATTCTGCCTCTAATGTTATGGCCGGAAATATTACAACACTTCCTATGACACTGGACCAGATGATATACCATGGCACCTCTGTTGTAAAAGCAGTAAAGCGGGCGCTGGTAATTGTGGATATGCCATTTGGTACCTATCAGGGTGATGCAAAGGTGGCTCTTGCATCGGCAGTACGCATAATGAAAGAGACTGGAGCCGACTGTCTCAAACTGGAAGGCGGTGCTGAAATACGCGAATCATTGGAACGGATTCTCTCTGCGGGTATCCCCATTATGGGGCATTTGGGATTAACTCCCCAATCTATCAATAAATTTGGCACTTATACAGTTCGTGCTAAGGAAGAAGCCGAAGCTCAGAAATTAATTGAGGATGCACACGTTTTGCAGGAAGTTGGTTGTTTCTCCTTGACGTTGGAAAAAATACCGGCAACTTTAGCAGCCCGCGTTGCTTCAGAATTAACCATTCCGGTTATTGGTATCGGTGCTGGTGGAGGCGTTGACGGTCAGGTATTGGTAATGCATGATATGTTGGGAATTAACCAAGGTTTTTCTCCAAGATTTTTACGTAGATATGCAAATCTGAACGAAGAAATTACCAAAGCAGTAAAGAACTATATTCACGATGTGAAGATTTCTGATTTTCCTAACGAAAAAGAACAATATTAATTATTTCGGAAGCGTAGTCATAATTATTGATTTAATAAATAAAGGGAATCCCGAATGTCGGAATTCCCTTTATTGTTTCGTATAGTAAGCTGATAGATCAGAAAATGAAATTGATAATCTCTTTTTATCATGTATGATGTATATATGCTTAACTGAAATTTTGTACCTTTGCATCTTGTTACGAAAGTAAAAAAGGAAACAATATAATTTAGAATAAAAAATGGCAAAAGAGCTTAAAGAACTTACTCCTCGTAGTGTAAGTTACTCCCAATGGTACCAGGACCTGGTAATTAAGGCTGAATTGGCAGAAAACTCTGCCGTACGTGGTTGTATGGTGATAAGACCCTATGGTTATGCCATCTGGGAAAAAATACAACGCATATTAGATGATAAGTTTAAGGAAACAGGTCACTCTAATGCATATTTCCCTTTGCTTATTCCTAAATCATTTCTAAGCAAAGAGGCCGAACATGTGGAAGGCTTTGCAAAAGAATGTGCTGTAGTGACTCATTACCGCCTTAAAACCAATCATGATGGAACAGGGGTAGTGGTGGATCCGGAAGCTAAGCTGGAAGAAGAACTAATTATACGTCCTACTTCAGAGACTATTATTTGGAATACCTATCGTAACTGGATTCAGTCTTATCGCGACCTTCCGCTTCTTATTAACCAGTGGGCGAATGTAATGCGCTGGGAAATGCGTACCCGCTTATTCCTTCGTACTGCTGAATTTTTGTGGCAAGAGGGTCATACTGCACATGCAACAAAAGATGAAGCAGAAGCAGAAGCAAGACTAATGCTTGAAGTTTATGCGGAATTTGCAGAAAAATATATGGCAATGCCTGTAGTTAAGGGTGTTAAATCCGCCAGCGAACGTTTTGCCGGAGCATTGGATACTTATACAATCGAAGGTTTGATGCAAGATGGAAAAGCTTTACAGAGCGGGACATCTCACTTCCTTGGTCAGAATTTCGCCAAAGCTTTTGATGTTAAATTCATCGACAAAACAGGGAAGAGCGAATATGTTTGGGCTACATCATGGGGCGTTTCGACCCGTTTGATGGGTGCTCTTATTATGGCGCATTCGGACGATAATGGCTTAGTGCTTCCTCCAATGTTGGCTCCTATTCAGGTTGTTATAGTTCCTATTTACAAGAACGATGATCAGTTAAAGCTGATCGACGAAAAAGTAGCCGGTATTGTTGCAGGTTTAAAAGCACTTGGTATTTCTGTTAAATACGACAATGCAGATAACAAAAAACCGGGATGGAAATTTGCTGAGTACGAATTAAAGGGTATTCCTGTTCGTTTGGCAATGGGAGGCCGCGACCTCGAAAACAATACCATCGAAGTGATGCGCAGAGATAAACTTGAAAAAGAAACTGTTGCCTGCGACGGTATTGAGGCATATGTTAAGAATCTATTGGATGATATACAGAATAACATCTATAAAAAAGCATTTGATTATCGTGCTACTCACACTATAACAGTTGAGACTTACGATGAATTCAAAGAAAAAATTGAAGAAGGTGGTTTTATTCTTGCCCATTGGGACGGAACGCCCGAAACAGAAGAATTAATCAAGAACGAAACCAAGGCTACGATTCGTTGCATTCCATTGGATGGCGACAAAACTCCGGGTGTTTGTATGGTTACAGGTAAACCATCTGCGCAGAGAGTCGTTTTCGCCCGTGCCTATTAATGGTTCTTTTTATTAAACAAAATAGGGTAACTCAATTATATTGAGTTACCCTATTTTGTTTAATTACTATTCATGGTATAGTTCAACTAAAAATCGAGTTTTAAGTTAGAACCAACGAATTTTTCTAAAAATAACAAACGCAGCAGCAGATATTAATACAGAGAGAATAACGATATAATAGAATCCATACGGTAAATCCTCTACATGGCTCCTTACGTTCATCCCATAAAAACTAGCTATCAAAGTTGGTACCATCAGAATGATCGAAATTGATGTCATACGCTTCATGATGGTGTTCACATTGTTCGTTATAATAGAAGCAAATGCATTCATCGTTCCTGTAAGGATATCACTGTATATGTTTACGGTAATGTGAGCCTGCCTTAATTCCGTTTCCACATCTTCCAGCAACTCTTTATCAACATAATCGGGACCCTGAAAAATACTTTGCAGTTTGGTAAGCATCACTTCATTACCACGTATGGATGTATTGAAGTACACCATACTTTTTTCAAGTCTCATTAACCGAAGCAGATCTTCGTTACGGATACTTTTTTCCAATTCTTTTTCGGCCATTCGAACTTCATTATTAACCTGTTTAAGGTACTTAAGGAACCATACGGCAGACGAATGAATTATACGAAGGATAAGATCGAACTTATTTCGTACCATAAGCTCCTTGCGGCGGGAGTAACGTATAAAGTCCGCAATTAATTCGCTTTTGTAGTAACAAACAGAGATAATTATTTCGCCATTGGTAATCATACCGATGGGAACTGTTGTAAAAGGAATTCCTTGTTCGTTACTTTGCACTGGGATACGTAAAATGGTAAGTAACCATTTGCCTTCGTATTCAATACGAGGTCGTTCGTCGGTATCTTCTATATCGGATAGAAATGATTCTGGTACCAGTAATTCGTTTGTAAGGTAATTGATATCGTCCTGTGTAGGACACTCAACATTAACCCAGCAATTAGGAAGCCATCGATCTGTTTCCACAAACCCTGCTTCACAATAAAGAAATGTTCTCATTATTGCCTCCTTTCGTTTATTTACGCAGGGTGGAATAATGCTTCTACCTCTGCTAGTTTACTTTCTATTTACCTCAAGCGGGATACTGTCATCCATAATTTAATGATTGATTTTATATCGGGCACAAAGGTAATCTAATTTATTAAGAAGGCAAAAAAAGAGGACCTCAATCGAAGTCCTCTTTCTATAATTAACATTTTAATCTAAATTTATTTCATATTTGGTTTTTCAAGACCATATCCTTTCTTTTTATCTTCTGCCTTAAGCATCAAGGCTACAATTAGCGCAAGTACTCCAAATCCTGTGAAAATAATCATAGGAATAGTATAATTGTATGCAGGTCCGTCTCCTTCAAGCTTGCAATAACGGTCCAATACCCATCCAATAAGCGCAGGCACACCCATTAAACCCCAGTTCTGTACCCAAAAGATTAAAGAATAAGCTGTCCCTAATTGCTTTTCAGGAATAATTTTGGGAACTGAAGGCCACATGGCCGAAGGAACCAAAGAGAAAGCAACACCTAAAATAATCATGATTATCGTAGCAAACCACCATTCATTTAACAACGGAAGCGCAAACAATAAATGAACTCCAATTAACATACAAGCTCCGATAACCATAATGGTAGCACCTTTACCTTTACGGTCGTATAAGTTACCAAAGAACGGCGTGAGGAATAAGGTTCCCAAAGGAAGTAAACTCGGAATAATACCAGCTAATTCCGGGTCGACCGCATATTTATTTACCATTAAGTCGGTCGCATATTTTAAAAATGGGAACACGGCCGAATAGAAAAGTACACACAACAGGGCAATCAACCAAAAACCTTTGTTTGTGATAATTAGAAGAATGTCCTTCATTCGGAATGGTTCTTCAGCTTCCTTATCTGATTCAGAAAGAGAAGCATCCAGTTTTCTATCCATAAAGATATAAACGATAAAGGCGATTAATCCTATGCAAAGCATTATGAAGCAAAGTAGGATAGGAGCAGAAACACTGCCAAAATATTTAGCAAAAGGAACAGAAACAGACATGGCCAGCATCGTTCCGATACGTGCGGTTGCCATCTCAAGACCCATCGCTAAGGCAAGTTCTTTTCCTTTAAACCATTTAACAATAATCTTTGAAACGGTAATACCTGCAATTTCAACACCAACACCAAAAATGGCATAACCAAAAGCGGCTACTGCTACCTGTGCCTTCCATCCAAGAATGAGTTGTCCGTCCATGTGGAAGTATTCCGAAATGGCGTAATATTTAATACCGCACCCTACAAGCATCAGCAAGCAGGCGTTAAATCCGGTAAAGCGAACGCCCATCTTATCAAGAATTATACCTCCGAAAATAAGCATAAACAGGAATACGTTAAACCAGCCATAAGCACTGGTGAAAAACCCGTAATCGGTGCTACTCCAAAGTAATTCTGATTCGAGCATCGGTTTTAGAGGAGACATTACGTCGGTTAGAAAATAACCGCACAGCATGGTAAAAGCAACCACGCTGAGTGCTGCCCAGCGAGCACCTTTCGAATCGCTCAATTTTTTTTGAATTTTTTCAGTCATCTGTTTTTTTGTATTATTAGAGTTTCAATTATAAATGTCTTTTTGTTTTCAAAGAGATCATAGCATCAGCCACTACAAAAGTGCTGCCGCCGATAAAAATAAGATCATCTTTGCCTGAATTTGTTTTTGCTGCAAGTATTGCACTATCAACAGTAGGATATATATTTCCTTTTAATCCGTACTGACTGGCCATAGAAGCAAATTCTTCGGATGGTAATGCCCTATCTACCGATGCCTTCGTGAAATAGTAAGTAGCATTTTGAGGTAGTAATTTTAAAACGCCGTTAATATCTTTGTCGTTTACCATACCAATAATAATATGCAGCGTATCGCAGGGAGTTTGCACAAGTTGTCGGGAAAGATATTCCCATCCACCTGTATTATGACCCGTGTCGCAGATTATTTTGGGATTTTCTTGCATAACCTGCCACCTCCCCATTAATCCTGTAAGCTCTACTACATTTGCAAATGCTTCTTTTACAGCTTCTGGTGTAATTTTATAACCGAGTTCTATTAATTTACGAATGGATAAAAGAACTGTTTTTGCATTTTTTTCCTGCACCACACCGCCTAATTCTCCATTAAGTTCACCAAAATCGTGGCTTTCAAACACCCATTGCCCCGAATTAATATAAGTGGCCGAAAGTATTACGTCCGACTGTTCTGCAAAGAAAATAGGCGCATTTACGGCTGTTACTTTCGAAACAAATACTTCTTTAACGCTTTCTTTACCTGCTTCACCAATTACAACTGGAATGCCCTGTTTAATTATACCCGCTTTCTCTGAAGCTATCTTTTCCAAGGTATCTCCTAGGAATTGAACATGGTCCATGCTTATGTTGGTTATAACGCAAAGATCCGGAGAAATAATGTTTGTACTGTCAAGTCGTCCACCCAGTCCAACTTCAATTACGGCCACATCCACAGTCATCGCTCGAAAATAATCGAAAGCCATGCTCATCGTCAGCTCAAAAAATGAAGGTTCTAGAGTTTCAAAATAATTTCTGTGCTGATCAACAAAATCAACAACGTACTGCTCGGAAATCATTTCTCCGTTTACACGAATACGTTCACGGAAATCAACCAAATGAGGTGAAGTATATAATCCAACTCTATATCCCGATTGCTGCAGTGTTGCCGCCAACAGGTGAGAAGTCGAGCCCTTGCCATTCGTACCTGCAACATGTATAGTCTTGTAGGTAGAATGAGGGTAGTTAAAATAGGCATCTAACGCTATGCTGGTACCCAGACCTGGTTTATATGCGGATGCTCCGCTATGCTGAAAAACAGGTACACGTGTATAAAGATAGTGTAGAGTTTCTTCGTAAGTCATTTGTATTTTTTTTATAACGGGCAAAAATAAAGAAAAAAAAGAACTTATTAGGTTGAACACCGAAGAATTGTCTTTATAAATCCAGTGGATTACTAAATCATGTTGCATAACAAGAAATTTAGTAATGTTTATATGGCAAAACAACAAACTAATTGTTTATTTTCGTTGTTTAGTTAATATTATATTGCTAATCATTAAACAGAAAGATCATGGGAGCAAAGAAGAATTTTGTGCTTGATACCAACGTTATCCTGCACGATTATAAGTGTATTGAGAACTTTCAGGAAAATGATATTTATCTGCCCATTGTAGTACTTGAAGAGCTTGATAAATTTAAGAAAGGAAGCGATCAGATTAATTTTAATGCCCGCGAGTTTGTGCGTGAACTGGATTTGCTTACTAGTAACGACCTTTTTCTTAAAGGAGCATCTCTTGGTCCGGGCAAAGGAACCCTGTACATTGTGACAGGAGATAAATACCAAGAGAAAATAGCCTTGTCGTTTCCCGAACATACTGCCGATCACCGAATTTTGTCCAGCACCCTGTTCATCGCAGAAAAAAATCCGAAAATGCATACGATTCTTGTTACTAAAGATGTCAATCTACGCATGAAAGGACGCTCATTGGGAATTGAGGTGGAAGATTATATAACAGATAAAGTGATTAATGTCGATATTTTTGAACGGGCCCAGGAGGTATATGAAAATATTGACCCGGATTTAATAGATAAAATATATGGTTCGCCAGAAGGTATAACTGCCGATTTTCTCGACTTTAATGTAAAATTGGATCCAAACGACTGCTTTGTATTGAGAAGTGTACGCAATTCTGTATTAGCTCGTTATAACCCATATACAGATAAAATAAAAAAGGTTGACAAAACGCCGAGTTATGGCATTACTCCCCGTAACGCAGAACAGAGTTTTGCGCTTGAAGTACTAAATGACCCAAACATAAAATTGGTTGCTCTTACAGGAAAAGCAGGTACCGGAAAAACGCTCCTTGCTTTGGCCTCGGCTCTTAAACAAGCAGACTTATTTAATCAGATATTGCTTGCCAGACCTATTGTGGCACTTGGAAATAAAGACCTGGGGTTTCTTCCCGGAGACGAAAAACAGAAAATAGCGCCATACATGCAACCTTTATTTGACAATCTGAACGTTATTAAAGCTCAATTACCTCCGGGAAGTGCTGATATTCGGCGAATTGATGAATTACAAAAAAACAATCAGTTGGTAATAGAAGCGTTGGCTTTTATCCGGGGGAGAAGCTTATCAGAAACTTTCTGCATTATAGATGAAGCACAAAACCTCACTCCACACGAGGTAAAGACTATTATAACGCGTGCGGGAGAAGGGACAAGAATGGTATTTACAGGTGATATTCAACAAATAGACTCACCCTATCTTGATGCTCAGAGCAACGGACTTGCCTACATGGTAGATAAAATGAAAGGACAGGAGTTGTTTGCTCACATCAATCTGATAAAGGGTGAACGAAGCGAATTATCTGAATTGGCATCAAATTTATTATAAATTACCAAGAAGAACCTGTACCTTTGTGAGACATTTGATCGCAAAGGTACAGGACTTTTTTATAGATGATATTGTTCTGTGCTGAACAATCCGCAAACCATTACGGTTATAGGAAGTGTGAACTGAACAGATATTGATGAAAAGAAAGATTACAAAGCAGATTCTCTTTGCCTGGCTATTGATGTTTTCGATAGCGCCTGTGGGTTTTGTGAAGGAATTTCACCATCACAAGTCTTGCGATTCAGGAACATGCGATAATCATCATGAAGAATCTACTCCGGATGACTGTTCTATTTGTCAGTTTCACCTTTTACCTTTCGAAGAACCAATTGTTTTTCATCTTGGTTATTTCCGTACATTTACAACAATTAATCAGGCTGTCTATCTTTGCAAAGTAACCTGTGCAGAGCCTTTCGGCTATTATCTACGTGCCCCTCCAGCTTTATAGGTAAATATCTTTATCTATAATTATCAAATAAAATAAATTTATGCGTATCGGATATATTTCGTGCGTGTTAGCGTTATGCATTTCTGCAGACGCCTATGCGCTGTATCCCGATTCACTCAAGGTAAGTCTGCCGGAAGTGGTGGTGACTAATAATTACATGTCTGGTCGTAACCGAACAGAGACTGTGCCTGTAGAAGTGATAGGGCAAGAGTTCCTGCGCGAATTTCATTCGGGCAGCCTGATGCAAACATTGGGCAAGCTTCCCGGAATTCAATCAATGGATATAGGTTCGGGTTTTTCCAAGCCAGTAATCAGAGGTATGGGTTTCAATAGGGTGGCGGTAACAGAGAATGGAATCCGGCAGGAGGGGCAACAATGGGGTGCCGATCATGGGTTGGAAATAGACGCATTCAATGTTGAACGAGTGGAAGTTCGGAAAGGTCCTGCATCACTCCAATATGGAAGCGATGCTATGGGAGGGGTACTTGAAATAAAACAACTACCTCCGCCTTTAGACAATCAATTGTTTGGAGAGGTCAATCTGTTAAGTAAAACCAACAATAATTTGTGGGGAGGATCTGTTATGCTAGGTATTAAAAAGAATGCATGGTATATACAGACTCGTTTTACCGAACAACATTTCGGTGATTATCGTGTACCCACCGATTCCATTGTTTATCTTACTCAGCGAATTCCTATCTATAACAGACGGATGAAGAATACAGCAGGGATGGAAAGAGATGCCTCGGCATCTGTATCTTATCGTAAATCGGCCTATCAAGGTCAGCTGTTTCTAAGTAACGCCTATCAAAAAGTAGGATTCTTTCCTGGTGCACATGGCATTCCGGATGCAACCAGAGTGCAGGATGATGGAAACTCTCGTAACATTGATTTGCCTTATAGCAAGGTTAATCACTTAAAAACCCAATTCCGACAACAGCTTAATCTTGGTAAAAACCTTGTTGAGTGGAATATAGGTTACCAGAATAATCACAGGGAAGAACGGAGTCTTTTCCATACACATTACGGTACGCAACAACCTCCGGCAATAAATCCGGATCTGGAGTTGCAATTTGATTTGCATACATTTAGTTCTGCTATGAAATGGACTTTTCTGCAGCAAGACAATTGGAAGCATACCGGAGGCATTGATTTACAGTATCAGAAGAATGGAATAGGGGGGTACGGCTTTTTATTACCACGTTATCAGCGTGAAACTGCCGGAGCCTATTACATGGCCTCTTTCACCCCGGCAGGTCCGTTTTCATTTAGCGGAGGTTTTCGCTTTGATTACGGGCATATAAGTATATCTCCATTTGAGGATACTTATTTGGAAAGCTACCTGCAGCAAAATGGGTACAACCAGGAAACCGTTGAGTTTTATAAGCAACGAAGCTTTGAAACTGATCGTTCCTTTACCAATTATGCCGGTTCGATTGGAGTTGTATACACTCCATCGGAAAGGCATATTGCAAAAGTGAATATTGGACGAAGCTTCCGACTGCCCGGTGCTAATGAACTTGCATCCAATGGGGTTCATCATGGCACATTCCGGCACGAACAAGGCGATGCTACATTGAATTCGGAACAAGGCTGGCAGTTGGATATGGGGTATACGTTCCATGGTAATTCTGTCCGGTTGGAGGTTTCTCCTTTTATAAGTTGGTTTACCAACTATATTTATCTCCAACCTACAGGTGTGTGGTCTATTTTACCTCATGCAGGTCAGATTTATAAGTATTCGGGGGTGGAAGCCCTATTTACAGGTGGCGAAATATCGGGTGAAGTTGATATCCTTCGCGAAGTAACCCTTGCTGTTTCTGGCGAATATGTCTACACTTATAATCTGGATGCCAATACAGCTTTAAGTTTTTCGCCTCCCGTATCGTTACGTAGTACGTTATCGTACCATCCCGGACAGATGCGGTTTTATTTGGAAAACGAGTGTATTGCAGCGCAAAATCGTATTTCAAGAAATGAAGATCCAACTCCGGGGGCACAGCTATTCCATGCCGGAGCAAGCTTTTCTATTCCTTGGATGAAAAATAAGTTGGAGGTTACTATCTCCGCTAATAACTTGTTTGACACCAGGTATTATAATCATTTAAGTTTTTACAGAAAAATTGACATCCCCGAACCGGGACGAAATTTTCAGCTTTTAATTAAAATCCCTTTTAAAACTCTATTAAAATGAATAAGTTAATTTATTTACCAGTTCTCTGCTTATTTGCAACGATGTTTTTTGCTTGTGATAAAGATTCGGAAGATGTTTCAAAGCCGGTTATTAATTTGATAGAACCGGAAGATGGAGATTCTTTGAAGATTGGAGCAGCGGTCCATTTTGAGATGGAACTTTCCGACGATACGGAATTAAGTTCCTATAAAGTAGATATTCATAATAATTTTGATGGACACACCCATACAAAGACAGTTACTGAAACAGTAGATTTTACTTTTTCCAAGTCATGGGATGTTTCAGGGAAGAAAAATACCCTTGTTCACCACCATGAAATCGTTATTCCCGAAAATGCAACCGAAGGCAACTATCATTTGATGGTTTATTGTACAGATAAAGCCGGGAATGAATCGTATATTGCCCGTAACATTGTACTAAGTCATGATGCCGCCGAACATGTAGAGTAATCTATTCAACTAAAAGATCTACGTCTCCGGAATCGTCCGGTTCAGGAATGCTGTCGGTAGTATTGCTTCCCGAAAACAGAAAATCTTTTGCAGGGCCCGAGAGTACAATCTCGGGCTTTATTTTTGCTGCATCCTCTTCCGTTATTACCCCTTTAATAAGCAATCTTTCTCCAAGTAATCTGAAGTAAGATCCAAGAGCCGGATTCAATTGCATACTATCCGTAAAACTCCAGCGAACACGTTTGGGCTTTGGAATAATACTGGCAAGAAAGATAGCCTCATTGGCATTTAAATCTGATGCCTCTTTTGCAAAGTAAAATCGGGAGGCTTCCTGTGCCCCGTAAATCATCGGTCCCCATTCAATAATGTTCATGTAAACTTCGAACATACGTTCTTTGGACGTAAGCCTATTTCTTTCTATTAACCAAACTATGAGAGCTTCTTCCAGTTTTCGGGCAATATTTTTATTTCTACTCAGGAATACATTTTTGATAAGTTGCATACTGATGGTACTTCCCCCCCGGGCAAATTTTTTGACCTTAATATCGTGTATCAGTGATTCACGAATGGCATCCGGCAGAAATCCGTTATGATAGAAAAAGGCCCCGTCTTCCGATTGCATCACTGCCATCTGCAGTAAAGGAGAAATAGCTGTAAGTGGTCGGAAATTAGGATTTGAAGAACCTGTCTCGAAACTTCGGACGGGCTGCCCATTCTCATAGGCAGTATAAGTAAAGGGTTCATTCATCTTTCTAAGATCTGTATTGCCAAACGAAACAATACGGAATTTATGCGGATTTAGCGTTGATTCAAACACCAGACTGTCTACATTTCCCAAATTAACATCAAACAGAAAGTGGTAGGAGAGGTTCCCGCTTGTTTTGATTCCTTCGAGGTTACTAAATAGTCCCTTTGGTAGAGAAGAAAACAGTTCATCCGATGGAAAATTTTGTTTGTTTATCGAAACTTTAATCCGCCATGAGGTATCCTTTTCAGCCCTCAGATAGGGATTGAAATTAAGCACATTGAAACGAACAACCGAAGAACTGTCAACTTCAAAATAGTTGTCACCAACCTTAATCCGGTAAGAGAAATTGGCGTCATTAAGCAAGACGGTTTCCGGTGAGATACGTTCATGGAAAAGAGTAAGCCCTCTAACCGATGCATGACCTGTTAACTGTCGTGCGTCATCATTGGTTTTACTTTCTCTGATTTCGAAAGCAAGGGTGTCAAATTTCAAATCGGCACCCCATTTATAACTAAGAAATGGCAATGTAACTTTGCTGGTATCTTTGGCATACAATCTTGCTTCTATGTCGCGTTCGGAGTCCGACAAAATGCCTTCGGCAATCAGCCGGTTTTCAACATTATTTTCCATAGCACAAATTTCAGTTCTAAAACGATTGTTCTTAATCGGCATTTCAGAAATACCAATTGAAAGGTGATGACCCGGAGCCTGGAAAGTAACGTTGAAATCTCGTAATATACCATTCGAAGGTAGTACCTTGAATAACATATCGAAAGTGTGATGAATAATTTCTCCGAAATGAAGTGGGGAATTCTTCGCTGCAGAGTCTTCTGAATCGCTTTTAATTGTTTTTTCGATATTCTTTGATTTAAACAAAAAATCAAAGTTTGATGTGATGGAATCGGTTTTAATAAAATTAATCTGAAGCCTGTCAATAACAACATCCTGGACATCTGTTTTAAGTAAAAGCAAATTGAGTAGTTCAAGTTTTATATCTATCGATTTTGCTTTAAGGAATGTATCCTTGTTTAAAGGAACAACAGACAGATCGTCTATTTGAAGGCCATTTAGTCCGTCCATTCGTAAATCCTTATAGTGAATAGACAGTTGATATTTATTTTCAATTACCGCCAGTTTTTTGTTGGCATAATTACGAATAATCAGGTTTCTTGTTGCAAAAAGAGCCACAAAAGCAAGAAGTAAAATGCCGGTGACTATGGCAACTCCTCTTTTTAGCTGAGACTTCTTAACCATAAAGAATCATTATAAATTGGATGCAAAGATAGGTAATTTATATCAGATTGATTAAAACTCCCGAACTTTCGAGAACCTTTGATTGTTTAATTATAAAACTTACTAATTATGGCTTACACTATTGCATTTTTTGGAGCGAAACCTTACGATATTTCCTCTTTCGATCAGGTTAATGAAGCTTTCCATTACGACATAAAATATTATAAAGGACACCTTAATAAAAATAATCTTGTTTTAACGCAAGGTGTCCATGCTGTATGTATTTTTGTAAATGATACTGCTGATGCCGAAATAATTGACGGATTAGCCAAAAATGGAGTTAAACTGCTTGCTCTTCGTTGTGCGGGATTTAATAATGTAGATTTGGCAGCGGCTAAAGGGAAGATGACAATAGTACGTGTTCCGGCCTATTCGCCTTATGCTGTGGCCGAACATGCCGTAGCACTCATGTTGTCGCTTAACAGAAAAATTCACAGGGCTTACTGGCGAACACGCGACGGTAATTTTTCTTTACATGGATTGATGGGATTTGATATGCATGGTAAAACAGCTGGAATTATCGGAACCGGAAAGATTGCCAAAATCTTGATTCAGATTCTTTCTGGGTTTGGAATGAATATACTTGCCTATGATTTATATCCAGATAAAGAATTTGCGGAGAAACATAACTTTACTTATACAACGCTCGACGAGCTTTATAAACAATCAGATATTATTTCGCTGCACTGTCCTCTTACCGACAAAACAAGGTATCTGATTAATGACATTTCTATCTGTAAAATGAAAGACAATGTGATGATTATCAATACAGGAAGAGGTCAGTTGATTCATACAAATGCCTTGATTGAAGGTCTGAAAAATAAAAAAATAGCAGCAGCAGGTTTAGATGTTTATGAAGAAGAGGGTGATTATTTTTATGAAGATAAATCGGATAAAATAATAGACGACGATGTGTTGGCCCGTCTTCTTTCCTTTAATAATGTTATAGTAACATCTCATCAAGGATTTTTCACCAGTGAGGCACTTCATAATATTGCAGAAACAACACTTCAAAATGTAAAAGCATTTATGGAACAGTGTCCGTTGGAAAATGAAGTTACCTTACCCTGATAAATGGTTTAAACGAATTATAAAAATGGAGTATTAAGGTATCATTATGATTAGGAATGATTACATTTGTTCCCTTTATAATGATATCGAACGATCTATTAATTACAAATTGAAATGAGTAATACGTTTAAACCGGATACCCTCTGTGTTCAGGGAGGTTGGAATCCGAAGAAAGGAGAGCCCAGAGTTCTTCCTATATATCAAAGTACTACGTTTAAGTATGAAACAAGTGATCAGATGGCTAAACTCTTTGATCTGGAAGAGAGTGGCTATTTTTATACCCGTTTACAGAATCCAACAAACGATGCGGTTGCTTCTAAAATCTGTGCTTTAGAGGGTGGAGCAGCGGCAATGCTCACTTCATCTGGTCAGGCTGCATCATTTTACGCTATATTTAATATCTGTTCTGCCGGTGATCATATTGTTAGCGCGTCCACTATTTACGGCGGTACTTTCAACCTTTTTGCTGTGACCATGAAAAAACTTGGTCTCGAAGTTACATTTGTTGATCAGGACGCACCAGTAGAAGAAATTCTTAAAGCCTTTCAACCAAATACAAAGGCCTTGTTTGCAGAAACGATCTCGAATCCCGGACTAAGTATCCTCGATATCGAAAAGTTTGCCGGAATAGCTCATAGCCAGGGAGTTCCTTTAATTGTGGACAATACCTTTGCCACGCCAATTAATTGTCGTCCGTTCGAATGGGGTGCCGATATCATCATACATTCAACAACTAAATACATGGATGGCCACGCCAGCAGTGTAGGAGGAGCCATAGTTGATAGCGGTAATTTTGATTGGGATGCTTATCCAGGTAAATTCCCCGGATTAACCGAGCCGGATGCTTCTTACCATGGACTAACCTATACAACTTCTTTTGGAAAAGGTGCCTATATTACGAAAGCAACTGTTCAACTGATGCGCGATCTGGGATCTACTCAGTCACCGCAAAACGCATTTTTACTAAATCTTGGACTTGAAACCTTGCACCTTCGGATGCCCCGTCATTGCGAGAATGCTTTGAAAGTAGCCAAATACCTTACAAAAAGAGACGAAGTTGCCTGGGTAAATTATTGCGGATTGAAAGGCAACAAATATTACGATCTAGGTCAGAAGTACATGCCAAATGGTTCTTGCGGTGTAGTAACTTTCGGATTGAAGGGTGGACGCGAAGTCGCTATTAAATTTATGGACAGTCTTAAACTTGCAGCAATCGTAACTCATGTTGCCGATGCACGTACGTCTGTTCTGCATCCGGCAAGTCATACTCACCGTCAGTTATCAGACGAACAATTACTAGCGGCAGGTGTTGCTCCGGATTTAATTCGTTTCTCAGTAGGAATTGAAAATGCGGAAGATATTATTGCTGATATAGAACAGGCCCTGACCAACAAATAATTTTCTTTAGGTGATGAAGGAACAAACAGGACTTGTACTTGAGGGCGGAGGGATGCGTGGTGTCTTTACCGCCGGAGTGTTAGATTATTTCATGGATAAGGGAATATATTTTCCTTATACCATTGGAGTATCAGCTGGAGCAACTAATGGACTTTCATATGCATCATGCCAACGGGGAAGGGCAAGATATAGTAATATTGATTTAATGAGCCAATACGACTATATCGGTCTTAAACCTTTGCTGAAGCAGCGAAATATCATGGACTTCAATTTGCTTTTCGACATTTATCCTGAAAAAATATACCCATTTGATTACGATACCTATTTTAAATCGCCTAATCGTTTTGTAATGGTAACCAGCAATTGCCTTACCGGCGAGGCTGTATACTTCGAAGAAAAGAAAAATAAAGAGCGTTTGCTTGATATATGCAAAGCTACTTGTAGTCTGCCTGTTTTTTGTCCGGTTGCTTACGTGGATGGGATCCCCATGGTAGACGGTGGAGTTTGTGATGCACTGCCTATCAGAAAATCCATCGCCGATGGTAACTTAAATAATGTGATTGTTCTAACTCGAAACAAAGGGTATCGCAAGACAATTAAACATAGAAGCTTACCTGGTTTTATTTACCGGAAATATCCGGAACTAAGGCGCCAGTTAATACTTCGGCACGAACGGTATAATGAAACTATCGAGTACATAGAGCATTTGGAAGCTCAAGGTAAAGCACTTGTTATTCGTCCGATGGAAAAGATTGTGGTAGACCGGATGGAACGGGATGTACAAAAACTTACAGATTTTTATAATCAGGGTTACGCTTGTGCGCAAAAAGCATTTGAAAAAGAAAAGGTTTAACAGATGGTTTGTTCCATCAAAAATCAGCTATATTTGTGATTAAGATTTTTACTAATTTATAAACTTGTACAAGAATGAAGAAAATGCTTATGGCAGCAGGTATTGCCGTTATGCTGGGAGTTTGGACAGATGCTTCCGGACAAGCGGTGAAAGTGGATGCTAATCCCTTTCTTACTAAGTATACAACACCTTTTGAGGTTCCTCCTTTTGACCAAATTAAACTTGAGCACTACAAAGCAGCTTTTCTTAAAGGAATGGACGCTCAGGCAAAAGAAGTAAATGCTATTGTTAACCTGAAAACAACGCCTGATTTTGAAAATACAATCGCCGCTTTGGATCAAAGTGGTAAGTTATTGACAAAGGTTAGTGCCGTGTTTTACGGACAAAACAGTGCAAATACATCAGACGAAATGCAGGCCTTGAGTCGCGATTTGTCTCCATTATTATCAAAGCATGAAGATGATATTAAGCTGAATGCTAAATTGTTTAAACGAGTTAAGGCTGTATATGATTCAAGAGCCAAGCTAAAATTAAACAAAGAGCAGGCTAAATTGTTGGAAGAAACCTACAAAGATTTCGTTCGTGGGGGAGCAAATCTGAGCGTTGAGAATCAAACCAAATTGCGAGAGCTTAACAGTGAACTGTCTTTGTTGGAACTTACTTTCGGTCAGAATATGCTGAAGGAAACAAACAGTTTCAAACTGGTAATCGATAATAAAGAAGATCTTTCTGGTCTGCCGGAAAGTCTGATCGCTTCTGCTTCCGATGCTGCTAAAGCAGCAAAGCTGGAAGGTAAATGGTTGTTTACATTGCATAATCCGAGTGTAATGCCTTTTCTGCAGTATTCCGATAAGCGCGATCTGCGTGAAAAGATTTACAAAGGCTATATTAATCGTGGAAACAATGGAAACGATGCCGATAATAAAGAGGTGGTTAAGAAGCTGGTAACCCTTCGCCTTGAAAAAGCTAAATTGATGGGGTATAAGGATTATGCTGCATTTGTTCTGGAAAACCGTATGGCGAAGGACGAAGACAAAGTATACGCTTTGCTAGACGAAGTTTGGAAACCTGCTTTGGCTAAGGCTCAGGATGAATTGGCCGATATCAATGCCGAGATCAAAAAAGAAGGAGGTAACTTCGAACCCGAAGGTTGGGACTGGCGTTATTATTTTGAAAAGGCTAAGATTGCCAAATTTAACCTTGATGAAAACGAAGTTCGTCCTTATCTGGAACTTAACAACGTTCGCGAAGGCGCTTTCTATGTTGCTAACAAATTATATGGCATTACTTTTACGCAGATAAAGGGTATTCCTGTACCTCACGAAGAAGCAACTGCTTTCGAATGCAAGGACAAAGATGGAACGCATTTGGGTGTATTGTACATGGACTTCTTTCCTCGTGAAAGTAAAAGAGGCGGTGCTTGGTGCGGTGGTTACCGTTCGCAGACATATAAAAATGGCAAGCGCGTAGCTCCTGTTGTAACAGTAGTGTGCAATTTTAGTAAACCTTCCGGCGACAAGCCAGCTTTATTGAATGCAGATGAAGCGGAAACTCTTTTCCATGAATTTGGTCACGCTTTGCACAGCTTGTTCAGAGACGTTCATTATGATGGAGTTGCAAGTGTGCCCCGGGATTTTGTGGAATTACCTTCGCAGGTTATGGAACACTGGGTATTCGAACCTGAAGTACTGAAAGTGTATGCCAAGCATTATCTGACAGGCGAAGTTATTCCAACTTCGTTGATCGAGAAACTCGAAAAGAGTGGAAAATACGGTCAGGGATTTGCAACAGTCGAATACCTTGCAGCTTCTATGTTGGATATGGATTATCATGTGCTAAAAGAAATTCCGGCCGACCTGGACGTTAATAAATTTGAAGTAGACGCGATGAACAAACGCGGACTTCTTAAACAGATACCTCCTCGTTACAGATCAACCTATTTCAACCACACCATGGGTGGAGGGTATACTGCTGGGTATTATAGCTACATTTGGGCAGAGGTACTGGATGCCGATGCTTTCGAAGCCTTTAAGGAAACAGGGAATATTTTCAATCCTGAGGTTTCATCCAAGTTCCGCAAGCATGTACTTACTCCGGGTGCCATTGACGAAGCGATGGATATGTATAAAACCTTCCGTGGTAAAGAACCAGGAACTACACCATTGCTCAAGAACAGAGGATTGATGTAATCCTTGCTAATTGATATAAAAAAGCCTTCGTAATGAAATTCATTTCGAAGGCTTTTTTTCTATTTTGATAATACGGGTAAGATAATTCTTGAAGCCTGATTTTGCTGATGGAAAACTTTTATTGCGGATTTCACAAAATATGAATCACTGCATTGATAGATATTTACGAACTGCTGGGGGTTTCTATCCACGTAAGGAAACCAGGAACTTTGGATCTGAACCATCACCCGATGACCCTTTTTGAATGTATGTGCTATGTCATTGAGTCGAAATGAAACGGTGGTTTGCTGATTGGGAATAAACGCTTCCGGCATTTCAAAACTTTTGCGGTATCTACCACGCATAACGTCTCCGCGCACCAGCATTTGATAGCCGTTCATCATACCTCCTGTATTGTCTGCATCGTCAGGAAAAACATCAATAAGTTTTACAACAAAATCAGCATCGGTAGTAGAGATGGACACCTTTAAATCGGCCAACAATTCACCTCCAAGAGTCATATCGACACTTAAAGGCTCGGTTTGGTATGTCAGCACATCCGTACGTCGAGAAGCAAATCGCTGGTCGCCCGTCATAAAATCGGCACTTCGATATCGTAGTATCTTATCTGTGTATGGAACAGGGTGGGAGGGATCGGAAACATACTGTGAAAAAGAAGCAATCGCCTCGGGAGCTGTAAATTCCAACTTTCCTTTTTCACCAAGATATAAGGGAGTCATCTCCACTTTTTTTGGCGGCCATTCCGTAAAGCTTTTCCACTTATTTTCTCCGGAGAAGAACATGATAACCTTTTTCCAATCATCCGGATTACCCTTCCCTTTCAAGTAGTAATTAAAAAAAGGAACTTCCACCTCTTTAGAATAATAAGCAGCCGTATTCATACCAAAAGAAATATCGCCCAGCGAACTAACGTCATTGGAATTCCATGCACCATGCGACCAGGGTCCCATAATAAAACGAAGTTTAGTATCCGGACTTTGTTTGTTTATAGCCTTGTACAAGCCAAGAGAACCATAACAATCTTCAGCGTCGAAAAAACCTCCAACTACCAATACAGCTGGCTGTACATGGTAACAATTTGCGAGTACATTTCGTGCTTTCCACCATGCATCGTAATCCGGATGCGCCATCATCTTGTTCCAAAATGCTATACTGTCGCCAAGCAGCGCAGAGAAATTAATAATAGCCCCGGTCTTCAAAAAGAAAGAATATTCATCTGTCTGATAAAAAGGGGCTCCTTCTTGTCTTGTCGAAACTGGTACCGGGCGAGGTCGTCCTTGCGATGAATGAAAGTTAAATGCGTCGGCCAGCAAGAAAGCGCCGTTATGATGAAAGTCATCTCCCATAAACCAATCTGTAACAGGAGCCTGCGGACAAATGGCACGAATAGCGGGGTGATTGCTGAGTCCGCCCATCAAAGCATAAAAACCGGGATAAGAACAGCCCGACACACCAACGTTTCCATTGTTATTTTTAGTATGTTTCAAAAGCCACTCAACCGTGTCGTAAGTATCACTGGCTTCATCTATATCTGTTTTCTTTTTTTTGTTAAGATTAAACGGGCGCACATCCATAAATGTTCCCTCACTCATCCACTTTCCCCGCACATCCTGAAATACAAAGATGTATCCTTCTTTGCAATAATCACCATACGATTCCCAAAGGGCCGAACTGAATGTTGTCCCGTAAGGCGCTGCTTTATATGGAGTTCGTGTAATTAGCACAGGATGTTTTTCGGATTTGTTAACCGGCTCATAAACGGCTGTAAAAAGCTTAATTCCATCTCTCATAGGAATCATTACTTCTCTCTTTGTATAGTTGGCTTTTACCCAGTCCGCATCAATCGGTTGAGAATAGCCCGTAAAAAAAGTAAAGAGAATGATAATAAGTAAACACGTGCGTTTCATAATAGGGGGTATGATATTGATAATACTACAAATGTAGTTAATTATTATCTTGATTTAAAGAGCGAAGTTGTTCTTTTTTTTTATTTATTGGCATTTAATAGGACCAAGATATCATTTTGTATAACTTTAAAATATAATCTACAATAGTTACTGGAAGTCTTAATAAATCAGGGCAGAAAGGTAAGCTCGTCCTTCAGGCCAGTTCATTAGATTTGAATTCGCATTTATATGCCCTTTATTTCCTATATTCACAAAAGTGCTTTTCCAATGATTAGCAAGGACTTCTGCCTGATCAATGTTCATATATTCGTCGTTTGTACTTGCTAAAAGAATACTCTTGAAGGGCAATTCTTGCATAGGTACAGGTGAAAATCCTTTTATAACCGATCTTAGTTTTTCGCATTCGATATTTGGGGGAGCAACCAGCAAAGCACCTTTAATAGATAAATTTGTTTTTTGTGCCCAAATGGCTAAGGTTATACACGCTAAACTATGCGCAACAACAACGACATCGTCTAAACTCTCGCGTACATACTTCTCGATCGTATCAGCCCATTCGTCAGCAACAGGGTGATACCAATCACGTTGTTCAATGCGGATGTATTCCTTATTTTCTTTTTGCCAATAAGATTGCCAGTGGTTATCATCCGAACCACAGTATCCGGGAGCTATGAGGACTTTCGTTGCCATAATTGCAGGTCTTTTAGTTGTTTAATTTACGAAACAAAGATCAGCAATGATACATTTTACTGAAATACCTCATTCTAGGTAAATTAAATACCAATACCATGTCAGATCAGTAGGTGTAGGATGTGAAGGATTTTTTTTGCAAAAAAAAGATATATCTTTTAACTTCGTTCCTTATATCTTTTAAGATCGAAAGATATATCTTTATTCATCCAATCCTATAAGGAACGAAAAACGGAAAGGAATCGGATCAAGCCGAAAAGTTGGGGGGTAATAGAAAAGGAGCTACATTTGCAGCTATGGAAACAGGCTATGAATTGCTATTGCCGGAAGGCGTATTAAAATACTTTGAAGTAGTATTTGCAGAAAAGACAAGTTCGACCATTACCATTCATCTGGAAGAACTCAATATTATTCCTGAGGAATATAAAGAAGATAAACTTGAATCAAAAGGATTTTATCCCAGTGTAGCCATACAAGACTATCCCCTACGAGGGAAAGTGGTGATTCTGCAGGTAAGGCGTAGAAGGTGGACCAATCATAGCACAGGGGATATTGTCTGCAGGAATTGGGATATGGTAGCTAAAGGAACTCGTTTGACGCAAGAATTTGCGTCTTTTTTAAAAGAATTACATAGATACTCATCCTGTTAGCTGTCGTACTGTTGGTGAATTTTATGGTGTAGACGGGAAGCAATTGGAAGAACAATACCGGCTCTTCTTATCTGACTTCTATGAGTGGGACCAACGGGAACACGCAGACAAATGGGTTCTTTTCCCCGAAAACATTGGCTCCCATCTGAGTCTGGATGAAACGGCTCTGACTTATGATGAACTTTATACGATTCTCACCAATAAGCAAGCCAAAGGTAAAAAAGGAAGTATCGTCGCTATCGTAAAAGGGACCATGGCCTCTGATGTTCTTGACGTTTTAAACAGAATCAATCATTCTAAACGACTAAAAGTCAAAGAAGTTACAATCGATATGGCCGCCAATATGGAGATGATCGTTCGGCGGGCGTTTCCCAAAGCAACTCTTGTTACCGACCGTTTTCATGTACAAAAGCTAGCCACTGAAGCATTGCAGGACATCCGTGTGGTACATCGCTGGGAGGCAATCGAACAGGAAAGTAAAGAGATGGAGTTAGCTAAAGAAGCCGGAAGAAAGTATTCTCCTGAAATTCTGAAAAACGGTGAAACCCGTAAACAACTTTTGGCAAGAAGCCGCTACCTGCTATTTAAAACAGAGAATAAATGGACTCCGAATCAAAGGGCCAGAGCTGAAGTCCTTTTTCATTGGTATCCTTCCCTGGAAAGATCTTACAACCTGACCATGCAGCTCAGACATATCTATCATACCGTGAAAGAAAAAGTAGTTGCGTTTACTCGTCTGGCACACTGGTATGAACAGATTGAACAAGCGGGGTTTAAACAGTTCAACACTGTAAAAAGATCAATCTCGGCACACTATCAAACAATCATCAATTACTTTGACAATCGGTCGACAAATGCTTCGGCTGAATCTTTCAACGCTAAAATAAAAAGTTTCAGGGCATGCCTGAGAGGGGTAAAGAATATTTCCTATTTTCTTTTTAGATTAACCAATATTTATGCATAGCCCCCAACTTTTCGGGTTGATCCCCTTGATCCTTCATGATCCGGAATCTTTATGGATATCTTCACATACACAAAAAAAGGATACCTCAATATTGAAGTATCCTTTTTTTTGTGTGACCGCGACAGGATTCAAACCTGTAACCGGCTGATCCGTAGTCAGCTACTCTATTCAGTTGAGCTACGCGGCCAATCTAATATGTAAAAAACGCTAAAACTAATTTGTGACCACGACAGGATTCAAACCTGTAACCGGCTGATCCGTAGTCAGCTACTCTATTCAGTTGAGCTACGTGGCCATTAGTTTATCTTATCCGAATTTGTGACCGCGACAGGATTCAAACCTGTAACCGGCTGATCCGTAGTCAGCTACTCTATTCAGTTGAGCTACGCGGCCATTACTTCGTGATTGCGAGTGCAAAGGTAGCTATTTGTTTTATTTCTGCAAGCTTTTTCTTTAGTTTTTTAACTTTTAGTCCAACATTTTTGGATTAAACAGAAGGTATCCAATATTTAATCCAAAGTTAAAGTTTTGCTTTGGATAGCTGTAACCGTTGGCATATAAGCTAATAGAAGCAAATGGCAATCTAATTACCAAAGAGGTCTCACCCATGAAATTATACGAACGCATAAACTTACCATAATAGGGTACATCCACATAGGATGATCCTGTTGATATGATCTCTTTCTTTATTTCATACATCGGAGCAAAGCAATAAAAATCGGTACGGAATTGTACAAATTTACTAAGCTTAAAAATGGGAGATAAACCTATCGCCGCATATTGATTCGCCCTAAACGCTTCGTTAAACACAATTGTGCTATGAGGAGTTGGCGTAAAAGCCGGAGCTTGCAAAATAGAAGCTGTGTAATTGTTATATAGATTCTTGCTGGAAATAACCATTTCGGCAGTATAACCCAGATTGAATTTATTTGAGAATTGATGATAATTATGTAATCGGCCCTTAATTTGCAACCAACTGTGATCTCCATCGTTGGTTGCAGTGTATGCCGTAGTTGTAGCAGGTTTGTATTTTTCTTTTCCATTTATATACTGAGCCATAAGGTATTGCTGCTTTCCAGAAACGGGATACAGTTTATCATCCAACGAATTGCCTTCAATGCGCAGAGAAGCAGAAAAAAGATCGTAGCTGCTATTATCGAATTTTGAATTTGCGAAAAGTATGTTTGATGTCTGAAAATAGAAATCATTAAGATGTCCATAAGAAACTCCAACTTCGGCTTTTGCTCTATTAAGAAAGGGAAGACCAAGTTTTACCTTTAAATAGCTTTCTTTTTGCTGAATAAAAGAGGGAAGTACATCTTCATAGAAGAGAGACTGACTTTCAGAGTATTTCTTAAACGAATAAGCTCCCTGAATATTCAGATAAGACGGAATTCGTGTTTTCAGATAACTGCGCGCATTAAATAAAACTCCGCTGAAAGAGTTTCCTACATGAAAATTAGCCGTATAATCTGCAGCTAAATGTGCCAGCGATTGATAGTTAATGCCTAAAAAAAGTTGATTGGCCTGATGCGAAGATACATTTCCTCCAAAAGACACTTTTATTTCGTCTTTTACTGTAACATCCAGATATAAATCGAAGTACTTTTCTTTCCGATTATAAACTGCATGTGGAATTATTTCCTTTATTTTCGAATAAGATAGCATTTTGAAATAAGCCCGGCGGAATTCTTCCATTGAGAACTCATTATTGATATCACGATGCAGCTGGGCTTCAATATATTTTCGCTGCGCATCCGTCACCCCGGATATATAAATGTTTTTAAAAATGAGGGGAGGGAGGCCTTCTTTATATTGTTTGCGCTTCTGACTTAATTCCTCTTTCGTAACTTCTCGGGGAACTCTCATTTTGATGGAATCTATAATGGATAAAGTTCTTCTGTAGCCTATATCCATCAATTCCTTTGCTTTTTGGAAATCCAGTAAAGACACATCAGTAAATTGAAATTTTAGAATCATGCCATCTTCATCAGGAACATCGTATTCTGTCTTCTGCATAACCATTGTTTCCATCTGATTATACGGATTCTCGCTAGGCTTATTATTCACACTGGCAACTACCGATCCTAAGATAAAGTCCGGATTAAAGTCCGATTTCATCGTTGTAACCGGAAAATTGTCGTAAATTCCTCCATCAAACAGAGGAACACTGTCCTTCCATATAGGTTTGAAAACAAATGGAAAAGACATAGAGGCTCTTACTGCGTCGCCTAAATCGCCGTTTCTGAATACAACGGCTCTTTTATTATAGATATCAGATCCAATACAACGGAAAGGTACGAACAAGTTGTCGAAATTCCATATAGCCTTTGCTGTAGCCTGAGCAAATAAAGTAACGAAAGCCTGATTCATCTGAATAGGGTTAACCAAACTTTGTGGAAAGAAACTGGTTTTTACCTGCAGCGAATCAGAAATATCTATAGTAAAGTGAGAAAAATCGGGAGTAACATCGGGTTTCTTGAAGTAGTAGGAGTAATCATCCTCTACTACACCGGTTTGCCAATAGCCAAATTCTTTTGAAAGCAAAAGTTCAAGCATTTCGTCGGGCGTATATCCCATCGCATAAAGGCTGCCAATAATCGATCCAATAGAAGTGCCGGCTATATAGTCGATCGGAATATTATTTTCTTCAAGTGCCTTTATAACACCAATATGTGCTGCTCCTTTTGCACCGCCTCCACTAAGAACAAGTCCTACCCGCTGCGCTGAAAGCGGTTGCAGAAGCATCAAAAATAAAGAAACTAATATCGCACTATTTCTCATCTGTTAGATTTTTAATAATTTCAAATAGGAATATGGGTAAACAACTTAATTACGCACTCAAAAGTAACTGAAACTTTAGATATAAACAAAAAAAGAGGAGGAACTTTATGCTCCTCCTCTTTGTATTTACGTTGATTTGTCGATTAAATTAATTCGACACTTCGTTTGATAAAGCGACTAAGTGCTTCTCCTTTAAGCATACCGTTAGATAACAGGGCTAAGTCTATCAGCTGACTAACTTTCTTGTTTGATTGCGCGTAGGCAGCGAAAACAGAATTACATTCGTTCGTAATTTCTTCGATCTTCTTACTTGTGTTATCCAAGTCTTCTTTATCAGATACAGGGATCTCTTCGTCCTTTTTACCCTTTTGACTGGCTTGCAGATCGGCTTTACGGGCTTCCCATCCTTTTTTATCAGCAAGAAGCGGATTTATTTTCTCTGCGCAAACTGTTTCTTCGTCTTTCAGGACTTCTTTAATTAAAGAATGGTCGGCATTAAGTACAAGGCTATAGCTATCGGGGAGTTCACCATAGAAAGACATACCTGGTTGCATGGCGGCCATTTCTCGCATACGACGCATATATTCACTTTGCGTAATCATAACCGGATTCACGTTTTCTCCCAGCGCTTCAAACGTTACAATAAACTCGGCTTTTTCTAGCTTGGGAAGCTGACTTTTAAAGATTTCCTGCAAAGCATTTTGTTGTTCTTCAGTCAGGTGTACTTTGTTTGCATCGTCCTTACGGATAAGATTGTCAACCGTTTCACTGTCTACACGTACAAAACGGGACTTTTCAAATTTTTGTTCAAGCTGACTTACTACATGTATGTCAAGCTGACCATCCATTACCAACACATTATAACCTTTGTCTTTGGCAGCATGTATATAGCTGTATTGCTCGTCTTTATTGTTTGTATATAGGTAAATTGTATTTCCTTCTTTGTCTGTCTGGTTTTCTTTAATAAGAGTTTTGTATTCTTCGAATGTAAAGCTCTTGCCATCTACATCTTTAAGAAGAGCAAATTTGGCACCCCGGTCATAGAATTTCTCATCGCTAAGCATGCCATACTGAATAAACAGCTTAAGATTATCCCATTTTTCTTCAAACTGAGCGCGGTCTGATTTGAAGATCTCTTCCAAACGATCGGCAACTTTCTTAGTGATATGGTTTGAAATTTTCTTAACATTGGAATCGCTCTGCAAATAGGAGCGGGAAACATTCAGAGGAATATCCGGAGAATCAATTACCCCATGTAACAAAGTTAGAAATTCAGGAACGATACCTTCAACCGAATCTGTAACAAATACCTGGTTACAATATAATTGGATCTTGTTACGATGCAGTTCCATATTGTTTTTAATCTTAGGGAAGTAAAGAATACCCGTAAGATTGAAAGGATAGTCTACATTCAGGTGAATCCAAAAAAGAGGTTCTTCAGTCATAGGATACAAATCTTGATAGAACTTCTTATAGTCTTCATCTTTTAAATCTGAAGGCTTACGTATCCAGGCAGGTTGTATATCATTTATAACATTATCTTCGGCTGTATCTACATATTTACCGTCTTTCCATTCTTGCTTTTTTCCAAAAGCTATAGGCACTGGTAAGAACTTACAATACTTGGTAAGCAGACCGTTTATCTTATCCTTATTGAGGAAATCTTTGTTATCGTCGTCAATATAAAGGACGATATCCGTACCTCTATCGGTTTTTTCAGCTTCTTCCATTGTATATTCTGGCGAACCATCGCAGCTCCATTTCATTGGAACAGCTCCTTCTTTATACGATTTTGTTATGATCTCCACCTTTTTAGATACCATGAACGAGGAATAAAAACCTAAACCAAAGTGACCAATGATGGCGGCTTTATCATCTTTATACTTTTCGAGGAACTCTTCTGCACTTGAGAATGCAATCTGATTGATGTATTTTTCTATTTCATCGGCAGTCATTCCAATACCGCGGTCGGAAATGGTTATGGTATTATCGTCGTAAGACACCCTAACAGCCACATCGCCCAATTCGCCTTTAAATTCGCCAACGGACGAAAGTGTTTTGATTTTTTGTGTAGCATCAACAGCATTGGAAACAAGTTCACGCAGAAAAATTTCGTGATCGCTGTAAAGAAATTTTTTAATGACAGGGAAGATGTTATCTGTAGTAACACCTATGTGACCAACTTTTGCCATAATTAATAATTTATTAATGTTATGTGTATTATTATTATATAAAACGCAGTTTTTCCTGCTGATTGATGAAAAGCAAATAAAATGCCAAACGTTTAATGTGCCATATTGGCTATTTCTTATGCCAATATTTCAAACCTACTGAAATAGAAAAGCCGGACAATTAGTTGTCCGGCTTTTCTTATATACTAGCCTTAGGAACGTTATAAATTCACTTTTCTAATTTCGGTTGTTATCTTTTGCGCCTCTTTGTCAAAGTCTACAAAAATAGTATCTCCTTCGCTTACTGTTGCCCTAATTATCATTTCGGCCATTTCGTCTTCCAGATACTTTTGGATTGATCGCTTCAGAGGACGGGCGCCAAATTGTACATCATAACCTTTGGATGCAATGAAGTCTTTGGCTTCGTCTGTAAGAACCAATTGATATCCAATATTAATGACACGTTTGTATAAACCGTCCAGCTCAATGTCAATAATCTTATGAATAGACTCTTTATCTAACGGATCAAACATTACAACATCATCAATACGGTTTAAAAATTCAGGTGCAAATGCTTTGTTCAACGCTTTTTGTATAACACTACGTGTAAAGTCTTTATCGGTTTCTCCGGCAACTTGCGTGTTAAAACCAACGCCATGACCAAATTCTTTAATTTGTCTTGTACCAATATTAGAAGTAAGAATCAGAATGGTATTCTTAAAATCAATTTGTCTGCCCAAACTGTCAGTCAACCGGCCTTCATCTAACACCTGCAACAACAAGTTGAATACATCCGGATGAGCCTTTTCAATTTCATCCAATAAAACAACTGAGTAAGGTTTTCTACGAACTTTTTCTGTTAGCTGGCCACCTTCTTCGTATCCAACGTATCCCGGAGGCGCTCCAATCAGGCGTGAAACAGCAAACTTTTCAAGATATTCACTCATATCGATACGAATTAACGCATCGCCAGAGTCAAATAGATACTCTGCCAGTTTTTTAGCAAGATATGTTTTACCAACGCCGGTTGGTCCCAAAAACATAAAGGTTCCAATAGGTTTATTAGGATCTTTCAAACCAACCCGATTACGTTGAATAGCTTTTACAACCTTCTGAACAGCATCATCTTGTCCAACAACTTTGCTTTTAAGAACTTCCGCCATTTCAACCAGCTTTAAATTCTCAGCTTTAGCTATCCGCTGGACTGGCACTCCAGACATCATGGCAATAACTTCAGCCACTTTGTCTTCATCTACCGTTTCACGACTTTCATGCAATTCTTCTTCCCAACGCGTCTTTGCTGCTTCCAATTGAAGTAAGTATTGACGTTCCTTATCACGGAAACTTGCCGCTAGTTCAAAATTCTGAGATTTTACTGCAGCAACCTTTTCTGCTTTCGTTTCTTCGATTTTCTTTTCTAAGTCTTCAATATTTTTAGGAACAACTATATTTGAAATATGAACACGAGATCCTGCTTCATCCAGTGCATCAATGGCTTTATCAGGGAAATTACGATCGCTAATGTACCTGTCAGTAAGTGAAACACATGCCTTAAGTGCTTCAGGAGTATAAATGACGTTATGATGTTCTTCATAGCGGTCTTTTATGTTCTGAAGAATCTGCAAAGTTTCTTCTTTTGTTGTAGGATCTACAATAATTTTTTGGAAACGTCTTTCCAGCGCTCCGTCCTTTTCAATATTCTTACGATATTCATCCAGCGTGGTCGCTCCGATACATTGAATTTCGCCTCTGGCCAAAGCCGGCTTTAGCATATTGGCTGCATCCATAGATCCGGAAGCAGCACCTGCACCGACAATTGTATGAATTTCATCTATAAACAAAATTATATTCGGATTTTTCGACAATTCATTAAGGATAGCTTTAATACGTTCTTCAAACTGTCCACGATACTTTGTGCCAGCAACAACCGAAGCCATATCAAGGCTTATCACCCTCTTGTCGAACAAGATACGAGACACCTTACGTTGAACAATCCGCAACGCTAACCCTTCAACAATTGCTGATTTACCAACCCCAGGTTCACCTATTAATACTGGATTGTTCTTTTTTCTACGACTTAAAATCTGAGCAAGACGTTCTATTTCTTTTTCTCGTCCTACAATGGGATCCAATCTGTTTTCCATGGCAGCTCTTGTCATGTCAGAACCAAAATTGTCCAATACAGGCGTGTCATTGGGCGATTTAGGTTGAGCAGAACCTTGAGAACCGGAAGAGGAGCGACCTGGATCTTTTTTCCCTGTAAAATTATCATCATCATCGTCATCATCATCATCCGTAAAACCATCACGTAATCCTTCAAACTCTTCATCAAAACTTTTCATTTCAGTTCCGTTGATTAAAGTGTTATATATAGCCTTGTAATCTATATTTTCATCTTTAAGAATATGCGCTGCAATATTATTTTCATCTTTAAGAATAGCCAGTAGCAAATGTTCGGTTCCGGTTTCATTTTCCTTGAATAGCCTGGCTTCAAGCATACTCATCCGCAAAACGCGCTCAGTTTCTTTTGTAACGGCTATTTCTTCATTATCATAGCCTTCATCACTAATATTCTTAATATTTTGTTCGATTTTTCTTTTTATGAGTGACAAGTTGGCATTAAGGTCCGTAAGCATATTGAAAGCCTTACCATCGCCATCCCTGAGGATTCCAAGCATAAGGTGCTCCGGACCAATAAAGTTACTTTGTAATCTAACAGCTTCCTCCCGGCTGTATTGAAGGACATCGAACAGCCTTTTTGTATAATTATTCTTCATTTTGTATTTAATGTAATGAGTTTTGCAAAAATAACAATCTATTTGAACATCTAATCAAAATCCATGCCATTTATACCCAATAAATGTTGAAAAGGCTCAAATAGTAAATTTTCACATTAAAAGCTTTCGTAGTCTGAGGAAAACCCTTACCTTAGTGCGATTTTTCAGAGAGAAAATATAGCGTGTAATTAATATAAATCTAAATGGTTGATCAAGACAGAATTATTAAGATTAACATAGAAGACGAGATGAAATCGGCATACATTGACTATTCAATGTCTGTTATTGTTTCTCGAGCTCTTCCGGATGTTAGGGATGGTTTTAAACCAGTTCACCGACGTGTACTGTTTGGGATGAATGAATTGGGTAATACGTCCGATAAACCTTATAAAAAATCTGCAAGAATTGTTGGGGAAGTTTTAGGTAAGTACCATCCACACGGAGATTCATCCGTGTATTTTGCAATGGTTCGTATGGCACAGTCGTGGTCGTTACGTTATCCATTGGTAGATGGTCAGGGTAACTTTGGATCAATTGACGGAGATAGTCCGGCTGCAATGCGTTATACGGAAGCCCGTTTAAGCAAGATGGCCGAAGAAATGCTTCGGGATATTGATAAAGATACCGTTGATTTTCAGTTGAACTTTGATGACACACTGAAAGAACCAACTGTATTGCCCACCCGTATTCCAAATTTACTTGTAAACGGGGGGTCAGGGATTGCTGTAGGTATGGCAACAAATATGCCACCTCATAACATGAGCGAAGCTATTGATGCAACAGTTGCATTTATTGACACAAAAGGGGATATAGATATTCCTGGTTTGATGCAGTATATTAAAGCACCTGATTTTCCTACAGGTGCATATATATATGGATACGCAGGCGTTAAAGATGCATTTGAAACAGGTAGGGGTCGTATCGTTATGCGTGGAAAGGCTGAAATCGAACATGAACATAATCATGATAAGATTGTTGTTACAGAAATTCCATATCTTGTAAATAAAGCTGAGTTAATTAAGCATATTGCTGATTTGGTTTGCGAAAAACGATTGGATGGTATTTCAAACGTAAATGACGAATCAGACCGTACCGGAATGCGTATTGTTGTTGATGTTAAGCGAGATGCGAATGCAAGTGTAGTTCTTAATAAACTATACAAACTTACAGCCTTGCAATCTTCTTTCAGTGTAAACAACATTGCGTTAGTGAAAGGTCGTCCGCAAATGCTTAATCTAAAAGATATGATTAGCGCCTTCGTAGAGCATCGCCACGAGGTTGTTATCCGCAGAACGAAGTTTGAATTGAAAAAAGCGGAAGAAAGAGCCCACATTCTGGAAGGATTAATTATTGCTTCTGATAATATTGACGAAGTAATTGCAATTATTAAATCATCGAAAAGTCCTGCAGAAGCATTGGAGCGTTTAATGTCCCGCTTCGCATTGTCGGAGATTCAGGCAAAGGCTATTGTAGAAATGCGTCTTCGCCAGCTTACCGGACTTGAACAGGATAAACTTCATGCAGAATTTGAAGAAATCGAGAAATTAATCTCGTATTTGAATGAAATATTGGCAAATGATGACCTTTGTAGAAAGGTTATGAAGGATGAATTGCTTGAAATAAAAGAGAAATATGGAGATGCCCGTAAAACAGAAATTATTTATGCTTCTGAAGAGCTGAATCCTGAAGATTTCTATTCGGACGACGAAATGATTATTACTATCTCTCATATGGGATATATTAAACGTACGCCGTTAAGCGAATTCCGTGCACAAAACAGAGGTGGCGTAGGAGCTAAGGGATCTGAAACACGTGATGCCGACTTTGTAGAATATATCTATCCTGCATCAATGCATGCCACCATGATGTTCTTTACCGCCAGAGGAAAATGTTACTGGCTCAAAGTATTTGAAATACCTGAAGGTACAAAGAACTCGAAAGGCCGGGCTATTCAAAATCTCTTGAATATTGAAGCAGGAGATAAGGTTAATGCATTTGTTCGCGTAAAACGCTTAACGACTGATACTGATTTTATTAATTCTCACTATTTGTTATTCTGTACAAAGAAGGGGGTTATTAAGAAAACACTTCTTGAAGCTTATTCACGTCCACGTCAGAATGGGGTAAATGCCATAACATTGCACGAAGACGATGGATTGATTCAGGTTAGAATGACAAACGGGAAAAATGAAGTTGTAATCGCAAACCGCAATGGACGCGCTATTCGTTTCAATGAAAGTGCCGTTAGAGTTATGGGACGTACAGCTGCTGGCGTACGTGGTATGACGCTTGATGCAAATGATCCTACCGACGAGGTTGTTGGAATGGTTTGTGTTAAAGACAACGAAAACGAAACCATTCTTGTTGTTTCGGAACTCGGTTATGGAAAACGTTCAAGTATAGATGATTATCGTATTACCAACCGTGGAGGTAAAGGGGTAAAGACCATCAATATTACTGATAAAACAGGAAAAGTGGTTGATATAAAGAACGTAACGAATGATAACGACCTTATGATTATTAACAAATCAGGTATAACCATTCGTATGAAAGTATCAGACTTAAACGTTATTGGTCGTGCAACACAAGGTGTTCGCTTGATAAATCTTGAAAAACGTAACGATGAAATTGCTTCTGTTTGCAAGGTTATGTCCGAACCGGATGAAGTCTTAGCTGATGATTCGGAACTAATTGACGAAGAAGTTTCAAATAACATTCAGGAGCAGTCCAGTTTATTTGAATCTGATGCTTTTGAAGAACCAGAATTAGATGAAGAATAACTATCTACATTCTAAAATAATTTTTAAACAATAAAGTATATTAATTTCAAATTACAATCGCAATGAAACGATTATTATTAACAGTTGCTCTCTGTGTTGTTGCATCGGCTTCTTTTGCTCAGAAAAAAGACGTGAACACTGCTCAGAGTATTGTGAAAGGGACTAGTCCTGACTTCACAGAAGCAAGAAATCTTATCAAAGGTACATTAGAAAACGCTGAATCAAAAGACGATCCTAAAACATGGTTTGTAGCTGGTTTTATTGAGAATCAACAGTTTGATGCAGAAAGAACAAAACAAATTTTGGGACAAAAGCCTAATGAACCTGTAATGTATGATGCATTGTTGAGTATTCTTCCTTATTTTGAAAAGGCTTATACTTTGGATCAGCAACCTAACGAAAAGGGAAAAGTAAAACCTAAATTTGTAAAGGATATTAAGGGTATTTTAGGTGCCAATCATATCTATTATATAAATGGAGGAGCTTATTACTTTGACCAGAAAGATTATAAGAAAGCTTATACTTTCTTTGATCATTATTTGAAAATTTCGGATCACGAAATGTTCAAAGGTGAAGCCGTTGCTGCCAGAGATTCAAACTTTATGACAGTTCAATTTTATGCTGCTGTTGCTGCTACTCAGATGCAGGATTCTAAATTGGCGATCAGTAGCCTTGAAAATGCTAAGAAATTTGATTACAGACGCAATGATGTTTATCAATACCTTTGCTATGAATATGAACAAGCTAAAGATACTGTAAGCTTAGAAAAGACTCTTGAAGAAGGTCTTAACCTCTTCCCTGAAGAACAATATTATCTGTTAAGTCTTATCAACAACTACATTTATTCAAATAGAAACGAAAAAGCTATTGAATATTTGAATACAGCTATTGCTAAAACTCCTAATAACGCTCAGCTGTTCGATGTGAAAGGTCGTGTTTATGAAACAGGTTTAAAAGATTTTGCCAAGGCAGAAGAATCATTTAAAAAAGCTCTTGAAATAGATCCTAATTATACTGATGCTCTTTCAAACTTAGGTCGTGTTTACTACAACCAGGGAGTTAACAAACAAGGAGAAGCAAATATGATTAATGATACTAAAAAGTATCAGGAAGAACTTAAAGTTGCCAAAGACTTCTTTACAAAGGCTCTTCCATACTTCGAAAAAGCTCATCAAATGAAACCTGAAGAATCAGAATTTATGATTGCTTTAAGAGGTATCTATTACAACCTTGACATGGGTGATAAACTAAAAGAAATTGAAGCCAAAATGAGTGGCCAATAATTTTCTTTATACCAGAATAAAAAAAGACCTTGATCGAAATGATCAAGGTCTTTTTTTATTCTGGTATAAAGATGTTTAATCCTCAAGTTCACCCTTAAGCATTTCTCCTGCAATGCGGGCTGCATCAGCAACATATCTGGAACAAGGGCGACGCTTGTAATAATCGGTCGTACGAATAGATGGGGCGGGAGTAGACTGCGTTTCAGAATCAGGCATCAACTCCCTGCATATAATTGTTTGATGTTTACTTTTAAATATTTCTGACATCTTCTGTACTATAGCATAGTTTCTCGTTCGGGCTTGCTGGTCGGTCGTATCAATAACTGGATATTTGAAACCGGCTAACATAGCCATGGCACTAACTGTTCCACATATTTCCCTCATACGCCCGACACCTCCACCAAATGAAACAGTCATTCTTTTCGCCATCTCCAGATCTAATTCAAATACATCCGAATAAGCAAGGAATACAGATTGAGCACAATTAAAGCCTGCTTCAAAATTTTGAACTGCCTGCTCTACGCGCTCTTCTATTTCAAATGATTTTATGCTTGTATTAGTATTCATAGTCTACGCAAGCTCTGTCTGACTTGAAAGGTCCTATTAATTCTTTGGCTACTGCTACGTGCGCAGGATGCAAAGCATACGTTTTTACATCCTCTAAAGTATCTAACTCTGTTGTAAGAATTAAATCCCATGATTCATCAGGATTACAGTTAAAATCAACCCGGATCGAACGTAATACATCAATAATTTGAATCAGAGATTCCAATCCATTCTTAATAGCCTGCATCTTTGCCATTTTTTCGGCTGGAGTTGCAAATTCCTTTAATTTAAACATTACAATATGCCTAACCATGATACTATTATTTTAATTACATTTGTTCGTCTAAGTAAGAATCCTTATAACCTAAGAAATAAAGAATTCCATCGAGTCCGATTGTTGAGATAGACTGTTTGGCATTTGCTTTTACTTTAGGCTTAGCATGAAAAGCAATTCCAAGTCCGGCAATACTTATCATTGGCAGGTCGTTTGCTCCATCTCCAACTGCAACCGTCTGACGCAGATCAACGTTTTCTACCTGAGCAATCAAACGAAGCAATTCAGCTTTACGTTTTCCATCTACAATATCACCTAAATGATTTCCGGTTAGTTTCCCGTCAACTATTTCTAAATCGTTGGCATAAACATAGTCGATGTTATATTTTTGCTTCAAATAATTTCCAAAGTACGAAAAGCCTCCGGAGAGGATAGCAATTTTAAAACCTACTTTTTTAAGAATACGCATCAATCGATCTACACCTTCTGTAATGGGAAGGTTGTCTGCGATTTCCTGCATTACTGACACATCCAGGCCTTTCAGTAAAGCACAACGCTGACGAAAACTTTCAGAAAAATCAATTTCGCCTCTCATTGCTGCCTCGGTAATCGCCTTTACCTGCTCTCCAACGCCAGCTCTTTCTGCTAATTCATCAATAACCTCAGTTTCTATCAAGGTTGAATCCATATCAAAGCAAATAAGACGGCGCATTCTGCGAAACATACTTTCTTCCTGAAAAGAAATATCGACTTCTAGTTCGGAAGAAAGTTGCATAAAGTAGCTTTGCATTTTCTCTTTATCTTTTGGTGTTCCGCGTACAGAAAATTCTACGCTTGCTTTTGGAGTACGTGCATTTTCATCAAGAGGAATACGTCCGGTCAATCTTTTTATATCATCGATATTCATTCCCTGATCTGCCACAATTTTAGTTACAGCAGCAATCTGGCGAGCAGAGAGTTTTCTTGCCACCATTGTAATTATATAGCGATTTTTCCCCTGCATTTCAACCCACTTGTCATATTGATCTTCTGATATGGGATTAAAACGAATATTTACGCCAAGTTCATAACTTTTAAAAAGAAGTTCTTTTAAAATTTCACCTGAAGTGCTTCCTTTTGTCTGGAATAATATTCCAAGAGATAGATTGTTATGAATATCAGCTTGACCAATATCTAAAATTAGCGCATCATGTTTTGCAAGTATTTCAGTTAATCCCGCTGTTACACCCGGACGATCTGCCCCGTTAATGTTAATCAATATAAGCTCATCTGTTTGTGCCATATCTTCGTTTTTAGAAGGGCAAAGATAGAGACTATTTGTAAAAATAGCATTAAACCTCAATCAATAAGTCAACGCTAAAATCAAAAAAAGCTGTTTGCAAGAGACAAACAGCTTTTTTGATATATCAGAAAGATACTATTTTTTCACAATTTCATGTATCCTGATAGGTTGAGTATGAATGGACGAAATGTAAAGCTTAGTAGCATCAGCATAGAGAGAACTGGTTAACTTGACAAAATCTGCACCGCCCTGATAAATAATAAATTTGTCTCCTTTGGCGGGCAAAGCTTCGACTCTTACATATCCGGTAACGCCAGACATAAAGAGTAAAATTTCATTGGAACCTTTACAATTGACTTCTAACTTATTATTTTCAGTAAGCAACTGATAAGTTTTCAAATCTTTATCGTATGGCAATAATTCCGATTTTACTTTTTCAATTATTTTTGTTTGAAGCGAAAAGTTCATCAAAAAAAATGATTGGGTTGCGTTTGAATTATTTCGCATTCGTACATATCGTATTTGAGGGTTCAACCTGGCAATTTCACTTTCTCCTTCATTTTCTTCTTTATTCAACTGCAAGGTAGTCCATTTTACTCCGTCTTCAGAACATTCGAACAGGCGCCATCCATTTGAAGAAAGAGGCAAATTGAATGAAGCGGTTTCGATTTCTTTGTTCGGAGCAACTTTAATCCCAACATATTGACCCGGTTTAATCTTTATGGGCTGAAAAACAGGAACAATCGCTATTTCATTATTTCTTTCAGAAATGGGTTCTGTTTTTAATTGCTCAATATTTGAATACAAAGTTGATCCAACTGTTGAATAAATATCTTCATGCTTTGCAAGTAATTCATTTCCTACTTGTTTATATAGTTGCTGAATAAAAGGCATTATAACAAGAGATCCTGTTTTTACGCCAGGTTGAAATTCATTTTGATTAAAATCGCGATCAATCAAATGAATACTATCTAATAAAGCAGTTACAGTCGAATATTTTTGCCAGGAAGCCATTTCGTCTTTGTCAGTCCATGCATTTGCCATTTCCATGGCAGCAGTTCCTGCATTACCTAAAAGCTCGAACTGACGAAGCCAGGGATTGATTTGTTTTATCAAATTTTTGTTGGGAGACTGGCTATATATCATCGTAGGAGCGACTGCAATCTGAGAAAACAGGGCATTAAGCTGACTAGCTTCAATCTCAAGATATTTATCATTCATGAAAGAGTTTAAGAACGATTCGGCAACCGGCTTAATTTGAACAGATTCTTCACGGCGATAATTATGCCCGTTCGGACCTGGATCACTGTTATGTGAACAAAATGTTAGATAAGCAATCGGAGCTTCCGGCATACACAATCTGCATGCTTCTTCCCATGATTTATATGCATCATATTCTTGTAAATTCCATGCGTACATGGCAACACCAAAGATACCAACCTTTGAAGCTTCTGATTTATCCATTGGATTGGCTACAAATCCACTCATGGCATTTTCAGCGTTCTTATCAATCCCATAAGCAGGCCCCATTAGTAAATGATCGCGTACGTAATCACTTACAGGGAAATTCCACCAAATAAAAGGATTTCGTTTAATTCGATTATTTACCCATTTAATCCCATCGAGAGTAATATCACCAACTACCTTATCTCCTGTCCACATTATTAAAATGGATGGATCCAGAAGGTTTCCCAAAATATCAAGATAAGCATCTGGACCGGCAGTTGAAGCTTCCCTATTAAACTCCGTTGGACATAAAAGCAATGGTTTGATATCTCCTTTTTTCTGAACAAACTCTTTGTTTATATAATTAAGTAGTCCAGCCTGCTTTTCCGGACGAGTACCTTCTCCGGCAATATCATCAAAGAACAAGGCAAAGCTTCGTACTCCCAAAGAATACATTTTTTCAAGTTTATTTAATACTGCACTGCTATCCTCTGCATTCCACTTAATATCTTTTCCTGGATTCATGGCCCATACAAAATCCACTTTATTTCGTGAGGCTTCTGCTACTAAATCAATAATTTGTTTTGCTTCTACCGAAGGATAAGGCTCACGCCAGGAGGGAGAACGATGGTAAGGATCATCTTTAGGACCATATATGTATGTGTTCAGTTTTAGTTTTCCAAAATAACGCAGCAAATCCATTCTATCTTCGAAATCCCATGGCTTCCCGTAAAAACCTTCAACAATACCGCGAAAGTTCACATCAGGATAATCTATAATTTTACATGGATTAAGTAGAATACGCCCTTCATCATCTCGTTTGATTAATTGTCTTATTGTCTGCGCGGCATAGAACAAAGACCTGTCGTCTGCTATTTCTATTGCTATTCCCTGAGGCTGAATTATTAGTCTGTACGCACCTGAACGTTGGAGTTCGGATTGCTTGTCTTTTAACTTAGAAACGCGGATTGGAAGTCCTTTCTTTGAAGTAATAACCGGAAGAGATTCTTTTATTAAAGCCACGGCATCGGCATCAAGCGATTTTAACCCTGTAATATAATATGAATAGGAAGGAGTAAAACTTTGATTCGATACAGTTATTTCCTGAGGAGTAGGAAATATTTGCAAAGATGCATACTGAGCATTTACCTTGAGAGTAACAAACATCAAGGTAAGCATAATAAAATAGATGAGCGTTTTCATGACCGATTATAAATTAGTTAAGAAACAAATAAATCCCTGCGTTTACTATATAACAATTTTGAAGAGGAAGAAAGTTTAGTAACTTTTAAATAAAATATTTGTTTATTTAATTTTTTCTCAAAAAAGCAGTTACTTAATATTAAATAACTTAATTGAATCTGTGCTACAATGGGCGTATAAAAAAAGGTGAATCAAATATTTGATTCACCTTTTTTAAATTTAATCATCGATACTCTCAAGTTTACGAGACAGAAAAGCCTGCATTGGTCAGTTCAATATTACTTTGTAACAAGTATGAAGTTTTTTAAATAGAAAGATTGCACTTCAGAAGAATTGTTTCGCATACGCAGGTACCTTGCTTTGGCATCTACATTTGCAGACTCTTTTCCGTCGGTATTATTTTTCTTTACCTGTAATGTTATCCATATTTCTCCATCTTCAGACCATTCAAAACAACGCCAGTCAGAGTTAGGTGAAGGCAGATTAAATGATGCTGATGCAATTCTTTTATCTTGTGCGACCAAAACACCAACATAGTCGCCTGGCTTCATTTTTATTGTTTCTAAAACAGGAGAAATAAATACTTCATTGTTTTTTTCTAAAACTGGTAACTGCTTAAGTTGCTCCATATTTGTATTTAGCAAAGACAATAAAAGATTGTTATTCTGATTTAAGTGCAACGTATCTCCAACCAATTTATAAACATATTTTATAAAAGGAGTAAGTACTAGTGATCCGGTTTTTATACCTGGCTGCCATTCATTTTGATTATAATTATGGTCTATGACCTGCATACTATCCAGCAAAGCAGTAAGTTCGCCGAAAGTTTTTCTGGCAGAATCTTCATTATTATCTGTCCATGCATTAGCTAATTTAATAGAAGACAAACCGGCTTTGCCTAAAAGCTCGAATTGTATCAGCCATGGATCAATTTCTTTTATGAGATTGATATTGGAAGATTGATTTCGAATAATAGAAGGAGCCTTGCTAATCTGAGTAAAAAAAGCGTTCAGTTTAGTTGCTTCATTCACAGAATAAATTCCTTTCTGTAATTCATTCTTGAAAAGTTCGGCTAAAGGCATAATTTCGACAGACTCATCACGTCTGTATTTATGGCCGTTACGACCCGGATCGCTGTTATGAGCACAAAATGTTTTGAAAGCATCTGCTGCCTCTGGCATAATAAAATTACAGGCATTCTCCCATGATTTATTTGAGTCGTATGCCTTCATATTCCAGGCATACATTGCCACTCCATAAACTCCTACTTTGGAGGCTTCGGGTTTATCCATAGGATTCGAAACAAAACCACTCATGGCTTCTTTTGAATCTATATCTAATCCGTAAGAGGGCCCCATTAATAAGTGGTCACGGACATAATCACTTACCGGAAAATTCCACCAGACAAACGAGTTCCGTTTAATCCGTTTGTTAACCCAATTAAGTCCGTCGAGAGTAATATCGCCAACAACCCGATCGCCTGTCCACATGACAAGAATGGAAGGATCTAGCATGTCTCCTAAAATATCAAGATAGGTATTAGGCTTTGGATCTGCCCACGACTTGTTATACTCTGTCGGGCACATAATCAACGGTTTTACATCTTCTTTCTTTTGAATAAATTCAGTGTTGATGTAATTAAGCAATCCAGCTTGTTTATCTGGACGAGTTCCTTCTCCGGAAATATCATCGAAAAAGACTGCAAAGGAACGAACTCCCAAATCATACATCTTCTCAAATTTATTTAATACGGCATTACTGTCGGACTTATTCCATAAAATGTCTTTTCCCGGATGGATAGCCCATACAAAATCAACTTTATTACGTGATGCTTCTGCAACCAAAGCCTCTATATGTTTAGCATCTTCAGTAGGATAGGACTCTCTCCACGAAGGAGAACTATGATATGGATCATCCTTAGGTCCATAAATATAAACATTCAATTTCAGTTTTCCGTAGAATCGCAACTGTTCTATTCTGTCTTCAAATGACCATGGGTTTCCATAAAAACCTTCCACTGTACCACGATATACAACATCAGGATAATCGGTAATTGTACACGGATAAATCAAAAGTTGTCCTTTATCACTATGTTTTATCAACTGTTTTACCGTTTGAGCTGCATAAAATAAAGAACGGTCATCAACTATTTCAATTGTAATTCCTTTGGGTTTAATTAAAAGACGATAAGCACCAGAACGCTGAAGTTCTAAAGCCTTATCTTTTAATTTTGATATACGAATCGGCGTTCCTTTCTTTGTATTAGAAATTGGGAATACTTCTTTTAATAAAGCAACAGCATCTTTATCGAGTGATTTAATTCCGGTGAAATAGAAGTCCGATGGCGTAAATACCGGGCTTGAAATAATCATTTTCTGCGGTGTTGGAAAAACTTGTAAAGGCTCTTGTTGCCCGCTTGCATTGAAAGCAACGCATAACATTGCCAACCGGAGAAGATTTACTAATTTCTTCATGTCTGAGTGAATTGTGTTTAATGTTTAAATTTAGTTATAGCGTTTATTATTTTACTTCGATAATCAGTTCTCTTCCTTGCAGAGCTTCAGTTTCATTTGATAACGATTTAAATGCCGGATAGAGAGACGGGGAAATTTGCTGCAATTTTAACTTACATTGCCGGTTCACCGTAACCTGAGAGCCATTCTTTGTTATTTTTAAATCAAAATTCCCGACTTCATTGTTAACAGTCTTTGCCACAGCAGGTGTTTCAAGTTTTAAATCCGGAGCCAAAGAAATTTTGTACGAACTAGTTTCATCCGAAAGACGCGGAACTTCAAAAATAGTACTACGCTTACTATTTAACTGTACAGCAGCATAAGGAAGTTCTGGCAGTTTGTAAATAATGTAACCATTTACAATTTTAACTGGTTTATTTACCGTAAAAGTAATGGTAATCGTTTCATTCTCACCTTTTGTTATCACTGCATCGTTTGTACCAACCCATTGTTTCACTGCTGTTTCATAATCCATAGGAAATGCTTTTAGAGTTGTAACGATAATCCCTTTTACTTTTGCTTCCAATGCAGATAAATTAATATCATAAGAAGCAGATGTCACAACTTGTTGGGGAAGTATTTCAACTGGTTCTCCTGTTAATGTGCACACAACATCCAAATTACCTCTGAAAGGCAGAAGGGAGGCTAAATTGCCAATAACAGACAGATAACAGTTAGTGCCGTTTAGGGTTGTTTTCACTAGCAACTCTTTAATCGCACTGAGTCCGCAAACAGATGGTTCAAGCGTTCCAGGATAAACTGCTACGATTTCAGCCGGAACATTAATAGCACGAAGCATGGTTACGAGTAAATTAGCCTTTTCTGCCATTGTTCCGTATGCTGAACGTAAAACTTCATCGGCTTCCCGAACAGTATATCCTGTTACTTCCAGAGGAACAGGGGTATAAGTAATTCCAGAAAGCACATGATTCAGAATTACGCTGATTTTTTGAGTATTATCATTAAGGCTATCCGTGATATAAGTTGAATAGGTTTCAGTTTCCAGAGAGCGTATTTTTGTAATTTCCTCATTTAGTGAAGATAAAGCGTCTTTGCGTGAAAAATATGTTGAAGCTGATAAGAGTGGAACAGTCGGATCGTTTTCCGGCATATACGGCTCATGAAAAGAGGCAGGCACCTGTTTTAAAGTCCAGCTCACTAATTTTTGACCAGATTCTTTCCGTTCATTTTTTACTACCTTTATACCAGAAGCACCGGTAAGAGAATAGGACATTGCTGTTTGCTCGGGTACCGAGATTGTAACAGAATACTCTTTTACTGGCGAACTTTCCTGTAAAGTTTCGTCTATATCAAGTTTTTTATAAAAGCCAGACTTAGATATAACAGAGTAATCCAAATAGATAGTCGCCCCAAGTTCGAGGCCTGTATGCGTTACAACCATCTCTTTCAGTTTATTATAAGCCGGGGCTCCGGCAGCAAAACGGGGAAGAACTTCATTAAATGCGTTTTCCGGAGTCTTAACTATTGTTCCGTCAACCATTCGGGTATAAGACGAATGAATCACTAATTTTTGAAATTCAGGATTATAAACGATGAATGTTTCACCGTATGTGCTGTTCATCGCAGGATGACTATGCAGTGTAAGTTCTTTACTGCAACGAAACTCCTGACTACCATCCGGATTCAGAATAAACGTTTTCGTCAGTTTGTTAAAATCGGCTTCCGAAGGTGTATTAGCTACAGCGGTTATCGCCAGAAGGAATAACCAGCAAAGCAAAATGCTTTTATTTATTGTATGCATTATAAGTTTAATATTAAGGTTATAACTTTTTTATGATTAACGGTTCTCCATAAGATTTATGTTCGTTAATCGCAGCACGAAATTCAAACCAATCAGATGCTTCATAAACACGTTTCTTTAATGCAAGTTTCTGAATGATTGAGATCTTGTTTCCATTTGTATTAAAATCTCCCTTAAAATCGGCAGCTGGACTATTTCTTGTAGATTTAAAACTTTTAACAGCATTCAGATTCCAACCTTTGGGGATAATGATCTCTTCTTCCAGTTCAACCAAACGGGAGCAGGCATCTTTATAAGCATAATTCCTTTCTTCCATATCCGTGTTGATACGTAAATAAGTTCGTACACTGTTGTAAAGGTTATTCATTGTTATAGGTTTTAATACCATTACATTATCGCCTAGTAACGCGTATCCCGGAATCTCATATGTAAAGGTAATCTTTATCGGACCAGCTTGATAATCTCTTGGATTTTTGCCGTAATCAACTTTAAGTAATCTGGCCGTAGGAGATACATTTAATAATTCACTTTCAAGGGCGTTTTCCCAACCAGATTGGAATCCACGGGTAAAAATACGACGAACAGAGGCATCGCTTTGTCCTTCGGCAGTTACTGTAAAGCTTCCTTTAAGTGTTCCTTTTGTATCCAAAGTTGATTTAGCCTTAATTTTAAAATAATGATTTTCGGGAGCAGAAACAGGCGTTACTAATAAATCGGAACCCTCGGGTATTCCCGGCAAATAATTCTGTTGTTGTTCGGCACTACTCCAAAGTTCACGTACAAAAGGAACCCAGGTAGGATCGAGAGGCATATAAGTTCCATTGGATAGCTTGACAACTGCCACGCAATGATTAAAATGATCTGCTGGAATACTTTCCACCCGACTACCAGCCATTGTCATCGCCGGATATGCTTCGAATCCAGCCATACGAAGGAATGAAATTAATGTTCCTGCTATATCCTTACACACCCCGCATCGGTCCGTGTAATTCATTTTCGTATTATGCAGAGTAAAACCTTCACCTTTACCCATGGAAATCCCTGAATATCTAATATTGTCGGCCACCCAATGGGTAAGGGCCGCAATTTTATCCATCTCAGTTTTTTTCCCCTTGATAATTTCGTTTACTTTTTTTTGGGCTTCAGGAAGAGAAGCAAAGCTTTTGTAATCTTCGTTTGTTTTGTTAAACCATAGAGATTTATCCTGCCATTTAGGGGTAGAAGACATCATTAGTTTGGGGGCAACATCAAATAAATCTACCATGTTTGGTTCCTTAGGAAATGGCATAATGTTATTCTTTGCGAATGTATAAACTTTCCTATCGCCGTCTAACCTTACAGAACTTGAACATTCTCCTTGATAAAATTCGTACTGCATCTCTTTTTCTGCAGGCAAAGACACGCTATACACTTTTCTAACCGTTGGATCGGTGTTCCAAAAAGGAACAATATCATAAAACTGACCGCGCATAGGAGGAATAAAACGCTCTTCATCATCGTTAGGCGCACTTAAAAGTGCATAGGTAAACCCTTTTTTATCTATTTCGTAGTCTACAATATCACCTGGATAAAGCCTACCAACTTCCAGCATTATCTGGCGCGCTCCCCAGTATATTGCACGCGCAGGAGCAGCATAATCTTTTGCCTGCGTTACATCAAGATTAATAATATCTCCATTGGCCCTGTAAACCGTTGCATGTCTGAATGATGCAAATGCAGTTAGCGGATCATAATCAAAAATAATTACTCGGTTTTTCAAAGCCCCTGCAGGTGTTTGAATTTTAACGGCTTTACAGATGGAAAAAGATCCTGAACCTGTTGTTTGCACAGTAACATTTGTACTGTCTAAAAGCGTAACGCAATCATGGGATGCATACGTTTTTTGTTTCCCGGCTATGTCTTTCTGGACAAGCCAATCTTGTCCGTAACAAACGGACATAGAGAGAAACGATGCAAGAATAATGCAAGAATACTTCATATGTTATTCATGTTAAGATAGAATAGTCTATTAATTTCATAGCCAACTGCCTAACAGCAGGCCGGTTAATCTTTCCGCTAGTAGTAAGAGGTATATCATCAACCTCAATTACCTGTTTCGGAATCTGATAGCTTGGCAATAAAGACTTCATTCCAAGTTGAAGCTTTTTCAAACATATCGTTCCTTTAATCAGCAAAATAAGAGCTTCTCCAAACTTCGGATGGGGCACAGATGTGATGGCAAAAGGAGAGAATAGTAACGATTGCAGCGTTTCTTCCACTTGTTCGATTTGTATCTTAATACCTCCACTGTTTACCACATTGTCAATTCTTCCCAGTATTTCCAAATGACCATCAGAGTGGATAATCGCCCGATCGTTCGTATACAACTTATTACCACAAACAAGGGGAGCATCTATAATTAAAGTATCATCTGAAGAGAGAGAAAGCGAAACTGAAGACAAAGGAGTGTAGTACCTACTGGATTCAGATCCGTTAATCCGTCGAAGAGCAATATGAGAAAGCGTCTCAGTCATGCCGTACGAAATGTATACAGCATTCGGGAATAAACGCAACTCTTTTTCCAAAAATGGATCAATTAAACCACCTCCAAGAAGAAGTATTTCAATTCGTTCCAAACGGGAACGTTCTTCCGGAATCTGCAGTGAATTAAACACCTGTAAAGGAATCATTGGAGCAAAACGAAAAACGACAGATGTATCGGCCAAGGGATGCCCGGAGGGTTGTACAACATACAAATTAAGTTTTCCAACCAATGCTCTCACCAACATCATCTTACCTGCAATATAAGTTAAAGGCATACAAAGCAACACTTTATCTTCTGGCATGAGCTTAAAAAATGAACAGGTTAAACAAGCACTCTGCATCATTTGTTCCTTTTTAACTTTCAGAGCCTTAGGATTACCCGTAGATCCAGACGTATAAACGGTATAAAATTCATCCTCATTATACCATTCCGTAAGAAAATCTCTTAAGTCCTCCATAATAGGAGTGGATCCCTCGGGCAACAGGTCCTTAGAGAAATATTTTCCTTCAACAAGAAGTGTTTGTGTTTGTATGTTGGTATTAAACATTGTTTGGCTCATTTCATATTATTCGTCAGTAAATTTAAAATCATGGACTATATCGGGTATTAATCCGTTGGGATCGAACCACAAACTATCCTTTCTTATCTCTAATGGCATTGTAATATTATTGGTAAAAAGGGATCCGGTTCCTAAACCCTGAGGGAGCTTTGTATCTAAAGAAGCGGTCCACTGAGCAATTACATTTAACCCGATATTCGACTCCAATGCGGATGTAATCCACCAATCGACACCTGCGTTTCCGGCCTCATTTATCCATTCCTCAGATCCGGATAATCCCCCATGAAGAGACGGTTTCAATATAATATATTGAGACTGAATCGTTTTAAGTAATTTCTTTTTATCCTTTAAGTCGTTTATCCCAATCAACTCTTCATCAAGTGCTATTGGAATCGGACTACAGGCAGTCAGTTTTGCCATTTCTTCCCATTGTCCCGCGCGGATTGGTTGTTCGATGGAATGAATATCAAATTCAGACAATCGTTTAAGCTTTTCCATTGCTTCTTTGGGAAGGAAGGCTCCATTGGCATCTACTCGTAAAGTAAGTTCATCGTTAGAAAAGGTCGACCTGATATGCTTTAATAAAGACAATTCCTGCTCGAAGTCGATAGCCCCGATCTTTAGTTTAATGCACCGAAATCCAGTTTCCAGTTTTTTAGAAATCTGCTCCAGCATCTTTTTATATTCACCCATCCATATCAATCCATTGATACGGATACCACATTCACCTCGTGAAAACGATGTATTCCACAAAGCATAGCTTTCCGAATTATAATGCCGTAAAGCACTTTCCAAACCAAAGAGAATCGATGGATAAGTCTTTAAAGCATTATAGTCAATCGCTCCAGTATTTTGAACCTTTAAACAAGCCGCTTTAAGAATTGATTCATAATCGGGTAAGTCATCGCAACTTAGGTTGGGTAGGGGAGCGCATTCCCCTATACCATAGTGCTGCGGATTGTCTATGGATGTAAGCACAACATACCAAACCTTTCGTGTCAGATAAACCCCGCGGGAAGTTCCCGCAGGTTGCTTAAACTGTAACGTATAAGGTAAAATGGTTGCTTGCATCATGGCAATTTAGGAAATTGTTTAAAGTCTGGCTTTCTTTTTTCAAGAAAAGCATTTTTACCTTCCTGTGCTTCTTCCGTTAAATAGTAAAGCATAGTTGCATCTCCGGCTAATTCCTGAATACCAGCCTGACCATCTAATTCGGCATTTAAGCCTGCTTTAATCATTCGCAAAGCTAAAGGACTATGCATCATCATAGTTTCTGCCCAATCAACCACTTCATCTTCAAGTTGGTCAAAGGGAACAACCTTATTTACGAGCCCCATATCAAGAGCTTCCTGAGCATTATATTGACGACAAAGAAACCAAATTTCGCGTGCTTTTTTTTGTCCTACTATTCGGGCAAGGTAAGAAGATCCAAAACCTGCATCAAAACTACCAACACGAGGACCTGTTTGTCCAAAAATTGCATTATCGGACGCAATTGATAAATCACAAACCACGTGAAGAACATGTCCACCTCCAATTGCATAACCATTTACAGCAGCAATCACAGGTTTCGGAATAGAACGAATCTGCTTCTGCACATCCAGCACACTAAGGCGGGGAACGCCGTCTTTACCGATATATCCGCCTTTACCCTTTACATTCTGGTCTCCTCCTGAACAAAAAGCTTTATCTCCGGCTCCTGTAATTACAACAACGCTTATATCAGACATTTCACGACAGATACGTAAGGCATCACTCATTTCACCGGTTGTAGTAGGCGTAAAAGCATTTCTGTAACGGGGCCGATTTATCGTAATTCGACCAATTCCATTATAAAAATCAAAAAGGATATCTTCGTATTCTTTGATGGTTGACCAATTTCTGTTCGTAGACATATTTTATATTGTTTTTAGATGATGATAATACGTTTTAAAAACCTCGGCATTTACTTCCATGGAAGTAATAATCTCAAATAATATGGGCCGTACAGATGTATTTGAAACAAATAAAGGAAGATTGGCAGAGAATTCATCTTCGTTCGCGGCAGCATAGTAATCAAATCCCATAGCCTCGGCCCATTCTCCGGCACGTGTATTATGCCTGCAGCAAACATATGTATCCAACGATGAAGCCTTATTTAATCCTGGCAGCAAGTGAAAAATTTCTCCACCTCCGTTATTTATTAGTAAAATACGCAGGTTATCCCTTGTGTGACGGTTCCATATGCCATTTATATCGTAAAAGAAGCTCAAGTCTCCGACAACCAGAAAAGTAAGTCCTTTATGAATAGCAGCAAAGCCAACAGCAGTCGAAACGGACCCTTCTATTCCACTGGTTCCTCTATTACAATAAACAGCAATCGAGGGGTCTAAAGGGAAGAGTTGCGCATTTCGAACAGTCGAACTATTTCCCAATTGTAAAGCCGCTTTAGCAGGTAAGGAAGAAAAAAGTTTTCCAATTGCCCACAAATCAGAGAATACAATATCCATTGGAGGTTTAACCCTTTGAGTTTGTTTCTCCCATCGAGATTGATAAATATGTTTTTCTCCCGTATCGGGACACTTCTTTAATAGTTCTTCAATAAAGGAAAGCGGATCCATTTCAAGTTGTGCAGTAAGACACTGGAAAAGATCGACAATCTTATTATCTTCAGAAATACACCAATGAGCTTTTGGAGGATGTGACCGCAAGAATTTCTTTATCCTTTTGGAAACAATATGTCCACCTAATGTAATAAGCAAATCTGGCGAAAAACAAGCAATTTCTTCATTAAGTAACTGATACAATATAGCATCATAATTATAAATAACGCTAGATGACGGAATATTCGCCGTATGTTCGGCAAAAATAACACAATCAAACTTTGCAGCAAGCTGTTCAAGCGCATGTTGTAATCCATTAAAAGGAGGCAACTGCCCTACAAGAATCATTCGCTTTTTGTGTTCATTCCATTCTTCCAATAAAACATTATTCTTCAGAGAAGAATAAGGCCCATCGCGAAGAATTGGTTTAATAACAGGTAATTCTGTTGCAGTAAAATCAAACAAAGGTTCGGCTAAAGGTATGTTTATATGAGTCGGACCAGTAACATGATAAGTTAATTGAGTGATAGCTTCATGCATTAGACGCTTGCTGTACCATTCCTCTTCCTCCGAAATTGGATCGGGCAACTGTACAGAATGTTTTACAAGAGAATTAAACACTCCCGGTTGTGGAAGTGTTTGACCATCCATCTGACCAATCCAAGCCTGAGGCCTGTCGGCCGAAATTACAAGTAAAGGAACCTGCTGATAGTAAGCTTCCGCCACTGCTGGTGCCAAATTTAACAAGGCAGTTCCAGAAGTACAACATACCGCAACCGGCTGCTGAAGTTCCTGTGAAAGGCCTAATGCAAAAAAACCCGCACTCCTTTCGTCGACTACTGTAAAACATCTGAAAAGAGGATTTTGAGAAAATGTTTGAATAAGCGGCGAATTTCTGGAACCTGGACAAAGCACAACCTCTCGAATTGAATATGCTTCGAGCATGGCTGCCAGTAACAAAACATTTTTCTTTGAAGAGTACATAAGCTTTTATTTTAATATGGCCAACATGGTCTGTAATTTATCTTTTGTTTCTTCCCATTCCTGATCAACATCCGACGACGCCAGTAATCCGCCACCAGCATATAGAGTAAGCTCCTTACTGTCAATTTGCATGCAACGGAGATTTACATACAAATCATTAGATCCTTCAGGGTCTATTCTTCCAATAAAACCCGAATAATAACTGCGATCGTATCCTTCGTTTTCGTTAATAAAACGAAGAGCTTCCTTTCGTGGCAACCCACAAATAGCAGGTGTAGGATGAAGCAACTCTACCAAATCACCTAAACAAGCTTTATCAGATAATTCAAAATGAAAATCCGTTTTTAGATGGGCAAGTTCGCCTGCGCGTACTGTGTAAGGTCCGTCTTCCGAAGGATTAATTCCTGAAGAAGCAAGTTGAGTTTTAATATATCTTGCAACCAAGGCTTGTTCTCTTCGGTTTTTATCATTCCAATTATCAGGCAAAAGGTTGTTAATTATCGGCTGCGTTCCTGCCAGCGCTACAGTATGCCAGTTGCCAAATTCCCCAGAGAGTAAAAGTTCCGGAGTACTACCTAACCATGTTCCGCTTTGCGGAGTATGACATAAATACACGAATGCTCTCGTGTACAGTTTGCAAGCATTATAAAAAGACTGCGCCGGAGAAAATGATTTAACTTTACATCCCTTTATTTTACGTGATAAAACTAATTTTTCAAATGTACCTTTACGCAATGGATCGATGAACAAATCAAATACCCGAGTGTAATTTGTAAACGAATCAGCCTCATCCCCAACAGAAAATTCTTGAAAATCATCCATTATCCGAAATGATTTGCCGGAAGAATAACCCGCAATAGCTTTCCAACCAGTAGAAACGACATCAGCACGAATCAAAACTATCGGATGCGAATCATTTAAACAAAATGGAGCCAATACAAACCCCTTTTTTCCGTTTAAATCCGAATAGGTCTTTAAGTTACACGCATTGTCTCCTGTTTGCAAAACCAAGGTAGGCTCGTTTAACCCCGGAAGGCAATATAATGCAAAGCTGCGATTCTGATTAATTAAGGCATCAATCCCTTCAAAATTTGTTACTTCTTCAGGAATCATCGTTTCTTTAAAATACTGTTCATCACTCGAATACTGGAAATTAATTTTCCCATTGATGATATAATATCCACATTCCAGATATGGGTAGATCTTCCTTTGTGAATAATTCTTGCTACAGCTGTAACAGTATCACCTTCGCGAGCCGAGGATATATGATTACCACTAACTTGCATACCAACAACAAATTCGCATTCATTACAAAGCAAGTTAGATCCAAATCCAGCAACTGTTTCTGCAAGAGCCAGCGTAGCTCCCCCATGCAAAATTCCAAATGGCTGACGGGTACGAACATCTACAGGCATAGTTGCTTCCACATGATCCTCCTCGGCAATTGTAAAACGTATGCCTAAACTGTGCATAAGCGAATCTTTGAGACTGTCATTAATCTTTTCAAGCGAAGTACTCAATCCAATAAAGGCTGTAAAAATATATTTCTCGATTAAATGAGCAACGCCGTCTTCTTCGTTCGATAAAGTAACATAATCAGCACAAGCTTTTACGGGTTCTTGCGCATTAGCCATTGCCACTCCCAAACCAGCATATTCAATCATTGAAAGATCATTAAAGCCATCACCGACAGCGATAACTTCTTCTTTTGTAATATTTAAATCGTCTACCAGCATTGCTATTGATTTAGCTTTGTCAGTATTTAAAGGAACTAACTCAAGGAAAAAGGGTTCAGATCGGTAAACCCCAATTTGCCCGCCAAATGAACTTTGCATTTCTTTCTCCAGTAAAGCCAATCTGGTAGGTTCACCCATCATAAGGCATTTGGATGGAGAAAAATTCATTGCTTCAAGAAAATCAGGAACTTGTCGAACAGGCATTTTGTTTAAAAACGATTCTTTCTGGACAAATTCATTGTCAGGAGTTTCTGTTATTATGGACGTTTCGTCAAAAGAAACAAGAGCAAAGTTTTTCTTTTTGGCGATGTTTTGAAAATGGGAAAGAATGTTTTTATTTAGTCTCTTTTCGTGGGTAATCTTTCCGGTAGTACAGTCAACAATACAGCCTCCATTGAATGAAAGAATATATCCTCCAAACTCTGAAAGTTTCAATTCTTCTGCCAACGGTTTTATACCATAAGTAGGCCTTCCTGATGCCAATACAACTTTTATACCTAGTTCCTGAGCTTTAATAAGAGTAGCCTTTGTACGAGGTGATATTTCTTTTTTTGCATTAGTAAGCGTACCGTCAATATCAAGTACTATAAGTTTATACTTCATGGGTTCTAGTTTGATTTAATCACAAAAATAAAACTAATTTCCGAAACTTACTTCAGATAAAGCTTATTCCTGTATTCAAAAAAGTATTTTAAATAAAAACCCCATAAAAGAAGCTTTTGTTGCTCTTTTATGGGGTCAGTGAGATTATAAAACTTAATTTATACTCCTACAACAGGATTAATTACCAGTTGCAAATTCAAACCTCTAGACAATCTGATGAGGGTTGAAAGCTGAAGGTCTACTTTACCGGCTTCAATTCTTGAAATATATTCCGGTTTAACTCCTAAAAGTTCAGCAAACTGTTTCTGGTTTAAGCCTAACTCTTTTCTACGTGCTTTTAGCATTTTGCAAATAACAACAACTTCTGCTTTCGGATCAATTCTCCCAGCAGCTACTTCTGCAGATTCTTTTAAATTTTCCATATTCTTCTTAACTGTTTTCTAAACCAAATTATTAATAGTGTATCTTTTTTTAACTATAACATTCATATTGCACAGATTGTTGCATTAATTATTAAAAAAAATAATTCATTTGTTTCTATTGCTCTAATTTACTAGCATGTAGCGAGTTCGCACAATGAAATTATTTTACCTTTCTCTTGAATATATTTATATAAATGCTTATAAAATGCATGTTTCGTTAGGGTAGATGCATTCCCTAAAATTATAAGCTTCATTCGTGCTCTTGTTATTGCAACATTCATTCTGCGCAGATCCTGTAAAAATCCTATTTTACCTTCATCATTAGCACGAACCAAACTAATCAGAATTACATCTCTTTCCTGACCCTGAAATCCATCTACTGTATGAACCGTAATCAATTTACGGTAGGGCTTGAAAAAAACATCACGTTTTATAAGTGATCGCATGTACTGTACCTGGGCTTTATAGGGAGAGATAAGACCAAAATCAATTTGTTCATCCAATACACGGTCTCTTCCTATTTTACTTATATACTTGTACAATCTATCAATCAACAGATGAGCTTCCTCCTTATTTATTTTGCTAAGGCTTTCAGCTTGCTGATCTTCTCTAAAATCACATCCGTCTGTATTATACCAAACTAAAGTTGTATCGTAAGCAAGAATACCACGGTTCTTAACTTCCGGAGCAGCCTTTAATTCATTATTATAAAACCATGCAGAAGAGAATCCCATAATATCTTCGTGCATTCGATATTGAACCTTCAACATTGAAACAGTCGATGGTTTTCTTGCTGCCACCTTTTGCATCAGCGTTTCACTTAGTCCTTCTTTTGCAGCCTCCATACATTTAATTGTGGGAGGGAGCTGATGATGATCTCCTGCCAGTATTACCCGATCTGCTTTACTTATTGCTACCCAACAAGCTGCTTCCAATGCCTGGGCTGCCTCATCTATGAATAATGTTGTGAACCGATGATTATCCAAAACCCGATTTGCTGTTCCAATAAGAGTACTGGCAACTACCCGGGCCTGATCAAACAAGGATGCATCGATTGCCACCTCTAATTCGGTTGCTCTAAACCGCAAACGCGACATACGGTTACGTATAGTTTCCCGTTCTTCATGGCTATGCTTTCTAATAGAGCGCTGCAAATCTCTGATTGCTTTCCGTATACTCCATAATTCTGGATAGTCCGGATGAGATTCAAAACGTCGTTCGTAAGTAAACGATAACATTTTATCATTTACACGGGTAGGATTGCCAATCCGTAAAACCGATACACCACGATCCACTAATTTTTCTGCAATCCAATCAACTGCCATATTACTTTGAGCGCAAACCAGTACTTGATTTTCCCGTTGCAATGTTTCACAGACTGCTTCTTCAAGTGTTGTTGTCTTTCCTGTTCCCGGAGGACCGTGCACTATTGCAATATCCTTTGCTCCGAGTACACTATTAACAGCCTCTTCCTGAGTCGTATTCAACCAAGGGAAACGCATAGGCGTAAGCTCCCTAACAGAAGAAGAAGCATTTCCTAGCATTACATCCCGAAGGTGCGACAACCGGTTGTTTTTAGCATTCATTACTGCTGATATAGCAGTAAACATTGCTTTATAACTTGTTTCGTCAAAGTAAAGCTGTATACCAAGATCGGAGGCTTGCTTTAATTCAAGCAATGCTTCCGGATTAGGTAATACTATTACCATACGATCGTCTTTCACATAACTAATCAAAGCAGACCAGTTGTAATAATGAAGCGAACCTCCAATGCCGGAATTAAAAAAACAAACCGGTTTTCCATATTCAAAGGCATGTTCCAGTTCCTTATCTTCAGTACGTTCAATTTCTACAACAAATTGATTCAATGAATTATAATAACTTCTTCCTGTCTCGACCGGAAACCAACAAAGACCTTGCTGCTTCCTTTTCCAAATACCTATTCGTTCTGATTGTTGACGGTATGCTTCTTTTTCCGAAGCGTACTCTTTCAACAACAGATTGTATTGATGTTGGAGTTCTAATACAGGCGAGAAAGTCGTTTGTAATATCATTTAAGATCAATTTGGAGTGCAAATATACAATTTATTCTTATTTTATTGACTAGTTTAGCATAAACAAGATAAATTAATTCACTTTTTATTTAATCAGTGAAACTAATCGCAGATGTATACATCGTTTTACTGGATTTGAATGAGAGCTTTTATTCTTCTAAAATATATAAAAATACTTACTTCCGGCGCTAGCAATCCATTGTATATGGATAACTGCAACTACCCGTTTTGCTTCCGTGAGAGGAGTAACAATGCCGTGACAAGTAATTTAATTACGCCAATTATTAACTATTTAATTTAAAAAAATGAATTTTCCGCTTTCAAAAAGAGGATGTATTTTCAGTTTTTTCCAAAAAAGTGAAGGATATAATGCAAAAAGTGAAGGCAATAAAAGGCTAGCCTTCACTTGTAATTCATTTATTTTCATATTTATAAAGGTGAAAGTGAAGGAGTGAAGGCTATTTTAAATATAAACTTTACAGGGAAGAGAAAAAAAGTTCGGTGAAAGGTGAATTGTTCCCCGGGACTTTTTGGTCTGGAAGTATATACTTTGAGTCGCCAAAGTATATACTTTAACAACTCAAAGTCCTAATTATGAAAGTTCATAATTATATTAAAATTTTCGCCGACTTGCTTTGCGACTTTATTAACACTGTAGTGTGATAAATGTATTTGACTTCATATTCAAGGAATAAAGCTTACAGTTCATTGCAAAAAGAATGCTCGATATAAAAAACACTAATAAAATTAACCAAACCCTGAACAAAACAACAATAGTTTGAGTTTTATATACGTGTAAAAGATAACAATCTGCTTAATAATTGATTCTGATTGAAAAACGGATTCCATAATAAATTAATTGATATGATATTTGATATTGAAATGCTTAAAAAATTCTACGCTTCTTTTGGAAGTAAAGTAGATCGGTCGAAACAGCGTGTTGGTAAACCTTTGACGCTTGCCGAAAAAATCTTATATGCACATCTTTTCAATCAGGAAGAATTAAAAAGCTATCTCAGAGGGGTGGATTATGTAAATTTTCGGCCCGATAGGGTAGCTATGCAGGATGCAACTGCACAAATGGCATTGCTTCAGTTTATGAATTCCGGAAAGAAAAAATCGGCCGTACCGGCAACAGTTCATTGTGATCATCTTATCCAGGCACATATGGGGGCAAAAACGGATATGAATACGGCCAATGAAAGTAATAGAGAAGTATTCGACTTCCTGCGAAGTGTATCTGCCAATTTTGGTATAGGATTCTGGAAACCTGGTGCCGGTATCATCCATCAGGTGGTACTTGAAAATTATGCTTTCCCCGGGGGAATGATGATTGGCACTGATTCTCACACACCCAATGCCGGGGGCTTAGGTATGATTGCAATTGGAGTAGGAGGTGCTGATGCCGTAGATGTTATGACTGGCATGGAGTGGGAATTAAAAATGCCTAAACTTATTGGTGTTAAGCTTACAGGAAAACTAAATGGATGGGCATCGCCAAAAGATGTAATCCTCAAACTGGCTGGTATTCTAACAGTAAAGGGTGGAACGAATGCCATTATCGAATATTTTGGAGAAGGAACGACTTCTATCTCTGCAACGGGTAAAGCTACAATTTGTAATATGGGTGCCGAAGTAGGGGCTACTTCTTCTCTGTTCCCTTACGATTCTCAAATGTCTGCTTACTTACGGGCAACAGGTAGAGCCGATATAGCTGCTTTAGCCGATGAAATATCAGAATATCTTATGCCGGATCCAGAAGTTTCCAATCATCCGGAAGCTTACTACGACCGACTTATTGAAATTGATCTGTCCGTACTTGAACCTCATATTAATGGTCCATTCACCCCAGATGCCGCGACTCCTATTTCTCAATTTGCAGCCAAAGTGATAGAAAACAACTATCCTCGTAAAATGGAAGTTGGACTTATCGGATCATGTACCAATTCTTCTTATCAAGATTTGAGCAGGGCAGCTTCAATTGCTCGCCAAGCTTATAATGATAAGCTAAAAGTTGCATCTCCTCTTATTATTAATCCCGGATCAGAACAAATCAGGTATACAGCCGATAGAGACGGACTTCTTGCATCGTTCGAAAATGTTGGGGCTGTAATTATGGCCAATGCTTGCGGTCCTTGTATTGGCCAGTGGAAACGCCATACAGACGACAATAACCGGAAAAATTCTATTGTTACTTCATTTAATAGAAATTTCGCAAAACGAGCCGACGGGAATCCCAATACTCATGCTTTTGTAGCTTCACCGGAGCTAACAATGGCACTTACTATTGCTGGTGATTTATGCTTTAATCCGCTTACCGATACGCTTGCAAACGAGTCTGGTCAGCAAATTAAGTTAAATGAACCTCAAGGTACCGACTTTCCGCCCAATGGCTTTGCTGTAGAGGAAAATGGATACGTAGCTCCGGGAGAAGAGGTTACCGAAATTAAGATTAATCCGGATTCAACCAGATTACAAGCTCTCGAACCGTTTACTCCCTGGGACGGAAACGACCTATTGGAGATGCCTTTACTGATAAAAGCAGAAGGTAAATGTACAACAGACCATATTTCGATGGCAGGTCCGTGGCTTCGTTTTCGCGGTCATCTCGAAAATATTTCTGATAATATGCTAATGGGAGCAGTCAACGCATTCAATGGTAAAACAAATTCCGTTTTAAACCAGCTTAATGGCGATTATGAAGCCGTATCTGCTGTGGCTAAGCTATACAAGGCGAAAGGTATTTCCTCTATTGTTGTCGCTGAAGAGAACTATGGAGAAGGATCATCCAGAGAACACGCAGCGATGGAGCCTCGCTTTTTAAATGTAAAAGTTATTCTCGCAAAATCTTTTGCCCGTATCCATGAAACGAATTTGAAAAAACAAGGTATGCTTGCTCTAACGTTTGCCAATAAATCTGATTACGATAAAATTCGTGAAAATGATCATATTTCAATTATGGGTTTACGTTCGTTTGCTCCGGATATGAATCTCACAGCTGTAATTTATCATGCAGATGGAACGCATGAATCATTCGAAGTAGTACACACCTATAATAAAATGCAGATTGATTGGTTTAAAGCCGGAGCTGCGCTAAACGTTACAAAATAATAGACAATGAATAAAATTACGAAACAAAACGACAGACTCGTTGTGCCGGATCAGGTAATTATTCCTTTTATTGAGGGGGATGGTGTTGGTGCAGAAATAACACCCGCTTGTCAGTCCATTGTAAATACAGCAGTAAAAAAGGCTTATAAAGGAAAAAGAGAAATACTTTGGAAAGAGGTACTTGCCGGAGAAAAATCATTTAATGCAACTGGAAGTTGGCTGCCTGAAGAAACTATGCAGGCATTTAGAGATTACCTGGTTGGAATAAAAGGTCCGCTAACAACACCAATTGGAGGAGGAATACGTTCGTTGAACGTAGCTCTAAGACAAGAACTAGACCTCTATGTCTGTTTGCGTCCGGTACGATGGTTTAAAGGAGTTGTATCTCCAATAAAAGAACCACAAAAGGTGGATATGTTTATTTTCCGTGAGAATACGGAGGATATCTATGCTGGCATCGAATGGCAGCAGGGTACGCCTGAAGCTGCCAAATTTCTGAAATTCTTAACAGAAGAAATGGGAGTAAAGAAGATTCGTTTTCCAGAAAGCTCATCTTTTGGAGTAAAGCCAGTATCTATAGAAGGTACACAACGTTTGGTTCGGTCGGCTATAGAGTTTGCCGTTACCAACCACCTGCCAAGTGTTACTTTGGTTCATAAAGGAAATATTATGAAGTTTACTGAGGGTGGATTTAAATTATGGGGGTATGCGGTTGCAGAAAATGAATTTGCAGATCAAACCTTTTCGATGCTTCAGTATGAGGCCATCAAAAAAGGCCAAGGTGAGTCAGCAGCAGAAAAAGCTATTGAAAATGCAATAAAAGAAGGAAAAGTTATCATTAAGGATGTTATAGCTGATGCGTTCTTACAGAACACATTACTTATTCCGGAAGAATATTCGGTTATTGCCACTCTGAACCTGAATGGGGATTATATTTCTGATCAGTTGGCGGCCATGGTAGGAGGAATTGGAATTGCACCAGGAGCAAATATCAATTACATTAGCGGACATGCCATCTTTGAGGCAACTCATGGTACAGCACCAGGTATAGCAGGTAAAAATGTAGTTAATCCATCTTCTTTACTTTTATCATCCGTCATGTTGCTTGAGTATCTGGGATGGAACGAGGCAGCAAAACTGATTGTTGATGCCATGGAATCTTCCTTTGAAAGGGGAGAAGCAACTCCCGATTTAGCTCGTTTTATGAATAACGGAAAAACTCTTTCTACAACTGAATTTCGCGATAGTATTAACAATATAATAAATAAGTAACTCATGAAAAAGGAATATATTATTTACAAGCTTTCAGAAACAATTAAGTCGTCCTGTAAAATTGAAAACGAATTGTTTTCTAAATATGATGTAAAACGGGGATTACGCAATGAGGATGGGACAGGTGTGCTTGTTGGACTTACAAAGATTGGCAATGTTGTTGGTTACGAACGCTTGCCTGAGGGTGGTTTAAAAGCGATACCAGGTAAATTGTTTTATAGGGGGCTTGATGTAGAGGATATTGTTCATGGATTAATCGCAGATAAACGTTTTGGCTTCGAAGAAGTTGCTTATTTGTTACTTTCCGGAAATTTGCCAGACAAAGAAGAGTTGGATGCTTTCCAGGAACTTATTAATGAAAATATGCCGCTAGAGCAGAAAACCACCATGAACATTCTGGATCTGGAAGGTCTTAACATCATGAACATTCTGGCCCGTAGTGTATTGGAAATGTACACGTTTGATCCTAATCCAGATGACACTTCCCGTGATAATCTTGTGCGTCAATCGATTGAGCTTATATCCAAGTTCCCGACAATTATCGCCTATGCATATAATATATTAAGACACAGTACTCAAGGAAGATCATTACATATCCGTCACCCGAAAGAAAATCTATCGATAGCAGAAAATTTCTTGTTTATGCTTAAGAAAGATTACACAGAACTAGAAGCACGGACACTGGATTTATTGCTTGTTCTGCAAGCTGAACACGGTGGAGGTAACAATTCTACATTTACGGTTCGGGTTACCAGCTCTACAGGTACAGATACATATTCTTCTATAGCTGCTGGCATTGGATCTCTTAAAGGTCCGCTTCATGGAGGTGCAAATTTACAGGTAGTAGATATGTTTAACCATCTTAAAGAAAATATAAGTGACTGGAAAAGTGTGAAGGAAATTGATAAATACTATAACTGCATGCTTCGCAAAGAGGTGTATGACAAATCTGGGCTTATATATGGTATTGGTCATGCAGTATATACAATTTCTGACCCTCGTGCTTTATTATTAAAAGAACTTGCAAGAGACTTAGCAAAAGAAAAGGGGCGGGAAGAAGAATTTGCTTTTCTTGAATTACTTGAGGATAGGGCAATCGAAACATTCTCTAATTTCAAAGGAAATAAATCGGGTAAACGTGTATCGTCCAACGTGGATTTCTATTCAGGGTTTGTTTACGAAATGATTGGTTTACCACAAGAAATTTACACACCGCTGTTTGCTATGTCTCGTATAGTAGGATGGACTGCACATCGAATTGAAGAGCTTAATTTTGAAGGAAAACGTATTATACGTCCGGCTTATAAAAATGTGTTAGAAGAAAGAGCTTATATTCCTATCAACGAAAGAGTTTGAAACAAAAAAGGGTACGCTTAAATAAGCGTACCCTTTTTTTATAACATGAATAGGTAATTATAAATCCATTTAAGGTATAGTTATATTCGTTACACCTACTAGTTGGTCGTATTTTGCACCGAATGGACGATGATATACCATTATGCGATATTCATTCGAAGATTGGCTAAAATTACCTTCAATAGGAGAGGTATCTCCTTTTTGTTCTCCATCCCGGACAAACATATATTGATAGTTATAAGTCCCTTGCTTCATCAATACCGATTTTTCATATTGCTTTGCTTCTTCATTGTATTCCATTTTGCTATTCTCGTTCGGAACATTATTGAATATATTTCCCAACAAATAAACATTTCCATTTTCTAATAAATCGGATTCGAGAGCAAAGTGGACTATGTAATAATCGGCTTCTGTATCCGGATCTTCCGCCTGACTACTCCTGATTACAAAATGTCCGTTTTGATCTTGATCATATAGATAAGGCTTGTTAGTACGTAATCTATCAGGAAAAAGATCTACATGGTAAAAAGGCCTGTGGTACTGAATTCGTTGTACACCCATTCCATTGTACTTGTTGCTGAGAAACTCGATTCTACGATATTCATTCCCAGCTTTAAATATTAAATCCCTGTTAAATTCGTAAATAATCTTATCGTTTGTAATACTAAGTGGCTGTATGTTTGTCACCATATTATCCAACCTGTTATTCTGAATAACATAAACCTTTAGGTCTGTTTGCGGAGATGTAATTTCATAATTTCGATAATCAATCTCAAATCTTAACTGCTGGTGTTCTTTATTGATATCAATATCGGTATTTGTGCTTACATTTGCCGTAAGATTCAAACGAGGCTCTTGAACCGAAAAACAAGCTGTAAATACTATTTCTTTCGGATTATCTTCATTGTAGACTTTTACAACATAATTTCCTGACACCTTAAACCGAATGTCATTGTTTGGCAATAAAAGCCGATAGTTTGTATAAAACGTCGTTGTATTGAGGGAGTTCGCAAAATCATCGATGGATAGATTCTGAAAGCCACGCATAAATTCTAAAGCAGACAACGAAGAAGGAGTCCAGTCTGCATTACAATGCGTAATGGTATACGCATATCTTCCGAATCCATGACTTAATGCGTCAAAATTAATCTCAATAACTTTACGTCCGTTCAAATCAATAATCGGTGCCGAAAACATTTCGCCTTGGACTTTAACCTGTAAAGTCTTTATTTGTTTATGTTTTATCTCCGTACGAAAAGATTCCTGGGCATTAACAGATACGAATAAAAAAACAAAGGCAAGAACAAATAAGTTAAATCGTTTCATTTTATTTCTCGTTTAAAAGAAACCTTAGGGTTCCTTTGTATCTGGGTGCAAAATTATGGAATTATTTCTCTATTTATTTCAACTTTCCTGCTATAAAGCATAAAAAAAATTTATACTTTTGCGGGAAATTACATATAAACAATTTTACTTGTATCATGGCAAATGTGATAAAGATTAAAAAGGGTTTAGACATTAATCTGAAAGGTAAAGCTTCGGAGGTATTGTTAAATGTGGGGAAATCAGACAGTTATGCTATTGTTCCCGAGCATTATAACGGTATTACTCCAAAAGTTATTGCTAAAGTAGGAGATAAAGTCAAAGCCGGTTCTGTACTAATGATTGACAAGAACCGCCCGGAAATCAAGTTTGTTTCGCCTGTTAGTGGTGAAGTAACAGCAGTTAATCGAGGGGAAAAGCGTAAACTGCTTAGCATTGTTGTTAAGCCTGAAGCGCAAAATGAGTATGAAGAGTTCGGCAAAAAAAATGTTGCTTCTTTAAATGCAGAAGCAGTAAAGGAATCAATCCTGCAAGCAGGAATCTGGCCCTTTATTAAACAACGCCCTTACGATATCGTGGCTTCGCCCTCCGATTCGCCACGCGACATTTTTGTATCCTCCTTCTTTTCCGCACCTCTTGCACCAAACTTCGATTTTATCCTGAAAGGTCAGGAATCTGATTTCCAGACAGGTTTAGACGCTCTTAGTAAACTTACTTCAGGTAAGGTTTATCTAGGCGTTAAAAAAGGTTCGGCTGTACGAGCTAATGGTGTTGAAGTTATTGAGGTTGAAGGGCCACACCCTGCAGGAAATGTGGGAGTACAGATCAATAGCGTAAAGCCGGTTAATAAAGGCGAAGTTGTATGGACAATTCTTCCAACAGATGTTCTTCTGATTGGTCGTTTGTTTAACAAAGGCATCTCCGATTTTACACGACACATTGTTATAACCGGCTCTGAAACTACAGAGAGAGGTTATGTTAAAGCAATTGCTGGTTGTACAATTGAAAGCCTGGTTAGAAACAAAGTAATGTCTAACAACCATGTCCGGACTATTAGCGGTAACGTTTTAGTTGGAACAAAAGTATCGAAAGAAGATTACTTAGGCGCGTACGATTGTCAGATTACCGTTATTCCTGAGGGAGACGATAATGATGAGTTTTTCGGATGGGCTACAATCGGATTAAATAAATTTAGTACAAGTCGTACCTACTTTTCCTGGTTACTGGGAGGCAAGAATAAAGAATATGTTATTGATGCCCGCATAAAAGGTGGAAAAAGAGCGATGATTATGTCTAATGAATACGACAAAGTATTTCCAATGGATATACTTCCCGAATATCTTTTAAAGGCTATCATTGCTTTTGATATTGATAAAATGGAAAATCTTGGAATTTATGAAGTTGCACCAGAAGATTTTGCTCTTTGTGAATTTGTAGACACATCTAAAATCGAACTACAAAAAATTGTTCGCGAAGGATTAGATTTGTTACACAAGGAAATGATTTAATAACATTAAAAAATTGAATACATTGAAAGCGTTAAGGAATTATCTCAACACTATTAAGCCTAACTTTGAGGAAGGCGGAAAGCTGGCGATGTTCCATTCTGTTTTTGAAGGTTTTGAAACGTTCTTATTCGTTCCGAACAAAACTTCAAAATCCGGAGTGCACATACACGACTGTGTGGATTCAAAGCGTACCATGACGGTAGTCATCATCGCTTTGTTACCTGCTTTGCTTTTTGGTATGTATAATATCGGATACCAGCACAATCTTTCTATCGGTGCTGATCCTGGATTATTCATGACATTTATATTTGGATTTCTGGCTGTACTGCCTAAAATTATAGTATCATACGTAGTTGGACTTGGTATTGAATTTGCCATAGCTCAGGTTAAAGGACATGATATTCAAGAAGGTTTTCTTGTATCAGGAATTTTAATTCCGATGATTGTTCCTATTGATACTCCATTGTGGATGATTGCAGTAGCTACAGCTTTTGCTGTTGTTTTTGCAAAAGAGGTTTTTGGAGGTACTGGTTACAATATCTTCAACGTAGCACTTGTTACCCGTGCGTTTTTATTCTTTGCGTATCCGGCTGCAATGTCAGGAGACAAAGTTTTTGTTCGTACAGATAATACTTTTGGTCTTGGTTCAGGTAATGTAGTTGATGCTTTTTCAGGAGCAACTCCTCTTGGTCAGATAGCTACTGCAACCACTCCGGAAGCACACATGACAGATGTCCTTGGTAATACAATCTCATCCATGGATATGTTTCTTGGTTTTATCCCCGGATCAATTGGTGAAACATCAACATTAGCTATCCTACTAGGTGCTGCTATCCTTATTTTCACAGGTATTGGAAGCTGGAAAACTATGCTTTCAGTATTTATTGGAGGTGCTGGAATGGCTGCTCTCTTTAATATAATTGGAACTACAGCTGCAATGAATGTATCTCCATTAGATCATTTATTACTTGGTGGTTTTGCTTTTGGTGCTGTTTTTATGGCAACAGATCCTGTAACTTCGGCCAGAACCGAAACAGGAAAATATATTTATGGACTCCTTATTGGTGTAATGGCTATCTTTATCCGTGTTCTTAACCCCGGATATCCGGAAGGAATGATGCTTGCCATTTTGTTGTTAAATGCATTTGCTCCGCTTATTGATTTCTATGTTATAGAATCTAATGTTAAACGTCGTTTGAAGCGAGCAATAAAGTAACCTTTAAAAAAACAACATTATGAATAGAGATGGTAATATATATACTATAGTTTATGCTTCTGTGATGGTAATTCTTGTTGCTTTTGGCCTTGCTTTTACTTCACAGTCGCTACGAAGCTACCAAAAGAAGAATGAAGACATTGATAAGATGAAACAGATTCTTCGTTCGGTACGCGTACAAGCTACCGCTGAAAATGCAGAAACTATCTATAAGGAAATGATTAAGGAATCGTTTCTTGTTGATGAAAACGGCAGCAAGGTAGATGGGGATGCTTTTTCTGCTGATGTAGTAAAATCTTTCGCAAGCAAAACATATCCTGTATTTGTTGCAACGGTTGATGGTCAGACAAAGTACATTTTATGTTTACAAGGAACTGGACTTTGGGGTCCTCTTTGGGGATATATGTCTTTAAATGATGATAAAAACACAGTCTTTGGTTCAGACTTTAGTCATGCGGGAGAGACTCCGGGATTAGGGGCTGAGATTGTTATGCCTTCTTTCAGCGATCAGTTCCAAGACAAGAAACTTTTCAATGCAGAAGGAGAATTTAAATCCATTGCTATTGTGAAGCCAGGTAAAACTGCAGAAGGACAGGATTATGTTGACGGAATTTCTGGAGGTACAATTACCAGCCAGGGTGTTAATAAAATGATCTTTGACAGTATGAGTGGTTATGTTAAATTTTTAACCTCACAAAAACAGTAAAAAGATGGGATTATTATCTAATAAAAATAAATCGGTGTTGTTAGGACCGTTAAGTCAAAACAACCCTGTAATCGTACAGGTACTTGGTATCTGTTCGGCTTTGGCTGTAACTTCCAAATTGGAACCAGCTCTAGTAATGGCCATTTCGGTAACTGCCGTTGTTGCTTTTGCTAATGTTATTATATCGTTGTTGCGAAATACTATTCCTAATCGTATTCGTATTATAGTTCAGTTGGTTGTTTGTGCTGCTTTGGTAACGATTGTAAGTGAAATCTTAAAAGCTTTTGCTTATGATGTAAATAAACAGCTTTCCGTATTCGTAGGTTTGATCATTACAAACTGTATTTTAATGGGACGTTTGGAAGCATTTGCTTTGGGTAACGGACCATGGGAATCGTTTCTTGATGGAATCGGTAATGGATTAGGCTATGGTGTTATCCTTGTAATTATTGCTTTCTTCCGCGAACTTTTAGGTTCAGGAACGTTATTGGGATTCAAGGTGATTCCTCAAGCATTCTATGATTTCGGTTATGTAAACAATGGATTGGTGATTTTACCGCCGATGGCTATTTTTGCTGTCGCGATAATAGTATGGGTTCACCGTTCCAGGAACAAGAACCTTCAAGAAAATTAATTCGAAACTTTAAATTAGTAATAGAATGGAACAATTAATAAGTACGTTTCTCCGCGCGGTCTTTGTAGACAACATGATTTTCGCATACTATTTAGGTATGTGTTCATTTTTGGCTGTTTCCAAAAACGTTAAGACTGCACTAGGATTAGGCGTTGCTGTAACGTTCATCCTTGTATGTACGTTACCAATAAACTATTTGCTTGAAAATTATGTACTGAAAGAAGGGGCGCTTTCATGGTTAAGTCAAGACTTGGCCGAGATAAACCTTAGCTTCCTGTCTTTCATCATCTTTATTGCGGTAATCGCATCGTTTACTCAGCTAGTAGAAATGGTTGTTGAGAAATTTGCGCCTGCTTTGCACGCATCATTAGGTATTTTCCTTCCACTTATCGCTGTTAACTGTGCTATCTTAGGAGGTTCTTTGTTTATGCAACAAAAGGCTTTTCCTAATGTAGGAGTTGCAACTGTATATGGATTAGGCTCTGGTATTGGATGGATGCTGGCAATTGTTGGTATGGCAGCCATTCGTGAAAGACTACAATATTCTGATGTTCCAAAACCGTTGAAGGGATTGGGTATCACGTTTATCATCACTGGGTTGATGGGTATTGCTTTCATGAGTTTCTCAGGGATTAAGATTTAAGTATTAACTCGATAAACGAAATATTAAGATGACTTTATTAATGTCGGGCGGACTAACAATCGCTGTCAGTGCCATTGTTTTCTTATTGATTACACTGATACTGGTAGTAGCGCTGTTATACGCCAAAGCAAAATTAGTACCATCCGGAAATGTGAAGGTGGTAGTAAACGAAGAGAAGCAGTTCGATGCACCAATCGGTGGAACTGTTCTTGGCACACTTCAGTCTCAGGGTATTTTCCTTTCATCTGCTTGTGGTGGAAGTGGTAGCTGCGGACAATGTCGTTGTCAGGTTGAAGAAGGTGGAGGTAACATTTTACCTACAGAAGTTGGCTTCTTCTCTCGCAAACAGATTAAAGATCACTGGCGTCTGGGTTGTCAGACAAAAGTGAAAGAAAATATGAAGATTCACGTTCCGGAAGAAGTATTTGGTGTTAAGTCTTGGGAATGTGAAGTTATTTCTAATAATAACGTTGCTTCTTTCATCAAGGAATTTATTGTAAGATTGCCGGAAGGTGAGTCCTTGAACTTCAAATCGGGTGGATACGCTCAAATTGAAATTCCGAAGTACGATATTAAGTTTTCGGATATGGAAATTGATGATCGCTTCAAAGCAGAGTGGGATAAGTTTAAACTTTGGCCGCTTACTTGTAAGAACGAAGAGGAAACAATCCGTGCTTACTCAATGGCTAACTATCCAGCAGAAGGAAATATCATTACATTGAACGTACGTATCGCAACTCCTCCATTCGATAGAGCTACCGGTACTTGGAAAGCTGGTGTTAAACCAGGTATAGCCTCTTCTTATATTTTCTCTCTTAAACCGGGAGATAAGGTAATGATGTCTGGTCCTTACGGAGACTTCCATATTTTGGATACAAAACGTGAAATGTTGTATATTGGTGGTGGTGCCGGTATGGCTCCGTTACGTTCTCACTTGTTGCATTTGTTCAATACTTTGAAGACAACAGACCGTAAGGTTACTTACTGGTATGGTGCCCGTTCAAAGAATGAAATTTTCTATGAAGAAGATTTCCGTGCAATCGAGAAGGAATTCCCGAACTTTACGTTCAATATTGCTCTTTCAGAGCCACGTCCTGAAGATAACTGGACTGGTTATGTAGGCTTTATCCATCAGGTTATTAATGATCATTATTTGAAAGATCACGAAGCACCGGAAGATATTGAATACTATATGTGTGGTCCTGGTCCGATGTCGAATGCAGTGAAGGTAATGTTAGACGATTTAGGCGTTCCACGCGAAATGTTGATGTTCGACGATTTCGGAGCTTAATAAGTTCTTTCCCCTATAGTTTGAGAGGGTGTCTGGGTTATATTCCAGACACCCTCTCTTGTTTTATTTAGGCTTCCAATATGTATGCCCGGGATATAAAGGATTACTATAAATGATTCTCACTATTCTTAAGAGGAAGAGGTATAGTATTTAAGCTGGAAAGATATTACTTTTACAAAATGCGCCCATGGGGATAAAAAAATGCGCCCATGGGCGTAAATTTTTATCCCCATGGGCGCGTGGCAGAGAGTATACTTTCTTTGATCTTAATTGTCGTGAATTTATTTCTAAATACTAAGGAGAAAGCTACTTATTCTACGTTAAAATACAACTGAATATCTTTAGGTGCATCAATAGTAAGCTTATCCTTACGAATCCCCTTAGATGTCATATATTCGATTGTATAATCGTTACCCAATGGAATTAAAAAGGTTAAGTAACGATTCATATCATCGGTTGGAGCAGCTGTTTCACCTGTTGCCACCAATTCTCCTTTACTATTCCTGATAGTTACCTTACCCGAAATCCGCCCGTCCGAATCTAGCACACACTGTTCCGATTTATACATGCGTATGTTTACTTGAATTCCTTTAGCATCACGGGCTAGCTGCTTCTGATACAAATCAATGTATCTGTCTGAAACATCAACTCCTCCTACTGTTGAATCGTTTTCTGCCCAAACCATTGGAAAGGAAAGGTCGTCATATTTATAAGATGTTGCGTAAATCCAGTGAACAGGATTGCTTTTATCAGCTTTCCCCGCACGCTCCAAAAACCATCCTCTATTCAAAGCATCGGGATAGTATTCCGTAAAATACCATTCGTTGTTTATCATCACTTCGCTCCAATTGTGATTTCCTTCCTTCGAAACCCAAAGAGGGGTTCCCGCAACACGTGATGGGATACCTGCCGCCCGAAATGCATCTGTTAGCAATATGGATAAGCCTGTACAAGATGCCATATTTATTTTCATAGACTCGAAAGGAGCCTGATTTGGTTTGTCTCGTTTTGTATTATATTCTACTTTAACCAATCCTCTCAAAGATTTATTTATAGTGTCTACTGCCTGGTAAATATTTTTGGCATCCTTCACCAAGGGGTAGACCATTTCAAAGAAAGCCGGCCGCCAGTTTTCTCTTCTTTCATCCATTATAGCATAGGGGAGTACTTCGTTATAAAAAACTGAAAGTGGAAGTTCTTTAGCCCATACAAAACTCTCTCTTGCTTTATATGCCATCTTAACATTGGAGATAAGCAGTTCTGCAGGCAAAGTATCTAAATCGCTCGGACGCATATAGGCTATTAAATATGCCATGCCTTCTTGTTGGTCTGCAGGAAGCTCTTTTATAGCATCTATAAGCACTCTTTTACGATCTAATGATACATTATTTAATGTTTTTTCGGTTTTTAACTTAATGGACGGAGATACTTGCTTGTATACATTGGTGCAGGAAACAAGTATAAACACAGAAAAAAAGACAAGAATTTTACCCATATCAATGATAATATTTAATTAGTTCTACAATATTAGTTTCATTATGCAAATGTAAAAATATAATTCATTTTTTCTTATTATTTTGTAATATCCTGCATCATATTACGTTTTACATACATCATACTAATATACTCACTTAAAAAAGTAAGTTATGAAACCGATAATTTTATCATTCTTTGTTATTATATTTTTTTGTGCTCTGTTTTTAGACAATAAGGAATATAAACCTGTTGTGATGGAAAGCAAAGTTACGAGCTCTACAGAAGTAAAGAAAATTGTTAAAGCAGATTCTATCTTTTCAACTGATGCAAGAGAAAACGATGAATCAAAAAAAGAGCTATTTAGACCTATTTTTTAGCTTTCTGGCAGATATTATTCCGAATTTCAAGTATTTATATATGAAAATACTTGGATGTATAACTTTATTATTTAAGTTTGCAGCAGACGAATGATATAATTTATGAAAAACCACATCATCTTTACATTTCTTTTCACTTTTCTGCTTCTTTGTTTTGCTGCATGTTCCAATTCGGAGCTTCCGGTAAAAAACTATTTTCGGTTTAATCAACTTGGTTTTTATACTACTCAAGAAAAAATTGCTGCGATTGACACCTTTGTTTCCGGCGAATTTTATGTAAAAGAGAGTATTTCGGATAAAATAGTATTTAAAGGTATTATATCAGATCCTCGTTCCTCTTCTTTTTCAAATAAAAAAACTGTTCTTCTTTCTTTTAACGAACTAAACTCTCCAGGCATTTACTATCTCGAAATTCCGAAAGTGGCTAAATCTCTGCCATTCGAAATAAAAGACACTTTGCTGTATGATTTGGGTAAAGCATCTCTTAAAGCTTTTTACTATCAACGATCGGGTATAGCTCTCGAAAGTAAATATGCAGGTAAATGGGTTCGTCCGGAAGGTCATTCAGACAATAATGTACTTATTCATTCTTCTGCTGCCACATCCAAACGTCCAACTGGAACATCGATTAATTCCTCTAAAGGATGGTATGATGCCGGCGATTACAATAAATACATTGTAAATTCGGGTTTTACGGTTGGCATACTTCTTTCTTTATACGAAGATTATCCAAAGTATGCAAAGAATATTTCGGTAAATATTCCTGAAAGCAAAAATAACACACCCGATTTGCTGGATGAAATATGGTGGAACCTTGATTGGATGCTTTCCATGCAGGATCCAACAGATGGAGGAGTTTATCATAAGCTTACGACTCCTTCTTTCGAGGGTATGATTAAGCCATCTGATTGCAAGCAACAACGGTATGTTATTGAAAAATCAGTTACTGCCGCATTGGACTTTGCGGCATCTATGGCGCAAGGATCCAGAGTATTTAAATCATTTGGTTCTGACCATCCGGGAGCTTCGGCTAAAATGCTGCAAGCTGCTCTTAAGGCGTTTGATTGGGCATTAAAACATCCGGATGCATTATATAATCAGCAAAAGATGAACGAAATGTATAAACCAGAAGTCACAACTGGTGGTTACGAAGACAGATCGTCTAAAGATGAGTTATTCTGGGCTGCAACAGAGTTATTTATCTCGACAAGAGATGCTAAATTCCTTAAAATCATAAAGCTAAATTCTCCTGATTCTTTTAAATTGCCAGTTTGGAGTAACGTTTATGGATTAGGCGCTTTATCATTAATCCGCCATTCTCGTAATTTAGGTACTGAGGGAGAATCTATAGCCAATCTTATGTGTAATCAGCTGGTTACATATGCGGATAGTTGCTTGAAAGGAGTGGAGCTGGCACCTTACGCAGCGTCATATGGTCGTTCAAAAAGAGATTTCTTTTGGGGATGTAACTCTGATAAAGCATCAAATCAGGGAATTGCATTTCTCTATGCTTATCGACTAACAAAAGATAAGCGATATTTAAGCAATGCCTTGAGCAATATGGATTATTTGCTTGGTAGAAATGCGACCGGATATTGTTATATTACAGGTTTCGGAACAAAATCACCTCGTAATCCGCATCACAGGCTCTCTGCCAGTGATGAAATTGATGAACCTTTGCCAGGCTTCCTTGTAGGCGGACCAAATCCAGGCAAACAGGACAAGTGCGAATATCCCTCAGATATTCCCGACGAATCATATGTCGATATATTACCATCTTATTCATCTAACGAAGTTGCTATCAATTGGCAGGGAATGTTTACCTATTTTGCAATGGCGCTGGATGCTTCGTTTAAGTAAAGATATTTAATGAAAGATATTTTAAATGGTTAAAGAGTCATAAGTAGGTATTTGCTCTAAATAACTGTATTCTCCGGTCTCGAAATCAATTTTACAACAGAAATGATTAATTCCATTGCTTATAATAAGATATCTCACCTTCAAAACCATGTTATAACGTATTATTTGGTCGATTACAGACTGTTTAATAGCAATTGCAGGGGATTTATACTCCGCTATTAAAACTGGGGCTAAAAATCGATTATATGCAACTGTATCACATCTTTTGTTAGTTCCGTTTAGGACAATAGAAATTTCATTAGCCAATAATTCCTTAGGATATCCTTTTTCCTTAATCAGATAATTTACAAAATGTTGTCTTACCCATTCTTCAGGAGTAAGCACTACGTATTTCCGCCGTACTGGATCAAATATCGTATGCTTCCCGTCCTTTTCTGCTATTTTAGGGTTAAACGATGGGAGGTTTAATGAGAACATTTGTTACTTTTGTTGAGCCTAATTATATTAAACATATCCTCAAAGATAGTGATTTATGAAAACAAAACAAGAAATTGTAGAGAATTGGTTACCACGCTACACTGAAAGAAAGCTGGAAGACTTTAGTAAATACATATTACTCACCAACTTTACCAAATATGTTGAATTATTTGCAGAAACTTTTGATGTACCGATCTTAGGTCTCAAGTCGTCTATGCCAAATGCTTCAGCAGAAGGTATTACAATTATTAATTTTGGGATGGGTAGTGCAAATGCAGCAACAATTATGGATTTACTTTCTGCTATTAAGCCAAAAGCAGTCTTGTTTTTAGGTAAATGCGGAGGATTGAAGAAAAGTAATAGTTTGGGAGATTATCTATTGCCCATTGCTGCTATTCGCGGGGAGGGTACTTCTGATGAGTACTTACCTAAAGAAGTCCCGTCTCTTCCTGCATTTTCTATGCTTCGGGCTATTTCTTCTGCTATTAGAGATAAGGGCCGCGATTATTGGACCGGCACAGTTTATACGACTAATCGCAGAGTCTGGGAATACGACAGCGATTTTAAAACCTATTTGGTTAAAACTCATGCTACTGGCATTGATATGGAAACAGCAACGCTTCTTACAGCTGGTTTTGCAAATGAAATTCCTACAGGCGCTTTACTAATGATTTCGGATAAACCAATGGACGAAAGTGGTGTGAAAACTGAGGAGAGCGATAAAAAAGTAACTCAAAATTTTGCTCCGGAACATGTAGAACTTGGAGTGGAAGCACTAAAACAAATAATCAAAGGAAATAAAACAATCCGTCACATCCGTTTCAGCTGGTAAAATTGAATTATGGCAAAAAAAGAGTATACATTCGAAGAACTCACAAGAGATATCGTTCAGAAAAAGTTCAGTCCCATTTATTTTTTCATGGGTGATGAGCCATTTTTTATGGATAAACTCACAGACTTATTAATTACCAACGTTTTGTCTGATGATGATCGCGATTTTAATCAGGTGGTCTTCTACGGCGCTGATACAGATGTTAATACGGTAATCAATGCTTCTCGCAGATTCCCAATGATGTCTAAATATCAATTAGTGGTAGTGAGAGAGGCTCAACTTATCAAAGACATTGAAGAATTAAATCACTATGTACAGAATCCTCTTCAATCAACGGTTTTAGTAATTAATTACAAGTACAAAACTTTAGATAGACGTAGGTCATTAGCTAGCTCAATTGATAAAGTAGGGGTATTGTTTGATTCTAAGAGAATTCCTGATTATAAAATGCCTGCTTTTATTAATACTTTCCTACAACAACAAAGTATTGGTATAGATCAAAAAGCTGCGCAAATGTTATCTGATTTCTTAGGAAATGATCTAAGTCGTCTAAATAAGGAACTAGAAAAGTTGGCACTTCTGCTCCCTAAAAATCAGGGAACAAAAAGAATTACACCTGATCTGGTAGAACAGAATATAGGTATTAGCAAAGAATACAATAACTTTGAATTACTTAAAGCCATCGCTACTAAAGATAAACTTAAAGCGAACCGTATAATTCAATATTTCGAAAAGAACCCTAAAAGCAATCCTATTCAGGCTACACTTCCTGTACTTTTTAACTACTTTTCAAATTTACTTATTTGCTATTATAGCAAAGACCGATCAGAAAATGGACTAATGCAGGAATTAGGTCTTAAAGGCAATTTCCAGTTAAAAGATTATACTTTGGGCATGAAAAATTATCCTGCTATGAAAGTTTTTAATTTAATTTCTGAAATAAGAATTTGCGACGCGCGGTCAAAAGGTATTGAGAATAGTTCCGCTTCCGACGGTGATATATTAAAGGAATTACTATTCAAGATTCTGCATTAAATGTATTCAATTGATACAATTCTTATCCAATACTCCAATACACATTTTATAGTAATATCTACTTGCGATAATTAACAAATAATATTATACTAGATATAAATAGGGGTTATTTCTGGATTGTTGTTTACAATCATACAGAAATAATCCTTTATTTTTTTGATTTATAGTGATTTATATCATATTTCGCTTGCTGAGAATAGAATATTTACTTCTACCCATCCATTTGTTCACAAATATACCGTAAATCGGCATACTTAATGGTGTAATACAATTTTTCAATTAAAATAAATAAATAAATATATTTTGCCAAATTGTCATTCCAATCTTTTCTAATAAATAAAACCATATACATTTGTATTGAAACAATAGAGTATACAAATGTGTATCAATATTATTTACACCAAAAATTACATTTGTTTCAACTAAAATTTAACAATAAACAAAATAATTACAAATGTACTATGTTTACACATGTATTGCAGGCAGAGTGGGGGAGCTGATTAGGCATATTATGGAATACAGTTGTATATTATATTAAATCAGATCAATACTCCTATATTTAGGTCTATTACTTCAATAAAATCAATATTTATATATACAATTGTACTCATTACTTTTGTAAAAGGCAATTTTAATGCATTTATATAATATATAAATAGCTGTAATCCAATTTATTGACCAATTGTTTCAAACAATAGGTTTAACATAGTTTATATTGAATATACATTACTTACATCTTTTTATGTTACGTATGTTTATGCGTCAAAACATCCGTAAACAGATACATTTATAAATTTAAATTGCACATTTGAAAATATTTGTTTACCTTTGTGTGGTATTATTTTTGTTTACACTTCTAACCAAATCAAGTCAATTTGGCAGTTAAATTTTGATGTTTAATAAAAAATACAGATGAAAGATCGAATTTTAAAAATTATGGAACACGAAGGTATGTCTCCATCAAGGTTTGCAGAAGAAATCGGAATACAGCGCTCTGCTATGTCTCACATTATTTCTGGACGTAATAATGCAAGCCTAGATGTGTTGACAAAAATTATGCAACGTTTTAAATATGTAGAAACTGACTGGCTTATATTCGGAAAAGGAAATATGACAAAAAGTGCCAGTTCTATAATTGGACAATCTTCTTTATTCCTCGAGAATGAGATAGATCCGCCAACAGTACAGGTTGATCCTGAATATCGCAAGCAAAATGAGGTTAACAGGCCAGAAACAACTAGCAAAAACACTATTATTGAACAAATTAAGTATGAAGAAAGATGTTCAAAAAATGTAAGCAAAATAATGATTTTTTATTCAGACAATACATTTGAAACATTTACGCCGGAAAAAAACAAGAAAGACTAACAATTCTATTGGTTTGATCCAGCTTTATCGCTTATCTTTGCATTCAAATAGATAAATGTATATGAAGAAGTACTTGCTAGATTTAAAAGTAACGGAAAACGACCGTCTTCATCCTAACTACTGTCTTTTGAAATTAACTTCAGAGAATCTTCTCCCTGAAATGCTTCCAGGACAATTTGTAGAAGTTAGGGTTGACGGTTCTCCTTCTACTTTTTTGAGACGTCCTATTTCTGTAAATTATGTGGATAAAGAATCTAATGAACTTTGGTTACTTATTCAATTAATTGGCGATGGTACAAGAAAAATAGCCGAGTACAGAAAAGGCGATACAATGAATCTTGTATTACCCTTAGGTAATGGATTTTCTATCCCAGAATCTTTTCAAGCAAATAATAAGTTTTTACTAGTTGGCGGAGGGGTTGGTACGGCGCCATTGCTATTTTTGGGATCATGTTTAAAATCCTTAGGCTATGAGCCAATATTTCTTCTCGGTGGCAGATCAAAAATTGATGTATTGCAACTAGATAATTTTTCCAAATTCGGAAAAGTATACGTAACGACCGAAGATGGGTCTTTAGGAGAAAAAGGATTTGTTACAAATCATTCAATATTAGAAAAAGAATATTTTGACCAAATTTATACATGTGGTCCAAAACTCATGATGGTTGCTGTAGCAAAATATGCAGCTTCTAAAGAAATTCCCTGTGAAGTCTCTTTAGAAAATACAATGGCTTGCGGCATCGGAGCTTGCCTTTGTTGTGTCGAAAACACCGTAGATGGTCATGTTTGCGTATGTACAGAAGGTCCGATATTTAATACAAAAAAATTAAAATGGCTAGATTAAGCATAAACATAGGTAATTTGCAATTAAAAAATCCCGTTATGACAGCTTCGGGAACATTTGGTTATGGTCTTGAATTTACAGATTTTGTAGATTTAAGCCAAATTGGAGGAATTTTTGTAAAAGGTACAACTGCGGAACATCGCGAAGGAAATCCTTATCCACGTATGGCAGAAACTCCTGCAGGGATGCTTAACGCAGTTGGTCTACAAAATAAAGGTGCTGACTATTTTGTCAATAATATATACCCTACAATTAAGGATATTGACACGAACATGATAGTAAATGTTAGTGGATCGACAATAGAAACATATATAGAATGTGCAGAGAAAATAGCGTCTTTAGATAATATCCCTGCGATTGAGCTTAATATTTCGTGCCCAAATGTTAAGCATGGAGGTATGGCTTTTGGTGTTACATGTGCTGGCGCTGCCGAGGTCGTAAAAGCAGTTCGTAAGGTATATCCCAAAACACTTATTGTAAAACTTTCCCCTAATGTCACTGATGTAACAGAGATTGCACGAGCTGTGGAAAGTGAAGGAGCTGATGCTGTGTCTCTAATAAATACTCTGCTTGGAATGGCGATTGATGCAGAGAAAAGAAAACCTATTTTATCCACAGTAACAGGAGGGCTTTCGGGTCCTTGTGTAAAGCCCATTGCTTTGAGAATGGTGTGGCAAACTTTTCAAGCAGTAAAAATTCCCATCATTGGATTAGGAGGAATTTCTAATTGGAAAGACGCTATTGAGTTTATATTAGCTGGTTCTTCCGCTATTCAGATTGGCACATATAATTTTATTGATCCGGCAATATCTGTAAAAACAGTAAACGGAATTAATGAATATCTTGATAAACATGGTTATAAATCTGTGAAAGAAATTATTGGAGCATTGGAAGTTTAGAGTAGAAAATTGTTTTAATATAGCATCAATGTTTGTTTAATATGAATTACAACGATACACTTGATAATTTATTTACAATTTTGCGTAGCATGGAAGTTACCCCATACACAGCTACGTTAAAAATGTTATTTAGTTTTATCCTAGGTGCTATAATAGGATTTGAACGTCAGTTTAGGCGTCATGATGCAGGAATGAGGACTTTTACATTGATCTGTATGGGATCAACTGCAGCGATGTTACTGTCTGTTTGGATTCCTCAATCATACCCCAATTTTTTAAATGGAGATCCAGGTCGTATTGCTGCACAAGTTTTAACCGGCATTGGGTTCTTAGGTGCCGGAGCAATAATACAAAGCCATGGAAGTGTTCATGGACTTACTACTGCTGCATGTATTTGGGTAGTTGCTGTAATTGGTCTGACTGTCGGAGCCGGAATGTATATTACAGCGTTAATTACTACATTACTGACATTATTTGTTTTAGTTTCTTTAGAACGTCTTGAAAAAAGAATGTGGCTTGACGGAGTAAATAAAATATTATCAATTACTTGTGACACAGCAACACCAGACCTTCGTATGATTCGCAGCATTATAGAGAATAGAAATATATTTATAGTAAGTCTTTCATACGAACAAAACTATGAAAAAAATATTGCCATCATTACTTTTAAAGTAAACGTAAAAGCAAAATCCTCTTATACAGAGCTATTTAATCAAATCCGTTCATTAGGTTATATTTCCCAGATAAAGTTATTAGCTTAATTAGTTCGTCGAGAATTTTGATTTTAGTTACAATACATCGTATTAAACATAATGGTGATTATAAAGAATATTGTATTCATGAAATTGTAGATAAGAAGTCCGTGTTTTGCTTCACAGCAAAACACGGACAAACAAATAACAAACTCTACTTATATGAAAAAACAAATACTATAAACGTAATTTATAATTATGAATGTAATACTAACATAGGTGTATCAGTATGAAATAACATCTTTCTTGCAATACTTGGATTAAACATTCTTGCAAAAATGCCTCTTTTATGAGTACAAAATGAAATCAAATCAATATTCTTATCTCTAACAAACTTCTCGATAGCCAATAATAAATCTCCATCATCTAAAACTGTATGGTTAATTTTTGAATTAGGATACTGTTTACTGAAGTATTCACGAATGCCAGCAAGCCTTATTTCATTCCACTGATCTTTACTTGTTGAGATATTAAAAATATGAATTTGAATATTAAAGTCTTTGAATAAATCCATAAATTTATCAAAAGCTACCAAATCGCGTTGATCAAATGATGTTGCAAACGCAATATTTTTCACATCATTCAAGTCTTTAAAAGGAACATTTTCAGGTATAGCAAGTACAGGAATTTTACTAATTTCTATGACTTCTCCAGTTACACTACCAATTAAATCAAGATCTTTTTGACTTTTTCCTCTAGTACCCATTACAACTAAAGTTGGATTGTATTCCTTACAAAAACTCAAGATTTCTTCTTCAGGTAAACCTTCTCTTAGCAAATTAGAAAATTCTAAACGCGGTAATTCACCTAGATCCATTTTTCTTTTCAGCAAAGTGCAAATATTAGCCATATCATCTTGTACACGTTTAAGCAGATGCTGAACTGAATCATCTTCATTAATCTGATAGGCTAAGGTATCTCCTAAAGGAATTGCAGAGGGAAAATATGGTGTGAAGTATGCATGGAGAATCATCACTTCCGCTCCAATTTTATGAGCATAGTTAATTCCTATTTCACATGCAGCAATCGAATAATCAGAAAAGTCAACAGGTATTAATACTTTTTTTACACTACTAGTACTTGAATCCTCCTTGAGTGATTCTTCTGTAAACCACTTGCTGTCTTCAACTATTCTTAATGCATGCGGTAAATCACTTTCCTTAATACGAACACGAACTCCAGCAGAGACAACTGGCTGAATAAGATTTACATTATGAATATAAACCTCTATACCTTCAGTCTCAAGCATTGTTTTTAAGATTTGAGCTTTTTCAAATGTGAGAATAGCTAATGTTACTAACTTATCTTCCATACTTATGGTTTTTTTAATAAAACAACAGGTTACTATCAAAGGTTTAGTAAAAATAAAAAATCCCAAAGCGAATAAATTATGCTATGGGATTCTTTATTTACTGAAATTTTCTTTAGGCTTCAGGTGCTTCCACTTTCATCCCAACTTTTTCATTGAGGATCTGCAAAGCACGCTCTAAAACAGTTGTGTCATCTAAAATAATCAAACCGCCATCAGGACCGGGCTCAATATGTAACCCACAACTCTTTCCATCTTTGAAATTATGACCTCCGAAATAATTTCGAACGGTTTCTACTGATAAACCCAACTCATCAGCAATCCGATGAGTACTACCGTCTGGCAAACTGTCTTTGATTTTACGTAGCTCGTTAAATGTGATTGTCTTCGTCATGGTATTCCTTTTTTGAAGGTTAATACTTGTGTTATAATTCATGCCCCTAACTTAGCCATTTAAAGTAAACTAAACAAATTATTTACTACAAATAATGTTTATATTAATATGCTTTAGGGCATTAATTATAATCTTTACTTAGTGTAATAAAGAAATTAATGGTTTTGTAAAGATTATCAAAAGAATTATAGAAATCCATATTGAACATGTAATTAATCGTTTATTATTCAGCGAATAAATTAATTGAGTAGAACTTTGGGTACAAGTCTCACTTATTACTTTTTTACGAATATGTATATAAACTAGATAGACTAGATATCCCAAAAACAAACCGGCCAGCATCCCACAAATAATATCCGATATAAAGTGAACACCCAAGTAAATTCGTGTATAGGCTGTCAATATAGACCAGGTAAAAATAGAGCAGGTAAAAAATTTATATCTAAATAAGAGCGACATAAACGTTGCAAAACCAAATGCATTTGCAGCATGGCTTGAAATAAAACCGTACTTTCCTCCTCTATAATCAAAAACTATCTTTACCTGATCCATAAAATCAGGATGATGTGTTGGCCGTAATCTTGAGAAAAAAGGCTTACAAACATGCGAAGCAAATTGATCGCATAAAGTTATTACTAGAGCAATAGATAAAAAAATTAATAAATACTCCCTCCAATTCTTTTTATATATTAAAACAGTCATAATAAAAACTGCCAACGGCAGCCAAACTACTTTCCCTGAATATAGCCACATAAAGCTATCAAGATAAGAAGAATCACTGCCGTTTAAGAAGAAAAAAGCGTCACGTTCAAATGCAAGTTCTTTTTCGAGCATTAGGTTCTATTTAATTAAATTTTTACAACACTTTTGCTAAGCAACCATCCAACATTCCCATTTTCTAATTCAATTTCACTCCATTCTCCTAAAGTGCTTTTTACTGAGACTTTCGTACCTTCATGTAAGATAAACAAATCTGTACCACTTGCATCTGGTGAACTTTTTATGGTTACTGTTGGTAAAAAAATAATGGCATTATTTCTATTTACTAATTTGCTATTCTGGTTACTGGCAAAAATATTTGAAACAATGACAATAACAAGAAGTATTAATCCTAGATAGAAAGATATTTTTTTCATCCTAATCCACCGAGAGAAGAAATATAGGATTAAACAACCGATGAACAAAATAAACGTACAGATTCCTAATTTTGCCCAAGAATCAGCTGCTCCCATGTTTTGAATAGATTTGAACCAACTAATCAGAAAAAACTCACCTACAGGTTCAATTTTATCTACAGTCTTTAGTTTAACCATTTGAAGATTAAACCGGATATCGCTATCACCCGGATCTAAAAGAAGCGCTCGTTCATAGTTTAAGATAGCTGGAGCTATCTTGTTATCCCTGTAATATGCGTTTCCTAAATTGTAATATATCTCTGCTGATTCGCCCTTTTCATTCAGAATTGCTTCAAAAAGTCTAATAGCCTCATTATACTTTCCTTTCGAAAAAGCAACTTCAGCTTCTTTTACAGCTGAAGTTTGAGCAAAAGAAGTCCATGAAAAGCACACGAACAGCAATATTAGCCATGTCTTATTCATATATATTGATGTATTCATTTCAATTACCGTTTAATTATATTCTCCATTTTACCAATAGCTTCAAGGGTTTGCTCATATAAATTATCCATAGCATCTGAACTTTGGACAGGTGCGTAACGAGCAAATTCACAGTCATTTAGGATATTCATAAATTGATTAATCAATACTTCATCAACACCATATTTATTCAATTCAATTTCAACATTATCTTTAGTAAGATTAGACTGAGGTATATTAAGCTTATCGCTCAAATATCCCCACAAAGCTCTAAGAACCTCGTCATAAAACGCTTCCTTATTATTTGCTTTTAATAGCTTACCTGCATTTTTCAATCGTTTTACTGCCATTTTATTTGCTTTCTTCGTACGCACTAAAGCAATATTAGCATTTTCCTTTACTTGTTTCCGATAAATAATAAAGAAAACAATAAAGAGTATTGCTGGAACTAAATAGCAAAGCAAATATAAAAAGGAACCAAAGAATATATCATTTTTTGATATAAATCGTATACTGTTAATTTTTAAGTATCGAATATCCTGGCCAATATATTTAAGAGCTTCTTTTTCTCCAAAATTGGATATTACAGGAGAATTAGCCCCTCCCTCACCCTTTTCAACATGAAGTTTATAAGGACCAGCCTTCATCGTTCTGTAAGTCATTGATTTCGTATCAAAATACGAAAACTCAATAACAGGAATTTCAAAATCTCCGGCATACCTCGGTATTGCATAATACTCGATTGATTTACTTCCAGAAACTCCTGAAGCAGAAGCTTTTATATCTGTTTCTACTTTAGGGTCATATATTTCAAAATCATTAGGAAAAGTAACTTCTGGATTTTTCAAAAGCTTAACATTTCCATTACCAGATATTTTAAGCTTAATTGTAACAGCCTCATTTGTTTTTACTCTATCTGAGCTAATATTTGAAGACATTGAAAAAACACCTACAGCACCAGAGAAGGAAGCTGGTTTTCCCGAAGGTAATGGCTTGACTGTAATGGCTGCCGGTGTCGAGGTAATAACTTTCTTCACATCCTGATAAGAATCAAAGAAATCGTCAAAAATACTCTTGACTTTCTGCTGAGAACGAAGTCTTACAACTGCCTCAAATTTACCTGCAGGGATTGTTAGCTTGCCAGATCGCTGGGGATATAAAACCGTTTGTTTGAGTACAACAGTGCGATAATTTCGTCCATTATAATTTTCAAGCCCCCACTGTTTTTGTTCTGGCAATTCGATTTCCTGCGCAAGAAATCCTTCGAATTCCGGAAATTTCACTTCGTTTAAACCACAATCATACAATGAATAAAGTTTAAAAGTAACAACAAATCCTTCCTGTTCATACACAGTTCTACTTGCTACCTGCATTTTAATAAAAAGGCCATCGTTAGAAATAGCCTGCGAACCAGCCTGGTTGGAGTTTGAACCTGTGGAATTATCTCCAGATGCTGAACTTGCTTTATCAGGAGGAAGAACTTTTACAGAAAGAGCATTAGATACATAATTTGCGCCATTAACCTTAATCGTAGCCGGAGCTATATTAAATGTGCCCACTTTCTTTGGCATTAAAATATAAGTAAAAGTAATTGTTGTTTCACTGCTACTTTGACCATTAACCCACGAAGAACTATAGGATTTAGACTGAGATGGCCCCATAAGAACTTCGAAATCGGGCATTTCCTGCACCCTCAAATCCTTTGCTTCAGCATTAACTGTAAAGGACAATCTGAACTGCTCACCCATAACAACCGCATTTGGAGCTGATGCTGAAAACTTAATGTTAGCAGCTTTTAACACCAATACGGTAAGGAGAAGCGAGAATAAGAAAACTAATTTTCTCATTATTTAATCTATTTATTTTTTGTTATCTACTTAACAATTACCACTCTTTATCAGTTTTTTTACGCTGCTGTTGTTGCATTTGCGCTTTCTTAACTTTTTCTTGAGTATCTTTTTCATCCTGTAAAAAAGCATCCAGCATTTGTTGAGCGTTGTCTTTACTCATCTGCTCATTCTGCTGTTGCTGATCCTGAGTTTTATTTTGCTTTTTATCATCTTGCTGTTGCTGCTGATCTTTTTGTTGATCCTCTTTATTTTTCTGATCGTCTTTCTGATCTTTATTCTGTTGATCCTGGCTTTGATCTTGATTTTGTTGATCTTGAAGAAGCTTTTGTGCTAAAGCAAGATTGTAACGTGTCTCATCGTCTTGCGGATTTAACCTTAAAGACTGCTTATAAGACTGAACACTTTTTTCGTATTGCTTATTCTTCATAGAAATATTACCCAGATTATGAAAAACCTGAGCTAATCTCGCCGGATCTTTCTCTTGAGCGGCAATGAGCTGATATTGCTCGGCTGCTTCGGGAAACTTTCCTTGCTTATATAATGCATTACCAAGGTTATAAGTTCCCTCAATAGATTTAGGATTCACTTCCAGGCTCTTGCGATAAGCAATCTCTGCTTCCGTGAATTTTTCAGTTTTATATAATTTGTTTCCATTGCGAACATTCTTCCGTTCGGCTTTCTGAGCAAAAGCAAAGCCGGATGAAAGAATAAAAATAGCAATAAAAATGGATGATCTATGTCTAATTATCATAACTTCCTTAGTTTAAGAAAAAATCTTTACCTTCTTGAAAATTCTGTTCTTACGATCAAATATCAACAACTCTACAATTAATAATAGTAGAGCAATCCATGCAACCATTTGGAACTGTTCGTCGTACTCTGAATAAATCTTACTGTCGAGCTCAGTTTTTTTCATTTTATCAATTTCATTCTGCAGAGCTTTTAATGCTGAGTTTGAATTATCAGCCCTTACATACATACCCTTTCCTGCTGCTGCAATCTCCTGACACATTTGTTCATTTAACATAGTGATGACAACATTTCCAGTATTATCTTTCATGTAATTATTCGAACCTGCCAAAGGAATTGGAGACCCTTTGGGTAAGCCTATTCCAACTATATTAACATGGATGCCTTTTTCGGTAGCAGCAGCGGCGGCACTTACAGCATCATCCTCATGATTTTCACCATCTGTTATCAAAACGATTGTCTTATCCGAAGTTTCACTTGGGGTAAACGACCGAACAGCTAAATTAATTGCTGCACCAATAGAAGTTCCCTGTGTAGAAACCATAGACGGATTAATTGAAGACAAAAACATCTTAGCAGAAATATAATCAGATGTAATTGGCAATTGCGTATATGCATCACCTGCAAACACAATTAAACCCACCTTGTCATTTGTAAAACCATCGGTAAGTTTTGACAACATTTGTTTGGATTTCTCTAATCGATTTGGAGAAACATCTTCAGCCAACATAGAGTTCGAAACGTCAAGACAGACCATAATTTCGACCCCTTGACGCTTTACCGTTTCGAGTTTTGAACCAAACTGAGGTCCGGCTATTACAAATATTACAGCAGCAATAGCACCAAACATAAACCAAAATTTTAAAAACTGACGCTTGGATGATACCTCCGGCATCAGTTGTAACAGCAACGCAGGATTACCCAATCTCTTTAACGCTTTTTTCTTCTGTATATAAGCATACACATAAAATGCAATCAATACAGGTAGTATAAAAAGCAAGTACAGAAAGTCCGGATTTGCAAAACGAAACATAAGCCTTTTATTTATGGAATATTTCTGAACAATGTATATCTCAATGTAATTTCTATCAGTAATAACGCAAATATAAGCAATGCAAGGTTTTTATATTCTTCCTGTTTCTTGCTATATTGCTGCACACTGATTTTAACTTTTTCCATCTGATCTATTTCGGAATAGATGGCCTTTAGACTCGCGTTATCAGTAGCTCTAAAATACTTACCTCCAGTTGTAACAGCAATCTGATTCAGCGTTTTTTCATCAATATCAACCTTTATTTTCTGATATTGAACTCCAAATGCTGTTTGAAACGGATAAGGAGCTTCACCCTGTGTACCTACCCCAATGGTATATACCCGAATGCCGAACGTTTTAGCAATCTCGGCGGCCGTTACCGGAGCAATTTCTCCCATGTTATTGGATCCGTCAGTTAGCAGAATGATAACTTTCGATTTTGCCTGACTTTCTTTAATACGACTTACAGCATTAGCAAGGCCAAGACCTACAGCCGTTCCATCTTCAATCATACCGCTCTGAATATCCTTAAAAAGATTAAGCAATACAGTATGATCGGTAGTTAACGGGCATTGCGTAAAACTTTCACCTGAAAAAACCACCAAACCGATGTTATCATTAGGCCTGCCGTTTACAAAGGCGGCAGCAACATCCTTAGCCGCCTCCAAGCGATTAGGCTTTAAATCTTGCGCAAGCATACTACTCGATATATCCATTGTCATAACAATATCAATTCCCTCTGTAGTAGAGTTTTGCCAATTGTCAGTCGTTTGAGGCCGTGCCAAAACAACAATAAGCAAAGCAATTACAAATACACGTAATACAAAAGGAAGATGCCTTAGATATACTTTATATGATGTTGCTTCCGGGGCCTCAAATGCCTGAGAGGAAGAAATCTGAAAGCTTGCCTGTTTTTTTCGAAGCTTCCAAATGTACCATCCAATCAAAGGGATGAGCAACAACAATAAAAACAGATATGTTGGATTCGCAAATACCATTTTATTCTTTTATTTCAGTTGATTCTTTTGATTCATCAGATTTAGCCAATTCGACTATTTTAGTCTGATTAACGAACAAATAAGCATTCATCAGACTTATTTCGTTTTCGTTAGGCAGAGGGTGTAGCTTGGCAAACTTTACAAAATCAGACAATTCAAGTATTTGTTTCAGACTATCATATACTGATTTAGCTTCACTTTCACTATGAATAAACTCCAGAATTTCTCCGGAAGTCATTTCCATTGCATTTATACCAAAACGATCAACGATGTACTTACGCAACGTGTCTGTCAACAAAGTATAATATTCTTTATTCCGTCCCTGCTGCCACAATTTCTGATGCTTAATCTCATCAAGTTCTCTTATCGCCATTTCATACGGTGGTAACTTTGGTTCCAGCTTTCTGAAAGGAATGATAGATTGCCTGTTTCTTATCCTTTGTAAAATATATCCTATCAAACAAATAAGGAAACAAGCGAACAAAATGCCATAGATTATATCATAATAATCAGCTAAAACAAATGGAGGTGTCCAGGTTTCCTTAATATCATTAAATTCTTCAGGTTTATCTGATTTTACAGGAATTGTAGACACCTTTAACGCTACCTGATTCGAATAAATAGTATCTGTATTATCGATAACCTTAAAAGGAGGCAGAAGATATAAAGATGAATCAAAAGAAGTAATCAGTATATCTTGTTTGATAAGTAACCTATTGTTCTCTATCACTGTAGAATCCGCTTTGTAAAGATGCAATACCTCTACTCCTGTCATTAATGTATCATTCGGAATAGGAATCAGCACATTCTTACCATTATCGGTTGTTACAGTGAGGTGTAAAACTGTCTGTTCACCAATTAAAATAGCCGCAGAGTCAATTGAAACATCAATCAGGGTTTGCTGCGCAGACAGTTTTGTTTCTTGCAATGCAGCCAGTGCAATAGCAATAAACAGAATGCCATTTTTTATATATCTCATTTGCATGCTTAATTACGTTTATCAAAAAGAGCTATCAACGCTTTTACATAATCATCATCCGTTCGTATTGAAACAGAATCAACGCGGCATTTCTTAAACGCATTATTCATTTCTGCCTGTCGGTTATTCCACCACTCACTAAACGCATTACGAACGCGGACAGAAGAACTATCTACCCAACGTTCCTCCCCTGTTTCGGCATCTTTAACTTTCAAAAGACCTACCGAAGGAAGTTCTGTTTCCCGCTGGTCGTACACCTGAATAGCGACCACATCGTGCTTTCGGTTAGCGATTGTAAGCGCATCCTTAAATCCTCCTTTATCAATAAAATCAGATATAAGGAAAGCTGTACAACGCTTTTTTATAGCATTAGTAAGATACTTCAATACCTGACTTATATCAGTCTTAGTATCTTCTGGATGAAAGTCAATCAATTCGCGAATAATATACAGAATATGTTTTTTCCCTTTTTGAGGAGGAATAAACTTTTCAATCTTATCAGAAAAGAATAAAACGCCAATTTTATCATTATTCTGAATAGCTGAAAAAGCAAGAGTAGCCGCAATCTCGGTAATGATTTCTTTCTTCATTACGTTAACAGAACCAAAATCTCTACTACCGGAAACATCTATAAGCAACATAACCGTTAGTTCTCGTTCTTCTTCAAATACTTTAACGAAAGGACGGGAATACCTCGCCGTAACATTCCAGTCAATATCCCGGATATCATCTCCATATTGGTATTCACGCACTTCACTAAAAGCCATTCCTCGACCTTTAAAAGCCGAATGATACTGACCCGCAAATATATTACGGGACAGCCCTCGGGTTTTTATTTCTATCCGACGAACTTTCTTTAATAGTTCACTTGTTTCCATAGTACTACGTACTTAGTTTTTACTAATTATTATCTTCTCTATCAAGGTAAGGAATTTCTAAAATGAAATTGACTATCTTTAATTCCGAAGATAACATCAAGGAACTTCTACTTTATTCAATATTTCGCTAATAATATCTTCAGAAGTCAGGTTATTTGCTTCAGCTTCATAGCTTAGTCCCATACGATGACGCATAACATCATGGCAAACGGCACGTACATCTTCAGGAATTACATATCCTCTGCGTTTAATAAATGCATATGCACGAGCTGCCAAAGCCAAATTAATAGATGCACGGGGAGAAGCTCCAAATGAAATCATATTTGCAAGATTAGGAAGTCCGTGTTCCTGGGGAAAACGTGTTGCAAATACAATATCCACAATGTATCGCTCTATTTTTTCATCCAAATATACATCTCTTACCACTTTACGGGCTTCAATAATCTCTTGCTTTGTTACAACTGGTTTAATCACAGGTGAAATTCCAGAAATATTCTGACGGATGATTAGTTTTTCTTCTTCTTTTTTAGGGTAATTGATAACAACCTTCAGCATAAAACGGTCAACCTGAGCTTCTGGTAATGGATAAGTACCTTCTTGTTCTATAGGATTCTGAGTAGCCATTACCAAAAATGGATCCGGCAACTTGAATGTCTGATCGCTGATAGTAACCTGACGTTCCTGCATTGCTTCCAAAAGAGCACTCTGAACCTTTGCTGGTGCACGGTTAATTTCATCAGCTAAAACAAAATTAGCGAAGATAGGCCCTTGTTTAACATGGAAATCTTCATTTTTCTGACTGTAAATCATCGTACCAGTAACATCGGCCGGTAGCAAGTCCGGAGTAAACTGAATACGGCTGTACTTAGCATCAATCAACGAAGCCAATGTTTTAATAGCCAAAGTTTTTGCCAAACCGGGGACACCTTCCAGAAGGATATGTCCATCCGATAGCAGACCAATCATTAAAGATTCAACTAAATGTTTCTGACCTACGATTACCTGGTCCATTCCCATCGTAATCATATTCACAAACGAACTCTTGCTTTCAATTCGTTCATTCAACTCACGAATGTCTACTGTCTGACTCATAGAATTAATTAATTATATTGTTTGTTATTTTCTTCTTCATTTAAAAGCAGCACAAAAATAGAAATGTTAAAACCGTATTCCTTACTTTACCAGTTAAATAATGCTAACCGAAAGCACTCTTATAAAATCAGTAGTAAAAACTAGTTATTCTTCATTTAAAATTTGTGTTTGAAGTGCCGCAGCTTTATCCAGCGAAACTTTCTTATTAGCATCAATATTGTATTTTTGAGGTAATGGTATAAGAATAGATGTTCCTATCGGTACATGATTAGGATTTCCAATTGCATCTTTATTCTCTAAGTAAAGATAGACCCAAAACAATTTATGACCATAATATTTTTGTGATACGAGTGTCAGTCTATCGCCTGATTTAATTACAATAGTATCCAAATATAATGAAGCTGTACTTGGAGTGCTTGGAGTAATCGGAAGTATTTCAGGAGAAGATTTTATTTGTACAGAATCTTTTGCCATTGAATCTGGAGTAACTATTTGGATCTCCTCTAATTGTGGAACACTTTCTACCATTATTGGTAAAATGTCCTTAACCTCCTTGGATTGAAAATAGAAGAACAAACCTAGAAAAAATAAACCCAAAGCGCCAATTACTAAAAGATATAGAAGTGATTTCCCAAAGGAATGTCTTCTTTTCTTTTTTTTCGCTGGTGCTGCAGCATAATGGTTATATTTTACAGAAGTCATATGAGGATTACATGATGATACTTGATTTTCTGATTCGTAACCGTAATAGGATGAAATAACTTTTGCTATATCAACACTCTCGCTGGCAGGTAAGACACTCTTAAGCTCTTCCGGTTCATTTTCAACATGAGCATCATTATCGAGAACATCGGTTAGCGAATTGCCAGTCACACCTTCTTCAACAACGGGATTATTATCTGTCGGCGTTTCTTCCAGTATTTCTTTCAAAACCTCTAAAGAAGTTTCCGCTGCTCTTTGTATTTCTGGTTTGTTTTCTTTTGAGGGATCAACAGAAACAACCAAAGCTTCATCATCTGATTCTGATTCCGACTCTGGCTCATCTTCCAACGAAACTTCCAAATCGGGAAATGACTCTGAATCGTTGATTTCTGTAGTTTCAAATAGGGAGAATGGCCGGTTAACCAATTCTTTCAGCTCAGTATCCGGAATAAATGAATATTTATAATGTGCAGGAATCAGAATTCTTTCGCCTGTATTAACATGAATGCTCTCCCGATCTTCAACAAGCAATATCTTTAAGGTTCCCAATCCTTTTATCTTAACCACCCTATCAGAAAGAACACCAACAGATACTACAGCAACAAATTCACGCAGAAATTTTTCTGCATCTTGAGTGCTTTTGCCTGTACGAACAGACAATAATGTGGCTATTTCCTGTATGGTTAATCTGCTATTCATTGTCTGTTATCTCCTTAAGTTTAGCTTTTAAGGCTGTAGACGGCTTAAAAACAGCTACCAATTTGGGGGGAACCAAATAACGTTTCCCATTAACCGGGTTAACAGAAACACGATCTGCTTTCTTTTTAACTTCAAAATTACCTAAGTCAGGAAGACAGATCGTATCGTTCTCTATTAAATGAGTACCAACAATCGAACAAAAAGAGTCCAGCATGTCCGTAACCTCCTGTGAATTCCATTCCAGACGGTTCGATAATTCAGTTATCAGCTCTTTGTTTTTCATGTTAGTATCCACATTAAATTAGATTAGGTGCTATTTTAGTCATTTTTTCATAAATCTACAAACATAGACGCCGTTTTTTATTAGTCAATTACCTTTCCATAAAGATCAAAGGCCTGAGCATCAGCAATCTTAACAGAGTGCATTGTGCCTATAATAAGCTCTTTATCTTTTGAAATCAGAATTTCCGGATCGACTTCGGGCGAATCAAATTGTGAACGTCCAACATAAAAGTCAGATTCTTCCCTGTCAACAATTACCTTAAGTACCTGTCCTACCTTTTGTTCATTCAATTCGGCCGATATTCTCTCCTGAATGCGCATAATATAATCCAAACGTTCCTGTTTGGTTTCCTGAGGTATTATATCTTCATAATTATTATAAGAATATGTATCAGCTTCGTGACTGTAGGTAAAGGCGCCCATTCGTTCGAAACGCATTTTCTTAATAAATTCAACCAGTTCTTCAAAATCCTGTTCCGTTTCGCCTGGATGGCCAACCATCAGGGTTGTTCGGATATGAATACCGGGAACCTCCTTACGGATTCTTTCAAGCAATTCATAGGTTTGTTCTTTCGTTATATTTCGACGCATGTGCTTAAGCATATTATCACTAATATGCTGTAATGCAATATCAAGATAGCTGCATACGTTATCACGCTCACGCATAACCCGAAGCAAGTCGTATGGAAAATGAGCCGGGTAAGCATAATGCAATCTGATCCATTCAACGCCCGCTATATCAGAGATTCTTTCAATCAACTCGGGTAAAGCCATTTTCTTGTACAAATCCAACCCATAATAAGTTAAATCCTGAGCAATTACCTGAAACTCTTTCACGCCTCTTTTTACAAGCAACCTTACTTCAGTTTCAATTTCTTCAATTGGTCTTGAGTGATAATGACCTGTTATAATAGGAATTGAACAATATGAGCAGGTACGGTCACAACCTTCGCCAATTTTCAGATAAGCGTAATGTTTGGGTGTAGTTAACACCCGATCATCAGACAACTCATTATGATATGCTTTGCCAAGATCTGCAAGTACTTCTTTCCAGTTAAATTTTCCATAGAATTTATCAACTTCAGGCAGTTCCCGTTTTAGATCATCAAGGAAACGTTCTGTCAAACAGCCCATAGCGATAAGCTTTCCAATCTTTCCTTTCTTTTTGGCTTCTGCCAGTTCAAGAATCATATTGATGGATTCTTCCTGTGCATCGCCAATAAAACCGCATGTGTTAACCACCACGATCTCTCCATTGATTTTCTTAGGGTCATGTTCAACAGTATATCCATTTGCCTTAAACTGGCGCATCAACTGTTCTGAATCAACCAGGTTTTTTGAACATCCCAGCGTTATAATATCAACTTTATTTTTTCTCATACATAAAAATGGAGAAAGAAGAGTAATCCCTTCTTTTTTATTTTATTCTCCGAATAATGAATTTACAAACTCTTTTTTCTGAAATACCTGAAGGTCTTCTATACCTTCGCCTAAACCAATATATTTTACCGGTATACGGAAATGATCCGAAATACCAATCACAACACCCCCCTTGGCAGTTCCATCTAATTTTGTTATAGCTAACGCATTAACCTCGGTAGCAGCCGTAAACTGCTTAGCCTGTTCAAACGCATTTTGTCCTGTGGACCCATCTAGAACCAGTAAAATCTCGTGAGGAGCATCCGGTACAACCTTTTTCATTACATTTTTAATCTTAGTCAACTCGTTCATCAAATTAACCTTGTTATGTAATCGTCCGGCTGTATCAATAATAACAACATCAGCGTCGTTTACTTTAGCTGAACTTAAGGTGTCGAAGGCAACAGATGCAGGATCGGAGCCCATCTTCTGTTTTACAATAGACACCCCTACTCTTTCGCTCCAGATAACCAGTTGTTCCACTGCGGCTGCACGGAATGTATCCGCAGCACCCAGATAAACTTTCTTACCGGCTTTTTTAAACTGATAAGCCAATTTCCCGATTGTAGTTGTTTTTCCAACACCATTAACGCCCACAACCATAATTACATAAGGCTTCTTGTCTGCGGGAGTTGTAAAACCTTCTGCATCCTCTGTATTATTTTCTGTAAGCAAGCTTGCAATTTCATCCCGCAAGATAGCAGTAAGCTCCTGCGTGTTTACAAATTTGTCGGAAGCAACACGTTTTTCAATACGTGAAATGATTTTAAGAGTAGTATCTACGCCAACGTCCGAGGTTATAAGTACTTCTTCCAGATTATCCAATACCTCGTCGTCCACCTTGCTTTTTCCTGCAATGGCCCGGGTGATTTTGGTAAATACATTTTCCTTAGTTTTTGATAACCCCTTATCTAAAGTCTCTTTTTTTTCCTTATTGAAAAAGCTAAAAATACCCATATCTTTATTGCTTGTTTATAACACTCGAATTATTGCGCTAAATTACATAAAATTATTGGTACAAATCATTAACTCATTCTGTTTTTATAATCTTCGTAACCAAAGGATTTGTATATGACTAACTCATCGTCTTTGCTCCAAAGTGCCAACGAAGGATGCGGAATGCCATTAAACATGGATGTCTTAACAATAGTGTAATGGATCATATCTTCAAATATTATCTTATCACCAACCTTCAAGGGCTTTTCAAACGACCAGTCTCCCATATAATCACCACTCAAACAACTGTTTCCACCAATCCTGTAAGAAGGTTTACCTTCAACAGCATCTGTTGCATAGCGTATTGCTGGTTTGTAAGGCATTTCCAGACAATCTGGCATATGACAAGTAAAAGAAGCATCAATAATAGCTGTATTGATTCCCTTATTCTCTACAATATCTACAACCGTTGTTAGCAAGAATCCAGTTTGCCAGGCAAAGGCACTTCCCGGCTCCATAATGATCTCTAAATTAGGATACTTAGCTTTAAAAGCATGAAGTACAGAAATAAGATGAACTGTATCATAACCCTTTTTAGTCATTAGGTGTCCACCACCCATATTGAGCCACTTTACCTGCAACAGCAGATCGCCGAATTTCTTCTCAACCTCCTGCAGAGTTCTCTCCAAATCAAAAGACGTAGACTCACATAAAGTATGAAAATGAAGTCCGTCTACCCCTTCCGGTAAAGTCTTTCCAAGTAAATCTCTAACAATCCCCATCCGTGTACCCGGGGCACAAGGATTGTATAAATCCGTTTCCACATCCGAAAATTCAGGATTAATTCGCAGTCCGCATGATATACCTCGGCCATCGGCCTTTACTAATGGGTAAAAACGCTCAAACTGAGATAGAGAGTTGAATGTAATATGGCTGCTATATTTTAATATCGCAGGGAAATCGGCTTCAGTGTATGCCGGCGAATAAGTGTGAGCCGGCATTCCCATCTCTTCGAATGCAAGTTGTGCTTCAAATTTGGAACTAGCTGTGGAATAAGAAATGTATTCTTTAACAATCGGAAACGATTTCCAGAGGGCAAACGCTTTGAAAGCAAGAATAATATTTACTCCAGCCTCTTCTTTTACTCGCTTGATAAGAGCCAGATTATTCCGCAATAGCTTTTCTTCCATTACATAGCAAGGCGATGGAATCGCATTGAAATCTATCATTTTTAATCTATATTATCTTTATTAAGGGTACAAAGATACAAAAAAAGCCTTATGTACACGAAGTCTTTAATTTCTAAAGAATTGTAAGTTTAGCAAATTTAAGAAGCAATTGCTTTTGACCAAAGTTATCAAACTCAACAGTTGCTTTTTGATTGGCATCTGTTCCTTCAATAGCCATTACTTCTCCTTCGCCGAATCGATCGTGCCGCACACGGCTACCAACCAATAATTCTGTGCCTTTAAATGCAGATGCACCTGTCTGAGATGTTGCATTTTCGATTTTGGTTAGTCGTGCCACACGTTGTTTTGCTTCGGACGTAACAGGCGATGTAAAATGATCGTCGGTTTCGGATTTTTTTCGAAATGAAGCGAGTGCAGATTCCTGGTATTTTGCACGTTGCGCGGCAAACGTATCTTCAGTGGCTATTGCAGAGGGATTATCTAAAAATTCCGCATCAATATCTTTGAGGAAACGACTGGGCGAACAAATTGTGCTTTGCCCGTTACGGAAACGGCTTTTTGCATAGGTTAGCATGCAATTTTCTTCTGCTCGCGTTATAGCTACATAGAAAAGCCTTCTCTCCTCCTCGATGGCCCGTGGATTGTCTTTCGCCATCTGTGATGGAAAAAGATCTTCCTCCATTCCAACTACAAATACATTTTTAAATTCAAGCCCTTTCGCCGAATGAACGGTCATTAGCGTCACTTTGTTATTGAACTCATCTTTATCATTATCCTGATCGGTTAACAATGAAACTTCCGACAAGAAATCAGCCATTTTTATACTCTCAGCCCCTTCTTCCCTCTTTATTTCAGAAAACTCGGCAATACCTTTTATTAATTCCTCAAGGTTTTCTTGTTTGCTTATTCCTTCGACCGACCGATCCTGAAACAGCGAGCCTACGATACCAGTATCCTTAACCACTATTCCAGCCAACTCATCTACCGAAAGCTCCTCATTTCGGGCCATAAAACCCGTCATTAGCTCGCGAAATCCGGTAAGCTTATTTAAAGTCCCATTATTAACAGGAAGAGAATATGCGGTAGGATTCTGCAAGATAGTCCACAGACTCACATCGTTTTCAGAAGCAACCGAAACTAATTTATTCACGGTCGTTTCTCCAATGCCTCTGGTCGGATAATTAATAATACGCTTCAGCGCCTCTTCATCATGAGGATTTACAATAACTCTGAAGTAAGAAATAATATCCTTTATTTCTTTTCGCTGATAGAAAGACAGCCCCCCATATATTTTATAAGGAATATTTCGTTTACGCAACGCTTCTTCCAAAATACGACTCTGCGCATTGGTGCGATATAATATAGCAAAATCTGAAAAGCTATAATGATTTCCCTGCATGCGCATCTCTGCAATCTTTCCGGCAATAACGTATCCTTCTTCATAATCGGAATAAGACGAGGTTACCCGAATCTTTTCGCCAACATTATTTTCCGAATAAACCGTCTTATGTATTTGCTCCTTATTCTTATGAATCAAGCTATTGGCAGCATTAACAATCGATTGCGTAGAACGATAATTGCGCTCAAGCTTAAATACACGGCAACCCGAATAGGTATTCTTAAACTTAAGTATATTATCAATATTAGCTCCACGGAAAGAATAAATACTCTGCGCATCATCCCCCACCACACAAATCCGCTGATGTATTTCACTTAAGCGCTGCACAATTAAATGCTGGGCAAAGTTGGTATCCTGATACTCGTCGACCAAAATATATTGAAAAAAATGTCTGTACTTTTCCAACACTTCAGGGAAGTCTCTGAAGAGTATGTTTGTCTGAAGTAATAAATCATCAAAGTCCATCGCCCCAGCTTGTTTGCACCGTGCCTGATAACGTTTATATATCTCCGAAATCAGTGGAGTTTTCGAGTGCATGTCCGATTCGAGAAGCTCTTTGCTCTGTTCATAAGCTTTGACCGTTACCAGCGAATTCTTTGCATTGGAAATTCGGCTTTGAACCGTCCCTACCCGATACACTTTATCATCGAGTTGCATTTCTTTAATGATTGACTTGAGCAAACTTTTTGAGTCTGTTGAATCATAAATGGTAAATCCCGAAGGGTATCCAAGATAAGATGCCTCATTCCTGAGGATACGTGAAAAAATAGAGTGAAACGTTCCCATCCATAATCTACGAGCCTGTTCGGCCCCTACCATGGAAGAAATACGTTCTTTCATCTCGCGCGCAGCTTTATTTGTGAACGTTAGAGCCAAAATGGATTGAGCAGGAAATCCCTGTTGGAGCAGGTAAGCAATTTTATAAGTCAGTACCCTCGTTTTGCCCGAACCAGCACCGGCAATTACCAGTGAAGGTCCGTCGGTATAGGTTACGGCCTCACGCTGGCTATCATTTAAATGAGTAAGGTATTCTTTCACAGGGTTTCTTTTTTAAGCGTACAAAATTATAAAAAATATCAGTTATACGTGTATGGCAGATTTACGGATTTCAATAACTTCGGTATCAAATCCTTCTTTCTCTAGTAAACCTAATATACCACTAATAACGAGGTCGCAACACCCATTTGTTTGAATACAAATACTTTTTATCACATTCTGCGGAAGTTTCAACAACTCAAAAGGAATAATTTTTCCATTTTTGTAAGTATACGATGCTTCAAGAGGAGAAGCAAATGAAGTTAAACGCCATTCCTTTGAATCGGATTTTGCAGGATCATCTACTTCCAAACAAGCATTATACATCATAGAGAAGAACTTGGTGTGTACGCTAAACCTGCTGTGTTCTTCATCATAATCGAATGTATCATATTCAGTATCAAGCTGATTAACAAACACCCCCAATGCCTTTGCTTCATCGTACTTACATTTTAGCAAAAACAAATTTGCTGAAATACAATAATCCACCAATGCCAGGTAGTCGAATCCGATAGCTACTTTTGTTTCTAACGAAGATACGGAAGTCCACCACTCTTTATTGTCCGGGCATTCTGATAACGGGAATATATACATTTCTTTATCAGGCCCAACCAGCATAACCCTGTCGTTCCTAAAAAAAGGGACTTCTATTTTACTTTGTTCTGAAGGGATATTGTTTATTGATTCGTATTCTCCTATCGCTCTTCTTAAAACAGAGAGGCCATAAGGCAACTCTCCATTTTCCATGCGATGCATTATGTTAAACAACTCGATACTTACCTTTTCGTTTTCCGCTGACATTGAAATCATTTTCCAAAATGATTCCAATGTGGTATAGTGATATAGTTCCATTTTATTATTCATGTTTCATTGGACAAATATAACCAAAAGAAGTCAATCCCCCTATAAAGTAACTCAAAGACTATAATAAACCAGCCCAGTCAGCTACGAATTAAAAAGCACACTTTATAGTTTGCACTTTTTTGCATATTAATTTCCCATTATAATAATAATAACATTATATTTGCTAGTTCTTTAATAAGCTATAAAACAATTTAACACCTTAAATAAGCAATATGAAACGTCGTGATTTTTTAAAGACCAGTGCGGTAGCAGGAGCTGCCTTAACACTAAATTTTGAAGGTTTGCAAGCTGCTTTATCTTCTAACACCGTTGCTGTAGAAAAAGCTCCGGATTTAGTTGCAGTTATGGGTGGAGAACCTGCCGTTATGCTAAACAAAGCGCTGGAAGCTTTAGGAGGTATTGGTAAGTTCGTTAAAAAAGGGCAAAAGGTTGTTATTAAGCCAAATATTGGCTGGGATCGTTCTCCTGAAATGGCCGGAAATACAAATCCGCAACTTGTTGAAGCTTTAGTAAAAAAATGCCTTGCTGCCGGTGCCCAAAAAGTTACAGTATTTGATCATACGTGTGATAACTGGCAAAAATGTTATGAAACCAGTGGTATAGCTGATGCTGTAAAAAGAGCAGGTGGTGTAATAGTGCCTGGCAATGACGAGAAGTATTACAAGAACGTTTCTATTCCAAATGGAGTTACTCTAAAGAATGCAATGATACACGAATCATTGATTGAAGCAGATGTTTGGATCAATGTTCCTGTTCTTAAAAACCATGGAGGAGCTAAGTTGACTTGCGCTATGAAAAACTATATGGGTATTGTTTGGGACAGACGTTTTTTCCATTCAAACGATTTGCAACAGTGTATTGCCGATATTTGTACCTGGGATAAAAAACCTGTACTAAATATAGTTGACGCATACCGTATAATGCATCACAATGGTCCGCAGGGAAAGAGTTTGGCGGATGTAGCTCAGCTTAAAACGCTTATAGCCTCTCCTAACATTGTTGCAACAGATACGGCTGCTCTTAAATTCTTTAATCAGGTTGAAAAATTGGATATCAGTGCCGTTGGCCATATCAAAAAAGGTGAAGCCTTAAAACTTGGGACTTCAAACCTGGATAAAATAACGATCAAACGTATTAAGATATAATGAAACAGTCTAAGATATTGAAAGGATTGCGGGTTCTCCTCGCAATCCTCTTTTTCGTACCCATGTTTTTGTACTTTGTTGACTTTGCAAATCTTCTTCCGGAAAGTCTGCATAATCTTTTACATATTCAATTGGTCCCTGCAATATTAACAGGAATAATATGGATTCTTATAGCTCAATTTTTGCTTGTTCTTGTATTCGGACGCATCTATTGTTCGGTTATTTGCCCGGCAGGAGTTTTACAAGACATAATTAATCGTATTTATTGCATTGGAAAGAAAAAGAAAAAAGGATCTCGTCGGTTTGTTTTTCGTAAGCCACTTAATTGGCTTCGATACGGATTGCTGGGACTAACAGCTGTCCTTACTATATTTGGATCTATTGAACTCCTGCTTCTTTTAGACCCTTACAGCAATTTTGGAAGAATAGTGAGTAATCTTTTCAGACCTTTAGTGATGTGGGGAAATAACCTCATAGCTGATGGTCTTATGAAATTTGACAATTATACGCTTTACCACGTAACTGTAGAGTCTGTTACTATTCCTGCAGTAATTGCAGGAGGTAGTATTCTTTTACTTTTCATTTTCTTGGTAACACTTCGCGGAAGATTGTTTTGTAATACCCTTTGTCCGGTTGGGTCGCTATTGAGTCTGGTGTCTCGTTATTCATTATTGAGTATAAATTTTGACGAAAAGTCATGTATACAATGTGGAAAATGCGAAAAGTCGTGTAAAGCAGAAGCTATTAATGTGGAAACTATGGAGGTAGACAATTCACGTTGTGTGGATTGTTTTAATTGTGTAACATCCTGCTCCAAAAATGCATTGCATTACAATATTAATCCGATGTTTTCGAAACACAAACTGGCCGATAAAAATACACCCATCGAATCGCAGAAAGCTTTTGCCAGCAGACGCTCATTTCTAACTACAGGTATCACGGTTGCGTCATCAATTCCAATAGTAACTGCAATAGCTCAGCATGCTTCCCACGGTAAAAGAAGAGCACATTGTAAAGAAGATAATTCAAACTGGCCACCCATAACACCTCCTGGATCCTTAAGTCTCGAACGGTTTAAAGACACTTGTACGGGCTGCCATCTGTGTGTTGTTCAATGTCCTACGCATATTTTAAAACCTGCGGGATTGGAATTTGGATTAGGTTATTTATTGAAACCGCACCTTGATTACGACAACAGCTACTGCAATTATGAATGTGCCGTATGCTCGGACGTATGCCCTAACCACGCTATCAAGCCATTAACTAAGGAAGAAAAAGTAACAACCCAGGTAGGAATTGCCCATTTCTTTAAAAACAGATGTATTGTAGAGATTGATGGTACCGACTGTGGGGCTTGTTCCGAACACTGTCCGACTCAGGCTGTAAAGATGGTTCCTTACAAAGGTGATTTAAGAATTCCAAAAGTAGAACCTGAAATCTGTATCGGTTGCGGTGGATGCGAATCTATATGTCCGGCCAGACCAGACAGGGCCATCATTGTTAAGGCAAATGTAGTGCATCAGTTTGCATCTAAACCAAAAGTGGAAGAAATTAAAGAAATCGAAGTAGACGAATTCGGATTTTAGCCTTTCATCTTTTGTTCCTTATTAAGTAAAGAAGTACCTTTGCGTAAAATTTGACCGAATGAAATTCGAATTACAATACAAAGATACTAAGACAAATGCGAGGGCGGGCTTAATTACTACCGATCACGGGGTAATTGAGACGCCTATTTTTATGCCAGTTGGTACACAAGGGTCTGTTAAGGCTGTACATATGACCGAGCTGAAAGAAGATATCAAGGCTCAGATTATCCTAGGTAATACGTACCATTTATATCTGCGTCCCGGATTGGAAATCCTTGAACAGGCTGGTGGTTTGCATAAATTTAATAGCTGGGATCGTCCCATCCTGACTGACAGCGGTGGCTTTCAAGTATTTTCTCTTGCAGAAAACAGAAAGCTGCATGAGGAAGGAGCCGAATTTCGTTCTCATATCGACGGATCTAAACACATGTTTACTCCAGAGAAGGTGATGGATATAGAGCGTACTATTGGAGCTGATATTATTATGGCATTCGACGAATGTTGTCCGGGCGATGCCGATTACAATTATGCAAAAGAGTCACTCGGTCTTACCGAACGTTGGCTTGATCGTTGTTTCGAGCGTTTTAACAGCACCGATCCTAAATATGGATATAGCCAAAGCTTATTCCCAATTGTTCAGGGCTGTGTGTATCCGGATCTAAGAATTCGGGCAGCAGAGAATATCGCGTCAAAGGAAGCCGACGGTAACGCTATAGGCGGATTAGCCGTAGGAGAACCCACGGAAAAAATGTACGAAATGATTGAGGTAGTAAACGAAATATTACCTAAAGATAAACCTCGATATTTAATGGGCGTTGGTACCCCGGTTAATCTACTGGAAGCGATTGAACGTGGTGTTGATATGTTCGACTGCATCATGCCTACGCGCAATGGCCGTAACGGTCAGCTGTTTACCAGATATGGAACAATGAATATGCGTAATCAGAAGTGGGAAAACGATTTCTCTCCTCTTGATACCGAAGGTACTTCATATGTTGATTCTCTTTATAGTAAAGCATATGTACGCCATCTTTTCAAAACAAACGAACTGCTTGGACTACAGATAGCCTCTATTCATAATCTTGCTTTTTATTTATGGCTGGTTGGTGAAGCCCGTAAACATATTATAACCGGCGATTTCTCTTCATGGAAAAGTGGTATGGTTATTCAACTATCAAACAGGTTATAATTTATGAAATATAAATTAAAGCGGATCGATAAATACATTATCAAACAGTTCCTTGGAACGTATGTATTTGCTATTATATTAATTATTTCCATATCGGTTGTATTCGACATCAATGAAAAAATTGATAAGTTCCTTCAACCAAATGTGCCGCTTAAAGCGATTGTAATGGATTATTACATGAACTTTGTACCTTATTTTGCAAACTTGTTTAGTCCTTTATTCACCTTTATCGCGGTAATCTTCTTTACATCGAAACTAGCGGACAATTCCGAAATTATTGCCATGCTTGCAAGTGGAATGAGCTTTAGAAGGTTAATGATGCCTTATGCTGTTTCTGCGGCGATAATAGCCATTGTAACGTTTACGTTGAATAGTTTCATAATTCCACCGGCAAACAATACCCGTATCGATTTTCAAAATAAGTATATAAAGAATAAGGAAATGACATACGCCAAAAATGTTCAGTTGGAAGTCGAACCTGGTGTTTTTGCTTACTTTGACCGATATGAAGCCCGATCCAATATGGGTTATCGTTTTTCATTGGAACACTTTAAGGATAAAAAGCTGATTTCCCGCCTTACCGCCAATTCAATTAAGTATGATTCCCTTTATACCTGGACGGTTATCGATTACATGATACGTGATTTTAAAGGAATGAAAGAAACTATTCGTAGCGGGAGCCGTCAGGATACGACTCTTACAATTGTTCCTTCGGATTTTCTGATATCAGTTAACGATTGCGAAACAATGACAACTCCCGAGTTGAATGTCTACATTAACCGGCAAAAGAAAAGAGGGATTGGAAACATCCAAACATTTCAAATTGAATATCATAAACGTTTTGCAACTGTAATGGCGGCATTTATTCTAACAACGATAGGCGCAGCCCTCTCGTCAAGGAAAATAAAAGGAGGAATGGGGCTAAATATTGGTATTGGTCTCGCTCTTAGCTTCTCTTACATCTTATTTATGACTGTAACATCTACATTCGCGATAAATGGCTATGTTAGCCCCATGGTGGCTGCATGGATCCCCAACGTTATTTATACAGTTATAGCCATATTTCTTTACAGGAGAGCTCCCCGATAAGTAAATCTAAAATAATTCCTGATTAATAGGCTAATCAATAAAAAAAGAAGAGGGTGAATCAATAATATGATCCACCCTCTTTTCATAATCATTTGTAGATTAATCTTTACTTAATTCATTGGAAATTTCCTCGGGAGCAACATTTACTGCAACAATTACTCCTTGGTCGTCAATCAGAAAGTTTTTAAATCCCTTTTTTAAGGCATACTTTCCATACAACTCCGATTCTGTTCCCATTCCATCACGAAATTGATTCTCTTCATTCAATCTGTCTGTTTTAACTGTTTCAGCAAAAACAGATGAACTCTTATCAAAAGAGATTGAAATCATTTCAATTTCTGAGGAACTCAACTTTTTAACCTCATTCCACAACTGAATGTTTCGTGCCCTCGATTCCGCATCATACGCAGCCCAAAAATTTAATAGCGTGTATCTACCGGACCGATTTTGAAAACTGAACTCTCGTTCGTTTTCCAAGGACTCTATTCTCGGAGCAAGATTTCCAGGAGTATTTCCTTCAGATAGTCTTGCTTTTTTTGTAGAAGCAGACATAACCAATATGCCTACTGATACAAGGAGAACATAAGCTCTAACCTTCATAATGTAATTTTTACGTTAAACTTAATCGATTTAAAAAATAAAATCATACACAATAGTCCTCTTTAATAAGAAGGATGCAAAGAACTTTATTACTAAACCGACTCCTGATTTTCAGGAAAGTAAAACTAACGAATTCTTTCTCTAAAGAATTGGTTTTGTTGTTTTACGACGGCAAATATAGATGCAATTGGGGTAATTTTCCAAATATGATAACACTTTTCTACTTAAAAACAAATATTTTTACATGTTTAAGGGAATAAAGAGACTCTAAAATGTATGTTTGATAACACATTACAATTCATAGTGTCACTTCTATAAAGAAAAAGAAATACAGAAATATAGTAATCTAATTATAAATCTTAGAAGAATTCTTCATGTTCATATACATGCTTTTTGTTCTGCAAATGAGATCCATCACAATAAGGCTGATTTTTCGAGTTACCACATCGGCATATCGCACACATTTCTCTCATAACAACGATTCCGTCGGGAGTTATAACCTTTACCGGACCATGAACAATTACCGGCCCCTTGTCTATAATCTTCATCTCAACCACAGGTTGTAATATACTTTTCTCATTCATATTTCTCTGATGTATTTATCCAACCTTAATAAATAACATCAAAAAGCAATAATAAGTTTACTTTGAAAAGAATACATCGTGATTAAATTATGTTTAATTCCATTAATTAATTACATTTGGCGAACTATTTATTTTATTACCTATTAAACTTCTTTACATTATGAAAAAAGAAATAACAGCAATCTTTGGTTGCCTTTTATTTTTTGCGGCTTGTTCCGAATCCGTTTCTGAAAAGAAAGCTGCATCTTTAGACTGTTCGTGCAACAAAGACTCTATGCAAGTTGTGATGAATCTTCCCCAAAAAGTGAAACCAGAATTCGTTTCGGCCTATAAAGTGTCATTTAATAAGTGTGCCGCCGAGACACTAAAGGAGCCTGGTTGCTTGGTTTACGAAGTTTATCAGTCGTTCGACGACAGTACATTATTTTTTATTACTGAAACATGGGCTAACAAAGGCGAACATCTCAAGCATATGGAGACTCCTCATTTAAAGGCTCTTATTGAAGAGACTAAAAATATGGGAGACTCCGGTGATACAAGAAAGAGTGCAGAAATCTATGTTTGCAAAAATGTAAACTAACACTTTTTATTTGTCATAATTTCCAATACCAGCCTATCGGTTGCCTCCATACCAGAGGAACCGATAGCTGTAAGATTAGCGATCGATATATCTACATCTTCGTCAATAATTCCTTCCGACGATGATACAACTTTATTTTCAATAGCCATAAGGGCAGATAACATTGCGGTTGATACTCCACTGGAGACTTTCATCGAGCAACTTGGTTTTGCTCCATCACAAATCATTCCAGTAATATTGCCGATCATATTTTTAATCGCGAAAGATATTTGAGTTTTTGTACCTCCCATCAGGTATGTAATTCCACAACTAGCACCTGTAGCAGCCACAACGCATCCACACAAAGCAGATAAACGGCCCAAACTTTGTTTTATATAGATAACCATTAAGTGGCTCAGTGTAAGCGCGCGAATTAATTGTTCTCTTGAAGACTCAATATCGTCGGCAAAACTCAATACGGGCAAGGTAGCCGCTATGCCTTGATTTCCACTTCCCGAATTACTCATTACAGGGATCATAGCTCCGTCCATACGCACATCACATGCCGCAGACGTCATCGCCAACATATGAGTAAGTGCAGAATCACCCAGGAATCGTTTTCCATTCACCCCTGTAACTGTCTTGCAAACTGAATGGCCATAATTACCCTGAGCCGATGATATGGCAGCTTGACGATTTAACTCAGCCGACTGAAGTATGAACTGAATATCTTCAATAGTAGCTTCGGTAGCAAATTCATAAACAGAAGCAAAAGTTAAATTACATTCTTCCTCTTTTCTATTTTCTGAAGAAGAGTCTATTTGCTGGTCAAGCAACACATTATTGTTCTTTTCGATATAAACGATATGTGTATGTTCCTTAGTTATTATAACCTTGGCAAATTCCTCTTCATGATGACAAATAACTTCTATATAAAGTTTATCTACCTGTTCTTTCAAGGAGATCTGAATACATTTCTTTTCTATCAAGGCTTTTCCGTTGGTTAAACTTTCTGCATCCACATCACGTAGCACTTCCAATCCGTAAGCAGATTTTCCAACAAGAGCACCTAAGGCTATGGCTATTGGTAATCCAATCATACCTGTTCCAGGAATCCCCACTCCCATCGCATTCTTTAATACATTGGCACTTAAGAAAACTTCAATACTTTGTGGCGTTTTACCCAATACTTCGGATGCTTTTGCAGAAGCTAGCGCTACGGCCATAGGCTCTGTACATCCTATAGCAGGCACCACTTCCCGTTTAATCAGCTCAATTATCTGTTTTTGAAAAGAAATATCCATGTTATCTTCATTTAGAATAGTTAAACACAAAGGTATTTATTATTTCTTTCCACCCAATCTTATCCACATGATTTCTGATTATTGCATTGCATGTAACGGTTTTGTAATATTTATTTCATTCCGGCGAAATAAAATAAGACTTCATTTGCATAAAATAATTATATTTGTATTAAACTATATAACAGATTGAACTATGGCGACTACCCGTATTCTTGTTGTAGATGATGAAGAGGATTTATGCGAGATTTTAAAGTTTAACCTTGAGATAGAAGGTTATGATGTAGATACGGCCTTTAGCGCTGAAGAAGCTTTAAAAAAGGATATCTGCTCGTACAACTTACTTTTATTGGATGTAATGATGGGCGAAATATCAGGATTTAAAATGGCAAACATGCTTCGTAAAAACGAACGAACGGCCAAAATGCCTATTATATTTCTAACAGCTAAAGACACTGAGAACGACCTCCTTACCGGATTTAATTTGGGTGCGGACGACTATATTTCTAAACCTTTTTCGATTCGTCAGGTTGTAGCCAGAGTTAAAGCTGTGTTAAGACGTACTGCTGCAAAAGCAGTTCAATCAGAACCTGAATCGTTAGTTTATGAAACACTAATTCTGGATATCAAACGAATAAAAGCATCTGTTAATGGTGAAGAAATTCCTTTAACAAAAAAAGAATTTGAGATCCTTAAACTTTTACTGGAAAATAAAGGCAATGTTTTTTCCAGAGAAGAGATCCTTTCGCGAATCTGGAAAGATGAAGTTTACGTGCTAGACCGGACTATCGATGTAAATATTACTCGTTTACGTAAGAAAATAGGGGTTTATGGAAAGAATATTGTAACACGGTTAGGGTTTGGTTATTGCTTTGAAAATTAATAGTAAAGATAATGGTGCAAGTAGAAAAAACAACTAACAACAGGGTTCCTTTTAGCCAACGGCTCTTTTGGTCTGTCTTTTCAATGTTTCTAGGATTCACTTTCTGTTTTCTACTCTTTCAATTCCAAAGGGAAAAAGAGTTTGCACAAGATAAACTTAACAACATCCTTGACAATTACAATTATCAAATTTATCAATGTACCAATAAATCGCCTGACATTGATTTGGCTGTCTCTAAATTTTTAACTGAAATACCTCAGAAAGAGCTTCGAGTAACCATTATTGAACCATCTGGTCATGTTATTTTTGATAATATACACCCGGAAGAATTAGACAATCATAATACGCGAAGTGAAATAAAAAAAGCCAGATTAAATAATAAGGGATTTGCTATTAGAAAATCAAGCTCTACAGGTCTGAAGTATTTCTATTCGGCAAGTAAAATAGGAAATAATGTTTACCGTTCAGCACTTCCGTACGATACCTATGTAAAGAGTGCCTTGACTATTGATAAAGATTTTATATACTTCATGGTATTAATGACTGTAATCTTTTTTGTGGTCCTTTCTCGTTTTACATTCAGTATTGGCCGTACCATTTCAAAGCTTCGTAATTTTGCGCAGAACATGGGAAAAGATCGGGTTTCTGAAACCTCTTATATCTTTCCAAATGACGAATTAGGTGATATTTCTCAGAATATTGTTACATTGTATCACAAGCAACAAATGGCGAAGAATGAGCTTTCGATGGAGAGAGAAAAACTAATAAAGCATTTTCAATATTCGAAGGAAGGATTTGCTATGTTTAGTGCTGATGGTAAAGAAACGCTTTCTAATATCCTTTTTATTCAGTATGTAAATATTATTTCCGATAAACAGATTAGACAATCAGAAGAGGCAACTTCTATTCCTGAGTTGGAAACAATCCAGGCCTTTCTTAAACGAAACAAAAACGATTTGAACAGAAAAAAAGTACTTAGAGAGTCTGTTACGGTCGACAAAAACGGTAAAATATTCCTGGTGGAGTGTATTTTATTTTTGGATAGCAGTTACGAGTTGTCTTTAAGTGATATTTCACGCCAGGAAGAAGAGAGCCGGATGAAGCGCCAACTTACTCAAAATGTAGCACACGAACTAAAGACTCCGGTCAGTAGTATTCAGGGATATCTGGAAACCATTTTATCTAATCCAGACCTGGCTCCCGAAAAACGTCAGTTTTTTATTGAGCGTTGTTATTCTCAAAGTACACGCCTAACAGGTTTGTTGAGAGATATCTCTGTTCTTAACCGATTAGATGAAGCTTCTGACATGTTCGATCTTGCCGAAATCAACATTTCCAGACTTATTGGAGAAATAGAAAATGAATGTTCTAAGGATATGTCAGACAAACAAATTGAGTCAAAATTAATTCTTCCCGGTAATCCAATAGTTTACGGTAATTATTCATTGCTATACTCAATATTCCGTAATCTTTATGACAACGCTATAGCATATGCCGGCAATAATATTACTATAACAATAAATTGTTACAAAGAAGATCCTAAATATTATTACTTTAGTTTTGCCGATAATGGTATCGGGATCTCAGAAGAGCACATCAATCGTATCTTTGAACGTTTTTATAGGGTTGATAAAGGCAGAAGCCGAAAAGTTGGTGGAACAGGCCTCGGTCTTTCTATAGTGAAGAACGGAGTTAATTTTCATAAAGGACAAATCCTGGCCAAAAATCGTCCCGAAGGTGGCCTTGAGTTTCTTTTCACAATAAAGAAACGTATCTAGATCGCGTTTGAAATATTGCTCATATCAGGCAATAAAGGCACAAATAAAAAGAGGGCATCAATTTTTTTGTTGCCCTCTTTTTTTATTAAATTATAGTACGAAAGTATTTTATTGTTTCTTTAAGCCCATCTTCTAAAGCTATATTAGGCTCCCATCCCCCCAACTTCTCTTTTGCAAGAGAGATATCTGGTTTGCGTTGTTTGGGATCGTCACCCGGAAGAGGTCTGAAAACTATTTTAGACTTTGTTCCGGTCAGCTTAATAATAAGTTCGGCCAACTCAAGCATGGAAAACTCACCAGGATTTCCAATATTAACGGGTCCGGTAAAATCGTCACCGGTCTTCATCATACGAACCATACCTTCAATAAGGTCGTCTACATACTGAAAACTACGTGTTTGAGTGCCATCACCATAAATAGTAATATCTTTATTTTGAAGCGCCTGAACGATAAAATTAGATACCACTCGACCATCGTTCGGACTCATAAAAGGCCCGTATGTATTAAATATTCTTATAATCTTTACCCTCACATCATTCTGACGGTGATAATCCATAAACAACGTTTCTGCACACCGCTTTCCTTCGTCATAACACGACCGGGGACCAATTGGATTTACATTACCCCAGTAACTTTCTGTTTGCGGATGTTCAAATGGATCACCATATACCTCACTCGTGGACGCTTGTAAAATTTTTGCTTTTTTTCTTTTAGCTAGCCCCAGCATATTAATAGCGCCCATTACCGAAGTCTTGACTGTCTGGATTGGATCAACCTGATAATATACAGGCGACGCAGGACAAGCTAAGTTATATATTTCATCAATCTCGGCAGAATATGGCGAAGTGATATCATGGCGCACTAATTCAAAATAAGGATTCTTCTCAAGATGAAGTATATTATTTACTGATCCTGTAAAATAATTATCCAGGCAAATAACAAAATTACCTTCTTCTAACAAACGGGCACATAGATGAGATCCTATAAAACCAGCACCACCGGTTACTAATATTTGCTTCATAACTTCATTACTTTATATTTTTAATAATCCATACGATAAGGAATTTCCAACCTATATTTATTAACATCCAGGAAAGGCATTTTTGGGTAAATCAGATCCAGATATCGCAGATCAGGAATTCCCGGCACAACCTCTACCCTAACCCTCTCGATTCCCTTACTAATAAACCCAAGCAATTCTGCGGCGCTATAAGAAATATCTACTACGCGACTTTTTTTACGTGGTCCTCTGTCCGTTACACATACGATCACACTCTTAAGGTTACTAAGATTTGTTACACGCAAAAAAGTTCCAAAGGGATGAGTACGATGGGCTGCAACCAACTCTTCCGCATCATGAATCCTTCCGCTGGAAGAAACCTTCCCATGAAATCGTTTATGATAATAGGATGCCAAACCCTCTTCTTGTGCATGTGCTCCATCCAAGCTAACCCAGACAAATAACAAAATTTTAAAGAAACGCTTGAGATAGGTCATATTCAACTTATTATAGAACGCAAAAGTAATTTTAATTTCTTAAAATTAGCAATTTCTTATCAATTCTTTCTACTTAAAATGTTTTTTATATTGATATTTAGCATTATTAGCCATTATATGAAAAAACATTTTAATGTTATTAATCAACTTTTTCATTCCATATTTAAATAAAGTCCATTTTTTTCCATAGTTTTGTATCTTATTGAATGTATAAATATAAAGTAAAAAGACAATGTTCAAAAACAAGACCCTTTGGATTATTATCGCCGTAGTTTTAGTTCTTTTCTTTTGGGTAAGAGGCGTTTACAACTCGTTAGTCACACAGGATGAAAGTGTAAAGACAGCATGGAGCCAGGTGGAGAATCAGTATCAGCGCAGATTGGACCTTATTCCCAATCTGGTAAATACAGTAAAAGGATACGCATCGCACGAACGTGAAACTCTTGAAGGAGTAATAAATGCGCGCGCAAATGCTACAAAAACGACAATTGATCCGTCCAACCTTAACGAAGAAACAATGAAACAGTTTCAAGCTGCTCAGGGTGAATTAAGTAATGCTCTGTCTCGTTTGATGGTTGTAGTAGAACGTTACCCGGATTTGAAAGCTAATCAGAATTTTCTTGAACTGCAAGCTCAGTTAGAAGGTACGGAAAACAGAATATCTGTAGAACGTAAACGTTTTAATGAAACAGCTCAAAGTTACAACACCAATATCCGCAGTTTTCCTACAAATATTCTTGCCGGCATGTTTGGGTTCCAGTCAAAAGCTTACTTCGCTGCAGAATCGGGAGCAGAGAAAGCACCAACTGTAGAATTTTAATTTGTAATTTATGTTTCTAAATAAAGTAAAAAATACAAGCAGACGGGTAGCCTGTCTGCTTGTGTTATTTTTAACAATCTGCAGTTATCAGTCGCAAGTTAAAGCTGCTTCATACACCATTGAAACAGTTCCCAATACACATTTGAGCGACAGAAACAACCGCGTGAGTAATCCTGATGGAATTATTCAACCCGAAGATGTATCTAAAATTAACCAAATGCTGCAATTTGTGGAGGACTCTCTTACGATTGAAATTTCTGTTGTGGCTGTTGAGTCTATTGGAGATGCCGATGCGCGGATGTTTGCAACAGATTTGTTTAAGCACTGGGGGATTGGAAAGAAAGGTGAAGATAATGGGCTGTTAATTCTACTAGTTACAGACCCTGCGCAACGTGCAGTTGTTTTCGAAACAGGATATGGTATCGAAGGAATTCTTCCAGATGCAATCTGCTATCGTTTACAACAAAAATATATGATTCAAGATCTTAAGGCGGGCAACTTTAGTTTAGGTATGGTAAACGGAGTAGCTGCGGTTGGAAACTATCTGTTAAATGCCGATTATCAGCGTTCCACCAATTCGTCTAACGATGTTGCGCCAGGCAATTTGGTAATTGCTTTTGTTGTGATATTCCTTTTCATTATTTTTATAATGATTGTAAGCTACATCATAAAAAGGCGTCCTCGTATTTGTCCTAATTGCGGCAAGAAAACTCTTGTTTATCAAGGTACTAGGACAGTACAGGCAGCTACTTATCAATCTTCCGGACTGGCACAAGAGATTTTTGTTTGCAAGAATTGTAATCACACCCATAAAGACGATAAAACATTAAGCCGTTTAACCCGCACCCGTGGTCCGTTTATTGGCGGAGGAATGGGAGGTCTGGGTGGAGGCTTAGGCGGTGGATTTGGAGGCTTTAGTGGTGGTGGTGGAGGCTCATGGGGCGGAGGAAGTTCTGGCGGTGGTGGCTCTATCAGCCGGTTTTAACTAAATTCAAAAAAATAAAAAGTTAATCCATTATAAAGGGTACTTATTACATTTTTTAAATGCAATAAGTGCCCTTTATAATTTATGAATCTACTATTTTCACTAATGAATTTTATGGCCGCATCATATACAACCTCAATCAACTTATAATTAGCTTTTATTAAACGATAAAGTATTAGAATCCATTAAGGAAACTAATGCAAAGACTACGAACAAGTATTCGTTTGCCATATCGCAAACGCAAAGTCAACATATGGATACCTTGCGTTTGTCAATTGTCAAACGCAAGGTATCCATATAACAAACGAATACTTGTTCGTACACAAAAACATAGAAGTGTATTGCAATACCGCTAATTTACTGGATATTAATGATTAATAACCTGAGCCAAAGAGATTAAATGCCTGCATGCTTTAAAAATGAAAGCTCACATTTATTTAATCAGAGACAGTAATAGTCATTAAGTACATCCCTAACTTTTTCGGGAGTCATCCGAACATAGACCTTCTTACCCACTAAAACTACCGGCGAAAAACCGCAAGCACCTACACACCTAAGACAATCAAGAGAGAAGAGTCCGTCCGGAGTTGTCTCCCCAAGCTTGATTTTAAGCAAATTCCGAAATTCATCCAATACTTTTTCGGCTCCTCTAACGTAACAAGCTGTACCAAGACAGACCGAGATAGGGTACTTTCCTTTGGGAGCCATAGTGAAAAAAGAATAAAAGGTAACCACTCCATATACTTTCGACAATGGGATTCTTACTTGTTCTGCAACAACTTCCTGCACCTCTTTAGGTAAATAACCCACATGTTCTTGAACAGCATGCAATATATTAATCAGCTCACCTGCATCATTATTAAACTTACTGCAAATCGTTTTTAGCTCTTCAATAGTTTGAGGCGACAGACAAATCGAACCTATCTCTTTAGCTGTTTCCTGATTGTGAGGATATATACCCACAATCTTTTTCCGATCTAAATAATGCGTGTGTAACAATTTATGGGAAAGTGGTCCACAAGGGGTACCCAGAAAATCAGCATACAGCTTTCGAACGGCCGGATTCTCATGACTTTTTCTCAATGTCTTCTGTCTATCAACTTCATACAAAGCTGTTGCCCGTTTCTTAAGTACACTCATATCGCCGTGGTGGAAAGGCTGTCCTCCTCCACCGATACAACCTCCAGGACATGCCATTACTTCGATAGCGTGGAAATCAGATGTACCATTCACAATACTGTCAGCCAACTTCCGGGCATTACCCAAACCATGCGCAATTCCAAGTTTTATTTGGACACCATTAAAATCAATCGTTGCCTGTTTGATTCCTTCGAAACCACGCAACTCTTCAAAATCAATTTTAGGCGCAGGTTTTCCTGTATAGATTGAATAAGCGGTGCGAACCACCGCCTCCATTACTCCACCGGTTGTACCAAAAATAGTGCCGGCTCCAGTGGATTCACCTAAAGGAGAATCAAAATTACTTTCCGGCAACTCTTCAAAATTAACATTGGCAAAGCGAATAAGGCGCGCTAGTTCACGAGTATATAAAACATAATTTACATCAGGATCGTCTTCTGATCCCATTTCAGGTCTTAAACACTCGAATTTTTTGGCGAGACAGGGCATTAACGAAACTACAACTACATTTTTTCGAGGTATATTTAATTTGGCAGCGAAGTAGTTTTTAATAACAGCACCCATCATTTGTTGCGGACTTTTGGCTGTAGACAGATTGTCTATTAGTTCCGGATAATTTTGTTCCACAAAGTTTACCCATCCCGGACAACAACTAGTCATCAGGGGAATTTTGACATCACTTTTACCTTCAAGCAAATTGGAAATACGACCAAGCAATTCAGTACCTTCTTCCATAATGGTAAGGTCTGCGGCAAAATCAGTATCAAATACATAGTCAAATCCCAATGCGCGCAATGCCGACACCATCTTTCCTGTTACTGCCGAATCCGATTCCATTCCAAAAGCTTTTCCTAACGCCGTACGAACAGCCGGAGCAGTTTGCGCAACAACGGTTTTTGTTGGGTCAGCCAAGACTTCGAGGACTTCTTCTATACTACTATTTCCTCCCAAGGCCCCAACCGGGCAAATAGCGACACATTGTCCGCAAAAAGTACAATTTCCTAAAGCAATATCTTCACCAAAACCGGTAGATATTATTGCATTAAATCCTCTGTTAATTGCCGAAATAGCCCCAACAGACTGTACGCTGTTACACATAGTTTCGCACCGGCGACACATGATACACTTGTCAAGATCCCGAACTATGGCTGGCGAGATATCTGGAGGAAAGGTTGACTTTTCTCCAGGGTAGCGAATCTCCCGAATCCCAAGCTCACTAGCAAGGTTCTGAAGTTCGCAATGTCCGTTCTTGCGACAGGTAAGGCACTCAAAAGGGTGATTTGACAAAATCAACTCCATAATTGTACGCCTTGCATTTAAAACTCGCGGAGAATGGGTTGTGACAACCATTCCTTCAGTACAAAGTGTTTTGCACGAAGGAAGCAGTTTCTTATTTCCTGCTACATCAACAATACATATCCGACAGCTTCCCGGATTGTTTTCATAATGAAATTCTTCGAGTTTCATGAAACAGAGAGTCGGAATTCGTATGCCTACTTTTTTGGCAGCGTCAAGAATAGTAGTTCCTTTTGGAACAATTACTTCTTTTTTATCTATTGTTAATTTGATATTTTCCATAGTTCAGTTCCTCCTAATAAACATAAATTGCTCCAAACCTGCACTTTTCAAGGCAACTTCCACAACGAATGCATAAATTAGGATCAATAATATGCGTGGTTTTACGTTCGCCAACAATAGCATGAACCGGACAGACATGGGCACAAAGTGTACAACCTGTACATTTTTTGGGATTGATATAATAAACTGTAAGATCACGGCACTGATGAGCTGGACAACGCTGTTCGGTTACGTGGGCAAGATATTCTTCATAAAAATTATCTAGTGTGGACAAAACTGGATTGGGAGACGTTTGTCCTAATCCACAAAGCGAAGTATCCTTAATTACTTCCCCCAAATTACGTAATCGCTTCAAGTCCTCTTCTGTTCCTTTTCCGGATGTAATCTTGTTAAGAATTTCAAATAGCCTTTTATTTCCTATCCGGCAAGGTGAACATTTTCCGCACGATTCTTCGACTGTAAAACCAAGATAAAACTGCGCCATAGCTACCATACAATCATCTTCATCCATTACAATCATCCCTCCCGAACCCATCATGGAACCTGCTGCCTGTAAAGTATCGTATTCAATGGGTAAATCCAAATGCTTTTCAGTTAAACAACCACCGGAAGGTCCGCCTGTTTGTACTGCTTTAAACTTCTTTCCATTCTTAATACCACCTCCTATCCCGTAGATTATTTCCCGCAAGGTAATTCCCATCGGAACTTCAATTAGTCCCACATTGTTTATTTTACCAGCTAAAGCAAACACTTTCGTACCCTTGCTTTTTGTTGTTCCAATTTTGTTATACCAGTTGGCTCCCTTAAGCAGAATCGTAGGGATATTGGCAAATGTCTCTACATTATTTACATTTGTCGGACAGCCAAGATACCCTTCCTCACTCGGAAAAGGAGGTTTAACCGTTGCTTCACCACGTTTCCCTTCCATGCTGTGAATTAATGCCGTTTCTTCACCGCACACGAAAGCTCCGGCTCCATATTTTATGGATATATCAAAGGAAAAATCGGTACCCATAATCTGATCACCCAACAATCCGTACTCCAGAGCTTGTTTTATCGCAATTTTAAGACCTTCTACAGCCATAGGATATTCGGCACGGATATATACCAGACCTTTTGAAGCTCCGGTACAATAACCATTTATTGCCATTGCTTCTATAACAGAATGAGGGTCACCTTCCAAAATAGATCGATCCATAAAAGCTCCGGGATCACCTTCATCTGCATTACAAACAACATACTTCTGTTTGCCTTTTGCGTTTCTGGTAATCTGCCATTTTATTCCTGTTGGAAATCCACCACCACCACGGCCTCTTAAGCCACTTTCCTTTATTTCATTAATAATATCCTCTGGCTTAAATTCAACCAGCGCTTTAGATAAAGCGGCATATCCTCCCCTGGCAATATACTCATCAATAGATTCAGGATTAATTAGTCCGCAGTTTCTCAAAGCAATACGAACCTGCGGTTTATAAAAACTCATTTGCCTGGGATCACGTATTACCTGATTTGTTTCAATATCTGTATAAAGAAGTCGTTCTAAATATTTTTTGGCAACGAAGTGTGTATGTATCAGTTCTTCAGCATCTTCAGGTTTCACTTGTACGTAAAAAGTGTTGTCAGGAACTACTTTTACGATTGGACCCTGTGCGCAAAATCCAAAGCATCCGGTTTGTATAACCTTAATTTTTTCATCCAAACCTTCTTTTCGGAGTGCAGTCTGTAGTTTCTCGATTAATGTGTCACTTTGCGAAGCTCTGCAACCTCCACGACCGCAAACAAGAACTGAACTACAATCCGTTGGATCTTTCAGAGGGGACGATTCAAAAACTTCATCGGGACACTCGTCATTTTCCCGAATGCACATGGTTTTACGAAATGATTCGTATAATAGCTGAAGATCTGCCGGCGTTTTTATTTTCTTCATAGGAATAACAATTTAAGGTTTGCGCTACAGATATATCACAAACATAAAGAATTTCTCTCAAATTTTATTCAAATCTTGAAGAAAAATCAAAATGAAACTAAAAATATTTAATGACTATGAAGAAGTCCTATCCTAACTTACCATTTTCAATCTACAGCTCCACTCTGAAGGACTTTTGAGTTTGGAGGAACGCTATGTGTAAGCCAGATATTTCCCCCAATTACAGAACCTTCTCCAATGGTGATACGGCCTAAAATAGAGGCATTTGAGTATACTGTTACCCAATCTTCCAATATGGGATGTCGGGGTACATCAATAGGCAAACCCTCTTCATCAAGGGTAAAATTCTTTGCACCTAGTGTTACTCCTTGATACAATCGTACATGATTGCCAATAATAGCAGTCTGACCAATCACAACTCCTGTTCCATGATCGATACTAAAATACTCGCCAATCTGTGCTCCGGGATGAATATCAATTCCAGTATTCGAATGTGCTATTTCTGTAATAATACGAGGAATGACAGGCACTCCAAGCTTCAACAGACTATGCGCTACTCTTTGATGAAGAATTGCTTGAACAGCTGGATAACAAAAAATAATTTCACTTAAACTTTTAGCAGCAGGGTCACCGTCAAGAATCGCCTTAATATCTGTAGAAAGCAGATATTTGATTCGTGGAATACGGTTTATAAACTCAATAGCTATTGTCGATGAACGTTCTTTTGAATCTGAACAGCCCTCCACCTCAAAACACAATCCATGAAAAATCTGTTCCTGAAGTAAATCATAAAGTTGTTCCAAATGAACTCCCATATAATATTCCATAGATTGCTCCCGGGCTTCTTGTTCGCTTCCGAAAAATCCAGGGAAAATAATTGTACGAAGCAACTGCATTATCCGTTTCAATTGATCCACTGATGGCGACGGTTTCTGATGTAACGGAATATATTTGTATTCCGGCAAATTCGGCGCAGATAACTTTATTACATTAACTTGTATTTCTTCTAAAATCTTACTTCTGTTCATAATTAATTATCCCAAACCGGATCATATTTAGTCATTAAAGACGATTGTTCATTCAATATATAAATCGCGCCATTCAATAAAAACATGGAAAGACTTGTATTCTTTGAATCATCGAGAATACGCTTTCTGGTCCATATTTTTTGTTTAATATTATATTCCCAGATTCTTGTATTACTATCAATCACGTATATGCAATCATTCAGTAATACTCCACCGAATACTGTTGCAAGCGAAGGTATAGGTGTTTCTTCAGTCCATTCGCTCATATCTCCTGAAGTAGACCATAATCTTTTCTCGTTTACTAGTTCGCTTTTTTGCCCAAGTCCTGCAAATATAGTATCATTTTTGCTTACTGCAATGCCACCGAACTGGCTTACCGGAAATGGGGCTTCTTTAAACCATTCCCCATTCTGAATATTATATCTCCAAACTTCATTTTGAGCTCCGGCTAACGTAAGTCCCCCTATAACATATCCAGATTGATTGGCAATGCATACCCCAGATGCATTCCATCGTGGTTCACCAGGAAATAGAGCCAATTCTTTCCATTCATTTCTTGCTGGATAATATCGATAAAATCTATTGGTGGCTTGTTGGGAGATATCTAAACCTCCTAAAATATATGCCATCGATTCAGAAGAAAATGAGATTAAATATTTTCTTTTCGCTGGATACTTCCTTCCTCTCCATGAGTTAAATGCTGGATCGTATTCCCAGAACTCATCTGTGTAATCTAATCCAGTATCTCCTCCAATAACATAGGCTTTTCCAAAAATCGCAAACCCATTCGACCCAATTAATCCTTTTGTTAATGAAGATACAGTGACAAAAATAGACGGAGCCTTAAAACTTACTGTTTCGCCATAGGACGTTCCGTTGCGGTTAGTTGCATAAGCCCTGACGTAATATGTGTTTCCTCCAGTAATTTTCTGAAGATATCCGGAAAATAAACCTATCCCCGGTGAGAAACTAAGTAGCTTGTCTTCTGTTGTTGGAACATCATGTGTTGCCCAGCAGATTCCACATGATACAAGTTCAGAATATCCCTGGCTGAGAACAGTTCCTCCAACTTTTGCATTTCCATCAGCAATATCAGTGACAGGCATAGTGGATACTACAGGAAGATCATTTATTGTTTTAAAGCAAATAGTATCGCTGTATGCTACTCCGTATGAATTTTTTGCAAATGAACGCGCATAATAGGTTGTATTAGGACGTAAGCTCTTTAATGTGGCGGTAAATTTGCCTAATCCTGAACCTACATGAATCGTATCATCAGCTATCGAAACAGTTTCTGCTTTAGAAAAGCATATTCCACGGGTTTGGACAAGAGCGTCTCCTTCAGAAAGCACATTTGACTCCAGATCAGCATCAAAGGTTCTGACATTCAGTAGCTTCAATGGCCCTATCGATGGTAATCCAGATGTTGTAACCAACGAATCGGTAGAACCATAATAAATCCCCACAGTATTCTTTACGTATGCGCGAAAATAGTATTTCGTAAGAGGCAAAAGTCCTGTAATCCGACAAGAAAAAGAATCTGTTTCCATCGTGCTTGGAATCTCGGCAGTCGGATTAAATTCACGACCTAAACATATACCTCTTGAAAGTATTTCTTCGCCATCACCTCCATCAATTTCAATTAGACCACCTGATACAGCAGAATTTGCCTTTATACTATCTACATCTAGGGTTTTGACAACCCCCAAGCCTTCAATTGTTTTTACTTCCTCAATGTCTCCATAGGCTATTCCTTTGGCATTTATAGCATACGCCCTAATGCGATAAGTCTGATTGGGTAAAAGACCTTTTACAGTTTCGGTAAAGTTCCCTAATCCCTCCCCGACTTCAATCTTATTATCTACAGTAACTTTAGGAGAATCTCCTGTGCTCCAGCAAAAACCTCGCTCTGTAACTTCAGTTCCATTTTCCCGCAGTACATTTCCTGAAATCGTTATAGTTGTTGCAGTTTTATGAGTTACATTTAAAGTTTCAACGGTAGGAATTGTTGCATTCAGAAATTCTTCAGGCATAAAAGGGTCGTTCAGGCAGGACTGATACAAAAATACAAAGCCGATTGACATTGTAATCAGTTTTATATAGATATTTAAAGGTTTAACCATCTTTATATAATTTATTAGCAACATTAAACAACAACCGAATTAACAAAGACGAATCTCAAAATCCATACTTTCATTAGTAAAAGGTAATTGATCATTCAATTTAATTAAAAAATAAAACCCAAACCAGTATTAAGATCAACGAATCCTAAATTAATAGAATTAAATCCAACATTAAAGTAAAGTTTCTTCCAAACCCTTACTATTACATCGGCCTCGGTTTCAATTCCTTTATATGATGAGGACGTATTTTCACACCAAAACTCAGACCTATTGTTGTTATCTGAATAACTATATGCAGTTGCATGCCATTGTAATTCTCTTTCTCCGTATCCAACACCAAATGAAGTATATAGCCAAGGTAAAAAACGAAGTACTAATCCCCCGGTAATTCCAAATCTAGATACCTGTTTTTTGTCAAATCGGTAATACGAAGCGTCTGTGTAATTAATAATTTCGTTATCGTTACAAGTAAACGAGGTTTTTCCAAATGTCATATTTGTCTTTAGCCGAATGTACCCACCCCAACGTTTCCCAATTAATCCCAATGTCATCCCATAGGGCGCAGAAGGAGAATAACTATAACCTATCATCAAGTTAACAGGCGTAGATTCTGTCTTTACTTCAGCAGCAATATTGTTTGATACCTGTTTCGCATCATTATTCAACGTATTAGCTTTTAGTTGTTCTTTCCAGTATTCGGCCAATTCAGGACTTTGTGGAATTCCTATTCCTTTTTCATAATATGTTATCAAACGCGTCATAGCCGTAGTATCGTTATCCGTAGCTTGAATATTAAGGCAATTAAAACACTTAATCATTAGGCTTCTCATCGAAGATCTAACCAATTCGTTTTCTACCCAAATAGTTGTTAATCTCTCAATACTATAACTATCGCAATAAGTTACTCCTTCTTCGAACCACATTTTAGCATCAGCTACATCGTTTCGAATCAAGGCCTCATCTCCTTTTTTATTATATTCGGAAAACCTCTGCGCCAAAAGGTTAAAGGGGACAGTAAATAAGAGAATTAATAGCAAAAAACGCTTCATACGCTTACTTTTTAATAATAGGTTACACCTTTACTAACTAATTCATATGTTGAATTATATATATCAAAAAGGCTATCCTCTCGTTCAAAAGCCCTTCCTTTTTCTGATTTCCCAACACTTAAGTATATACAAGGAATACATTCTACTCCTTTTTCATCAATCACACCATATCTACCTGTGGATTTATTTCTTACAATGGTGCAAGCACCAAAAGCCATTTTCTCTTCATATAAAGCCTTACGTGCAACAATTTTAGACTCCTCTTCCTTATTGTCACATGCTATTAGAAAAAGAAGAACTTCTTCCGTTAATGAAATTTCTTTTGCCTTAGTAAAATCAACTCTCGCACCTAGATAATCACCGCCAGCCAGTTTCTTTTTTCCAAAACCTATTAATTCAGTATAAGTAATGTCTGATTCAATTCCAGTTGAAACATTGGCATTAGTATCAGGTCCTGTAAGTTTAACTGCAGGTTTATTTGGCATTAACTCTTTAACAGACAATATATTCGTTTCATGAGCGGGTCTGTCACTAAATACTAATGTATCGCTAGTCGGTTTTGAAAATAAGGACTTATCCGATGATTTTTTTATAATCTTATTATCGCGATCTATATCAATCGGATCTTGAATCGACTTTGAATTAAATAATGTCAAACCTACTCCAGCACCCGTAAACAGTAACAGCGATGCAAATACCGGTATTAATAACTTTTTCTTAGGAGCAATTATAGGTGGCAAAACTGTCTTTTGAATTATCGTATCATCCTCACTATCTATTAAATGCCCTCCTTTATCTTTTTGGAATGTATAGGTATTATCAGATATTGAATCAAGACTTTCTGATTTCTGAATTTTAGGGTATATTTCAGTAATATCTTCTTCAGTAAATGTTTTACTATTTTCTTTGATTATTTCTTTTATTTCTTTTTCAGGAGGAGTGCCTAAAGCAGCAATAAATTCATTCACAGATTGAAATCGGTCTGCAGGATTAATTTCCATAGACCTAACAATAGCCGCTTCGGTTCGGGTTGAAATGGAAGGATTAATTTCAGAAGGTTTTTGCAAAGGTTTGGTTGCACGCAAAATTGATTCTGTAGGAATCTTTCCGGTAAGCAAATTATACATAGTTGCTCCAAGCGAGTAGATGTCAGGGCATGGAGAAAAATTCTGCGTACCTTCATCATCATATTGTTCAATGGATGCGAATCCCTTAGACAGCGTTAGCATTGTTGTGCTAGTCTCCTGTTGAGCCAAATCATATCGTTTGCTAACCCCAAAATCAATAAGACGGGCATTATCATCCTTGTCAATTAAAATATTACTTGGTTTTATATCCAAATGGAGAATATTCTTTTCATGAACAAATTGAAGCGCCTGGGCTATCTGATGCGTATAAATAAGCACAATATTTTCAGACAATTGCCCATTTTGTTCAAGCAAATACTTTAACGAAGAACCTGGAATATATTCCATTGCAATATATGCCGTATCGTTTTCTTCAAATACTTCAAGTACGTTAACAATATGTGGATGATGAACATCTGATAAGATTTTCGCCTCTTTAATTAATTTTTCTTTGAATTTTTCAAACAGAGACCTTCCGGTTTCTGAATGCACCTTTACGGCAAATGATTGTTCATCGCGATAACAATAGTCTTTAAAAAAATACTCTTTAATACATATAGGAACTTCAGTTTTTACTTTACCTAGAGCCCCCTTGACCTCAGTAAACCAAATACCCCTGTAGGTAATGCCAAAACCTCCCCTCCCAACTACTTCTGTCAGCTGGTACTTTCCATTTTGAAGATAATGTCCGGTAGGTAGTTCCATCATTACTTATGTAAAGATTGTCCTGCCAAATTTACTGAATTTAAACAAAAGAATAAAAAAATGAGAGGATAAAATGCTTAATCGACACTGTTTCTTGGACATTGTTTACGGGTATAATAAAAAAAGAGAAATTATCGTGAGCAACATTATTGCAGGCTTCGAGGACTTCTGTTTTTAAAACGTCTAAAGACTCATTGTTTTCAAATAGATTCGATAAAGATTTATCATCAAAACATTCAAGAACTCCATCTGAACACATAAAAAAATTATCTCCGGGATGTAGGTCCGTAATTAAAGTGATATCTGCCTGGACAGGATATTCTGTTCCGCTAATCGCCTTTAAAATTACATTTTTTTGAGGATGCTTAATACCTTCTTCTGGTCTTATTCGACCAAGTTTAATCAATGAATTGACTAGAGAATGATCTTCAGTTTCATGTAATATTTTTCCTTTGCGAAACTGATAAATCCGACTGTCTCCAATATGGGCAAGTATTACGCCATTTGTTCCAACATAAAGTAACGCCATAGTCGTAGCCATACCTTTAGCCTGAGGATTTGATGAAATATAATCATCGAATCGAGTTTCAGTATAGCGAATAGCCTGATTTATAAATGCTTCTGTGGGATTTCCAAGAAGAAATGTATTAAAATATGTCTGCAATGATTCACATGCCAAAGCGCTTGCAATCTCTCCTTTTTCTGCACCCCCAACTCCATCACATACAATAAATAATCGTTGTTTAGAATTAGAAACTTCTGGCTGAGGATATACAGAATCTTCATTATTCAGCCTTCCACCTCTTTCACATACCGCAAACGGTTGTCCCATCGTTATATCCATTACCTGTTTTCCTTCCTTTATTCATTAAACCGGAGAATTGTTTTCCCAATAATTATTTCATCATTATCTTTCAAAACAACGACTTCATCATTCTCCAGGTAATTATTATTGTATAACGTTCTGTTTTTGCTGTTATTATCAGAAAGATAATGCTTATACCCTCCAGACTCTTCTCGCTTAACTTCTATTTTTATATGCTCACGGCTCATGCATTTATCCATAGTCTCAATTGCTATTGAAGCTTGGGAAGCATTGGATTTCCGACCAGCAATAAGTAATCCTTCGTTTAATAAAAAGGTTTGAAAAGGAGTTACTGAATTTGAAAGAACCGTTATTTTCCCAGCATTTGCGTTCCGATGTTTAACAATAATAGTAGGAGTCTCTGTTTTAGTCAAAGCTCCATATTGTCCAAGCAAAGAAACCTCAATAGGTTTTTTGCATTTTGGACATTTAAATGAATCAATCGTAGACGGAATTTTATTTTCGTCTATTTTTAGTCCAACGTTACAATATGGACATTTGATTGAAATCATAACATAAATGATGCATCCGAGTCATCTAAATCCATCGAAGACATATCAATCACGTCTGCATCAGTCATAAAAACAGTATCATCTGAAAGAGTGATTAAGTCTGAACCGACCTGTTCTTCATCAAGCATTATTGCATCAAAAGATAATTCACCATCCACATCTACTATAAATCCTTCCGATACATCGTTAAAGTCACCATCATCGATTGTGACGAATGTGTATTCCTCTTCTTTTTCCATATTATTTCACTATTATTTACAACGCAAATGTACAAAAACTATTCAATAATAGTTTACATTGAGATGGACCTTAATCCAACTATAGGCTTTCTTGTACAAAAGGCATGATTTTCAATACGAAGATTATTCACTCACCCATTTAGCTCTGCAGGATGATACAGGACATTGTTTTTTGTTTTGTAGAGACTCCCAAGGTATTTCGCCCAAGAAAGTTCCACATTTTGGGCAAACATAGTCAATTTTAAACTGATTCGAAATATCCTGCAATAATTTAGGAGTTTTTGCAGATTGCTTAGCTCCTAAATAAATACCTATAGTTGGAGCACAAATAGCAAGGGATAGACTTAGTCCAAAAAGTTGGGGAGAACCATTACCCCAAAATCCAATAGCAATTCCCACGACACCTGGTATTGCAAATGGAAGAGACTGGAACAATCTTATTTTAAACTGATTACTTGACTGAATACGTATTTTGGCGTTAATATATTGATCATAAACATTCTTGAGAGACAAGAATTCTTCACTATAGTCATTAATGGAATTTAAAATCTGATTCAGATTCAAAGTATAACTGTAGCCCAAAACAATAACATCCGAAGCACAAACCTTTTTTTTAATTATCTGACAACCGTTAACATAGGTTCCATTTGTCGATTGGGTATCTTCAATAAACCATCCCTGATCACCTCGAATCAGACACGCATGATGTCTGCTTACGTGGTCATCAGAAACTATATAGTCATTATCGCTCGCTTTTCCTATTCGTATTATCATACTATAATAATATGAAGATTATTCTGAAGATTTTGAATCTTCACGAATCTCACTTTCCAGTGAATCTTTCAGCGTCTTTAATGGATCCTTTGAGATAATCAGCTCTCGGGCTTTTCCTTCTGCTGTAAGCAATAATAGTTTTTGTCTCGGCAAATTTATCTGCAATATATGATTTTTATTAATAATATGGCTTTTACCAACCCTCATTAAAATCATTTTACATCCTATTACTTGCTTTTCGAGTATTTCTTCTATCTTTCCTATATTAATTGCAAAAGTAAACTGAATCCCATTATTTAAAATCAACTTAGTATAATTCCTATCTGCTTCAAAATAAAGGATCTGCTCAATCCTGATTCTTAACAGTTCATCTCTTGTTTTTATTATTAGGTATCTATCCATAGTCGGGCTCAGTTTAAAATTTCACTGGCCTGCAAATATAAGCATTATCTCAATCAATCTGTAAAAAAACTAAAATAAATAATTCCCGTAAATGTTATTTTAAACAATTTACGGGAATTATTTATTAGAGAAGCCTTATTCTTCTATAGCTGCCTGAGCGGCAGCTAAACGCGCAATTGGAACGCGGAATGGAGAACAAGAAACATAGTTTAGGCCAATTTTATGACAAAATTTCACAGAAGAAGGTTCTCCTCCATGCTCACCGCATATACCACATTTAAGATCAGGGCGAACTGAACGACCTTTTTCTGTTGCCATTCGGATAAGTTGACCAACACCAACTTGATCCAAAACCTGAAATGGATCCACTTGAAGAATTTTTTTATCAAGATATACGGGGAGAAAAGAACCAATATCATCACGTGAATAGCCAAATGTCATCTGCGTTAGATCGTTTGTACCAAAAGAGAAAAATTCTGCAGAAGAAGCAACCTGATCTGCGGTAAGAGCTGCTCTTGGTACTTCGATCATTGTGCCAATGCTGAATGGAATAGTATCTCCAACTTCTGAAAACAACTTTTCGGCAGTATTATTAATTATTTTCTTTTGTTCTTGAAATTCATTAACTATTCCTACAAGAGGAACCATAATTTCAGGAAACGTTAAAACCCCTTCAGCTTTCAACTCCAAAGCCGCACCTAAGATTGCCCTGGTTTGCATTTCAGTAATTTCCGGATAAGTGTTTCCTAAACGACATCCGCGGTGTCCCAACATAGGATTATGCTCTGACAAAGATTCAACTCGTTCTTGAATTTTTTTAATTGAAACACCCATCATTAAAGCCATATCTTCCTGTCCTTTTAAATCATGAGGTACAAATTCATGCAATGGCGGATCCAAAAGACGAACAGTAACAGGACACCCCGCCATAGCTCTAAAAATCCCTTTAAAGTCATTTTGCTGATAAGGAAGTATTTTGGAGAGTGCATTTATTCTTCCAGCTGTATCTTCAGAAAGAATCATTTCCCGCATTGCTTTAATCTTTTCTCCTTCAAAAAACATATGTTCAGTACGGCACAAACCAATCCCAACAGCTCCGAAAGATCGGGCAATTTCTGCATCATGCGGGGTATCAGCGTTCGTTCTTACTTTTAGCTTTGTATATTTATCAGCCAAAGTCATCAGTTCTCTGAAATCGTCCGACAATTCAGCAGCGCTCGTATCAACTTTCCCTTCATAAACCTCCCCATTTGAACCATTCAATGAAATATAATCGCCTTCATTAAAAGTAATTCCTCCAACTTCTACCGTTTTATTTTTATAATCGATTTTTAATGCGCCTGCACCAGACACACAACATTTACCCATCCCTCGGGCAACAACAGCTGCGTGAGAAGTCATACCACCTCTGGCCGTTAAAATACCCTCAGCAACTGCCATTCCGGCTAAATCTTCAGGAGATGTTTCAATACGAACCATTATCACTTTTTTACCGTCTTCATACCAATTGGCTGCATCATCAGCAAAGAAAACAATCTGACCTGTAGCAGCCCCCGGAGAAGCGGGCAATCCCTTTGCAATTACATGAGCTTTTTTAAGTGCATTTTTATCAAAAACAGGATGTAGAAGCTCGTCTAATTTATTCGGTTCAACACGAAGAATCGCTGTCTTTTCATCAATCATTCCCTGATGTAAAAGATCTACGGCTATTTTCACCATAGCAAATCCGGTTCGTTTACCATTACGCGTTTGAAGGAACCAAAGTTTATCCTCTTGTACCGTAAACTCCATATCCTGCATATCCCGATAGTGATTCTCCAATTTAGTCTGCAATGCATCCAGCTGAAGATAAATCGAAGGCATCGCTTCTTCCATTGAAGGATATTTAGATCTTCTATCTTCTTCAGATATACAAGCCAATTCCGCCCAACGTTGAGATCCTATCTTGGTAATCTGTTGTGGAGTCCGTATCCCTGCAACCACATCTTCCCCTTGCGCATTAATAAGATACTCACCATTAAATAAATCCTCACCACTACCAGCATCCCTTGAAAAGCAGACTCCGGTTGCTGACGTTTCACCCATATTTCCGAATACCATAGCCTGAACTGTTACCGCGGTACCCCATTCAGCAGGAATACCCTCCATTTTGCGATAAAATATGGCACGTTCATTCATCCAGGAATCAAAAACTGCACAGACAGCTCCCCACAGTTGTTCGTAAGCAGATGTGGGAAAATCGTGTCCGGTTTGTTTTTTAACCGCTTTTTTAAACTTCAAAACCATTTCCTTCAGATCATCAACGCTCAATTCATTATCAAGCTTGACTCCCCTAGCCTCCTTCAGCTCTTCGATAATCGCTTCAAAAGGATCAATGTCTTCTTTGTTGACAGGTTTCATTCCTAACACAACATCTCCGTACATTTGAACAAACCGCCGGTAAGAATCCCAGGCAAAGCGCGGATTATTTGTTTTCCGAATCAAGCCCTCCACAACATCATCGTTTAACCCAAGATTAAGAATTGTATCCATCATCCCCGGCATAGATGCGCGAGCTCCCGAACGAACAGAAACGAGCAGTGGATTTTCTATATCTCCAAATGTGGCATTCATTAAATGTTCAATGTTTGCTATTGCCTTTTTCACATCTTCCTGAAGCAAAGACACAACATTATCTTTCCCCAGTTCATAGTATTCAGAACATACTTCGGTTGTGATTGTAAAACCAGGAGGAACCGGAACGCCTATTAAGTTCATTTCGGCAAGGTTAGCACCTTTTCCTCCCAATAGATTCTTCATATTGGCTTGTCCTTCGGCTTTTCCGTCACCAAAAGTGTAAACTCTTTTTTTATTCATAAACATATTAATTTAGATTGTAGGTTGTTTTGCTATATCCACTTTGCAATAATGCAAATATAATTCATTAAATCGTCGATATATAAAAAGCTTAAATGTTTTTTTATGTGTTTTACAACCATATATAATACTCTTTTAGAGTAAATCCGTATATTTGCGTGGCGAAAATTTTAAAATCAAAGACATTGGCAAGAAATAAGAAACCGTTACCTTTATTTGAGAAGGTAACTATTACAGATGTGGCTGCAGAAGGTAAAGCCATCGCTAAGATAAATGACCTTGTTGTTTTCATTCCTTATGTAGCTCCCGGAGACATTGTAGATGTACAAATAACGCGTAAAAAGAACAGCTATGCCGAAGGAAAAGCTGTATACTTTCACTCTCTTTCCGATAAAAGGGCAGTTCCTTTTTGTCAGCATTTCGGAATTTGCGGAGGTTGTAAGTGGCAACATCTTCCCTACGAAGAGCAGCTTAAGTATAAGCATAAGCAAGTAATAGATAATCTTACCCGAATAGGAAAAGTAAATCTTGAAGAGGTTTTACCCATCTTGGGATCAGAGAAAACAACTTATTACCGCAATAAATTAGAATTCACTTTTTCAAATAAAAAATGGCTAACTGAGGAAGAAATCGGATCCGATAAATCTTTCGACTGCATGAATGCTGTTGGATTTCATATTCCGGGCATGTTTGATAAAGTACTTGACATTAAAGATTGCTGGTTGCAAAGCGATTTATCCAATCAAATCAGATTAAGCATCAGAGAATATTGCCTTACACACGATGGCTTTCCTTTCTTCGATTTGCGCAATCAGGAGGGTCTGATGCGTACGTTAATCGTACGAACAGCATCAACCGGGGAATTAATGGTAATCGTTGTTTTCTTCAAAGATGAAGAAGATAAAAGAGAAGCTCTCCTTTCTCATATTGCAAGCCAGTTCCCTCAGATAACTTCTTTACTATATATTATCAATACGAAGTGTAATGATACTATTACCGATCAGGAAGTTAATGTTTATAAGGGAAAAGATCACATTATAGAGGAGATGGAAGGCCTTAAATTCAAGGTTGGTCCTAAATCCTTTTATCAGACCAATAGCGAACAGGCATATAACCTATACAAGATTGCCCGGAGTTTTGCCGGTTTAACCGGAAACGAAATGGTTTACGATTTGTACACCGGCACTGGAACAATTGCAAATTTTGTATCGGGAAAAGCAAAAAAAGTAATTGGAATCGAATATGTTCCCGAAGCGATTGAAGACGCTAAAGTAAACTCGGCATTAAACAATATAGAAAACACACTCTTCTTTGCCGGAGACATGAAAGATATACTTACACAAGAATTTATATCCCAACATGGCAAACCCGATGTTATTATTACAGATCCACCCAGAGCAGGAATGCACGACGATGTAATCAATACAATCCTTTTTGCTGAACCGGAACGTATTGTCTATGTTAGCTGTAATCCTGCTACTCAGGCAAGAGATTTAGGTTTGCTTAGTGTAAAATATGTTGTTAAGAAAGTTCAACCAGTTGATATGTTTCCCCACACTCATCATGTGGAAAATGTTGTATTGTTAGAAAAAATATCTATTTAGCATTCATTTTTAAAAACAGAAAGAAATCAATGCAAATTGTTTATCTGAAAAAAAAGATATTGCTATTTTCTTTACTTACAATTACACTTTTTGGATGTTTCTCCTGTTATGGTAATAAAGACAGCCAAACAAAAGAAGAAACAGCCAAACAAGTGGATTTGCCGCAGCTTAAAGTAAAGGGAGAACTCACTGCAGTTACTTTGTATAGCTCTACCTCCTATTTTCAATACAAAATGCAGCCAATGGGTTACGAATACGATTTGGTACGCGATTTTGCCCGTTCGCAAGGCCTGAAGCTTACTATTAAGGTTGCGGAAAATATTACTAAGTTAACCGAAATGCTTATAGCCGGAGATGCAGACATTGTAGCATACCCTGTTCCGGTTACTAATAATTTAAGGCAAGAAGTTTCTTTCTGCGGAAGAGAAGATCTATCTACGCAGGTTTTAGTACAACGTTCTAACAAAGGGGATACACTAATTAAAGACGTTACCCAATTAATAGGAAAGTCTGTTTATGTAAAACATGGAACAAAATATCATGAACGTTTATCAAACCTGGATCTGGAACTTGGCGGAGGGATACATATCATGGATATTGAAAAAGATTCTATCACAGCCGAAGATCTGATTGAAATGGTCGCGACAGGACAAATTCCATATACGGTAAGCGATGACAAAACAGCCCGTTTAAACAAAACCTATTATAATAACATTGATATAAGTCTAAAAGTTAGCTTCTTACAGCGTTCATCCTGGGCTGTACGAAAAGGAAGTCCGCTGTTAGCCAAGGCCGTAAATGAATGGGCAACAGATAAAACATCTGATTTCAATTTTAAAGCTATTACAAAACGTTATTTTGAGTTAAGTAAAATCCCGGAAGAGGTTGCTATATCGAAAATAATTAAAGGTCACATATCTCCTTACGACCATTTTTTTAAGAAATATGCAGAAAGAATCGACTTGGATTGGCGCTTGCTGGCTTCAATCAGCTACCAGGAATCTCACTTTGATCCACTATCCATTTCGTGGGCCGGAGCCGAAGGATTAATGGGCATTATGCCAAATACGGCAAGAGGATTGGGCGTTTCATCACACGAGCTTAAAAATCCGGAAATAGGTATAAAAACAGGAACAGAATGTTTCCGTCGTTTCAGACAAGGCTTCTCTGAAATTTCGAATGAGGAAGAGAAACTGAAATTTACACTTGCAGCCTATAATGCTGGTATCGGCCATGTTTATGACGCTCAGCGTTTAGCCAGGAAATATGGAAAAGACCCCTCTAAATGGGATGGAAATGTGGATGAATTTATAAGAAAGAAAAGCGATCCAATCTATTACAATGATTCTATATGTAAACATGGATATCTTCGTGGGTCAGAAACATTCAAATACGTAAATGATGTTTTAACCCGATTCAATTATTACAAAAAAAATACAAAGATCTAGTAATCTGCCAACAAAGAAGATACTGATAATCTGTAATTATTCAAAGAAGTACTTTTAATCACTTTCTTCCGCATTTTTTTCTCTGAGTCCGGGAGAAAGTAATCCCAGATCGTTTTTAGTTTAGATAATAACTGATGATCTCCCCCCTCCAATTGATTCGCATATCCTTCATATAAAAGCTCGTGAAAATCGATAAGCATTTTTCTTCGTTCTCCCTGCTCTATTTTCTTTCCCGACTTATACTCAACAGCCATCCAGGGATAAGAAAGTAATCCCCTTCCAATCATAATCCCTGCAATAAGTGGAAATCGATCAATAATTTCGGCGCATATATCCAAATTATCAATATCACCATTATAATACAGGGGATGATTACATGCATGATAAAATTGTTCAAAAGCACTCATGTCAGGTTCTCCTTTGTATTGTTGAGTACCCAACCGGGGATGCAATGTGATGTGAGAAAGAGGCAACTCATTCAAAAATGGGAGTATTTTCTCAAATTGAGATGAATCGTCCCAGCCAATACGCATCTTTACAGAAAAACTAATTGATGAAAAATCTTTTACCAGAGTAAGCATTTCAAATGTCTGTTCCGGTAAAGCTAAAAGTTTAGATCCTCTGTTTAGTCTTGTTTGTTTGGGAAATGGACATCCCAGATTGATATCTGCCCGGGTATATCCTTCTTCTTTAAAAAGAGATGCCAAACAAGTAAATTCATCAACAGAAGAAGCTATTAGTTGTGGAACCACACAATGCGGCAGATTATTCACCCGGGAAATGTCTCTTAGTTCCTTTGAGCGAACAACCCCATTATCTATTCGGACAAAAGGAGTATAGTAAGCGTCTACTCCCCCGAAAACAGAAGCATGAGCTTTGCGGTACACAGCATCCGTATATCCTTGTAAGGGTGCAAAATGAATCTGAATATCATTCATCGAAAAGCCTGTTTGAAAAGAGTTAGCAGGCGATTCTTCGCCAAATTAAAATCCTGTTTTTCGCCTAATTCCTTTTCAAGCGAAGTAACACCTTTATCTACAAATCCACAGGGATTTATCAAAGAATAATAGTCCATATCGGTATTAATATTCAGAGCAAAACCATGCATCGTCACAAAACGACTGCTTTTAACGCCAATCGCACAAATTTTACGTGCAGAACCAGCAACATTAGCATCAATCCACACTCCGGTAGCCCCATCCAATCTTTCTGCTTGTATATTATACTGAGATAAAAATTCAATAACGATATCCTCTACAGTATGTACATACTTTTTCAATCCGATTCCAAACTGATCAAGATCAAATATAGGATAACCGGTAATCTGGCCCGGACCATGATAAGTTATATCCCCTCCTCTATCAATGTGAAATAACGTAATCCCCTTTTGTTGTAATAAAAGTTCAGGAACAAGCAGATTCGAATCTTTTCCGCTTTTACCAATAGTAAAAACCGGATCGTGTTCGCAAAATAACAGTTTGTTTTCGCCCTTCAATCCATCCTCTTTATACGTAAGTAGCTGATGGAAATTTTCGTTTTGCTTATCTAAAGCTAAAGAATAGGCTATTCTCCCAAGGTCCTGGTAACTAAAGCTCTCCATTTTCTTCTATTTTTAATTTTGGACGAATCCATATCTGATGATCCTGTACTGTATCCCATTTCAACTTTCATTAATTTACCCATCAGAGACAAGATCTTAGACTGTCTTTTAAGCATGTAGGGAGATGGTTTGGCCGAATTAAATTTGCGGGGATTTGGCAACGTTGCCGCAATCAGAGCCGCTTGTCGTCGGTTCAGTTTATAGGCTGGCTTATCAAAATGCTCTTGCGCCACAGCTTCCACGCCATAGATACCTTCACCCATCTCTATAGAATTCAGATAAACCTCCATGATGCGTTCTTTACCCCAGATCCATTCAATTAGTACAGTAAAGTATGCTTCTATCCCTTTACGGATATAACTTTTACCCGGCCATAAAAACACATTTTTAGCAGTCTGTTGAGTAATTGTACTCGCTCCACGCACTCGCTTACCACGATCAGCCTCTTTGCGGGCTTTTTTTATCTGTTCTACATCAAACCCATTATGCTCCATAAATAAGTTATCTTCGGAAGAAACCACCGCTTGCACCATCGGTTGTGCAATTTTAGAAATAGGAACCCAGGTATGTTTTAACTTTAGAGGTTTTCCTTCCTTAAACTGCTCATACACTCTGATAAACATTAATGGAGTGTAGTAAACCGGTATAAATTTACAGGCTACCACCCAAACAAGGCTGGAAACAAAAAGAAATAAAATCAGATTTCTTAACCAGATAAGAATTCGCTTCAGAATAATCATATCACTCCGTGTTGCATTATTTACTGCCACAAAAGTACTGTTTAATTTTAAAAAAATAAGAGGATAACCTATCAAAGTCATCCTCTTATTTTTTTGTTTATCTCTTCCAGTACTTTTCCATTTCTTCGAGGGTTTTCCCTTTTGTTTCAGGAACCATCTTCCAGACTAAGAATGCTGCAAAGAGCCCCATCACCCCATATATCCAATAGGAAACACCATGGTTGAAATTATCAGTCAGGTATTGGTTCTTGTCAAGCATCGGGAATGTCCACGAAACCATAAAGTTGGCAACCCATTGTCCGGCTACAGCAATACTCATCACAGTCGACCTGATTGAATTAGGGAATATCTCAGATAAAAGAACCCAGCACACTGGTCCCCAAGACATAGCAAAACCGGCTGTATACACCAGCATGCAAATAAGAGAACCCATTCCAACAGAGTTTGTATAGAAAGTAGTACCTAAAATAAGCATCGACACAGACATTATAAGCGCACCGATTATCATTAAAGGCTTGCGTCCAAATTTATCTACAGTAAAAATAGCAAGCACTGTAAATGACAAGTTAATTGCACCCACAACAATCTGCTGCAACAAAGCCGTATCCGTATTAGCTCCCATCGTTTTAAAAATCTCCGGTGCATAATACAATACGACATTGATTCCAACAAATTGCTGGAAAGCCGATAACATGATACCTACCATAATGATAGGAATCCCAAAAGATTTTATTGGGAAAGCAAGCGAAACAATAAAGCTGCCTATTAATGATAGTTCAAGCGCATTCGTGTTTCCAGCAAACTCCAGTAAGCTATAAGCCGCAATAAAAATGGCAAGCCACGCACCCATAAAAGTAAAGTATGGCTTCAATGAGGGAGCCTTTTCTTTGAAACTCTCTTTAATATCAACTAATTCTTTCGCAGCTTCTTCTTTACCCATTAATTTCAGTAAAATAGAATTGGCCTCGGATGTCTTACCCTTCATTACAAGGAATCTGGGAGATTCGGGAACAAAAAGCAATAAAATCAAAAACAACAAGGCAGGAATTGTTCCGGAAGCAAACATCCAACGCCAGCCAATAGTATGTAACCACTCGATATCACCCTGCAGAGCAATAAAGTAATTTACAAAATAGACAACCAACATACCAAAGATGATAGCAAACTGGTTCCAGGAAACTAAGTTTCCTCTACGTTCGGCCGGTGCAATTTCGGCAATATACATAGGCGAAACCATAGAAGCAAGACCCACGCCAATGCCTCCTAATATTCTGTAAGCGACAAACATATACATAAACGTATGGTCTCCGCTACCAGGTAAACCCACAAAAAGTTCCGGCCAGGAAGAACCTATCGCAGAAAGTAGAAATAATACAGCTGCAAATACAAGCGTTGGTTTACGTCCGTACCGCTGACTAAGCCATCCGGCAAAGGAAGCCCCTACAATACATCCTATCAGGGCACTGCTAACAACAAATCCCTCTAAAGCATTAGCCTGATCCAACGGAAGATTATACGGCTCGATAAAAAACATACGTAACGACTCTACCGCCCCTGAAATTACAGCCGTATCATATCCGAACAATAATCCACCTAAGGTTGCGACCAAAGTAATTCCAAAAATATAGCTTTTGTTTTTCATGTATATATTAGATTATTAAATAAGAGCCGACGTTTAATTAAACAACCCCGGCTCTTATTCTCTTTTAATTATTAGATATGACGGCTTACAATCATTTCGTACAACTCTTGCTTTCCGCTGAATTGTTTTGGTTCACCATGAGCCAAAGCAATAGCACGAAGGTCTTCAAGAGAAAGTTTACCCTCTTCAAAAGCCTTTCCATTACCCTCATTAAATGAAGCATAACGTTCAGCTCTCATTTTGAGATAATCCGTTTTTTCCATGATATCAGCAGCCGACAATAAAGCTCTTGCAAAAACATCCATACCAGAGATATGTGCAATAAAGATATCTTCAAGGTCGGTCGAATTTCTTCTTGTTTTTGCATCAAAGTTTGTACCACCGGTTTTAAATCCACCTGCTTCAAGAATTACAAGCATAGCCTGAGTAAGTTCATATGAATCGATGGGGAATTGGTCGGTATCCCATCCGTTCTGATAATCTCCGCGATTCGCATCAATACTACCAAGCATACCCGCATCGGCAGAAGCCTGCAGTTCATGTTCGAACGTATGTCCGGCTAATGTAGCGTGATTTACTTCAATATTCAAAGCAAAGTCTTTATCAAGACCGTAATGACGTAAGAAACCAATCACTGTTTCAGCATCTACATCATATTGATGTTTTGTTGGCTCCATAGGCTTTGGTTCAATAAGGAAAGTACCTTTGAAACCATTTTTGCGACCATAGTCACGAGCCATAGTAAGCATCATAGCTAAGTGCTCTTTCTCACGCTTCATGTTCGTGTTAAGCAAGCTCATATAACCTTCGCGACCACCCCAGAATACATAGTTTTCTCCGCCAAGAGCGATTGTGGCATCAATGGCATTCTTTATTTGAGTTCCGGCAAAAGCAACTGCAGGGAAATAAGGATTTGTAGCAGCACCATTCATGTAACGCTTGTTACTGAACACATTTGCGGTTCCCCATAACAATTTCTTACCTGTAGCTTCCTGAAGTCCTTTAGCATGACCCACCATTGTATGCAGACGAGTTTCGAATTCGGCCATTGTCGGAGCTTCTTCAACCACATCCACATCGTGAAAACAGTAATAAGGGATACCACACTTTGACATAAACTCGAAAGCAGCATCCATCTTGTATTTTGCACGGGAGATGGCATCAGAAGCATTGTTCCATGGAAATTCAATCGTTCCACCACCAAACTGATCGCCACCTTCGGCACACAACGTATGCCAGTAAGCCATTGCAAAACGAAGATGATCCTTCAGGGTTTTACCCATTACCACCCGGTTCTCATCATAATAACGAAATGCTAATGGATTAGCCGACTCAAGTCCTTCGAACTGAATCTTTCCAATTCCTGGAAAGAATTCTTTTTCACCTTTAAAAAAGCTCATAATTAGTCTGTATTTAAAATTAATATATGTTTGAATTAACTATTCTTTATCAATCTCTCTTTCCAGGTTTCGTAAGCGCCACAATATTGATCCGCTTTTAACCCATCAGGTTCGATTACGTCGATTTTCTTAAGAGAAGCAAAAGCTTCCTCCGCCGAACTATATATTCCCGCGCCCATTCCTGCCCCTTTCGCAGCACCAACGGCACCATTCGTATCATACAACTCGATAACAGCACCGGTTACTCCGGCCAATGCCTCTCTGAAGACAGGACTTAAAAACATGTTCGCATTTCCTGCGCGTATAACATCAATATCAATACCCATCTGGTTCATGATCTCCATGCCATACTTAAAAGAAAAGACGATCCCTTCCTGAGCCGCACGAGCCAAATGCGCTTTACTATGGATATTGAAGTTCAAACCGTGAACCGAACAGGAAGATGGCTTGTTCTGCAACATCCGTTCAGCTCCGTTTCCAAACGGAAGAATAGACAACCCTTCGGACCCCACAGGAATTCCGGCAGCAAGCTCATTCAACCCATCATAATCCATTCCGGCCGGAGCAATATTCCGTTTAATCCATGAATTTAGAATCCCTACCCCATTAATACAAAGCAACACGCCAAGACGAGGATTTTCCTCCGTATAATTAACATGGGCAAATGTGTTGACTCTCGAGAGAGAATCGTAATTTATAGTTCCATTTACGCCATAAACAACACCCGAAGTACCTCCGGTAGCAGCAATCTCTCCGGGATTGAGCACATTTAAAGATAAAGCATTGTTTGGCTGATCGCCCGCACGATAGGTAACAGGCGTACCCTTCTTTAATCCCAGTTCCGTGGCAACCGAAGCAGTCAGCTCACCCTGTAAACCAAAAGTCGGCTTAATATCAGCGATTAAGTCGTCGTTAAAACCGTAATAGTTCATCAATTCCTTCGAAACACACTGATTCTTAAAATCCCAGAAAATACCTTCCGATAAACCCGATACCGTCGTAACAATATCGCCCGTCATACGCATCGCGATAAAATCTCCGGGAAGCATTATCTTATCTATTTCATCAAACAACCGAGGTTCATACTCTTTAATCCAAGCCAGCTTGGAAGCGGTGAAATTACCGGGAGAATTAAGAAGATGAGACAAGCAATACTTCTCGCCAATCGCTTTAAAAGCTCTGTCGCCATACTGCACAGCCCGGCTATCGCACCATATAATTGAAGGACGAAGAACTTCCTTAGCCTTATTAACTACAACCAGCCCATGCATTTGATAAGAAATACCAACGGCCTTTATATCTTCTCCGTTTATCCGTGCAACAGCAATCGCGCCTTTAATAGCTTCTTTAAGGTATTTCCACCACGATTCCGGATCTTGCTCGGCCCATCCGGGTTTTACAGCTATAATAGCAGCCTCTTCCCTGGGGTAATAATCCGAAGCAACTGTCTTACCACTCTCAACGTCAACAATAGACGCCTTTACAGACGAGCTGCCAATATCACATCCTAATAAATACATATTTCTTAGATTTAAGTTAGACTATTTCTTATTAATTTTTGAACGTTGCTTATTATAAATCACTTTATCGAACCGATAATAACGAGCGGCACGGTGCGCAACTCCTTCTTCCATATCATCGGTAGGAACAACATATTCCAATGCTGACATTTTTTTATGAAAATTACGGATATCAAATTCCTTACCATAAATAATTTCATACGTGCGACGTAACTGAAAAGCGGTAAATTTGATCGGCAGATATTCGAAAACAATGGACGGTTCAACCTCTATCCATAAGCGGATTTCTTTAGTCGCTTCGTGAATAATCTCATTGTGGTCGAACGGCAGCTTTGGAAGCTCGTTAACCGGAACCCACATGGCCGATTTATATTTGGACGAAAGATTTGATTTCTTACTGATTTTACATAATGCCAGATAAGCAACCGTAACGATACGTCCAATTTTCAATTTGGAAGCATTTTCCAACCAAAGTACATCTTCTTTGTTCTGCGTTCTCGACGGAGATCCAAAACATCTGAACTGTTTTAATCTCACTTTTTTGGCTCCGGTAGTTTCCTGCAATACTCTATTAGCCGCTTCGTCTAAATCTTCGTTTTCATAAATTAAACTTCCCGGCAATTTGTAATCAATGCTTTCGCCAAGGGAATTCGCTCTTTCCACTAGCAAAACACATAGTTTTTCTTCATTGACTCCAAGAAGAACGCAATCAACAGATACATGAGGATATAACATGCTGGTATTTTCTTTAAGTGATTCTGTTCAACATCATATAAACACACTGCAAATATATTGTTTTTTTTCAATATCAAAACACAAATACATTTTTTCCATCAATATAAAATCCTAATTATCTGATATTTCATAATCTTACTTTATACAATAAGAATTCAAAGCATAGTGTAACTTCAACAATATCAATATTCTTGTGTTTTACATTAATTATTAAGTTTTATTTGTATATTTGTTTGAAATTAATTTTTTATGCCAAGATGGATATCAAGCGATTACTTTTTGTATATAAAATCTATGCGGGCACTATCCAAAGCTTGCTCACTATTTTTGCAGAGTTGCTTATCCTGATAGCCTCTCTTGGTTCAGTATTTACGCTCATCTATCAGTTCGGATACAACCTCACACCTTACACTGCCGAAAAACTGGCGAATTATCAACAATATATCCTTTTACTTTTCTTCCTTGGCATCAGCCTCAGATACATTGTTAAAATAAAAGACATAATCAGGGAGAAAATGCTGTTTGCGGACCTGAGTATCTACCTTATCTTACTAGCTGTACTTTCGAGCAAGATGTTCTTTAAAAGGGTGATGGAAGAATCGCTGCCATTCCTCGATTTCTTTTCTTACGATTGGACCACCTATTCCTTACTGATAATACTTACTGTAATTCACAGTTCCCGGCAGCTTTTTACGATTTTTCAGCATAAGGTAAAACCCTCTTTACTTTTTATCTTTAGTTTTGCATTTGTTATTTTAACCGGAACAGGTTTATTGATGCTGCCCAATGTGACTACCGGGGGCATTAATTTTATTGATGCTTTATTTACGGCAACTTCATCTGTATGCGTTACAGGATTAACTACCATCGATATAGCTTCAACATTTACGCAGCCCGGTCATATTATCATTATGATATTAATCCAGATTGGAGGAATTGGGGTTATGACTTTTACAAGCTTTTTTGCCCTTTCATTTATGGGAGAAACATCTATAAACAGTCAGCTTATACTAAAGGATATGCTAAGCGAAGAACGTCTGGGGGGACTCTTTAAGGTTATCATCCATATTCTGTTTGTAACCCTGTTTATCGAATTAGTAGGAGCCTATTTTATCTTTAAAGAAGTATCCGGAACCTTTCCCGGCGGAGTAAGTCAGGAGATATTCTACTCCATCTTTCATTCGGTATCCGCCTTTTGCAATGCCGGAATTTCCACACTATCGGGCAACATGAGTGATCCTTTGGTAAAGGATAATTACACCTTGCAAATATGGATATCATGCCTTATTATTATTGGGGGAATTGGTTTTCCCATCGTATTTAATTATTTGAAATTGATAAGGCATATTGCTGTAAACGGATTGAATGTACTTACAGGAAAACAGAAACATTACATTCATACCCCTCACATAATCAATGTACATACTTATATCGTTATTATTACAACAATCATTCTGATTATCATTGGAAGCCTCTCTTATTTTCTGCTTGAGTATAACAACACATTGGCCGATCTGCCTCTTACCGGCAAAATTGCGTCATCCTTATTAGGAGGGGTTACACCACGAACAGCGGGATTCTCTGTAGCGAATATGGGTAACCTTACCTCCGCAACCCTCTTTATTACTTTTTTGCTTATGATTATAGGCGCAGGCCCTATGTCTACCGGTGGAGGAATAAAAGTAACAACCTTTTTTGTTGCCGTAGCAGCCACTTTCAATATAATGAGAAACAAACGTGACTTGGAGATAAGACGTCGTAAAATAACAACCTACACCATCAGGAGAGCATTGGCAACAATCATTATTTATCTTACATGGCTGGGACTGGCTACCATAATCTTGTCGATAACAGAGAAAGGGATACCACTCTTTACCATACTATTTGAAATAGCATCCGCCTTGAGTACGGTAGGTCTAAGCATAAACTTTTCGCCAGAGCTTACCGAAACAGGAAAAACAGTGATCATTACAAGCATGTTTATAGGTCGTATCGGCGTGCTTACATTTTTCGCCAGTTACTTTAAAGAGTATAAAGAGCTGGTATATTCGTATCCTAAAGAAAATATATTGATGTAATTAATAGTTGACATTATGAAATACATAGTCGTTGGATTAGGCAGCCTTGGGCGCGAAATAGCTAAGAACCAAACAAAGATTGGAAACGAGGTTATTGGGGTAGACATTAACATGCATAGGGTAGAGAATATTAAAAACAATATAGCCGGAGCCATTTGTATGGATTCGACGGACGAAGACGGTTTAAAATTGCTTCCTATCAAAGAAGTGGATGCCATTTTTGTTACCTACGGTAAGAATTTCGGGATATCGGTTCAGACGGTTGCTCTCCTAAAAAGCTATGGAGCAAGCAGACTGATTGTCCGTTCTATATCCCCTATTCATGAAACAGTGATCCGGTCGATCGGCGTTGCAGAAATCATGACTCCCGAAAAAGACTTTTCCGCCATGTACGTAGCACAAACCATACTTGGCGACCGCTGTCTGCAGTGGGACAGAATAACAGACACCCACCATCTTTTTAAAATTAAAGCGCCGGGGGTGTTAGTTAGTCAATCTATCGAAACCATCGAAATGGAAGAAAACTTTGATGTACGGCTTGTAGCCATAGAGCGGCTAACAGAGGTAAAAAATATACTGGGAATGGTCCAAAAACAATACATGGTAATTCAACGTCTTACAAACGATCTTGTAATCGAACAGGAAGATATTCTTGTAATCTTTGGGAAAATTGAAGGACTTAAGAAACTGGCATCACTGTAGAAGGAGGTTATCCCTCCTTCTTTACCAACACCTTATCTATACGGGCTCCATCCATATCAACTATTTCGAAGCTGAATGTTAACCAACGGAGCTTTTCGCCTGTACGGGGAACCCTTTCAAGTATCTCCAGAATCAGTCCGCTCAGGGTATTATAATCGTGCTCGGCATAGAGTTCTTCCATGTCAAAATACTCCAGAAACTCATAAAAAGAATACTGCCCGTCCACAAGCCAGGTTCCATCTTCACGCTGAACAACCTCCTGCTCCTCGCCCACTTCCGGCACCTGACCAATCAGCCCCTCCATGATATCTTTCAGCGTAACAATTCCCTGTATACCACCAAATTCGTCGGTAACCATGGCCGATTTAACCATAGCCTTCTTGAACTGTTCGAGGGCATTATAAACGCTTTGATTTTCGGGAACAAAGAGAGCCGGTCGAATCACCTGTTTTAAGCTAAAATCATCAAAATCAAGCTTTCCGAACAGATCTTTCAAATAAACAATACCAAGAATATTATCAAATTTTTCGGAAGCAACCGGGTATACGTTAAACAGGTTCTCTTTCACCTTATCGTTGATCGATTGGTTGGAATCGGCTATATCCAGCCACACAAGTTCGCTGCGGTGCGTCATTATGGAACCCACGTTTCTGTCTCCGAGACTAAATACCCGCTCAACAATATCTTGTTCAACTTCCTGCACTTCGCCTACATCAAACCCCTCTTTAATAATAGCCTTTATCTCTTCTTCCGTTACTTTATTGTCCGCCGACTTCTCTATGCCTGCCAGATATACAACCAAACGGGTGCTTCTGGATAAAAGCCACACAAAAGGAGAAGCAATAAAAGATAAAACCGCCATGGGCTTTGCAACAAACATCGAAACCTTTTCGGCCGACCCCATGCCGATGCGCTTGGGAACCAACTCCCCTATTACCAGCGTAAGATAGGTAACAATAATAACTATGGCAGTTTTCGATATAATCAATGAATACGGCTTAAGAGGCTCAATGCCATCAATCAGCCAGGCGAACTCATGTGCAAAGGCTTCGCCGGAATACAAACCGGTTAATATACCAATCAAGGTTATTCCGATCTGCACGGTAGACAAAAACTTATCTGGCTGATTAGCCAACTCCAAAGCCGCTTTAGCTAATTTATTACCTTTTTTCGCAGAAGTCTCCAGTCTTGATTTACGTACCGACACCAAAGCAATTTCGGCCATCGAGAGTAAACCATTCAAAACAATAAGACCAAGAATAATAAAAACTTCCATTCCTCCTATTTATATTTTACAGAGGCGAAGTTACAACAAAAATTTAAAGTAATATTGTACCTTTGCATGAAAAGTAAACGAGTATATGATTCCAACCAGAAATTTACGCATCACCTATCCATCTTCCGAGAAAATTTATATCCCGGGAGAAATCAATAAAATTAAGGTTGGAATGCGTGTAATAACACTTACAGATTCCATTAGTCTGGACGAAAACGGCAAGAAAAATGTAAGAAAGAATAATCCGGTTATAGTTTACGATACAAGCGGACCTTTTTCCGATCCCGATTTACCTCTATGTATAACAGATGGAATCCCCAGAATTCGCGAAGATTGGTACACCCGCCGGAAAGATCTTGTAAGGTTAAACCAGTTTACTGTGGCAACCAGACTGAACGATCCTGAGTCGGATAAAATGAGCTATCCAAAGCAAAATCTCCCTTACCAGGCAAAGGAGGGTAAAAAGATTACCCAGATGTATTATGCCAAACGCAGGATTGTTACTCCGGAAATGGAATACGTGGCCATTCGCGAAAATCAGCAAATCGAAGGACTAGGTCTTAAGTCATTTATCACCCCCGAATTTGTTCGTAAAGAAATTGCTGCCGGAAGAGCCGTTATACCGGCAAACATAAACCACCCGGAAGCAGAACCTATGATTATCGGAAAGAGATTTCTGGTAAAAACCAATACCAACATAGGCAACTCCACCCTCTCGTCCAACATAGAAGAGGAGATCGAGAAAATGGTTTGGAGCTGCAAATGGGGCGGCGATACGCTTATGGATTTATCTACAGGAAAATATATCCACGAAACACGCGAATGGATTATAAGAAATTGCCCCGTTCCCCTGGGCACTGTTCCTGTTTACGAAGCGCTGGAAAAAGTAAACGGCCGTATCGAAGATCTTACCTGGGAGATATTCCGTGATACATTGATTCATCAAGCCGAGCAAGGAGTCGATTATTTTACAATCCATGCGGCTCTTTTGAGCAAGCACATCGATTTGGCGATGAACAGACTAACCGGTATCGTTTCCAGAGGAGGAGCCATCATGAGTACCTGGATGAGAATTCATAAAAAAGAAAACTTTCTTTACACTCATTTTAATGAAATCTGCGACATACTTAGTAAATACGACGCTGTTATATCCATTGGAAGCGGACTTCGCCCCGGTTCCATCTACGATGCGAATGATATGGCCCAGTTTGCCGAACTAAAAACGATGAGTTCGCTCACCCAGATAGCCTGGGACAATTTAGTGCAGGTTATCATAGAAGGACCCGGACATATTCCCCTAAACAAGATCAAAGAAAATATAACCGAGCAGCATTATGCCTGTCAGGGCGCTCCTTTTTATTCGCTCGGACCGCTAACTACCGATATAGCACCGGGCTACGAACACATCAGCGCGGCCATAGGCTCTGCACAAATTGCCTGGTACGGAGTATCGATGATCTGTTCCGTTTCGCCCAAAGAACACCTCAATGATCCGAATAAAGAAGATGTTCGTTACGGCGTTATAGCTTCAAAAATAGCAGCTCATGCAGCCGATCTTGCCAAAGGACACCCCGGAGCACAGGTAAGGGACAATGCATTAAGTAAAGCACGCTTCGATTTCCGCTGGAAAGATCAGTTTAATCTTGCCATCGACCCCGAAAAAGCAAAACAATATTATAAAGGTAATGCAACAAGAAATCCGGAGAACAGCACAATGAACGACACCAATTTCTTTGCCATGAAACTAAGTTCGGATATCAAGAACGGAGAATAACGATATATAAAAACGAAAAGTCCGAATCTCACGATCCGGACTTTCCTTATTTTAACCAAAACCTTAACTATGAAAAACTTGTACCGTAGTACGTTTTTCTGATAGTGTAAAGATAGGCATAATATCATTACTACCAAATTAACTTCATATGTTTCATAACATGGTAAATATTTTGCTAATAATATAATCAATACAGGTTACTTTTTCAAACACCGAAGAATCATTCCTTTTAGCTAATCTAGCCAGCTTCTTGCCCACTCCACTTCTCATTCGGTCGTATCCATAGTAGTAGATTTTTATACCAGTTTCCCTTTTTCCGTAAGTCGATATTGCTGTTTCGGACTCTTTGGTTTGTCTGGAATAGTCAATTCGACAAACCCACTTTGCAAAGCAGGTTTTATATATAATTCACGCAAATTCTTTTCGTCTTTCAGGCCCAAAGCCTGTAATATTTCTTGTTTACCCAAAGGCATATACCGAAGCACCCTGAGGAGACGTTCGACTTCGGGGGTAACATGGGGGGTATCTTCGGGGGTGATTGCACTAACCGTCTGATATATAACCTCAAGCATAAACTCTATAAAGGGCGAACAATCCGTTCTGTACGAGCTTTCGTTAATCGCATCATAGTAGGCAAACTGCTTTTGATACACCATATTCTCCACAGGCAAGTACGCAAATTGACTGTTCCAACGGCTCAGTAAAAGCGTTTGCCACAGTCTGCCGATACGCCCGTTACCATCGGCAAAGGGATGAATAAATTCAAATTCGTAATGGAAAACACTGCTTGCAATAAGCGGATGTTCGTCCGTTTGCTCCAACCAGGCAAGCAAATCCTTTATTAAATAAGGAACCCTATCTGCCGGTGGAGCCACATGAATAACCTCCGTGTTTGCCACCACCCCTACACCTCCAGTTCGAAACATTCCACATTGATCGATCAATCCCTCCGTCATTGTTCGATGGGCATCAAGCAAATCGGCCACAGCAAACGGATTCCAATTCAGAAATTTATCGTACGCCTTTATGGCATTACGCACCTCCTGAATTTCTTTAATGGGAGCCACAATATGCTTTCCATCGAGGATAGCCGTAACCTGTTCGGTAGAAAGCGTATTACCCTCTATGGCAAGAGACCCCTGAATTGTCTGAATGCGATTCGCTTTACGTAACCTTAAGTCGGCCTCTTTCTGAATAGAAAAACGAACCGCGCATTCCGTAATCTTAGCAACAAGATTAACGATTTTCGTTGTGATGGTATAGGGTGGCTTATAGTCCATATCTATTTCTTCTAAATATTTATTGTTGTTCTATTTTGCAGAGATACATTTGTCATAATTTAGAATATCTACTACAAATTTAGACAAAATAATCGACTAATAGCATGAGCTAGTTAAAACATTATAGAAATTGGACATACTCGCCTTGGTCTGACCGTAAAATAATTTCCTGTCAACTGCTACATTCTTTCTCATATCCTTCCGTCGTACAAAGGTAAATTGTAAAGCCATCTTTTTAATTGTTTTAATTGTTTGTAACTAAATTGTTTGCTGATCAACAGTGCAAATATACCACCGCCCAAAATCCGGAATCCACTTGTGTCCACTTATGTCCGGATACGTCCACTTAAGTACACATATGTACAGATAAGTCTACGTAACAAAACAACTCAAGCGAAGGATTGTAAATAATCCAAAACTCCACTCCCTGCTTCTACAGGAAGGATGGGAAAAGGGCAACAAACGATTAACCCCCAAAATGGTGCAACACATCGTTTCCGTATTGGGCGAACCCTGAAATTACAGAATTTATTTCCTATTCTAAATAAGCTTATTTGCGTTTCAAAATAAGCTTATCTCAGCACTTAAATAAACTTATCTGAGTCTTAAAATCAATTGATTTGAAGACAGGAGAAGCTTGTGTTTTTTTGAAAATGCTTTTACAAAACACACACCAATAAGTCAAAAACTAATTTTGTTTATGAATGAATTAAAGAAAAAGAGATCTCGTTTTAAACAATTAATTGAAACCTATTGCGGACATAACTCTTACAATTCCGACCTCATTGTGATCAATCTGGAAAAAGATAAATATGCTCCATCGGTCATCCACATACTCACCATTGCGGGAATCTTAAAATTTACCTCCAAAAAGTATGTCCTTACGTGCATCTGCAACCTTCTAAAAAAAAATTTAATTTGTATATTATACAAAATGGATAGAATTTCGTCGATAAACACACCACAATAAATGCGTATAAGTCTGTAATAAAGCAGATTAAACAATACACAAAATGACTGAAAGATTAATAAAACCGTCAAAAAAGTATAACTTGTTTATCCAAAAAGATGCCGTAATATTGCAGCCGAAAGCAATTTCGAATGAAACACGAAACAAATCTCCTCCGCTTGCGGAAGCGATTAACCTAAGCCTGTCCGGATGGCAAAAACAAATCCGGAACGACGATAGCGATTGTCTGGAGCGTGCCCGGTAGTGGAAAAGTCTTTGAATTCCGGTTTTTTTTAAAGAGTATTAGAATTGGCATAATATATTTAAGAAGAAGGGGACATCCTTGGGGACATTTTTTCGCTGAAAGCCGCTTCATTGCAAGGAAAAAAACGGAAAACCTTGGGGACAATTAATTAAAGGAACATGTAAATGATTAAATTTTGATACTATGAAAAAGTTTTTTGCCATGGAGAATTTACTTAAAGGCGGGTATTACAACATACCCAAAGTGATAGCAGACAACGAGAAGAGCAGCTGCGAGAAGACGGCCCTTATGGCCAGAATCCTGCGCCACTTCTACGAAAAGGTATACTTTGCAAAAGGCGATGTAATTATCGACGACCGGATCTATGTCTGTTTCCGCGGCGAGTTTATTGCCAAACAAAGAGAGCTGGCCGAGCATTTCAATCTCGATCGCAAGCAATGGAACCGTATCATGGGGGAATTCATAAGCGAAAACATACTGAAAATTGAACGGGTAAGAGGCGGTTCCCGCATCATCCTGGTGGGTTACGATGCCATTGTGGGTAAAAAAAGTATTCAGTACAGGCTGGCCAATGTAGGCAATAAAGTGGCGGCGGAAGCGGCACCCAGAGCCAAGGCAAGCCGGGAAGGGGTTTCCAAAGAGGGCATCTTCTACCCCGAACACAACGTAAAGGGTTGCGATATTCCCAAAATTGAAATAGGTATTAAAAAACTATCAAATGAACTTAACAAATGAATAATTGTTTAATTTTGGAAAAAATACGGATTATGCAACTAGAATATAACTCAATCGAACTGCGAGTATATCTGTTGCTAATTCTGCATAAACTATAGAATTGAACCATAAACAAAAAGAAAATGAAAACGATATTCATACTACTTATATTCAGCCTGTCATTTTATGTTTGTAACGGTCAGCCTACAGGCAGAGCAATGACATCGCAAGGCAGACAGACAGAAATACCCACAATTATAAAAACGCTAAAGAGTTTTTATGTATCTTATTCTACGAACTATTTAAAAGAACAGGATAATAATTCTCTCATGCGTGCACATCTTACTGATGGGCTAATAGCTAAAATAGAAAGAATGAAATTAGCTATACAAGCAGACCCCATCATTCGTGCACAAGATTTTAGTGAGGAAGCTATTAAAACGTTGCAGGTAAAACATTTGGATAAAAACTGGTATATGGTTAGCTACTCATGGACCACCAATAAGGATGAATGGACTAATATCCCTGTACGGGTAAACAAAATAAACGGACACTACATGATCGATTATATCACCCCTGAATGGAATGGTTCTATGTATGGTGATAGCCTATTGTGCGAATATCCAAAACATCAATCTGTGGATGCTTCCTCTCCTATGTCATTGCTGAAGACTTTTTATGCTGCATACACGATGAAATATTGCAACATGCCTGCAGGCCTGACGCAACAATTGGATGCGTTGCGAACAAAATACTGTACAAAAAAAGCCCTGGCACAATTCAATGCCGCTATAGATAGCGACGACATGGATTATGCACCCGGCTATGATTTGGTGATAGATTATTTTGATTTCGACCCCCTATGGGTTCATTCAATTGCTTATACTCAATTAAACAAAGACACCTACCAAATGCACTACACAAAATGGCAAAACGCTGTAACCACCATTACACTCAAAATAATAAAACAAGGCCAAGAGTATAAAATCGATGAAATTCAAATAAAAGAATGATCATTGTGAAGTTCATATAACAAGGTTTCACACCCTCTACCACGACGACGGCAATTGATTAAAGAATATATTTGAACTTTTAATCATGTTTATATTTCTAGCTTATTCAAAGCTTTCATCAATTTTTGAAATACTTTCTTCTATTTGATCTGTGAAATTTATTAACTTTATTAGATCATTGTACATATCTTCAATAGGTTCATCAATATCCATTTTTAATTGTAACCAAATAAATGAATTCTTTTCTACTACTATTATTTCCAACTCAATGTTGTTAATGAATTCCATTAGTTTTTGCTTATTAGCATGAGATCCAAAGATATTTACGCGACCAAGACACGATTGCATTTTATATTCAAACATGTTCAATTGTTTCTTTTGATCAATGTAAATTTCAAATGGTCCCTGCCTGTTATTTCTAACGTTCATTACACCAACAATTTTCAACAAATCTATATCTAAATCAGGTTTTATATAATAGTTCTCCTGTAATAATTTGTCGTTAATATGTCTGATATTATCTTTTAATACAGCTAATTGGCCGATAGTGTAATTATTATGTTTTAATTCGTAGCCTTTAGTTGGTATAAAATTAAAATCACGAATATCATATTTAGATTTAAGTAAGCCTGTTCTTTGGGGAATAATATTTTCAACCAATTCATCTACTTGAGCTTTAGAATCTTTTTCAATCCTAATTGATAAATCATTGTAAAAGATATCAATAAACCTATTCATTCCATTGAAAAGACGACACATCTGATTAACCTCAAGCGTATCAGCGAGATAGGGATAAAAAACCTGAAGTTTACTTGCAAAAGCCAAATCAGAATCTTTTGTATTCTCCGTTTGTTTAATATTTCGGTAAGCTAATGAATCAATCCGGTCAACACGTCCTGTTCGTTGTTCCATATCAGAAGGGTTCCAGGCAATTCCGTAATGATATATATTTTTACAATAGGAATGTAAATCTTCACCCTCTTTTAAAATATCTGTGGCTATAAGAACGTAGGGATATCCAGGCATTCTGAATTGGATGGCTGTTTTTCGAACATCACGCTTGTGTTGACCACTAACACCAAGAACAGGCAATTGTTGAATTAAATTATACCTGATTTTATTCTTGTCATCAAAGTTCTTATCTTTAATCTTATCGTAGTCGTTTAAGACGTCATCAATCTCATTTAAAACAAACGAAAAGTCTCCTAAAAGGAGTTTTTCCATTTCAGAATTGATGCCCTCACTCGCTTGATTTCCTTTTGACAGAGCTTCAGCTATAAACGTCGGTATTAGGCCACTTCCTTGTCTGAAAATGCTTCGAAGAATTTCATTCAGTATGTTAAGTTCATCTATAAATCGGGAATAACTCTTTGCATTTTCAGGTGGTCTGTGAGTTCCAATCCATTTTGTGAAACTTTCTTCCAATAAATCCAATAATATATTGGTTAGTAATGTATTGGTTCTAAATTCTTCATGTATTGGAGTTTTGTTCTTATTGTCACTTCGAATTGCTTTAATGATTATATTATTCATTAAATCAAATTTCTTAAATTCATTCTTTTCATTTATGAATTCAGAGTTGCTTGACAATTGTTGTTCATCAAGTTCGAATATATTATATCTTTCATTAATTAAAATCAGATTTAATTCAAACCAATTCTTTCTATACATTCTTTTTTTAAACGATTTCCCTTCGTTATAGAAAAAACGTTGAAAAAAATAATGCGATTTCTCTTCAGTAATTTCAATTTTACTTACCGAAGTTTCTTCTTCATTGTCTTCTTCGACTTCATCATCATCTTCATCATTTATTATAAGCTCTTTTCTCCATTTTTTCAAAAGCAAATTTTTAATTAACTCAATGAAAACTGATTTAAATGAATTACGATGTAAATGTTGCTTGAACTCTTCTTGAAATCTCTCTATCTCAATATTATCTACACTTGAATAAAAAAGGTCTCTTAAGTCGTTTCCAATTTGTTGAGGTGGTGTTAAATCCTCATCAAAGTAACTATTAAATTCCTGCTTTAATTCTTTTGCTAATCGTTTTGTCAACAAATCAGTGATTCTGTCGATGTCATCTCTGTTTTTTTCAAGCTCACTTATCTCAATCAACTTTTTTAGTGCCGGATATTTCACATAGTTCCTTATCTTTCTTACAGAATCAAGGATGTGATCACTATATTTCTTTAAAAGTTTTCGTTCTAATTCTCTAACCGATGCAATTCTTCTTACAAATATCAATGATTTTTCCCGTTTAAGCATCAAATTAAAAACTTCTTCCACCAAACTGTCTTGCTTTGGGTGAGGTGGATAGCAGGAAAATTCTTTATAATACGATTCTACGATTCCACTTATAACATGTTCATCTTTGGCTTCTTTATCGTTTCTGCTTGCAAGCGATTCTTCTTCATATTCACTCACATTACTTTCAAAACTTTCAAAACCTGCCAACATACCCATTTCAAACTGATTATTATTCTTCTGATTTAGTTCTTTAATGGTTTTATATTGCATTAAACTCAATACCAAAGCGGTTTTATTATCTTTAATACATTGTGGAGCTGCTTTTTCTTCCATCACAACATTGCCATATCGGTGTTCATGTCGATAACTGTTTCGACTATACGATTGATTATTGACTTTAATTGTCATCAAACCTCGAATCATAAAATCATTCAATTTACTGTTAATGTATGATTCTGTTTGCTTTTCGTCGCCAAGATTTTTAAATGAATGATCAACAAGAAAACAGTCCAATTGACGCTTGATTTCGTATAATTGTGTATTAATCGGAGTTGCCGATAAAAATAATAATTTCTTTACTTTGGGTTTGACAAATTCCTTTAATTCAGGGAACTCATTAAAAAGCTCCACATCATTTGTGCAGGCACCGAATACCCGTGACACCAGTTGATTTCGAATTGAAATATCACCATCAATACCATGTTTATAGTTATGAGCTTCATCCACTATAAGTAAATCTATTTCCGGTAACGATTGGTTTAATAAATAAGCATATGCATGTTTGATAATAATAGGTTTGTACCTGAATTTTTTACAAACCTTATCAAACAAACTTCGTTGTTCAAGCTTTAACTTTTCTTTAAGTTTATCCGTCCAATTGTTACTCTCCAAGTCACTATCAGAACCAAGACTGAAAGACGAATTACGATAAAGAACATAACTTGGGTAACTGCTGTCAAAATCAGATAAATCATGTTTTATACTTTCGCGAGATAAATATGCAGCCGGTTTGTTCAGAACTGATTTTACAATACCATCGGGTAGCAAGTAGTTTTTCTGGATAAAAATATTTATTTCCTTTAGCCATTTGAACTGCAAATTTTGTTTAGGTACCAGAATTACATCTGTATAATGGTCCGGATTTACAGAAAAATGTCTTAATAATGAAGCAATTCCGATAGCTATATAAGTTTTACCTAATCCAACTTCATCAGCTATATATAAAAATTTATTTTCGGGTTGCATTAAAAAATTAAATCCTTTCAATATTACCTGAAACTGGCGTTCTGCAACACCAGGATCTATTATATCTAACTCAGGATTAGGATTGAGATTGATTAATTTATTTGCTGTATCTTCTGTTAGAAACATTATTTTTTAATTTGATTAAATACCCATTTATACAATTTCTCGTTTATTTCATCAGGCCTTATATTTTTTTTAATCGACTTTATCTCATCTGATATTTCATTATTGGTTTTCTTTATAATTTCAGCCCAATTTCTTTCTTTTGATACTTCTAAGCAAGTATAGATTTTAGAAATTTTCTTCTCATCATAAAATTGGATCAACAATAGATTTAGCAAGAACCAGACGACTCCGGGCAAAATACTATTTTCTTTAAGCATCTCCTTTAGAAGTTTTCGATAACCAACAATAGTATCTATATTCGCTGTAAACAAATAATAATCAATTATCTCCCTGGATTTCCCAAACTCTGTTTTTTTTGTTGGAATTACAAAAAGTCGTTCTTCTAATTTTATAATGGCATTTATATGTGATGCAATCATATTCAAGGTACTTTTGGATATGCCTTTTTTATCCAGGTATTCGCCTTCGTTGTCAAAACGTGTTGAAAGAAATTTATCTAGCAGCTCTGATATTTCATTTTTATCCTGCTCTTTAATGGATACTTGTTGCCACAATTCTATCAACTCTCTGTCGTTAAGCTTTAACTTGGCACTGTAAGGTCTGCATTCAATATTTATATTCTGAGGATAAAAATAAAATTCCCTCAAGGTTGTATATTCATGTACCTTGATGGTAGAATTCTCAGCCAATTCGTCTAACTGATTATCATTTAACGTAATTTCATTTTTCCCCTCCTCAATCACATAATTTCTACTAGGTAAGTTAATCGTTCCACAAAAAAACTTATTGTTGTAATTCTTTTTCAAATTGGTATAACTCAATTTTTTTTCCAACCAATCTAATTGAAAATTTAAGTCCGGTACATCATATCTGCCATCTGTTGCTATCTCATCGCTGGTACTTTCTAAGAATTGAATCTCAGGGTTTTCGTGTTTTGTCAGCCAATCTTCCCAAATGGATACTGGTTCTGAATAAACGATTGCACTTTCAACATTACCATGATCTTCATCTTTCCAACCGGCTTTTGTATAATTAGTTGAACCGACAATGGTAAACATCTGTTTAATTCCCTTCAGCCTATATATTTTAGAATGATTAAACCTGAATACTTTATCATTATTGGTTTCCAACATACGCGACCAAACAAGACCTTCTTTTTCAAATTCATAATATTTTGTTTCTGAAATCTCAGCTATATTGGTCGCATTGTAAGGTATCAGACAATAGATAATACCTTTTTCTGAATAGCCCAGTGATTTTTTAACAAAATCATCACAATTTGAAAAATAAGGTGAAATAAGTTCTATGCGGGAAAAAGGTCGATTGTCATTTTCCAACATTAATTCATTAAGGAGCTTCTCAAAATTTATGGATATTGAATTGTAAAACCTTTTATCGTTATGCTCTGTATGCTTCCGTTGATTCAGGAAATTCAAAACTTTTAATTCGGCGACACTCAATTCACTCCCATTAAAATTTGGAATGCTTAATAAAAACTTGCGAATTTCCGATTTTAGTTTATATGGAAAATATTCTCCACTTTTCAATTCGAAAATAGAAACTCCCTCTACGTTAATACACCATCCTTTGAACGATAAATTGTTTGATCCGGTCATTACCAACAATGATCCATCATCAAGTAATATAAAACTATTTTTAGGGTGAAAGCAATGTTTATTTCCGTTCTTGCTCTTTATATCGATTGTTTTCACTGTATAGCCAAGTGTGGGAGCATCATTGGATTTGGCATGGAAATCACAATAAACGGTAACCGGAGGCAATTCATTAGCGTACCTACGCCACAAAATACTATTTTGTATTTCTATATCGGTAAAATGAACATCGGGTAGAAAAGATGGTAGCACATAGTTTTCAAACAAATGAGCATCAAAATTAAAGGTATAAAAGACAGCAGCAACAACTTTTCGACTGTTAATACTTTCTTTGAGTTTTTCTATAATGACTTGTTGTTCCATTATGCCATTTCTATTTGTTTAAAAAGATTCAAGTAGTTATTCAAAAAATACGGAAACTCATAACTGTTCTCGTTATTGATTTCAGTTATTTTTAATCCGTTTTCACCATATAGAATTTTGAATGTATTCTTATCATCCTCAATCCATGCTTTATTACCACGACTTTTGCCCACTTCTCCATTACGTTTAATAATCTCTTTGCACAAATCAACAGGTGGCAGCCCCAGTATATCATTCAACCGCATCATCGTTTCATCTTGAAAAATATAGCTTACCTTTCCTGGAAGCTCATTCAAAAGCGATTCATTCATAATTTCGTCACTTGACCATCTGGGTTTACTAAGCAAATGCGTAAATATAAGATTTAACGGATGAAGTACTTTATCTGTATTTTCAATATTGATAAGAGCCTGCCGTAATCTATCATCCATTTGAGGCTTTGATATTAAAGTTTGAATAATGGGGTGTAGTTGAAATGTAGTATTTACAATCTCCCGGTTTTGATTTACCACATCGTATAAATTATTCTGTGGGTGATTGTCATCGTTTGCCACACGCAAAATAAACTTTCTATACAACTCTTTCTCATCTTTATTTAATGTACGAAGTATATCTGCCACTGGTTTTAGGTCATCCACGTTTAGCGTTAGCCGTGTGTCTTTTCCTTCAAGCAAAGGTTGCAAAAGACTTATAAATGCTATTTTATCAGTTTTGCTCAATGCATTCTCCATGACTGAAGCAAAATTTTCATCACTCGTTATTTCCATATCCCTAAGTGGTCGAATGTATTTACCATAAACACCATACACCCGTTGATTGGACAATATTGTATCGCGCATTGAAATATGAAACTTCGCATCAGCAGCCTTCTTACTCACAAACTCAATACCATTAAAACTTCTTTCTTTATTATGAATAAGCCTTGCATAAGCGCACAACTGCTCAAACTTCAGAAAGAAAGGAATAAATCCTTTTGGATCACGATCATCATACAAATAAATGCCATAGCATAGTATCATAAAATCCCGCAAATTTGATGATACAGTGGATAGATGTTTTACGACTCTATGCCCTGCAGTTGCCCACAAAGACTGAAAACCAAGCGGATCACGCGATCCTTTTATTCGATAATTGGGATCAAGGGATGAGAAAAAGTACATCTTTATTCATTTATTAATTGTTACTACATAAATATTTTTTTCAAACATTCTAATACAGTTCAACGAATTGTATATAACAATTGAAAAGTATACCAGTTCGTCACGTGCGAAGATATAAAAAAAGTTATCTAAATACACGTAACATTTATTTTTTTAATTAATTATGCAAAATAAATTTTAGATATAAAATAAAAAGCAATATGATAAGATAATTTGTCCTTAAACAGAATTGTCCACAAACTTACTCTGACTGGCTGAATTGAATTCAAGACCGAATGCAAAGAGATAGTTTTGATTGCAAAAATAATGCTATATAACTCTATCTTAATACGTACTTTTTAAGCTCACCACACCCTGATATTCGGCTCAAAACTGTCGGATTTGAGCCGAATATCATAGCACAGTGAGCCGAATGGTATTAGGCAAAACCGGGTTCTCCCTCACTCCACTTGCTCTACAGTATAACCGGCTTCACGGAGTAGGTTGACAAGGCCGTCTTTACCTGGTAGATGCAAGGCTCCTACGGCTATGAATGTAGATTTGTTTGCTATATAGGTTGGAATATGATTCATCCACTTTTTATTTCTATCAACCGAAATGGACTGCATAAGGTCCGGCGCCTTATTTTTCATATTTTTGGATGAAGCGATTAGCTGATCCAATTGCTTTTGTTTTTCGTCCTTTACTTTATTGATATCTTGTTCGCGGTAGGCATTTCGCATGGGGAGAGTCAAATTATTAAGCGAATCGACAAAAGAATGTGTTTCCATGTTAGTTATGCATGAAATCAGCGAATCGGCTTCTTCTTTTAGAGGAGTATCATTGGTAAAAATATCTAACGCCTGGAATTCAATAAGTTCGTCGAGTCCGAACAATTCTTCTTTCCGCTCGTTTGCTTTTTTAAGCAGGTAAACATCCATTTTATCCTGCTCTGTGTAGAGCTGTTCTCGTCTGGCTATTACCACCGAGTCGGGTATATTCGTAGCGCTTTCGAGCATTATTACTTTTTGTCTTATTCTGCTTCTTACGGTATCTTCCATAATCAATTCTGCCAGCATATATTGCAGCATGCCTGGTCGGAGGTTTACTTTCGATGAATTGGTACGTAATTTCTTGGTCAAGAACGTATCCAGCTTATTCAAGTCCTTTTGATCCAGCAGATCGCTGTAGAGGGTATCTTTGGGAAGAAATATCTTTTCTGATATATTCTGAATTTTGGGTTGTTTTGCTAACAGGTTTATTTCTCCCATATATTGATGGGTGGAGTTGAATGCTTTGTGAAATCCGGGAACACTGTCGAGGAACGAATGGTTTCGCAGTTCGGTATCTCCATGCCATGTTCCAAACAAATAAGAAGGCTGAGCTAATCCGTTTCCGGAGATTCTCCATAAAAGTCCTTCTTTGGGTTCGTTGGCGAAGGAGCTTAGGGTAATTACAAATAACAAAATCAAGGAATAGCGTAATTTCATAAGGATATAAAGGTTTGTTGAACGATGATTTAAGTTGATAACTTTGTAATAAAGACTTCAAAGTTAGTTAATAATTTATAGTAAGCAAGGTTTTACGATAATAACTATTCAGCACTCATCTATTTTTTCAATAGTTTGATCTATAGTTATTTCGTACCCTCGGCTTCCTTAAACTTTGAATCGGGTGTAGTTGTTTATATTATATTGATGTGTAGCCTGATCTGTAGAGGTCGCTGAATTGTTTTGGAATGCTTTGTCTGGCATGGTACCTGTCGTTTTTCTCTTAAACGCATATTTAGTATTGGGGGGTATGAGTAAACAAACTGCCTTAAATAAACTCTTTTATAGTTGCGCGGCAACGGATATAGAGGGGTTTGATTCTCTTGCGGAACTTACACTGGACCTTAGATGGTCGTGGGATCATGGTGCCGATGAAGTCTGGAGGATGCTTGATCCGTCGCTTTGGGATTTAACCCGCAATCCCTGGCTGGTTTTACAGACTGTTTCTCATGACCGGTTTCAATCGGCAATGAATGATCCTGTTTTTAGAGGCAAGGTCGACGAACTGGTGAAGACTAGTAAGCTGGCTAACTCTACTCCTGCATGGTTTCAGCATAATTATCCGGATTCGTCGCTTTCTTGTGTTGCCTATTTTAGCATGGAGTTCATGCTAAGTGAGGCGCTGCCTATTTATTCGGGCGGGTTGGGCAATGTTGCCGGCGATCAGCTTAAAGCGGCAAGCGATTTGGGTATTCCTGTAGTTGGTATCGGACTTCTTTATCAGCAAGGGTACTTCCGGCAGGTGATCGACAGAAATGGGGTGCAAGAGGCGCTTTATCCGTATAATGACCCCGGACAGTTGCCTGTTACTCCGCTGCGCCAGTCGAACGGTGAATGGTTACGTATCAAAATTGATTTGCCCGGTTACTATGTTTGGCTGCGTGTGTGGCAGGTACAGGTTGGCAGGGTAAAATTGTATCTGCTGGACAGTAATGATGCTGCCAATTTCCCTGTGCTGCGGGGTATAACCAGCGAATTGTATGGCGGCGGGTCCGAACTTAGACTTAAACAGGAAATGGTGCTCGGACTTGGTGGCTGGCGGTTGTTACAGGCGTTGCATATTCATCCTCAGGTGTGTCACCTCAACGAGGGGCATGCGGCTTTTGCCATTCTGGAACGTGCTTACGATTTTATGAAGGATTCGGGGCATTCTTTTGATGTGGCGCTGGCTGTTACCCGTGCCGGTAATTTGTTTACCACGCACACGGCTGTCCCTGCCGGATTCGATTGCTTCCCTCCTGCCCTTATGGTGCATTACCTGGGCGATTATGCTAAAAACAAGCTGTGTATTTCTCCCTATGAGTTGCTGGCGCTGGGTCGCAAAAATCCTTCGAATCAGTCGGAGAATTTCAATATGGCTTATCTGGCCTTCCGTGGAAGTGGTGCTGTTAACGGGGTTAGCAGACTTCATGGCGAAGTGAGCCGTCGTATTTTTGAGCCTTTATTCCCGAAATGGCCTACCGAAGAGGTGCCTGTGGGGTATGTTACCAATGGGGTGCATATGCCTACGTGGGATTCGAAGGAGGCGGACGCGGTGTGGACGGAGGCTTGCGGTAAAGAGCGTTGGCTGGGTATGAATAAAACACTGGAAAAGGATATGCTTAAGGTTTCGGACGAAAAGTTATGGGAAATGCGCACCTCAGCAAACAAGGCGCTTATTAAGTTTACCCGAACTCAATTTTCGAGGCAGCTGATTAGTTCGGGGCATCCTGCGGGATCAATTGAATATGCGCGGCATGTTTTTGATCCCAACGTTTTGACGCTGGGCTTTGCAAGGCGTTTTGCTACGTATAAACGGACAAATCTGTTGTTGAAGGATCCCGAACGGTTGATCAGGGTGCTGACTAATCCGATGTTTCCTGTTCAGCTTATTATTGCCGGAAAGGCTCATCCTGCCGATATGGAGGGACAGGCGTTAATAAAGGAATGGATCGAGTTTATTGTGCATAACAGGATTCATCTTCCCATTGTTTTTCTGAGTGATTATGATATGCATGTGTCCGAACATCTTGTGTATGGCGTGGATGTGTGGATTAATACGCCGCGTCGTCCCTGGGAGGCTTGCGGAACCAGTGGTATGAAGGTGCTGGTAAACGGGGGCATTAATTTGTCGGAGCTGGATGGCTGGTGGGCAGAGGCTTATACACCCGAAGTGGGTTGGGCGCTGGGGGATGGCAAGGAGCACATCAACAATGCCGACTGGGATACGTACGAGGCCGGTCAGCTTTACGATTTACTTGAAATGGAAGTTATCCCTGAATTCTACAACCGCAACGAGAAGGGTATCCCGGTGAATTGGATTGCCCGTATGAGGAAGAGTATGGCGAAGCTGACTCCCCAATTTTCTGCCGACAGGGTTGTTCGCGAATATACGGTGAAGCATTATCTGCCTGCAGCGGCTGCCTATATTGAACGGGCTGCCAATAACGGGGCTATCGGAAAGCGGATAACGGATCAGGTTACTGCGCTCGATCAGAAATGGAATTCGATCTCGTTTGGTGATGTAATGGTTGAAACCATTGGTAAGGTTCACATGTTTGATGTGCAGGTAAATTTTAAAGATCTTGACGCGGATATCGTGCAGATTGAACTTTTTGCTGTTGGAAAGGACGGTAATGGTCCGGTGGTGCAAATAATGAAGAGAGGTTTAAGAATTGACGATACCGATAACGGCTATCATTTTTATGTGTCGGTGGACGCTGCTCGTCCGGCTTCGGATTATACTCCCCGGGCTGTTCCTCTTGTTCCAAACATCTCTGTTCCCCTTGAATTTTCAAAGATTTTATGGCAACGGTAAACAGCAAAAGAGGGCATTCTGTGGAATGTCCTCTTTTGCTGTTTTGTCACCCTTGTACGGTAAGGTAGCTTCGCCCGTTGTCGCCGCGGCAGACTTTAATCTGGACGGGGATGCGTTCGGTCATTTCCTGTACGTGGGAGATTACGCCTATTTTACGTCCCTGAGTGCGGAGACTTTCCAATGCGTCCATGGCCAATCTGAGGGTTTCGGCATCGAGGGAGCCGAAGCCTTCGTCGATGAAAAGGGATTCTACGCGCATTTTATTGGACGAAAGGGAGGATAATCCTAATGCCAGTGCCAGGGATACCAGAAAGGATTCGCCTCCGGAAAGGGAGTGAACGGTGCGGACTTCGTCGCACATGTCGCGGTCTATCACTTGCAGGGCCAATGTGTCGGGTACGCGCTCTAACCGGTAGCGGTTGCTGAGTTGGCGGAGCTGTACATTGGTGTAGCTTAGCAGCACATCCAGGGTATAGCCCTGGGCGATGCGCCGGAACTTGCCTCCGTCTGACGAGCCTGCTATCTCGTTCAGACTGGCCCATTGTTCGCTGAACTGTTTGGCTGTCTGCATTTCCGTTTCCATGAAGGCTATCTTCTGCCGGTTCTCCTGGTGGGTTCGCAGCTTGAAAGAGGATTCGGTTTGTTGTGCACGGAGTTCCTCTGTCTTCTGCTGGCACGTTGCTTGCTGTTGAAGGAGCGTTTCGGGTGCCACGTTGTCTAGCTGCAGATCGGTTCGTTGTGCTTCGTGCTCGTGTATCTTCTTTGTGCGGTCGGTCAGGGTAGCCAGAGCGGTGATGCGATCGCTTTCAAGTTTCTGCAAGAAGCTGCGTTCGCCGGCAATCCATTGGGTATCGCGGCTCAACAGTTCGGCAAGGGTTGCTTCGCTTATAGCATCAGCTTCGCCGGGCTTGCTGATTGAAACAACAGTAGATACTGCATTCTCATTAAATAGGTTAGATTCGGATACGACAGCCACAGGGGTTTTTCGGGAGTTGAATGCTTCGAGCCATTCCTGCAATGCTTGCTGTGTACGGGAAATCAGTGTTTCTGTTTCTTTCACATCGGCTTCGAGCTGCTTTAAGGTACCCTTCTGCTGATCCAATGTTTGTGTCTGCGCTTTTAAATTTTCCTCCAATTCATCGAGTTGCTTCTTTAGGGTTTCTATACGTCCCAGATGGAGCTGTTCGGTCTGGTCGGCTTCTTTTCCTTCCAGCAATTGCTTGCGGGAAGCCGACAATCCTTCCCAGGCGTTCTTTCGTGTTTGAACGAGTTCGCGGGCAGATGTTACCTGTGCATCCAGCTTGCCGAGCAGGGTTGCCTGAGATTCCTTTTCTGCCTGCAGGCGTGTAAGCAATTCCTGCTGTTTTTGCAAGGAGGACTTGTTTTCTTGCCATTCCACCGCAAAAGTGCTAAGCTTTTCCCTGAATGACACGGCGTCGTTTAACCAGGCTGTCTGCCATTGTTCGTGTCCGAACAGTACGTTGGCTTTAAGCAAGGCCTCTTCCAACAGTCGGCTTTGCTCTTTGCCTGTTGCTTCTTCCTGTGCTATTCTGCTCTGAGTGAGCTTACTGTTTCCCTCAAGCGCAGTAATGGTTTTATCGAGCAGGGCCACCGCAGTGCTAAGAGACAGCCGCTGTTCCTGAAGGGCTTGCCACTCTTTCTGCCGGGTATTGTATGTGCTAGCCGTTTGTTCCAGTTCATTCACTTTCTTATCGCAAAGTTCTGTCCGGGCTATTAGCCATGTAAGACGTTCGGATGGATTTGGCAGCTCTTCCTTAAAAGCCGATTCCATCGTATTCCACTCTTGCTGCAGGGTTGTTTCCTGCTGCTTCAATTCCTGCAGGGCATTGGTAAGGGCTGTAATCTTTTCACCCAGTGTAACTGCCTCTTGTTTTAGTGCTTCGTTTTGTTTCCAGCAGGTATCGTAATTGGCCGATGCCGCAAGGGAAGCCTTCTCTACTGCAAGCAATGTCTGATGCAGCCGATCGTCTTCTCCTGCATAGGGATGCTGTTTGCTTCCACACAGCGGACACGGTTTTCCTTCGGTAAGTTTACTGCGAAGGGTAACTATATTTTGAGAAGCTGCCATAAAGGCCTGCTCGTAAGTTTGTTTTCCTTGCTCCCTTAGATGCAGGGCGGTATCCAGTCGAAGGGACATTTCAAATTGCTTGCCTTCGTTTATCTCCAGCTGTCCATGCAACTTGGAGAGTTCCTCGCGTTTGGTTTGCTGAATCTGCTGGGTTTCGTACAAGCTTTTCCAACAAACGGAGGCCTGTCCGTAGCGCTCTTTCTGTAGGCGAAGCTGTTGTATCTCTTGTTGCACCTTGTCGATGGAAACGGCTTTTTGAGCATCCTCCATCTCCCCTAGTTTGCGGGTTGTTTCGTCCAGGGAAGCTGACTGTAAGCGCCATTGAGCCTGCTTGTCTGTCAGTTCTTTTGTCTGGTTGCTTTCCGTTTGTTTTAGGGTTACCAGCAGGGCGTCCGACTTTGCCAGATTCTCTCTGGCAACTGTTGCCTGATTAAGGTAATTATCCAGCAAAGGTAACTGCTCAGCAATGGAAGCCTTGGCTTTGTATTTTTCTTTCCACTGCTCCAGCGTAATGATGGATTCGGTTGTTTTACTCCACTGGTCCGTAATAAGACGAAGTCTTTCTGACTCTTTATTTTTCTGTAATTCAGCCTCTTGCAAAGGTTTTTCGGCCTCTTGCAGCGAACGGAGTGATTCGGTAAGCTGCGCGTCCAGTCTACGAGCCTCTTTTAACTGAGGTTTAAGCAGTGTGTAGCTTTCCTCTGCCTGCTTAAAGGCCTGCTCTCCGTCGGTGTACTGTTTCTGAATCCGGTCTCTCTCCTGCTGCTTCGCGGCAATCTGTGCGGCTACTTCGTGGTAGCGGGTCTGCTTTTCATTTAACTGCTTGCGGGCATTAACGGTGGCGTCGAATAAGGAACGGGCTCCCTGCACCTGGTCTACCGACTTCAGGTATTCCTCTCTGGGCTTGCTTGCTTCGCAGGCTTTAAGAGCGCTCGCCAAGCCTGCTTCGGCCTGCAGCTTTTCCTGTTCGAGCTTATTGAGTGTTGTAAACCAATCAAGCCGAAGTGCCAAAGCGGTCTTTTCCTGTTCGAGCTGCTGCAAAACCAACCCTGTCTGCGTTAAAGCGGTTTCGAGCTGTTCTTTCTCTTCGTCCGAAAGCAAGGTTACTCCCTGCATCCGGGCAACCACTTGTTCGTAGGCCTGTTTTGCAGAGGTATATTTTTCGTAGATAAGACGCGATATGTCTGAATAGCGTTCCGTACCAGTAAGCTTCTCGAGCAAGGAGGCTTTTTCGCCCTGTTCGGCCTTTAGAAAGGTGGCAAAATCGTTCTGGGCAAGCAAGACCGACCGGGTGAATTGTTCGAAGGTTAATCCGATCAATTCGACTATTTTACTTTGCAGATCCTTACGGGTTCCTTGTTCTTCCTTGCCTGTATCCAGGCGATACAGGGTTATTTTGGGATCCTGCAATGCCCCCGATGCTTTGTCTCTTGCCCGGCGTACGGTCCAGTGCGCACTGTATCCGTAACCGTCGAGTGCAACAAAGTCCACTTCCGCTTGTCCGGAGGCGGCTCCTCTGCGCAGTAAGTTACGGGGATCGCTCTGGCGAAGGGTATTTTCGTTTACATCCTTTAGCCACACCTCATTTTCCCGAGCCTGATCGGTACGGGGCGTGCGACCGAAAAGGGCAAGGCACATGGCATCCAGCAACGTAGATTTACCCGATCCTGTTGGTCCGGATATGGCATATATCCCGGCAGAAGCCAGTGGCTCCGACGTAAAGTCGATGGCAAAATCGCCTTCCAGCGAAGCCAGGTTTTTTCCTCTTATGGCAAGTATTCTCATTGGACCTCTTGTTTGACGTTTAATTCCTGCACAACTTCCCGGAAGAGTTTTTCGATGGATTCGGGTAATTCGTTGGCATATTTGTTTTCGTAAGTTCGCTTCACCATATCGAGCGGGTCTATCTTCTGCAGGTCGTGAAACGACAAAGCTACTTCGTCGCCTCCATGTTCGCGCCTGGGATAGGATGGTATAATGGAGGTAAGCCGTACAAACTTGCCTGCGATTGCTTCTTCCACCTGATTACGGAAACCGGGAGCCGGTTCGGTAAGCAACACCCGCACTTCGAGAAAGGGTGCCAGATGGGTCTCGTCTTCCAACAGCGGTTTGTCGGGCAACTCACTCAATGCGGCAATCACCTCTTCGGGTATGGCAGGGACTTTGGGTACACGTATCAGTTCGATGGTTTGTGGTATAAGTATGGGCTCTATGCGGGCAGGGGTATCGCCATCAAGTTCCACCATCACTACCTGGTGACGGTAATTGGTTTCGGAAAATGACATGGGAAGCGGACTGCCGGAGTAGCGGACATTCTCTCTGCCTCCTACCCGCTGTGCCTTATGGATATGGCCCAGTGCTGTGTAGGCAAGCGCTGTATGAAAGGTGTTGGACGTTACCGCCTCCAGTCCGCCCATGATTACCCGTTCGCTGCGATCGTCGTCCGACAACTCGGCTCCCATTACATGCAGATGTCCCATGGCAACAACTGGCTGACCAGGTTCTTTTTTGTCCCTGGCGTGATTAAATAGCTGCTGATACATACGATCTACACCAGCCACATAGGTATTGTTCTCCTTGTCGTCGGTTGGAGGATAATCTCCCTGACGTAGGAAAGGCACCGCCATACACCATGCCTGCACAGATCCTTCCCGGTTACGCAGCGGAAGCAACAACGAATCGAAATCGATTTCTCCCTGATCGGTGCGTTTTACCACACCGGTGACTGAGGTATTTAATTCTTCCAGCAATGGATTGGGTGCTTCCAGCCGAGCCGCAGAATCGTGATTACCGGCAATTACCACTATCTGCAATCCCGGATTGGACTGATTGATCTCTTTCAGAAAGCGGAAAAACTGTCGCTGGGCTGCCGCAGAAGGATTGGCAACATCGAAAACATCGCCTGCAATAAACAGAACGTCTGCCTTTGTAAGGGTTATGGTGTTTGTAAGCCAGTGTAAAAAAGCCGTATGTTCCGTCTGTCTGTCGTACCCAAAAAAGGTCTGACCCAGGTGCCAGTCGGCCGTATGTATAATTTTTAATCCCATATGGAATGCGTTAATCCGTTTATTTTTAAAAACACAAATGTAAGAATAATAGACCGGATTTAACTAAAATAAATCAGTTAACATATTTCTTTGTATATGTTAGTATTTATTACCTAAAACCCGCTTAAATGCAACACTTATTAGCACATTATTCCTTGACAAAATCAAAAAGAATTATACCTTTGTATCGTGGTTTTTTCATAATAGTATTAGATTTAAGGTTAACAAAGTTTGGTTAGGGGATGTCGTGAGACATCCTTTAATTGTTTTATAGGGTTTTGATCTCATTATTTCTCTAAATTAAACATAAAGTCATATCTTTGCAGCCACAAACAATGATATCTTATGGATTGGTTATTAGACGCCTTTTTGGAACCCACGATTATACAAGCTGTGGTTATAATCTGCATTGTCTCTGCGCTGGGTTTATACCTTGGTAGATTAAAGATTTTCGGCATATCACTTGGCATTACTTTTGTGTTTTTTGTAGGCATTCTTGCCGGTCACCTTGGTATCCAGGTAAATAAGGATATGTTAAACTTTGCCCAAAATCTGGGATTGATCCTTTTCGTATATACATTGGGACTACAGGTAGGTCCGGGTTTCTTTTCATCCTTCAAGAAAGGCGGTATTCAGCTAAACGTGCTGGCAATGGGCGTAATCGCTCTGGGTATCCTCTTAACCCTTATTTTTCATTGGACTACAGGTGTTTCATTATCCAATATGGTGGGACTGCTTTCGGGTGCCGTAACCAATACGCCTGCGCTGGGTGCAGCTCAGCAAGCGTTCCTTCAGATGAATCCCGACAATCTTAAAGGTACTACCGACATGGCTCTGGCTTGTGCTGTAACTTACCCACTGGGTGTTGTGGGTGTTATTCTGGCTATTGTGTTATTACGGACTTTTATAATTTCTAAAGAGGATAAATCCTTGTCCAAAGAACATAAGGACCCAACAACCTACGTTGCCGAGTTTCAGGTTAGCAACCCGGCTATTTACGAAAAAAGCATTCGCGAGATCATGAAGCTTACAAACAAACAGTTTGTTATTTCGCGTGTCTGGCACGATGGCAAGGTGAGTATCCCTACTTCCGAAACCAAACTTATGGCTCACGACCATCTGTTGATCATTTCTGTTAAATCGGATGTGGAGAGTATCAAGGTGCTGTTTGGCGAACAGGAGCAGGTTGACTGGAACAAGGAGGATATTGACTGGAATGCAATTGACAGTCAGCTTATCTCAAGGCGGGTGATTATAACACGCAACCGGATTAACGGGGTAAAGCTGGGCTCGCTTAAATTACGTAATCTTTATGGAATCAATATTACCCGTATTAACCGTGCGGGAATGGATTTGCTGGCCTCTCCGAATCTTCGCCTTCAGATAGGCGACAAGCTTACCATTGTTGGCGAAAAGAACTCGGTGAATAATGTGGTTAAGATTCTGGGGGATGAAGTAAAACGGCTTGATAACCCTAACCTGATTGCTGTATTTGTAGGAATCACTCTGGGAGTGCTGTTAGGTGCTCTGCCTATCACGTTACCTGGAATAAGCACTCCTGTTAAATTGGGCATAGCCGGAGGTCCTATCATTGTGGGAATACTTATGGGTGCCTTCGGTCCCCGTCTGCATCTTACCACCTATACCACTCAAAGCGCCAACCTGATGCTGCGTCAGCTGGGTATTGTCATTTATCTGGCAGGACTTGGAATCAATTCGGGGGCTCACTTCTTTGAAACGATCTTCCGAACCGAAGGGTTGGTATGGATCGGACTTGGTGCCGCTCTCACGCTTGTTCCCGTACTAATTGTTGGTGTAGTAGCCATGCGGATACTTAAATTGGATTATGCCGGCAGCATGGGGATGTTGTGCGGAAGCATGGCTAATCCGATGGCTCTGAACTATGCAAACACGACGGTAGACGGCGATGAGCCTTCTGTAGCCTATGCTACTGTTTATCCTCTTTCCATGTTTATCCGGGTTATATCCGCACAGCTTATTCTGCTGTTGTTTACATAAGTTTAGTGCACTTGATAAGCAGCTTCTCTCCTGCTGCATCGGTGGTGGCGAATAGATAAACATCGCCTCCGTCGGTTATTTTGGTCCGCTTCCGGAGCTCGTCGACCGACAATGGGAAATTACGTACCGTGATGTTGGCCCGGGGTATCATTTTGGAAATGCTTTTGCATAGCTTGCCTGTAAAGGAAAAGACTTCCTGAACAGCAAACTTCCGTCCGGGGAAGGCCTCTACCGGGATATCCGAGGTGTAAAGGTGACTGCTTACGTGGAGCTTGCTTACGCCCAACCGCTGAGCCACACACTTGAAAGCTCCGGCTTTAAGCAGCGATGCATTGGGTTCGTACAGATAAGTGCCTATATGGGTTGCCATGGGAATTAAAGCCTCCCGTTCGTCCGCAAAAGTAAAAGTGAATAAATCCAGTTCGTTGGCTGTCATGTTTACACACGTGATTACAGGCTCGACAAGCTCTCCTCCCCGTTCTAATTCAAATAGAAGTTCCTTGCATTCGTTCTTCACTGACAATACATGTATACGGGTTGTCTGTGGAAGCAACTGCAAGGTGTGCTGGATATCTGCCATGGGAGATATCTTCGCAATAATACGGGGTGCTTTCTGTAACAAGGAAGGCGCAAGCCGGACCAAATCGGGTTCGCAATCCTGCAGGGCATACACACGCTTATCTCCTTCCCCGCGCCTGGCCGGATCGATGTAAAATACATCGATCTGCTCTAACTGATCGAGATAGACGGTGGCATCGGTCTGAATTACCGTAATATTATCGGCCCGTAATTCATTGAAATTATACGTTGCTGCTTCGCAATAGCTTTCAAAGCGCTCCAGATAAAGGACTTCTTTTGCTTTCCGGGAATAATAATAGCTGTCGATACCAAGACCTCCGGTTAGGTCGCACAGTCTTTCCTGGGAAGTAACCAGTCTTTGCTTGTACAGGGCTGTTAACTCGGATGAACATTGTTCGGCGGCTATCTTAGCCGGGAAAAGCAACCCATTGTTGGCATACCAGGATGGCAGTTTATCTTTAATCTGCCTGCGGGATACCAGCTGCTCTACGGCAAAGGGCATATCAATTTCAGGAAATCGGGCAGCAGAGAGCAGCAACTTGTTTACGTCGTCGTTCTGGTGCATGCGGATAAAAGCCCGGAGTTGTTCTGTCATTTTCATACCACAAAAATAAGGCAAATATTTCAATAACATGGATGCATACACTTATCAATGCTTTTAGCAATATTTTTATTTGGCAGATTGCAGTTTTATCACAATAATAATAGTATTTTTGTAGTTGGTTTAAATGTTTAGTAACTATATTAACAAGAAAATTCTATTTAATAAATGGGAAGAGTATTAATTATTGGTGCAGGTGGTGTTAGTACGGTAGCGGTAAAGAAAATCGCGATGAATGCGGATGTATTTACTGATATAATGCTGGCAAGCCGTACAAAGTCTAAATGTGATGCGATTGCTGATGCTATCAAAAACGTAAAGATTCAAACAGCTCAGGTTAACGCTGATAATGTGGATGAACTTATCAAACTATTCAATTCCTTTAAACCGGAGTTAGTGGTAAACCTGGCACTCCCTTATCAAGACCTCACCATCATGGATGCATGTCTTGCCTGTGGTGTGAACTATCTTGACACAGCCAATTACGAACCAATCGACGAAGCAAAATACGAATATAGCTGGCAGTGGGCTTATCAGGAAAGATTTAAGGAAGCTGGTTTAACAGCTATTCTTGGATGTGGATTCGACCCGGGTGTAACAGGCGTATATACGGCTTATGCTGCGAAGCATCACTTCGACGAGATTCAATACCTGGATATTGTAGATTGCAACGCCGGTGATCATCACAAGGCATTTGCCACCAACTTTAATCCGGAAATCAATATTCGTGAGATTACTCAGAAAGGTAAGTATTGGGAAAACGGACAATGGGTGGAAACTGAACCTCAGGAGATTCACAAGCCGTTGAATTACCCTAATATTGGCCCGCGTGAGTCGTACTTGTTACACCACGAAGAGCTGGAGTCGCTTACAAAGAACTTCCCGACAATCAAACGGGCTCGTTTCTGGATGACCTTCGGACAAGAATACCTTACTCACCTGCGTGTTATCCAAAACATCGGTATGTCTCGTATCGATCCTATCATGTATAACGGCATGGAGATTGTTCCTATTCAATTCCTAAAGGCGGTTCTTCCTGATCCGGGTGAACTGGGCGAAAACTATACAGGCGAAACGTCTATCGGTTGTCGTATCCGTGGTTTGAAAGACGGAAAAGAAATCACGTATTACGTATACAATAACTGCAGTCACAAAGCTGCCTACGAAGAAACAGGTGCGCAGGGTGTTAGCTATACTACAGGTGTTCCGGCTATGATTGGCGCTAAGCTGTTTATGCAGGGTATCTGGCGTAAACCGGGTGTTTATAACGTGGAAGAATTCAATCCGGATCCATTCATGAAGGAATTGAACGAACAGGGATTGCCTTGGCACGAATTGTTTAACATTGACCTGGAACTATAAGTATGGCACTAACTGTTGGCGATAAAGCTCCCGAAATACTGGGTACAGACCAAAACGGAAATGAAATAAAACTGAGCAGCTTCAATGGAAAGAAGCTGGCTCTTTATTTCTATCCCAAAGACAGCACATCCGGATGTACGGCCCAGGCCTGTAGTCTGCGCGATGGATACGAACAGCTAAGAGCTGCCGGATACGAAGTTGTAGGCGTAAGTAAAGACAGTGCCAAGTCGCACCAGGGCTTTATTAACAAACAGAGCCTGCCTTTTAATCTGATTGCAGACACAGATACAACCCTGAACCAGGCCTTTGGTGTGTGGCAGGAAAAATCAATGTACGGACGTAAATACATGGGGACTGCCCGTACTACCTTTATCATTAATGAGGATGGAATTATCGAGCGTATCATCGATTCCAAAGAGGTGAACACAAAAGACCATGCAAATCAAATCCTTAATAAATAATACGATGGCTGAAAAAGACAAAGAAAAAGTATCGGAGATTAATTTCGAAAAACAGGCACCTAACTCTGAAAAGTTAAAGGCGTTACGTGCTACTATGGATAAAATAGAAAAGAGCTATGGTAAAGGCTCTATTATGAAGATGGGCGATAATGTTGTGGAAGAAATCAGTGTGATTCCTTCTGGCTCTATTGGGTTGGATGCGGCGTTAGGCGTTGGAGGATATCCTCGTGGACGTGTAATTGAAATCTACGGCCCTGAGTCTTCTGGTAAAACAACATTGGCTATTCATGCCATTGCTGAGGCTCAGAAAGCCGGTGGTATTGCCGCTTTTATTGATGCTGAACATGCTTTCGACCGCTTTTATGCCGAAAAGTTAGGTGTAGACGTTGAAAACCTCTATATCTCTCAACCTGATTCCGGAGAACAGGCCCTTGAGATTACAGAACAGCTGATTCGTTCGTCTGCTATCGATATCATTGTAATCGACTCGGTTGCCGCTCTTACTCCAAAAGCCGAACTTGAAGGCGAAATGGGTGACAGCAAGATGGGACTTCAGGCTCGTTTGATGTCTCAGGCTTTACGTAAGCTGACTGCTGCTATCAACAAAACAAATACTACTTGTATTTTCATTAACCAGTTGCGTGACAAGATCGGTGTCATGTTCGGTAATCCCGAAACTACCACCGGAGGTAATGCTCTTAAATTTTATGCATCTGTACGTCTGGATATCCGTCGTATCGGTCAGCTTAAGGATGGTGATGAAATAAAGGGTAATCAGGTTCGTGTAAAGGTGGTGAAGAACAAAGTGGCTCCTCCTTTCCGTAAAGCTGAATTCGACATCATGTTTGGTGTGGGTATCTCTCGTACAGGCGAAATCATTGATTTGGGCTCTGATTTAAATATTGTAAAGAAGAGTGGATCATGGTACAGCTATAACGATACCAAACTTGCACAAGGACGCGATGCTTCCAAACAGGTTATGGCCGACAATCCTGAATTGGCTGAAGAAGTGGCTGGTTTGATTTTGAATGCTCTTAAGTAATTAGATTCAGCCCTTTCTTAGCTGAATAAATAATAAAACCTTGTTATTTCCGTTATTCGGAGTAACAAGGTTATTTTTTAATAGTATGACCAACAAAGAAAGATACAGGAAGCTTTGCGCAACGGAATCGACTATACCACTCTTCTCCCAGGACTGGTGGCTGGATGAAGTATGTGGATGCAAATACTGGGATGTCTTGCTGGTTTTAAAGGGAGATAATATTGTGGCTTCTATGCCGGTATATATTCCCCATCAGGGTATTATATCCATGCCCTGTTACACCCAGACCATGGGACCGTGGTTTTCAAAGCAGTTTGAGCCGGATAACTACTCAAAAAAACTCAATCACAGACAAGTCTGCTGCAAGGTGTTTACAGAAAAGCTGGAACAATACCCTCATTTCTTACAGAACTTCCATTCTGATATTACTGATTGGCTTCCTTTTTACTGGGCAGGATACAAACAGACTACACGTTACTCTTATCTATTAAAAAACATAGGCGATAAGGATCAATTATGGAAGAACCTGAGCTCAAATATCTGTCGTAATATCATAAATGCCAGGGATAAAGAGGGTATAACTGTAAGAAAAGGAATTCCTATAGAGGATTTTATGCGGATTAATGCACAAAGTTACGAGCGTCAGAAGCTATCAGTAAAAGGAGATCCCAGGCTTTTGAGGAAACTTATTGCACGATGCCGGGAACGGAATCAGGGTGACTTGTGGGGAGGATACGATGATAAGGGCAGATTGCATGCCGCTGTGTTTATTGTATGGCATCCCGGTTGCGCCTATTATTTGGCCGGAGGAGGCGATCCGGAATTTAGATCATCGGGAGCATACAGTCTGGTTTTATGGGAGGCCATTCATTTTGTTTCAGACAAAACGGACACTTTCGACTTTGAAGGATCAATGTTAGCGGGTGTTGAGCACTATTTTCGTAAATTTGGTACAATGCAGACCCCCTTTTTTACAATAACCAGGGGCAATATTAGTTTACTATACAAAGCCTGGTTAAAACTGGCTAAAGTAGTAACCAAACAATATGATACTAGAGATGATCACGACAAAGTTTAAGCTTGATGAGAGGACGATTAGCTATATTATCCGCTTTTTGATTGGCGTAAAAGTACCTGAGGAGGTATATGATTCCGTAGGATATACTTCAGACAAAAATCAATATACCCATTTTAGTGTCATTATTTCACCTTCACTATTCTTTCATGAAAAGATTTACGGCACCCCTTCAAACCTTCCCATATTACCTTTAAAACAAATAGAAGGTGTTCCTTTATTATACGGAAAACCCGATTCGGTCTGGCTGGGTCAAACGTTGGTAATCTATGCAGATATCATTGCCAGCGCATTCTTTATGTTAAGCCGTTATGAAGAATTGGTTCGTCCTTCTGTTCGCGACGCGCACGGCAGATTTCTGGGAAAAGAATCGATTGCTTTCCGAAATGGATTTATAAGCAGACCTATAGTAGATGAATACGGCAAACTGCTCCGCAGATGGCTACGCGAAGCCGGCATGGACGTTCCGGAACCGCCTCACGTCATTAAAAAGATATATCTCACACACGATTTGGATATGCCTTTCTTTTGCCAGTCGATCCGAAATGTAATACGCGAAGCTTTTCTTGGCATAGGTTTGGTTAAAGCGCTCCGGATAATGACGGGCGATAGTAAGTCGGATCCTTTTTATACGTTCCCCTGGCTGGATAAACAGGCTAAATCTTTACAACTGATTGTAGGAAGTAACCGCTGTAAGAGCATCCTCTTCGTAAGAGCGGGAGGAAAAACGCGCCACGACAAACCTCATTACAAACTTCAATCAGAAGCAATTCAACAACTACTAAGAGACTGTATAAGCAACGGAACCCTAATTGGACTGCACAGTAGTTACGAGGCAGGGAAAAACCCCGATCTAATTTCTGATGAACTAAACAATCTTGAGCAGGCTATCATAAAACCTGTAAGATCGAACCGACATCATTATCTTTCTTCCCGTGAACCAAAAGATATGGATGCCCTTGAGAAGGCAGGTATAACAGACGACTTTACCATGGGTTATGCCGATGTAAGCGGATTTCGCCTGGGTACAAGCCGGGCCGTAAAAAGGATTGATCCCATTTCAGGATCGATTTCAGGACTTACACTTCATCCACTTACCATAATGGATTGCTCTCTTGCTGATAAAAAATACATGAACATGTCGTTCGAGGAAGCACAAACTTATTGCCTGGAGCTTATTCAAAGAGTAAAAAAGTCGCATGGCGAGCTTGTACTGCTCTGGCATAACAATGTGGTGACTGATTCACCAGAGCTCACCCGCACAGTTCCATGGCTCCGTAAACTTTACGCTAATCTAATAGAATCACTGATAGTAAATGCATAAACAAGTAAACGACAAATTGTCTAAAAAGATACTTATCCTTTGCGATATGTTTCCTCCGGCGTTTGCTCCGAGGATGGGTTATCTATGCAAATACATGAAACAATCGGGATGGGAACCAGTTGTGGTTACCGAGTATATCGACGAACATACTTTTGATTTCCTAAAAGGAATCTGCGAAGTTACGTATGTAAATTTCTATCCGGTTAAAAACAAGTTGCTAAAAAAGCTTTTATGGATTGCAACAGTAACTGCCGATTATTTGTTTAGTTATAAAGAAAGAAAAATGGTTAAGGTGGCTTCAGGCATCGTGCAAAAAGGTGATTTTGGAACAGTCTTGTGCAGTACTTACCGCACCTTCCCGCTCCCCGCTGCTTTTACAATTGCCGATCGGTTTAATCTGCCTCTTGTAGCCGATCATCGGGATATAATTGAGCAATATGCAGGCAAAGAATATATAGCAAACAAATGCAGGGTATTTCCCTGGGCAGATCGGATGCTTACAGAACTATTTACACGAAAACTTCTGAGTGAAAGAAATAAAGTACTTCCAAAAGTGGATTGTATAACAACTGTTTCTACCTGGCATGTTGATTTGTTACGTAAATACAATCCCAATGTAAAACTCATATATAACGGATACGATCCGGAATTGTTTTATCCGGACCATACCCCAACTAAGGAGTTTTCACTTACTTATACCGGAAGAATGCTGAGTTTTGCCATAAGAGATCCACGCCCTCTGTTCGAAGCCATATTGCGGCTTCATACGGAAGGAATAATTACCCCGGATCTGTTTCGGGTAAAATGGTATATGGATAAGCATTCCGAACATATGGTGGCCGACGAAGCAGATCTTTACGGATTATGGGATTACATGGATTTCTATCCCTACGTGGAAGCGTCCATGATTCCAGCAATTCTCAATAAAAGCTCTATTCTGTTACAGCTTGCTAATGTTGCTTCTTCAAACGGGCCGAAAGGAATTATGACTACCAAACTATTTGAGGCTATGGCTGTGGAAAAGCCTATGCTTTGCGTTCGTAGCGATGAAGCTTGTCTGGAAGCTGCCATTCGCGAAGCCAATGCCGGAGGAAGTGCCCGTAATGCCGACGAAGCCTACGATTTCATCAAATATTACTATACCCAATGGAAAGCCAACGGGTATACCTCGGTTGAAGTACGCAAAGAAGTGTTAAAGAAATATTCCCGTAAAGAACAAGCCCTACAGTATATGGAGCTCTTTACTGAATTACAGCTGCAACGGATAAACAATGGATAAACATCTCAATATAATAGCATTGAATATTCCATATCCTGCCAATTACGGCGGGGTTATCGATATATTTTACAAGCTGCGTGCACTTTACACGTGTGGTGTTAAAATACATTTGCATTGTTTTGAATACGGACGGGCACATACAACCGAGCTAAATAACATGTGCGAGGAAGTTTTCTATTACAAAAGAAATACAGGTCTGGCAGCCAACTTTTCGCTGTTACCCTATAATGTAAATAGCAGAAGAAGCAATTTGCTATTGGAGAATCTGCTTACTAACAACTATCCTATTCTTTTCGAAGGGCTTCATTCATGTTATTTGATGGCAGAACCTGTATTAGCCAACCGCAAAAAAATATTTCGCGAATGCAATATTGAACATCATTATTACAAACATCTTGCAAAAGCAGAAAACAACCTGATAAAAAAAGTATTCTTTTATATAGAAATGCTAAAGTTTAAAGCCTATCAACATACGCTGGAGCATGCAGATTTGATAATAGCTGTATCTAAAACCGACACTGCCTATTTAAGGAAACAGTTTCCTGGCAAACGTGTCGAGTTTATCCCTTGCTTTCATAAAAACGAAAAAATCAATATCCTTCCGGGCCAATCAGATTTCCTTCTTTATCACGGAAACTTGTCGGTACCCGAAAACGAACGGGCTGCCTTATATCTAATCGAAAATGTGTTCTGCCGTCTTGAATATCCATGTGTGATCGCCGGATTGAATCCGACCGATAGGCTGATTCAGACTGCAAGTAAATATACAAATATCCGGATGAAAGCTAGTCCGTCGGAAGACCGCATGGAACAACTTGTCAGGGATGCTCAGGTTCATGTATTGGTAACCTTTCAGGATACCGGTTTAAAACTTAAATTACTGAATACTCTTTATGCCGGAAGGCATGTGGTAGCAAACCACATGATGCTTGCAGGAAGCGGACTTGACAGTCTGTGCCGTATTGCAGAAGACCCGGACGATCTGTTAGTGGCTTGTAAAGAATGCATGGAATTACCATTTCATGAAACAAGCATCGCAGAACGGGAAGCTTTGTTAATTCCCGGTTTTTCTAATAGATATCAAGCTCAAAAATTAAATGATATGATATAATAAATTAACTATATGAATAAATGAAAACCACCGAATTCAACGAAAAGATTCAGAAGCTGACTGATCGCTTACTGGATGTTCCCTACGCTACCCTCCCAATTAGCAGTTACAACAAAGCGTATATCCAACGCATGATGCCGGCAATAAACTATTACCTGAAAATTTTCGGCATGTGTTTGCAAAAAGGTATTAAAGAATCCGGCATGACTCCCGATGAACTTACTTTAGTCGATTTTGGGGGAGGAAGCGGCTTTCTAAGTATGCTTGCAAAAGTGTTCGGAGTTGGAACGGTTATCTACGTGGATCATAACCCACTTTCCGTACAAACGGCTACTACATTGAAAGAACATATTGGCATCGGAGCCGATGTAATTCTGGAGGGAAGTTCGGACGAGCTTTATCGATGGTGCAGAAAAAATCAACTAAAGCCGGAAGTACTTATAGCAACCGATTTAATTGAACATGTATACGATCTAAAAAGTTTTTTCGGCGAACTTCTGGAAGTAAATTCGTCCATGAAGATGTATTTTACCACGGCTTCCACCCCATTTAATCCCTATGTAAAGTGGAAACTACGAAAAATAATGGTCAGCTGCGAAACCGGGCAAGGAGAAACACCCAACTACTACACCAAGCGCTTTGATTATATACGTCTCCATTTTCCAGAACTAACAGAAGCCGAAGCAAAAGACTGGGCCATTTGTTGCAGAGGTCTCACTTTCAAAGATATTCACATGTCCATTCCTACGGGTCTGAAACCGTGTCCGAGCGATAGGTGGAATACCTGTGATCCTGAAAATGGAAACTGGACCGAGCGAATACTTCCCATAAGAAAATACTACAAGCTATTGACTCCTTACGATTATAAAGTGAAAGTAAGCAAAGGGTTTTACAACGAACAGCGAAGCAGTTCGTTGATGGCAACTATATCCCGGCTGCTAAACAAGCTGATTCACTTAACAGGAAGCTTTGGTTATATAGCGGCTCCGTTTATTGTATTATCTTGTGTTCCTTACTCCTCCTCAAGAAGTAATTCATCCAATCCCTTACGAACGTAAGACCGGGTTAGATCTTCGGGCTTCAAAACAAGATCGTTCCACTGGATAAGATCAATATCAATAGGAATTATACCAACAGCCTTCAACTCTTTGCTACGCCCTGCAGCTTTCTCTATTGCTTTCAGCAAAGGAGTTATCTCGCTGTGAATAAGCGTTGTATATGCAATGGCCACCTGATTCAGATAAGGACCTACGCTATACGATTTCCCTTCTGCTTTGGAATAATAACTTTGAGAAAAGCGTATAGAAGAGAAAAGCGTACAGAGCTGTTCTGCTGCATACGCCACGTTATTCTCCTGATCGTAATTTGATCCTATACCTAAGATAATCCGGTGCATCCCGACTTATTTGGCTTCTTTGCCTTTATGGGAATTAATAAACTTGTTTATATAGCCAATCAATCCGACAAACTGAGTAGAGAAAGGTTGGTCTTCGGTAGACCGGATAGAGATATATTTGTCTTTTCCTTCGGCATTAAATGAAATCTGATACATAATATCGCCCAAATCCCGGTTATAATCTTTTTCGAATCCGTAGGAATCCTTCATTTCAAACAACTTACTGTCAACAATCAGCGACTGTATCTGTTTGAATTCTTTATCGGTCAAAGTGCCTTCTTTAATACGGGGATCCTTCTTTTTGGCAAAATTGTCGAAAAAATAGTTATACTCCTCCAGCTTGTAATTCTTCTTGCTGTCGAATGTAACCATCATTTTGTAGTTGTCTACACTCTCCATGCTATACGTAAACGAAAAATCTTTCAGCTCTTTTTTATTTTCACAAGAACACAAGCAAATAAGCATAAGGGAAAGAATGGTTAACAGTGAGATACGTGTTTTCATGCTATTTCATAATTATATTTATAGCGCAAAGCTAACGAAAAGAAATTAAAATATAAGTAACTTTGCCTTCATAAACATTAGAAGAATGTCGCAATTACCAACACTCATATCAGACCTTGCCGTTATCCTGATTGCCGCCGGACTTGTTTCTCTGCTGTTCAAATGGCTGAAGCAACCTGTTGTACTCGGATATATTGTTGCTGGTATTCTGGCAGGTCCCTCTATAACAGAGATTCCCACCGTTACAGATATTGAAAGCATTCGTATTTGGGCGGATATAGGGGTCGTATTCTTACTCTTTGCGCTGGGACTCGATTTCAGCTTCAAGAAGCTTATGAAAGTAGGCGGTACAGCCACGATAGGTGCAATCACGGTAGTCATGGGAATGATGACCGTGGGTTATTCGACCGGGATGGCCCTGGGTTGGGGATATATGAACAGTCTCTTTCTTGGAGGAATGCTGTCCATGTCGTCTACCACCATCATATTCAAGGCATTTGAGGATATGGAATTGCGTAACAAACGATTTGCCGGAGTGGTATTAGGTGTTCTGGTAGTGGAAGATTTATTCGCAGTGCTGCTCATGGTTTTACTTTCCACCCTTGCGGTAAGTAAAGAAGTGGAAGGTACCGAACTATTAGACAGTGTAGTAAAGTTGGGAATTTTCCTGCTATTTACATTTATTGCAGGTATCTACCTGCTTCCATCATTCCTCCGGAAAACAAAAAAATACCTGAACGACGAAACGCTGCTCATTGTTAGTATCGGACTATGTCTGGGTATGGTTATATTAGCCACCAAATCAGGATTTTCATCCGCTCTGGGGGCCTTTGTAATGGGATCCATCCTTGCCGAAACTCTCGAAGCCGAGCACATCGAACACCTAACCAAACCCGTTAAAAACCTTTTTGGCGCCATCTTCTTTGTTTCCGTTGGAATGTTGATAGATCCGGCTTTGTTGTGGGAATACAAATTTCCCATCCTATTTATAACGCTTGTGGTAATCGTCGGACAAATACTGTTCTCATCCTTTGGCATCCTGTTGTCCGGACAGCCATTAAAAGTAGCTATTCAATCGGGTTTCTCGCTGGCACAAATCGGCGAGTTCGCGTTCATCATTGCATCGTTGGGACTTTCGCTTAAGGTGACCGACCATTTTCTATACCCGATTGTTGTAGCCGTATCCGTGATAACCACTTTCCTTACCCCCTTTATGATCCGCTTGTCGGAACCCGCATACCGCTTTGCTGACAAACATATGCCCGGATCGTGGCGACGATTCTTCGACAGATATACTTCGGGGGCAAACACCATAAAACAAAAAAGCACCTGGGATAAGTTGCTCAAAGCCCTGCTCCGCATAGTCGTTATGTATTCGGCAGTGGCTGTTGTGCTGATTATTTTGTGGCTTAAGTATGCTGCTCCGTTAATTATGAGCAAACTACCCGGATTTCAGGGAGAAATACTTTCGCTTGGTCTTATCTTGCTTATTATCTCTCCCTTGTTACGGGCCGTAATGATGAAAAAGAATCATTCCGTAGAATACCAGGAGTTATGGCAAGACAGTAAATACAACCGAGGATCGCTGGTATCGCTCATTGTACTACGTATTCTGCTCTGCATCGGCATTGTAATGATCCCTGTTGCCAAGCTGTTAAATATTACCTTCGGTCTGGTAATAGCCATTGCATCCGCATCTATTATCCTTTTTATATTCTCTAAAAGACTAAAAAAACATTCCATTCAGATAGAAAGGCATTTCTTTAAAAACCTCTCGGCACGTCAGGTTGAACAAGAACGCAAATCGCCCATCAAGCAACAGTTTGCCAACCATTTGCTGGCCAGAGACCTTCACCTGGCAGATTTCGAAATCAGGCAAGCTTCGCCCAGTGTTGGTAAAACGCTGAAAGAACTTGATTTCAGAAATAAATGTGGAGTAAACGTTGTAACAATTATACGGGGAGAACAACGGATAAATATTCCGGGAGGCGAAGAACGTCTTTACCCTTTCGATAAGCTTATCGTTGTAGGCACAGATACGGAACTTGAGTCATTCTTACAGTATACAGAAGAACGATATCGGCAAAATCAGTCTGTTCTACAGAATGAAGAACTTAAAGAGGTAAGCATGGAACAGTTTGTTATCAATCAAGGATCCGAGCTTATAGGCCGTTCCATACGCGAATCGGGTATCCGCGACAAATCCGCCTGTCTGGTTATCGGGATTGAGCGAGGCATTTCATCGATTATGAACCCATCCCCTTCCACCGTATTTGAAGAAGGCGATATCGTCTGGATTGTTGGCGAACGCGATAAGATGATCATTTTAAGTGAAGGAGAAATTGTAAATACATAAAAATACACCCTATGAAATTTATTGGAATTATACCCGCCCGCTATGCCTCTACCCGATTTCCGGGAAAACCATTGGCCGACATGGACGGAAAACCTATGATACAACGCGTGTACGAGCAAGTAAAAGATGTGCTTGACGCTGTGTGTGTAGCAACAGACGATGCCCGTATTGAAGCTGCAGTCAAGGCTTTTGGTGGTAACGTGGTAATGACGTCCGATCAGCACCGCAGCGGAACCGACCGGTGCTACGAAGCCTTCACAAAAGCCGGAGCAGGATACGATGTGATAATCAATATCCAGGGCGACGAACCATTTATTCATCCCGAACAAATAGAAACCGTAAAGGCATGCTTCGACGACGCATCCATACAGATAGCCACATTGGTAAAGCCATTCCGCGGAGACGATGGATACGAGACCCTGTTAAATGCCAACAGTCCCAAGGTTGTTTTAAACAAGAATCGGGAAGCCATGTACTTCAGCCGTTCCATCATCCCCTATATGCGTGGAAAAGAACACAGCGAATGGTTGGCCCATCACACCTACTACAAACACATTGGGTTGTACGCCTATCGGGCAGAAGCGCTTGGAGCCATTACCAGTCTGCCCCAGTCAACGCTCGAGATAGCAGAAAGCCTGGAGCAATTACGCTGGCTCGAAAACGGTTTTAAGATAAAAGCAGGTATCACGCAACAAAAAACCATAGGCATCGACACTCCCGAAGATATGGAGAAAGCTCTTATCTTTATGAAATCAAATCTAACTTATCCGCATTGATAACAATTACATCGGATAGGTTTGCGAGGTAACTTGCATAATTACTTTCGTACAAAGGGATGCTTGTTTATACTAGCGTTCTTATTACTTTCTTTTGCCTTGACGCAAAAGAAACAAAAAGTCAAGGCAGGCGCCTGCGCAAGCTAAAACTACCTTCCTGAGGCTGAACGGAAAGAACTCGCTGCGCTCAAACAGCTTTCCGTTTTTAATCGCCTCCGGAAGGTAGTTTTTTAACGCTTGCTCCGACGAGGCCGATCCTGCTTTGCCCGACCTTACTCCTGGGATGAAGCAAATGCAAAACCAATTATTCCTGCTCAGATGAACTTATTTGCAACTCTAAATAAGTTTATTTAACGACTCAAATAAACTTATTAGCGCTTCAAAATCAATTGATTTTGAAGCGCTAAACCTATTGCTATTTTGTAATTAACGAAGGGCTCTTTCCAATTTTTCTATTGCATAAATGATCTGTAATTGCAAGACAGGCGGTAGTCATAAAAAGACAGCGAGCATCTCTCCTTTATGGGGTGATGCTCGCTGTATAATTAGATCAGACTATTGTCGGATCTATCTTTATTCGGGATGGATTCAGACAGGGATTGATCCTGTTATCAAAATCAAAACAAGCAAACCTAAGATGGCATACAATTCGGGGAATACGGCCATAACCATAGTGGCTCCGAATACATTATGTCCTGCGGCAACACCAACAATACCGTTTGCACATACCTGGGCCTGACGGATTGCAGAAAAATAACCTACAATTGCCATAATTATTCCTGCACCCAAAATAGCTATCGACGCGAATAACGAAATTTCGTTTACCAGAAATCCTTTAACCATAAAGTAACCAACAAAACCATAAAGTCCCTGCGAACTTGGCAATGCACTTAAAGCAATATAAGTACCTAATTGGTCTGGATTTTTCTTCATTGCTCCTACTACCGCGTTTCCACAGATAGTTACACCATACACGCTACCGAGTCCGGTAAATCCGACCATTAATGCAACTCCAATATACGCTAATAAAATTGGTTCCATAATTAAATAGTTTTTAAATTATTATTTTTTGTTTTATTAAATTTCTAATATCTTAAATGGTTTATTATTTCTCGAGTTTGAAAGGTTTAAATTCTTTACCTCCTCCCGCAAACTCGGAATTTTTATAATATTCAACAAATGTAAGACGAAGTGGGTGAACCAGAGAGCTGATCGAGCACAATCCAAAGTTAATTGAATGACCGATAAGCAATATAATCAGCACACTAAAGAAACGAGGAATAAGTCCCATTCCTTCGGTCATTGAAAATGCCAGCTCATTAAATACACCTCCAAGAATTGCTCCGGTAAGACCTATGGCAAACAAACGGATGTACGACAAGGTATCTCCCAATAGCCCGGAAGCCACGTTGTATGCATTCCATAACCCCGATCCAAAATTCATAAAGATATTCTTACCCGGAGAATTGTACAACAATGCTACGGCAATACTTGCATACATTATACCATTGCATATGTTTAATACAACCGGCGATAAGGTAACTCCCAGCATGGGTATTCCAAAAACAGTCAACGCGCTAACAATCGCGATAATCCAGCCGATTGGTCCAACTCCGTACTTCCAGCCCTTTAAATAAATAACCTGGGCGGCAGCTATACATTTACCGAAAACAATTTGTAGTAATCCCAGCACAATGGAAAGAGTCATCAGATTGTCCGAACTTAGAAAATAAGTTTTAAATGAGCTGAAAATGGCTACGTTCCCTAAGGATATACCAAAGAAAGACCCTGTTAATGTTCCGAATATGATGGTTGAAAGACCCAGGAACTGGAATAATGTTGCAAAAGGACGAGTCTCATCACTTAGCTTTTTCTTAAAGAAAGTAGCAGCTAGCAAAATAATCAATCCATAGCCTGCATCACCAAAACAGAATCCATAAAACATCATAAAAAAGGGAGCAAAGAATGGCGTAGGGTCAAACTCGTTATAGTTAGGCAGCGAGAATAACCTTGTGATTGGTTCATATAAGCGGGCAAAACTATTATTTTTCAGCTTAATAGGAACATTGTCTTCTTCTTTTATCTCAAGTTTCTGGTAGTAGAAGCCTTTCTCGTCCAGCGTCTTAATCAACAACGCCTCATTTTCCTGAGGAATCCAACCTTGAAGGAGCATAAGTTTGTCTTCGGCTTCTTTAGAGGTCTGCTCAATCGCATTCGTATAATTGAATTGATTGTGTAAGCGCTTATCGAGTGCATCCAACGTATTATACTCTGAAAGAGCCAGTTGTTTCAGCTTATTTTCGGCATTCTTGATATCTACAATTTGCTGTTTGTAGCGTTCGTGAATCTTTGGCAGACCTCTGTCCGGCATTTTGGGTCGTTCGGCATCAATTTCTAAAACTGTACCAACCTTTGTTATTGTCAAAAAATACACAACAGACTGGTACGTGTTTATCTTTGTAGCATTATACAACTCTACCCACGATTCATCAAATTTTGATACCGGACATGTATAAAATGTTACCTGATATCCTGCTCTTTTTAATTTATTGATATTGGAATAGGTAAATTCGCCCCATATTTCCATGTAAGCAATGTCTTTTTCAAGAGTTAGCTTACTGGATTCCAAGATGGCTTTCTTTTCTTTCCATTCATCAATTTTTTGAAGCAAATACATACAATCTTTATCCGTTGCTTCGTGTGCAGGCGCAAAAACGGCGTCCTTATCATCAGCCACCAACGACTTAAAGTATCTCTTTGTCTCATCAATCCGTTTTCTCTGTAAAAGAACCGATTGCAATTCTTTATTGTCGGCAATCGATTTCGATTCCTGAACATGAACAACTCCCGAATCACGTAACGTGGATAAGAACGAATCGTACTCTTTATGATAAACCATAAAGGCGTATTTACTCATCTTTACAATCATGCCACATCCTCCTCTTCTTTGACGTTACGTTTCTCCAGATTAGATCTCATGATTTTCTGCGACGACTTGGAAAGACTTTCTTCGTCTTCCATAAATCGTTTCACTTTACGAATCGCATCTTTGTATCCGGGAATCTGAACTTTTTCAAAAAGGTTCACTTTTTGAGTAGTCTTCTTCCTGGCATGTTCCAACAACTCCAGCTTCATTCCCGAAAACTCGGCTTCGATGCCTGTACGAGCCAAGATCTTTAGCAGCTCGATACCATCTGTAAACCACGCGGGGGAATTAAAAAGACTGTACTGTTCTATCTCAAACTCAATTTCATTCAAAACAGGAACAAGTACACCGGCTATTTTTCTAGTGGAAAGAGTTACATCCTTTATTTTAATAAGAGATGGTTTAAATTCATTCCAAAGAGCAACCATATTTTCGTAACTACGAATCTCTTCTTCAAGCTGAAGTTCCAATGATCTTACTTCGTCTTTTGTGCGCTTCACTTCAAGACGCAAAGCACTCTCCTTACTTTTAATAGTAGGAAGGGAACGTTCGCGTACTTTGAGTTGTTTCTCAAGTAGCTGCTGCGAAGTTTTGTTATATTGAAACTTTATAGCCATAGTTTATTCTTTAATTTTCCAGTATTGATCAACAAGCACTTGCTTAATATTTACTTCAGCAGGCTTGAAATGTTTGGAAAACAATCCCCAGGTAACATCAAGCATTTCTGTAGTATCCAGATTTACGTCGATTGCCAACAGCTTTTTCGAATAATCTTTCGCATAATTAAGCGTCCTGATATCATAATCGGTAAGGTCGAATCCATTTTCAAGTTTTGTCTTTGCATTGGCAGCATCCGCATACAAACGAACAGCGGCGTTCATTACCTGCGGATGATCTTCGCGGGTTTTAGTCCCTATAACCAACTGCTTAAGACGAGACAAACTACGGAACGGGTCAACAATTACTTTACCAACATCGCTGTCGCGACGAAGATATAGCTGCCCTTCTGTGATATATCCGGTATTATCAGGTACGGCATGAGTGATATCTCCACCAGATAAGGTAGTTACCGCGATAATGGTAATGGAGCCTCCGGCAGGGAACTGCACGGCCTTTTCGTAAATCTTGGCAAGGTCCGAATACAAAGATCCCGGCATAGAGTCTTTGGATGGAATCTGATCCATACGGTTCGACACAATGGCCAAAGCATCCGCATAGTTGGTCATGTCGGTAAGCAGTACCAACACCTTTTCATTCTTTTCTACCGCAAAATACTCTGCGGCACACAGGGCCATATCCGGAATAAGAATACGTTCCACCGAAGGATCTTCGGTGGTATTAATAAAACTCACGATACGGTCCAACGCACCTGCATTGCTAAATGTATTTTTAAAGAACAGGTAGTCGTCGTTGGTCATACCCATACCTCCAAGAATAATCTTGTCTGATTGCGCCCGTAAGGCCACCATAGCCATAACCTGATTGAAAGGTTGGTCAGGATCGGCGAAGAAAGGAATTTTCTGTCCGGTTACCAGTGTATTGTTCAGGTCGATACCGGCAATACCTGTAGCAATAAGTTCGGATGGTTGTTTACGACGCACCGGATTTACGGAAGGTCCGCCAATCTCAACATCTTTTCCTTCCGGAACAGGACCTCCGTCAATTGGGTCTCCGTAAGCGTTAAAGAAACGACCGGCAAGCTGGTCTCCCACCTTCAGCGAAGGCGCTTTGCCCATAAAAACAACCTCGGCATTTGTTCGGATACCTTCTGTTCCCGAAAAAACCTGAAGCGTTACTTCGTCGCCAATAATTTTCACTACCTGAGCGAGCTTTCCATCTACAGAAGCCAGCTCATCATACCCAATTCCAGCAGCCTTAAGCGAACATGTGGCCTTTGTAATTTGGGTGATTTTCGTATATATTTTCTGAAATGCTTTTGTTGCCATAACTTTATTTATTTACAATTCGCTCTAAAAGAGTCTCATCCAATTGATCGTTGAATTTCTTGAAGTTTTCGCTCTCGTATTCAGCATAGTTCATTTGCTTGAACACATTGATCAGTTTCTTGAAATAGTCCATAACTTCAGAGAATCCGTCAAATCTAAAATCGGAACGACAAATCTTTATCACTCTGTCCATCATAAACTCCTGACGATTAAGCGGAGTTACCGCATCCACAGCATCAAAAGCGTCTTGTTGTAAAATTACAAAGTCAATTAACTCCGATTTCCAGAACGTAATGTGATATTCTACAGGCACACCGTCGTCGCCAAGGATATTAATCTGTTCGGCAATCTCTTTGCCACGTAACATACGCGTCTTGATTTCATCAACTTTTTCTATCCAGTTAGGTGAAATATGTTTGGCAATATATTCCTGAAATTCGGGATACTCCAGATACTTTGAATAGCTATCTATTGGGTTTACCGCCGGATAACGTTTGCGGTCGGCACGTTCTTGTTCGAGCGCATAAAAACAACGGGCAACTTTTTTGGTATTTTCTGTTACCGGTTCCTTTAGGTTACCACCTGCCGGAGACACTGTCCCAATAAACGTAACCGAACCTGTTGCTCCGTTATTCAGCTCAACATAGCCTGCACGTGCATAGAAGTTGGCCACAATGGCGGACAAGTCCATAGGGAAAGCATCCGGTCCGGGAAGTTCTTCCAGACGGTTAGACATTTCACGCAATGCCTGAGCCCAACGGGAAGTTGAGTCTGCCATCAGTAAAACCTTCAATCCCATGCTACGGTAATATTCGGCAATAGTCATGGCAGTATAAACAGACGCCTCGCGGGCTGCCACCGGCATATTGGACGTGTTGGCTATAATTATGGTACGTTCCATCAGTTTACGTCCTGTATGAGGGTCGATCAAATGAGGGAACTCGGCAAATATCTCAACAACTTCATTGGCGCGTTCGCCACAGGCGGCAATAATTACAATATCTGCTTCTGCTTGTTTCGAAATAGCATGCTGAAGCACTGTTTTTCCCGTACCGAACGGACCAGGGATAAAGCCTGTACCTCCTTCTACAATTGGATTGACAGAGTCGATGATACGTACTCCAGTTTCGAGCAACTTATACGGACGCGGCTTTAACTTGTAACAGGTAAGCGCCTTTTTAACAGGCCACTTCTGGATCATTGTAACCACTGTATCCTTACCATCGGCATCTGTGATAACAGCAATCTGGTTATCTATTTTGTATTTGCCGGCGCCAACAATGGATTTAACGGTATAAGTACCTTCCAGAACAAAAGGCACCATTATTTTATGAGGTTGTAAATTTTCGTCGACTTCGCCTAACCAGCTTCCGGCTTCAACTTTGTCGCCCACAGTAGCCAATGGCTTAAAGTCCCACAGTTTATCACTATTCAATGCATAGGTATAATCTCCACGTTTAAGGAATACACCCTCCATCTTATCCAGGTCGTTCTGCAATCCGTCGTAGTTACGTGAAAGCATTCCCGGACCAAGCGTAACTTCCAGCATATGGTGCTCGAAAACAGCTTCATCACCTACACGCATACCTCGTGTACTTTCAAATACCTGAACAAATGCATTTTTACCTATAACCTTAATTACTTCCGACATCAGCTTTACGCCTCCAACGGAAATGTAACAGATTTCATTCTGAGAAACCGGCCCATCCACTTCGAGCGTTACGAGGTTGGATACGATTCCCTTTACAATTCCTTTCGTAGCCATAACTATTTATTATTATTTCTTTTAAATTCTTCCAATGCACTCACACTTCCTTTTTTCATACCTTTAACAAGCGAACGGAATGTGTTTTCTCCTGCGTTCTTATCAAGCGTAACCCACCGCTCTATCATTTCGAGTTTAAGAAGGTAGGCGAACACACTCTCGATATCAAATGGGATTAAAAAAACTTTTTCCTCAAGCCAGTTCCATTTCAACACATCTATCTTCTTTTCCCTCATCATCAAATCGGTTTCTTCGGCTATGCGAATCAAATCTGGCAAATAATCCACCTCATCACTTAAACCAAAGTCCCGGGCATTGGATTTTCGTATACTCTCGGCCACGATATTGTTTCCTACGATATAGGAATCTTTGTCCCAACCAAACTTGCGACAAGTAATTGCCGCAAGAATATTATTAATATTGAGATTCAGTTCGAACCATTGAGATACAATTTTATTGCTGCTCTTCATTGCATAAGCATAATACAATGAAGCCAACCGGTCTTCCCACGAAATTATTTCCTTACTTTCTTGTTTGCAAAGATATAAAGAAAGGAATTCTGCAAAATAAGGGGGAATCTGCTTGTTTTTTTTAGGGATCTCACCCTCTTGAATAGTTTGAATCAGATCATGAAATGCCTCATAAGAAATCCGTCCGCGGGGGTCGGGATCAAGATCATGAAATGCAAAGTAACTTTTCAGGTTTCTATTATCAAACTTATTGAAAAAGAGGTCAACTAGCTTTTTATCGCTGCTTGTAAGTATGGAATCCAATTCTTCTCTGAATGATAAAATAGAATAGGTAATTTTACTATCATCCAAAGAGATATTAGGTAGCCCCGCGATTAATGCATAATATTTACTCATATCAGAACAGCATTTCAACAAGCGCCGGACGTAAAAATTCTTTAAAGTAGGCTACAAATTCGGCTTCGCCAAAAGATACTTTATAAGAACCATCTGCAGGAAGAATAACGAAGGAGGCATCTTTGCCATTTATTTGTTCAATTTTTACACCGTTATTCAACAACGCTTTTGCATTCGATTCAAAATAATTGATTAAAGATTCAGCATCTGAAGTTTGAATAGTCAGGGCTTCCTTCTTCACCCATTCTTTAGCCATTTCGAGCATAATTTTTTGCATAAACTCTTTATCGGAAACAATAGCTTTTACGTTCGAAGTAGCTATTTTTCCATTAATAAGATTGGCTATTTCACTTTTTAGTGCTTCAACATATTGCGTAGCAAATAGTTTTAATTCTGCTTCAGTATTCTTTTTTAATTCGGAAGCCTGCTTTTCTGCAGAGGCAATAATTTGCTGAGCTTCGGCTTGTGCACTGTTAAGTATGGAATTCTGTTTCTCTACCGCCTCAGCAATAATCCGAGATGCTTCTTCATTACCTTTTTCTACTCCTTCTTTGTAGATTTTATCGGTCAGTTCCTGAATCTTTGTATCCATTTCCTTATATAGTTTATATGTAATTTTTCATGTTTAGACGCCCACAAAGTTATTCTTTTCCTTGAATTACACATTAATTTAATGTGAAAAGACCTAAAAAAGAGATCAATTGTTTACATTTTTTTATTTATATCAATTAAAATGCATTCAAATCACTCAATTTCAGCTAAATAGGTATCACAATTTGTTTTTTAAGATAAAATATAATCCAGTAATTGTTTTTTGTATTTAGTATTTGTCTTTCGGGTTGAGCTATCAACCCGTCTGTTTATCAAAAAAACATCAGATTTGTAATGAATAAGCAATGATAATTCAATTCTATTCTGATCATATTTTAGTAACTTTGTGCATCAAAACAACAAGTATACGATATGTTAACTTTTAGATTAGCTACTATTTCAGACTGTTTGCTAATACAAACTTTGGCTTCGCAAACATGGGAAAACACCTATAAAAATATTCTGTCTAAAGATCAGTTAAACTATATGTTTCAAATGATGTATTCGATTGAAAACATCCAAAAACAGATGACAGAACTTCGTCACACTTTCTTTATCGTAGAAAACGACAGCAAGCCTTGTGCTTATTGCTCGATAGAAAAAAAGGATGAGCATTTATTTAATTTTCAAAAGATATATGCCATTCCTGATGTTCAGGGAAAAGGAATTGGCCGATTTATGATAGAACAAGGTATTGCTTATATAAAAAAAACATTTCCGGAGGCATCCAAAATTGAACTTTATGTAAATAGGTTTAATCCGGCTGTTGAATTCTATAAACATATAGGATTTGTAATTGAAAGTACCAGAGACCATAGTATCGGAAATAATTATTTTATGAATGATTTTATAATGGTGAGAAATATTTAAGCCTGTATTGTTATTTATTGTATATTACGTCCGGTTACTATTATCTTAATTTTAGCGTATGAAAAGTCGTTTTAAATATAATGTCCGCTATAAAACAATCGTAAGAGTTTGTTTTATAATATTCCTATCCACAGTTTTCTATGCTAATCCTGTATCTGCTCAGAAAAACAATCCCATTCAAAATACAACAATAAAAGAACTCAATATCTTGTATATAAATTCTTATAACAAGGAATACGAATGGTCCCGGGAAATCTTGCATGGGATTAGTGACAAATTTAATGAAGGGGGGTACAAAATAAATATAACTGAAATTTCTTTATTTTCTAAAACGGTACTCTCGGAAGAAGACAGGTTGCACATACTTGAATCTCAGATTGATGCATTTAAGTTTACTAACCTTGATTTTATTATTGTATCCGATCTTGAAGCATCTGCTATTATTTTTAAATCAAAATCGGATATATTTCACGAAACGCCAGTCTTATTATGCTCCGTTCCTGATTTTTCCATTCATCCCGATTTCGACAATATATCGGTTGCTGTAAAATCTTATAGTTATGACAAAACATTTCTGATGGCAAAGAAATTATTTCCGGCTACTGATACAGTATATATTGTTACAGACAACTCTAATACAGGTTTGAAACACCGCGAAATTTCCAAATCACAACTAGCACCCTATGCCAACCAGTGTGTCATTAAATATTTTGGACATAGTAATACCTCTGTAGACGATATGATTGAATTTCTTTCTAATCTGTCGAGCAACACATTTGTTATATGGGGACTTTGGTCCAGAGATAATTCAATGAATTTTAAAAGTCCGTCGGACTATTTCCCGCTCTTCTCCGGAGCTGCTGCTGTTCCAATTTTCACAGTCGTTGATTGGGGTCTGAATAAAGGACAAATAGCAGGTTATTTGACAAGAGGGTACGACCAGGGATACGTTGTTGCTGGCATGGCTTTAGATCTGATAAAGGATTCCGTTCGCTCTCTTCCTCCTCAAATTGTAAAAACAAAAGGAAAAATTGATACTCAGTTTCTTGATAAATGGAAAATTTCGTACAAAAATATACCTGACAATATAAATATAATTAATCCAAAACCTACTTTTTTTCAAGCAAACAGAACGCTTATAATATACTCATTAGGCGCATTGGTCCTTATTTTGTTATTGGTTTTGTATGTGTTATATAAGTTCATGTCTAAATACAAAAAGCAATTACTTATTACATCGCAGTTAATTAAAGAAAAAGACAATGTGACAAAAGAACTGAAGTGTAACGAGATTATTCTAAAGGAAGCTATTGTTAAAGCAGAAGAATCAGACCGCTTGAAGTCTGCTTTTCTCGCGAATATGAGCCACGAAATACGGACTCCTCTTAATGCGATTGTTGGTTTCTCAAATTTAATTGCTTATGCTGAAAGTAAAGAAGAGATACAAGATTATATAAAAGTTATTGAAACCAATAACGATCTTTTATTGCAACTGATAAATGACATTCTTGATCTTTCTAAAATTGAAGCAGGAAAGTTAGAATTAAACATGGGAAGAGTTGATGTATTTGAATTACTAAACAATTTGATGCAAATGTATTCGATGCGGGTGAAAGATGATGTTCGCATTATTCTGGATACTCCCGAATGCAAATTCTCTATTATCTCGGAAAAGAATCGCCTTTCGCAGGTTATTACTAACTTTTTAAATAATGCGATTAAATTCACGCAAAAAGGAAGTATCCGTCTTGGATGCAATAAGAAAGAGGAAGGTTTGTATTTCTACGTTACTGATACAGGGAAAGGAATTGCTGAAGAAAATATACCAAAAGTCTTTGACCGCTTTTCAAAATTCGACTCTTTTAGCCAAGGTAATGGATTAGGATTATCCATATCGAAATCTATCATTCTTAAACTGGGAGGAACAATCGGTGTTGAATCTGTTTTAGGAAAAGGATCGACCTTTTGGTTTATCTTACCGATAAATGATAAAGCAAGTAAATAAACTAAAAGGCTGTTGTAATAAATACAACAGCCTTTTAATTTATTTTACTTTTCAATTCGGATCCTGGCATCTACAGCAAACAGACCTTTATCTGTAGCCAAAAGCGGATTGATGTCTATTTCTTTAATCTCTGTAGCAAAACGAAGAAGTGTGGAAAGTCGGACTATAATATCCGCATACTGATTTTCGTCAATTCCCTTCTGTCCACGCGTCCCCTTGATTATTGGATAACCTCGCAGCGAGCGAATCATTGAATAGGCTTCATCGTACGATAATGGGGATAATCCATAAGATACATCCTGCAGTACTTCAACAAAAATACCTCCCAAACCACATAAAACAACGTGACCAAATTTTTCTTCATACTTAGCACCTAAGAACAACTCCTGACCCTTTAGCATGGGTTGTACCATGATCGAAGTAACGTCGGGCAATCGCATCATGCGTTCGAATTCGAATAGAAGATGCTCTTCATACTTTATATTCAAAGCCACACCACCGATATCACTTTTATGTACCGGTCCGACGACTTTGGCTACAACAGGATATTTCACTTTTTTGGCAAATTCAAGAATCTCTTCTTTGTTATCCGACGTAAACTCTGCTACCATAGGAATATTGGCTGCACCTAACAACGTGCGTACCTGAGCAGGATTAAGATATCCCTCGGAAGGAAGTTGATCGATGATTCGGCGAACAGCAGGTACATCTACCCCATACAACTGAATATCCGTACTTGCAGGTTTAGGCGTATTAATAACTCTGGATAATGCCGTACCAAGTGTTACTTCATCAGAGAAATTAACATGACCTTTTTTTACAAAGCTACGAACTTCCGGACTGGCTGTTACAATGGAGGGAAGTATAGGAAAAATAGGTTTATTGCATTTTTCCATCTTTTTATGCAGCACCTCGTAGGCATCGTATACATTTACAACCCCCGGACTACCAAAAATAACCATCATCAAGTCGATTTCTTCGAATTTATTTTCGCAGTAATCTATAACTGTTGCCAAGTGTTCCGGTGTACCTGTTCCGATTATGTCGATCGGATTTCCTACGGCAGCACCTGAGTACAACTTAGATTTTAATTCTTCCGCCAAAGGACCTTCCAGATTAGGCACATTCAAATGACCTTTCGAAAGAGCATCGGCCAACATCACCGCAGGTCCTCCAGCATGCGTAATGATCGCACAATTTTTCCCTTTTACTTCTTTTAGGGTAAAGATACTTGCAACAGTTGTTAGTTCTTCTCTACTGAAACAACGTACAATTCCCGCTTTCCTGAACAAAGCTTCTACAGCAGAATCCGAACTGGCGATGGCTCCTGTATGAGACGATGCCGCCCGTTTTCCTGAATCTGTGCTACCAGCTTTGATAGCAGCAATCTTACATCCTTTTCTTATTAAAGAAGAAGCGTGATAAAGCAATTTATCCGGTTGCTTTATACTCTCTATATAAAGCATCTTTATCTTTGAATCCGTAACAGGGTTAAAGTTCCGGTCCATATATTCCAGCACATCCTCTACCCCATTTTGTTTTGAGTTCCCGACCGACCATACAGACGAGAATCTTAGCCCTTTAGTCAGCGCAGACTCCATTATAAACAGAGCAGTACCTCCCGAACTGGAAATAAAATCGACCCCATCTTGATGAAATTCAGGTATGGGTTGAGTAAATACCCCATGGTAATTCACATTCATTATCCCAATACAATTCGGGCCGATCAAGGAAGCTCCGGATTCGTTGATAATCTTCAAAATTTGGTCTTCAAGAATCCCTCCTTCAATCGTTTCTTCACCAAATCCTGCGGATATAATTATAAAGGCACGTACGTTTTTTTGTTTTGCAAGGACTTCCACGACCTCGGGGCAAGCATGTCCCGGTATAGAAATAATAGCTAGTTCGGCATCGGGGATTTCGCGGACATTAGCATATGACTTTATTCCCTGTACATCTGTTTCTTTGGCATTAACCACATATAATTCGCCTTTGTATTTACCATCCAACAAATTGCGAACCAAACGTCCGCCGGGTTTGTGAACATTATTTGATCCTCCAACAATCACAATGCTTTGAGGATTAATGAGCTCTTTGTTTATCATAACGTTTAATTAATTGAATACATTGAATAGAAATAACTTATGTTCTTCTATACAATGAATAATATTTTAATAATTAGCAAATTGTAACTTTCAAACATTAATTATGCAAAAGCAGGTAAAGCAACGCGGCAAGTATTGCTCCCACCAGCGGACCTGCAATTGGAATCCAAGAATAAGACCATTGACTTGATCCTTTATCTTTAATTGGCAATATAGCATGCATAAACCGGGGCGCCAGGTCTCTTGCAGGATTTATTGCATACCCTGTTGTGCCACCAAGGGAAAGGCCAATCACCCAAACAGTAAAAGAAACAGGTATAGCCCCTACGGAACCCAATCCTACAGGAATTACAACTTTATCATTTAGCATCTGCGCCTCCCCTTTGGTAATATAGAATACAACAAACATCAAGACAAAAGTTCCGATTACTTCAGTTGTAAAGTTTATCAAAGGATGACGTATTTCCGGTACAGTACAAAAAACACCCAACTTGGATATTTTGTTCTCCGTTTGGTCGAAATGATCTTTGTAAATAACCCAAACCAGAAATGCTCCAATGGCTGCACCCAGCAACTGTGCCACTATGTAAGAAAAAACACTTCCCCATGGAAAAGAACCGGCAACTGCCAATCCAATTGTAATTGCAGGATTCAAGTGTGCCCCACTATACGGTCCGGCTACTACAACACCGATAAAAACACCCATAGCCCATGCTGTTGTAATCGCCATCCAACCAGCATTATTTCCTTTCGTCTTATCTAATACAGCATTAGCTACCACTCCTCCTCCCATCAAAATCAGGAATGCTGTTCCTATCAACTCTGCTAAAAACGGACTCATATCTTTTTAATTATTATATTATTACTCTGCCCACTGAAGGGAACGCCCTACAGCCTTATGCCATTGTAGAAGCAAGTGTTCGGATTTTTCTTCTTTCATTTTAAATGTAAAAATTTTATCCACGCACCACTGCTCTTTCAAGTCTGACATATCTTTCCAATATCCAACAGCAAGTCCGGCCAAATAGGCAACACCCAAGGCTGTAGTTTCCAGTACCTTTGGCCTAACTACCGGACAACGGCAAATGTCTGCCTGAAATTGCATCAGAAAATTATTTGCTACTGCACCTCCATCTACACGAATTTCCTTCAACTTCGAGTTTATATCATTTTCCATCGAATTTAGCACATCGTATACCTGGTATGTAATTCCCTCAAGAGCTGCACGGGTAATGTGCGCCGCTGTAGTTCCCCGTGTAATACCAAGAATTGCACCACGTGCATACTGATCCCAATAAGGGGCACCTAAACCGGTTAAAGCAGGCACAAAAAACACTCCGCCATTATCCGGAACCGAATCTGCCATTTGCTCCGTTGCCGACGCACTTGACACCAACCCAATACCATCACGTAACCACTGAACAACTGCTCCTCCAACAAAAACACTTCCTTCGAGTGCGTACGTTACATCATCGCCAATCTTCCAGGCAATGGTGGTAAGTAGATTATTATGCGATTTAACAGGCTTCTTTCCTGTATTCATAACCATAAAACATCCTGTACCATAGGTAGTTTTTGTCATTCCTTCCTCCAGACAAAGTTGTCCGAAAAGGGCTGCTTGCTGATCGCCGGCAATTCCCGAAACAGGGATTCCTGATGAGAAAAGCGGACTTTTTGTTTCACAATAAATCTCGCTGCTAGACTTTACTTCCGGAAGCATTGACTCTGGAATAGAGAAAATAGCAAGCAACTCCTTGTCCCAGGTAAGTGTATGAATATTAAACAACATGGTTCGGGAAGCATTACTAACATCCGTGAGGTGTTTTTCTCCCTTGGAAAGCTTCCATATAAGCCAGGAATCAATAGTTCCAAAGCAAAGCTCGCCTCTTTCTGCTCGCTCTCTTATTCCTTTTACGTTTTCTAAAATCCATTTTATTTTTGTCGCGGAAAAGTATGCATCTATAATTAACCCTGTTTTTTCCTGAATTAGTTCCGCATAGCCTTTTGACTTGAGCTCTTCACAAAAATCCGCAGTACGTCTATCCTGCCATACAATTGCATTATAAACAGGGAAACCAGTTTCTCTATCCCATACAACAGTTGTTTCCCGTTGGTTTGTAATTCCAATACAAGCAATATTCTTATCAGTAAGATCTGCTTTAGCCATTGCTTCCTTTATAACAGAACTCTGCGAATACCAAATTTCGTTGGGATCATGTTCAACCCAACCTGGTTTAGGAAAGTACTGCTGGAAATCTTTTTGTGAAATGGTTACAATCTCCCCCTGATGATTAAAAATAATAGCACGCGAGCTTGTTGTACCTTGATCAATAGCCAGAACATATTTATTTTTAAAGTTCATAAAAGTATTTTGTTAACAAGTTTTATATATATCAATTACTACTATATAAGTTATTTCAAAATATAATTGGAAGCCATTGAGTTGAAAAGCTCAAGCTGATTATTAATCCAATCCTGATCTTTATCTCTTTCTGAAGCAATCAATTGGGCAGTCCGAGGTGCCATAGCTATTGCTGCATAAGCATCTAAAAACAAGATACGTAGTCTCCTGGCAAGCACATCTTCCAGCGAAAGTGCCATTTCATTTCGTACTATCCATATAACTTCGCCTGCTGTATAGGCATAATCAGGATGAAGCTTTTCTCCCATAACTGGAGAAGAAGCAATAAGGGATCGTATTTCTTCGGCATCAGATCCATACACATACAATGGATCATTATAGTCGGGATTTGTTTTACTACCATGGATGGAATAAGATTCGGTTACACATTCAGGCACCTTCATATGCATTTTGGTATAGGCAAGATCAATTGTATCTTGAGCCATTTTCCGATATGTAGTCCATTTTCCGCCTATAATTGTTATCAACCCCGATTTTTCAACAATCAGTTTATGACTCCTTGAAATTTCTTTTGTTTTTTTATCGTGACTACGCGGCGCAGCCAAAGGTCTGAGTCCTGCAAAAACAGACAAAACATCTTTTCGCTGTGGAGGTCTGGTTAAATACTGCCCTGCCGTTGAAAGAATAAAATCGATTTCCTCTTCCAATGCGACTGGCTCTAATGCCGCATGCTTCATCACCGTATCTGTTGTTCCAACCACTATTTTATCATGCCATGGAACTGCAAAGAGTACTCTGCCATCGGCTGTTTTAGGTATCATTATAGCGCAGTTACTTTGAAGGAAAGAAGAATCCAAAACTAAATGAACTCCCTGACTAGGTTGTACAGTGGGCTTTTTACCTGGTTCATCCATTTGCAAGATATCGTCGGCAAAAACGCCTGTAGCATTAATTATCGTTTTTGATCTGACTATATGGCTCAAACCTGATTCCATATCCATCACTTTTACACCACAAACCTTCCCATCCTGCTTAATCAATTCTGTTACCTTCATGTAATTAAGCAAACAAGCACCCGCGTCTACAGCGGTCTGGGCTATATTTACAGCCAATCGTGAATCATCAAACTGACCATCGTGATATATAACGCCGGCTTTCATTCCTTTTTTACGTAACATCGGAATTGTTTTTACAGCGCGCTTCGGCCCTATGCAAAAAGACCGGCCTAGACCTAAGTTTGCAGCCATTAAATCATATAATATGAGTCCAATGGTATAAAAGGCACCTTCCCACCACCTGTAACACGGAATTAAAAAAGTTTGATTTTTGACAAGATGAGGGGCATTTTTCCTTAGTAAACCTCTTTCGCGTAAAGCCTCCAAAACCAATGAAAGATCCCCTTGAGCTAAATAGCGAACGCCACCATGAACCAATTTAGTGCTTCGGCTGGAAGTTCCTTTCGTAAAATCGTCTTGCTCGAACAAAGCGACACTTGCTCCACGGGTTGCAGCATCCAATGCAACACCCAGACCTGTTGCACCACCTCCAATTACTATAAAGTCGAAAACATCGTCATGAGTGATTAGCTGATGTAACAGCGCATTCCTTTTCATATCAATTCCGATTTAGATTAACATTTACAAATGTAGATAATTGTTTGATTTACGCCAGAGAATTAGTTCTATATTTTTGAGTAAAAAAGAAAAAGGATAATTTTATCGGATGTAAATCAGAATAATATTTTATTAACATTGCGTGTATCAAAAGAAAGGTTAACTTTGCATGCTGTAAAATAAAAGAGATTTGCAATGATCGATAAGATTAAAACTCTGCTTCAGGAAGTAGAGAATATGAAAGCGGCTAACGCCGAAGAACTGGAAACTTTACGAATTAAATACCTCAGTAAGAAGGGTGAAGTATCGCTCCTTTTTAATGATTTTCGCAATGTTGCATCAGATCAGAAACGTGAAGTTGGTCAGTACTTAAATGAACTGAAAGAAACTGCACAACAGAAAATCAATGATTTGAAAGAAGCTTTCGATAGCATTCAGACAACAGATGATACTATTGATCTTACGCGTACGGCTTATCCGATAGAACTTGGAACCCGTCATCCTCTTTCCATTGTAAAGAAAGAAATATGTGATATCTTCGGACGATTAGGCTTTAGCATTGCTGAAGGACCTGAAATTGAAGATGACTGGCATGTATTTTCTTCGCTTAACTTTGCAGAAGATCATCCTGCCAGAGACATGCAAGACACTTTTTTCATTCAGCATAATCCTGATGTTCTGTTGAGAACACACACTTCATCAGTACAGACACGTGTAATGGAAAATCAGGAACCTCCGATCCGAATTATTTGTCCGGGACGCGTTTACCGCAATGAAGCCATTTCGTATCGCGCACATTGCTTCTTCCATCAGGTAGAGGCTTTATATGTGGATAAAAATGTTTCGTTTGCAGATTTAAAACAAGCTTTGCTGTTTTTTGCTAAAGAAATGTTTGGTCCGGATACTAAGATCCGTTTACGTCCGTCCTATTTCCCATTTACTGAACCATCTGCAGAGATGGATATTTCATGTAATTTGTGTGGAGGAAAAGGATGTCCATTCTGCAAGCACACAGGTTGGGTAGAAATATTAGGATGCGGAATGGTGGATCCTAATGTTCTTGAAAATTGTGGAATTGATAGTAAAGTATATTCCGGATATGCACTCGGTATGGGTATCGAGCGTATCACAAATTTGAAATACCAAGTTAAAGACTTGCGTATGTTTTCGGAAAACGATGTACGTTTTCTTAAACAGTTTGAGTCAGCCAATTAAGTTGATAACCTAATCATTTTTTACCACCCCCGGGATTAACCCCCCCGGGGGAAACACACGGGTAAACAATGAGGTTATTTTAATAATTACCCATGCGAAAAGAAGAACGTTATAAGGGAATAATAGACTGGTTCAGTATAAATATGCCGGTAGCGGAATCTGAGTTGCATTACAAAGATCCGTATCAGTTACTTATAGCTGTAATTCTTTCCGCACAATGTACAGACAAAAGAGTAAACCAAATTACTCCTGCCCTTTTTGAAGCTTTTCCAACTCCCGAAGTTTTAGCAGCAACCACCTCCGAAGTTGTTTTCGAGTATATCCGCAGCGTATCGTATCCAAACAATAAGTCTAAACACCTTGTGGGTATGGCTCAAAAATTAATGTCTGAGTTTAATGGAAATGTTCCTTCGGATGTTGATGAACTTCAGAAGCTACCGGGTGTAGGCAGAAAGACTGCCAATGTAATTGCTTCGGTCATCTTTAATAAGCCGGCTATGGCTGTAGATACTCATGTATTCAGAGTTTCTAACCGCATTGGGCTTACCTTAAACAGTAAAACTCCTCTTGAAACCGAACGCGAATTAGTAAAGCACATACCGGAAAATTTAATTCCCAAAGCTCATCACTGGCTAATTTTACACGGAAGATACGTATGTCTGGCCCGTAAGCCCAAATGTGATGAATGTGGAATAAAGCAATGGTGTAAATCTTACTTTTCAAAGAAATAGCAGATCCTGGCCGGTTTCCATTCCTTATAGGATTGGATGAATAAAGATATATCTTTCGATCTTAAAAGATATATCTTTCAAGGCAAAAAGTATATACTTTTTGGGCCATAAGTACTAACAAACTACACTATCTTTCACATCCTTCACTCACGGTGCTTTAGTCGCTGATTCATTGGAACTACAATGTAAATAGCCTGGCCTGTCTTTTTTTCTATTAACTATATTATATTACCAGATAATTAGTTACATTTGCTAGTATATTCAGTATACATGAGAGAATACCGTAAAGAGATAATAATTGCTCTGATTTCTGTAGCCGTAGCAATTTTGGCGGTCTGGTTCTTTTTCTTTTCCATCGACGAAAAGAAAGTAACCATACAGGGGGACTTGTATACGATCATTGCACCTAATCCGAATGCACTAATTTGTATTAACAGGCCGTCGTTACTTACCAAAATTATTCTTTCGGATAACAATAAACAAGACTTATTTACTCCTTACATACCTCAGGTGTTTATTTCTGTGTTGGACAAAGGTGTAATTCCTTTTTATTTAATTTCCTATCATGCGCAGGGAGAAGTATTGTACGCCAAAGCAACACTGGAACAAGCCGACGAAATTGCATTCAAAGTGCTTCACCCCTATTTCAACAGTTACGATCCGCAACGCATCGTAGTGGATGGAGCAGAATATACTTTTTATGCCATTCCTGGAAATCGTTTTTTTGTTACATACTATAATAACGGCGTTTGGGCAGCAAGCTTCAGTAAAAAATTATTGGAATATGTTGCGATTCAGCAATCTGTAGGAAAGGCGTCCCTTCCTGAAAGTATTTCGGTTCAGCGAAAATTACTGGATCGCAGTGCTCCGCTGAATATTATTATTCCTGCTGAAAGATTAAACGTATATACGCAAATAAATGATTCAACACAGGTAAATCTTGGGAACGGCTGGATATATGCAGATATTTATATAAGCGAAAACAAGCTTTGTTCTTTCACCCGAATTCCTTACCATGCCTCATTTGATAGTATCTATCCTCTTTTGACAGATACTCTGCAGCTTAGGCTCAAGAGTTTTTTTCCACAACATAATTTCATGCTACAATTCGACAAGGATAACAACCAGGTCTATTACACAACATGTTTGAATCAAACTGACTCGATCAGCAATTGATCACTAGTCCGTCGTATGCGTAATACACATTTGATGGTAATTCTTTCTCAATTTTTTCATGCAAACCAATCCTGTGACTCATATGTATCAGGTATGCCTTTTTCGGACTAATACGTTTTATATTTTCTAAGGCATCCTCAAGCCCTTCGTGAGATGGATGATGTCCTTTTCGTAACGCGTCAATCACCAACACATCCAGCCCCTGTAATTTCATTACCTCCTCGTCAGAAATATATTTTAAGTCGGTTAAATAGGCAAAACCTCCTATTCGAAAGCCTAAAATGGGCAATTTACCATGCATCACCCGAATAGGAATTACCCACACTCCAGCAGCATCAAAAGGATTTTCGGTAATCCTTATTAATTCAAGATTAGGAACTCCCGGATATTTAAATTCCCGGAATGCATACGGCATGCGCGTAACAATTGCTTCAGCCACATTATCTTCGGCATAGATATCTACGCCTTTATCACGGCAAAACGGACGAAGGTCATCCAACCCTCCTACATGATCATAATGTTCATGAGTAACCAGAACACCATCTAGCTTCGTAATAGAATGAGTCAGCATCTGCATTCTGAAATCGGGACCACAATCAATAAGCAAACGTTTACCATCTGTTTCCACTAATACAGATGCCCTTAAACGCCAATCACGCGGATCTTTGCTTGTACAGACCTCACAATTACACCCAATTTCGGGGTTACCCGTTGAAGTTCCTGTACCTAAAAACGTTACTTTCATCTTCTCAACCAATATATTTCACTTCGGGTTCTATCTGTATTCCAAAACGTTGAGCTACTGTTTCGCGAATCGCTTCTGCCAATAAAGCAATTTCGGACCCAACAGCTCCTCCCAAATTAACCAAAACTAACGCCTGATGTTCATAAACAGCAGCCTGTCCATAAGCTTTACCTTTAAATCCACATTGCTCAATCAACCAGGCGGCAGGTATTTTTACTCTACCATCGGGCAAGGCATAAGACGGAATCGAAGGATATTCATTTTTTAAACTCTCATAGTGATTCTCTGAGATTGTCGGATTCATAAAAAAACTTCCTGCATTTCCCAAAACTTCAGTATCTGGCAATTTACGAGTACGAACGTCAATAACGGCCTGCCTTACTGATGAGAGATTTACAATACTATATTTCGAAAGTTCATCTTTTAAATCCTTGTAGTCAATTGAAAACTGAGGTTCTTTAAAAAGACGTATCGTCAGGTACGTAACAATATATTTATCGACAAGCTCTTTCTTAAAGATGCTTGATCTATATCCGTAAGCACATTCATCTAAAGTAAAAATGCGTTTATTCCCCGTAGCAATCTCAAAAGCCTCCACAGATTCGATCACATCTTTAATTTCTGCTCCGTAAGCTCCGATATTCTGTATAGCCGCAGCACCTACTTCTCCGGGAATCAGTGAAAGATTCTCGATTCCTCCCAGACCTTTATCTACTGCATATGCTACCAGATCATCCCAAACAACCCCGGCCCCTACCCGAAGAAAGACATATTCATCGTTTTCTTTATCTACATCGATACACTTAATTGCCGAATGTAGAACAACACCACTGTAATCGTTCAGAAATAACAGGTTACTTCCGGCACCTATATGAACCTTCTCGAAAGAGGAAACGTATTCGTCATGAAGGATCCGAGATAACTCTTCTTCAGTGCTATACTCCATAAACCAACGGGTTTTCACATTTAAATGAAATGTATTATGCTTCTCTAAAGAGTAATTTTCTTCTATTTTCATTATCTAAATATTTCGTACAATCAGCCACAAATTAAATTCGCGTAAAGGTATAAAGAAAATGGAGTGAAACAAAATTGAGAGTGCTTTGTATGCTTACTATTTGGCCTATAAATTTACAATTACATAGGCTAAATAAAATAAAAAAAGCTGCAGTCTAAATCACTTAGACTGCAGCCGAACATTAGTGTTTACTCTGAAATTTGTTAACCTAAACCTTATTAAACATTCAGTAGTGATATATAATTTATTTATTTATTTATTTACTTTCAATGCTGCTCCCTTATAAGATACCGTAGCATCCGGTACAGGGTTTGAATCGAAACCTTTTGTTTTTTCTTTTCCGATAAATACGACATGAAATGTTCGTTCTTTTACCATGCCGGCGAAATCACCTTTTCTTTCTCCAATAGTAACTTCTTTTTTCGCTTCATTATAGGTAAACGAAATAGTTGAATACTTTCCTTTTTCGTAATTGTAATTTGTACCTTCATCTTCGTATAGTGTAAATGAGGCATCCTTACCGGTATAAATATACAATGTTATAGGAGCAGCTGGTTTTTCGGAAGCATATTGCAGCTCTTCTCCAACAGGAACGATCGACCCGGCTTTTACAAACAATGGCATACGTTCGTATGGAGCATTCACTGTCTGCATATTTCCGCCTTCAGTGTAAGAGCCCGTATAAAAATCGTACCAACCTGTATTTTTCGGAAAGTATACTTCTCGAGTCCGTGCTTTATATGTATATACCGGACATACCATCAAACTAGGGCCAAACATATACTGGTCACCCAGGTTGTTTACAGCTGCGTCATAAGCAAAATCCATTACCATTGGCCGCATGATGGTATAATCATTCAAGAAAACTTCTCCTGCCAAGGTATAAATGTAAGGCATCAAACGATATCTCAATTTGTCGTAATAAACAATACTCTTATAAGCAGGATCGGACTGTGGGGCCAAGTTAAATACTTCACGATAAGGGAACTGTCCATGTGTACGGAACAAAGGAGCGAAAGCACCAAATTGTGTCCAACGGCTATTTAGTTCACGCCACTCTTTCATATCTTCGGAACCTTCTTTAGCCGTTTCAAAACGTTTTTGTACGCTGAAACCTCCAATATCCATTGTCCAGTAAGGATTTCCCGACATAGAGTGATTTAATCCGGCAGAAATCTGAGCCTTAAAATCTTCCCAGCAAGTGCCAATATCTCCACTCCATGTTGCAGCACCATATTTCTGAAGACCTGCAAAGCCTGAACGGGTTAACAAAAATACCCGCTTGTCGTTATCCGCAGACCGCTGCCCTTTATATATCGCCATGGCGTTCATCAACGCATAGGTATTAAAATACTTGGCAGAAGGTCCCATTGCAGTGGGAGTCATCAACTCTTTTCTATATTCAATACTGGCATTAGATAAAATATCTGGTTCCGAAGCATCCATCCACCAAGCGTCAAATCCTTTTGGATAGAGATGTTCTTTCATCTGATTCCAAAACAAAGTACGGGCATCTTCATTATATGCGTCATAAAACGAACCAACATATCCTTTACCAACCCAGTCTTTAATACTATCTTTTGTAGCGCGTTGGTACATCCAACCTTTCTTGTCAAATTCTTTGTAATGTTCGGTAGTTTCATAGAATTTAGGCCAAACGGAAATCATTACTTTGGCATTTAATTTATGAGCTTCATCAACAAGTCCTTTTGGATCGGGATAACGTACCGGATCAAACTCATGACTACCCCATGCATTTTCGGGCCAATAAAACCAGTCAACTACCATATTATCTACTGGGATTTCTCTACGTCTGAATTCTTTCAGTGCATCAAGCAATTCGTCCTGAGTCTTGTAACGTTCACGGCTTTGCCAGAATCCCATAGCCCATTTAGGCATTACCTGAGCTTTGCCTGCTATTCCACGATATCCTTTCATTACATCATCCATCGAGTCGCCCTTAATGAAATAGTAGTCTATCTGATCCCCAATCTCGGAACTTAAAGAAAGCTTATTCTGTTCTACAGGGTCAACAGGTGAAAGAAACTTTAAACCTATGTAAGATACACCACCATCAGGAAACCATTCCAGTTTTACCTGATGTTTTTTTCCAGCCTCCATTTCTACACCGAACTTGGCAACAGAAGGATTCCAGGCAGTACGCCATTTTTCGGCCATCAACTTTCCATCAATCCATATCTTTGTATAACCTGCATAATAAAGCAGAAAACGATGAATGCCAGATTCATTGGATTGCATTTCGCCTTCCCAGGTAATTTTTGAATTATAAAAAGGAAAGTCTGCGGGGAAGATTTTTACAGTAGTAAGGTTTTCGTAATCAATTGTATTTTCTTCACGCGTAACAAATACTTTGCTCGTATCAGAATTTACATAGTAAGTAGCTGTTAAACCACCTTCTTTTCCATTCTTATCAAATAATTTAAACTGTGATAGTTGGGCATAGTCCCTCGGATCGCCAAACTTTGTAACAGAATAGTTGTCCCAGAATATGCCATAGTTTTTATTACTTAAAACAACCGGAATAGAAACTTTGGTATTGTATTGAAAGAGGACTTCATTTTTTCCTTTATAATTGAATTCGTCGGCCTGATGCTGTCCAAGTCCGTAAAAAGCTTCATCGTCTGGCGATTCAAACACCTGACGTATGGAATATCCTTTAGTTCCTTCAATTTCGATAGCTGAAAACGATTTGCCGCCACCTTTATTTTCTTGCAAAATTGTATTTCCTTTTAAGTCTTTAAAAACAACTTCACCGGTTTTTATGTCAGCATAAGCTTTCATAGCAGCTGTTTCAATCACTACTTTTCCTTGATCCTCTTTCATTTTCCATGAAGTAAATGCGGGCGATTCTGCTACAACAAGGCTTTTGGCTGTCGAGAATGTATCTGAAGCTGTAGCCGAAACATGAATTACTTTATCATTTATCACTGAAAGTTTCAGATGTTTCGCGGTACCTTCTCCTGTATTATTGAGGTGAATAACAACCCCATCCTGTAGTTTTTCGTAAGACGGGCTACACGAAAAGAAAGAAAAGAATAAAAAAGCCGAACAAAGTAACTTCTTAAACATTGTACTAAATTTAAAGTTTAAAGTGAAAAAAAAATTGCATCAGCCATTCTGTTAAAATGACTGATGCAAAGATATAACTAACCTTATACATTCATGTAGCATGATGTTAAAGCAAAAAGGTCAGTTTGTTATACCAAGGGAATCCTTTGTTTCAAGATTGTGTATTAAATGTAAAATCACTCTTCAGCCTTACCTTTTCGGCTGCCGTACTGTGAAGGCAGAAGATCAAATTCGTCCTTAAAATACTTTCTAAAATACTTGGGATTATTAAAACCAACTTCATAGGCAATTTCAGAAACGGAAAGCTGACTCTCTTCCAACAACTGGGCTGCTCTCTTTAATCTAATTACGCGAATAAACTCGATTGGAGTTTTACCCGTAATGGACAACAGCTTTTTGTACAAATGAACCCGACTCATTCCCAATTCACGACTTAATTCCTCTACTGAGAAATCCGGATTGGAAATATTAGCTTCTGTATATTCAAGCGCTTTCTTTATCAACTTATCATCCAGCGAACTTACTGTAATCTTTGAAGGCTCTATCTTTATGTGTTGTTTAAACATCGACTGGATAGTTTTCCGTCCTTCAATAATATTGTGAATTTTAACCCTCAATATTTCAAGATTGAACGGTTTTGTAATATAATCATCCACTCCTGCAAGCAATCCCTCCAACTTACTCTCTTCTCCAGTTTTTGCTGTTAGCAGAATGATCGGAATGTGTGAGGTCCGAATATCTGCTTTCAGGGATTTAGACATCGTAACACCATCCATTTTAGGCATCATAACATCACTTACAATCATATCCGGAATTTCTTTCAAAGCAATAGCCAATCCCTCTTCACCATCAGCCGCTTTCAAGATAATATAATTATCATGTAGCCTGTCTGCCATAAAATTCCGGAAATCATCATTGTCTTCAACCAAAAGAATCTTGGGTAAACTCTGAAGATGCATTTCTTTTTCTTCATCTGCTTCGGTATCAGTCAACAGTTCTATATCCTTTTCAACAATTTGTTCGGATGGTTCTCCCGCATAATAAGGAATCGAAATAACAAACGAGCTTCCTTTTCCTAATTCACTATGGACCGTAACATCTCCGCCATGTAAATTAACAAATTCTTTCGCAAGATGAAGTCCGATTCCACTTCCCTGATAAGACATCGTATCCGAACTCTTTATCTGATAAAACCGTTCAAAAATCTTATCTTTCATATCGTTCGGAATCCCTATTCCTGTATCCGATACAATAATTTGAATGGATTTATCTGTAGTTTCACCTGGCGTATCAAGCACCTGAAGCTTAACCTCGATAGCTCCTCCACTGGGTGTAAACTTATGGGCATTAGACAAAATATTAAGAAGTGCTTTAGTCATTTTATCATCGTCGAAACGGGCATACAGATGATCTATTTCAGTAGTAAATTTAAAATCAATTGATTTTCGCTGCATTACTTCATCAAACGAATTGCACAGATCTTTTACAAAAAGAACAATATCTCCAACCGAAGGATGCAATGAATGACCATTAACATCCAGTTTCCTGAAATCAAGCAGCTGATTAACCAAATTCAATAGCTGTTTGGCATTTCGTCTAATTACAATCAAAGTATCCTTCTCTTCAGAATTTTCTTTCTTCTTTAACAACTCTTCGAGAGGAGTTAATATTAAAGTAAGAGGAGTCCGGAACTCATGACTGATATTCGTAAAGAAACGCAATTTTACTTCGTCCATCTCAAGCTGCTGAGTAGTTTTCATCTTCTCGCGGGCATAAGCAAGTTTCTTTTCTGCTCTTCTGCTTGAATATCTTACATAATAATAAAGACTCAAAATTATCAAAATGAAATAAAGTGCGTAAGCCCATGCTGATAGCCAAAATGGCGGACGAACTGTTATTATCAGTTTTATTGGATTTTCAGTTTCAAAGCCATCACTATTAATCGCTTTCAGATAAAATGTATATTTACCTGGGTTAAGGTTTGTATAAGTAACCTTACGTCCGGTACGGTCGGCTTCAAGCCATTGAGTATTGAATCCTTCCAGTTTATAATAGAACCTTGATTTATCTGGCATACAATAATCAAGCGCTGCAAATACTATCGAGAAGTAGTTATCGGAATGATTCAGGGTAATCTCTTTTGTATGAGTAATGCTTTGAGATAGAATCGTTCTCCCTTCGTAACGTTCTCCGGGTTTTAGGCTTTTATTATATAATTGAAAATCCGTAATTATAACTTTGGGCCGGTTGTTATTGTAATTAATAGCATTGGGGGTGAAGATATTAAACCCAAGTGATCCTCCAAAAATAAGTTCCTGCTTGGATGTTATATATACAGCGTTATAATTAAACATTTCTCCCTGAAGACCTTCTGACCTGTCGTAGCTAACGGTCTTAAAGAAATATCCCGGTGTTTCGTTTGCTGTAGTTACTTTTACACATGAAAGTCCATTGTGGGTTCCGACCCAAATATTATGTTCGGCATCCTCCTGGATACTTTGAACAAGCTCGGACGAAAGTCCGTCCTGAACTCTAAATGTTCTTACATCCCGGGTATAGGCATTAAACATTATCAATCCATTGCGTGTCCCAATCCAAAGCAATCCCCGGCTATCTTCATACAAATTGTTTATATCGTATTTACTCAGTTGGATTTTACCGAATAACTCATTCTCGTATTGCTCAAGTTTATTTGTTACAGCATTGTAAATCCACAAGCCACTTTGCGCACCAACAAGAATTTCTCCCGATTTCTTTTGTATGATAGAATATACAGATCCATTTGTATTAAAATGTTTGATTTGTTTACCCGTTGAAGCATCAACCACAACAACCCCTCCCCTTAATGTCCCGATCCATAAGTTTCCGGCAGAGTCGTTCATAATATTCCAAACATTGTTATCAGTAAGAACATCGGGTTTGTTTGGATTATAACCATAATGAGTAAATTTCTTTCCATCAAAACAATCCATTCCTTCGATATAATAACCAATCCAAAGCCTACCTTGATCGTCGCCGGCAAGACTTACAATCACATTCCCGGCAGGGCTGTTTTTATCTCCGTTTTTGTGTTTATAAGTTATATATTTTTCATTTTTACGGTCAAAATAAATAAGTCCGCCGCCATTTGTGCCAATCCAGATATTTCCATCGGGTGCTTCATGGAAACAGTTAACATCATTATATGGCAAAGATGCCTTATCTGAGATCGATTTGAATTTAAAAACGCTTTCGTGATAATAACAAGCGCCCATTTTGTAAGTTCCAACCCACATTATACCCGTATCGTCGCTATATAAACACTTGATTGTATTTTGCGACAGACTATATTGGTTTAATTCATTTTGTTTCAAATAAATAATGCTGCCATTTTTTTTATTTAGAATATTAACTCCACCATGATCTGTACCTACCCAAATCATTCCTTTGGAGTCTTCTGCAACCGATGTAATATTATTATTCGAAATTTTGTTAGGTGTAGCGGCCATTTCAGAATAAAATTGCCACTTATTCTTTTGCAGATTATAATAAGCAAGGCCGAAATGTTCTCCTATGCCATACATCCAAAGATCGCCTGCACTATCTATAAACAAACGAATATCTCCAAGATTCCTAATTTTAATATTATTCAGTATAGTGCTATCGCGCCTGATTATTTTATGAGTCTGGGCATCCATGCATTCAACCAATCCATTATCATATGTAAACCAATAACGATTGTTTCCTTGTTTAATATCCGTAATTACACCAGCACTTAAATTACCCAGACCTCCTTGCGAAAATACGGTTAGCTGCTTCATTTTTACATCATACAAACGTACATCCGAAGGTGTAATAAACCAATAATTCTTACCTAAGTCAATATAAAGACTATTAAACGATGTAACTCCCGAATATTTTTTAAATAATGAAGGCAAATTATCTTCAAACTCTTCTTTTAAAGGATTATAAACAGCATAACCAGCTCTGGTTGTAAGCCAAAGCAAGCCCTTATCCGACTCCTGAATCCGCCATATATCATTGTTATAACTAGTGGTATTATCCTGCAAGTTGTGTTTATAAACAGAAACTTCGTAACCATCATAGCGGTTTAATCCTGAAGGCGTACCAAACCATATAAATCCGGTTTTATCTTTATATACACACTTTACTTCACTATTAGAAAGGCCGCTTTCAACATCGACCCGGTTAAACTTATAATTATCTGCATTATTTTGTGCCAAAAGTAAGACTGGCAACAAAAGAACTATAATAAGATATATTAGTGGATTTTTTCTTCTCATTCCGAATATTTACATGATTGTTTTGCAAATATAAAAAGAAAAGGGCATCTCTGATTAGAGACACCCTTTTCTTTTTATATTATGATTGAAATATTATCCGTTCATGGAAGCCAGAAACTCCATATTATCATATGTCTGTTCCATACGCTTTTTAACAAATTCCATTGCCTCCATCGAGTTCATATCAGACAAGTATTTGCGTAAAATCCACATACGATTCAATGTAGCTTCATCTTGCAGCAAGTCGTCGCGGCGTGTGCTGGACGCAGTAATGTCGACAGCAGGATAAATACGCTTGTTTGAAAGCTTTCTGTCCAACTGAAGTTCCATATTACCGGTTCCCTTAAATTCTTCAAAAATCACATCATCCATCTTAGAACCTGTTTCAGTAAGCGCTGTTGCCAAAATGGTAAGACTACCGCCGTTTTCAATATTACGGGCCGCTCCGAAGAAACGCTTAGGTTTCTGCAATGCATTTGCATCTACACCACCAGACAAAACTTTACCAGAAGCAGGTTGAACAGTATTGTAGGCACGAGCCAGACGAGTAATTGAATCGAGCAGGATAACAACGTCATGACCACATTCAACCATCCGTTTTGCTTTATTTAATACGATTTCTGCAATCTTTACATGACGTTCTGCTGGTTCATCAAATGTAGATGCAATAACTTCGGCATCAACACTACGAGCCATGTCGGTAACTTCTTCAGGGCGTTCATCAATAAGCAATACAATCATATACACTTCCGGGTGATTGGCAGCTATAGCATTTGCTATATCTTTCAATAACATGGTTTTACCTGTCTTTGGTTGTGCTACGATAAGACCACGTTGTCCTTTACCAATCGGAGAGAATAAATCGACTACCCTTACAGCTATTTTATCATATACTTTAGGAGTATTACGTGCGGTTAGCATAAACTTTTGATCAGGGAAAAGCGGTGTGAGGTGATCAAACGGAACTCTATCACGAACTTCTTCGGGAGTCCGGCCATTGATTTTATCCACTTTAACAAGCGGGAAATATTTTTCGCCTTCCTTCGGAGGACGTATAGCACCTTCTACTACATCTCCTGTCTTTAATCCAAACAGTTTTATCTGAGATTGAGATACATATACATCATCAGGAGATGTTAGGTAATTGTAATCGGAAGAACGTAAGAAACCGTATCCATCGGGCATCATTTCAAGAACACCTGTTCCAATTAAAATTCCGTCAAACTCATATTGTTTATCCTGCGCAGGTGCATTCTGAGCAGCACTTCTGGGATTATTAAACGTATTCTGACGAGTATTCTGCTGACGAGCATGTGCCTGTGGTTGAGCTGGAGATTGAGAATCGGCAGGAGTTGTTTTGCCAGCCTCTGGTCTGGAAGGTGTAGAAGAAAATGGGAAAACCTGATCTAGTACAGAACTGGTACCTGCTCCGCTATGTCTGAAAACTACTCTTTTGGGCTCTTCCGGAGCTGTAGTAACAGGAGCATCCTGTCCTTCTTCAACTTTATCAATAACAGGTTGCTCTACAGATGCAGCTACAGGCTCTTCGAGTGGTGCCACTGCAGGTTGTTCTACAACCTTTATTACTGCTTCTTTTTCTGCTTTGAATTCTATTGCACTTTGTGCTGATTGCTGAACCGATTGCGAAGGAGTAGTTGTAACAACCACGGATTGGTCTTGTTTGTCTGCAGGAATTGTTGCTCCTGCAACTTTCTCTTTCTTTTCAATCCGAATTCTTTTCTTTCGTTCTGGCTGAGCTGCAGCGCTCGTATCATCGGAAGTAATTGTTTTTACTTCGGGAGCCGGTTTTACAGCTGTTTCATTAACGATTTTAGGTTCATTTGGCATCACTGGTTTGGCATTAGCTTCTTTTTCAGAATTTGGTCTTGGGCTTTTTGCCTTTGGTGCTGATTTAGCTTGAGGATTCTTTACTTTTGCCTGTAGTTTTTCAACTTTTTTAGCTTCTTTCTCTTTTTCTTTTTCAGCCTGAATGCCCGCATAAGAAATAGCCTGTTCGTCAAGAATCCTATACACTAGTTCTTCTTTCTTTAAAGATTCAGCTTTCTTAATACCTAACTCTGATGCAATTGCCTGCAATTCCGTCAGAAGTTTTTCATTTAGTTCTAGAATGTTGTATTTTTGCATATTGCGTAGGAATAATATCAACGGCGCACAACATGCTCATCATTACGATGCGTGCACAACGTCATCATTGTATCATTATAATTGGTAATAAAATCATTTTTGAATAATACCGGACTGTTTACCCGATTTTGATGCATCGGAAACATATCTGCGTAGTAAAACTTTGCAAATTTACTAAATAGTTTTACAAGTAAAGCTTTTTTTATCTAAAAAATTCACCTTTAAAACTTTTTTTGTTGATTTGTCAATGCGATACCTATTATCGGGACGTTCTCCAACAATCCAAATAATATCTTCTCCATTGCATAAAAGCCATATTTTTTCTTTATCGAATAAGGAAAACTTATTATTTGAGAAATAATCACTAAGCTTTTTTCTGCCTGTCATTCCAAAAGGGACAAACCAGTCTCCTTCCTTCCAGTGACGTAAAGTTAGAGGAAACTTTAGTTTATCGTAATCAAAATAAGCGAAATTTAAATTTCTTTCAATTAGGAAGTCTTTATTTATAACAAGCTTACTGAAGATAAGTTCAATAGGAACAGTTATGCGACCTTCTACATTATCCAATGTGAAACATTGTTGTTCATGGTTCTCTAGCGAATTTATAAATAGGAATGAACGATCCTTTAATAAACGATAAGAATTAGAATAAAATAGTTTTCCCGAATCCTTTTCCAGCGAAGAAAAAATATCTTCCGTAACCAGTCTGGTAAATCCATAGGGTTTCAATAATTCAAATAGAATTGTTTTGGGAGCAGGCAACTCCATCAACGCATCTATAGAAAGTCTGTTATCTTGAATTACTTTATTTCTGGCTTCTTGAATGACATGCTTGAAAATTATCTCTGCCTCTCCTAAATGATCGGTAGTGCGTGCTAACGATGCTTTTATCGAAGGATTGATCTGAGCCAACAAAGGAAGGACTTTTAGCCGAATAAAGTTACGGGTATAAATATCAGAACTATTCGTGCTATCTGTAACATAACTCAGTTTGTTGGAATCAATGTAAGAAAAGATATCTTCCCTGGATAATGGAAGCAAAGGACGTACTACATAGCCATTTCGAGGACGAATACCAGTTAAACCACATAGTCCGCTTCCCCTTGTCAGATTTATAAGCAGCGTTTCAATACTGTCGTCTCTGTGATGAGCCACAGCTATCGCCTGAGCATTATATTCTTTCCGAAGTTCCTCAAACCAAGCGTAGCGCAATTCCCGGGCGGCCATTTCAATTGAAAGATGGTTGTTCAGTGCATATTGCTTTGTTTCAAATACAATAGTGCGTAAAGGAACTTGAAGAATTTGAGTATAATTATCCGTAAACAATTCATCTCTGTCTGACTCTTCCCCTCTCAACTTAAAATTACAGTGGGCAGCAATACATTGATATCCCATAGACACTAACATATGAAGCAGAGCCACTGAATCTGCCCCCCCGCTAATCCCCACAATAACCAACTCTTTTTTAGTAAGCAGCTGGTTCTGGTCAATATATTTGCGAACTACTTCTATCATAAAAAAACGTAGGGATACGTTTTCCGCATCCCTACCCTTATACTGTATAAAACGTTTAAACTTCTACTCCAGCCAATTCAGGGTCAATCATAACACGACCACAATATTCGCATACAATAATTTTTTTGCGAAGTTTAATATCCATTTGCTTTTGAGGTGGAATCTTATTAAAGCAACCACCACATGCATCACGTTGGATATAAACAACAGCTAAACCGTTTCGGGCACCTTTACGGATACGTTTAAAAGCTGCAAGCAAACGAGGTTCAATTGATGCCTCTAATTTTTTTGCACGCTCTCTTAGCTTTTCTTCTTCCTGTTTTGTTTCAGAAATAATTTCTTCCAACTCACCTTGTTTTTGAGCTAAGTCAGCTTTACGACCATCAAGTTTTTCAATGCTCTGTGCAATTTCTTCTTTCTTTGCAACAACAGCAACGCTAAACTCGCGGATTTTCTTTTCAGAAAATTCGATTTCAAGTCCCTGAAACTCTATTTCTTTTGTAAGGTTGTCGAATTCGCGGTTATTACGCACATTATCCAACTGACCTTTATACTTTTCAATCAGTCCGGTTGAATCAGCAATTTTGTTCTTTTGTTCTAAAACAGAAGTTTCTAAGTACTTAATTTCAGACTGAAAGTTTTGAAGACGAGTTTCCAATCCTGCGATCTCATCCTCCAAATCCTGAACTTCTAAAGGCAGTTCACCACGAAGTGTTTTGATCTTGTCGATCTCTGTCACCATCGTCTGAAGTTGATACAGCCTAGAAAGCTTTTCTTCAACTGTTACTTCTTTTTCAGCTGATTGTTTTTCTGTAGCCATTCTATAAATATTTTACCGGGTTTGAATTAACATTCGAAAAATGCACGACAAAGGTAGGAAATTTTTTCGATATTATCGTATAGAATATATCTTTTGTACATTCTTCTGATTCGTAGTGACCAATTACAGTCAATAAAATCCGATCTTCTACATTATAATAATCGTTATACTTAGCCTCGCCTGTAATAAAAACATCTGCACCATAAGCGATGGCATCATTAATCAGAAAAGCTCCGCTTCCTCCACAAATTGCAACCTCTCGAATACTTTTTCCTGTAAACGGGGAATGCAATAGGCCTCCTAAATGAAATATATCCTTTATTCGGTGTAAAAAGCTTAACTCATCTTCGCTTTCAGGTAATTCTCCTACTACCCCCGAGCCTGCTTGTGTCCAGCTGTTTGCAAGAGGATAAAGATCAAACGCAGGTTCCTCGTATGGGTGAACAGAAAAAAGAGCTTTTGTTACGGAGTTTTTTAAACTTAGAGGCAAAATAGTTTCAATTCGGACTTCTGGTTCAGTGTGCAAATCACCTATCTGCCCACAAAAAGGATTTGTTCCTTCTTTTGCTCTGAAGCTCCCCTCTCCTTTCATATTAAAACTACAAGAATCATAATTTCCAATACATCCGGATCCTGCATTAAATAAAGCCTGACGGACTATTTCTGCATGAGACTCTGGAACAAACGTAACTAATTTTAGCAGTGAAGATTTTTGGGGACTTAGTATGCGAACATTCTGAAGTCCTATCATCTCGGCCAATTTATAATTCACGCCCCCCATTGCGTTGTCCAGATTGGTATGAGCTGCATAAACAACAAGATCGAATTTGCAGGCTTTCATCATACACCGTTCAATATACGTTGAACCGGTTAATGATTTAAAAGGCTTGAAAGCCAATGGGTGATGCGAAACAATCAGGTTACATTCCAGTTCTATCGCTTCATCAATCACTTCTTCGGTCACATCGACGCATAACAGCACACCGGTAGCAGGCTGGTTTACATCACCAACCTGCACACCTGCATTATCAAAATCTTCTTGTAATGGCAGTGGAGCATACTGTTCGATCTCTTTCAGTATATCCCTTACACGTACCATATTTATTCTTTAATATCAATTACAAGGTTTAATTCCTTCAACTGCTCGTCATCAATTGCAGCTGGAGCGTCTATCATAACATCTCTTCCTGAATTGTTCTTTGGGAAAGCGATACAGTCGCGGATCGAGTCAAGGCCTGCAAACAGAGACACCCAACGATCTAATCCATATGCCAATCCACCATGAGGAGGTGCACCGTATTTAAATGCATTCATTAAGAAACCAAACTGTTCTTGTGCTTTTTCGTCTGTAAATCCGAGCAACTTAAACATTTTTTGCTGTAAAGCACTATCATGGATACGAATTGAACCACCACCAACTTCAACACCATTGATAACCATATCATATGCGTTGGCACGAACATCACCGGTATTGGTATCCAATAACGGAATATCTTCTGGCTTAGGCGAAGTAAACGGATGGTGCATCGCGTAGAAACGGTTTGTATCTTCATCCCATTCAAACAATGGGAAATCGACTACCCAAAGACAAACAAAATTATTTTTATCGCGCAATCCTAGCTGATTACCCATCTCCAATCGCAATTCAGATAATTGCTTACGAGTCTTTTGAGCATCATCTCCTGATAAAATTAATATAAGATCTCCTGGTTTAGCACCAAAAGCATTTTTCATCTCTTGTAAAGTATCCTGTGTATAGAATTTATCAACACTCGATTTTACAGTTCCATCAGCTTCGACTCTGGCGTAAACAAGGCCTTTAGCACCAATTTGCGGACGTTTTACATATTCAGTCAATGCATCCAGTTGTTTCCTTGTATAACTTGCCGCACCTTCTGCACAGACACCTCCTACATAGGCGGCATTATCAAATACAGAAAATCCTTTTCCCTGCATGATATCCATTAGTTCCACGAACTTCATTCCAAAACGTAGGTCCGGTTTGTCGCTTCCGTAATATTTCATAGCATCGTGCCACGTCATCCGGGCAAATGGTTCTGTTATTTCTATACCACGTATCGTTTTGAACAAATGTTTTGCCATACCTTCGAAAAGATTCAGCACATCTTCCTGTTCAACAAAGCTCATTTCGCAGTCAATCTGGGTAAATTCAGGCTGACGGTCGGCACGCAAGTCTTCATCACGAAAGCACTTAACAATCTGGAAGTAACGGTCAAATCCCGATACCATCAGCAACTGCTTGAATGTTTGAGGGGACTGAGGCAATGCATAAAACTGACCAGGATTCATACGGGAAGGAACCACAAAGTCGCGGGCACCTTCGGGAGTGGATTTGATCATAACAGGTGTTTCCACTTCAAGGAAGTTCTGTTGATCCAGATATTGGCGAACAGCAATGGTCATCTTATGACGAAGTTCCAGATTGGCACGAACGCTGGAACGACGCAAATCCAGGTAACGATATTTCATACGAAGGTCATCACCTCCATCAGTATCATCTTCTATGGTAAAAGGAGGTGTTACCGATGTATTCAGTACGTTTAAGTCTGAAACAATGATTTCTATCTCTCCCGTAGGAATATTCATATTTTTGCTTGAACGTTCTTTTACTGTACCTGTAATCTGAATTACAAATTCACGGCCCAGTTTATTAGCTTTCTCACAAAGATCAGCATTAGCTTCCTGGTTAAATACTAACTGCGTAATACCATAACGGTCACGAATATCGACGAAGGTCATTCCTCCCATTTTACGGGTTTTCTGAACCCAGCCAGCCAAGATTACGACTTCTCCTTCATGGGAAAGGCGCAATTCACCACAAGTTCTGTTTCTGTACATAAGATGTAATATGTATAATTGTTATCTTTTTGCAAACGATAGTGCAAACTTACGTAAAATACTTTATTAATACATATGATGAAAGAAAAAGTATTGTCAAAAAGATATCCTTTTCAATTGGATTAACTAATTTATAATTACACTAAATCGTCCGCCTAATAGAAACACAAGGGTCTCCATATGGCGGACGACATATTAAAATTATCTGCCTGCTTAATTACTGCTTATCTACGGGTTTGTTTATTTTAATTACAAACTGGTAGTCTCCGGATTGCAGACTATAAAGTGCTTCACCCTTTTCGTTCTTGATGAAAGATGCTCCTTCCGGAACTTTAATCATCTTGGGATCGGATACCTGAAGGTGTAATGTAGCTGTTGTATTGGCTGGCACTTTCGCTTTATACATGATTTGGTTACCCTCTTTATTCCATCCACTTTCTATTCGTCCGTATACCGAATCAAAGAAGCCGGTTATATGAGTAAAGCTACCACCAAACTTGGGCTGTAAAATAAAATCTTTGTATCCGGGCTTGTTCTCGTTTCGCTGAATGCCAACGGAATAAGCCATCATCCATTCTTCAATAGCTCCATAAGAATAATGATTGAATGAGTTCATATCCACAGGTCCGAATCCATTAACGATAGTATAGGAATTCCATCGTTCCCAAATAGTGGTGGCTCCCTGGAGTACTGGATAAAGCCACGATGGATAAGCTGTTTGTTCGAACAACGCATAAGCGAGGTCGTCGAAACCGTTATCCGAAAGAACCAGATTAAGGTATGGAGTTCCTATGAAACCTGTGGTAAGGGTATTGCCATGTTTTCTGACGTTGTCTACCAGATGTTGTATCGCCTTTGGTTTGTTTTGTTCATCAAACAACCCGAATTGGAGGGGAACAACATAAGAGGTTTGGGTATCTACCCGTTTTGGATCTCCTTCGGGACCACTACCCCATCCTGATTCTACCGGTTTTCCAAAGATGGAAGATGTAGACGGGGCATAAGTGTATCCTTCATTATCAACAAAATGCTTATTGAACGAAGCTTTAATCTGCTCGTATAGGTTTTTGAATCGTATCTTGTCGCTTTCTTTACCCAACTTAGAGGCTATTTGTTCCATGAGCATGGCATCATAAGCAAAGTAAGCTGTATTGGTAAGCATGGAATTGGTTGGGTCCAAGGCCAGCCAATCGCCAAAGCCCCCATAGGGTTGAATATACTTAACAGCCCTTCTTTCCATAAAATTCATGTAGTGAAGCATCGACTCGTAATGTTCTTCCAGAATACGCACATCGTTATATTGCTGATATACCTGCCAAGGAACAATAATTCCGGCTTCCATCCATCCCACGGCACCCATTCCGGGTTCTGCTCCCTGGGGAGGCGTACCAACCACGGGAACATAGTTCGCATAACTTCCGTCGGCTCCCTGATTATCCCTTACAGAATTAAGCCAGCGGGTATAGAATGAATTCACATTCATATTATAGGTTGCCGAGCGGGCAAATATCTGCGCGTCACCGGTCCAACCCATTCGTTCATCTCTTTGTGGGCAATCGGTGGGTATTGATAAAAAGTTGCCTCTTTGCCCCCATACAATATTCTCGAATAGACGGTTAATTAATTTATTGGAAGTTTGGTAGCCACTTGTTTGTTCTCCGATTGACTCAAGAACCATTCCTTTAACGTTTTCGAGAGGAAGCGGCTCTTTTAATCCATGGATCTCAACAAATCTATAACCATGAAATGTGAACCGGGGTTCGTAAGTCTCACCTTTAACGTCGCCTTTCATTATGTAGCGGTCGGTCGACAAAGCACTACGGTAGTTGTCTGTATAAACCTGCCCTTTCTTCTGCTTATACATATCGATGGTATAGGGTGCAACCGGATTGGTTGGGATTACTTCGGGGTAATTCATTTCGCCGTAACGTATGGTAATCTCCTGTCCGGCATCTCCTTTCAATCTAAGACAAGGAACGCCAACCATATTTTGGCCCATATCGTACACATAAACGCCGGGAAGAGGTTCGAGGACCGATTGAGCAGTAAGCTGAACAGTGGAACGTACAGGATTTCCAACATAGGCCTGCAGCTTTACATGAACCGGAGTTGCCGGAAACAAAGCAGCTTGTTTCCAGTCGAAATCATTAAATCCGGCGTCGTTCCAACCTTTAACTTCTTTACGAGCATCATACTCTTCGCCGTTCTGAAGACCGTTAAAGGTAATTGGTCCGCGGTCGTAACACTTCCATCCGTCGTTCGTCACTATCGTTTCGGAGCTGCCATCAGTATAATTGACCACTATCTTTCCCATAACGGACTGACGGGTACCATACTGATCCTGCCAGTCAGTCATAAATCCATTGTGCTCGCTCCACCAACCGGCTCCCAGCATTACTCCTATCCCGTTCTCTCCAGGTTGCAAAAGCCTGGTTATATCAAATGTATTGTACATCATACGGTAACGATAGTCAGTCCAGCCTGGATTAAAGTAATCGGCTCCCACTTTCTTTCCGTTTACGGAGAATTCATAAATACCTCTGGCTGTGGCATACAATCTGGCTTGCTTAACAGGCTTCGATAGCATAACACTTTTTCTTAACATGGGAGCAGAAACTTCTTCACCCGGAGTCCACACCGACAATTCTCCGGTTCCTTTTTCTGTATAGTTCATTGGTGCAGAATATAGTACTGTATTCCAGCTTTTTTCGCTTACCTTAATATTCGAAAAGGTAGCCGATTGATTGAGAGGCTGTTTAAATCCAATAGAGAATAAACGGCACATATATACTAAATCCCCTTTAGGATAGGGGTAAACTGTAAACTCACCCTCTTTATTTCCCCAAAAACCAGCTGTATTCTTGCGTTTCTTCTCCTCGGGAGTTAAAGATGAGCAGGCTAATTTCTTTCCATCTACAGTTATGTCAATAAAATATTTCAATGCATACTGGGCAGTTGTTACTTCCAGTTTAATTTGATGAATTTTATGCTTTGAATTCTCCGGAATAATAGCAGAGATATCTTCCGTGGCGTCTATTATTTCGTTACCGTCGGTTGTATGTAATAAGCGCAACAGCGCCGGTTTGCTTTTGGTCACATCAAGCTGAACTGTAACAAAGTTTTGTTTATCGCGCGCGCCAAACACGAATGCTGCAATTTGGCTCTTCTTGTCCACACACACGTCGTATTCAATAACGTAGTGGGTTTTGTATTTTGGTAATTGGACATTGGATGATCCAATCCACTTTGCATTACTCCAACCCTCTCCCATAAGACCAGTTTCAAAGAAAGCATCTGCTGCAGACTCCAATTTTGTTCCTGATTGGTTCCATACTATTACTTTCCAGAAGTATCTGGTGGTTGGCTTAAGGGCTTCGCCGTGATATTCGATGCCTACCGATTCGCTGGTTTCCTTTTTTCCGCTATCGTAAACAAACATTCCAGCTTCAAGATTTTCGGGACTTTCCGAAACTAGCAACCTGTATGCTTGTTGAGATTCGCCTCTTTGATCAGACTGCATTTGCCAGCTAAAGCGAGGTTGGTCCACATCTATTCCAACGGGGTTTGTTTGATACTCTACTTGTAATTTTTTAATTGCTGTGCCGGCTTTGCTTTCAAAAACAAAACAAGCCAAAACGGCGAACAACAGACTAAATGTGGTAATTTGTTTTTTCATAATAGTATTTATAAACAACACTAGCAGACAAAAATAAAAAAAACACCTTATCTCAATCTTTAATTTTTGAGATAAGGTGTTACAAATATGACAGAAATAAATTATTGCTGAACTACTTTTGTGTGATTTGGCAACAATAAGTTAAGTAATACTCCAATCATTGCAGCCAATCCTATTCCTGCTATTGTAAATTGACCAAACTGAAAAACAGCTCCCCCAATACCAAAAGTAAGAATCAAAGACGAAACAATTAAATTTCGCGTATTGCTTAGATCCGTTTTGTTTCTGATAAGATTGTCGATACCAACCGAAGCAATAGTACCAAATAACAAAAGCATAATTCCACCAAGCACTGGCGAAGGAATCGTTTTTAATAAGGCACTGATTTTACCAAATACAGAAAAAAGGATTCCAGCTACTGCAGCTATGCGAATTACAGAAGGATCTGTAATCTTTGTTAAAGAAATAGCACCTGTTACCTCAGAATAAGTAGTTACAGGAGGGCCACCGATAAAACCTGCGGCAGCACACGCCAAACCATCGCCAAGCATAGTACGATGCAATCCGGGGTCCTTAACAAAATCCTTTCCTGTAACAGAATTAATTGCATAAATATCGCCAACGTGTTCAATCACCGGAGCAATTGCCACAGGTACGAGAAAAAGCACAGCCTCCCACGAAATTTGAGGAGTTACAAACTGTGGTAATGAAAACCAAGGAGCTGCTGATACTGGAGATAAATCAACATCATAAAAAACTATTCCCACAATATACCCAACTACAATTCCACAAAAAATAGGAATCAATTTTATCAAACCACGTCCCATTAGTGTTGCAACAATAGCAGTGATTAATGATACAACAGCCAGAGGCCAGTTGTCTTTTGCCATGTTAACTCCGGTTCCGGCAAGAGACAAACCAATGAGTATGATTACAGGGCCAACAACAACAGGAGGAAACAACCGATGTATAAAACCAACGCCTCGCCATTTAATAAGCAAGCTCATCAAACCATAAACAGCACCAACTGCCACAAAGCCAGATAATGTTCCCGCTAGTCCATACAATTCGGTAGCCTTTATAATAGGCGCAACAAATGCAAAACTACTTCCTAAAAATACCGGAACTTTTCCTTTGGTCACTAAATGAAAGAGAAGAGTGCCTAACCCTGCAGTAAATAGAGCTGTTGATGGATCCAATCCTACTAAAAGAGGCACTAACACAGTGGCTCCAAAAGCCACGAATAAAAATTGAACCCCTACAATAGTCTTTTGAAAGGGGTTTAAATGTTGATTATTTTCCATTAATTATTGTACATTTGTGCAAAGATATATATTTTATCCTAAAATCATATAAACATGGAATCTGCAAGTCTAAAAATTCAAAAAGCATACCTTGCTTCAGGATGTTTCTGGGGTACGCAATACCATCTGAATAAAATGTTTGGAGTAAGTGCAACGTATGTTGGCTACATGGGTGGTAATCTTGACAATCCATCTTATCCTCAAGTTAAAACCGGCACAACAGGTCATGTTGAAACCGTTGAAGTTTTGTTCGACACGGAAGAACTTAGCTACGAACAAATATTGAAACTCTATTTTGAGACTCACGATTTTTCTCAAATTGGCGGACAAGGTCCCGATATAGGTTCTCAATACAGATCTGTCATTTTTTATTCGAACGAAGAACAAAAAGCTACAGCTGAAAATCTAATTGAATCACTAACAAAAATGGGTAATAAGGTAGCAACTTCCTTAGAACCGGCCAGCACATTCTGGAAAGCTGAAGATTATCATCAGCATTATTACGACAAAAACGGGGATTCTCCGTACTGTCATATTTATAAGAAAATATTCAAATAGTTCGTTATTTACTAAAACTTAACGAGTAAAGACTAAGAATTTATACCGCGTAATTTAATTACTTTTAATCTCGATTGAAGAGGTTTTTATGTAAATATATTTGGTTTTATAGTATAATAACTTTATCTTTGTTGAAGAAAAAGACAATGAGCTAAGCCGCACTTGTTCGATTGGGAAACTCATCAGTTTTTTTATTCCGAGACACGCTCTTGTTGTTGATGGCGGGCCGCACCCTTCGGGGCATGCATCGCACAGCGGATTACAAAGATAACAAAGCACTCAAAACATGTCATCCGGAGTTTGTTCATATCTACAGTGCGGCTTTCTTTATAACACAGCGGGGATGTCTCAAAAAGACATCTCCGCTTTATGTATCCGCAAATTTAAGCTCAACAAAAATTTATTTTAATTTTAAATCTCATCTGTCACTTTTTGTCTTACTTTCCTTTCTACATAAGGGATGTGGAAGTGAGTGATGCAAAGTGAGAGTTCATTTTCATTTACCTCCTGCCACTGGTTATAATCAGATCCTATCCATCCTATATTTATTTTATACTTGCATGTATATCCTTTATCTTCTGCAATTAACCATCCCATGTATGCTATAAGCCAATAAAACACTGTTATTAATGTGTGATATATCTAACTTAAACTCGTTTTACAATTGGATGATAATAATCACTCATTTGGGTAATTATTGTCGCCCAATTGGGTGTTAAGTTTATTGCAAGATATTAAAGACTAATGACAGTAAGAATAAAGAGTAAATGGCACCTATATACAAAAAAAACGTGAACCAGTAGTATTAAACTACTAGTTCACGAAATTTTCTCTTATCTTAAAATAAAGACTACTTTACTTTATTTACGATAGCTTTGAAAGCTTCAGGATGATTTACAGCTAAATCGGCTAAAACCTTACGGTTCATTTCGATTCCAGCAGCATGTAAAGCTCCCATTAAACGCGAGTAAGACATTCCTTCCAAACGTGCAGCCGCATTGATACGTTGAATCCACAATGCGCGGAAATTACGTTTCTTATTACGACGGTCACGGAAAGCATAGGTCAAACCTTTTTCCCAGGTGTTTTTAGCTACGGTCCAAACGTTTTTTCTTGCACCATAATAACCTCTGGTAAGCTTTAAAATCCTTTTTCTTTTTGCTCTTGAAGCAACATGATTTACTGATCTAGGCATAATACTAATCTGTTTTGAATGTTAGCGCCATCTTAATGATGAACTTGATTTGCTAAAACACTCGGTTAATAAAAATCTTATTAAAACTCGCTTATTTTAAAATTACTTCAAACAAAGTAACTTCTTAACATTGCTTACATCCACTCTGTCTACAAGACCAATGTGAGTAAGATTTCTCTTTTGCTTCGTAGTCTTCTTTGTTAGAATGTGACTTTTAAAAGCGTGTTTTCTTTTGATTTTACCTGATCCGGTAAGGGCGAACCTCTTTTTGGCACCGGAATTAGTCTTCATCTTAGGCATTTTCCAATTTATTTTAATTATTAACTAATATACGTTCAACTAAGAACGCACTTTTTTATTCTTCATTTTCACTTTCGTCAGAAACAGGTTTTGGCTTAGGTGTTACTATCACCTTTTTAACCGGTGCAGACGAAGCCTGAGGTGGACGTTGTGGTTGAGATGCAGCGGCTGCTTTTTTAGGCGTAAGCATAATAATCATACGCTTTCCTTCCAAAACCGGCAATTGCTCAACTTTACCATAATCTTCCAAATCATTTGCAAACCGAAGAAGTAATACTTCTCCTTGTTCCTTAAAAAGGATAGATCTTCCCTTAAAGAATACATAAGCTTTTACTTTTGCACCTTCTTCAAGGAAACCCTTGGCATGTTTCAATTTAAAATCGTAATCGTGATCATCTGTTTGCGGACCGAAACGAATCTCCTTCACTACAACTTTAACAGATTTAGCCTTCTGTTCCTTTTGACGCTTTTTTTGTTGATAGAGAAATTTCTGATAATCAGTTACCTTACAAACAGGGGGGGCAGCATTAGGTGAAATTTCAACTAGATCAAGTCCCAAATCTTCTGCAATGCGCAAAGCCTGTGCTGTTGGAAATACTCCTTGTTCTACATTATCACCAACTAAACGAACCTCACGTACACGGATACGTTCGTTAATTCTATACTGTTCTTTCAGATTGTCATTCTTCATTCAAAAAGATTTATTCTCCTCCTTATTAGTTATTTATCTTCCTTTTTTTGCCAGTGATTCATCATTTCTTCCACTTCAGCGTTCAAAAGCGATGCAAAGGTAGTAATATTCATCGAACCTTTATCACCTTCACCCTGTTTTCTTACAGAAACTTCATTATTTTCTGCTTCTTTTTCTCCCACAATAAGCATATATGGGATACGTTTCAGTTCATTATCACGAATCTTACGGCCAATTTTCTCATTTCGGTCATCAACAAGCACCCGTATGTTTTGATCATTCAACGTTTCAGCTACCTGGTGAGCGTACTCATTAAATTTCTCGCTGATTGGCATAATCACCACCTGATCGGGTGTAAGCCATAACGGGAATTTACCTCCTGTATGTTCTATCAGCACTGCAACAAAACGCTCCATAGAGCCAAATGGTGCACGGTGTATCATTACAGGACGATGCTTTTTGTTATCGTCTCCTGCATATTCGAGTTCAAAACGTTCAGGCAAATTATAATCGACCTGAATAGTTCCAAGCTGCCAACGGCGGCCGATAGCATCCTTCACCATGAAATCCAGTTTTGGACCATAGAAAGCAGCTTCACCTAATTCAACTTTAGCTTTTAATCCCTTTTCCTGACAAGCTTCAACGATTGCTCGTTCCGCTTTATCCCAATTCTCGTCAGATCCGATGTATTTTTCTTTGTTGTTAGGATCACGCAAAGATATCTGAGCTTCAAAGTTTTCGAAATCCAACGCCTTGAATATAATGAAGATAATATCCATTACCTTCAAAAACTCATCTTTCAACTGATCCGGACGACAGAACAGGTGGGCATCATCCTGAGTAAAGCCTCTTACTCTCGTTAAACCATGCAACTCTCCACTTTGTTCGTAACGGTAAACCGTTCCAAATTCCGCAAAGCGCAAAGGCAGATCTTTATAAGAACGAGGAAATGCCTTGTAGATTTCGCAATGGTGAGGACAGTTCATTGGTTTAAGCAAGAACTCTTCTCCCTCTTGAGGTGTATGAATAGGTTGAAACGAATCTTTACCATACTTAGCGTAATGGCCTGATGTAACATATAATTCTTTTTGTCCGATATGCGGAGTAATTACTTGTTGATATCCATAACGTTTTTGAATACGCTTTAGAAAATCTTCCAGGCACATACGCAGCTGTGTACCACGAGGCAACCATAAAGGCAATCCCTGACCAACAGCCTGCGAGAATGTAAATAATTCAAGTTCTTTTCCTAATTTACGGTGATCACGCTTTTTTGCCTCTTCAAGTAATGCCAAATGTTCATCAAGCATCTTCTTTTTAGGGAAAGTAATACCGTATAAACGCACTAATTGTTTACGTTTTTCGTCGCCTCTCCAATAAGCACCAGCTACACTTAATATCTTTATTGCTTTAATGTACGAAGTATTAGGCAAATGCGGGCCACGGCACAAATCTGTGAAATCGCCCTGACTGTATGTTGTAATGGTTCCTTCAGCCAACTCGCTGATTAGTTCCGTTTTATACAACTCGCCTCTATCTCCAAACATTTTAAGAGCTTCGTCTTTTGTAATGTTCTGACGTACGATGCTTTCCTTACGGGCAACCAATTCGGCCATTTTAGCCTCTATCAAAGGAAAATCACTGTCCTTAATTGGAGTTTCTCCCGGATCTACATCATAATAGAATCCACTTTCAATAGCCGGGCCAATACCAAACTTAATACCAGGAAATAGTTCTTGCAATGCTTCGGCCATAAGATGGGCACTCGAATGCCAGAAAGCATGCTTTCCTTCTTCATCATCCCACTTAAATAATTTCACTGCCGAATCTGCTGAAATGGGTCTTGTCAAATCCCAGATTTCACCATTTACACTTGCAGCCAACACATCCTGTGCTAAACGGGAACTGATGCTTTCTGCAATTTGCATCGCAGTAGTTCCTTCAGCATATTCTCTAACGGAATCATCCGGAAATGTAATTTTTATCATATTCTGCACATTCATTTTCTAAAACTAGGATGCAAAGTTAGCATTCTTTTTTTAATTATTAACTATTTGTCTAAAATCTTCAATCTTTCTATTCAATATTAAGAGGATATTGGCTTCCTAACTAACCCTTTCCGGTTAATTAGTTGCTTGTCATTCGCTTAATGATACTGTAAGAATTAATAATTCCTAATTCGCCAGCCTTACTTAAGTCGGCAATACCGCGGTCTGTGTCACCCAAAGACAATCGGGTAAGCCCTCTGTTAAAGTAAGCTTCAGCAAATTCAGGATCACGCTGGATTGCCTCATTATAATCCTCTATTGCAGCCCTGTAATCGCGCTGAACACAACGTAAATTACCTCTATTAAAATAAGCATACACAAATCCGGGATTTAGCTGAATAACTTTATCGAAATCGCGCACGATTAACTCATGTTCGTAAGCACGCTTATTATCTTTCAGCTTTAATGTTGCGGCATCGGCCGAAGGCGTTACCAGATTTTGTTGTTTGCTGGCAGTACTTAAGCTAATACTATTATCTGCGGGTTCTCCTTGTTGAGAATCAGTTTGCGACAAATCATATTCAAGTCGTTTGTACCGAACAACCGCTCTGTTGAAATAGGCCATAGCGTAATCCGAATCAAGTTGAATTACTCTATCAAAGTCCTCTATCGCTTCGGCAAAATCCTGCACAAGCATATAATCGATAGCCCGGGCAAAGTAAGCATTAATCGAAGAAGGATTATTAGCTATTTTAGCCGAATACTCATCAATGGACGTAAAGTGCATGGCTATCTGCTCTTCGGTAAGAGCTGCTTCTTCGTTTGTAACCAGTAGTTTTCTGGGCAAAACCATACGGGCATTAAATGCCTCGACCATCTTGTCGTAGTAAACTATTTTTTTAACCTGTTCTGCTTTTTCGTAATAGGTCAGAACAAACTGAGGCTCTAAATCTACACGAACATGCTTGTCCTGAACACGTCCCCGTACCTCACTCTGGTATTTACTTTTACGTTCTTCATCTTTGTCATAAACTACAAGACGATTGAATTTATTGATATTTTTATCAGATTTCTCACGAGTGTTTTCACCATTCTGATCATCTTTTGCATCGCTTGAATCATCTTTACCAGAAGAATTCTTGCTGGCTACTACACCCTTAGCTTTTTCTTTTTTTAATTTTTGTTCGAGTTCAAAGGCAGTCCAATAGTCCCTGTCCGCCCCTTTTTCATCTTTAATTTTTCGTTTAACCTCCGAACGGCTATAATACGCTGGCAAAAAATTTGGATACTGTTTAAGTACAACATTGAAATCCGAAATAGCTCCTCTAAAGTTTCCTGTTTCCGATTTCAACAACGCTCTGTTGTAATAAGCCATATAGTTGTCTGGTTCAATATCAATCACAACGTCGAAATCCTCGATAGCCCTGTTATTGTCTCCAACCTGAAAGCGAAGTAATCCTCTGTTAAACCGGGCAATCAGATTTTGATTATCCATCCAGATAACCTGATCATAATCAGTCATAGCCCCTCTTAAATCGTTTAGTTGATATTTTACCAGGCCTCGATTAATGTAATAACCACTTTCACGGGTATCTAAATGGATGGCTTCATTTAGGTCATCCAAAGCTTTCTGCATATTATTCATTTGATAATGAAGCAATGCCCTGTTTCCATAGGCTTGCGAATAATAAGGATCAAGCTCTACAGCTTTGTTGTAATCGTTAAGGGCTTTGATTGAATCTCCTTTTTCGAGATACATTGCTCCTCTGGTGAGGTAATTTACTGTATATTTAGGAAAAAGAACCATTAATTTGTCAAATACAGATTCGGCCGACTTAAAATCTCTCATCTGAATGTTTGCGACCGCTTTATTGACAAGCATTTGCCTATCTTCCGGCTTAAACTCCAGCCCTTTGTTATAGTCAGATAAAGCTCCATGATAATTATCCTGACTCTGTCTGGCTATCCCCCGGCAATAGTATGCCTGAACTAAAAAAGGGTTCCGCTCAAGACATAAAGTACAGTCTTCTTCGGCCCCTTTAAAATCATCTAAGTTCACTTTCGCAATCGCCCGGTAAAAATAAGGTTCTGCCAACCATGGCTTTGACTTGATTACCTGATTGAAATATTGTATTGAAAGAACGTAGTCTTCAAAATATAAAGCATTTCGTCCTATTGCCAGTACTCTGTCAGTATTTATCTGAGCGACTAGCGAAAGTGAACATATTTGTATCAGAAAAAATAGTATTGCCTTCTTCATCCTTATTTTACATCAGTTTGAGAGGCAAAAATAAGTAAATTATCTCACTTTGGTTCTATTTTTACCATCAAATGATTTTTACTTATTTTATCTCCTTCGTTGACACACACATCTGTGATCACACCAGTAACCGGAGCTACTATTCTGTTTTGCATTTTCATCGCTTCATGAATAAGAAGCAGTTCTCCTTCTTTAACCTCTTGCCCCTCTTTAACATCCAGACGAATAATGGTACCTGGAAGGACAGAAAACACATCACCCGGAAAAGGTTTTTTCCACACTTCCCGAGCTAAATATTTCTTTGTAAGCAATGTTTTGTATTTACGCGCGGTAACTACAAAATCTACATATTCATTCTTGTCCATTTTTATTCAATTTTATGAAAGAAAAATCTTAATAAGAGCCGAACAACTGCCGGCTCTTATTAAATATGATCAGAACGGAGGAATACCGTGCTTTTTATGAGGACGAGCTTCACTTTTCAATGCTGAAAGTTTTAACGCATGCAGAAGAAGCGAGCGTGTTTCTTTTGGTTCAATAACAGAATCAATGTATCCCTTTGATGCTGCAACATATGGATTTGCAAACTTTTCAATGTATTCTCTTACCTTCTCCTGACGCATTGCATCCTGATCTTCGGCTTCCATAATTTCTTTACGGAAAATGATATTAGCAGCACCTTCAGGTCCCATTACAGCAATTTCTGCACTTGGCCAGGCAAACATAAAGTCTGCACCCAAATGGCGGGAGTTCATCGCAATGTATCCTCCGCCATATGCTTTGCGCAAGATAACGGTTACTTTTGGAACAGTTGCCTCCGAATAAGCATATAAAACTTTAGCACCATGACGAATCACACCGGCATGTTCCTGGTCTACGCCAGGAAGATAACCTGGCATATCTTCCAAGGTAATGATAGGTATATTAAATGCATCGCAGAAACGAATAAAACGAGCTGCTTTATCTGAGCTGTCGCAATCAAGTACACCGGCAAGAACCATTGGCTGATTAGCAACAAAACCAACTGTTTCGCCACCCATTCTACCAAAGCCTATTACAATATTGGCAGCCCAAAGCTCGTGAACCTCAAGAAAATCAGAATCATCAACAATGCATTTAATAACATCGCGAACATCATACGGTTTCTTTGGATCAGAAGGTACTACCTGTTCAATATTTAATTTAGCAGAAGGTTCTTTTGCTTCAATAGATTTTGCACGTTCCATATTATTCCAGGGAATAAAACTTACAAGCTTTTTAATCTGATCGAAACATTCCAGTTCGCTTTGAGCATAGAAATGTGCATTACCGGTAATTTCGGCATGAACACGTGCTCCGCCCAAATCTTCCATGGAAATATCTTCTCCCAAAACGGTTTTAATAACATTTGGTCCTGTGATAAACATCTTAGAGATATTTTCAACCACAAAAACAAAGTCAGTAAGAGCTGGAGAATACACAGCGCCTCCGGCACATGGTCCAAGAATAAGCGATATCTGAGGAATAACTCCCGAGCATATTGTGTTTCTGTAGAAGATTTCGCCATAACCAGCCAATGCACCAACACCTTCCTGAATACGAGCACCTCCCGAGTCATTGATACCAATGATTGGGCACTTCATTTTCAAGGCATGGTCCATAATTTTGGTTATTTTACGTGCGTGCTTTAGTCCCAGAGATCCTCCGGCTACAGTAAAGTCTTGCGCATAAATACATACTGGTGCACCAAAGATTGTACCTGTACCAGTAATTACACCATCCCCATGCAATACTTTGTTTTCCATTCCAAAATCCCTTCCATCATGGTCTACGAACAAGTCGTATTCATGAAAAGAATTTTTATCCAATAAGGTAATGATACGCTCACGGGCTGTTAACTTACCCATAGCTACCTGCTTTTCAATCGCAGCCTCACCACCACCCATCTCAACAAGAGCTTTACGCTCGCGAAGGTCCTGAATGTTTTTACTTAATGATGTCATATTAATAAATTACATGAAACATTTATTTACCAATAGCTTTAGCTCTGTAAGAACATTTTACTGTTCCTTTCAGAATGCCGTTGATTTTTCCTTTATTTAATTGCCGGCGGATAGCCGATATATTATCTATAAATACCTTTCCTTCAAGGTGTTCGCATTCATGTTGAACCACTCTGGCAGCAAAACCATCGATAGTTTCTTCATGCTCAACAAAATTCTCATCAAAGTACTTAACCCTGATTTCTTTTGCCCTGGAGACTTTTTCACTAATTCCGGGGAGACTTAAACAACCTTCTTCCAACACTATTTCCTCTTCGCTCCGTTCAACAATATCGGGATTTATCATCGTACGCTTAAATCCATTGCATTCGGGAAAATCATCTCCCAAAACGTTTGCGTCTATAACCAACAAGCGAATAGCCAGGCCTATCTGAGGCGCCGCTAATCCTACTCCATCTGCATGATACATCGTATCATACATATCTGACACCAGCTTTTTAATTTCAGGATAATCTTTCTCAATATCTTCGGCCTTTTGACGAAGTACCGACTGTCCGTATAAATAAACGGGTAAAATCATAATTTAAACTGATATTTATTACTTTCTAAATAACTTTGCAGGATAATAACTGCACTTATTTCATCAACAAGTTCTTTATCTTGCCTTTTTTTCTTTTTGAGTCCGCCTTCTAACATGGCTCTGTGCGCTAAAACAGAAGTAAATCGTTCGTCCACGAATATAACTGGAATATCGGGTATCGTCCTTTTCAGATGCTTAACAAAAGCATCAATATACTTCATATTTTCTGAGAGTTCATTATTCATCTGCTTAGGTAATCCCACAACAAAGATATCCACCGGCTCACGAGAAACATAATCGAAAAGAAATTTAACTAAATCACCACTGGGTACAGTAGTAAGACCTGTTGCAATGAGTTGCAACGTATCAGTTACCGCAAGCCCGCTTCGCTTTCTTCCATAATCTATAGCTAGAATTCTTCCCATCGGGTGCAAAGATAAAACAAAATTGAATAGCAGTTACACAAAACCACAAAAAGTGTGCAGCAGATGCCTCAGAAAGCATTTTTTTCGCCTTTGAACATATTGACTAATGTTAACACAATAATTTTCAGATCAAGGAAGAAACTCCAATTTTCTAAATACCAAACATCCCTTTTAACGCGACCTTCCATTTGTTCCAGCGTTTTTGTCTCTCCACGATAACCAGTTACCTGAGCCCATCCGGTAACTCCCGGCTTAACTAAATGGCGGACCATATATTTATCTATTAAGAAAGAATATAGCTCTGTGTGTTTAAGCATATGAGGGCGAGGTCCTACAACAGACATATCGCCAAACAAAACATTTATAAACTGAGGAAACTCGTCAAGATTTGATTTACGTAAAAAGTCTCCGACTTTAGTTTTTCGAGGATCATCTTTAACCGCCTGCAGAGAATCTGCTTCGGCATTCACCTTCATTGTTCTGAATTTAAAGCACTCAAAATCCTGACCATACATCCCTGTTCTTACCTGTTTGAATAAAACAGGACCACGAGATGATAATTTTATGCATATTCCTATTATGACATATAACACTGGATAGATTGTTAGCAGAACTGAAATGGAGAAAAGAATGTCAAAACTACGCTTTAGAGCTCTATTATAGGCAAACTGCAACGGTTCCGTACGAACAGTAAGCAGCGGTATCGATTCTATCATTTCCAGCACCAGACTTTTTTTCACATTCCTGTAAAGTTCCGGAACAATATAAAACCGGATCATATTTTTTTCCGCAAAATTTAATATTCTAAGAATTTTTGCGTCCTGGGTGCCTGGAAGAGTACAATAAACTTCATCAATTTCGTTTTGGGCGAGGTAATCCTCCACTTCATGTGTCATTCCTAAATAATTAGGCAAAGAGTATTTTAAAGAAACATTGTCGTCAAAAAAACCTGCAATATCAAATCCGTAAGCCAAATCATTTTTCATCACCTGATATAAATCCAATCCATTTTTACCAGCACCTACAATTACGATCCTCTTGGAATTATGGCCTTTACGTCTGTATAATTTCAGAGTAATCCTCACCAAAATTCGCCAGGAAGTAAAAGATAATATGGAAGCAATGTAATAAACAACCAAAAAAGTAGCTAATGAATCTCCAAGATTTAAAAAGATCAGACAGGTTATAAACAATAACAAATGGATGGTTATAAGTAGAAAAGAGCGCTGAGCTATCTTTTCTATAAAAATTACGGATTCGTGTAATTGTAAGGGCGCAAAGGATAGCGCAAATAAATAACAGAAGTTTAATAATAAAACAACCTCTCTTATCTTACCAAATATGGGAGTTACATAATAATCGGACATCACGTAAACAACAACAAGGAATACCAGATTTATTATGAATAAGTCGCCCATACCTATGAGCCATTGGATTAAATAAGCCTGTTTTTTGTTCAGTTCCATATTTCAGTAAATTCGTTTTTTCAAAAGAAAGTATCACTTATAATAACAAAAAAGGTCGCACATTATTGTGCAACCTTTTTTAAATAATATTTCTTTAAAATTTACTTTTCTGCTCTCATGATAACAACACGATTCCAATTGTTTTCGTTGTACGGTTGTTCATCTGATCCTTTCCATTCAATTGTAATCTTATCTGAAGAAATTCCGTATTTATCCATCAAATCTTTCGCAACGGCTCTTGCACGTTTTTCAGAAAGTTTCAAATTGTAATCTGATGAACCGGTCTTTTTATCTGCATAACCAATAACCTTCACCGGAGTATTGTATTCTTTAACAAATTCCGAAGTATTGAAAATATTAATTTGCTGATTCTTGTCAACTTTTGCGCTATTTAAACGGAAAAATACAACATTATCGATAACATTGTTCGTTACTACCGGAGCAACTGGCTCTGGGCATTCAGGACAAGATTTCGGACGTTTGTTTAGTTCCTGATTTTCTGCACGTAGATTATTTATTTGTCCGTTCAAATCATTAAGCAATGCATAATCCATAGGTTCAAGCACTTCAAAATTAGATTTGCCCAATTTAAATGTTAATCCGGCCGAAAGCTGAACAATACCATCTGTAGTATGACCTTCCTGGAAACGATTAAAATGCTCCTGTAACATGGATCCCTGTAATTCAACATTTAAATCCACACGATTACTTAAACGGAATGCAGTTAACAAACCAGCGTTGATAGTTGGAGATTCTGAACGAGCCAATCCGTCATTTTTGAAACGGTTTGCATATCCCAAACCTACCCAGGGAATCAAACGGAATACTTTTGATTCATTGTAAGGAGCCCAATAGTTTGTAACATCCCATAACAAGTCTACATGAGCACCGATATACTTGTTGTGCTGCATCTTAAATTGATTACCTATGGTCTGAAAACCATGGATTGATCCTCCATTAAGTTGTGTACGGAAACCCAAATAAGGACTAAACCACTTCCCAAATGAGAATTGTGGAGCAAAATTCAGACGATCACTAAAATCTGCTTTATCATTTTGATCTGCCATCAAAATGCTTGCACCCCCAGCAATCGAAATAAACCAGTTATCGCCAAATTTGTTCTTTTTAAAGTCTGTTTTATATCCTGCTTCTTTGCTGGAACCAATCTGTGATTTAAATTCCTGAGCATTGGAAGAAAATACAAAACCTGCTAAAATTGCTAGTAGTAAAACTTTCGTTTTCATTTCATTAAACTTTTAATTAAACAATCAATTACCTAATTTCTTATAAAAACTGCGTCGAATTTAACTGTTTTTTATTATTAAAACAAATCAAATCTATAATTGTTTATAGAATCCCTTTTTTATGTGAATAATAGCTATAGTTATCAAGCCAGAAATCACGTTACAATGCATTAAAAAAGAAATTCAGTTTTTATCAAAACGCTGTAATCAAATAATTAAAACCTAATAAACTATAATTTATTGCATACTTCTATCTAATAATTTCAACAAATATTGTCCGTATTGATTCTTAGCCATTGGTTTAGCTACTTCGGCAAGCTTATTTTCTGTTATCCAGCCGTTATTGAAAGCAATTTCTTCCAAACAAGCAATTTTTAAACCCTGGCGTTTTTCTATAACCTCCACAAACGAAGATGCTTCAAATAAAGAATCATGTGTTCCTGTATCCAGCCAGGCAAAGCCGCGACCTAGCAGTTGTACTTTTAATTCCCCCAAGCCAAGGAATTCCTGATTTACTGTTGTTATTTCAAGCTCTCCGCGATGAGAAGGCTTACAGTTCCGGGCTACCCCGACCACCTTGTTGGGGTAAAAATAAAGTCCGACAACAGCATAATTCGACTTCGGAACGGCTGGTTTTTCTTCGATACTAAGCACATTTCCTTCGCTGTCGAATTCGGCTACCCCATATCGTTCGGGATCATTTACATAATAGCCAAATACTGTTGCTTTAGATTCTTTCTCTGCATCTTCAACGGCTTTTTGGAGCATTCGTGTAAAACTTTGTCCATAAAATATATTATCACCCAACACAAGGCAAACAGAATCATTTCCTATAAAATCGGCACCTATTATAAAAGCCTGAGCTAGTCCATCAGGTGATGGCTGTTCTGCATATTCAAAATGCACACCAAAGTCCGATCCATCTCCCAATAAACGTTTAAACCCAGGCAAATCCTGTGGTGTAGAGATAATCAAGATTTCACGAATACCCGCAAGCATTAACACTGAAACGGGATAATAAACCATGGGTTTATCATATATAGGGAGCAATTGTTTGGAAACTCCTTTTGTAATAGGATACAAACGGGTTCCGGAACCTCCTGCAAGTACAATTCCTTTCATTCTAATTTTTATTAATTTTCACTTTGCAAACATACATAATTAAAGCAGAAATAACCAATTATTTTCCACAAATTCCAGTAAACGGACAGTAAAGACAAGCGTTTCCTGTACTGGTTTGAGTAAATGGTACGCGGCAATCAAATATATTATCCAAACACTTACGCAATTCATCCTCGAAAGAACTGCTAACCGAGGCAAATTCACTTAATTGTTCTGATCTCCCTCTATCTATGCGCTGGTATACTCCACTATCAAATGCGTCAGTAAAAAGGCTACGCATATAATAAATGCCGGGCTGGATCTTCTTTCCCGGAGCTTCCAGGCCATACATCCACGAGTAAAGACAAACCTGCATAATGGCTTTAGGTCTTTCCTTTAGATCCATATCAAATAAACTTTCGATGGTATTAAATATTGATAAACCACTACCACTTTTATAGTCAATAATACGAATCGTCTCTTTAACTTCATCAACCCTGTCTATAAATCCTTTAAGTTGTATTACCCTGCCATCATTAAGTTTAAAATCGGCACGTATCTTTTTCTCCGATTCAATGTACCGAAAAGGGGTAAGTTTACTGTCCCGACCTAAAACCTTCAGAACATATTTGCGAATCATCTCGCCAATAAGAAAGTTCTGTCCTGTTAAGGGGCGAACAACTTCCGATTTAAAAAACACCTCGGCAAATGCACGTGCGATTGTGTGCGTGAGCAGTTTATTGTCTTTTCCAATTATTTCAAGCAGATCTGCGGTAACCATCTTTCCTTGAAATGGCGCGTACAATTCCTCCATTACTTTATGGAGCAAACTCCCAAAAACATTACTTTCAATTGTTTCGCTTACCTCCTCTTCTTCTCCGAGTCCTTCGAGAACAGAAAAATAAAATTTTAAAGGACAATCCAGGTAAGTGTTAACTGCGCTGGCAGAAATAGCGCGGCTTCCTCCTTTTACAAATTTGTCGAGAAGGGCTATAACCTCTGGCGTTTTGGGAACCTGCAATGCCGGAGTCTTTGACGACGAAACATTATAAACAACCAGCCTTTGCTTGAGATTTAGCTCGTAATGGTAGCGAAGCTGATATACAAACCGGCTTACTTCGCCAGTCTGAAGTCCGTTGCTTCTTGTATCATAGAGCAGACTTACTTTTTTGGCACGATATATCAGGCGATAAAAGTGATAAGCCCAAACACTATCCTGGTGTTCGTAAGTTGGCAAACCAAAACCTTTTCTCAGATTATAGGGTATGAATGAATTTGCCCCTTTTCGGGTTGGATAAATTCCTTCATTTACCGAAAGAATAATAATCCGGTCGAAATCCAGCGCACGGGTTTCCAGCACACCCATTACCTGTAATCCGGAAAGAGGTTCTCCGTGAAAGGGTATGGTAATGGTATCGGTCATACGTTTTAATAAACGGAAATACGTATCTACAGTCATTTCCACACCAGCATCAGTCATTACTTCCCTCATTCGGTTCACTGTGGCGAAATAATGGAAAATGAACTCTTGTTCCAAGTCATTAGTCCGCTGCACTTCTTCCTCCGATTCGGCAGCGGGAGACAACACCTTGTTTAGTTCTTCAAGTACCCGAATAAGGTAATCGGAAAATGCTTCCGTTCCGGTTACCGGAACAAATAAAATCGAGAGTAATTCATTCTTGTTAAGCTCGCTATATCCGATGTAAACTCGGTTATTTTCGGTTATATCACGAATCAAGTCGCTTATGACTTGATTCGAGGTACAATATATATAGCGATGATTCAGAATTGGCAATACATCCCTGAAATAGAATAAAGGTTTCCCATCCACATAGCGGACATTCTTCTGTAAAGCCAAAATATATTCCATTAACGATGCAACCGGCGTTCCGGCAAGCGGATATCCCATTGTCACATTGATTCTGCGTATCTGTTCCGGAATAGCATGCAACACCGGAATAAGCAATTGCTCGTCTGGTAGAATCACTGCTGTACGAAAAGCCTCGTCGGCACTTAAATCTTCGGTGCCGCATAATTCCGAAAGTATAGTGTAAACGTGCTTGGCCTGACCAATTCCCGATGGTATCCCAATAACCTCAATCTCAGGCTGAGTTGCTTCCTCGGGAGACAACGTTAATTGAGAAGGGAACAGATGCAGGTTTCTGTTTACAAAAAACGAAGCTTTATTATCAGAGTCGGTAACCATTGGAGATGCATAATCCCAATAAAAATCGGCCAGATTTTTATCTCTTAAATAGGACAAAAAAGTTTCTTCGGCCTTGGTCAAGGCATTTAGCCCCACAAAAACAATCTTTTCGAAAGGAAGCCGGAAGCTATCTTCGCGGGCCGATTCGGCTACCTCCCTGAAAATCATTCCTTCGTATCCTTTTCCATCTTGTGCCAACTTTTTTCTCAACGTATCATACAAAGAAAATAACAGCTGCCAAACATGTAAAAATTCGCGCTGATTCGGTGTATCATTTACAGGATAAAAAGAGGACCAGAAAGAGCGGATAGCTGCCACCTGCTCTTCACTTAGAAAGCTAAAGTCGTTTTCTATCTCGCGTAAATCGGTTACGTTCGAAAACAACTTTTCGGCATTGGCCATGTATTTGTCTATATCGTCGAAGTCGTTAAGCAGCATCTCTCCCCAATAAAGAAACTCGTCGAACGATTCGGCAGATCCGCTTTTCTCGACATATATCTCGTACAAGAAAAAAAGCATGCTTATCTTATCGGCCGATTGTTTTCCACTGAGTTGAACAAACAAGTCGCTAATAGTAAGAATGGCCGGCGAAAAAAGAGGTTTTTGCGCTATCCCTGACAGATATTTCTGAAAAAACAAGCCGGCCCTTCGATTGGGAAATACAAATGCCAGTTTATTTATGTCCGTACCATATTCCTCATAAAAACATGAAGCTACCTGATATAGAAATGGTTTCATATATTTATTCCCGATTATTCGTTAAAATTAGTACAAACATAACGAAAAAAACTGAACACTTACCTGTTAATGCAAAGATAGATCTCACTATGTTTACGTTTAAATGTTAGTACTTTTGTCTCAAAATGTTAGTACTTTTTGCCTCGATTATTATATCTTTTTATTACCAAAGATATAGGATTGTTTTTGCTGATAATTTAATTGCTTCGGAATTATGCAATCTATTTCTTACTTTTGCGCAGCTTTACTTATATAATAAAACATAGATACAATGAAACAGATTACCGAATGGATCAATCAAAAATTAATTAACTGGGGAGCAACACCCGAGCTGGCAGACACCCTCGACAATCTTTGCATTCTATTGCTTATCATTGTCCTTGCACTGTCGGTCGACTATATTTGCCGCTATATTATTCTTGGTGCCTTTAAACGTGTTGCAAAAAAGACCATAAATCAGCTCGACGACCTGATCATCGACAGGAAAATCATCAATAAGCTAATGCACATCGTTCCCTCCATTATGATATATACCATGTTACCACTGGCATATACATCGACCGAAAGTGCAGCTACACTGATCATTTTACAAAAAATCTGCCAGTTATATATCATTGCGGTTTCGCTGAATTTCATAAACAGTCTGCTTAATCTTGGCGTAGAATTATTTCACAGAAATGAAAAGTTCAAAGATAAACCACTAAAAGGATTTGTGCAGGTTGTGCAGGTGATTCTGTTTTCAGTTGGTCTTATCCTGCTTATCAGTATACTCATCAATGAATCGCCCTCAACCATCTTTGCCGGACTGGGAGCTTCTGCAGCCATTCTCATATTGGTATTTAAAGATACCATATTGGGGTTTGTTGCCGGCATACAGCTTTCGGCCAATGATATGTTGCGCGTGGGAGATTGGATTTCAATGCCTAAATTCGGAGCAGACGGTACTGTTATTGAAATTACATTAAACACTGTAAAGGTTAAGAATTTTGATAATACAATTACTACAATTCCGCCCTATGCACTAATAAGCGACTCGTTTCAGAATTGGAGAGGGATGAGCGAATCGCCTGGAAGACGAATCAAAAGATCGATTAATCTTGATATGAACAGCGTTAAATTCTGTACGTCCGAAATGTTGGATAAATACAAAAAGATATCTTTGCTTACCAGATATATTGAAGAAACAGAACAGAAGCTTCAGACTTATAACCAAACCAATCAGATAGATAATACCATAATGGTAAATGGCAGACGTCAAACCAATCTGGGCGTTTTTAGAGCGTATCTTCAATGCTATCTTGAAAGCCTGCCTGAAGTAAGCAAAGAGCTGAATTGCATGGTCAGACATTTGCAACCTACCGAAAAAGGCATACCCATGGAACTTTATTTTTTCTCTTCCATCAAAGATTGGGTATCTTATGAAACAATTCAGGCCGATGTATTTGATCACATTCTGGCTGTAATCCCTGAATTCGATCTTCAGATCTTTCAGGAATTATCCGGACGCGACATCAGGGTGTTGGCTAAAACTGAAAATAAATAAATGGTTGTACTCCTGCGCTTTTTACCTGAAATACAATAAAAACAGCAATTATCAGCAACGCAGCCTGTACAAGCAACGGCGATTTTGTAACCAACTGTTGCATGCCAACTTCGGCCCGCTTTGGCATAAAGTGAATCAGATAACCTGTTATCATTAAAAATGAAACAGCCTTATAACCTGTCAGGAATTGCAGAAACACCTCTGGATGAAAGTTCGTGGCTATCTGTGTAAGAACCTCTCCTACCCGTTGCATAGAATCGGCACGGAATAAAATCCAGGCGAAGCATACTATATGGAATGTTATTAGTACGCCTATCACTCTGCGTACAGGATTCATTAATTCGCCCGAATGCTTAAAACTGCCGAAGCGACTCATCATTGCTTTATGTACAGCCAGTGAAACTCCGTGGATGGCTCCCCACAAAATAAAGCGTATAGATGCTCCGTGCCATAATCCGCCCAGTAACATGGTTATTAATAAATTAATATAGGTCCTGATTTTCCCTTTTCTATTACCTCCAAGCGATATGTACAGGTAGTCTTTTAACCAAGAAGAAAGGGAAATATGCCATCTGCGCCAGAATTCTGTAATAGTGGCCGATTGATACGGCGAATCAAAGTTGATATTAAAACGGAATCCCAAAAGCAATGCTATACCTATAGCCATATCCGAATAACCTGAAAAATCGCAATAGATCTGAAGAGCATATCCATACACTCCCAGTAAATTTTCCACGCCTGTATAAAGCAACGGTGCATCGAAAATACGATCAACAAAATTCAGACTGATATAATCGGATATTACAGCTTTCTTAAACAGACCACATATAATAAGGAAGAGGCCTTCGCCAAACTCTGCACGCGATACAGACGGGGTTTTGTAAATCTGAGGAATAAAATCGCGGGCTCGTACAATTGGTCCGGCTACCAACTGAGGAAAAAATGAAACATAAAATACGTAATCAATCCACCTTTTCAAAGACTGAATACGTCCCCGGTATATATCTATAATATAGCTTAAGGATTGAAAAGTAAAAAATGAGATTCCTACCGGAAGGAAGATATCCATTGGTTCGTAACTTAGCTGTTCCAATTCCGGGATATTAAAAAGTGTTCCTATTTCCTGACCAAATCCTGCAACAACTTGCCAGAGAAAGTTAGTATATTTAAAATACCCCAACATACCAAGATTAACGCACAAACTTACAACAACCAATAGTTTCCGTTTCCAATGGACAGTAGTCATGGATAAAAGCCGTCCGATGCAAAAATCGGATGTTGCGGTAAATACCAGTAATAAAAACCATATGCCACTGCTTTTATAGTAAAAATACAGCGAAAAAAGAGTTACATACAATACTCTTGCATAGGTATGTTTTTGCAGCGGAATATAAATCAGCACAAATAAAATAAACAAAAAGAAAAAAAGGCCACTGCTAAATATCATGGGTGCTCCAGCCTGATATTGTAAAAGATCAGGAATGCGTGTAAAGTCTATATTAACGGGTAACATTTTCTTTGTTTGATTTATTATAGTTTTGTATGAATGCCCGGTAGAACAACGTTCCTTGTTCCTCGTAACCAGTTACGGTAAAATGAACACGGTCTCTGCCAAACAGACCTGCTTTGTACCATTTTTTAGCAGATCCTTTTCCTCCGCTTACAGTAAATAAATCCCAGCAAGCAATTCCTTTTTCGCGGGCGTAAGCAACAATGGTCTGAGCTACTAACTCTGTACGGTCATTTCTTACATAAACCCTTTTTCTCTTTACTCTGGTTCGTTTATAACATTCTGCAGGCGTAGTAAGCAACAAGGTTGTCTGGGGCATATAAGTCTGTACCATAGTAATAAAGCGATCGAGCTGCTCTTTAAACATTTCTTTACGGAAGTTCCGTCCAAAGCTTTCGTTTGTTCCCAGAGAAACTATCAGCAAGGATGGTTTCAAAACAGCCAGTTGCCTGATGTACGATTCATTTGTATAATTTTGAAACAACGCTCCATTAACTCCTACTGAATGATACAATACACCAGGGTTTCCATTTGTAAGGGAAAAACCATAGTATAAATTCATTAATGAGTCCGTAGGAATTCCCGGGTTTACAGTACTTACTAATTTAATTGCATCAGTCAAAGTCGGTAGCCTAAACGTATCTGTTGTTAAATCCGGAACGAGTTCGCTGCTGCCTGTATTCGTTTTTGTATTATCCCCGGAGCCAACAAGACTTTGAGGCATTGCTTGGGGATGACGGAATAATACGGCCTGACTAAACCAATATCCTGAGCCATTATTCGGAGTAATTGATATATCAAAATTAATTGACGAAGCATCGGAAAGGATTCCAATTCCTCCAGGACCAACCTTGCATTTCGGAGAAGATTGTGTAATACGTCCAGACACCCAGCTTTTAATCTCAGAATGAATAAAATAGTCGTCGGGTTCGTTGGACTTAGTCAGCTTTAATGGCGAAATCCATCCTCTTCCAGCATTTCCGAAGTCTTTATGCATCAACCGCATAATCCGGCCAGAATTATAACCTGCCTGCAAATGCGAATCTCCCAAATGAACGATCGTCAGGATTGTGTCTTTTCCCATCCTCAAAGAGTCGAGCATATCATAAATAACAGAAAGCGACTGTTTGTCGTCAACTATCAAGTTCGATGAATCTGTTACAAAAGAGACAGAAGAACCAGACAAGGGAAGTTCTATAGGAGTAAGCGGCTGCATGGGCAACACATCTTCTATTCCGCCGTTTCGTTTAACAGTGAATGCAAGATGTATACCTGCAATCAATAAGAGGAATACAAATGAAAATAATAGCCAGACTATTTCAGCGAACTGCTTTTTCCGCTTCATCATAAAATTGTTTTTCTAATAAAATTGATTTGAAGAGAGACATTCCAATTTCCTTCCCTCCTCTAAAGCTCAAGTGTGTATAATCTTTGCTTGCCCAATTGTTTTCAACAAAACGTACCATACTATTCTCTCCTCCTCCCATCGCGCTAAACACATTCCAGAAACAAACTCCCGCCTGTTGAGCAGTCTGACGTTGCGCATGCAAAAGTGCCAAAACAGCGGGCATTGTCTGAAAAGTTCCTTCTTCCTGCCTGCTCCTGTCGGATACTCCAAGTAATAAAATATCTGCATCCGGGAAACATTGGCGTACATGTGCCAGGACGTGAACCATTCGTTGTCTGTACCAGCCGTATTGAAGAACTTCATCGCTTACAACGTTCAATCCATATTGCAACACAATCAAATCGTATTTACGAATAGCATTAAGAGCTTCGCATCTAGGTTGATCAAGTTGTTCAAGAATAAGACCAGAATTACCTCTTAACGAGAAATTATCGACTACAACACCAGTAGTATCTTCCATAGATACACCCAAAACCCGGAGACCTTCTGTTTTATTAAACTTAAAAGAGGCTTCAGTAAAACGGCCTGTCCATACTCGTTGCGTGATATTGTTTGTTGCAGGCAAATATTGATAGGTAGTATCCGTACTTCCATTGTATTGAAGTTTAACTACGGAAGAGCTGTTACGTTCGTAAACTAGTTTTAATGCAGAGAATTCCCGTAGACTTGCATAACGTTTAACGGCATGAAAGTCGGCGCTGGCTCCTTCTTCTGCTTCGAATACCATTCCAGGCAAAGTGTACTTATGACTCTTGTCCGTAAGTAGTGAAAAGGTATTCCACCCTTCAAAATGGTGCTCTACAGTTGGGCGGAATTGAGAAACCGGCGAAGCTATAGGGATAAATCCAACCCCTCTTCCTCCAAACTTTTGTTGCAAAGCATTCCTGAAGTCGGCCACCATAATATCGCCTTCAATAAATGAATCGCCCAAAAAAGCAATTCTTACTTGTCCTTTTTTCTCATTGGCACGCTTCAATGCAGCAAAAAAACGTTTCAGACCTACGTGTCCAACAGAAAAATCTTCCAACCTTACTCCGGAGGAATCGGCAATCGACCAGGATGATTGCATTACTCTATATAATGAGTCTCTCATTGCAATGGCCGAAGAGTCGGATTCGGGGAACTGTCTTATTCGGGCTTTGGATATGGAGTCGGCCAGGAGTGAATCTGCAATGGCAAGTTTACGTTTTAATTCGTCCAACGACACAGAATCGTCTTCAATACGAAGATCGGACAATAAATCGACCTTCTTTATCTTGTATCCCAAAATCTTATCTGGTAGCAAGTATAAAGCAAGGCAGACAAAAAGGGTTATAAAAAGTAATCCCAACAATCTGCCAAAAGTAGTATCTTTATTCATTTGGAGCTTTCTGCTTATTTTCAAAGCTGCAAATGTAGGTATTTTTTTTCCCGTATAGCTAAGTTAATCCAATCTGGGATTAAAGAAAATTAGAAATAAATAAGTAATGCTACCCAACTTTTTCTAAATTCCATTACATTTGTAATCTAAACGGTTCTCTAATACATATATATATATTAATCAATGAACAGACGTAAATTTATTGGAGCCGCTTCGGTGGCAACTGCTGTTACTGCGACAGGAGTATCAGTTACCGCATGTAATAGCAATACTTCCTGCGAATTAAGAGCAGGTGAAATTCTTCATACAGTTGCTTTTAGTCTTAAACATGAGGCTGAATCAGAAGCAAGCAATAAATTTTTAGCCGACGGCAAACAAATACTTTCTGCTATTCCGGTAGTTAAAAACTTTCAGGTATTCCGTCAAACCAGTGCGAAGTGTGATTTTAATTTTGGATTTTCCATGGTCTTCAAAAACAGAAAAGATTTTGAAACCTACAATAACTATCCGGATCATGTTGCTTTCGTCTCCAAACGATGGGAAACGGAAGTAAGCGGTTTTCAGGAAACTGATTACGAAGCTCTATGAGTTCATTTGCTTCTCCTTTTGCCCGTCCATTATATGTAATGGTTAAACCGGTTGGATCTGTATGTAATCTTGCCTGCGAATACTGTTATTATTTAGAAAAGGGAAATCTTTATCCTGAAAAGAAAACAAGTATATTATCTGACGAATTGCTTGATAAGTTTATTCAGGATTACCTGAACAGTCAGACAATGAATGAAGTGCTATTCACCTGGCACGGCGGAGAACCCTTGATGCGCCCTATCAGCTTTTACAAAAAGGCATTGGATTTACAGCGCGTCTATGGTCGTGGCAGGCAGATTGACAATAGCATTCAAACTAATGGTACGTTGCTTACGGACGAATGGTGTATATTTTTGAAGGAGAATAATTTTCTTGTTGGTATTTCTATCGACGGTCCTCAGGAGTTTCACGACGAATATCGAAGAAATAAGCAAGGACTCCCCTCTTTCTATAAAGTAATGAAAGGGATTGAATTACTAAAAAAACATGGAGTCGAATACAATGCGATGGCAGTTGTAAATGATTACAATGTGGATTATCCATTGGACTTTTATAACTTTTTCAAAGAAATGGATTGTCACTACATACAGTTTTCACCCATTGTAGAACGAATCACTGAACAGACAAAAGGGACTAAACTCACACATCCGCAACAACAAAGTAAGGAAATAAAACTTGCTCCTTTTTCTGTTGATGCCGAAAAGTGGGGTGATTTCCTTTGTGCTATATTTGATGAATGGATTAAAGAGGATGTAGGTAATTACTACATACAACTGTTTGATGCCACACTGGCCAATTGGGTCGGTCAGCAACCTGGAGTTTGTACTCTTGCCAAAACTTGCGGTCATGCAGGTATTTTAGAATTTAACGGCGATGTATATAGCTGCGATCACTACGTTTTTCCCGAATATAAACTGGGAAACATACGTACCCACTCGTTAACAGAAATGATGTATTCGCCCAAGCAATTGAAATTCGGAAACGATAAAGCTGATGCATTACCCGGTCAGTGTAAAGCTTGCGAATATTTATTTGCCTGTAACGGCGAATGCCCAAAGAATCGTTTTTTGATTACATCAGATGGCGAACCCGGGCTTAATTATTTGTGTATAGGATTAAAAAAGTATTTCGCGCATGTTGCCCCCTACATGGATTTCATGAAACGGGAGCTTCTTGCCCAGCGTCCGCCAGCCAATGTGATGGAATGGGCCCGCGAACAAAGGCAATAACAAAAATGTATTAGTTATGAGCTTTAACAGACGTGAATTTATTAAAACAGGAGGAATTGTTATGTTGGGATCATTAGCGGCTCCTTCATTATTAGGAGAGGTTACCGCACAGGTTGCCGACAAAGCTACCGGTGTATTGTTTGCTTTAAATCACTTTGGTGTTTCCGAAAGTGATTTAAAGAAAGTTCTAAAGGCAGCGCTGGAAAAAGGGGGCGATTATGCTGACCTATTTTTCGAGCATACGTACAACAATTATATCGGATTGCAAGACGGTGCAGTAAACCGGGCGAGTTCAAACATCGACTTTGGTGTAGGTGTTCGTGTCCTAGCCGGCGATCAGAGTGGATATGCTTACGTGGAAAACGTAACTTTGGAAGAAATGCTTACAGCAGCTCGAACTGCAGCCAGAATTGCGAATGGTTCTGCAGGAAAAGCAATGGTAAATCTTACAGAAATGCCTATCGTACAGAACTACTACGCTATCAAATCGCCATGGGATGAAGTGGCTGTTAATACAAAGATGCCTTACCTCCAGAAGCTGAATGATTTGGTATTTTCTTTGGATAAACGGGTACATAAAGTTTCAGCTTCGCTAAGCGATTCAACATCTCACATCTTCTTTTGTAATTCGGAAGGGGTAATGTATTACGATTATAGGCCAATGGTTACATTGGGCGCTCAATGTATTATGGAGGAAAACGGTAAGATTGAAAATTCTTATGCATCCAGAGCCTTCCGTATGGGTACTGAATTCCTGACAGACGAACTTATCAGCGAAGTGGCTAACGAAGCTGTTAGTAAAACAGCTATTCTATTTCAGGCGGTAAAACCTAAAGGCGGTGAAATGCCAGTGGTAATGGGTGCCGGAGGATCTGGTATCTTATTACATGAAGCTATAGGTCATGCCTTTGAAGCGGACTTTAACAGAAAGAATACTTCTATTTTTTCTGACCAGTTAAATAAAAAGATTTGCAACGAACATATAAATGTGGTCGACGATGGCACTATTCCGTTTAACCGTGGCTCGGTTAATATTGACGATGAAGGTGTTGAAGGTCAGAAAACCTATATAGTAAAAGAGGGTATTCTTACCAGTTACCTGCACGACAGAATAAGTGCAAAGCATTATGGAATAGCGTCTACCGGTAATGGCCGACGCGAATCATTCCGTCAGATGCCTATCCCCCGAATGCGTGCAACCTATATGGAATCTGGAAATGTTTCGGAAGAAGATATGATATCAACAGTAAAAAAAGGGATTTTTGCTGATGTGTTTACCAACGGACAGGTTCAAATTGGCGCCGGAGATTTCACCTTCTTCGTTAAATCGGGTTACTTAATTGAAAATGGAAAACTAACACAGCCCATTAAAGATATTAATATTATCGGTAATGGACCCAAAGCTTTGGCCGACATCACTATGGTTGGCAATAACTATAAAATGGACAACGGTACCTGGACATGCGGAAAAGACGGACAGTCTTGCCCGGTTACTTGTGGAATGCCATCGGCATTAGTTAGTAAACTAACGGTAGGAGGAGAAAATTAATATGATATCGAACGAACATAAAAGACTTGCACAATGGGCGATGGAGTATGCCCTTAAAAACGGATGTCAGGCTTCACGCGTAAGCTTATATACAGGATTTAGCAGCTCCATTGAAGTACGTGACATGAAAATCGACAAGCTGCAGCAAGCTTCCGAGAACGGTTTGGTAATTAACATATTTGTCGACGGAAGATATGGCTCTTTCTCAACCAACAGACTTAATAAGGTAGAGTTGGAAAGATTCATCAAAGGAGGGATAGATTCGACCCGCTTTCTTGCTGAAGATAAATTCCGTACCTTGCCGAATGCGTCTCTTTATTACAAAGGTGGTGGTGCACCATTATCATTAATTGATCCTGCATTCGATTCTATTCAGCCTGATGATAAGGTTGCTTTAGCAATGAAGGTATGCGATGAAATATACGGAAAGGATAGCAGAATTATCTCTGCCAACGGTTCCTATGGAGATGAAAAGAGTTTTAAATATATGGTTGCCAGTAATGGTTTCGAAGGAGAAAACTCCAACTCTTCATTTACGCTGGTAGGCAATGTTAGTATTAAAGGTGATGGTGAGGCACGTCCGGAATCCTATTGGTACGACTCGTCTATTTATTTTGACGTACTTCAGAAAGACGGAATCGGTACAAAGTCTATAGAACGGGTACTTCGCAAATTGGGACAACAAAAAATAGCATCCGGAAAATATGCCATGGTTGTCGACAATATGAATTCATCCCGTTTGCTATCTCCTGTTATCGGAGCGCTTTACGGCTCAGCAATTCAGCAAAAGAATTCTTTTCTTCTTGACAAACAAGACAAACTTATACTGGGTAAGAACATTACGATAAAAGACGAACCCCATCTTGTAAAAGCGGAAGGAGCAAGATACTTCGATAGCGAAGGCGTTGCAACTACACCCCGTGCAATTTTTGATAAGGGTGTTTTAAATACATATTTTATCGACACCTACATTTCAAACAAAATGCAATTGAGCCCAACCATCAGCTCTCCGTCTATTCTTACCATGGAAAACGGTACAAAAGATGTGGATGGATTGGTGTCTTCACTCGACAAAGGAATACTGGTTACAGGTTTTAACGGCGGTAATTGCAACAGTACCACCGGCGATTTCTCGTATGGAATAGAAGGTTTCCTAATTGAAAACGGCAAAACCACTCAACCTATTTCTGAGATGAATGTAACCGGAAATATGATTACGTTATGGAATAATCTTGAAGAAGCCGGAAATGATATTCGTAAATCATCTTCCTGGAGAATACCTTCTTTACTATTTAATGATATAGATTTTAGCGGCTTATAATTATTAACTCCCGAATATAATTCGTCCAAAGGATTTTATTCGGGAGTTTTAATTCCTTAAAACAGAATCTTCTCTTACAATTATCTTGTCAAACTTCAGAAATCAACCACGGATTTTATAAATATTATTTACATTATGCTAATTTTTTATAACTTTGCAGACAAAATGATATATTCATTTTAAAGAAAAAAGTGTTGATTTATATTTTACCGGGGTAATAACAGTTTAATTTTAAGCCAAATGGACTTGTTTTTCAGTTTTAAAGAAGTATTCAGTGCCTTTGTTGTACTATTTGCAGTGATTGATATTTTGGGAGCCATTCCCATTATTATTAGTCTGGAACAGAAAGACCAGACCTTCGAGGCAGGAAAGGCTGCCATGATCTCTTTCATCATTTTAGTGGCTTTTTTATTTGTAGGACAAGCGCTTCTATCCTTGTTTCAAGTGGATATCTCTTCTTTTGCCGTAGCTGGAGGACTCGTACTCTTCGTTTTGGCTGTAGAAATGATTTTTAATATTGAAATATTCAAAAACGATAGTCCGGGAGGAACTGCAACGATTGTCCCGCTAGTATTTCCTTTGATTGCAGGTGCTGCATCTTTTACTACACTTCTCTCGTTGCGTGCCGAATACAACTTGCTCAACATAATCATTGCTGTAGCATTAAATATGATTGTTGTATACATTGTTCTTAAAAAAGTGTATGTAGTTGAGAAGTTCTTTGGAAAAAGCGGTATTTACGTGATGCGTAAGTTCTTCGGAATTATTTTACTTGCTATTGCAGTAAGACTTATTACAGCTAACCTCACTTCATTGATTGGTAGTCTTTAATAAAACAGACATAATTTAAAATAAGAAGTTTCTTTTGATCTGTCAGTAAAGGGCAGCAAAAGAAACTTCTTTGTTTTCAATAAAGATTATAATGTTGAAATGGCTCCTTTTATATCAGCTTTAATATCTTCGATATGTTCAATACCTACAGAGATACGCAACAATCCGGGAATAGCACCCGAGGCTATTTTAGCCTCTTCAGTAAGTTGTTCGTGAGTTGTTGCTGCCGGATGAATAATCAATGTCTTCGCATCACCCACATTCGCAAGATGACTTATCAGCTTTAGTCCGTTAATCAACTTATCTGCTTTCTCCGCACCTCCTTTTATCTTAAAGGATAACACACCGCCAAATCCATTTTTAAAGTATTTCTTTGCTAGCTCATGATAAGGACTACTTATCAGGCCTGGGTAGTTCACATATTCCACTTCTGGAAGCGATTCAAGCCATAGAGCTAGTTCGAGTGCATTGGACACATGGCGTTCCACACGCAACGAAAGCGTTTCGAGACCTTGAATAAGCAGAAAGGAATTAAAAGGACTAATGGTATTCCCCCAGTCACGCAGACCTTCAACCCGTGCGCGTAAAGTAAAGGCAATATTTCCAAACGGGCCCTTATCTCCGAACACATCCCAGAAAACCAATCCGTGATAGCTGTCTGAAGGTTCAGTAAAGGCTGGGAATTTTCCGTTTCCCCAGTTAAATCGTCCGCTGTCCACTATAACACCACCCAATGATGTACCGTGGCCGCCAATCCATTTAGTTGCACTCTCCACAACAACAGTTGCTCCATGATCAAGAGGTTTAAAAAGGAATCCTCCTGCTCCGAAAGTATTGTCAACAATCAATGGAATATCATGTTTTGCGGCCACGGCAGCAATAGCTTCAAAGTCCGGAATATTCAAGTCAGGGTTTCCAATAGTTTCCAAATAAATGGCTTTAGTACTTTCATCGATTAAAGCTTCAAACGCTTCAGGAGAGTCGTTGGTTGTAAAACGAGCTTCAACACCCAAGCGCTTGAATTGATTTTTAAACTGATTATAAGTTCCTCCATACAAATGAGAAGTAGAGACAAAATTATCGCCTGCTTCCAGAATATTATTCAATGCAATGAATTGTGCCGACTGACCTGAAGATGTAGCCAAAGCTGAGGCACCGCCTTCAAGAGCAGCAATGCGCTTTTCAAACACATCCGTCGTGGGATTCATCAAACGGGTATAGATATTCCCGAATTTCTTCAGTCCAAAAAGGTCTGCTCCATCTTTTGCATCTTCAAACACATAAGATGATGTCTGATAAATTGGCACTGCCCTTGAATGTGTTGTCTGATCTACCACTTGGCCGGCATGTACTTGTAAAGTCTCAAATCTTGCATTATTAATTTCCATACTATTCTATTATTTTATTGATTGATTCTTTAGCAAAGATAGAGACAACAAGCGGAATCATCTATCACCATTAAATGGCATATTTCCTACCATGATCATGGTATAAAAAAATAAGGGAGCTCGATCTAATGACCGAACTCCCTCTTACTCTATCCTATTAAAGGTGTTTACTTATTTCAATTCCTTGATACGGATATTCCGGAATTTTACCGGCGAACCGTGACCCAAGAACCCAATATGACCCTTTTCGTTGAACAATCCAGGATGCTGTTTTTTATCAGGTGTACCATTTTTAGTCGCCTCTTTGATGTCGCCATCAACAATTACAGTACCATTCAAGGTTATCTTAATATGATTCCCTTTGGCAATCACTTCCTGATAGTTCCATTCGCCTGTAGGTTTCAGAAAACCTCTCTTAGCAGGAATAATACCATAAACAGAGCCATGATACTGATATTCGTGAAGATCTTTATAAATTGGATGTTCGCTATCTAGTATTTGCAGCTCCATACCTACGTAAGCAGCATCGCCTTCCATTGGAGTACGGATACCGAGCCCGTTGTTAGCACCAGGAGTTAACTGAAACTCGAAACGGTATACAAAGTCTTTGTATTCATCTTTTGTGTACAGATTACCACCAAAGCTTTTGCTCGGATTCATAGAAATTGCTCCATCTTCTATTGAATAATCAACTGTGTTACCTGTCCATGCGTGCATGTTTGTTCCATCAAACAAAATTTTATAGCCTTCTTTCTTTTCGGCTGCAGATAACTGGAAAGCCTCAGGGCGTTCCAATTCCTTCACATAGATATTACGGTAGCTAACTTTGCTTCCATGCGCCTGAAGCTCGATCTGTTCTGTTGGGAAAATAGGCAGGCTACGATCCCAATAGTTTTCTAGCATAACATTGTCTACAACCAAATCTCCATTAAGATAAACCGTTACACGGTCGCCAACCATTTTAATATAGAAAGAATTCCATTCTCCAAGTTTATTATCAGCCACTTTTAAAGGTTTGCTCGGATTTACCTGGTTGTTATATAAACCACCTGATCCAACCTGAGCGCCAACATTAACCCTCGATGTATCCCAAATCTGTACCTGAGGCGTACCACGTAAATAAATACCAGCATCAGCTTCAGGACCAGCAGGATCAAGCATCCAATCCACATACATTTCAAAATCGCCGTAAGGCTTTTCTGTACAAAGATTATCACCCTTTCCATTAAAAACAAGCAAACCATCTGTTGCAGTCCATGTATTTTTTGCCAGTTCGTCGGCTTTAACCTGTTCTTTTGCTAACTCTGCAGGTTTCATCTTCGAGCGTTCAATTGGGTTCTTAACCAATCCTTTCCAGCCTGAAAGATCTTTTCCATTAAATAATGAAACAAAACCTGTTACGTCAGCCATTTCATCCAGATGTTTCTGAATTGCTTGTTTCTGATAACCAGCATCCGGATTGTCGAGCACACTCTTTACTTTATTAAGGAGAGCTTTCACATTCTGACCTGTAAATGACTTATTTCCTAAAGCAATATTCATGACAGCATTTGCTGCAGCTTGTTGCAAAGGTTTCTGATCCAGAAATTCTCCGGCGTAAAGCATACCAAGATAAGTACCTGTGCGCTCAATCTGACGAAGAATTGCTACTTTCTGTGTATCATTGTCAGCAATTTCCATAGCTTTACGTAAACGGATCAATCTGTTCTCTCCTGTATAAGCAGGATTGGAAACCAATTTAACATAGGCCGTTAATGCACGATCTGAATAGGATGAAGCCGATGCAGATTTGCATATATCGTAAAGTGCATCAGCAGCTTCCAGTCCTTTGCAGCTCAAAAGCGCTTCAAATGCAGCATCCTTGGCTGCTCCCTGACCGTTAGCAAACCCTTCAGAAATAATTGAAAGAGCCTTGTTGTCTCCTGTTTGAGCCAATACAACATAATAAAGATGCTTTTTACTCTCTCCAGCCAGGTTCATCCGGTTAAGAACGGAAGAAACCTGAGCTTCTTTAGACATTTCGGAGATAGAAGAAATTACAGCCTGCTGAAGAGGAGTGATTGTCGCGGCATCGGCCGTTTCAAGCATACCACACATATTGGTGAAATCTTTTTCTTCTACAACATTCTTCAATGCTTCATAAGCAGCTGTTTTAACATCCGCATTGGACGACTTTGTCTGAGCCAGTACGGAATTCAGATGAACTGCAGATTTACGTAATGACAACAATTCAATACCGGCAACCTTCCCAGCATCAGGAGCTTTGTCCATTACACGGGAAACAGAGGGAGAAATATCTCCCTTAAAAGATGCGAGTCCCTGCTGGGCAAGAGTTACCACTTTAGGGTCTTTAGAATTCAACAAGGCTGCGATATCTCCTATTGTATTGGGATCTCCCAGTTTAACAAGTGCCCAAACTGTAGCCTCTTTTACATCGTAGTCATTATTTTTTAATTGCTTGCGAATTAAATCAATTGCCGGCAAATCAAAACGAACCATCAATTTTCGAAGATTCTCTTTCTGAACCAGACACTGGCACTGACTGGCAATCCAGTTTAGCACATCCGTTTTGGGTGCAGGTTTAGCCTTGTCCATTGCCTTGATAAGTTCGATATAAACCGGATCACTAACTATACCTGAAGCATAGGAAAGCGCTGCGTTTCTATATTCTTTTGAATCATCTTTCAGGGCATCAAGTATAAGTTTTAATCCTTTTTCTTTTTGAATGGAAACAAGTATTTCGAGGGCTGCATCTCGTGTCTGAGTTTTACCGGCCTTTGTAGCTTTGGTCATCAAATCGGAAGCAGCACTCTCGGCAACTTTTGTATCACCTTGGTTAGCCAGCTTCTTAATCAACGCAATGTAAGCTTCGTTTGCGCCTGTTTTCTCCATGGAATAGCCTGACTTTGCAGCCAAATCACCCAACGTACTCAAAGAGCCAACTGAGCCAATCTGACTAAGAGCATAGAGGGCAACTTTACGCATATTTTCATCAGGACTGTTCAACAAGTCTTTAATTGCTTGCTCTGCACCGGAAGCATCCGCTTCGGCTATCGCCAGCACAATATCTTTCTGTATCGTTGCGTTCGACTTTGTGTTTTTAAGCGCTTCTGTAAGTGCAAGGTCTGCTTTGTCTGAATTTATAGCTACTAAAGCCCGGGTAGCAGGACCAGCAAGGTTTTCCTGAGAAAGATATTTTGTTAAAACAGGAATACTTTCTTCTTTTCCAAGAAACTGAAGCTGACGGATTATAAAGGCCTTCATTTCACGATCCGAAACCATATCCAATGCCTTTGCATAAGCTTTGGCAGTTGTTAACCGAGCTTCCTCTTTTCCGGTAGCCATTACATAGTATGTCAGACCACTCAGGGCATAATCTACCTGTGCGTTACTTCCTTTGCCTGGTTCATTGATCATTTTAACAAGCATAGTCACTCCCTCTTCACCTGAAGAACTAAGAGATTCCAGCATTTTATTGTATTCGGCCTGTTGTTGAGCAGGCATCTGAGCCAAAACATCAGCTACAATAGTGCTTGCCGTTCTGCCCTGAGGCTGCTGAGCCCACAATGAGGCTGATAATAACAAGGCACCTATTGGTAAATATATTTTTTTCATCTAGGATTCAATTAATAAGATTAAATATTCCAAGGTGCGCGCATCGGCTGATCCAGCAAACGATTAGCGGCTTCGTCGTTAATAAACTCAAGCTTCACCGGGTCAAATTGCAAAGTCCGGTTCAATCGCAATGCCACAGCTCCCATATTTACAATGGTTGCCGAACGGAATCCGTTCTGTTCGTTCAATGCAAACTTCTGACGTGTTTTTACGCTCGTAAGGAATTCTGTTATCTGTGGTTCTGGCTCGGGATAATCTGCCAACTTCTTTTCCCAGTTAGGAATATCACAAACAAAGTTCTTGTAAACATTTCCATTAGGACCAGCAATATACGGTGTATTTGGATCTCCGTAATCGCCACCCCAAAGCACAATCTGACATCCGTCTTCGTACGTATAAGTAATAGAACGCCATGTTCCAACAGCATCAGGATGTTGTTGCGGAGCGTCTACTTCAACTTTAACCGGGCTAGTATGGTCTTTTCCTAAGAAATATTGAACCGGGTCAATATAATGTTGCCCCATATCCCCTAGTCCACCTCCATCATAATCCCAGTAACCGCGAAAAGTCTGATGAACACGATGCTCATTGTAAGGTTTGAAAGGAGCCGGGCCTAACCACATATCGTAATCAAGCTCTGCAGGCACACGTTGTGGTTCAAGGTATTCTTTACCAACCCAGTAAAATTTCCAGTCAAAACCAGTATGTTTGCTTATGGTTACTTTTAAAGGCCAACCCAACATACCACTCTGTACAAGCTTCTTGAGCGGCTTAACAGGAGTTCCCAATCCATAGAAAGGATCTTTGAAGCGGAACCATGTATTCAGACGGAACATATTACCATATTGCTTTACAGCCTCCATCACACGTTTTCCTTCGCCAATGGTACGGGTCATTGGTTTTTCACACCATATATCCTTACCTGCCTTAGCTGCTTCGACCGACATAATTCCATGCCAGTGAGGAGGAGTAGCAATATGCACAATATCCACATTTTTATCTAAAATCAAATCACGGAAATCAGTATAAGCTGCAATCCTGTCTTTTACAAGATTTTTACCTAGTTCCAAATGATTCTTATCAACATCGCAAACGGCCACTAAACGGGTCCCAGCATAGTCAACATGACCACGCCCCATTCCGCCAGTACCAATAATACCTTTTGTTAGTTGATCACTTGGGGCAATAAACCCATTCCCCAGTACATGCCGCGGTACAATCGAAAATGCCGCAACACCTCCCAGAGTCTTTAAGAAATCTCTTCTGTTTGTTTTCATAGTATGAAATATGTTAGACTGAAAGTTTTAACACTTGCAAAATTAGATATTATATTTAATAATCCCATTCTGTTTACTATCATAAAGAACGCTATAAATGTTGTTTTTACAAAAATATCGTTCAAATTATTTAATTTATAGCTGTATTAATAATATGAACTCGGCTTACAGCTTTCCCTATATAACGATATTTTTATTAAAAAATACTCAAACCGGGAACTTTTTCGACCGAATATATTATTCTTTGCTTTTACTTACTTCAAACAAGCCTAATAAACAAAAGAAGCTGTCCGCAAAACAGACCGCTTCTTTTGCTATTAATTAAAACCCGGTCAGACTACTCCAAAGCCGGATTAAATGTTCCACCCCAGTCAATGTTCTGCTGAAGATTTTGGTTTTCATCAATTTTTGATTGCTGAATCGGAAAGAAATAGTAGGATTCTTTAACCAGGAATTGCTTTTCAGAATTCTTGCTTAGAGGAACCTGCTGCAATTTATAACGGAAATTTTCGGGTTTTAACTCGAATTTTGCGGCTTTTTCCTTTGCTTCGTTCAAGTTCATATCCGTTCCGTCCACATTTATCGCAATAGCTTCAACTCCAAATTTTTCAAGTCCATTTAATTTCATCATGTTGCGGGTGCGACGTAAATCCATGAAACGATGCCCTTCAAAGCAAAACTCAATATTTCGCTCGTCAAGAATAGCTTTACGAAGTGTTTCACGATCTGTACCGGCAATACCATACATGTTATCACTACCGGCTTCGAGACCGGCACGTTTACGGATCTGTTTCAACATTTCCAAAGCTACATCCTGGTGACCGGTTTCATTGGCAGTTTCAGCATAAGTTAGCATCACTTCGGCAAAACGCATCAAAATATAGTCTATACTATATGTGGCAACCAAATCCTGCGATAAAGATAAATCTGAACCCTTACGAACAAAAAACCCTGTATTAAAGTCGTTGTTAGTAGCATTTACACCTGCTTTGGGATTCGTTCCGTATGAATCATCCTGATCGGCTATACCCAACGCTGTATATTGGCGGTAACCACTTTTTGTACCCTGAACAGGATAAAGATCTCCATTATAAAGAATAGAACTTGCAAAACGAGGATCCCTGTTTTTCCAAAAACGTTGAAGCAAATCAGCCTCGGTTCCTACATAATACTTACCCGTCGGATCGTTGTAGGTTTTACCATCAAGCATCGGAAATGCTTTTACAAGATTCCATGTAGGAGGATTCTGCGCAGTACTACGGCTTAAAGATCCCGGACGGATGTAATAATCCCAGTACGCTACTTTGTTCGGATAAGAGTTAACTACGGCAAAAACTACTTCGTCGCCCTTTTCCTGTAACCAAATATCGCTGTAACTTGGCGTCAAAGCAGCACCCTTATTCACGCAAAATTCATAAGCAGTTTTTGCCGCTTCATAAGCTTCCTGCCAATGGCTGTTGGTATACATACTCTTTGGATTGAACTGAGGAGATGCTTTGTAAAGCAACACCTTAGCTTTGTAAGCTTTTGCAAAGCATTGGTCAATTCGCCCGTATTCACTAGAAGCTCCGGAAACTTTTTCGGGAAGCATAGAGATAGCCTTATCCAGGTCGGCAATCAGGTAGTCGAAGCATTCTGCTGTTGTGTTTCTGGAAACATACAGATCATCTTTGTCTTTATCCTGAGGTACAGTGATGTAAGGTATTCCTCCGTGATAAAATACCATATCCGAGTAAACATAAGCTCTCATAAAGTATACCTGTCCCAAAAGTTCATCTTTTACAGATTGATCAAGACCACCAGCTTCAATTTTTGCAATCGCTTCATTAATCAAACGAATCGTTGTATAGTCAAACTTCTTAAAATTTCCACTTGTCAAAGTAATCGACGTATCATAGAATGGCATCCCGTGAACCTGTTCAGAAGCATAATCTGCAGAACAAGACCAGTTATCAAAAACATTTGCATACAAATTGGTTACATAAGCGGTAGCCAATGCATCATCGTTCCAAACCAGATTTGCATCATAGCTTGTCGTATTTTCAATATCCAGCGAGTCACAGCTATTGAGTGTCAATGCTGCAAACGCACTAAGAAAAATATATTTTATTTTATTCATTTTCTTCATATTGATAGTATTTAAAATGTGAAGTTAAGACCAAATGTGAACGTTTTCATCAAAGGATAAGAGTCGTAATACTCCTGTTCCGGATCCATAAACTCGTTCACAGCAGAGATAGAGAACAAGTTTGACGCATTCATGAATACCTGAACTTTCGTTAATCCTAGCGGACGTAAGAAATTAGCAGGAAGATCATATCCAAGATTAACATTCTTTAAACGCAGGTAAGCTCCGTTTCTCTTCCAGAATGTTGATGTACCAGCTCCTGATTCGTACCAACTCTTACCAATTACACGCGGATATTTACCGTCAACGTTATCTGTTCTCCAGCAGTCGTCGCTTGTCCAGATTGGGTAATATGGGCGAGTTGTACTACCATACTGATAGAAACCACCTGAAGGGCCTCCCATAAAGCGATCGTAACCTCCTACACCCTGGAAAAGAAGATCTATAGAAATCCCTTTAAAATTCAAACTACCACCGAAACCATAATTGATACGGGGTTTTGCGTTATCCGACAACAGGTTATAAGAGTCATTACTGTCAATCTTTCCATCAGGACCTAACGCATAACCATCACTGTGTGTATCTTCATACAAGATACCACCAAGGTATGGATCGCGACCCCACTGCTTAAAGCCAGAAGATTTTAAGGCATCAACTTGTTCCTGTGTACGGATAATATCAACTGCTTTATATCCTACAACACGACTATCAGCCATACCTATTTGTGACAAATAAGACAAGTTTCCGGTGGTATAAACAGCGCTTTGATCCAGGACATCCCATTGATCTTTTGAATAACCTACGTTAGCATACAAAGAGTATTTGATCTTTCCATTGGCTGCCTGATCTCTCCATATCAATGACATTTCACCACCTCTCCATGATCTTGAGGCATAATTTTCAGGAGCAAGAGACTGTCCGTAAGTACTTGGTAAAGTAACAACACGGGTACCAAGAATATTTTTTTCTTTACGGTAGAACACATCCAATGTACCAGATAACCGGTTATTTAAGAAACCAAAATCCAGACCTCCGTTGTACGTTGTAGAAGTTGCCCAAGTAAGGTAAGGATTAGGAACATCACCCGGTGTAATACCATTAGCAAGTGCATCACCGTAGATATAGCTAGAACCAGAAACATATTTCTCAATGTACGAAAACGGAGTGATCTTATTTCCATATACATCCAGGTCGTTACCCGTTGTACCATAAGAAGCACGAATCTTCAAATCGCTCAACCAGTCTGAAGTGTTTTCCATGAAATCTTCCTGGCTTAAGCGCCATGCAGCAGACACAGAAGGGAAGAATCCCCAACGCTGATTTTTAGCAAACAAGGTGTTACCATCATAACGGAAAGAAAATTCTGCAATGTATTTCTGAGCGTAGCTATAGTTGAAACGACCAATCCACGAAAGACGACCGCCAGTCTCTTCTGAAGCGTCACCTGTTCTCATTTCAGCATCTGTCGAATAAACAAACATCTGGTCATAAGAAGTTAAAGGATTATCAGCCTTTGCATATACATATTCACCACCGTTCGACGATTGCTCAAATACTACAGTAGCAGCAACATCGTGTTTTCCAAAGCTATGGTTATAGTTCAGGAACCAGTTAAACTGTTCGCTCCATAACGTATTCATACCATACTGCAAGTTTTCATATGCATTACCAAAAGTAAAGATATTAACCTGATCTTTATCAATTGGGCCCGGAAGGAAACGATTCCCTTTTGGATCAGCTTGCTGGAACTTATAGTTCTTCTGGTGAGTCATATATTTTTTACGGGTGTAGTCGTTGCCAATGTAGTTAGCCAACACTTTAGTTGATAATCCCGGAAGAAGGAAACCCAAATCAGCGTTAAATGATAAAATGGCATTCATATTTCTCTTGCGAGTCTTTATGTAACGATCACCAATAACCTGGTCTACAACATTCCAGCTTTGCCAGCTACCAATTGCCGGATAAATAGGATAGTCTGTACGCGCAGTAGAAGGTGTCCCATCTGCATTTTCATAGAATGGAATTGTTTTCAATGCGTTAAATGTACAACGATACAAGTCATAAACTCCAAATTCATCGTCGTCGGAATAAGGCCAAAAGAAACGCTTGTCGTCAGATTGATAAGCCGACAAGTTTAGGTTCATGGTAAGGTATTTCGACAACTTGGTAGTAAGGTTTGAACGAAGACTAAACTTCTGGTTCTTCAGGTTAACATACGAACCCTCTTCACCCAAATAACTACCCAAAACATAGTACTGAACATCTTCATTACCACCGGATACGCTCAATGAATGTTTTGTATTCCAAGGATTTTGCCAGATATAATCATTTACATTATAACTGCGGTCTTTAAAATATTCAAATTCATCATCCCCGTTAGGTATGGCAAGACCTTGAAATTCGGCAACACGATTCTGATAAGTCAGCTCATCTGTAGCTGTAAACATATCAGAAAATAAAGTCTTCGTTGGTTTACTAAAAGAATAACTACCTTGATAATCAAAAACAGGCTTGCTATCTTTACTACCAGTTTTAGTTGTTACAAGCACAACCCCGTTACCTGCAGATGATCCGTAAATTGAAGCGGTAGCAGCATCTTTCAAGAAGCTTAACTGATCAATTTCATTTGGCTGCAAAGCATCAAAAGAAGCTTTATCACGGATAACCCCATCAATAACAAAAAGAGGATCACCAAAACCACCACGCATACGGATTTCAGAAGATGATCCCATCAATCCTGAGTTTCCTGTAATGGTCATACCCGGTGCACGTCCAGCCAGTGTATTTGACAAATTCGACGTAGCGATTGAACTCAGTTCGTCTGTTTTAACGTTTGTGATAGATCCAGTCAGATTAACTTTCTTCTGTGTTCCATAACCAACAACAACAACTTCATCCAATTTCTGAGCATCTTCTTTCAGCGTAATATTGAAAGAAGTTTTGTTCGTAACGAGTATTGTCTGTTCCAAAAAACCAATATACGAAACTAACAGAGAGGCTCCGTCAGGAACATTGGTCAACGTGAAATTTCCGTCCAAATCTGTAATTGTACCAACCGATGATCCTTTAACAATAACATTGGCCCCAATAACAGGAATGCCACTCTGATCCAGGATTGTACCAGTAACAGTTTTTTGTTTTTGTTGTACTTCCACGGTTTTATTTTCCGAAGTTTTATTCTTTTCAAAGTTCTCGATCAGAAAAACTCGGTTATCTAATATTTTAAAACCGATACCAGTATCTTTAAATAGCTGGGTTAACACATTTTCTATGCGTTCATTTTTCGCACTTACAGATACATTCTTAATTTGCTTGTTTAATAATTCAGCATCATAAGAAAATTCGTATCCGGTTTGATGAGTAATGCTGCTTATAACGGCAGCTACAGTTGTGTTTTTGACTGAGAGTTTTAGATTCACATACTGCGAATAAACATTACTCGCGGTAACCTGAAGAGCCATCAAGCATAAAATCAACGAGATTTTCATAATTCTTACAGATCTTTTGCTCCAAAAATTACTTACAATTTTTTGGAGTGTTATAGGTTTATTCATACATTTGAATGATTTTTAGTTATTAGTAAAATTCTTAATAATTAATTCTCTTGCCGGGTAAAATGCTGCAACATTTTCCCGGCTTTTTTTGTCACTTTTTTATCTATTCATAGGCAATATATTTTATTAATTGTTTATAAACACTTCGTTTTCATCTATTCTATAATTGATTGGCGCTAAAAGCTTTAATATATCCAATACCTCTTCCAAGGTCTCTTCTCTATTGATTACGCAGCGATACCTTCTGTCTGCCAGCTCCTTCGATTCAAGATTTATATTTACATCATAAATCATTGATAGTTTATTTACAATTTCTCTTAAAGTCGAATTTTCAAATGTCATCTGATTAAGATGCCAGGCAGAGCTTATATTTGCATTTACTGTCTCAATACTGTATTCGTTTCTGATTGGATTGTAGGTTACCATTTCGGACGGAGACATTCTTAAGATTTCTTTTTCTTCTTTATTCTGAAGTGAAATTTTCCCTGACACCAACACAGCCTTTAGTTCATTATTCTCGGTATGCGTATTTAAATTGAACGAGGTTCCCAACACTTTCACATCTACATATTCTGTCTGGACTCTAAATGAAGATCCTTTGTGTTTAGTTATATCAAAGAAAGCCTCTCCTTCCAGGGATACTACCCTTTTTTTAAAAGAGAAAGATTCTGGCACACGAAGTGTAGATGAACTATTCAGCCAAACAACCGATCCATCTTCCAGTATTATCTTCTTTACTGCTTCACCTGGTTTTACAACTATACTTACATAAGATTCCGCCGGGTTTAAAATATACCAACCTAAAGTTGCCGACAAAACAACTACAAACAGAATAGCCACATATTTGAAAAGAGGACGAACAATTGATCGAACAGATTTTTTATTTATTATTGAATGGATCGATGCCAAAGCAAGTTCTGTTTTATCTTTATCTGTATCAAAATTAAATTTTTTCAGCATGCGCATCTGAATAACCTCTTCCAATAACTGCTTGTTATCTTCTGATAGGCAACTCCATTCTTTCAACCTGGCTTGTTCTTCAAGCGTAAGTTCGTTTGTAATATATTTTGCTAATATTTTGTAGTCAAAATCCATAGATGCTATTATAAATATATAAGCATAACGGACTACAAGCAAAAACTACGGAGCAAAAACAGTATTATTTTATAGAAAAGTAGAATAATAGCAGAAAAATATAAAAATCTTTTTTCAAAAGGCGTTCTCTGAGAAACTTTATGGTAAGGTAGATGTGGCTTTCAACTGTTCGCTGCGACATATTGCATTGCTCTGCAATATCTTTGGATTTTAAGCCATCCACATAGGCCAACAGAAATACATTTCTGCGTTGTTCTGGTATTTTATCAAGTAATTGATGAAGAGTCTGGTAAAAATCTTTTGAATACAAATGTTCAAGAATGCCATCTTCATTTCCTGCCAACTTTTCGTAAACCTCAAAAAAATCCGTCTGAACATTTTGAGCATAATCCATAACAGTATGCTGTTTTCTCAAATAATCCATCGCACGAGTATAACCCGACTGGAAAAGATAAGATTGGAAACCTTGACCAAAGTAAATTTTCTTTCTATTTTCCCATACATAGAGAAATACATCCTGGGCGATGTCTTCAGCAATTTTACCATCAAGTATTGAAGATATATAAGAGATCAATCGCGGATAATAACAACGAAACAACTCATCAAACGCATCGCGGTTAACAAGTTGAATATTCATCAATGTATTATCATCAGACCTAATGCTCATTAAGTTAATCTTCTAACCATTTATAATTTCTTAAGGTACAAGCTGCAAACTTAAGGATTTTTATTTAATTTACTATTACAAATATTTTGTTAATATTTTTAAATTAACAAGCGGATTTCATAATTCAAAAACTTTTAATCAGGAATGAGGGATTGATTCGAAGATATACTCCGGCAGAAAAGCTCATGGCCGATTGTTCTTTTATTGGTCCCAATGCCGGATCAAATGTATCTACGGCAAAGTGTTTATATATATCAAGATCGGCGCCTAAGGAAAAGCCTTTTCCAAAGGTACGCGAGTACTCCAAACCTGCTGATATGAATCCGGGCTTTGAGTATGTTCTGCCTTTGTATGCTGTTGATAGTGCGCCAAAAAAGGGACTTCCGTAAAGTGATACAAACTTATCACATTTCCAGTAAGCCGCCTTGAAGCGAAAGTCCGAAACATCGACGGATAGTTTGGGGTAAATACCATATCCCTTTTCGAAAGGTATGATATTTCCGGCTTGCTGGTAATACAGGGCCCCCATCATTTCAAAGTTAATTTGTTTCAGCGCCCCGTAATTCATGGCATAAGTTACTCCAACTCCAGCGGCAGCATTCATGTTGGTTTGAATCGAGTTGGTGAAAATGGTATCAATCTCGCCTCCCCTGTGCTGAGCTAAAGCCTGGACAGGCAGGTAAAAATGAAGTCTGGCATTAGGATTGTTAAGTTTGATTTTTGATGACACCCCAAATGTAAATGCCTCCTGGTGGGTATCTGTTTCAAAAATGAAACTTTCCCAGTTTACCCAGGTGTCCAAATCCAAAACCTTCGATGTGTATTTTAACTGTAAGCCCGATTCGGGATCGGCAGACAAATTTAGTTCCGGATTATAGAGCGGATCGATAAGCCGATGATTTGCACCTCCGTAGATAGTACCCATAATTAAATCGAGATGATCGGACAACGCAACCTGAACACGGAAAATGGGTAACATATGCACTCCTGACTGAAATTGATTGCCTTTCCATTTGGCAATATCAGTATAAGCAAAACTTGGGTATTTATTTGCTCCCCAATAACGCAAAAGGTGCAATCCGGCTTCGAGCTTGATATGCTTAAGCGGATAAAAAACAGCTTTTGGCTGAAGCCACATTCCGGGAAGGGTATAACCTTTAACCAGGTCGCTGCTGAATTCATTATTTTGGAAGAAACTGATATTATCTATTTCGACAGAAAGCTGACCTTTTTTGGCGGGATCAAGCTTGTAATCAGACATAAATACGTTATCTTGAATCTGAGCGCTGCAAAGAGGTGTTACCAGAATAATTAGTACTAGAAAGAAAAAATTAAATCCGGGATGGCTTGCCTTCATAAAACTGCATTAATTTCCTGCAAACGTAAGGAATAAATAGCAAAAAAAAGTCCGGACAACCTGATTTGTTGTCCGGACTTGTAAAAAAAATAAAATAAATTTATTTGAGCGTACCTTGTTGAGCTTCCTGAATCATCTTCTGATTAGCAAGTATTAAAATCTCAACACGACGGTTCTGTTGTCTTCCTTGAACAGTTGAGTTATCTGCAACAGGTTCAGAAATACCTTTACCTTCGTAAACCATACGGTTGCTTGATACAGCCTGATTCAACAAATAATCATAAACGCTCTTAGCACGTTTTTCTGACAATGTCTGGTTGTAATCCACTTTACCTGTATTATCGGTATGACCAATAATTTTGATGTTTGTATCTGGATTCGTATTCAAGCTGGTTGCAAAGTTACGCAAAGCAGACTTAGAAGCTTCGCTTACTGTGCTTGAATTGGTTGCAAACAAAATACCTGAGTCAAAAGTAACTTTAATAGCCTCTCCATTATTTACAGATTCAACTGTAGCATCAGGAAGAGTTGATTCAAGTTCTTTTTTCTGTTTGTCCATTTTCTTGCCAATCAAAGCTCCTGCTGTTCCGCCAACGGCTGCTCCGATAATAGCACCAAGGGCAGTATTACCAGCTATTTTACCTACTCCGGCACCCACTGCTGCACCACCGCCAACACCAATAGCAGTACCTTTTACCGTATTACTAGCTCCACAACCCGAAAATAATACTGCAACGCACAGCATAAAAACCGAAATCACCTTAAAATTTCTCATAAATCAAATAGTTAAGTTAATATAAATAATTTTTAAATTCAAATCAACATCATTATAACAGTAAATTAGTCAAACATGTTGATAGATTCGCAATATTCCAATTCTCCTTGTACAATAAAACTAATTTCTTCAGGTTCAAACTTGCCTACGCCGTCTTTCTTAGCGTTTTTAATAACGTAGCTAATAAGCTCGTCTTCATCGATTTCCACATCTCCGTCTTTATCGGGATCTTCATTCAGGAAACCTTTAGATTCATAAAAATCATAAATTAAATCAACGATATAATTTATATCGTCATTGCTAAACTTACCTTTCATATCCTGCGGCAGGAAGTTCTGGATAAACTTCACAGAATCGTCCTCGTCGTAAATTAACAAATCGTCTTTCTCACTCATAACATTCCTTGTTTAGTTGTATAGATAACGCAAAGGTAACACTTCGGTCGAGACAATCAGCAAGAGAAACGTAAAATTTACGTCTCTCCTGCCGAATAAAATTGGATTAATTCAGAAAAACCAACTCTTGTCCTTTTTTGTCGATCGTTATGACTTTATTCTTATCGATCCGCTGACTAAGTATTTCTTTGGACAGTTCGTTAAGCACATAACGTTGAATTACCCGCTTAACCGGACGCGCACCAAACTGCGGATCATACCCTTCGCGTGCAATAAATGAAAGAGCCTCTTCGGTAAATGTAAGCGTAATACCATTGGATGCAAGCATTTCGGATACACCCCGAAGCTGAAGATTCACAATCTGACGAATTTCATTTTCGTTTAGCGGCGTAAACATAATGGTTTCGTCGATACGGTTAAGAAATTCGGGACGGATGGTCTTTTTAAGCAACTCCATCACCTGATTCCGCGTCTGCTCGATAATCTCATCATGATTTGCAGCCGTAATCTTTTCAAAACTGTCTCTGATAATAGAAGAACCCATATTGGAAGTCATTATGATGATTGTATTCTTGAAATTCACCACACGACCCTTATTATCAGTCAGCCGCCCATCGTCCAACACCTGCAACAACACATTAAATACATCGGGATGCGCCTTCTCTATCTCGTCGAACAATACAACCGAATACGGTTTACGCCTGATGGCTTCGGTAAGCTGTCCGCCTTCGTCGTATCCAACATATCCCGGAGGAGCACCAATAAGCCTTGTTGCACTGAATTTTTCCTGATACTCACTCATATCAATACGCGTCATCAGGTTTTCGTCGTCAAACAAATACTCGGCCAACGCTTTGGCAAGCTCAGTTTTACCTACACCCGTTGTGCCCAGGAATATAAACGAACCAATGGGACGCTTCGGATCCTGCAATCCGGCACGGCTGCGTCTTACCGCATCGGCAATCGCCGTAATGGCCTCCTCCTGCCCAATTACCCGTTTATGCAGTTCGTCTTCCAAATGCAGCAACTTATCTTTCTCGCTCTGAAGCATCTTACTTACCGGAATACCCGTCCAACGAGAAACCACATCGGCAATATCTTCGCTGTCCACCTCTTCCTTAATCATGGCAGATCCACCCTGCAGACTATGCAATTGCTCCTGCACAGATTTAATCTCCTCTTCCTTGGCTTTAACAAGACCGTAGCGAATCTCGGCAACCCGTCCGTAATCGCCTTCACGTTCGGCCTTATCAGCTTCGTACTTCAGGTTTTCGATATCAATCTTATTCTGTTGAATCTTATTAATCTGCTCCTTTTCGTTTTGCCACTGCGCCATCTGCGTCTTTTCCTCATCCTTCAGCTCGGCAATTTCTTTGTTTAACTGTTCGAGCTTAGAAGTATCGTTTTCCCTTTTAATGGCCTCCCGTTCTATCTCCAGCTGCTTAATGCGCCGGCTCACTTCGTCGAGCGATTCGGGAACAGAATCGATCTGCAAACGCAAGCGCGCTGCCGCTTCATCCATCAAATCGATGGCCTTGTCGGGCAAGAACCGGTCGGTGATATACCGGTGCGACAAATGAACAGCCGAAATAATCGCATCATCTTTGATACGTACCTTGTGGTGATTCTCGTACTTTTCCTTTAACCCACGAAGGATGGAAATGGTACTAAGCTCGTCGGGTTCGTCCACATTCACAAGCTGGAAACGACGTTCCAGGGCCTTATCCTTTTCGAAATACTTCTGGTATTCCGACAAAGTTGTGGCACCGATAGCCCTCAATTCGCCACGTGCCAGGGCAGGTTTCAAAATGTTTGCCGCATCCATGGCACCCTCACTTTTACCGGCACCCACCAACGTATGGATTTCATCAATAAACAGGATGATCTCTCCTTCGGCTTTGATAACTTCGTTTATAACGGATTTAAGACGTTCTTCGAATTCTCCTTTATATTTTGCTCCGGCGATAAGAGCACCCATATCCAACGAGAACAGCTGTTTGCTTTTCAGGTTTTCGGGCACATCCCCACGAATAATACGATGGGCCAATCCTTCGGCAATAGCTGTTTTACCTACCCCTGGTTCGCCAATAAGAATAGGATTGTTCTTGGTTCGCCTGCTTAATATCTGAAGCACCCGGCGTATTTCGTCGTCTCGGCCAATTACAGGATCTAACTTTCCCGAACGGGCCCGTTCATTCAGATTGATGGCATACTTGTTCAGGGAGTTGTACGTATCTTCGGCCGACTGACTCGTAACATTACTTCCCTTCCTCAGTTCCGTAACAGCCAAACGCAGCTCCTTTTCGGTAACGCCCGCATCCTTCAGCATACTGGAAGCCACACTCTTTTCCGTAAGCAAGGCCAGCAAAATATGCTCCAGCGAAACATACTGGTCTCCCATCTTGCCCGAGTAATCGATGGCCTTTTGCAAAACTGCGTTAGACTCGTTGCTAAGGTAAGGTTCGCCACCCGATACCTTGGGATAAGAATCCAACTGACGGTCCAGAATCATTTGCAGGTTCTGAACGTTTACACCCAACTTCTGGAACAAAAAATTCACAACACTTTCGCCGGTCATTATGACAGCCTTAAGTAAATGAGTTGTTTCCACGGCCTGTTGGTTGCGCTGTGAAACCAACTGAACAGCCTGTTGTACTGCTTCTTGCGATTTAATCGTAAAGTTGTTTAAATTCATATATTTATATCTCCTTTCTTTTCTTGTTTCAATCCTTGTTTCATGTATAGTATGGCAAAAGAAGTGCCAGAACAAATTCATGCCATTTTGACACCACAAACGAATCCATCTCCTATTTACGCCTTATCCCTTTGATTATACAATCCAAAAACATACATTTGCAACAGAATAAACAAACCGTAGCAAATTGTATGAAATCAGGATTCAAGTTTCTTCTATTTCTGTTTGTGCTGACTGTCGGATACCTGTATATCCCCTGGTATTTAGCCCAGAATGCCCCCCGCTGCGTGGATGGCAAACTGTCCGACATTGCCGAAGAAGTGTCCTCCATACCCCTTGCCTTTCCGGCAGGATACAACCCCCACAGCATCCATTCGGTTCAAAAAGACGGCAACGACCTGTTTGTGCTTTGCGATCATATACTTTTTCATTTCGACAAAAGCGGCGCCTGTCTGGGCAAGATCTCCATCCATAAAGCCGGAACAGAAACCATTTCGGTAACCCATTTCACCTTAAATACAGCCGGCAAACAGCTGGTTGCCATTGCAAACAACCAGATAGCCTACTTTTACGATTACAACGGAGTGCTGATAAAAGTCAAAGACCTTAAACTAAGTCTGCCGGACGCCAAACTCCTCCACCTCTCCTATTACAACGAACAACTCTGGGCAACAACCGAACAGGTTGTACCCGGCAAAACAACAACACGGATCGAAAAAAGACTATGCGGATTTACAACAGAATTACAGCAAACAAGTCACAAAACACTTTGTCAGGCCGACCTTGGGCGCTTCTACCTGGCAGCAGATTTCGACCCACAGGTTGCAGTTTCGGAAGGAAACATGTACGCCTATTCGCCCTCCCTGTGTACAGATAGTCTTGTACAAGACACACTCTACCTGATAGAAAGCAACCAGCTGGATGCCGAACTCTTTCAAACCGAACAAACGTCCAGAATATTACCCTTGCAGCTTAGCAACCGGTTCCTTATCTCAAGCTACAACAACACCCAGGATGCCGACACCTGCTACACCTATTGTTTCGATCGCAGAAACAACATAGCCTATTTTGCCAAAGGGGGACTGGTGGACGATTACTATCAAACAGGCCGGATAGCCGAATTCAAACCGCTGGATATCCAAGGCAAAAACTACTACTATTGCAGCATAACCACCCCATCGGCCACTGCAAATACCCCAAGCAACAACACCCGGGTTACGCTTTATCTGGTAAAACTGGAAGCGTGAATTTTGATAATATAAAAATCTTATCGAACTTGAACTACTTTCTAATCTTGTGGCAGATTATGAAGATGATCTTCTTCCGTTGACAGCATATTCTCTATCTTTTTTATCTCAGAAGAATAAACATTGGGAGAAAGCTCTTTTATACAATTTAAAACGGACCTTTTATCAAAACCTTTACTTAACAAATAAATGTATACATCTCTGATTATTGGCGATACAAAAAGGGACAATTCTTTTACCGAAGGTCTGTGATTACTGCTCAGTTCATTGTAATGCTGTAAAATGAGAACATCATTATCAGCAAAATATTTTTTTATTATTATGAAAAGTTCTTCAAGTAGAAACTTTTCATTTAAATTCGAAAAATTTGTTTCCTTCCGTGAAATAATATACTCTTGAAGGAAATAACTTTCTGTCGAAAATTGAAAAAAAGTTTTATTGTTTGCAGACAATGAACGTAGTAGTTTATTAAACTGCGGTGAAATGGTGTCTTTTAGTATCTTATAATAAATTTTATGACCGCCACTCTCTTTCCTGGAAACATAAATATAATTTTCGTCAAACCAATATACCAATGAAGATAAATCGCATGAAACAAATTTCTCAAAATCCTGTTTGATAATTCCATTCGAATCTACAGATAGCACTTTATCAAATAAAAAGACAAAATATACTGTCGACTTACTTTTAATATTCTCGTCCGATTTATCACGTTTATTATTCAAAACAACCGAATTAGAAGATGAATTAATTTTATAATACAAATCAACTTCATTAAAATCGTTCAACGTCCTTAAAGCGTATGCAGAACGAAAAACTGCTACAAGCTTAGGGTAATATTCCTGAAATAAATTAGCTTCATTTAGGCTATCTGTGTCAATCAGCAACGTAGTGTTTTTTTCGATACTGATTAAATTCGGACAGAAAGCGTTCTCCAAAACTATAAAAGTTAGAATCGAATCAATCTTTTCCAACAATGAATAGTAACATTGATTGGTGATCGGCTCAAAAAAAATATATATATCACCAATTTTTATTGGTTCCGAAAGACTAAACTGGCTTCTATCTAATAATATCTTTCCTTCACTATACTGGGTTTGTTCTATACTATCCTTTTTTATCTTTTTAATATACAATTTCATAATAACAATAATAATATTTATTTAAAATTTCGTTTATTGCCTAACCAGAAATATAATCTTCAATAAGCCTGCAAGATACTAATTATTTAATAATTTTTCACCAAATTTACTCATTATTCGTAGCTGCGGACTGAGAAAATCATTTCACATTACCTTTAAATGTTTGATAGCCCCAATATATATTATGGCAAAGATAACTTCTGAATTTGCCCCGGTCTCTCTTTCAAATACGAAGTCAATGAAATTTCATATTCATTTAATGGCTCATTTATAGGTTCATTTATAGGTTCGTTTATAGGTTCGTTTATAGGGCCATTATTTAATTCACCATCGACAATCAAAACATCATCACATTGCATATCAACTAATTGAATCATATTTACAGGCCCATTTATAGGTCCATTTATAGTATCATTAATGGCTCACGATCGGGACCATTAATGATTGAAAGTTTAATAACATCGCCCTTTTACTACGAATAAAAAAGTCCGACTCTCGCGGGCCAGACTTTCTTTGGATTTTGATGATATTAGTGCGTAATATCTAGTTACAAAGATAGGACTTACCGCGTAAAAGCAAAAGAATCGGGCGATGTTGTATAGCACAATGATTATATTGTGATATCAGTAAATAATATTATACGTACATTTAAAATAAAGAAAGACGAATATTACCCCAAGCAACAACACCCGGGTTACGCTTTATCTGGTAAAACTGGAAGCATAAACCGTTAAGATCTCTTTTGTAATAGTATAATAATCCATCATATTCACCGTATAGTCCATTTATTACTGTAAGTATTTACTGTAATTTTGCTTAACTTAAAATGCTTAATTAATTGTTATTATCATGAAAACACAAGGGTTATGTACGATTTTATTTTTTCTTATGCTTCATGCTGTTTGCACCTATGCTCAAAAGGGCCAAACTGAACCAATTCCTTCAAACAAGCCAAATAAACATCAGAAGGATCAGATCAAGCGCAAATACGGAATGTTTATTCATTTCGGGATCAACACCTTCCACAATGAAGAATGGACAGATGGGTCCAAGCCGGCTTCTTCTTATCATCCTACCCGCATAGACGCCCGGCAATGGGTAGAAACAGCAAAAAAAGCGGGTATGAAGTATATTATACTTGTAACCAAACACCACGAAGGCTTTTGCCTGTGGGACAGCAAGTACACAGAATATGATGTGGCCAACTCGGGAAATCAGACAAACGTAGTCGAAGAGGTGGCAAAAGAGTGCAAACGCCAGGGAATTGGACTTGGATTGTATTACTCGCTGTGGGACAGAACACAAAACGCCGATGTAAAAGACGAATCTCTTGACAAAGCCTACAACAGCTACATGATAGGTCAGCTAAATGAATTGATCGACATGGTTCAAAAACACACCAAGGTGGTTGAATTCTGGTTCGACGGCGGATGGGAAAAAAGCAACCAACGCTGGCCGGTTCAACAACTATATAGCACGATAAAGGCAAAGGCTCCTCAATGTCAGATTGGTATAAACTGGAGCATCGGTTTACCCGGTAATCCAGATCAACACCCTGTTCTTCCTGAAAATCAGCAAGCGGGATTTCCTATCCGATATTTTCCGAGCGACTTCCGGTTAGGCGACCCTTACCTGCCGGCTAATCCCGACCCCAAGTTGTTTACTCACAATGGAAAAACGTATTACATGCCATGGGAGTCGACCGTTTGCATCAGTCAGAAATGGTTCTATCACACAGAAGACAATATGTATAAATCGACCGACGAACTGGCGCAATTATACGTTAAGGCAACTGCTCAAGACAATATTTTGATCTTAAATACACCTCCAAACAGAGACGGACAACTAAGAGAGAAAGATGTTCAACTATTGATGGACTTAGCTAAAAAACTAAATTTAGCTTCCACCTCACGTTAAACGCCATAAAGGTCTGTAATTTTATGGAACTGGTTCCGTATAATTACAGACCTTTAAACACGGTAAGCGGTTGTACAACACACCCAATACAAAGGGAATGGTAATACTATACCAGTAACTTATAGAGGTAACTGGTTCCGGCTACTGCGATAAGGCACCAGCCTAACAGGTTGGCTGCTCCGTTTGCGGAGTTGTCTGCTGTGCCCCCGGATTGTCCGGGGGGTTGCGCTGGCTCAGTGTTACAAGAACACCCAGGGCCGCAAGGGCAATCTCCTTTTCTTCCATTACAAGTGCCAGGAGGATAAGGATCTTCAGGAAGGTTATGGTTGCCTTTTTGCTGTTTTTTGCTCCGAAAAAAGCAGCTTGCCAAAACTAATATTAATTCGATAATCTGTTTAACTTGTTTCATTTTCTTTCTTTTTTTGTTGTTAATAGTTTTATTAATTTCTCATTTCTTCTTACTTTCTTCCTTGATTCGAAGTTGCTCATTTCTTCTAATTTTTCTTCTTACTTTCTTTTGCCTTGACGCAAAAGAAACAAAAAGTCAAGGCAGGCGCCTGCGCAAGCTAAAACTACCTCCCTACGGCTGAACGGAAAGAACTCGCTGCGCTCAAACAGCTTTCCGTTTTAATCGCCTCCGGAAGGCAGTTTCTTAACGCTTGCTCCGACGAGGCCAATCCTGCTTTGCCCTACCTCTGCCCCAACGAGTCGTTTGGGTGAGGCTTTACAACAGGACCTACTTACTCCATTAATGGGGAGGTTTTACATAAAAGCCTGCTCGCTTAATCGCTTCGGAGAAGCGACACCTTGGCATCAGCGGAGAGGGCGTTAAAAAAATACTTCGGGATGCCGGAGAAGCGGAAAGCTGTTTGAGCGAAGCGAGTTCTTTCCGCGCGGCAAACCGGAGTATTTTTAGCCCTTGCAGCGTAAGCCTTGACTTTTTGGGTACTTTTTTGTCAAGAAAAAAGTGCCGCACGACCAACCCCGTTGAAACAGCTTCAAGAATCAAAGCAGGGAAGCATGCAAACCTGACTGGGAAGCAAGCAATCAGGGCAGGATAGCAAGCAACCCTAACTGGCTCGCCGGGTAAACTGCAAGATTATCAGCCGAGCCAAATCGGCCGATATCTTAACAAGCAACTGCTTGTAATTGTCCCGGTTATCGCCATTTACTTCGCTGATATACTTGCTGTAAGCTATCTCCTGCGCATAGGCAGCAGGTAACATACTCACGTTGCAGGCCGAAGCATAACACGAACGAAGCAGGCGGGCCATGTCGAATATACCGCTTCGGGCATCGGGGTAACTGCGGAACGTCAGGCTCTTTTCGCTAAGTTGTATCTTAGTGCCCGGCCAGTAATCGGTAGGCTTGCCAAAACCGGTTAGTCCGCCGAAATTGTTATACTCCGTGCAAAGCCGGGACTCACCCCAACCAGTCTCGATGGCTATTTGAGCCAGCAGAACCAAGGGGTTGATTTTGAACTTCTGACCGGCTTCCTTTACCGTGGGGTAGTATGTTTGTACAAATATTTCTTTTATCATAAAAACTATATTGCGTTGATTAATCCAATTTACCTACAAGTAAGATTGAGCCCCGGAGCACAATACACCAGGGCTCAATGTGAAGGAGTTGCTTATACTAAGTGTTCCTTGTCGCACACCTCGGTTACCGTAACGGTAACGGTCTGCAGTTTTTCAAACTTTGCGTTGTTGGTTACATCGCGCAACAAAATACCCGGTCTAAAAACGATACGCGGTTTCTTAAAAAGTGAGGTCGAGAACTCCTCTTCCGTTTCGACTCCACGAGAGCCAGCCACCATGCGGAAACTTCCGAAGTTACCCATCTCTACAACACTGGATTGCTGAAGATTAGTGGTTAACACATAGATCAACCCTTCCAATACCAACATCACATCTCCGCGTGAAGCCGTACTGTGTGCCGCCACTGCATCACACAGTTTGTTAAAATCCATTCGCGATGTTGCTCTGGTTGAACCATACACCAGTTTACTTCCCACAGGAGCATCTTTCTCCATGTTTCTACGCTTAACTAAAGAATAAGATAAAGCCATACATTTTTGTTTTAAAGAGTTTGTAAAAGTTGCTTTTGTTACGTAACAATGCAAAAGTACAACCTCCCCACCCCCTCCTTGCCCGCTATGTCCGGCTGTGTCCCGAATGGGCGCGATAAGGCGTGATATTTCCCGATAGTGTCTTAAAATGGTTACTATTTTACACTATAAAGTTATTTTATTGCCTAAATGTTTGTTTATTAAAAAGTAATATAGTATATTTGATTATTATTTAAATGAATATAAAAACACTATTATATAACTGTTTTATTCCATGAAACACACATTTATTAGATCAAATTACAGAAACCTTAAAAAAGCAACCATAGCCTTATGACCAGCTATACTATACCCATTCATCCGTACGGATGGAACGAACTGGCGCAACTTTATTCGCCTTCTTTAAGCAGTTCGGCACAAAACAAACAGTTGTTACGGTGGATTAAGAACCATCCCCAACTCAGTGAAGCGCTTGCCCAGGATGGTTGGGTAAAGGGAAACCGAAGGCTCACGTCCATGCAGGTTAGAATTATTGTAAGCTACCTGGGCGAACCATGAGTCTCCCCCCACTAAGGGGGCCTCCGGCTTTTCCCTGTTACTCCGGCAAAAGCGGAAACAGATCAGGAAGAGGTTTGAACATTTTAGAAATACAGGTACTTTTTGAACGAAATGCAAGACATTTCGACCAAAAAGTGGTTACATTTTTGTCTAAATGTAACTGTATTTTTACCCCGTTTTCAAACCAATTACCAATGAACTTCCCTGATTCTATAACGCTTATAACATAAAACAAAACTATGAATTCATGTAACAGCAATCTGTTACACGAAACTAACTTGTCTGATAAAGACATAAATACACTATTAAAATGACTTTGTTTATTTTACAAAAACAAAAAGAGATAGTTCTTAAGCATACGGGCCCGGGAAAGCCCTCTTTTAAAAAATTTCATCTGGCGATAAAAGGTCGTAAAGATGAAATGGAAATAATTTACGCCATTGAAAAGCTTTTGTTTGATCCGCAGGAAGCGCAAACAGACTTATGGGGCCGTTTTATTCGTAATTGCTTAAAACACTACGAAGGCCGACTAAATAAATACAAAATTATGCAACACAAGGATAAAGAGAAAGCCTTAATACTTGAAATTTCAAAGCATCACGAAACCATGGGATTGATTATTGCTGCCTGTTCCAAACTCCAAAGTTTTGAGTCATATTCCTCAAAATCAATCGCTAACAACTGCTCCATCTTTTTCATGTTTCCGGAGGGCAAAAAAAAGTTGGAAAAGATGATGGATTGTATGACTGACGAATGCGCCAAAGATCTGATAGAGTCTATAAATGAAATAATTAAGGCTCATAATCTCAAATACTAAACTGGGTTAACCAATAAATATTTTATCTTTTAATACATGTGTTAACAAATTTTGTTGGTCCAATCTTTTTGATTATATAGTTCTTTTTCAATCATTTATAAGCAAAAGGGCAACCCATCTGTTTTGAGAGGCCAAATTAATCCTTTTTACTTTTGTCCCGGTGATCACAAAAAGCAATCTTTTTACGACCACAACTTGAAAAGCACACAAGCCGGCTTCGGTAACGGAGCCGGCTTACACAAAGACCAAAACGGGAGGTCGTACTATGTTCCCGTTATGTTAACCATTTTTTGCTCCCGGCCAATCAGTTGATTGGTCTTCAAACTGGAAAAATTAAATAGAGTATTAAAAGTATGTATACTATATTAAGATACGTTCCGCCACAAGTTCCGCCAAACACCCCCTCAAAACCCGCTTGTTTTCAGGGAAAAGTTACCGCAAAGTGTGCCGCAAATTTGATAAAAGGGGGTGTTAACCATTTTAAAACTTTCGTTATGTCAAAATTTTATTCAATGGAAAATCTGATCAAGGGCGGCTATTGTTCGTTCCCAAGAGCAGTGATCGAAAACCTGGATCATCCGGAAAAACAGATCCGGACCATTGCAAAGGCTTTGTTTATCTTTTTTCGTGATGCTTACTTTAAGCAGGGGATCGTAGTAATAAAGGAGTCCGCCTACCCTTGCATGCGGGGGCAGCTTATTACCAATCACAAAGACCTTGTTATCGAGCTGAAAATTAACTCAAGGGATTGGGATCGGTACTTTAAGGACCTGAAAGAGGAGAATGTAATCCAGGTGGAGCGTCTCAGATATGGCACGCGCATCACTTTGATTGCTTACGATAAGCTGATTGGTGCTAAGCTTAGGGAAGTGTCTGCCCCCAAGGCGCCTAAACAAGCGGACGATGTGGCAAACATCAATATGGAGGAAATGTTTCGGGAAGCCGGCAACGGGTAACGGTTTTGGGGCGTATCACAATCAACTTCTAACAAAAAATTAAATTATCATGAAGAATCAAACACTGGAAATTAAACAGGAATTATCTATTTTATGTGCCCTTCTTACGGGACAGGTGGACATGGGCGACGTGTATCCACGGCTTAAGGGCGAGCATTTTGGCAGCAAGGCCAATGGGTTTGTGTACAATGCGGTGACTAACCTTTACAACAACGGTATCGCCATGGATTTTACCTTGCTGGAGGAAGAGATGCGGCGCATGGATCCGGAGTATTTCAACGAAATTAATGGTATCGATGCCGTAAGGGAGGGGTTCGCTTCGGTGCTGGATGGTAGCAATGCAAGTATGTATGCAGATCATGTCATTGAAAATTATCAGCGGCGCAAGCTGTACATGCTTACGGTGGAATTGCAGGCCAAGTGCGGGCAATTCAATATTCCGATACCGCAATTACTGAACGATGGGGCCAAAAAGTTGCAGCAGATTTCCGAGGTGGGTGTGGATAACTCGACCGTCCGCCAGGTTTCGCAGATTGGCGACGAGGTGATTGCCAAGCACAAGCAAATGCAGGAACAGGGTATCGACGCGGTGGGCTTTTCTACGGGGCTAAAGGGGTTGGATCAGGTTATCGGGGGTTTGCTTCCCGGCGAGGTGCCTTGTATCGGCGCCCGACCTGGACAAGGTAAATCGGCTCTTGCTCTTTTTATCGCCCTGAATGTGGCCCGGACGGGGCATCCGGTCTATTTTATCACCCTCGAAATGAGTCTTGAGCAGTTGTACGGGCGTATCTTGCTATCGCTTACCGAGGTGTCGGCCGCTAATCTGCGTCAGCATGGCCTTACCATTGCAGAGATTGAGGCGGTAAAAAGTCTGAACGAGAGCAAGCTGAAGGAGTTGCCTTTGTACATCGACTTCATCTCTTCGGCCCGGGTGGAGGATATTCGCGCCAAGGTTAAGCTGGCCCGCAACCGCAACCAGTGCGATTTTGTGGTGATTGACTACCTGCATCAGATGGAAGTGGAAGAAGAAGGCAACAAAAGCAACCATGCCACGGTGTTGGGTAATACCATAAAACGTATCAAGAATCTTGCTGTAGAGGAGAATATTCCCATTTTGTTGCTTTCGCAGCTTAACCGCGAGATAGAGAAGCGCACGGACGACCCAAAGCCCAAAATGACCGACTTGCGCGACTCGGGTGTGTTGGAGGAGGCGGCGGATATCGTGATGGTTATAAACCGTCCCGAAACGCAAGGCAAGGTGAAGGATGTTAACGGCGAATCGCTGGCGGGTATTGGTTTTATTTCGATAATAAAGAACCGAAACGGTACCACGGGGATGGCTCGCTTCCGCTACAATTCAAACATGACTCGCCTGAGCGACTATTAATCCATAGACTTGTTGGCCGCCACTTCGGTGGCGTGCTGACTTGCTTAACAAACAACTATACCATGAGTTCAAATTACAAGGAACAAATAAACGAGCTGAAGGATTCCCTGCGCATCGAGGATGTGATTGGCGCATACGTGCACCTGGAGCACAAGGCGGGCGGCAAGTGCGTGGGAATTTGTCCCTTTCACGACGACAGCCATCCTTCCATGAGTGTGCACAAGGGGAAGCAGATTTTTAAGTGTTTTTCATGCGATGTAGGAGGCGATGTGTTTGCTTTTATCCAAAAACGCGAGCAGTGCAGCTTTGCCGATGCGGTAAAGATACTGCGCGAACGCTTTGCCGGCGGCTCTGTGCCGTTGATAATGCACACCCCCCGCAAGGTAGAAAGCAAGCCAAAGCCGGAACTTACCCCCGCCCAACTGGAAGCCCTCGAGGCCCAAAACCACAGATTCCTGCTAACCCTCTACTGCTTCCACCCCGACCTGGCTGAAGTTGGTGAGTGGGATGAGAGCCACTCTCCCACCCAATTGGATTCTATTAATGGGGTTGATTTGGATACCACCCAGCCCACTTCAGCCCTGACTGGAGTGAAGGCGATTGAGCCTTCCGGAAAGTACCACCCGGACTGCCGGGGCATAGCACAAACCTATGTTGATTTCGAAGTTGGCATGGCAGGAAGATCAGTCCCCCACGGCTTCGCGGCCATGGCAGGACGAATTATCTTCCCCATCCGCGACGCCAACGGCAAACTAGTGGGCTTTGCCGGTCGAACCACCTTCAACCCCACGCAAGAACAGAAAAAGCACATTAAAAAGTATATGAACAGTAGCTCCGACGGACTGTATAAAAAGAACGAAACCCTGTACGGACTGTTTCAGGCAAGCAACGCCATCCGCAACGAAGGATTCTGTTTCCTAAACGAAGGATACAAAGATGTGCTGGCCATGGTGGCGGCAGGATACCCCAACTCGGTAGCCCAATGCGGAGCAGCCTTTACCAACGACCAGGCATTACTGCTAAAAAAGTACACCAGCCGCGTAGCCGTATTAATGGATGCCGACGAGCGCGGACGCAACATAGCCGCCGAAGCCATCAAGGTATTACAAAAGAACGGCATCCAAACCTGCGACCTGGTACTCCCTCCCGGCGAAGACCCCGACTCCCTCTTCCGCCGCCTGGGCCGCAAATCCTTCCGCGCCATCATCCGCGAGTCCCAACTAACCGACCAAATCCAATCCACCACCCCCAAAAACGAGGAAATACCTCAGTCCAAAGTAGAAACGGAAGAGAAAATACAAGAGGAAGCCATATTAGGAAGCGACCGCCCGCGGCTGGAAGCCCGCGAAGTGGAACTACAACAACAAATAGATAAGTTATACAACAAACGATTCATAACCGGATACTGCCCCGACCGCATCCAACTAAACATCGACCTAATGAACCTCCACAGCCAACTAAAACAAATAGCCAAACAACTAAACCGCCCCAAAGTGTGGTATTAAGATACAAAAAAATTAGCTTTCATTTCGTTTCATTATCTATTGTTTTTACCCCCTTCCGCCCTATAGGCCGGAAGGGGGTTTTTGCTTAGTAAAGCTGCTACCTCACAAAACAGAATATCTTATTTTTTAGATTTACAAATATAGGTAAATCTATAATTAACATCAAAATATATCAGAAAATATAGATATTTCTATAGCAACGGAACAAAACATCTTGATTTCTTCACTTTTGAGTAGTTTGCTATTTAAGTAGTGGAAGTACTTTTGTACAAACAAAATACAAGTGGAAAAAAAATGTTACCTGTAGACAAAGATTCAAATATGGTTTATTTTTCGGAATGGATTAAAGATTTTACATGCTATGAATCCATTATCGAAAAGCTGAATAGAAATCAAATTAAGTTTGATTTGTTACCCTTTACAAATGACTACTGGATAAGAGATTTTATGCCAATACAGATTTCCGAAACGGAATTTATTGAGTACAAATACAATCCGGATTATCTGCAAAACAAACCAACCTATATTACCAATCCGGAAAAGTGCTGCAGACATCTTAACATTTCAACCAAGAAAATCGATGTAGTACTAGATGGTGGAAATATTATAAAATGCACTGATGCAATTATTCTAACAGACAAAGTATTTGTTGAAAACCGGAACCAGACACGAACACAGCTAATCGATACCCTGGCAAATGCTTTTCAATGTAATATCGTTGTTATTCCATGGGATAGAAATGAAAAATACGGTCATGCAGATGTTACTGAAATCGTTAAACAAGGTGGTGCTTTAAACTGTATATCGTGGAACATTAAAATTTAAATGAAATGATTAACAATGACACATTAGAAGAGATTTTTGAGCGGTTAATGAATCGTTTTGAAAATGAAAATCAATCCGAATCCAACATAAATCATGGTTCGAAACTGAGCTTCTCAGATGAAGAGATTATTTTCATGGCCCGATATAATTTAGATGCTTTTTCTGATAAATATCCCGGAATTTCAACATATTACATTGAATGTTTATCTTAAAAATTAATTTATATGAAAGAACTTATTATCTTTATCATTGTATTTGTAGTTCTGTTCTGGATTGGAACAAAACTCAACAGATGGGTAATTGGTAGTCAGATGATTGCCAAAAACCAAAAGAAGATTCTTGAAGAATTAAAGAAACAGAATCGTAAAAATTAAAAATACTATTATGAACAAAAACTTATGTGATTATCAGCTTATTGAATTATTAGACATCAAAAGTATATTGCAAACTTATCCTATCGAAGAGATAGATAAAATATTTGATGCGATTGCTAAAAAGTTATTCAACGAATACCATATCAAAAAGGGTGACTCAACGTATGATTTCCTTGAGATTGAATTTTATTATTTTGATAAAGACCATCCAGACTATATTACTTATCCACGCACAATCGGAAAAGGCAAATGGTTCTTCCATAACAGTGGCATGGATATCTCATTTGAGAGTTCGTGTGTAAAAGGATTCGATAAAAAAAGTAAAGCAGAAAATAACTTTTTTGGAGGCATATTGATCCGGAGTTTAGTAAAGAATGGAACGGATGTAATTACCGGTCCTCAAAAGTGTACATGGGAGCTTTTTGATTCTTTCAGTGCGTTCGAATTTTGTCCTGATGAGTTGCCCATAATAGAGCAAAAACCTGCAGGAGATAAGTTCGATATTTACAAAACGAACCGATGGATACCTTACAAAAAAGAAAAGGCAGAAAATGATTACGAAAAGATCCTTGAGAATTTTGAAAAGCATCTTCCCAAGCCTTACCGATACTATATTAAGCACCCTATTTTGGAAAAAAACAAAACTAGTAAATACAGTGCCCGGCCTTGGAATAAAGGAGCAGAAGAGATAACTCAATCAATAATAAAATAATAATTATCAATTATTTAATAATACATAGTTGATACTATTAAGTTTTTTGAACGTCGCATTAAGACACCTGTTAATTGGGTTCAACTATGAGCAGAAATGACGCACAGTGATCCTAAGTATACTATCCAATAACAAGCCTGGGAGACTTATTTTTTTGAAGAATTAATTAATTTAATGGAATTGGCTGCAAACTTAAAACAATATTCAGTAAATTCGGAAAACTATTTGATGTTGAGGAACAAAGCCATAAAGGATTAGGACGTTTAGTCTATCTATACGACTTTGACCAAGTACATGTAGAGAGTATATATAATAAAACAACTTTATAGAAATGAAAGATATTCAATACAAGACAACTAAAAACTTTTCAGAAAATGAATTAAAAGAGTTGTTTCTTTCAGTGAACTGGTCTTCGGGAAATTATCCCGAAAAGTTAGTAAAAGCAATGGAAAATTCTTCTTCTGTATTTTCGGCCTGGGACGGTGAAAAGTTAGTGGGACTTATCAATATTTTAGATGATGGAATTATGACAGCATACGCACATTATCTATTAATTACTCCCGAATATCAGCATATTGGTATTGGTGAGAATTTAATAAAATTGGTCACGGAAAAATATAAAGATTATTTGAGAATCATCCTTATTGCCTATGACAAAGAAATCGGATTTTATGAACATTGTGGATTTACAGTTGGCGAAGAAAAAGTACCTATGTTTATAACATCATTGTGGACTTGAACATAAACCTGAAAACGTAAAGCGAGGAGGGATCAATACTTTCTTCAAATAATATAAAAAAATGAATTCAACCACAAAAGCTTATCTTCTATTTCTGTTTCTAATTTTTACCACGCCATGTACAGCACAATTAGAAAGACAAACATATACGAATGCATATGATTTAAATTTTACCATGCAGTCTGACTCTACAATAACTTACCCATGGCTTGAAAATGCGTCATATAGTAATTACTGTATGTCCGCTTACGGGCGAGATTCAAACCGTAATTTTTTTATGAAGATATATTTCAAAGGATTTCCTTTTTATAATCGGTTAAAAACGGAATTCGAGCAGCGGATTTTACTTCCTGATAGTAATATGAAAGAAGCTATAGTTGAGTTCGAAAGTAAAGGAAAAAACATAAAACTTGTTTCTGTAGTTTTGGATGTTATAGATGGGCTGGAGAACACTCTTTTTTCTGATACCTTAATGCTAATACCAGATTCCGTATTGAGTTCAGCTTCAAAAAGCATAGCGTTAACAAATGCGAAGATGATGAATGTCAGAATTAATGCAGAAGGAGATATTGATAAAGATGCATACATCGCTTTTTCTAAGTTGAATATATTAATTGATGGCAAACCAATCGATGCATTTCCTATTAATGCTCTTCCTCCATTAACTGTAGATAGAAAAACTAATTACACGACTATAAATAGTAATGAAAAAATTGAATTGGAGCAAATCAATGAAATTTTCAATAAAAAGATTATCGGATTAGGGGAGTCAATACATGGAAACGATGGTATAAAGAATTTAGCGTACCAATTAATTTTTCAGGCAGTAGAAAGATTAAATTGCAAATTAATATTGCTGGAAATGCCCCTTGAAAAATCATTCGCTTATAATAGATTCATTCAGGATGAAAGTTACGAGCTTGATTCTTCAACAGTTATCGATCAAGCTGAAATTAATTTTTTAAATAATTTGCGAATCTTTAATTCGGATAAAACAAAGGATTCTAAAGTAAAACTATATGGTTTTGATTATAATTCAATCCATTCTTCAACTCAAAATTCAGCTATGGATATTTTTGATTTTATTACGAATCTAAATCAAGAGCTGAAGATACCCGAAGTTGATCAATTTTCCCTTCTTTTAACGAAAGAAGACCTTAGCGATGCAATTAACTTTCTTGATGCTTATCGAGAAAAAATAGAAAAGCTACTTACAACAGAAGAAACCGAATGCATCTTGCATATTTTGAGAGTCTCAAAGAAAATGGGAGACGATGGAATAGAAAGATTCAGACAACGAGATTCTGTCATGTTTGTAAATGCGAAATTTTTAATTGACAAGTTTGCCAAAAATGAATGTGTAAAAACAATAATCTACGGACATGCAGTACATATTAACCCCATTTCAACTTATCCTGCTGTACCTTGTACGCCTTTCGGGTGTTATATGCGTGAAACATACACTGAAAGTTATTCTCCTTTACTGTTTCTGATAGAAAATGGGAAATCTATGGCTTATGATGAATGTTATAACAGAAAAAACAATTCGTTAAGTATTCCTCCTAAAAATAGTATTGAATACTCTTTAAACTCCATTGAAGACAATGCTTTTTATATTCCTTTAACTCCTGATTTTAACAAATTAACCTTATCCCGGTTTAAGGGTAGTCATCATATGCCACAGGAGTTTTATCCAATTAACTTATATCAAAGATATAAAGGTGTGTTTTTCATTAAAAACACAGATTGCGCCAATATAGGTCAAAAAGAAGTCCCTATCGACAAAGCTTTAGAGATGGATATAAAAATAATAAAACATAGGCAAAAAACAATAGAGGAGTTGCAAAAACGGAATAAAAAAAGTATAAATCAACCAATTGAATCAAAATAAAATTATTTCAAATAGCTAATAAATTTAACTCCTTCATAGATAGAACGATTTGGATCATTGATAAAGTCGGTAGATGAAGCTTTTATTGCTCCTTTAACTCGGAGAAACTATATCTGTACAAAATCAGCTTTAACACTCTCGATTAATTTTTCATCAATGCCTAATTCCTTGGCGTAATGCTCAAAATTAGCAATGGCACAGGCTACGGTGTCGATTAGGGCTTTGCTGTCTGGTATATCATTATTAAAGCCTACTGTTTCTAAATCCTCACGCGTAATATTCTCGCTCTTGCCGTTTATCGTTAACGAATGCCTGTTTGAATATGCTGGAGCAGCCATATCCACACTATAAGTCAGATCGTATGCCGGTGATAACCGCCACACTCCTGCCCGATTCATGCAGAATGCAAAGTTCTTGGAATGGTCGTCCACGTTCCGGGCGATTACGTTGAATACCATACGCAGATATTGTTGCCGGATATCTTCATATGGAAGATTAAGTCGACGGATTACTGCAAAAATATCTTCGTAGCTATCGCTCATTGGCGACATGGCTGCCAGTGTTTGTGTATGTATCTTTTCGTTACCGTTGCGGTCAAAACGTTGGGTAAGGAAATGCTTTATTCCTTCGTAAGTCCTTAGCTCCGATGGCATCATATTAATTCCGCTATCCAGTGCCATCCGGTAATAAATATATTCCAGCTTAGCATAAGGATATACTGAATTATCATCATACTTAAGAATATAATGCTGAAAGCCTTCGGGAATTAGTCCTTGTCCGGATACAACCTCCCCCGTCGTTCTATTCAGGGCTACAATCGCTTTCGGTCGTTTTCCTCCTGGCGATGAACTTATTTTTACTAAATCCTGCCACAGAATAGAATTTTCTTCATTTAACACGGTACCCTCTCTCTCGTTTAATACCTGCCTGGCAAACTCATACAATATTTGCACATCGACCGAGAACGCAGAGTAATCACCTAATTCTTGAGCAGGCTCGTATTCCAATGCTCCCATTGCCCTGCTACCAATAAATGACAAATGATCTACCGGATTTGTTTTCTTCGCTGGAATATTGTTATTCTTTAGCCATGCCTTAAACAGAGAATTTCCCCATTTGTCGGGCAAAGAATCTGCAATCATAGGCGGGAGTCCCTGGTAGAGTTTATCTTTATCTCCTGTCCACGGCAGTTGTTTCTGGCTCCGGGGGGAATCTATTGACATAGTCAATGGTGCGATATTTAATCCCAATTCCAGGAATGAAGGCTCATATTCGAAAACGGCTACACCTGATTTCTTATCCCACGAAAGGTAGCCTACTTCTATTCCCCATAGTTTCACCTTTACCACATTTGTTTCCATAGACTACTTTTTATTTTGTTTCTTAAATAAAGCTCGTGGACTTTCGGGCAATTCCGGTAAGATCTTTTCTATTTCGTCCAGACTATCAATTGCCCGAAGCAATTTTATGAATGAGGCTAATGTGATTCCTGTGGAAGATCCGTTCTCGAAAGAACTTATAGTAAATACACTCAACCCGGATTTTTCGGCAACTTCTTTTTGGGTATATCCCATCCGTTTGCGGTAATCACTATACCGTTTCCCCAACTCCCGAATTATATCACTTCCGGACTTTTCATATAAATTGCTATACATATCCTTCTATATTAGATTTACAAATATAGGTAAATCTATAATTATAACAACTATTTAGCGTAAAATATAGATATTTCTATAGCAACAAAGACAATCTGTAGCTTTTGCCCGGGTTTGCGGGGAAGTTAAATTTCCATTGAATTACACTCAACCTATCATATAATATACATAAACAGCCATTTTTGTATATTATATGATAGGTTGCGGTTTTATTAAGCTAAATCTAGTACGGTCCAAACAGAAAAGGAGAAGATGCCAGGCGCAAAAAGAAGTAATGTAAATATAATTATCTATATTTGTAAAGTTAAGTTTTAATAAACAAATTTTATATTTAACATGAATCTAAAAGCGATAAACTTGGCCCTAGTTTTAATAACATTTCTATTAACTGGATCTTGTGTTAAATTTAAAAACTTATACGAAGAAAAAGAAATAGACAACGAAATAGGAGGAGAGATAAAAGAATCTTACATTTACCCTTTTAAAGATGAAAGTAGAAACATAGTTGCCGAAATATCGATTCAGGCCGATGCTAATATTGATCTAAAAACTGTAGAAGCTGAAATCCCCTTTTTGAAATATAATAAGTCATGGCTATTTCTTATAACTCAAGATGATTGTGCGCATTCTGCTTATTGTTCTACTTGGGCATCTATTAATGGAAAACCTTTATCAAAAGACTATTTCTATGATACAGATCAACTCAAAGCAGGAGATTTACCTCCCGACACTTATTTTTTAGAAAAAACATTAGGTAGTACAGATGGGGCTGGCAACGAAGTGAGATTTTCTTTCACTACATCACTTGCTCCTGAAAACGATTGTATGAATGAAAAAACAAAAGTAGATGTTGGATTTAATGCTAACTATTATCGCTTTTACAGAAAAACTGGATTAGTTTGGAATAACGTAATAGAGATGCTTAATTATGGAGTAGGAATTGCTTTTCACGATGTTATTACTGAAAATATAGACGATCCCGATTCAATAAAAACTCATTTTGAGAAATCGCAGGAAATAATTTTAAGTAATTTATCAGGTCGGGGTTGTAAAACTTTGGCGGAGCCTAATGGAAATAAAGTTTATGTTACAGCTGCGCAAAATTGCCAATTTATTCAAACGATGGCTGCCCAGGAAGGAGCAGAAATATTGTATCCGTTTCAGGTTAAAGATGATTTGAAAAAAAAGCTTTTAGATAGAGATTTTCTTGAGCAGGATCAGATAAAGGATGAAATATACTCTCAATTATTGTTAAAAAAAGAAAGCCGAAAAGCAATACATATAGCTCTTCATAACACAGATAGTCAGTGGGCATTATTTTTCCTTTGGTTAAATGATACGTATGGAAAAGATGGAGATGATTCTGTTTGGGTTCCTAATCTGGAAGAGTATTATGAATACAATTATTATAGAACTCATGGATCTGTTACAAAGACTGTAACAAATAATGTCTTAAAAATAACTGTAACCCTTCCTTCTGATCAGTATTTTTACTACCCTACGGTTACTGTTAACCTTCGAGGACTGAAAAAAGATAATATTACGTCCATTATTACAAATAATTCAATAACCGGGTTTTCCCATAGTAATTACGAAGATGGAGTAATGTTGAATATTGATTGTCGAAAGTTTTTAGTAGAGCATGCAACTCGCTTTGTAGAAAAATATAAAGAAAATAAAACTGAATCTAATAAGAATGATGCGATCTATTTCGTCAACAAGTTGAAAGATTCCGATAAAAAAAAGGAACTGTTGCTGGAAATTAATTAGCAATTGGTTTTTCTAAATTGTTTGGCTCAATAATATTGTTCGCAAAAAACGTTCGATTCATATTAATGCGTTTGCGGTTTTATTAAATAAAAAACGCCTCCCAGGTATGCTGCCTTTCGGCAAGCCTGGGAGGCGTTTTTTTTAAGCTAAATCTAGTACGGTTGAAACAGGAAAGGGAGAATTACTCTTCGTCGTCAACGTCGTCTTCCTTCATGTTATGAAAAACATTTTGTACGTCTTCGTCGTCTTCCAGTCTGTCGATCAGTTTTTCGATCTGTTCGCGTTGTTCGGGTGTAACAGTTTTTGTATCGTTAGGGATACGTTCGAATTCGGCACTTGTGATTTCGAACCCGTTTTCTTCCAAATACTTCTGGATGTTTGAGTTTTGTGCAAACTCACCGTAAATAACAATTTCGGTTTCGTCTTCATCAATCTCATCTACGCCATAGTCTATCAATTCCAACTCCAGATCTTCGAGAGACAGGCCTTCTTTCTTTACTACGTGGAATACACACTTGTGGTCGAAAAGAAACTCTAAACTGCCTGATGTGCCAAGCGAGCCTCCTAATTTATTGAAGTAGCTGCGAACATTTGCCACGGTACGGGTGGTGTTGTCTGTGGCTGTTTCAACAAAGATTGCAATACCGTAAGGACCATAACCTTCGTAGTTCATTTCCTTGTAGTCGGTGAAATCTTTCGAAGTTGCCTTCTTGACTGCACGTTCTACATTTTCCTTCGGCATGTTTTCTTTCTTGGAAGTCTGTATAAGTACACGAAGGCGGGGATTTGTTTCAGGATCGGGGCCTCCGGTTTTTACAGCTATTGTGATTTCTTTTCCCAATTTGGTAAAAACACGGGCCATGTTCCCCCAACGTTTCATTTTTCTCGCTTTACGATATTCGAACGCTCTTCCCATATTATTAATTCAATTATATTTTATAATAAACAATTATCTTAACTTCGCATCTAGTTTTTGTTCCAGGTTCGTCTGGATCTTCTTCATGATGGTGTCGATCTGTTTGTCGTTCAACGTTTTTTCTTCGTCCTGAAGATAGAAGCTTACGGCATAGGATTTCTTTCCAGGTAACAGATTCTTTCCTTCGTATACATCGAACAGTTCTACTTTTTTCAGTAATTTCTTATCACTGTCGAAAGCGATTTTCTGAACTTCGGCAAACTGTACGTTCTTATTCAAAAGGAGTGCAAGATCTCGCTTTACAGCAGGGAACTTTGATATGTCGGAGAAGGTTACCTTACTCTTCTTAATTTCCTTCATTAGCAGTGTCCACGACAATTCGGCGTAGTATACTTCGGTATCTATATCCAGGGCTTTGCAAACTTTCTTGTTTATAATACCGAGGGTTCCCAGTTGTCTGCCCGAAACCGTAGTGATACTAAGGGCGGCAGAATATATATCGTTTGTAAGGTTGCCGAATATTACTTTGCTTACGTTTACACCAAGGCGAACCAAAACGTTTACCACATAGGCTTTCAATTCGTAAACGGTTGCCTTTTCGTCGGGGTGTGCCCAGTTATTGGAAACTTTGTTTCCGCTGATCCACAATCCTAAGCGATAGTCTTCGCTGAAGGCCGACAAGGTTTCGTCGTCCTTCTTTTTGTCGATATCGTAATCGTAGCAATTTCCGAATTCATAGAACTTCACATCGCCGTTTTTACGGTTGCGGTTGTGTGCTATGCTTTCTAATCCACCAAACAACAAGGTCTGACGCATAGAGTTTAAGTCGGCACTAAGCGGATTCATCAGCATTACCGAGTGTGATGCCGGGTAAGTGGACAGACTTTCGTAATAGGCGGCGCGGGTAAGCGAATTATTAAGGATCTCATTAAATCCGCATCCACAAAGCTGTTCCGAAATCAGGTTCTGAAGATCGTAGCTTTTGTCGGTCGGTGTCTTATAGCTTAAATTCGACTTTACGCTGTCGCTGAATTCAATATTGTTATAGCCGTAAATACGGAGTATATCTTCAATTACGTCCACATCGCGCAGTACATCCACACGATAAACGGGCACTTCGATGTCCAAACCTTCGGCAGTTTCCGAAACGATTGTCATTTCGAGGCTTGCAAGGATATTCTTTACCGTCTGAACGGGTATGTTTTTTCCGATCAGTGTGTTTATCTTTTCGAATGACACAGACACCGAATAGGGTTTAACCGGCTCCGGATATACATCCTGCACAGCTCCGCAGATCTTACCTCCGGCAAGTTCCTGAATAAGGAGAGCGGCACGTTTCAATACATATACGGTGTTGTTTGGATCTAATCCTCGTTCGAAACGGAAAGAGGCATCGGTGTTTAGTCCGAAGCGACGGGCCGTTTTACGAATCCAGGTTGGATGGAAATAGGCTGATTCAAGAAAAACATCGGTTGTTTGTTCTGTAACGCCAGAGTCCAGTCCGCCAAATACACCACCAATACACATGGCTTCCTGGGTATTACATATCATCAGATCGCGTTCTGTAAGGGTACGGGTTACGCCGTCTAATGTTACAAACGGGGTTCCTTCGGGTTGTGTTTTCACAATTACCTTATTGCCTTTTACCTTGGCGGCATCGAACGAATGTAGTGGCTGACCCAATTCATGCAAGATGAAGTTGGTAATGTCTACCACGTTATTAATAGGACGAAGTCCGATAACGTTCAAACGGTTCTGCAACCACTCGGGGCTTTCCTTTACGGTTACGCCCTTGATGGTTAGTCCGGAGTAACGGGGGCATGCTTCTGTATTTTCGACTACCACTTCGATTGCCGGAGTTTCGTCGTCAATCTTGAATGCTTCCACCGAAGGAAGTTTCAATGCTGCCGGTTTGTTATTTTGTTTCAGATAGGCAGCAAGGTCGCGTGCCACTCCGTAGTGTGAGGTTGCGTCTACTCTGTTTGGTGTGATATCCACTTCCAAAACATAGTCGCTCTTCACATTATAATAATCTTTTGCCAATGTACCTACAACTGCTGTTTCGGGAAGTACAATTATTCCTGCATGGTCGGTTCCGATTCCAATCTCGTCTTCGGCACAGATCATACCGTTCGACTCTACTCCACGGATCTTTGAACGTTTAATGGTAAAACATTCTTCGCCGTCGTATAACTTGGTTCCATTTACAGCAACAACAACCTTTTGTCCGGCTGCTACATTGGGTGCACCGCATACTATTTGTAAAGGTGCTTCCTCGCCTACATTTACGGTTGTTACATGTAAATGGTCTGAGTTAGGGTGTTCTTCGCAAGTAAGTACTTCGCCAATAAAAAGGCCTTCGAGTCCGCCTTTAATTGTTTGAACCTCTTCTACTCCACCTGTTTCCAAACCAATAGATGTCAGGGCCGCAGCAACTTCTTCAGGCTGTAAATCAAAATCAAGATATTCCTTCAGCCAGTTGTAAGATATATTCATCGTTATATAAGTTTATTCTTATTTTCTATAAATGACCGACAAAGGTAATAAGAATTATTCAAAACCTAACAATGGCAAGCCTCCATCTTTAAAAAAAGCGAAGTAACGTTTTAATTAGTAAAGTTTATAGACTAATTGCAATGATAGCATGGGGTAGAATTTATATTTTACGACTTCTTTTCTGAATTCGGGCAAATCGCCTACCGACAGAGAAAAGATGGTATTGTTTACTACATGTACGTTTGGTGTGCCGTGATACATGGCTCCCAGTTCGCACTTAAATCCAAAGCGTGAGTTGGTAAATAATCGGCCTAATCCTACACCCAGGTATGGTTTTAAAAAGGCTGTGTTTACTTTTATATCGGCTGTTCCAAAGTAATCTGCCGTAAATTCTTTTCCACGTAAGATGTATGAATCGGCGCTTCGGGCAACGCCGGTCCCGCCGCTTTCGCCAAAATAGAGGCCTGATGTTACATGAAGTAGTCCATTTTCTTTCGGATACCAGTCGGCTAGCATATTTCCATTATAAAGCCTTAGCTTCGTATCGGTTGTAATTTCGATATTTTCTTCGTAGTAATTGTATGAGAAATTTATGGGTAATGCGCTAAACCCAGCCCTAACGCCCCAATGGGTGCCCAGTGGTGTTGCCAATTGAAAGCCGGCTCCCATTGTGCTGATTCCTGCCGAGAGGGAAAGGTGTTTCAAAAACGTATTATTTTCCTGGGCATTGGCTGGCAGACACAAATAGATAAGGAATGCAATATATAGGGTTAATCTTCTAATCATAAGTAATTTAATTATTTCCGACGTTTATAGTTTGACAAATTTAGATGCTATTTTCTGAAATATCTCTTAAGGGTGTGTTAATTGTTCCAATCATAGCTGTTATTGGTCTGAAACGAAACAAATCATCATTTTCAGACCAATATATATTACCTTTGCACCCTTAAAATAAAACAATTCATGAAGCCGAAAGATTTACCATTCGTCGATATTTTACTTATTAATGAAATAATAGGGCATCCACATGCTTTTCCGAACGATTTAGTAATTGAAACTCTTGAGTCTAAATTTGGTGAGCCGGAGGATTGTAATGAGGCTTGCATGCATGTAGAAAGGGACGTAGACAATCCAATGAATGTCCGGATTAATGGAATCTGCTTCATTCTTGTTACAAAAGGTAGTCTGACGGTAAATATTGATTACGTCAAATTTGAAATAAAAAAGAATTCGCTGTTTTTTACTTTGCCGGATCATATTGTGGAGTTTTGCTCCCATACGCCCGACATAGAAGGGCAAATCCTGGTTATTTCGAAAGATTTTCTGGTAAACTCGTTAAGGCCAGTGGGGGATACGGACGACTCGCTTCAATATATGTTTCTGCGAAAGAATCCTTCGGCTAAACTGGATGAAGACGAGGTAAAGGTGATTGGCTCATTGTTTAGATTGATTAGAAAGAGGGCTGAAGTAAAAAATCATTTGTTTCATAAAGAAGCCATACAGTCTCTTTTGTTTCATCTGTTTTTTGAACTGAAAAATATAATCTTCCAGAAAAACGATATAGTTCCTGTTGTGCTGTCGCGTAAGGAGGAGCTGTTCCAACAGTTTCTGAAGTTGCTATTCAAACATAACCGCGAACAGCATGCCGTTAGCTTTTATGCAAATAAACTTTGCATTTCGCCTCAGTATTTGTCTGCGATATTGAAAGATCTGACTGGAAAGACAACGAACAACTGGATTGATAATTCGCTTATTCTGGATGCTAAAGTGATGCTAAAGGCTCCGAACGCCACTGTTCAGCAAGTTTCGGATATGCTAAGTTTTGCAAATCAATCTACATTCGGAAAGTTTTTCAAAAAACATGCAGGACTATCGCCGGCCGAATACAGAAGAGGCAGGCAATAGTCCTGTGTTATTATAGCAGGTTGCAGAGTTCGGAGAAGTCTGTAATGATGGCGGGATGATCAATTTTATCTTCCGACTCATCCCATCCGATTCCTTTTATCCATATGGTTTCGCATCCGATGGATTGAGCCGGCTGGATGTCTTTTCGGTAAGAGTCTCCGATAACCATTACTTCGGATGGCTTTAGATTAAGTGCCTCCACGCCCAACATAAAGATGGCCGGATCGGGTTTTCTCACGCCTACTATGGCCGATTCGATGATTGAGGGGAAGAATGAATCGACACCAAAATCGGCAAGTACCGCCTGTATGTTTCCATAAAAATTGGAAACCAATACCATGGGATAGCGTTCGGACAATATCTTTAATGTCTTTATTGCCTCTGCTACCGTGTGTTTAGCTTCCTGATAGCATCCCTCTGCAATGGCTTTTATAGTTTCGTTCCAGGCATCATCGGGTCCAAGAATTGCTTCATTCAGTAAATAATCGAACTCCAGCTTTATCTTAACCAGCATAAGCTGACGGAAGTTGTCTTCGGGCTTTATGTACGGATTTACGGCAAGCGCTCTTTCAGCATACACATAGGCGGCTCTGAATTGCTGTTTGGTAACGGGTACTTTGGCAGCAACATATTGTTCCCAGATAACTTCGGCCCAATGCTTTCCGTTCGAATCGATGGTGGCTCCGTAGTCAAATATCAATCCTTTAATCATACGTTGTTTTCTTTCTGTAAGACAATAGATTCAGTCTCCGTACAAATTTTCTCGTGGGTTGTACGCATATACACCAAAAGGATATTCAGCACGGTTAATTCGAACACAAAATAGAGCCAGGGTATATTGATTAGCAATGAAATAAACAGCGCTATCACCCGGGTATTGAATGAGAGTATGTTTGTATATTTCATTAATGGCTTGCTCTTTGCACGGAACATGTCGCGTAACCACTGAGGAATCTCCTGGTCGCCGTACACATTGCGAAGTGTGCTCCGGAACTGTTGCATCTTGGTTGTACGCTTTTCCTGATTTTGTGTATAGGGTACATAAAAGAACATAAAGAACTTCTCGACCGGATCCGACTTCCATGTTATTTCACTGTTTCTGGCTACCAGCACTGAGGAGTCTTCGAGCTCGCTGCCCTTTTTCCCTTTTAGAAAATAGAGATGGAAGTTTCTGTAGTAATCGGCCATGGATGCCTGCATACTATGAAAATAGCCTGCTGCAGCTCCAAGTACCCATATCCATATACCAAACTCGGGGGTTAGCCGTAAACAGATAGCTGCATAAATTGTGATAAACCAGATATCACCACAAACGCCATCGAGAACACGGCCCAGTCTGGAGTATTGTCCCGTCATACGGGCTAGCTGCCCATCTGCGCTATCAAATGAATTTGCCCAAATAAGTAATAAGATACCCGGAATGGTATAACTAAGATCGTCGAAATAAAACAAGATCCCGGCTGCTACGCCTAAAAATATGGAAGCGACACTAACGGCATTGGGCGTAACATTTAGCTTTTCAAACAATTTTGCCCATAAATAGCCTATCGGGCGATAAAATACCAAGTCAATAAATTCCTCGGTATCCATCGACTTAAGCGTAGATTTTATTTCTTCTTTCATTTCAGTTTTTCCTTACCACATTCAATAATACAACGAGCTATTTCGGGAGCAGCCTGTTCTCTGCAAGGTGCAAAGCTTGGCCAGTCGTTAAAATCGATGATTCTGATTTCACCTTCGGGAGAAATGATACAGTCTCCTCCATAGATTTTAACCCGCAACACCTGGGCTGCTCTTTCGCATATTTGGTGCATATCGGTAACAGAGAATGGGATGCCTATTGCTTTTCCATTGATCTGTTCGTGACCAAATTTACTATGGTTCATATTAAACGGATAAAACCAATAGAAGAAATCGGTTCCTGCTACGCCGTAAAACTTAACCAAATCGCCTACAAGGTGTTCGTTTATCACCGCGCTCGAAATTCCACGCAGTGCATATTCGTTTATTATTCCTTTAGCTTCCTCGATGTGACGTACATAGGTAACATCCTCACGGTGGATGGCATGAAAATCTCCTCGCTTAATCCAGCAGTTGTCCATCCCTTCGGCTTTTAATTTTTCTGAAATTGAATGTCCGACTGTAGGTGTTATTATACTTCTTGGGTGAGGGATATGGTTATCGATCAGTAACCTTGTCATCTGTTCGCGGGTACAGTTGGATGTTCCGTAACCAGAATTAACTACCACTCGACCTTCGTCTTCGTAATTCTTTAACTTTTCTACGACTTCTTTGCTTCTTGCCATTGTAAAGATGACTTGTTCCTTAACCTCACGGTTTAACACATCTTCTTCGGTATACGTAGTTACCTGGTATCCTGCTGCCTCTAAATGGCGAACAGTCTCATTGAAAACAGCCGCATCGTTTCCCACATGATTGGGTGAATAACAGTTGCCCCGAACAATGCCGGCAATTCTATTTTCTTTCATTTATCTGAACAATGATTAGTATATAAATTTTTCTGCCTTTTCGATGTCTTCTGCATGATCGACATCGATTATTTTTGTGAATGGATATGCTTTTAACTTAAGACCGTGTGTAACTAATCTCCGTTGATAATTACGCATTCGCGATACTCCCGCCTCCATGGATGCCCGTAAGGTATCAATACCTGATTGATTTAAGCAGTATATCCCTCCTGATATGTATTTTGCCTCAGCATAATACGTATCACGAAAGTCTGTTATAGCCAATGCGTTGTCTGTAACAACGTAAAGAGGCTTTTCATCATCAATGTAGTCTGTTACGGCCATCAGGCCATCGCTTGTCAAATCGGTTTCAAATGCTTTAATATAATCGGAAAACTCTTCCTCTTTAAAAATCGTATCAACTGTCGTTAAACAGAATTTACCTCCGGCCAGCGTTTGAGAAAGTTCAAAAAAGCTGTGCATGGAGCTTGGCGTACTTTTAACAACCAAATGCAGGGGCACAGGCAACGAAAGTGCTTGCAAATGCTCCTGAACTTCTTTCATTTCTTCGTTTACAATAACACTTACAGATTCAGCGTTGTTAGCCAAAAAAATACGAATCAACCTGTCTATCATCGCTTCACCGCCAAGTTTTACAAGAGGCTTAGGCAAAGATACTCCTTCCGATTGCAGACGCGATCCAAGACCTGCTGCTATTATAGCATATTTCATAAAATAAGAATAAAATAATATACAAACAAAAACCCTGAAGGCGAAGAAATCAACTCTATGCCTTCAAAGGTTTTTGTTACTATTGTAATATATAATTAAAAAACTTAATCAATATAGTCCAGCGTCTCTTCTCCAATAATAGAACGCAATGTATTTTTTAGTTTTATATACTGGATAAACAAGTCGTGTTCCGGCACATGTTCAAGGTCGTGCATAGGACTCTTGAAATAGAAAGACAACCAACCTTGAATACCCGAAAAATTGCATCGCAAAGCTAAATCTGCAAACAATACCAAGTCGAGACAAAGCGGCGCTGCAAGTATTGAATCACGACAAAGGAAATCCACTTTCAGCTGCATTGGATATCCCATCCAGCCTACAAGGTCGATATTATCCCAACCTTCTTTGTTATCTTTGCGGGGAGGATAATAGTTAATACGCACCTTATGATATATATTTCCGTATAATTCAGGATACAATTCCGGTTGAAGTATAGTATCAATTACAGAAAGCTTACTTACTTCTTTGGTTTTAAATGAATCCGGATCGTCCAATACTTCGCCATCACGGTTGCCCAGAATGTTTGTAGAGAACCAGCCGTCGAGACCCAGCATACGGGTTTTAAGCATCGGAGCCAAAACCGTTTTCAACATAGTCTGACCGGTCTTAAAGTCTTTTCCACAGATTGGCACATTCATCTCTTTGGAGAAGTCCCACATAGCAGGCATATCAACACATAAGTTTGGAGCACCCATAATGAATGGAGCGCCTTCGGCTATAGCGGCATACGCATAACACATACTTGGTGCAATTTGCTCAACATTATTGTCCTTCATCGCCTTGCGTAATCCTTCCAGTGTTTTATGCTCTTCGCCCAGCGGAAGATATATCTCGGTACTTGCAGCCCATATAACAACCACACGTTCGCAATTGTTCGCTGCCTTAAAGTTCCGGATATCTTCGCGAACCTGTTCCATCAATTCCCAACGGGTAGCTGCTTCCTTTACATGGGTACCATGTAACCGTTTTACAAAGTTCTGATCGAAAGCTGCCTTCATCGGCTTAATTGCTTTCAGTTCATCTTTTACGCCTTCCAGGTCTTTTTGATTCAACACTTCTGCATGAACAGCACCTTCGTATACATCTTCCGGGAAAATATCCCATCCGCCAAAAACAATATCATCCAATGTTGCCAAAGGAACAATATCTTTTATTTTAGGGAATTTGTTTTCGTTTCGTTTTCCCAATCGCATAGTTGCCAACTGTGTGATTGAACCGATAGGGGTAGCTAATCCCTTTCTTACAGCTAAAGTTCCCACGATAAAAGTGGAGGATACTGCCCCTCCTACTCCAACGACCAATACACCTAGCTTGCCGCTAGCTGGTTTAACTTCTAATTTCATTTTCTTTTATTCATTAAATTTGATCCAAAAAAATATTTATGATTCAAAAAGAAACTAATTAATATATACTAAACTGAAACTGGGAAAACAGGGGACAAAAGTACTATAAAGCATTTAAGTTACCTAGTCTGTTTTTCTTCAATTGTGTTCCAAAAGTCGTTATCAGTAAATTCATCATCCTATCCGAAAAAGTTAAATGTATATTTCCAGGTATTATGAGTCTTACATACAACACAAAATTATAAAATATTCTAATATAAAAGAGTTTTTTTAAATCTCTTTCATAATTATATACTTATCGGGATTGGTGTTAACCTGTTTGCTTTCATTAAAATGTAAAATGAAAACTTACCCGAAGCCCGCTTGTGTCTACATCAGGCAGATCGCGGTATGTTAACCTCCATACATAGTCGAAACGAAGAAATCTAAATATATTTTCTACCCCTACTCCCACTTCCATATAAGGCTTGTTATCCATTTTGTACGATCCCTCCGGGAATAAGTACAGTCCATCGCTATATGCCGGATTGTTCTTATCACTCAAATCGCCATACAGACCTCTGAAAGAAAGGACTTCCCTCCACCTCAATTCCTTTATCAACGGAATACGGTTAAGCAATGCCCCATTTACAAAGTAGGTTACATCCCAGGACAGATACTGATCGTTAAGAAATTCCATCGCATTCATTAATGCATAGGATTCATACTGAATCGTATAGGACAAGTTTGCATTTGGAATCATAAGCAAAGGGAAAGGCACTTTATCCCAAATTTTACCTGCTTTCAAGATAATATCGGTGTATCCATAGGCAGAAAACCAGACTCTTTTCTGAAAACCAAAGTCCGTACGGTTATAATTATAATCGGTTCCCATCAGTCCTTTCCTTGCAACAATATGACTAAGTGAAAACACCGGGGCATCGAATGTAATTGGAATACGATGGTTTCTGGTCTGGTAGAATTTTTCGCCCGGAGCAAATCGCAAGCGAAATTCCATCTCGGTCATTGAATAATCAATAACAGGCCTGATCATTCCATCCGAACTTGTCTCTATAAACGGAACATAGGAAGTGGCCGATTCCGTTTTATGCCGAAGGGTTGCTCCATAGGATAACCCGGACTGATATTCGCGGTTGTAACTCAGTTCGGCTTTCCTGAGATAAGTTATCCGATCGTCTTTCTTTCGTTTAATCGAAAGGAACATATTATCCATATTGGTATACAGATAATGTTGCCCCAGTTGATTAATATCGTATTGATATTCTGCCCTTACAGAATGAACAGGAAACTCGTTGGGATGCTCTTTTTTATCAATAAAAGAGTATTCGACTCCTGCAGAATATTTAAGCTTATCATCTTTTGTTCCGTAAGCAACGTATCCATCGGCAAACAATCGGTCATTCAAATGAGTAGTTGTAGTTGCTCCTGCGCGAAAACGCATTCCCTCTACCGCATTTCCACTTATCGAAGTATTCATTGGTCCAATATCAATTTTACTTCCTTTGATTGCTGTTGGAATATAACCCGAAACCAGGGCTTTAACAACCTGTTCGGTGTAAAAGAATAAAGGAACTTCCCGTAATTGGGCAAGCATGGCATCTACCGCTTTTTCCTTTTCTCCGATTGGAACATGCCTGTTTTCTTTCCAGAATTTATTGTCTTTATATTTTGCTTCAGCCAGTTCGATAACTGATCCGGATTTTCCAAATACGGATAAATCTGACGGCTGTTCAAACGAATGATTTTTATACGTTACGGTTCTTCTGGCATGTAATCCGTCGGACTTCGCAGTAAGTTTAAAGGACACTGCAATATCATCCCGGATAAGTAAACGAGTACCATCGGGCGCTCTGTCGTATTCCTGATCTATCGTCATCCCATCCACAAAGTTCAGGTTGATGTCTTTAGGTACTTGCAACTTAACCCGTTTGACGAAATGGGTTGAGTCCAACGTAATGTAGAGATGTCCCGTAAAACCAAATGATTCGGAATTAAAGGGCACAAAACCCAAATCCATGCATTTAGTGCCATTAACTTGCACCGTGTCCATTAAGTAATACTTATAGAACGAAGGTCCCATGGTTGACAACGGACTAACAAAACGAATTAAAAAAAGGGGTATGTCGTTCTTAAATAAATCCACATCTTTAAGTACTTCTTTCAAGAACTGCTGCACTCCTTCTTCCGAAAATACCTCATCAATACCTGAACGTTTAATTCCTGTGATTACCCTTTTTTCATCACTCGGATTTTTCCGGTAATATACTTCTTCCAATGCTTCTTTTACTGAAATATTAAGGATTGGCAACCCGGTCACACTGGACGTATCAACATAATTCTGAAGAAAATCGAACTTCTTGAACAATCCTTTTTTACGCTTTTCCTCACTAAAGTTATTCAGCGCAAAAGTCATCTTCTCGTAACGTTCGTAATTATAAAAGTCATGATTGCGGGGATTATTGGCATCTTTCGATTCAATTACCTGTTTAACAAATGCTACGGCAGGATTACCTTTCTTCACATACTTCTCTTTTCCCGGCTTGATTACAACTTCCTCCAGCGTATAGGATGTTGGAGCAAGCTCTACATTCAAATTGTTATCTTTCCGGGATTTTAACTGAACAAACTTTTCGTTATAACCAAGATATGAAAAACCTAAGGTAGCCGACTTCGACGGACTTGCAAATGCAAAATATCCATCTGCATCTGTCGTTGTTCCTTGTGTTGATCCTTTCAGGAAGACTGAGACAAAAGGCAATCCTTCACCTGTTATAGAATCTGTAACCAGTCCTTTAACGGATGTCTGCGCATTAGTCTGAGAAAAAAGGGAACCACCAACCAATAAAATAATAAGTAATGAAATATATTTATGGTACATATTCTAAAATAATTGAAGTTTTACACCAAAAGAAAGGCTTAAAACATCTCTGGGGTGAATATATTTATTTGTTGCTCCACTTATAAAATACAAATCGGATGTACTAAGTTCATAGAACAGTGTAATTTTCTTGTTCAGGTCATTGCGATCATACATATAAGAAAAACGCTGTCCCAGAAAAATATTCGTCCGCAACTTAGTTGAGAAGCCATAATATCCCGAAGGATATTTTTCGGGTTCCTTAACCCAGAACTCGTTATCCAGGATCGTATTCAAATATAATCCGCAAGCCAAGGGCTCAATATTAAACTGATCATTCAACCTTATTTTCCACGGCATAAAGTTTTGTTTGAGCGTTAATGTTGTCTTAGCCCGTTTAGAAGAATAACGTGGAATAATACCGATCAGCAAATCGGTTTCCCACTGATCGTTTGTACCGTATGCCCATCCTGTTCCAGCCGAAAGAAAGCCCATGGAACCTGCGTACTGAATTTTCCCATAACGGGGAATCAGCTTATTCCACAGAGTATGATACTTTTCGACTCCGGGGCTATATGTTTCCTTTGCTACCAACGAATAGGTAACAGACAATAACAGCAAACATAGCAGGATACGCTTAAAAATTGACCACGTCATAACTATATCCCTCAGGTGTTAGTGTGAATACCATATAATTTCTTTCTTTCATCGAGGCACAACCATAGTAAAGCAACCCATCATTAAACGCATCTGTAACCTGTAATCTATGATTATGTGCGTGTAAAGCAAACTGTAAGGATGGATACTTTTTAATTTCTGCATGAAAAAGAGGTGCGACATTATTGTTAAACTGATCATCGAATGGCTTCACATGCATTACAGCAACCGTTTTTGAAAAGGCCATCGTATCAGTCATCTCTTCAGCTATAAATTTAAAATCGGGAACCGGATGCGAGTAATCGTATTCAAGCGCATTCGTATTCATGCATACAAACTTTGTGTCTCCGGCAACAAAAGAGAAGTTCTCGTCGCCGTAAACCCGTTCGAACACCTCTTTGCCATTGCCTAAGATATCGTGATTGCCAATCAATGCCACATAAGGAACATGCAAGCCCGACATGATATCACGTACCCAAAGAAATTCTTTTGTTATCCCAAAATCGGAAATATCACCTCCGTGAATAACAAAATCGATGCTATCCTGACTGTTTACATGTTTTACAAAATCGGATGTTTCATCGTACCAACGCTGTGAATCGCCCATAAACGCAAAGCGAATTGTATCTTTTCCTTCGCATGCATTCTCAATCCTTTCTATATTCTTTACATTGATTCCCGTTTCTCCGTCTATCCGGACATCATAGGGATGATACTCTATTAAATCACAACCAGTAAGCAATAAACTGATACCTAAGCCTAAATAAAAACCTTTTTTTATCATATATCCTCTCTATTGACGACGATGCAAAGTTAGTGATACGCATCTATCCGTTAAAGTTCTGTTTCTCGTTAAAAATGGTCCAAAAGTCTTCTAAGTAATACTTGATTCCATTCTTTTCTTCTTAATAAGTATTCTATATTAACACCTAGAAAAGCAAAAAGTTATAATTTTCCATATTTTTGCATATAAATTACCGGAATTGGAGAGTGAGGTATTAAATATTATCCTGACTGCCTGGAAAAAGAAAAGCCGCCTCAAAATAAATTGAGACGGCCTATTTATAAAATAAACTAATCCTTAAAATATGCTCCAGGCAACGGTAAGACCAGCCATTACAATGGCAACCATACTCATCAACTTAATAAGGATGTTCAAACTAGGACCGGATGTATCTTTGAAAGGATCGCCAACGGTATCTCCAACAACAGTTGCTTTATGTACGTCGCTACCTTTTCCTCCATGATTACCTTCCTCAACATATTTCTTTGCATTGTCCCATGCTCCTCCGGCGTTAGCCATAAAGATAGCAAGTACAAATCCGGTACTAAGTCCTCCAATCAATAAACCGATTACTCCGGTAACTCCAAAGATAAAACCGGTTAAAACCGGAGCAATAATTGCCAGCAAGGAAGGGAAAACCATTTCATGCTGAGCTCCTTTTGTTGCGATTTCAACACAACGGGAATAATCAGGCTCTCCCTCACCGGTAAGAATTCCTTTTATTTCGCGGAACTGTCTTCTTACTTCTTCAACCATATGCCCTGCAGCACGACCAACAGCATTCATCGTAAGACCACAGAATAAAAATGCCATCATGGAACCCAGGAACATACCTGCCAACACTTTCGGATTCATAAGTGTAACATCGTAATAATACATAAAATCGGTAAAGGTTGCCTTGTGAATCGGGATTTCTCTGCCGTCGGTAAACGTTAGCACGGTTTGCCCAAGACGGATCAGGCCAATTTTAATTTCTTCAATATAGGAAGCCAGCAAAGCCAAACCTGTAAGAGCGGCCGAGCCAATAGCAAATCCTTTGCCTGTTGCAGCGGTTGTATTACCTAAAGAATCCAACGCATCCGTACGTTTGCGAACTTCGGCACCTAACGAACACATTTCGGCATTACCTCCTGCATTGTCGGCGATTGGACCATAAGCATCCGTAGCCAAGGTTATACCTAGTGTAGAAAGCATTCCCACAGCAGCAATACCAATACCATAAAGCCCCATGGATACATTGGAAAAGTCAAATCCGGAAGCAAAAAGGAAGGATAAAATAATACCTGTAGCCACTGCTATTACAGGAATAGCTGTAGATATCATACCAAGACCTATACCTGAAATAATAACAGTGGCAGGACCTGTTTTTCCTGCTTCAGAAATCCGTTGTGTAGGACGATACGATTGGGATGTATAATATTCGGTAGACTGGCCAATAATAATACCAACCACCAAACCTGTGATAACAGATCCAGAAATCCATGCCCAATTTTCTATTTGTAACATATATAGTATACCAAAAGTAGAAATGGCGATAAGAACTGAGCTAAGGTTCGTTCCAACAGCCAGCGAACGTAACAGATTTTTAATAGTTGCATTCTCGTTGGTACGTACAGCAAAAATACCTATAATTGACAGAACAATACCTACAGCAGCAATCAACATAGGTGCGATAACGGCCTTATACTGCATCTCCACATCACCTGTAGCCACAAAAGCAGCAGCTCCAAGAGCTGCGGTTGCCAATATAGATCCACAGTAAGATTCATATAAGTCGGCACCCATTCCAGCTACATCTCCCACATTATCACCCACATTATCGGCGATAGTCGCAGGGTTGCGGGGATCATCCTCAGGAATACCAGCTTCAACCTTACCAACCAGGTCGGCACCCACATCGGCTGCTTTGGTATAGATACCTCCACCAACACGAGCAAAAAGAGCCTGCGTTGAAGCCCCCATACCAAAGGTTAGCATGGTCGTAGTAATAATTGAAAGTTTATGAGTCGGATCCATTGCATTATCCGGAATCAGTGAATTAAGCAGGAAGTACCAGAAAGAGATATCCAGCAATCCTAATCCTACAACCACCAAACCCATTACAGCACCACTTCGAAATGCAATTTGAAGACCTTTATTTAATGAAGTACGGGCTGCATTTGCAGTTCTTGCAGAAGCGTATGTAGCGGTTTTCATTCCCAAAAAACCTGCAAGCCCGGAAAAGAAACCTCCGGTAAGAAAAGCTACAGGTACCCATTCGTTTTGTACGCCGAAACCAAATGCCATGATAGAAAACAAAATAACCAATACCAGAAATACCAATGCAACAACCTTATATTGTTGTTTTAAATAAGACATTGCTCCTGCACGTACATGCGAAGCAATTTTAGCCATCATTTCTGTTCCTTCACTTTCTTTCATCATCTGTTTGTAGAAATAAAAAGCAAGAGCAAGCGCCAAAATAGAGGCGATGGGCACGATCATAAAGATAGGTGTAATCATATTTATCAGAATTAAAGTTTAACTCCGTAAATGTAGATAAAAAAGAATTTAACAAAAACATTTATAAGAAAAATTACAAATGTTTTTAATTATTGAGTCCACTCTGATCAGAAAGTAAGACATAACCCATACGATCAATAGATGACATCAAAAAAAATAATTATATCTTTGAACTTTCAAAGATATATAACCGGCATCTCAAAGTTATATGATTGGCCGAAAGAAGTACTAACATTTCGCCCAACAAGTACTAACATTTCGGGCAAAAAGTACTAACATTTTTGCCAGTACTTGATTTACTCCAGCATAAACTTACTATTTCTTAATCTTAGCGAGTTAGAAATTACTGAAACCGAACTAAAACTCATTGCAGCCGCTGCAATCATGGGCGAAAGTAACACGCCGAAAACCGGGAATAAGATACCTGCAGCAAGAGGTATACCCAAGGCGTTATAAAAAAAGGCAAAGAAAAGGTTCTGTCTGATGTTCTTCATAACCATAGCACTTAAATTCATAGCCTTTACTATGCCAACTAAATCCCCTTTCAAAAGGGTAATTTCAGCGCTTTCGATAGCCACATCCGTACCAGTACCCATCGCAATACCGATGTTTGCCTGTGCCAGAGCCGGAGCATCATTAATGCCGTCGCCAGCCATAGCCACAATCTTTCCTTCAGCCTGCAATTGTTTTATAAAGTTCAATTTATCTTCTGGCAAACATTCCGCTTTGAAAGAAGTTAAATGTAAGTCATTAGCAACCGACTGAGCCGTATTGTAATTGTCTCCGGTAAGCATTATTACCTCAATTCCTTTTTTGAGGAGTACACCAACAGCCCTTTTACTTGTTTTCTTAATTGGATCCGAAATGGAAATATATCCTCTTACCATCCCATCCATGGCAATATATGAAACTGTTTTACCAGAAAGCTGTTCTTGCTTAACAAGGTTTTCGATCTTATCAGAAAGAACAATCTGCGTTTCGGTCATCAGTAATTTATTACCTACGCTCACTTTTCTGCCATCAATGACACCAGTTACTCCTTTCCCGGCAACAGCATTAAAATCGGACACAATTCGAATCTCCACACTGTTCTTTTTAGCATAACCGACCACCGCCTGAGCCAAAGGATGTTCGCTGTAATTATTCAGCGAAGCAGCATATTGAATCAACTCTTTTACATCGGAACCATCAAAACCTGCTACTTTTTCGACGGAAGGCTTTCCCTCTGTTATTGTTCCGGTTTTATCTATAATCAATGCATTTATGCGATTCATGTTTTCGAGCGCTTCCGCATTTTTAATCAACACACCGCCCTGAGCTCCTTTACCTACTCCCACCATTACAGCCATCGGAGTGGCAAGTCCAAGAGCACAAGGACAAGCAATAATAAGAACTGCAAGCGCATTTACAAATCCGTAAACATAAGCTGGCTCGGGACCAAAGATTGCCCAAACAATAAATGTAATTACTGAAACAGCAAACACAACAGGAACAAAATAGCCGGCAATTTTATCAGCCAGATTTTGGATTGGAGCTCTGGATCGGCTGGCTGTATTGACCAGTTCAATTATTTGAGAAAGCAACGTCTCGGATCCCACTTTCTCGGCCCGCATCACAAAGGAACCAGTACCGTTTATAGTCCCTGCAGTAACCTTGCTTCCCTCCTCTTTATCCACAGGAACAGGCTCTCCGGAAATCATCGATTCGTCAACGCTCGATCCTCCGTCCACAATAACTCCGTCGACAGGGATTTTATCACCTGGTTTTACCCGAAGCAAATCACCTTTTATAATTGAATCAATCGCAATAACCCTGTCTCCTTTTTCATCAATCACAGTTGCTTCCGTAGGTGTAAGTTTAAGCAAAGCTTTAATAGCACCACTCGTTTGTTTATGAGCCCGGGCTTCAAGCAATTGTCCTAATAAAACCAACGTTAAGATAACCGTTGTCGCTTCAAAATAAAGGTGAACCATTCCATTGTGTCCTTTAAATTGTTCGGGAAATATATCAGGGAATAGAAGCGCCACAACACTGAATAAAAAGGCTGCACCAGATCCTAATCCTATTAAAGTAAACATATTCAGCTTCCAGGTCCGGATGGAAATCCAGGCTCGTTCAAAGAACATCCAGGCTGCATAAAAAACCACGGGAAGTGTAAAAGCAAACTGTATCCAGTCAGCCACATGATGAGGAATCAGCAACGAAAGCGGATTTCCGGGTATCATTCCTCCCATGGAAAGAATAAACACAGGCAATGTGAAAAGAATGGCTATCTTGAATTTCTTCTTTAACTGTAAATAAGTCGTATCATCCTCGTCATCTACAGTAACTGCAGCAATCAGATCCATTCCACATTCCGGGCAGCTTCCCGGTTCATTGTACATCTTGTCTCCTTCACATTGCATTGGGCAATAATACGTTCCTTTACTGCTATCTGAAATAGTTTTAGGAGGATGCGTATGCGCAGTACTACCTGTTTTGGATGGCTGTAAAAGAATGATTCCATCTGCTGCATCTGTGATGGTATAATTTCCTGCGGCACTCAAAGCTCGTTGCAATTGTTCGGTAGGAACATGTGTTTCCATCGTAATGGAAGCAACAGGCGGATCAAGCGTTACTTCGGCAGATACTCCTTCTATTGTATTAAGGACCTTTTCCACTCTTGTCCGGCACCCATTGCAACTCATTCCAGTTATTTGATAAGTGTGTTTCATTTTTGCTTAATTTTAATTTACAAATATCACTACAAAATGGATTGCAGGCGTTATACAATTATGGAAACGATTTGTACAGTTTAAAGTTCATCCAGAGGCTTCCGCTTTTTATCCTTTAAGAGTTTGTAATAGGTTGGCGACATTCCTGTTACCTTTTTAAACTGTTTACTCAGATGAGACACACTACTATAATGAAGAAGGTCGGCAATTTCGCTCAGGTTTAATTCGTCATAAACAAGTAACTCTTTTACACGTTCAATCTTCTGGGAAATAAAGTAATGTTCGATTGTTGCATTCTCTATCTGGGTAAACAGGTTACTCAGATAAGAATAATCAATACGCAGGGAATTTGCCAGGAAATCGGAAAGGTTTGTATTCAGTTCATTGTTATTCTGATGCACCAATTCTGTTATCAGATTTTTTGTTTTCTCAATAATACGACTCTTTTTATCATCGATCAAAGAAAAGCCAACGTCGGCCAATGCGGCATTCACCTTTTGCTTTTCGTCGATTGTTAGTTCTTCTTTAATATCCACTTCTCCTAAATCCACAGTCAACGGATGGAATCCAATCTTTTCAAGTTCAGACTTCACAACCATTTTACAGCGGTTACATACCATATTTCGAATATAGAGCTTCATTTGCACTTAATTTGTATACTAATTAACAACAATCAAGCGTTCAGTGTTTTATTTCTCTCTTTTATTTTATTTCGGATCATACCACCCATTAATAAAAACAGTCCAGTCCAGATAAAAGCAAAGCAAACAAAGTGAGCCAGCGTAAATTTTTCGCCAAAGACGAAGATACCCAGTAAAAGCTGAAGTGTGGGAGATATGTACTGAATAAAACCCATTGTGGACAAAGGAACAACATTGGCCGCTTTGGCAAACCAATAAAGTGGAAGTGCTGTTACAATTCCACTCAAAACAAGCAATATTGAGATTTCCGCCGAAAGGTTTGACAAAACAAACTCTCCCTTATTTATGGCGAAGAAAAGATAGATCAGTGCGATAGGCGCTATCAGCAATGTTTCGATTGTAAGTGCGGAAATGGGTGGAAGATTTGCCTTTTTCTTGACCATGCCATACAATCCCATGGAACCAGCCAGTATAATTGAAATCCAGGGAAAGGATCCAAAATCCCATGTGAAATAAGACACTCCTATTAACGCGAGAAATGTTGCTATTCGCTGGGGTTTTGTCAATTTTTCGCCCATTACGATTACTCCCAGCAGAACATTTATCAATGGATTTATATAATAGCCGAGACTTGCTTCAATAATATGACCGTTATTGACTGCATATATGTATGTTCCCCAGTTTACAGTTATGAGAATACCTGTTACTGACATCAGCAGAATATTTTTTCCTTTACCAAGAACTCGAAGAAATTCTTTGCGATTGGAAATAAGAACCAGAATAATCATAAATACAGCAGACCAAAGCATACGGTTTGCAAGAATTGTAAGGGACGGCAGACCTGCTAGCAGATTCCAATACAAAGGAAACATGCCCCAGGTAATATAACAAACAAAGGCAAACAATACACCCTTTGTTCCTTTTATCGTAGCCATTTTTTTGGTCATATTTATTTTACACGTTCTTTACCTGTTAACTTACTCCCATTTTCGGCAAACCAAACACCCGATATAATCAACAATGCTCCCAATAAAATATAGATGGTAATTTTTTCGTCTAACACAATTGCTGCGGTTATCATTGTTATGAGAGGTAACAGATAGATGTAATTATTGGTGGTAATTGGGCCCAGGTTTCTAATGGCCGTACTCCACATTACATAACAAAGTGAGGAGGCTATCAGACCTAAAAACAAAAGATTGGCAGCTACCTCAGGAATCAATACTGTCTGCAGCGGAGCTCCGAAAGGTTGAAAGAAAAAATAGGGAGAAAGCGATATCATTCCATAGAAAAACAGCTTACGGGTAATAAATAAAACGTTATATTTTCCGCTTATCTGGCGTATTAATATGGAATAAACCGCCCAGCTAAATGCTGCTCCAAAGGTCAGGAAATCGCCCAGCGGATTTAGTTTAAGTATGAAATTACCATTCAAAATTACAAGCGCAACACCCATTAACGAAATAATAGCTCCTATAAGTATGTATCGGCTCAACCTCACTCCCTTTATAAAAATATGGCCTAACATGGCTGTGAGTAACGGAACCGTTGCACAAATCAGACCTACGTTGGTTGCTTGTGTAAATTCCAAAGCCGTATTCTCCAGTAAAAAATAGAGCGTACCGCCAAAGAATCCAATCCCGAGAAAGGAAAATTCGTCTTTAAGGCTTTTTATCCGGTGAGTGCGTGGATATAGTACCCATAAAAATAAATAAGCGATAATAAAACGATAGAGCATAATCTGTGCCGGCGTAATGCCATACTGTAATAGAACTTTGGTCGAAACAAGGGTTGTTCCCCATACAACAGAGGTAATACCAGCCATCAGATGGGATAATTTGATTTCTTTATTCATTAATTTTACAGGATTCTTATTTTCAGAATCCTGCAAAATTAATAAAAAAATCATTGAGCCCAACTTTCCCTCACTTCAACTGAAAATCAACAAAGGCTTCGAAGGTTCGATTCCACGGCAGCGTAATCATCAGATTATTTGGCCTTAAGTTAAACGATTTACCAAACTCTCCGTTAAAGTAATTACTTGAGAATACATCTAAATGCGATTGCATCAATTGCAAAGCGAAGGATTCCGCTTTTGCTCTATCTTCATCAGAAAGGATTATGGAACTCAAACCAGATTTACAATACTTCTGATTTACCTGAGCTCTTACCAGATTATGAAAATAGAAATCGTCTAATACCCTGTGAATTTTAAACCAATGATTTGCAATCTCTATCCGTTTTTCTGCTTGTTTATCTTTATTAGATAAACTTTTCTTTGCCACAGCATATACAGTGCCCTGCGGAATAACTGTCCCCAAAGTATTACTAGCTGTATTCCATGAAGCATAGCCATAAAGACGAGGAAATACCTGATGATCCATCAAAGCCTCAGAGAATGCAGAATCACTTCCCTGAACATCCCCTTTCGGATCAATATCTGCAACAAGTACCGGAAGTCCTTTATCTACAGCTTTTGCAATACGGGTGGCAAAAGCATCTGCAGCCCCTTTTTCATGACGAGAGGCAAAAACATATAAAATCAAATCGGCGTCAGATTCTTCAGATACTTCTTTTGCTCCAGAGGATTTGATATCGTCTGATACTATTTTGCACAGAGGTTCATCTTCAAACGGCATAACACGCTGAATAATGGATTCAGAATCATACACGACTTTTATTCCCGGTACGTATTGATGATGGTCGGTTATAGCTTTTGCCAACAGAAGCATGGACACATCGTCTGTTCCTGACTGAATAGATACCCGGGAAGATAAGTTGAGCTGGCTTACTTTATCATGCAATTTTGTTCTGTCTGCCAGATGAACACCTCTAGGGGCGGAGTCGTCCTGCCCAAGAATTAAATAGTCAATCACACCTTCCTGAACCAAATCGATAGATTTCAGATTAATCAGTAAATCTCGCTCTCTTGTCATCTTATAATCTGCAAGAACATTTGCCGGAATCATTTTCTCCAGCTCAGCGGTACGAGCTTTTGATGAGTCGTCTGTTTCTGCCGAAATCTCAGCCCATTCTGCCAATTGTACGCGATAGGATTCGTTTTTCCCATCAGCAGTGGGAGCCAGCCTCATCACTATACTCTCAACATAAATAGGAAGATTGGGCGCTTTCTTTTTTATATAACGGAGTACCTCCAACCGTTGCAAGGCTTTTTCTGCACCAACATGAAGCACCCGCGATTCTACGAGACTCCCATAGGTAATCATATCCATGGAAACAATCATAGCATCATACTCCTTTAGATTAAGAGAGTTTATCCATTCTATGATTTTATAGCACTGACCAGGTATAGTAAATTTCCCCAATAAATCATCGGGAGGCGCCACAACCTGTGCCTGCCCTATCTGCCCTATTTTTTGCACAAACTGCAAACACGGTGGTCTGCTGTCAAGCGGTATCAGAAGTACTTTCGATTGCTTGTTTGCAGCGTTCAAAACAAATAAATCAGACAGGCACAGAGCCATTAATACTAGCAATAAGAATATCTTTTTCATTTCATATTAATTCTGCTTCCATTCTGTTTCAACACCTTGCTTACGGATAAAATCCTGAAATTCTGCCAGCATGGCTTTATCTTCGCGGACTTCTTTTGGTGTAACTTTTTTGCCCCCGGCAAAGGCAACCAACATACCAACAGCTTCTCCGATACTCCATTCTACCGGATGCAAGCGGTAACAGCCATTAGTTATGTGAGTCGTCCCGATATTCTTATTGGCAGGCAACAGGTTTTTAGTCTTAACCGGGATTAATGCCCCCAAAGGAATCTGAAAAGGCAAAGATCTAAAATCCAAATAATTATCGCCATCACTACTTGGATGAAGGTCTATGTGATAATAACCAATACCCACGCTATCATAAAACTCAGCAGCTTTAAGATTCTCTTTCTGGCCTGTTACTATCGCCCTGTTATCGGTACCAACATGTTCCTCCAACACGGTAAACAAAGCTTTGATACGTCTGGCTTCACGTATATACGGATATTTTGCCAGGCCATCCTCTGTACCCATCACATCCTTGCGTAAACGAACGCCCGGCCATCCTTTACCTCCATCTGGCCGGGGAGCTTCAGTTTGCAACCAGTACAGAAGCGAAAGACTTTGTTGTTTAGCTCTTTCCACATGTTTTTTAAATTCTTCTTCGCTTGCCTCAACGATATCTCCCAATACGTAATCGTTCTGTGGCCAGTTAACAATCGTAATATCTCCTTTGTAGAAACCCGGAACAAAATTGTCTTTATTGATGATTCGTCTGTAATTCCATAAGTTCAGCAAATTACCAGTGGGACTTCCATCAGGATTGAAGCCAAGCTCTTTTGGTTCCAATGTACTGGGATTTGAATAATGCAATCCTATCATTTTACCGGACCAGGGCTTTTTCATCTTAGGTACGAATTCTTTCCAGAAATCGTACTCGGCAGGCTTTGGAATAGTCCAGTCCTCACCTGGCACATAATCTATAGCAAAGCACATGGTAAAGGCCTGATTGTTTTTAAGATTGGCCTTTTCTGTGGCATGCAGTTCTCCTGTCTGAGATTTAGATTCGGCACCGGTTACATATTCTGTTCCAGTAATGGGCAACAGTTCGCCCAACTCTGTGGCATCTACAAAATAGGGAGCCTTGAATTTTATCAATTTATTGGAACGAAGATTTTTCACGGTTACAGAATTAACTACATCGCTTTTAACGCTTGCATCAACTACTTTATGTTCAAGCAATAAAACCAGTTTGCCTGCACTAATGTATGGAGCCATCATATCCTGAAGTACACTAACAGCTACTTTTGGTTCATGACATAATTTAGAAACAGATCCAGCTCCCGGATTCAGGTATTGAACCGCCTTTGCAGCATCAGTCAACGGATAATTTTTTTTATAGTATTCACGGATTGATGTGCGGAAATCACGGTACAACTGAGGGGCACCATGTGTTTCAATCCAGTTATGTTCGTCGGGCGGAACCCCTTGTTGCGTTAGCTGTCCACCAATCCAATCTGTCTCTTCAGTAAGAATTACAGTCAGATTATTTCGAAGAGCGGCAAAAGCTGTGGCGCAACCTCCTAAACCGCCACCAATAACTACTACATCCGCAGCTAATTCTTCCGAACTATCCTGCAGGTTAATACGCTTGGTTTTCTGATTTTCGGGGATAGCAAATCCCATTAATGAAGTAGAGGCAAGAGCTCCTCCTCCCACGGTTAAACGTTCAATAAAATTTCTACGATCCATATTATTTATTTTAAATCTAAGGAATAAATACACGCATAGCAAAACACAGCTTGCCCGTCAAAATAATAATAGGATTCAAATAGGGGAAGGAAATTGTTATAATAGACCAATCTGCACCAATGGCAGAATAATGGTTAACTCGTATACCTTTGCAAACCTAACCAAATATTTTGGAATTTGCAAAAAACTAGCATCAATTATTTTTCGTGCATACTTAATGGGCTTACGTTACGGCTATTTTTCTTCTTTGAAAACAATATGTTCCAGAAATAAAACTGTAATTGTGCCCATCACAAAACCATTACCAAGGATGGGACGTAGCAAAGAAGGTAGCTGTGCTAATGCTGCTTCGGGAGCAAAGGCAACCAACAATGCAACCATCAGGGGAAACCCTATAATGAGGCCGCTGTTGAATGTTTCAACAGCTTTTTCCCGGGCTATCATCTGCAGGGCCGCCGAGAGTTGTGATCCCATAAGATAAAGAAGGATGGTTCCAACAACAACATCCGGAATCGAGCTAATCATTCCTATTAACGACGGGAAAAAAGCGCAAATAATCAATCCAATTCCAGCGGGAATCAATGGATATCTGGAGGCACACCCTGTTGCCGAGATAACTCCCGGACTTAATGAGTAATCTACGGGGCCTATCACACCTAACAATCCGGAAAAGGAATTTAACAATCCGGTAGCACAAATTCCCCGCCGTCTTCTGTTATTCATGGCCGAAGCACCTATTTGATGGCCTACCGACTGGATTGAGCCTAATTCATTTACAATTAGTGCTACATAACAGAACAAAAACGACAAGATTACGCCTCCATCTATTTTAAAATGAAAATTTAACAACGAAGATGGAGTAAAAGAGGAAACTTCGGTTACCCAAATTAAAGAGAATGTATTATTAAAAAGAAAATAGATAAACATTCCTAGTATAAGTCCCAAAAGAACAACTGTAGATCGCCACACTCCTTGTAGTCGATTATTCATATAAATCATAAAAAGAGAAAGAAAAAAAGCAAGTAGAAAGTTAAAAAGAATAGGCCCATTGCTACCAAAAATAAGATGCAAAATAACCGGAGCCAAAGTAAAGGCAATCAGGGCTAAAATAACAGATACTATACGTGGAGTAAATATTCTTTGTATTTTATCGAACAACCCACTTGCACCAAGAATAAACAAAAAGCAGCCACCCAGAAAAATCGAAGTATTCACAGCATCTGCTCTTTCGGATGTTGCCGCTATTATGCCAACAAGCAAGACTGATGCCGGACCTATAATCAAAGGTAGTCTGTGTCCCCAAAGAACCTGAACAATCAATCCAAATCCAATTAGGGCAAATAGTTTCTGCATATAAAGGATTTGTGCAGACATGTCTGAATTGTTCATTTCGGCTGTTATCGCTCCCAGAATAATAATTGAAGGGACCGATATAACAAACCACTGCAGCCCGTAAAGCAACATAGGAAATAAAGAAGGTTTATCATTCAATCCATATTTCATATCCTGTAATTTAGTTCTATATATATATGTGTAAAGATAGTAAATTTCTATGTACTCTATTACCAAAATAATTTATCTTTACAGACTAAATACCTAAAATATCAGTTCCAGTATGAAAAAGACGTTGACCTTTTTAATTTACTTACTATTCCCATTACTTGTATCAGCGCAAGATCCTTTCTATTTTGTTCAGCTTACGGATCCTCAGTTTGGAATGTTTGAAGGGAATAAAGAGTTTGTAAAAGAAACAGCATTGATGGAAAAAGCTGTTAGTGCTATTAATAAACTATCCCCCCGTTTCGTTGTTGTTACAGGCGATTTGGTTAATGACGGGAATAATCCCGAACAGATCAAAGAGTTTAAACGAATCTGTAGCCTGATAAGAAAAAATATACCTGTCTACCTTACTCCCGGAAATCATGATGTAGGACAGCAACCCACAAAAGAATCTCTTAAAAATTATATTGATGAGTACGGATACGATTGCTTTTCGTTTCAGGTAAACGGTACTTGTTTTATCGGACTAAACACGCAGGTAATATGGGCCGGTTCAAAAGATAGCGAAGATTCCCAATTTGTCTGGCTGAATAAAGTATTGGAGAATTCTCAAAAATGCAATCATAGAATTGTATTTGGTCATCATCCGTTGTTTGTCAATTCGATAGATGAACCGGACAAATACGAAAATTTTCCAACGGCAAAACGGAACACATATATTGGCCTATTTGAAAAATATAACGTTGGAAATATGTTTGCCGGTCATCTGCATCACAATGCGTCCGGTCAGGTTGGTCTGTTCAAAATGAATGTAACCAGCGCTTTGGGAATGCAAATAGGAAAAGACAAATCGGGTATCCGTATTGTTAAGGTTTACCCTGATCATGTGGAATCTGATTACTTTCAGTTAGATTCGATTCCAGGCCATATTGATTTATAAAGACACAGTATTTAATCATTTAACTTCATAATGAAACCACAATACAATTATAAAAATCAATTTTACACATAAATTTGCATAAAGAATATCTTTCGTCTACTTTTGCTGTATTCAAATAATAAATTCTGATAAATGAAAAGATCTATTTCCATCCCCCTATACGCAAAGATATTGATAGGAATGCTTATTGGTATTTTAATAGGTGTTGCAGCATTATCGTTTGGTGTAACCAAGTTTGTTAATGACTGGGTACGTCCCTGGGGACAGGTTTTTATCAGGTTATTACAGCTAATTGCTGTTCCATTGGTATTTGTTTCGCTGGTAAAGGGTGTTATCGGACTATCCGATATTGGAAAATTTTCACGTATTGGACTAAGAGCCATTTCGCTTTATCTCCTAACTACAGCCTTTGCTGTTACAGTCGGGATATCTTTAGGATTAGTTGTAAAACCAGGTCAATTTGTAGACAGAGAATACGTTACTTCCATGCAGGAAAGCTATCAGGCGGTTGTAGAACAAAAAAAAGTCGAAGCAGAAAGCATGAAAGACAGCGGTCCCCTTTCGTTTCTTGAAGAAGTAGTGCCCGATAATATTGTGGCAGCTACCAGTGATAATCGCAAAATGTTGCAGGTAATATTTTTTGCCATTCTGTTTGGTATTGCCGCTCTATGCATAGAGCGGACTAAAATAGTACCAATTGAACAACTATTCGACTCTTTATACCATATACTATTAAAGGTTATCGATTTTGTTATTTTGTTTGCACCTTACGGAGTGGCGGCATTAATGGCTGGTCTTGTCATCGATTTCTCTGGTAATCTTAGTATGTTTGGGGCTCTTGCAGTTTATGCTGTTACTGTAATTGGAGGACTTATTTTTTTATTGTGGGGTTTCTATCCGGTTTTAATTTACTTTTTCACCAAACTAAAACCCGGTTTCTTTATTCGGACAATGTATCCTGTGCAATTATTTGCTTTTACAACCAGTTCCAGTGCTGCCACCTTGCCCCTCAATATGGAAACAACCGAGAAAAAACTGGGAGTATCAAACGAAGTAACATCCTTTGTCCTTCCGGTGGGAGCTACAGTTAATATGGATGGAACAAGTTGTTATCAAGCCATAGCTGTTTTATTTATTGCTCAGGTAATAGGTATTGAACTCTCCTATATACAGATACTAACGATACTGGTAATGACAATCATTTCCTCGATAGGTACCCCAAGTATTCCGGGTGGCAGCTATGTAATTCTAACGATGGTACTTGCTTCAGTTGGCATACCTGCCGAAGGTTTAGCTCTGATATTAGGTATAGACAGACCGCTTGACATGTTGCGGACTGCTGTAAATGTTACCGGAGACGCTACAGTCGCTGCTATTGTTGATACGCATAAGTCTGTCTGAAGCCGGGGGATGCTACATCCCGTCGGAAACTATTTACCGCATTATTTTGTTGATTAACTAATAAATGTAAACATCTGTATGAAAACAAATATAGCGAATATACGAAAAGATTATACCCGTGGAGGATTACGAAGGAAAGATTTGAATGAGAATCCGCTAGAACAATTTAATAAATGGCTCGAAGAAGCTATATCTTCGCAGGTAGACGAACCGACTGCGGTATTGGTAGGGACTGTGTCGCCCGAGGGAAGGCCCTCCACCCGTTGTGTATTATTAAAAGAACTGCGTAATGGCCAATTTGTTTTTTATACAAACTATGAAGGTAGAAAAGGACAACATCTCGCAAACAATCCCTATATTTCTCTAACATTCCTTTGGCATCAGCTTGAAAGACAAGTTCATGTTGAAGGTATAGCTCAAAAAGTATCGTCCGAAGAATCCGATGCCTACTTTAAAACCAGACCTTATAAAAGTCGTATTGGTGCCCGAATATCCCCACAAAGCCGACCTATTCCAAACCGGGGCGTTATTGTAAAAGCGTTTATGCAGGAATCCCTTCGTTACCTTGGACGCGATGTTGAAAGACCATCAAATTGGGGAGGATATGCAGTTACACCTTATCGGATTGAGTTTTGGCAAGGAAGAGAAAGCCGTCTGCACGATCGCTTTCTATATACTCTTCAGGAAGATAATACCTGGAAAATAGAAAGGTTGGCTCCATAAATAAAACCAATAATAATTGCTTACTTTGGGCAATTTATAAATATAATGTATAATTGGTGACTTGATGAAAAGATTTACGATTAGGCTATTGATAATAATTTGTTTGTTTACGACTTGCCGACAAATGCATGCACAACGTGATTCTACACAGTATGTGCCTTTGTCTGCATGGGGAAAGATGATGAAATCAGTAGATAAAGCAACTTCAACAAGAGGTTATCAGATGACATTTATCGGGGCCCCGCTAATTTTAGGGGGAATAATTGTAAAACAAGAAGACGATCATTTTAGTAATCTCAGAAATGCATACTTACCTAAGTTTAGCTACCATTATGATGATATAATGCAATACTTTCCAGCGATGGCTATGTTGGGAATAAAAAGCGCCGGGATAAAGGGACGAAGTTCATGGGGACGAATGCTGGTCTCGGATGCTTTTTCAGCGGCAATCATGGCATCAACAGTTAACTTGTTAAAAAATACAACTCAGGTAAAACGTCCTGATGGTTCAAATAATCACTCATTTCCATCAGGTCATACTGCAACAGCATTTATGACTGCAACAATGATGCACAAAGAATATGGGCTCACTCGTAGTCCATTATATAGCATTGGAGCTTATTCATTAGCTGCAGTTACAGGTATAACGAGACAGCTTAATAATAAGCATTGGATGTCTGACGTTATGGTGGGGGCTGGTATAGGAATAATTTCTACAGAGCTAGGATATTACTTTGCAGATTTATTATTCAAAAACAAAGGAATTTTGCGTAAACCAATTGACCTTAAACCATTTAACATAGAAAATAAGCCCTCATTTGCAGGCCTCTACCTCGGATTCAACTTAATGCCAGGGGAACATGAAATAAATGAAAATCTTCATTTTGATATGTATACAGGAAGTAATGCCGGATTTGAAGGAGCTTATTTTTTTAATAAGCATATTGGCATAGGATGCAGAACTACCGTTGCAAATATGCCAGTCTCATTTGTGGGAGATTTGGAAACGACTCAGTTAGATATGATTTCAATATATGCAGGACCTTATTTTTCATACCCCCTTTCCTCATACTGGCTTTTGGGATCTAAAGCACTTGTTGGGTATAATTATACTCCCGCGACTACCCTCAAGTCTGTTTCTTTTGGTAATACCCATAGTCTTGCAGTTGGCACAGGTGTTTCAATGACTTTCCTAGCTAAGCATAACTTGGGATTCCGATTCTTTATAGATTACAGTGTTATGCAGTCTCCTTTTAGAAATTCATTACGTCTTACCAATATTATCACTTTGGGTGGGTCGGTCGCTGTTCTCTTGTAAAGACATCAAAAAATATTCATTTGCAGAACAATATGTATCATTTATATGTATTAATAAATATGACTATTATTGGGTATTGACATAATAGATTTACGAAATATGAAAATTGCAATTAGTGGTAGTTCTGGATTTATAGGAAAACATTTAATATCCTTTTTTAGGAATAAAGGATATGAAGTTATTCCACTTACACGGGCGGTTCTCTCCTCTCCTGTTATGCTGAGTAATTCACTTGCAATGTGCGATGTAGTTGTTAATCTAGCCGGAGCTTCCATTAACGGACGATGGACAAAAGCATACAAACAAGAAATAATGAATAGCCGTGTTGATACGACCAGGCAACTTGTTATCGCTATAAATAATCTCGGTAACGCTCCGTCTTTATTTATTTCCGTTTCTGCTGTTGGGATCTATGCATCAAATGGAATTCACAATGAATCCAGTCAATCTATGAGTGCCGATTTTTTAGCGCAGGTTTGTAAAGCATGGGAGAATGAAGCTTCACAGTTAAAATCCACGACCCGTTTAGTGATAGCCAGACTGGGAGTTGTACTTGGTGCAGATGGAGGGGCAGCTCCTATAATGCTGACGCCTTTCCGTTTTTATTTTGGCAGTACATTAGGAAGTGGCAAACAAGGTTTTTCGTGGATTCATATGGAAGATCTGCTACATGCTTTTGCATTTATTATCGATAATAGCTCAATATGCGGGATTGTAAATCTGACTTCTCCAGAAATTACAACAAATAAGCAATTCTGTAAAACAGTTGCTCAAGTATTACGGAAACCCTGCTGGTTCTCTATTCCGTCGTTTGTATTAAAACTTCTCCTGGGGGAAAGTCATATCCTGATCACAAAGGGGCAACAAGCCTTTCCTGAGGTTCTTTTAAATAATGGATACACATTCAGTTACTCAAAGCTGCGTGATGCAATCACATCAATTAAATAAATTGCGTTGATTCTAAAAAAAAAGAGAGTGAAATCACATCGTGATTCACCCTCTCTTTATGCTACTTGTTGAATGTTATTTGTTGAATTTAGCTTTCAACACTTTCAACATATCCTGTGTCATCATATCGAGATCGTATGTTGGTGCCCAATCCCATTCTTTACGTGCACAAGTATCGTCCAGCGAGTTTGGCCATGATTCGGCTATACTCTGGCGCAACGGATCAACTTTGTATTCAATAGTAAAACCAGGAATGTACTTACGAATGCTTGCTGCAATGATTTCAGGATCAAAGCTCATCGCTGCAATATTGAAAGAATTCCTGTGAATTAAACGAGTAGGATCTGCTTCCATTATATCGATGGCTGCACGCAATGCATCTGGCATATACATCATATCCATGAATGTTCCGGCTGCAATAGGACATACAAAATGACCTGTTTTTACTGCTTCATAGTAGATATCAACCGCATAGTCTGTTGTTCCACCACCCGGAGGTGTTACATTTGAAATCAATCCCGGAAAACGAACCGAACGAGTATCCACTCCAAAACGAATATTATAATAATCGCTCAACAATTCGCCGGAAACTTTGGTTACCCCATACATGGTACGCGGATTGCGGATTGTATCCTGAGGTGTTTTATCTTTCGGAGTATTGTTTCCAAATACTCCAATAGAGCTGGGAGTAAATACAGCACAATTCATTTCCCTTGCTACTTCAAGGACATTGAACAAACCGCCCATACCAATCTTCCAGGCAAGTTGGGGTTTTGCTTCAGCTACAGCAGAAAGCAATGCTGCTAAATTGTAAATAGTGTCGATCTCGTACTTTGAAACTGTTTCGGCAATCTGTTGTTCGTTGGTAATATCAACAATAGCAGAAGGTCCTGATTCAAGTAAATCCCCTTTGGGTTCCTGACCTGGTATATATCCTGCAACGATATTTCCATTGTAACGCTTCCTTAATTCCATGGTTAGTTCTGATCCTATCTGACCAGTCGAACCAATGATTAATACATTTTTCATTCCGTTTAAATGTGTTTTAAGTTTTTTCCGGTGCAAATGTATGGAGAATAAAATAGTTTAGATAATTTTCGGGTAATATTTTAATTCAATATTGAGAAATTATTTAGAACTTTGTCACTCCAAAAATACAAATTAAAAAACTCAAAAAAAGTTTTAACTAACAAAACACAAAAGTCATGTACGGAAAAATGAAAGATTTCTTGGCAAATGAACTGGCAGAGATTAAAGCTGCTGGATTATACAAGACCGAAAGAATTATTACCACATCACAGAAAGCCGACATTAAGGTTAATGCCGGTGAAGAGGTTATTAACTTTTGCGCCAATAACTATCTAGGGTTATCTAACAATCCTCGACTTATCCAAGCTGCCAAAGACGCTATGGACACACATGGGTTTGGTATGTCATCAGTTCGTTTTATCTGCGGTACTCAAGATATTCACAAACAACTCGAAGCTGCTATTTCTGAATACTTCCAAACAGAAGATACAATTCTGTACGCTGCGTGTTTTGATGCTAACGGGGGTGTATTTGAACCTCTGTTCGGCGAACAAGATGCTATCATTTCGGATTCATTAAATCATGCTTCTATTATTGACGGAGTTCGTTTATGCAAAGCAAAACGTTACCGCTACGCCAATGCAGACATGGCCGATCTTGAAAAAGTGCTTATCGAAGCGCAAGGTCAACGTCACCGCATTATTGTAACCGACGGTGTTTTCTCAATGGACGGCAATGTGGCTCCTATGGACAAAATATGTGACTTAGCGGATAAATACGATGCACTGGTAATGGTTGACGAATGTCACTCTGCAGGTGTTGTAGGAGAAACCGGTCGTGGTGTTGCAGAAAAATATAATGTATATGGTCGTATTGACATCCATACAGGAACGCTTGGAAAAGCATTTGGTGGTGCGATCGGTGGATTTACAACGGGTAAAAAAGAAATCGTTGACATGTTACGTCAGCGCTCTCGTCCTTATTTATTTTCAAACTCTATTCCTCCCGCAGTAGTTGGTGCAGGACTGGAAGTATTTAAAATACTTAAGGAAAGCGACGAGTTGCACGCTAAGTTGGTCGAAAATGTAGCCTATTTCCGTGAAAAAATGGTTGCTGCCGGATTCGACATCAAACCAACTCAGTCTGCTATTTGTGCTTTAATGCTATACGATGCCAAACTTTCCCAGGAGTTTGCCTCACGTATGCTGGAAGAAGGAATCTATGTTACAGGGTTTTACTACCCCGTAGTTCCCAAAGGGCAAGACCGTATCCGTGTTCAGCTGTCGGCCGGACACAACAGAGCCCATCTTGATAAAGCAATTGCAGCTTTTATTAAGGTTGGAAAAGAACTGAGTGTTATTAAATAATAGCCGTTCATCATAAAAGCAAGGGGGAAATTATTGATTCCTCCTTGCTTATTTTTGAAAAGCCGTTTTGAAACAAAGAAAAAGTATGCATCTCAGTAATTATCATAGCCATTGCTCTTTTTGTGACGGACGAAGTATACCCGAGGATTTTGTAAAGTTCGCTGTATCAAAATCATTCAGGGCCTATGGTGTATCTTCGCACGGTCCTCTCCCATTCGAAACTTTCTGGAATATGTCCGCTTTCGATATGCCTGAGTATCTTACAGAAATAGATCGGCTTAAAAATAAATACTGTGATTTACTGGAGATCTACACTGGAATGGAGATTGATTACCTGGATGAAAGTTATAACGCATCGATCCCCTACTTCCGAGATCTGCCTCTTGACTACCGGATTGGTTCCGTCCATTTTCTTCCTATTTCCAAAGAACTCTCAGAGGCCAACATGGTATGCATTGATGGTCCTTTTTCTGATTTTCAAAATGCTGTAAATACTCACTTCGAAGGAGATGTAAAAAAGATAGTAGAACGGTATTACGAATCGTCCATGAGAATGGTTACAGCAGGTGGCATAGACATAGTAGGACATTTGGATAAGATTTACATGAACGGTCACAAATGCAAAGACTTTTCTTTCAGTGCCTCATGGTATCATCAATTAGTTTACGAATATCTTACACTAATTGCAGAGAAAGGTCTTATTGTTGAAGTAAACACAAAAAATTTACTAAAAAAACAGCAAACATTTCCTAAAGCCGATTATCTCAGAGTAATGAAAGAATTGAATATTCCTGTTATGGTAAACTCTGATTGTCATACCCCTGATTTAGTGAACGACGGAAGAGAAGAAGCTTTTGGATTACTCAAACAGGCAGGTTACAAAGCTACATGTGAGTTAATTTCAGGTTCATGGGAAGAGGTTCCTTTTTAAAATTCAGAATCTATTATTCAGGAATGATACTCCCTAAACCATTTTTTGTTATTTCACTTATAATAAAGTGATAAACCTTATGTAAGATACTATTGTTATTGTTAAATAATACATTATTAGTAAAAGTCTTAAATACAACTAGATGAAGTCAGATATCGAAATTGCAAGAGAAGTCTCATTACACAAAATTAAAGATGTTGCTGAATCGTTAGGTATCCCCCGCGAAGAAGTTCATAATTATGGCAGGTATATTGCCAAGATTCCTTTAAATCTTATCGATGATGAGGCAATCAAAAAACACAATCTGATATTGGTTACCGCTATTACTCCAACAAAAGCAGGAGTTGGAAAAACAACGGTTTCTATCGGACTTACTCTAGGTCTTAATAAAATCGGGAAAAAAGCTGTAGTTGCTTTGCGAGAACCGTCTTTAGGTCCTTGTTTTGGTATGAAAGGTGGAGCCGCAGGAGGTGGATACGCACAGGTGCTCCCGATGGAAAACATTAACCTGCATTTTACAGGCGATTTTCATGCTATTACGTCAGCTCACAATATGATCACAGCTTTGCTGGATAATTATCTGTACCAAAATCGTCACTCTGGCAACGGATTGAAAGAAATTAAATGGAAACGGGTACTTGATATAAATGACCGTAGCTTACGAAACATTGTCTCCGGACTTGGTGGCTCGGCTAATGGAATTCCCGCAGAGACTGGATTTGATATTACACCTGCTTCGGAAATAATGGCTATTCTTTGCCTTGCTTCTGATCTGGAAGATTTAAAACGCCGTATAGGTGACATCCTGCTTGGTTATACTTTCGAAGATAAGCCATTTACTGTAAAAGATATGGGTGTTGCAGGTGCAATAACCGTCCTGTTGAAAGAGGCAATCTTACCTAACCTTGTACAAACTACAGAAAATACTCCGGCATTTGTGCATGGGGGACCATTTGCAAATATTGCTCATGGCTGCAATTCTGTTTTGGCCACTAAAATGGCACTTACCTATGGCGATTTCGTTGTTACAGAAGCTGGATTCGGTGCAGACTTAGGTGCCGAAAAGTTTTTCAATATTAAGTGTCGTAAGGCAGGTCTTTCCCCCAAGCTTACAGTTATTGTTGCTACGGCTCAGGGATTAAAAATGCATGGTGGTGTCCCTGAAACAAAAATTAAAGAAGCAAATATTGAAGGATTACAGAAAGGATTTGCCAATTTGGACAAACATATTCAGAATCTCAAAAGCTTCGGTCAGGAAATAGTAGTCGCATTTAATAAATATGCTTCAGACACAGACGATGAAATCGAATTATTGTCTGCCCATTGTAAGGAGATGGGTGTTGGTTTTGCGGTAAACAATGCCTTTAGCCAAGGAGGTGAAGGTGCTGTCGATTTAGCAAAACTAGTTGTCGATACGATTGAAAGACATCCTTCCGGACCTCTTTTGCTTACCTATAAAGACACTGATTCTATTCGCACAAAAATAGAAAAAGTCTGCCGTACAATTTATGGTGCCAAATCGGTTGTCTATACAACTTCGGCTGAAAAGAAAATCAAACAGATTGAGGGTATAGGGGCTTGTCATTACCCGGTATGTATTGCCAAAACACAATATTCGTTCTCTTCAGATCCTCAGGCTTACGGCGTTACCGAAAACTTCGAGATGAAAGTGCGCGACATTGTCATAAACAATGGTGCAGAAATGATTGTGGCAATTATGGGTGATATTATGCGTATGCCTGGACTTCCAAAAGAACCTCAGGCAAAATATATTGACATAATTGACGGACAGGTTGAAGGACTAAGCTAGTCTTATATATTTGTATAAAAAAAGAGACCGTCAGTTGACTGACGGTCTCTTTTTTTATACAAATTCTTAATGTGTGTCCTTTAGTTTATATTGGATTAACCCAGCATTTACAAGTTCGTCGTGACTGATAAAACTATTTTTTAATACTTTGTTTCCAGCTTTAACCTCATGTATATAGATTTCATCCACATGTTTTCGGTCGGTACCAATAACCAGTTCCCCCTTAGGATAATACTTTTTGTTCAGTTTTAATGTAACTTTATCAAACAATGGAGATGTAAGCGTATAATTTACATCGCCGGGGCAAGCAGGATAGAATCCCATCATGGCAAATACAGCCCAGGCAGACATGGTGCCGGTATCATCGTTTCCGGGAATGCCCTTTGGTGCATTGTGATAATAGTCGGTTAACAACTGACGGACAATCTTCTGGGTACGCCACTCTTCGCCCTTAAAATTACTAAACAAATATGGATATGCAATATCTGGTTCGTTCGCCATATCATAATACTTCTTGTCGAACACCATCTGTAGTCTATCCACAAATTTCTTTTTACCACCCATAAGCTTTGCCAGACCGTTAATGTCATGAGGAACATAAAAAGTATAATTCCAGGCATTGCCCTCATGAAAACCGGGACTTGGTTCAAAGTTCTCACCTTGTTTTGGATCGAACGGCGAATAAAATGTTCCATCGGGCAAAATTGGACGAAGCGTTCCGAATTCTTTACTATAATAATGTTTGTAACCCATTGAACGATTGTAAAACAGCTTTGCATCCTCTTTCTTTCCAAGTGCATCAGCAAACTTAGACAAGTTCCAGTCCGCTATATAGTACTCCAACGCATGTGAAACTGAGTTATCATATTGTTCACGCAATGGAACATATCCTTTTGTGAAGTAGTCGTTAACGTCTGGGCGCATCAGGTTAAACTCACCCGGAGCTGTTGCTCCCTTGCGCATTGCTTCATAGGCAGTTTCCACATCAAAGTCCCGCAGGCCTCTCATCCAGGTATCTACAATAGCCGGAATAGACGGATCTCCTTCCATGGTTAACGTTTCGCGACCAAACAATTCCCATTTAGGCAACCATCCGCTTTCCTTATACATATCAATCATGGTATGTATAATTTCAATCTGCCGTTCGGGGAAAAGCAACGTCATCAACTGGTTTACATTCCGGTAAGTATCCCACAAAGAGAAAACGGTATAACGGTTACCTGTAGTCTTACCAATCTTAAGGCTCTCCATCATCGGATATTCGCCATTCACATCCTGTAAAATATTCGGATGAATCAACAAATGATACAAACCGGTGTAGAAGATTGTCTTTTCATCCTTTGTTCCTCCTTCTACAATTACACGCGATAAGTCGTTATTCCACTGTTCTCTGGCAGCTATTTTCACCTTATCAAAATCGAATCCAGGTTGTTCGGTATTCATATTTAAGCGCGCGTTTTCAATACTTACAAACGACACTCCCATCTTTACTTCAATTACTTCGCCTGCTTTGGTATCATAGGTAAGCCATACGCCAACGTCGTCGCCACTCATATCACGGGTATACTTGGTATACAGTTTATTTTTGCCTGAAAAGCCATCCCATTCTGCTTCTACACCCTTCATAGGGCGTTGTTTCTTCCAGTATCCCATTTGTTTGGGAGCCTTGCTTACTTTCATCACAAAGTAAATTGGAAAAACCGCCTGCGGATTATAACAGAAGGTGCCCAGTAACTTACTTCCCTCTATTTCTGTTTCATTTACAATCCGAACAGTCGCACCCGTTTCGTTAGTAAGTCCCTCACCCAGATTTAGCAGAATATTTCCCTGTCCGGCAGGAAAGGTAAACCGGCTTAACCCTGTACGCATACTGGCTGTAGCTTCAGCCTTTATACTATATTTTGTAAGTTTATTACTGTAGTATCCCGGAGTAGCTACTTCTTCTGTGTATGCACTACCATAGGTCGAATAATCAACATTAAGCTCGCCTGATGTGGGCATAAGTAGTAGACTTCCCATTTCCGGACATCCCACTCCACTTAAATTCACATGAGCAAATCCAGTAAAAAAACTATTATCTGACGAATAAGGGGCCGACCACCACTGACTATCCTTATCAAATTTGTTTGTCTCCGATCCCATCACATTGAAGGGAGTCACACTCATCAGACCCTGAGGGCAAATTGCTCCGGGATTGGTTGTCCCGTAATTGCTGGTTCCAATAAATGGATTCACATAATCTACAGGTTGTTGTGCCGAAGCATAGAGACTTCCACAAAGCAACAGTGAAATTACTTTTTTCTTCATTTTATTCTATTTGTTATATTACCAAATCACAATTTCGTCTGCAAAAATAAATCCTTTATTTACTTCAGATGCCTTTACACGCACATAACGGGCTTTCCAATTTCCATTGAAAGTGTACTCCTGGAAAGTAAGATTAGTTTCCTCTTTCGGCACTGAGGTAGGAATCGCCTGTTGTTCAATATAGTTTACACCATCTTCGGATGTAAGCAACGTAACAACACCCGGTTGAAAAACACCCGGACCCGTAAGCTGCATAAATCGGGTAGAAATTTTATGTAAATCCGTTACTTCGCCCATATCAACCACACAATCAAGGGCATTCAGATAACCTTGCCAGCGGCCGTCAAGATAAGTTAGTCCACCTCTGTAACCATCCAACAGCGCATTCATGCCACCTGCCATATACCCATTATATAACTTACTATTATAGTGAATAGGTTTGTTTATTCCACGATGATAATCCACCTTCTTTTCCGAAGGTGTACCCTGAAGCAGTCCATCACGGAAAATGGCAGCCTTGATATATGCAGAATCGGTTACAACAATGGTATCAGTATACAAAGCCGAAGCAATTGTTGGCGTTGAACCATCAGTAGTATACCTGATTTCTGCCGGATATTTTTCTGCATCGAACACAACATTTATCTGTTTTTTCAACGTATCCACAGACATGGTAAGCTCGATGTCATCCGAAAGAGTAAAGGCATTTACCCCTTTTGCCTTTAATAAAGATACATGATTGTTCACTCTGGGTTTAAAATCGGACCATTCACGCAGGTTCTGAGGAGTCCATGCTACCTCTGCCAAAGCCAGCAAACGAGGAAAAACCATGTATTCAACATGCTTTGCATTGGGCATATATTCTGTCCACGTATTTGCCTGCACGCCCAAAATATGTTTTCCCTCTTCCGGGGTAAGAACTTCGGGCATGGGGTTATAACGATACACTTGTTTTACAGGGGTAAAACCTCCGATAGCAGCTGGTTGCATTTTGGGATCTGCCTGATAGAAATCGAAATACATATAATTACCCGGAGTCATCACAACATCATGACCTTCCTTTGCAGCTTGAATGCCTCCTTCAATGCCACGCCACGACATTACAGTAGCTTCGGGAGCCAGTCCGCCTTCTATTATTTCATCCCAACCAACTAACTGACGACCTTTCGAAACCAAAAATTTCTCTACCCGTCTTATCATATAACTTTGCAACTCATCCAGATTAGCCAATCCTTCCTCTTTCATTCGTTGCTGGCACTTTGGACAATCAGCCCATGCTTTCTTTGTCGCCTCGTCGCCACCAATATGAATACGCTTTGAAGGGAACAAATCCATTACTTCGGTTAGAACTTGCTCTACAAATGTAAAAGTCGAATCATTTCCAATACAGAAATCGCTGTTCTTATATGATTCTCCGGAACACGACAATTCCGGATAGGCTACGAACACCTCTTCGGAATGACCAGGCATTTCTATTTCGGGAAGTACTGTAATGTGCTTCGAAGCTGCATACGCAACGACTTCACGTATATCTTTTTTAGTATAATACCCACCATATGAACCTGGAGTACCTTCCGACACAAACTTGCGATCGCCGTTCCACCATGTTTTCCAGTCGGCAACCGGGCGGAATGTAGCTTCGCTCGTTAACTTAGGATACGCATCTATCTGTATACGCCAACCCGCTCCATCTGTAAGATGCCAGTGAAAAGTATTTAGTTTATAGAACGCCATCCAATCAAGCATCTTAAAAATAAACTCTTTTGGAAAAAAGTTACGTGACACATCTAAATGAAATCCACGATAAGGAAAGCGTGGTTCATCTTTTATTGAAACAAACGGAATCCCTTCCTGGCGAATTAACTGCAATAAAGTTTGTGTTCCGTAGAACAATCCTTTACCGGAAGAGGCCTTCACAGTTACACCATTTTCATCTACCAGCAACAGGTAAGCCTCTGGTGAGTCAAGAAAAACTTCTTTATCTGTAACAAAACGAATTGCATTCTTCTTTACACGTGGTTTTGCAAGCTTTAAACTCTTGCCAACATTATTAAGAAGAGCTTGCTGAACCATTTCGGCCAACATTCCGGATTCATTACTTTTATCGGGCAATACAATTACTGTAGATTTATTTACTTTAAAAAAGCCATCTTTTACAATTAAGGATGCTGGCTTAGGAATAACATTAGTCTGTTGCGCACTTACAGGCAAACCATGTAAAAACAGGAAAAAGCAAACAGCAGCGAAAGCTATCAACCTTTTACAGATTAGTTTTGACAATAACATCGGTGTTTAGTTTAACGATTTGTAAATAATGAATACTTTAAATAGCTTAAAGTGCCGTAAAGATACAACTATCCCACCGATTCATTTTGTTAAGAATTAAGAAAACAAAAAAGAGTAGCTAAAAGAATAAAAAACATCAAACATCTAAATTATTTCCTTTAGAAATTTGTTTTAAAAGAAATATGATGTATATTTGCAATATATTTCTAATGGACAATAGTTGGTATGGTTAATAATTAAGAACCAAAAACAAATAAACAGATACAATGGTAAAAGGATTTACAAACTGGGGATTCGCACGTATCATAAGGCTTTTAGCTGGAATAGGTATAGGAATATATGCCTTTTATACAACTCAATACATCTATTTGGTGCTTGCAGCTGTTTTATTAATACAAGCTGCGTTTAATATGTCGTGCTGCGGTGCCGCTGGTTGCGGATCCGATTCGGATACAACAAAGCACAATACAGTATATAAAGATCAGATTAAAAACTATAATCCTTCAAAAAGATGAAAAAAACGGCGTTATTCATGCTGCTTGTAAGCTTTGTTCTTGTATCATGCAATGCGAATGGACAAGGAGAACAAGCAATTAAAAAAGAAACAAAAAAAGAAAGTAATACAAATTTAAAAACTAAAAGTAAGATGAAAACAATTCATTTAACAAAAGAAGAGTTCTTAACAAAAGTAGCTAATTTTGAAACAAGTCCTAATGAGTGGAAATACCTTGGAGATAAGCCTGCCATCATAGATTTTTATGCAGAATGGTGCGGTCCGTGTAAATCTATTGCTCCTGTACTTGAAGAACTGGCAGGCGAATACGAAGGAGAAATTTATATATATAAAATAGATACCGAGGCCGAACAAGAGTTGGCAAGTGCTTTTGGCATTCGCAGTATTCCATCACTTTTGTTCGTTCCTATGGATGAAGCTCCGCAGATGGCTCAGGGAGCCATGCCTAAGTCGGCCTTTAAAGAGGCTATCGAAAGCGTTTTGCTAAAGAAAAAGTAATAAACTAAAACAATGGACACTATCAGTACTAACGCGCAAATGTTCTTTATTGAGAATGAAAGTCTTTATGGATTTGAACACACCATCGAGCTGTTGTCTGCAAAGATCACAGAAATTGGATGGAAAATATCGGTTGTGCATGATCTGCAGGATACGTTGCGAAAGAATGGAAAAGATGTCCTTCCTGTTAAAGTTATAGAACTATGCAAACCCGATTATTCGGTACAGCTTCTTAAAGAAGACAAAGAACGAATCTATTCATCCCTTATGCCTTGTAGGATCTCTGTATATCTTACTTCAGACGGGAAAACCCATATATCCAGAATGAATTCGCAATTATTGGCTTCTCAGATAGGAGGTTTAGTAGAGAAAGTGATGGGAGAAGCTTTTTCATCCATCGAAGCAATCCTAAAATCGATGATTAAAAAGTAAGCATACGAAAAATTACTTTTATTCAATCTGTGCCTGCAAGACAAAATATTTTTATCTTGCAGGCATTTTCATGTAAAAGCAACAATATGAACAGTATTTGTGATCTATTTGGAATAGAATATCCTGTTATTCAGGCAGGGATGGTTTGGTGCAGTGGATGGAAGCTGGCTTCGGCTGTAAGCAATGCCGGAGGATTGGGATTAATTGGAGCCGGATCTATGCATCCGGAAGTACTGCGCGAACATATCCGCAAATGTAAAGCAGCCACCGACAATCCATTCGGAGTAAATGTTCCATTGATGTATCCGGAAATAGAAGTAATCATGAACCTGATTGTTGAAGAAGGTGTAAAGATTGTTTTCACTTCGGCAGGTAGTCCGAAAAAATGGACCGGATTTCTAAAAAAACATGGCATAACAGTTATTCATGTGGTATCAAGTGCCCTTTTCGCAGCCAAATGCGAAGAAGCAGGTGTTGATGCGATTGTAGCCGAAGGCTTCGAAGCAGGGGGACATAACGGCCGTGAAGAAACAACCACCCTCTGTCTTATTCCATCGGTTAGAAAAGCAACATCGTTACCCTTGCTTGCAGCAGGTGGTATTGCTACAGGCGAAGGCATGTTGGCAGCTATGGCACTCGGTGCCGACGGTGTACAGATTGGTACCCGCTTCGCATTGACACATGAAAGTTCGGCCCACAGCTCTTTTAAACAATATTGCCTTGGATTAAACGAAGGAGAGACTCGCTTGATGTTAAAAAAGCTGGCTCCTACCCGATTAGCCAAAAATGAATTTTTCGCGGAAGTTGAAGAAGCCGAAAACAGAGGTGCAAGTGTTGAAGAAATGAAAGACCTTTTGGGTAAGGGTCGTGCAAAGAAAGGTATATTTGAAGGTGACTTGATTGAAGGTGAACTTGAAATTGGTCAAATTGCGGCCCTCATTAACGAATGTCCTACTGTAGAAAACGTAATGCATCAGCTTATTTTATCATTCAACCAAGCAGCAGAGAGAATAGCGTCGGTACGGTTTTAACCAACGTCGAACATTGAAGGCTCAGAAATTTAATATATCTTTCGTCTTCAAAAGATATAACTTTGCGTCTTTAAAAATATATCTTTAAAGACGCAAAGTTATATCTTTTTTTAATCAAATGTCCTTAGTTTTAAATATAAAAGAGGCGGTGCAAAAACTACGTTATACGATAGTTCCTGCACCGCCAAAATTATTTCAGAATACTGAATTTATTCCATTCCCGGATTTTGTACCAAGCTAGGATTACGTCTGATTTCTGCCTGTTTGATAGGAGCGAAATACATCTTGTTGTCCCATGCGCGGTTTTCGCGGAAAGAAAGACTCTTTACAATGTAAGTGTAGTTGTACTTTTCTTCATTGTGAATGTATGGCTTAGCTTGAGTCATACCTGGTTTCAGACGACCAAATACCAATACACCAGTAAGCGGACGTTTATTGATTTCGGGTGCAATCATCCAACGACGTACGTCGAAGTAACGGTGATCTTCGAAAGCTAATTCAACCAAACGTTCGTGACGTACAAACTCACGCATTTCTGCCTTATTGAATGCCTTACCACGACGTGTAAGTGTTGTTTTAGTATCCGGCATACCGATACGGGCACGTAATGCGTCAAGATAATCGACTGCATCTTCAAGTTCATCCAATTCAACGCTTGCTTCTGCGGCAATCAAATACATCTCGGCAAGACGGAAATAGGTCCAAGGTACATTCTGAGAATAGTTCTGGCCATCAACAGAGGTGTCAACCAACTTACGTTCGTAGTAACCTGTCCATGATCCGTTCCAGTCTTCGATTGGTCCCTGACGGGTATCGATACCGTTCAATCCTTTAAATTTCAATTCTGTATCGGATGGAGGCAATTTGATTGACACTTCACTTTCAACACCAGTTACTTCGTAATAACCTGTCTGCAACTGACCTAGTGGAGTTGGGTCCAAAGGATAAGCATCTGCAGGACGTATACGACCCCATACACAACCATCGAAACCGATTGTTGCATAGAAACGTGGTTCTCTGTTCAAATAAGGATTTACTGTTTTTGTATCACCTACTTTATCAAAGCCAGACAATAATGTTCCATCTGCCATTTCGAAGTTCTGAACCAAATCCTGAGTTGGTGTTACTCCAGACCAGTTGTGGTAACCGTTCGGACCATGTTGAAGTACCAACCAGTTGGTTGATCCCTTTTGTGCAAACTGACGGGTAAAGATTTTCTCTTCATTATTCGCATCAAGAATAATCTTATGGAATTTCTCGGCTGTTGCTTCTACTGTACCAGCATTACAATCTATAAGCTTATATGTACCGCTGTTGATTACATCCAAAGCAGCTTTGCGGGCAGATGTGTAAAGTGCTTTCTGATCACCATTATATTGGTTTACATCCAGGGTATTTACAGTTCTGTCGAAATACAACGGACTGGCAATCTGCAACAATACTCTGGCCTTCAAAGCCATGGCAGCTCCTTTTGTAGCGCGTCCAAGGTTGGCATCGCTAACTGTTACCGGAAGTAATTTGATAGCTTCTTCGCAATCAGCAAGAATAAAATCGACACACTCTTTAACATTGTTACGTGGTTGCTTCATTTCTTCCACATCGTTCAATCCGTACACTTTGGTTACGATTGGCACACCACCAAATCCGCGTACAAGCTGTGTATAGATATAAGCACGAAGAAAATAAGCTTCACCTTTCATCTGACCATTGTCGTATCCCGATGTTACAGGAACCTGGTCGATTTTTGAAAGAGCAAGATTGGCATAACGAATACCTTTGTAAGCATCATACCAACGGAACGGACAGTTTCCATCATCAAACCACTGAAGGTCACTTTCGGAAACTGCTGTTTCGTTTACAGCTTTCATACCGTAGTTATGTGTAAAATAGGCCTCATCCGAAGCTGCGGAAATCGCATGTTCGCCGGCTCCGTGACGTACATAACCATAAATCGTATTTATGAAAGACTGCGTTAATGCAGCATCAGAAAACACCACATCTTCAGAATACTGATCGGTAGGTGTAACATCCATAAAATCCGAAGAACATGAAGATAACGACACAGTCGTACCTAAAGTCATCGCAAGTAATATATTTTTTAAAATAGTTTTCATACAGTTATACGATTAGAATGTTAATGAAACTCCAAAGTTCACAACGCGTCTTTGCGGATAAGAAGTAATATCCTTGCTGTCTGCTTCAGGATCTGCCACTTTCAGCTTGTCAATTGTAAAGATATTGCTAGCGTTTACATACATACGAAGCGCTGAGATACCGGCAGTTTTCAAAGCAGGAACTGTGAAATTATATCCAACTTCAAGGTTCTTCAAACGAACATAGTCGCAAGAACGGATGAAATAAGTGCTGCGGTTTGAAATCCAATATTGGTTTTCACGTTCGTAAGCACGTGGATGTTCTACAGTAGGATTTTCTGCTGTCCAACGTTTGTCGTAGAAGTCTTTCAGGTAGTTACCTACTGTACCAGACCATGTCTGGATATAGGTTTCAGCACCAAGAGCTCCCTGGAAAAGGGCCATCATATCCCAGTTTTTGTAACGTAGATTTACATTGAAACCACCTACAAAGCGTGGTTCAGCGTTTTTATCGCGTCTCATCTGGTCGTCTGCATTGATCTTACCATCGTTGTTGATATCCTTGAATTTAATATCACCAGGAACAGCACCCGACCAATGTGGGTAACCGTCTATTTCTGCCTGATCATTAAATACACCGTCGGCAACATAATAAAGAGCTGATCCTACCGGACGATCTGTAGACTTCTTATATTCGGGAATACCCGGAGTTTCGTCCCAGAATAAAATTTTGTTGATAGCATAAGTTCCATTAACAGAAAGGTCGTATTCAAAATCGCCTACTTTGTCGCTATAGCCTATCATTGTTTCGAAACCTTTGTTTTCCATTTCACCCAGGTTTTCACGAGGTAATGTGATACCTGAAATTTCTGGAAGAGATGCATTACGGCTGATCAACATGTGGGTACGTTTGTGATAGAACAAGTCTGATTCCCATGTTAATTTACTATTCAGGAACTTAAAGTCGAAACCTAAGTTGTAAGTTGTACCTCTTTCCCACGTAATGTTGGGGTTAGGAGTACGTGTTGGGTAAAGTCTTGTATTTTCTGTGGTTCCAAAGATATAGCTATCTGTGAATCCAAAGGTATTCAAGTATTGAACACTCTGATCGTAGTTTCCGTCTGCATCCAGCAATGCGTCGTTACCGGTCTGAGATACAGAACCACGTAATTTGAAATATTCAACAAAGTTCATGTTTTCTTTCCAGAATTCTTCTTCAGAAACACGCCATGCAGCAGATACTCCAGGGAAGAAACCGTAACGTTTATCTTTCGGGAATCTGTAAGATCCATCCACACGCCAAACGAACTCAAGAAGATATCTTTCCAAATAGTTGTACGAAACACGTCCAAAGTAATTCTTACGACGTTCTTTCCATGAGCTACCGTTATTTGTCAAGTCAGTCATACCACCGGCATTCATTTCATCAATCTTGTCTGAAAGGAAGTATTTACGGAAAGCACGCAGGAAATCCTGTTGTTTTTCTTCGGCTTCCATACCTACAGTTACACCTACAGTATGATCTCCGAATGTACGGTTATAATCTGCCAATGCACTTAATAACCAAGCAGTCTGATCTGTATGTTCTTGTGTTAACTGAGGTGTTGCATAACCACGTTTACCCGGAACTACCACATGATCGTCTCCTCCGTCCCAAGAATACAAATAGTAAGGTTTATCAAATTTCTTACCCATCTTGAAATACTTGTCGTATGAAGCGCTACCTGTTAAACGTAAACCTTGTACCCAAGGAATATCAACGTTAACTTTAAGTGTGTTCTGAATATAATAGTCTTTCTGACGGTCGTAACCAGTGGCATCAGTTCCTGTTACAACGGGGTTATCACCATACTCGATATCCGGACCAGCTTCACCCGATGGCCAGAAAGCCGGCAAGGTTGGTTTACTTCTGCGTAATGCAGAGAAAATAGAACCAGCACTCTTAGTAGGATACTGACGGTATTCCATACGAGCTAATGTTCCAAAGCTGATATCCACATAGTTGCTTACTTTAGCATCCAGGTTAGCACGCATACTGTATTGGTCGTAACGGTTAGCACTGTTTTTATAAATACCATCTTCACCATTAGCTGCCAGGTTAAGATAATATTTAAATTTGTCTGATCCTCCGTTTACACCAACATCCGATCTGTACATAGGAGAAGAAGACTTGATGGCTGCATCATACCAATCGGTATTTGGGTGACCCCAAGGATCAGTTCCATCCTTAAACAATTGCAAATCTTCATCTGAATATGGTTTAGCATTCGGGCTGATTTCATTCATCATGGTTGCATATTCGAACGCATCGGCCATTTCCGGCAGACGAATAGGATTAGAGAAACCATAGTTTCCAGAGAATGATACAGTAGGCTTGCCTTCTTTACCACGTTTTGTGGTAATAAGGATTACACCATTGGCAGCACGAGATCCGTAAATAGCTGCTGCGGCATCCTTAAGAACAGACATACTTTCAATTTCGTTAGGATTCAAACGGTTTAATCCACCTGTACGGCTTGGCACTCCATCGATTACGATAAGTGGATCCTTGCTTCCAAGAGTGTTTGTACCGCGAATACGAATAGTAGTACCACCACCACCGGGTTCGTCAGCACGGCTAAATCCGATAACACCAGGCATACGTCCGATCATACCGTTTGTAAGGTTTGTAGTTGGAGAGGCTTTAAGCATTTCTCCACTTACGCTGGCTACCGAACCGGTTACAGTTACTTTTTTCTGTACACCATAACCTACAACCACAACTTCATCAAGATTTTGAGTATCTTCTTTTAACGTTTGATTGATTGTTGTCTGGTTATTAACCGGAACTTCTGCCGATTGAAAACCAATAAATGAAAACGCGATAACAGATTTAGTATTTGGCACCTGTAACGTGTAGTTACCATCAAGATCTGATATTGTTCCGATTGTGGTTCCTTTAACCGAAACGTTTACACCGATCAAAGCCTCGCCATTGGTATCTACAACCTTACCTTTCACAGTAATATTCTGTGCAAAGGCAGTGGCTGTACTTATCAGAAACATAAACAACATACATAGGATGCACCCTGGCAAGCCATGTCTTTTTTTCTGGAATAGAAGATGTTTCATATTCTTCGTTCTGCTTTATTAAAAAATAAGGTTAAAAAAATTTGTAATTCATTTTGCTGACTATCAGCTGTACATTTTTTATTCATTTAAAATACTAGTCCATAGGCTCGAAAAAATTTATTGGTTAACATACTATATAAGTCACTCTCTTCGTAAATTCAAAATTAACTCACTCTCTTCAACATTATTAGCCACTTTCGCATTCTGTTCTTTAAACAGCAGCATAAATCCCACAAAAATCAGGCATGCGAAAATACATGGAAAACTCCAGATCATATCCCAGGAATAGGTTCCGTCAACTGTATAACGATCTACAACACTTCCGGCTATCAAGGTTCCAAAATACTTACCTGCACCGTAAGTAGCAAAAGTTATAAGTCCCTGGGCTGAGTTGCGCAGATATTCCGGAGACTTTTCGTCTACATACAGCTGGCCCGCAACAAAAAAGAAAGTAAAACAGAATCCATGCAAAGGCAATGCAATATAGACAAGTGCTTTGATTCCAGTTGCTGCAGAAAGAGCTAAAAGCCCGTATAGTATTATCCAAATGAAGATGGCTGTGCCAATACATCCTTTGTATTTTAATTTTTTAAAGAAAAAGGGAAAAGTAAAGAGAAAACAAATTTCGGCAACCTGTCCTAAACTCATTGCAGCCGCTGCATTGTCTATATTGGTACTATTCATAAACAGATTGGTAAATGAATCGTAAAAAGCCAAAGGCATACAGGTTAAGGCCGAAAATATAAGCAAGATAGTAAACGAACGTTGCTTAGTTAATTTAAAAGCATCGAATCCCAGCGTTTGCAAAATGGTTTTCTTTTCTGCATTCTTTACAGGCGTATTGCGAGGTAGCCACAAAGCAATACCTGCTCCTACAACTGACGAAAATGCAGCGATTAGAAATGGAGATGATAGGTGTTCTATGTTCAGGGCACTTACCATCACACAAGCACCTATCCATCCCAATGAGCCTAACAGTCGAATTCGGGAAAATTCTTTTCCGGGATCTTTTAAATTCGAAAACGAAATCGAATTACATAAAGCCGTAGTAGGCATATAACAAATAGAATATATAATCAACACAGGAAAGAAAAGCGAAAAATTATCGATTGTGGAAAGCCATACAAGTAATCCGGCACCAATGATATTCAAAAAAGCCATTACATGATTAGCTGAAAAAAAACGGTCGGCAATCATTCCAACAATAAAAGGAGAAATCATAGATGCTATGGCAACGGTTCCGTAAGCCAAACCAATTTGTACACCACTAAAATTTAATGTTTGTCCCAGGTACGTACCCATGGTAACATACCAGCTCCCCCAGATAAAAAATTGAACAAACATCATAAAAGATAGTTTGCACTTTACTTTAGAAAAATCCATCATGTCTTATAGTATTATAGGTAAACAAAGTATAAAGAGAACAAAGTCTTTTATAGTAATCAATATCATCTCTATGAATGATTCGTTTTGACTTTGCAATATTAAGTGTTTTTTTTACAATAAATCATATCCGTATGTTAAAATATCTAAATTCTGTGAATTTTGTTAAATATTTATATTTTTTGCTTAATTAAGAACGAATATACGCAAACGCAAATATAAATATATATTTGTTAATATTGTTGAAATTATTTTTGTTTATACAATAGCTTGCGTAATTTGCACCTATAATTACTAAATAAACATTTAAATCGACATGAAAAAACAGATTCTATTTTTGGCTTTCAGCCTATGTGTGGGTACTATTTTTGCTCAAGATGCAACTAACGCAAAAAAAGAAGGAGACGATGCTTTAAAAGCTAAAAATTACACGGTTGCTTTTGCTAAATACGACCAGTTTCTAACAGCTACTAACAATCAGGATTCGGTTACAGTTTACAATTGCGGCCTTTGCGCATTAAATATAAAGAATTATGCCAGCGCAGCAAAGTACTTTGATGTTTCCATAAAAAACAACTATCAGCTTCCCATGTCTTACGCAGGTAAAGCTCAATCATTAAAGAACCTTGGAAAAAATGCTGAAATGCTCGCAACAATTCAGGAAGGTTTGAAAGCAGTACCAGGCGACAATAATCTCGAAAAACTTTATGCTGTCTATTATCTTAAGGAAGGGCAAAAATTCCAAAAAGCCAACAATCTAGACAAAGCAGAAGAAAGCTACAAAAACATTCTTACCATTTCTGACAAGAAATTAAAAACAGATGCTCTTTACAGCCTAGGCGTTATGATGTTTAACAACGGAGCCGTTGTTTTGCAGAAAGCTGCTCCGCTTGCTACAACAGACAAAGGACAGTATGACAAGCAAAAGGCTGTGGCAAGCGAAGATTTTAAGAAAGCAAGTGATTATCTTGAACAAGCATTGGCTATTTCTCCTGAAAGAGAAGCAGCTAAAAAGATGCTTGATCAGGTAAAGGCAGCCATGTAACAAAAATTTAATTCGATAAGTAATTTAGAGAGATGGTGTATTTTAATACATCATCTCTTCTTCTTCCTGACCTTCCGGATAGTGCAAAATAAAAGTGGTTGCTCCTATTGAAATCACGGCACCGTGACCAACTACAACTTGTTCTTTCTTTCCCAGACATTCATTATTTAAAAAAGTGCCGGTAAGGCTGGGAAAATCTCTCAATGTGTAGACGAATTTACCGCTGGCGTTCTTTTTTACATTAATAACACAATGCTTTCTACCCATACTCGGATCGGTATTTATAATGGCAATGTCTACACCATCTGTATCTCTGTTTCTTCTTCCAATCACATTATCTCCCAATTGCAAGGCAAATTCTTGTTTGTCTCCAAAAAAGTTTGCTATTACACTAATGTAACCATTCGAAAAGTCCTGATCGCTTACTTCCTTTTCTTTTCCGGAGGGCATTTGAATCTTCTTCTTCCCTAGTTTTACATTAAATTGGGAACCGCATTGAGAACACACCAAGGCGATGGGTTTTTCTGCAGGATACTTTGTTTCATCAAAAGTTGTAAGATTATCGCACTTTGGACAGAATACTTTTTTCATATATTATGTTAGGAATATTTTAAATTATTTGCTGCAAAGGTAGTCATTTTAAGCCAATATATAAAAAAAGAAAAGGTTGTCTCCCGACAACCCCAACCTCATTGTTAACCTTAAATCTAATACCATGAAAAACACAGTGCAAATATACGCATTATATGTTATCCAGCATAACATTTTACTTGTATATTTCAATATTTAACATCGTTTAACTGCAAAACAAACAATAACGCCCTGTAATCCAAATGGAATGCAGGGCGTTATCAAATAAAAAAATGTACAGATCAATCAAACATATTTCTAAATTTGCTGAATATCTTATCTTTTACTGATTTTTTAGGCTGAAAATTAGGGGCATTTTCTAATCCTGTAAGAATTTCCTTCTCGGAAGGGGTGAGAGTTTCCGGAATATAGATGCTTACATTAACCAGCAGATCGCCCGTTCCATAACTGTTTACAGAAGGAAGTCCCTTGTTCCGTAGTCTGAGAACCTTGCCAGGTTGTGTACCCGGATCGATTTTCACTTTTGCTTTTCCTTCAATTGTGGGTACTTCAACAGTACCTCCTAAAGCAGCCTGGGGAAAACTAAGCAGCAAATTGTAAATCAAATCGTTTTCGTCACGAATTAATTCTGGATGAGGTTCTTCTTCAACCAGAATAAGCAAATCACCGTTTATGCCTCCGCGACGGGCTGCATTCCCTTTGCCGCTCATTGATAACTGCATACCTTCTGCCACTCCTGCCGGAATATTTATAGAGATTACCTCTTCATCACGTACAATTCCTTCACCATTACATGCAGTACACTTATGAGTAATAATCATACCTTCACCGCCACATGTAGGGCATGCAGACTGAGTTTGCATCTGTCCCAAAATCGTATTAGCAATACGGGTTACCACCCCACTTCCGTTACAAGTCGTACAAGTAGATTTGCTATGTTCATCCTCGGCTCCGCTTCCATTACACTTCGTACAGGAAACGTATTTTTTAACCTTAATCTTCTTTTCAACACCATTGGCTATCTCTTTCAGGTTAAGTTTAACCTTCACACGAAGGTCTGAGCCACGATTCACGCGGCGTCCACCACGTGAACTTCCGCCACTAAATCCTCCGAAACCACCAAATCCGCCAAAATGACCACCAAAGATGTCGCCAAACTGAGAGAAAATATCGTCCATGGACATTCCCGCTCCGCCAAAGCCACCACCAGCAGCAGAACTACCAACGCCTGCATGACCATACTGATCATAGCGCTGACGTTTCTGAGGATCACTCAAAATATCGTAAGCCTCTGCAGCTTCTTTAAAATTCTCTTCCGCTTCCTTATTTCCCGGATTCTTATCTGGATGAAACTGGATTGCTTTCTTCCGGTAAGCTTTTTTTATCTCGTCGGCTGATGCATTCTTTTGGAGGCCCAGCACTTCATAATAATCTCTTTTAGCCATCTTTGTGTTGTTATTAGCTTATTCTCCCACTACTACTTTGGCGTGACGAATCACTTTATCGTACAGGACGTATCCTGTCTGAACGCAGTCCAGCACTTTTCCTTTCATCTCTTGCGCAGGAGCCGGGATAGTAGCTATTGCTTCAAAATGTTCTGTATCGAAGTCTTTCATTTCTGTTTCGATAGCCTTTACACCCTGTTGAGTCAGGTAAGAGATAAATTTAGAATAAATCAACTCTATTCCTTCAACTACTGCAGACATCTCTTCGGCAATACGAACGTTTTTAAGGGCTCTCTCCATGTCGTCAATCACAGGAAGCAGGTTTGTCAAAGCCGATTCTCCCCCGGTTTTAATCAAATCAGCCTTTTCTCTTAATGTACGTTTTCTATAATTGTCATATTCTGCCATCAGGCGTAAATGAGAATCGTTAAGCTCGTCATATTTCTTTTGCAACTCGCATAATTTGTCTGACACATTGTCCGCACCAACCGATTCTGCTGACTCATTTACTTGCTCCTCCTGCAGATTTGTCGCATCTTGCTCCGAAAGTAAGTCACTTTTTTCAGATGTCTGAGTTGTCATCTTTGCATGCTTTCCCATCATAATCTATCTATTGTTATTTAATTACTAGCTAATTTTCAGACATATACATAAAAACCAATATTGTTACACCAACACTGACTCCGAAACGCCGAAACTGTTATTCATCAGAACAGATACAAATATGTTGCCAAGTATTCTGCTTCTTCTTATTTTTCTTTACCTTTGCTTATTATTTACCAATTATAATGTAATAAGTATACAAATATGTTGAGTATGATAAAAAGGACAATGTTATCCTTGCTGTTACTTTTGTTTATCACGTCCGTAACAGCCCAAAAAAGAAACAGTATCGTTTGCCGGCCAGGCTTTACATACGCACTGAGTAACAGTATTCACTGGGGATTAAACAAGCCAGTGATTACAGGGCTTATCCCTTACTCTTCCGCAGAGTCTTCCGGTCTGAAGTTGAATGATATCATCGAAAGTATTGATGGTATTCAGGTAAATGATTTATCATCAATGGAAATAAGTCAGCTGCTAAACAATGAAACCAAAGACGAAATGATTCTTACGGTCAGCAACCTGGGAACCAGTGGAAAACAAGTGCTTATCCATAAAGATTGCAAAAAGAGCCAGGCTATTACCGAAGACCAGCTTGCATTGGCTTTTAATATGTATAGTCTGGAAAGTACGTCCGAAAGAGACTTCATTTGTCCTTTTAAGACAACAACCACTCAAAGCCAGCTATCCTTCGATTCTTTCAAAACTTTTGCTTTCGCTGCAATCGATGAAAACAATGGCAAACTTGAAACATACATCAATAATAGTATTGAAAAAGAGTTGACAAAAAAAGGACTTGTCAAGACATCCGAAAAACCAGACCTGTTGATTCAGACGTTTTACTTCTTCGACAAGAATCCTAATTACAATGAAGGAGTCATGAGTTCTTCTGACAAAGAAAAAACATTTCGCTATAGTATTGCTACAGGCAAGATGCTGAATCTACCATTCCTTCCTGTAGGTGCTGTTGAATCTAAAGCACCCTATTTGCTTCAGTTCGGATTTAGATTTGTTGATCAGAAAATAATTCCCGGACAAGTTATTTGGGAATGCGAAGCCAACGAATTGCTGAGTGACTCTTACCGCCTGGAAGACTATGCCGCCATACATATCCCTCTTATGTGTATGCAATATCCATTCGTAAAATACAGCCGCAATGTTCCGTTCAAGACAGAGGTGAAAAATTACAACTATACCGGAATAAGTTACGACATCAACAAGCTCGAAAGGATTGCAGACGTCGATGAAAACTCACCCGCTGCTGCTGCCGGAATAAATGCAGGCGATATTATCGAACGCATCGGAAACCAGAAAATGGATTATTCGTCCGAAGAGTTCTCATCCGCCTACAAGCAGTTCATTACCCTGACTATGGACTACAGGGATCCGTCCTCCATATTTACCGATGCCAATGGATTTACGCGCTGCATGTTCTGGAATGCGCTGGAATATCCAAAGGTATCAGATGCATTTAAGAATCCAGCCAACCTGACAGCATTTTCATATTTGTATTATTTTACACCTTACGTAAATCCAATAGGTGTAAATGCTTGCTCATTCTTTATAAAAAGAGGAAAAGAGAAACAAGAATACCTGATTCGCCCAACAGTACGATCGGAGGTTTCCATACATGTAAACTAAATCAATATATAGTTAACAAATACTTAATAGAGAGTAACTTTTAATCAAGTTATTCTCTATTTATTTTTTATTTGTACATTTGCGTTCGGAATTTTAATTAACAAAGTTATATATCCGAATGAAAATAGTGAATCTTGGAGAATCCAACACCGTATTAAATCGGTTTGTTGCCGAGTTGCGGGACGTGAATATCCAGCACGACAGTCTTCGTTTTCGTCGTAATATTGAAAGAATTGGCGAAATCATGGCTTACGAAATCAGTAAAGATTTCGCTTACAGCGAAAAAAACATCCCTACTCCCCTGGGTATTGCACCAATGTACACACCGGACAATCAAGTTGTTATCAGTACAATCCTTAGAGCCGGTCTTCCATTCCACCACGGATTCTTAAGCTATCTGGACAATGCCGAAAATGCCTTTGTTTCTGCTTACCGCAAGTACAAAGACAGACTAAATTTCGATATCCATATCGAATACATTGCTTCGCCCGCGTTAGCAGACAAAACGCTTATCGTAACCGATCCGATGCTCGCTACGGGCAGCTCCATGGAATTGGCTTACCAGGCACTGCTTACAAAAGGGAAACCTGCTCATGTGCATGTGGCATCCATAATCTGCAGCAGACCTGCATTAGAATACCTCAAGAAGAAAATGCCAGATAATACAACAATCTGGATTGCCGCGCTTGACGAAGGGCTCGACGATCACTCTTACATTATTCCAGGATTGGGTGATGCCGGCGATTTAGCCTACGGAGCCAAACTATAACTCCTTTTTTACATAAAAGAAAGACTCAACTATCCCGCTGTTGGTTTGAAAATATTTATCAACAACGAAGGATATTTGGGTCTTTTTTTTGTCTTTTCGTGAAAGTATTCTTATATCTTTGTTGCCGTAATGGTTCTCTTCCTCCGTTCCGAGGGTGAGATTAATAGGGAACCGGGTGAAAATCCCGGACAGTCCCGCTGCTGTGAACTTCGTCCAAACGTGCGGACATATCTTTGCCACTGTTTTAGAATTCAGGTTCTTAATGGGAAGGCGTCCAAACAGGAAGTAAGTCAGAAGACCTGCCGTTACATACATTTTTACACCCTGCGAGGAACGGGGGAGTATTAACATTTTCGTAATTTAGTTATACAAGATGTATTCAAACATTTTTATTACCAAGCGCGATGGTAAAAGCGAAGCTTTTTCTATCGACAAGATCAGAAATGCCGTAACGAAAGCCTACCGGGCCAGCGGTATCCAGGAAGACAATAATACGATCGGCCGTATGGCTGAACAAGTAGCATCAGCAATCACCGGTCAGCAGATCACTGTGGAAGAAATTCAGGATTTGGTGGAAAAAGAGCTGATGGCAAGCAATCCGTATGTCGCCAAAAAGTATATCATTTACAGAGAATGGAGAACCATCGAGCGTGATAAAAAAACGCATATGAAACAAGTGATGGATGGCATTGTAGCAATAGAAAAAAACGACGTGAATCTGAGCAATGCTAATATGTCCGCTCATACTCCTGCCGGACAAATGATGACGTTTGCATCGGAGGTTACCAAGGATTACGCCAACAAGTACTTGCTGGGAGTTAAGTACGCGCGTGCACATCGTAATGGTGATATCCACATCCATGACCTTGACTACTATCCCACCAAAACCACCACCTGTATACAATACGATCTGGAAGATCTGTTCGAGCGGGGTTTCCGTACAAAGAACGGAAGTATTCGTACGCCTCAGTCAATTCAGAGTTATGCCACATTGGCAACCATCATATTTCAGACAAACCAAAACGAACAGCATGGCGGGCAATCCATTCCTGCGTTCGACTTTTTTATGGCAAAGGGCGTTCGAAAGACTTTCGTGAAGCATTTGGCATCCTTTACGGCTTTTCTGAATAGCATGAAAAACGGAAACGAAACCGACGAAAAATATGTCAGACAGCTTTTATTGGAAATAATTGCATCCATCGATTTTTCGGATGAACAGGCAAGCCGTATTATTTCACTGCTGAATGAAAAAAATATTTCCATAGAATCCGGAGAGTTGACTTCTATATGGGACAGAGCATTAAAAGCAACCCGCAAGGATACCCATCAGGCGATGGAAGGATTTATTCACAACCTCAACACCATGCATTCACGGGGTGGAAATCAGGTTGTTTTCAGTTCCATCAATTATGGAACTGACACCTCTGCCGAAGGTCGTTTGCTAATTCGTGAACTTCTAGCGGCAACAAGCGAAGGTCTGGGCCATGGCGAAGTTCCGGTATTCCCTATCCAAATATTTAAAGTTAAGGAGGGAATCTCCTATTCGGATGAAGATTACGCACTGGCGATGGCGGATTTCGAAAAAGCTATGCATGGCGAGATTGCTTTCAAGACACCTAACTTTGATTTATTGCTTGAAGCATGCCGAACAACCTCGGTGGCACTTTTTCCTAACTTTATTTTTCTGGATGCACCGTTTAATCAAAACGCACTATGGAAAGCTGAAGATCCTGAACGATACCGATACGAAGTAGCTTCTATGGGATGTCGAACCCGTGTATTCGAAAATATGCATGGCGAGAAAAGTTCGTTGGGGAGGGGCAATTTGTCTTTTACTTCCTTGAATATGCCCAGACTGGCCATCAAAGCAAGAAGAGAAGCCGAAGAGTTGAATCCGGATGGCGACAAACATACAATACGCAAAGAAGCGCGCCAGCTTTTTCTGGAATCTGTTCGCGGAATGTCTGTTCTCATTGCAGAACAGCTTTACGACAGGTACCAATACCAGCGCACAGCACTTGCCCGTCAGTTTCCATTCATGATGGGCAACGATGTTTGGAAAGGCGGAAGCGCATTGGATGCAAACGACGAAGTGGGTGATGTAATAAATTCAGGCACATTGGGTATAGGCTTTATTGGGGGTCATAACGCCATGGTAGCCATTCATGGTGAAGGACATGCCCACAACCAGGAAGCATGGGAAACTTTGCGCAAAGCCCTGGAGGTTATGAACAGTGTGGCCAGCGAATACAAAGAAAAATACAAACTGAATTATTCGGTGCTGGCAACTCCAGCCGAAGGTCTTTCAGGCCGCTTCACCCGCATAGACCGTAAAGCATATGGAATTATTCCGGGAGTGAACGACCGCGACTACTATGTAAATTCCTTTCATATCGATGTAAAAGAGCCCGTTTCTATTCTGGAAAAAATCAAGAAAGAAGCTCCTTTCCATGCACTTACCGGAGGAGGACACATTACCTATGTTGAGCTCGACGGCGAAGCAAAAAAGAATATTCCAGCCATTCTAAAGATTGTGAAGGTTATGTACGATCAGCATATCGGTTACGGATCGATCAATCACCCGGTGGATACCTGCAAACAGTGTGGATATAAAGGCGTGATTTACGATAAATGTCCGGTTTGCAGCAGCGAATATATTCTTCGCCTGCGGAGAATAACCGGATATCTTACCGGTAGCCTGGAAAGCTGGAACTCTGCAAAGAAAGCCGAAGAGAGCGATAGAACTAAGCACCACTAATATGGGGGATATTGATAACCTGGTATCTCAGCAGCTACGGGTGCTGAATATCTATCCAGAGACTATCTCAGATGGTTTGGGGATAAGGTATGCCATTTATTTGGCTGGTTGTTCGCATCATTGTCCGGGTTGTCACAATCCGGACAGCTGGCGTCCCGATGGCGGAAGTTTGCTAACAGAAGAAATGTTTAATCAGATAGTAACCGAAATACAAAACAATCCCCTGCTGGATGGGATTACATTATCCGGAGGAGATCCGTTATTTCGTCCGGAGGGAGTCAGTCTGTTGCTTAAACTATTAAAAAAACAGACGGGATTGTCGGTCTGGTGCTATACGGGCTATACGCTGGAAGAAATTGAGCAGTCAGCAAAACTATCGACTTGCCTTCCCTACATAGATGTACTGGTAGACGGACGGTTCGAGCAATCGGCTTTTAATCCGGCACTCTCTTTCCGGGGAAGCAACAACCAGCGGATCATCCATTTAAATCAGTAAAAACAAAACAAGAGCGATTCACGAATGAAACGCTCTTGTTTTATGTACAAACCCGAAATATCAGATTTCAGGCAATAGATACAAAATTAGAATTGTCTTTCAAGCAACCAGGCATCCTGGAAGTTAGGAGCATATTTTGCTTTGATCGCATCACGGCTATCAGCAGCATCAGCCTTTTCATCAAAACTTGAAACAATTACACGAAGCATACCTTCTTCATTCTGAGCAAGCATTGCTTTGTAACCATCATTCTGCATACGTTCTTTCAACGCGTAAGCATTTGTTTTGTTTTTAAAACTACCGATTACAACGCTATAGCGTCTTAAACCGTTTGCATCTTCTCCTGAAACAGCAGTAACTCTTTCCTGACGAACCGCAGCACCTGATGTTCTGGGCTTAGATACCGGAGCAATCACTTCTTCCTCAACTTGTGCGGGAGCAGTAGTTATCTCTTTCTCTTTAGCTTGTTCGTAAGCAGCTTTGTAAGCACTCTGTTTAGGTTTACATGAGCCGAACGACAAAACCATAGCGATAGCGGCTCCAAATAACCAAATCTTATTCATACTAGTCAGTTCTTAAATTTTGATATGCAAAGATATAAATTAAATTAGTACTTTCGCATTCAAAATACAATATAATAATAATTAAATGAATAAATCAATCGGAACAATGGTAATAGCAACATCCGTTTTACTTGGTTCCTGTGCTCAGGAAACCAAAAAGACGGAAGAAGCCGGTCCACTTATCGGACGGGCCGAAGTAAAAGTAGAAAACGGTATTCTTACCCCCGAAGTGCTTTACAGCATGGCCCGCGTAAGCGATGCCCAATTGTCGCCCGACGGGAAGAAAGTTCTTTACGGCGTAACCTTTATTAGTGTTGAACAGAACAAAGGCAACCGTGAACTCTTTGTAATGAATGCCGATGGAACTGACAAAAAACAAATTACTGCAACCACTCAAAGTGAACAGAATGCAGTGTGGATTAAAGGAGGAAGCGAAATCGCTTTCCTTTCCAACGAAAGCGGCAGCTCGCAACTATGGGTGATGAATGCCGACGGAAGCAACCGCCGTCAGGTAAGTAAGCTCGAGAAGGGGATGAACGCCTTTGCTTTCTCGCCCGACGAATCGAAAGTGCTTTACATTGCCGACATCCAATCGGGCAAGCGTACTGTCGATGTTTACGCCGATCTGCCCAAGGCAACAGGGCGTATTGTGGACGATCTTCTTTACAAACACTGGGACGAATGGGTAGAGACTGTACCCCACCCTTTTATTGCCTCTGTTACTGAAGCCGGTCTTGCTGATACGCTGGATATTATGGAAGGCGAACCTTTTGAATGTCCGATGAAGCCTAATAGCGGAATCGAAGATCTTTCCTGGAGCCCCGACGGAAAGCAGATTGCTTACGCCAGTCGTAAAAAAACAGGAAAGGAATATGCCCTCTCTACCAATTCGGACATCTACATCTACAAAGTGGCTGATAAGACAACCCGCAACCTTACCGAAGGAATGATGGGATACGATATCATGCCTCAGTTCTCGCCCGACGGCAAATCCATCGCCTGGGTAAGTCAGGAACGCGATGGATACGAATCAGACAAGAAAAGACTTTTTGTTGCCAATCTTGAAACCGGCGAAAAGCAATACCTTACTGAGGCATTCGACTATAATACAGATGCGCTAACGTGGCTTCCTGATAACAAATCGCTTTATATCATTGCCTGCAAAGAAGCGGTAACACACATCTGGCAGGTTGGTCTCGACAAGCAGATCCGTCAGCTTACTACCGGACAATATGATTACATAAGTATGCATACGGCGGCAGACAAAATGATTGCTATCCGCCAGTCAATGGTAGAGCCATCCGAAGTATTTGCGGTAAACACACAGAGTGGCGAAGCCAAAGAAATAAGCTTCGACAACAAAGCCATTACAGACCAGCTTACACCTGCCAAGGCTGAAGCCCGCTGGATAAAGACAACAGACAACAAGCAGATGCTTACCTGGATTGTATATCCTCCGCATTTTGATCCGGCAAAAAAATACCCTGCCATTCTTTACTGCCAGGGCGGTCCTCAAAGTACTGTAAGTCAGTTCTGGTCGTATCGCTGGAACCTGTCTCTTATGGCATCGCAGGGATACATTGTGGTAGCACCTAACCGTCGCGGACTTCCCGGATTTGGTCAGGAGTGGAACGAGCAGATCAGTGGCGATTACGGCGGACAAAACATGAAAGATTACTTTTCCGCCATCGACGAAATGGCTAAAGAACCGTATGTAGACAAAGACCATTTGGGAGCAGTTGGTGCAAGCTACGGAGGATTCTCTGTATATTGGCTGGCCGGAAATCACAACAAACGTTTCAAGGCCTTTATCGCCCACGCTGGAATATTCAACCTCGAGCAGCAATACCTCGAAACCGAAGAGTCATGGTTTGCCAACTGGGATTTGGGTGGTCCTTACTGGGATAAAAGCAATGCCACCGCTCAACGCAGCTTTGCCAATTCCCCTCATAAATTTGTTGAAAAGTGGGACACTCCTATCTTGATTACCCACGGAGAAAAAGACTACCGTATCCTTGCTTCACAAGGTATGAGTGCATTCAACGCGGCTCAGCTGAGAGGCATTCCGTCTGAGATGCTGATCTTCCCCGACGAGAACCACTGGGTAGCCCAACCACAGAACGGGATCCTTTTCCAACGTGTATTCTTCCGTTGGTTAGATAAGTGGCTTAAGAAGTAACAAAGCAAACAAATTATAGCAAGGTGTCCCGGTTGGGGCACCTTTTTTGTATCTTTGCACAAACAAAACACACGTATGGTTACCAAACTTCATTCATCCGGAAACTTGGATATTTATTCCGCTTCCGGCGAATCGGAATCGGAAATTCCGCTGGTAGGTAATGTGAGGGCAGGCTTTCCTTCGCCTGCACAGGACTTTATCGCACAGTCGATCGATCTAAACAAGCATATCATCAAACATCCTTCCGCCACTTATTTTGCCGTAGTAAATGGAATCTCCATGGATACAGATTTAAGTGAAGGCGATTTGCTGGTGATAGACCGCAGCCTGGATCCTCAGGATGGGAAAATTGCCGTTTGCTATATTGATGGCGAATTTACGGTAAAAAAAATCAAAATTGAGAAAGAGAGATGTTTACTTACGCCGTCCAATCCAACCTTTCCGGTAATCGAAGTTAACAAAAACAATAACTTTGTAATCTGGGGAATTGTTACTTATGTAATAAAGAAAGTATGATGTTTGCGCTTGTTGACTGCAATAATTTTTACGCCTCCTGCGAACGGATGTTCAATCCATCGCTCAACGGACGGCCTGTCGTTGTTCTATCCAACAACGATGGTTGTGTTATTGCACGCAGCAACGAAGCCAAAGCTCTCGGTATTCTCATGGGAGCGCCTGCTTTTCAGATTCAATTGCTGGTTGAGCGCAATGAGGTGGCTGTTTTCTCGGCCAACTTTCCATTGTATGGAGATATGAGCCGGCGGGTGATGACGATCCTCTCTGGATATAGTCCAGAACAGGAAATATACAGTATCGACGAATGCTTTCTTAATCTGACCGGCATCAACGAAGATCTGACCGCCTACGGATTAAAAATGAGAACCCATGTGCTTAAGTGGACCGGTATTCCGGTAAGCGTAGGCATAGCGCCCACTAAAGCTCTTGCCAAAGCGGCCAACCACATAGCCAAGAAATTTACCCAACGCACCGGCGGATCTTATGTAATCGACACCGACGAAAAAAGAATAAAAGCCCTTAAGTGGCTACCTCTGGAAGATGTATGGGGTATTGGAAGGCGGCAGGCTGTAAAACTAAAAGCCGCAGGAATGCGCACCGCATACGACTTTACAAAAGCAGACCGCGAATGGGTAAGGAAAAACATGAGTATCGTTGGAGTAAAGCTGCAAGACGAACTAAACGGGATTCCCTGCATGGAAATGAACCCCGTGGAAAAAAGGCAAAGCATTGCCACCACACGCTCCTTCGAAAAAGCCTATACATCGCTGGACGAATTACGCGAACGGATAACAACCTTTGCCGCATCCAGTGCAGAGAGTCTGAGGAAACAAAACTCCCTGTGCCGTTCGTTGATGGTATTCATAGAGACCAATCGCTTTGGCGAACCCTTCGAGCAATACAGTAACAACCTGATGGTAAAGCTGCCTTTTGCTACTTCTTCCACCATCGAGATTGTCCAATCGGCTGTTCAGGGGCTACAAAAGATATTCAAAGAAGGCTATCACTATAAAAGAGCCGGCGTAGTACTGATGGATTTTATCAGCGAAACCAACTTACAACCATCCCTGTTCTTTAACTCCGACCCTCGCCATCTGTCGCTCATGCAAACGGTGGACAAACTAAATAACAAATTTGGCACCCATGTGCTGAAGCTAGCCTCGCAGGATCTGCGTACCTGGAAGATGAAACAAGAACATCTTTCGCCCGCCTATACAACTAATTTAAACGACGTAATCAGAGTAAAGATTTAGTCAGCCTACGTAAACGCTTAACAGCTTTACATGTTGTTTAACATGTTTTATAGCAAAATATCTTGACAAATCCAATTAAACCCGTATCTTTGCATCGTGGTTTTTTCATAATAGTATTAGATTTAAGGTTAACAAAGTTTGGTTAGGGGATGTCGTGAGATATCCTTTAATTGTTTATAGACGTTTGGTTTTGCGTTACCCAATAAACCGGATCAAATGAAAACGGATGAGTGAAAAATTTTAATATAATTTTGATCTTTCAAACATAGGACTTTGAGTTGTAAAAGTATATACTTTGGCGACTCAAAGTATATACTTTTTGACCAAAAAGTCCCGAGGAAAATTTGCCTTTCCCGGTACTTTTTTTTCTCTTCCCGGAAAAGTTTATATAAAAAATAGCCTTCACTCCTTCACTTTTACCTTTAAAAAATTAAATATCAACGAATTAAAAGTGAAGGCTAGCCTTTTACAGCCTTCACTTTTCGCTAAAAAGCCTTCACTTTTGCCATCATAGCCTTCACTTTTTGGATAAAAACTGAAAATACATCCTCTTTTTGAAGGAGTAAAATTCATTTTTCTATTGCTCACGATCATAAGAATAAGTATTTTTGCACAAAATCAATAAGAAATAATCCAACTAACCGGTATTTACGATCATGCAACAACTTCCTGAGGATCCAATGATGCTTTTTAGCGCAATCAATATGAAACTTCGCGATTTTTACCCCTCATTAGACGCACTTTGCGAAGACATGGCCATCGATAAAATGCATCTCACTGCCAAGCTAGCTTCGGCCGGATTTGAATACAACCCAGCGCAAAATAAATTTTGGTAATATAAATCTAGGATGAGCAGCCCCTTTCCTACTCCAACTTATTCCGGATCGAACCTGGTAGAACATATCCGTCGATATGTGCACCTTTCCGACGACGAGTTACCTACATTGTTTCAGTATATAAAACCGATTAGTCTAAAACGAAAAGCCCATTTAATTTCATCAGGAGAAATTTGCAAATCTCTTTTCTTTGTTGAAAAGGGTTGTTTGCGAATGTATTTTCTGAATAACAAAGCTGCAGAACAAACCACCCAATTTGCCATCGAAAAATGGTGGATAGCCGACTACTTTAGTTTCATGGATCAAAAACCGTCGGAATATTTTATTCAGAGTATTGAAAAATCAGAGATAATAGCTATCGACAATCAATCCTTCAACGAATTAGTGACAAAACTGCCAGTAATGGAACACTATTTTAGGATAGTAATGCAACGAGCCCTGGCAGCCTCACAACAACGACTTAAATACATGTACGAGATGTCGAAGGAGGAATTTTATCAGCATTTTGCCACATCTTTTCCTGAATTTAATCAACGGGTACCTCAATATATGATAGCTTCGTTTCTCGGACTTACCCCCGAGTATGTGAGCGAATTACGTAAAAAAAAGTAATCATATCTTATTTCTTAAACCAGCTTAATTTTTATCTGCTTGCTAATGACGAATTTTGCACTGTGTAAAATTTAAAACAAGTATCAGCAATGAGTGAAGTAAAAAAGTTATCAGCAAAATTTCATGAAGTATTACAACACGAAGGAGTCGTATCTATTGTATCTTGGGGAGTAGAGCCGCATGTTGTAAATACCTGGAATTCGTACTTAGTGGTTACCGACGATGAACGTATTTTAATTCCGGCCTATGGATTCCGTAAAACTGAAAAGAACATAAATGCCGATAATCACGTAAAATTAACATTAGGTAGCCGCGAAGTTTTAGGTTACAAAGATTATCAGGGAAGCGGTTTTTTAATAAACGGGACTGCACGTTACTTAAGAGAGGGTGACGAATTTAACCAAATGAAGGAAAAATTCTCCTTTTTGTCAAGAGTTTTAGAAATCACGGTGGATTCTGCAAAACAAATGCTATAATTAAGAAGTAACACAGTGCAGGTATGATTGTCTCCTACCTGCACTGTGTCATTTTAATGCAAACAAATATTTATGTATATATTTGCATATAAAACATTTCATCACGATTTATATGCCTAGATTAAAACCTGAATTTGAAATTTGCAGCTATGGTTTGTACACTGCCTGGGACAGAGAGTCTAAATTACTTCCCAAGATTATAAAGCATACACTCGAAATAGAGGCTGAACCTGGGGTTGAGTTCGGATTTATTCTTTCGGTAAAAAAGGCAAAAGGAGAAGTATTGGAATATTGCATTGAGCATCCACCCTTTACAGACGACATGGGAATTAAGGTGCCTCCCTTTGAAGGCACCTATTACATAAGCAGCAACGATTTCCGTTTTTTTATTGGCGATACGGTATGGGAACCTGTCGAAAACAAGAAAGGACCCTGGACAGTTTCCGTCAGCTACAAAGGAAAGAAAATTGCCAGTAAAACATTTCTTTTGATATAATAATAAAGAAAGGTCAGACTCTCACGAGCCAAACCTTTCTCTTATAAAAAGTAAAATTACTATGTAAAACAAATCACTCTATATTTGTTCTGCCTGTTGATTGTAAGTATCGGCAACGATTTACAAAATATTTTGTACAGTTTTCAGTATATTGATCAAGACTCTGCTGTAACAAAGACTCTGCCTCAAGTAAATCACTCATTGAAATGGTTCCTGCTTTGTAATAATCCGAGTTTAACCGGAGGTTTTCATTGGCTTGAATAATAGATTCATTTGCCACAAACACTTGTTTATAAGCTTCTTCCAAATCATTATATCCTTTTTGCATACCAATGACTAACATTTCTTCTGCATCCTGCTTTTGTATTTCAGCTATTTTTACAGCTTGCAGTTGTTTTTTTATACTATGAGATCCACCCCACCAACCTGATATAGGAATTGAAACAGTGGCCATAACAACTCCGGCATTATCATTGGCACCCATCAAGTTTTGCCATACCCAGCCTCCACCTACAGCTAGCGATGGTAGAATTTTACCAATCTCTATCTTCTTTGCCAATTTTTGTGCCTGAACATTATTGTCAAGCAGCTTATGCTCGTTGGTAGTTTGTAATACGGCATTATGATCTGTCAAATAGTACACGGCAGGTTTTATGTTGTCATAATTCTCTTTCTTAATCAAGAACTCCTCCTCTTCCAAACCGATATATTGAGCGAGAAGCATCTTGGTTAGTTTGATACCATTCTCTACTTGCAACCTGGTGCTGTTTAAGCTGTTTTTCTTTAGGTTTACCTGCAGCACATCGTTTCTGTTTGCAACTCCGGCAGTATATGCCGCCTCTGCATCCTTCAGAATTACTGACAAAAAAGCATCCATCGAATCAATGGTCTTTATTTTTTCTGAAAGAGAGACAAGCTGCCAGTAATAGTTCTCCACTATTAGATAAATCTCCTTCTCATTTAGCTTCTGCTGCAAAAGACTAGCATCTTCTCCGAGTTTTGCTAATTTATTCCCATTAACAATCTGACCACCTGCGAATATAGGCTGCATAACTGTAACACTTCCCATGTAACCATCTTTAAGCATACCCAGTTGTCCCAATTGAACCAGATTTTTGTTTGCATTAAACGCAGTACCAGTTGCCGATATCGTCGGAAAAAATTTTGTTAAAGCTTCTTTCTTGTTTTCTGTCGATTGAGAGATTCTTAAAGCAGATTCTTTTAACTTCGCATTGTTTTTTAATGCCAGCAACTGGCATTGTTCCAGATCTATAGTCTGTTGAGCAAATGCCATAACCGGAGAAATTAAAAAACAAAGAATAATTGATTTATATATTTTCATTTTGATTTCAAATTAGCTATTTATTCTGATTCTAATTTTTTGTCTGCGAGGCGTTTCTTGGTACTTCCTCTAAAGATCAGCCAATAACCAACAGGCAAAACAGTTAGAATAAAAAACATGGTAATCAGCGTGCCATAAAAAATAACAGCTCCCATCGGCATCCAAAGCGAACTACCTCCTAGAATCATGGACACTACCCCCATAGATGCAGCGGCAGAAGTGAGAAAAATTGGGCGCATACGTCGTTTGGCCGATTCGTAGATAGCCTGATGTACGGTCATCTTTTCGTTTTCACGAAGTTCTTCTGCGTAATCAAGCATTATAATTCCGTTTCGGACAAGAATACCCATTAAGGAAATAAATCCAAGATTTGCAGTAACTCCAAAATCGACTCCTTGCACTAAAAGTCCGATAGCTGTTCCAAAAAGACAAAGCGGAATTAAAGACATAATTAGCAATGCCATATTTATCCGATGGAAATGCCAGACAAGAATAAAGAAGATTATTACAATAGCTATTGCAAGGCCGGCCATAATTTCCGGAAGTGATTCATTGTCTGATTCCAGTGCACCTCCATATTCAATAGTAACTCCTGCCGGAATGCATAGGTTTTTCAATTTTTCTTTTATTATTGTTGTTGCTGCGATGGCATTCTGACCTCGTTGTACTTCAGCCATCACAGTAAGAGTACGTACGCCATTGCGACGAACGATCTGCCCCTCACAGTAATCAGGAACAATCTCCGCCACCTGCCGCAATGGAATGGTAGTAAATCCCATTGCCACTGGGATTAGTTCATTAGCAATATCCTTATAATCTGTAGAGTCTGATTTTTTGTTTTTCAATTTCACAGGGATGTCATAGTCGCCTTCCCAAATAGTTGCCACCTGCACTCCGCTGCTGTATCGCATAGCAAGGGTCGCTTCAAGTGCTGCATTGTTGATACCAATGCGAGTAGCCTCATCTTCTTTCAACTGAACTCTTACGCCTGGAGTCTGTTCTCTGTAATTGGTCCGCACCAGACATAATTCGGGTATATTGCGTATGATGGACATTATCTGTTCACTATATTGTTTTAAAGTGGCAATACTATCACCGCTTAAACGGATTTCAATAGGGGAGGTTGCCTCAGAATAATCCATCTGTTTAAAACGCACAACTGCATAAGGAAAATATTCTGAGTAACGGGGGGTGTACTCATCTAGAATCTCTTCGGTTTCCTTTTCCCCATTGGTGTTAACAATAAACTGGGCAAAATTAGTCCCCGCCATTTGTGGAGCATAAGTTGTATGAAAACGAGGTGATGCACTACCAATAAAAGATGTAACCGATACCACCCTTTTGTCTTTTCGCAAAATATGTTCTAGGGAATCAGCTACTACAGCAGTTCGCTCAGAAGCCATACCTTCGGGTGTATAAATTTCTACAGCAAATTGATTTCGTTGTGCAATGGGAAGAAGTTTTTGAGGTATTATGGAAAACAAACCAATCCCTACAACTACAAAAACGACTCCCAATGCAATAGTTGTATATGGATTGGCAAAACAACAATCTAATAAAACATTATAAATACGCTGTAGCCAGTCGAGAAAAGAAAATTTCTTTTTTCCGCTTTTGGGGGATTCTAAGACTATTGGTTTCCGGATAAAGATAAACTGCATAAAAGGCACCAGCATTTCTGCCACCAATAACGATACCAAAAGAACTATGGTTACCGCCCATGGAAAGCTCAGTAAGAAATCGTGCGTCATACCTTTTACTGTAAGAAGTAGAGGAAAAAAGGTGACACTGATGGCTAATGTGGCCGAAAAAATAGACTTAAAGAAATGCGTAGCACTCTGAATGGAGGCGTGCCAACGACTTGTTCCTTCACCTATTTTTTCAATATAGCTGTCTATAATTACGATGGAGTTATCCACTATCATTCCTAGTGTAACAATAAGGGCAGCAAGAGTTACAGTATTTAGTTCGATACCAAAAGCATAAAACAGTCCAAGCGCGATAAAAATACTGATAGGAATAGTGGATGATGCAACTAAAGCCACGCGTAGCGGCAGAAGTAGTAATACAACAAGAACAACAGCCATCACCGCTATGCCTAGTTCGACAAGAAAGTTACTAACAGAGGTGTCTACAACAACACTTTGATCGGTGATACGATAAAGAACCACATCATGAGGCAAAGTTTTTTCATAGGCTTGAATGGTATTATTGACTGCCTGTCCCATTTTAACAATATTGTTTCCTTTCTTCATTTCAAGGCTTAACAAAATGCATTTTTTGCCATTGTTTCGAATATATGAATCTGATGTTGGGTATTCTTTTACCACATCAGCAACGTCTTTCAAACGTACAATGTTGCCTTTAAGATCGGCATATACAATTTGCTCTTGCACATCCCGAACTGAATTGTAGGTTTTAGCTACATGTATAGGAGCTACAAATTCAGCATTATCGACCTGTCCGCTAACTGTGGTGAAACCTTTTGTGAAAAGATTAAAAGCCATTGTTTGTCCATTAACACCGTATTGCGACAGTTTCTCATAATTAAGGTTTACCGATATTTGTTCTTTTTGAATACCTAAAACCCGAAGTGTTCCAACACTGGATATCTTACGTAATTGATCTTTCAAACCATCCATGTATTTCTCCATTTCACGGTAAGTCTTCTGATCACTCTCCATAGTGATAAGCATAGCCGAAGTATCTCCAAAGTCGTCTACAACCTGTAAAGCCATCACATTTTGTGGGAGTTCACTCTTAAAAGCTTGAACTCCATGTTTAAATTTGCTCCAGAATGCATCTTTGTCTGTTAAATTTTGATTAAGCTCGACCTGGATGTAAACTAAGCCATCCCGGCTAGTGGAAAATGTCTTTTCTTTACGAACCTCTTTGTAACTGAAAATATAGTCTTCCAAAGGTTTAGTCACTTGTTCTTCAATTTCAGCGGCAGTTGCTCCTGGACATGCTGCCACTACTATTCCTTGTCGAATGGTAAAGTCGGGAAATTCATTTTTGGGGATTTCTCTTAATCCGTAGATGCCAAAAGCGACTAAGCAACTCACCGTCATAATAATAATCTGACGGTAGTGCATGGCCCATTCAACTATTCCTTTTTTCTTTTTCATAGTTTTTCAATTTTCATACCTTCACTCACTTTGTGTTGCCCACCTAGAATTACTTCTTCCCCCTCTTTCAATCCGCTTGAAATGAGCACTCCTAGATCCGTAAATCCACCACATTCTACGATTCTACGTTTAGCGATTCCATTGGCATATATCCATACAAATGTTTTATTCTGAGAATCGGTCTGCAAAGTTTCGGCAGGGAGTATGATCCCTGATACGGAGGATTCATTCACAAATCTGGCACTGCAAATCATTCCCGGCATCAGTTCCCTATTGGAATTATCTACCAAAATCTTTACATCGTATGAACGTGATAAAGAATTGGCGACAATGCCTATTTCTGATACAACCCCGTGAAACTGCTTTTCGTCTAGGGCAGCCACTCTGAATTGCACTCTTTGACCTGTCTTGACAGATGATATTTCATTTTCGGGCACAGCTATCTTTACTTTTACTTGTTTTACTGAAACAAGACGGACTACCTGCACACCGGGCATTACATTGTACCCTACTTCAGCGTTTTTTTCGGCAATTACTCCGTCAAAAGGTGCGTATAGTTTACAGTTATTCAAGTTTTTACGATTTAATCGCTCCAATGCCTGAGCTTGTTGCAGCTGACTTTCGGCTTCAACCCATTTAATATCAGGCAAACTTCCGTTGTCGTGCAGTTGCTTCATACGCACATAGGCATCATTAGTTTGATTAAGTGATGCAACAGCAGCATCATAAGCACTTTGTACAGATGATTGGTTCAGAACACCCAATAACTGTCCCTGACTAACGTGCTGACCTTCGCAAACAGAAAGTTTATCCAGTGTTCCCTGTATAGCAAAACTGAGCGAAGACGACGTAACCTCCTCTATTGTGCCTGAATACGGGCAAGAACCTCCTGTAGCAACTATAGCAACCTGAGTAGTCTTTACTCTAACAGAATTTATAAAATTCTCATTTTTACGATTGTCACAGCTAGTTATCACTAAAGCCAGTAACAATACTACCGCACAATGATTTTTTTTCATTTTAATCTTTAATTTTTGTATTTCTATAATCGGCACAAAGTTGATAACTTTTAAAACATCAATAAAGCCTCATAAAGGCAGTAAAATGTTCAATATTACCTCGACGTACTCTATACGGCTATATTGAACAATAAAGAAGCGTTTTGGAACAATCAATATTTATTGTAAATGCTGACCTTTGCAACCCAATAAAAACAGGAATAAAAGGGTTGACTGTTACATCGTAGAAGATTTAAATATACACTGCAAACAAGATGGAAAGAGATATTATTATGATTGACGAAGTAATGGATATTGATATCATTGAAGAATCTGTAAAATCAGAATTCTCTTTTATATTGGTATGTAATGAAGGATGTATTCAATCAAATATTGACGGGAAGATGTCTTTTATTGTAAAAAATGATCTGATAATTTGTTTACCAAACACTATATTCGATAACTCTACTTTAAGTCCTGATTTTAGAGGAAAAGCAATGCTCATTTCTGAGAAATTTATTAAAAATGTATTCCCAAACAATATGGATATATGGAACAAAGCTTTTTATTTAAGTAAACATCCTATTCTCCATCTTAATGATAAAGATGTTGCCACATTTAATGAATATTTTGAGCTTTTAAATTGCAAAATCAATCAAAAAGATCATTATTACAAATATGAACTTGTTTGTTCTCTGTTTATGTCCTCCTTTTACGACATGTCCAATTCACTTTTTGAATTTGTTAAATTAGAACAAAATAAATTAAGTAGAAAGGATATATTGTTTAAAAATTTTATGGAATTACTTTCTAAAAACTTTAAGGAACAACGTACAGTTCTTTTCTATAGCAATAAATTATGTGTAACAACCAAATATTTATCATTGACCAGCAGAGAAATAAGCGGAAAAAGTGCCTCTAAATGGATTCAAGAATTTACAATAAAAGAAATTGTAAGATTATTGAAAGATACAACAATGCCAATAAAAGAAATTTCTAATACTCTTGACTTTCCCAACACCTCTTTCTTTGGACGCTATGTAAGTACTCACCTTGGAATGTCACCGGCGAAGTATCGCAATGCAAAAAGTGTTAGCATTTGCTAAACACATAGGATTCACAATATCATACAGTGTTTTGTGGTATGCTATAATGGATAAAATTCATTACATGTTAAATTAAGAGAACGTTTCTGGCGTACAATTAAACAGAAATATATTTATATGAATCCCTGCAACGACGGTCTTGAACTTTATAAGGGAATCCGGTAATATATGGAGTATTACAACTATAACCGGGTGCATCAGGGAATAGAAAGAAAAATTCCAGCGATCGTTTACAGAAAAGTTGCCTGAGGCGTTCTTTTCTTTTAAATGCAAAGCAAAGGTATTCTCCGATTCTTGAAAGGCTAAAATAAACGACCCTCCGCAAAAGCTCCATGTCGGCCTTGCAAGAAAAAGCCCTAATAAGGTAACCCAGTTTTCACATTGAAAATCAGCAGCAAACTGAGAAGCTAAATCAGCAGTTCCTATTAGGTGCTCTTCATTGGATTGGCAATGGTTATCAACTCTTACATGAGCAATATATTCTTTCATAGTTTGTCTTATACTGTGTCTTATATTGAAATAGGTAGAGACATTTTTTCACTTAAGTGAAAAAAAAATATGACTTAAGTCCCCGTAAATTCTCCCTTAAGTCAAAAATGGGGGCAATCCTGATTGAAATATAATAGCAAATATCCTATTTATTCTTATTTTTGGAGATAGAAATAAGGAGGTTACATGAGACTATACATTGGGATTGATCTGCCTGCTGTAGTAAAGCATTCACTCTATGAAGCCCAGATGCGATTGGAAAAGCTGGGGATAGAGGGTTCGTGGAAATCGCCGGAGTATTTTCACATCACACTGGAATTCTTTGGTGAATTACTTCCCGAATCAATTCACGCGTTGGCAGAGATTGTGGAGTCTGTAATTTCTGAAAAGCAAGCTTTCAAACTGCACGTGAACGAGCTGGGCGCTTTTCCGTCTTTTCAAAGACCCCATACGATATGGGCAGGTGTTGGAGGAAGCACAAAAAAGTTGGATCAGCTATGGATGGAACTCCATGCCAAACTTATAAAAAACGGATTCGTGTTGCAAAAGCTTCCATTCAAGCCTCACATCAGTTTAATTTCCAGGCTAAAAAATAGTAAGGCGGATCTGAGTTCGTTTTCGTTCGGTAAGCCAACTAAATTTACCGTATCCGAAGTTATCCTATTCGAAAGCAAAGTGGTGGAGGGCAAACGCGCCTATCCTGCTTTGTATCGTGCTAAACTGAAAACAGGAGAAAACACAACTTTAGTATAAGGGTTTTTGTTTTGTCACTAAATAACCAGTTAACATCCTTATTATGAAAAAGCATTTTATTTGCATAGCACTTGCGGTGGTTTGTATCTTTGCCGGCGGATGTGTACAAAGCTCGAACCCTGAAAATAAAAGTGCTGAAGATTCGAAGAGCAAAATCGACACCCTCGCTTACAATAAAAAGCTTAGAGCCCTTGCCAATGGCGACTCTACCGGACAATGGCCTGTGAAACCTCAGCCCTACCCCAATGATAATGCCATTCTGCCTTTTAACAGAATCGTGGCGTTTTATGGCAATCTTTATTCAAAAAGGATGGGAGTCTTGGGCGAATACCCGCCGGAAGAGTTGTGGATAAAATTAAAAGCGGAAGTGAAGGCCTGGGAAAAAGCAGACCCATCCACACCGGTGGTACCAGCTATTCATTACATTGCCGTGGTGGCTCAAGGTAGTCCGCTGAAAGACGGAAAATACCGGAGGCGCATGCCGGAAAGCCAGATTGATTCAGCTTTAACAATTGCCCGCATGGGAAATGCCATTGTTTTTCTGGATATCCAGGTAGCGCTTAGCAACGTAAAAGAAGAGGTTCCTTTATTGGAGAAATACCTTAAAATGCCTCACGTACATCTGGCTATAGATCCGGAGTTCTCCATGAAAGACGGCAGCAGACCGGGGACTAAAATAGGATCTTACGAAGCGGATGATATAAATTATTGCTCGGAATATCTGGCAAAATTAGTAAGAGAGAACAACCTGAGTCCGAAAATTCTTATTGTACACAGGTTTACACAACGGATGGTTAAAAACTACCGTAATATTGTGTTGCATCCCGAAGTACAGCTTGTGATGAACATGGATGGCTGGGGTCCTCCGGTGTTGAAAAACGACACTTACCGTCAATATATTTCTAAGGAGCCTGTACAGTTTACCGGATTCAAACTGTTTTACAAAAACGACCTTAAACGTCCGCCTCACCGCATGCTAACTCCTCCGGAACTGATAAAGCTAAAGCCTCAGCCCATTTATATTCAATATCAATAAGTTTCCAACATAACAAAAAAGATCCCCCGTATCTGGTGATACGGGGGATCTTTATATAGTAATAACTTTATTAGTTGATTTTTTCGGCGGAAGGAGGAGGTAGCTTTGCTCCCCATTCCTTGTTCGCTTTATTACCCATCTCTAATTCAAGTAATCCTCCATTAACAATATCTTTATGACTAAACCAAGGTTGATTCCACTCCTTGCCGTTTAGTTTGGCAGACTGAATGTATTTATTATCTTCCGAACTATTCACCGCTTTAATTTCGAAAGTTTTACCGTTTCCTAAATCTATGATCACATCAGAGAAAACAGGACTGCCGATATTATAGGTGGGAGATCCCGGAGTTACAGGATAAAATCCCATTTGCGAGAAAGCCACGAATGCAGACATTCCTCCGCCATCTTCATCACCCGGTACGCCCATAAGGTCGTTGCGGAACCATTCCTGTAGCAGTTTGCGGATACGCTTCTGGGTTTTCCAGGGCTGACCAGCATAGTTGTACAGGTAAGGAATATGAAGACTGGGTTCGTTTGCCATGGAAAATTGACCTACATTTCCTGTATGATCGGGCAACACACGGTAAAATTCGAACTTGCTTTTACCAAGAGGTTCATTAAACATCTGGTCGAGGTTGGTAGCGAAGCTATCCTTTCCGCCCATCAGAGTTACCAAATCACCCACGTTGTGTTGTACATCCCAGCGGTATACCCAGGCGTTATTTTCGCCATAATATGCGCGGGCACCTTGTCCTCCGGAAAATACATAATCGAAGGGCATGATGAATTTTCCTTTATTATCTTTGGGATGGAAGAACGCGGTTTCTTTATTAAACACGTTACGGTAGTTGTACGAACGTTTCAGAAAATAGTTATAATCGTCTGTCTTCCCAAGGGCTTTGGCAATCTGCGACAAGCACCAGTCGTCGAAACTCGCTCCCAATGTAACAGCAATAACCTGACGGTTTTCGAAAGGATGCACCAACTTGCTTGTTTCCTTTTCGTTGGGGTGCAAAGCAGGGAAATATCCTTTTTCTTTGTAAAAAGCATCCAGATCTCCGGCTTTGGCACGCACCCAAGGGGCAAGTGTCTCATCCATTATTGCACTCTTGCAGGCATTATAAGCCTTGTCAAGATCAAAACCTGTAAGACCCTTGCAATAGGCATCCCAAATTACGGCTACCGCATGGTTTCCGTTCATCCGGTGACTATCGCCTGTTACTTCGGGGAAGGTTGGCATCCATCCTTCGGGCGATTGCTGCGCCATACGTACATACGACGAAACCATGGCAAGTTCCTTCTGCGGTTCAATTAAAACACGTAAAGGATGTACGGCACGGTAAGTGTCCCAAATCCAGTCGTCGGTATAGAAAGGCATTCCTTCGTCTGAGTGAATTTTACCGTCGGTTGCACTGTAGTAACTACCATCCTCGGAGATGCAAATCATACGTTCGTAGGTACGGTAAAGAGAGGTATAAAAAATAGTTCTCTCGTCGTCCGTTCCCCCAAACACTTTAATTTTGCCTAAGGATTTATTCCATTCGGTCCGTCCTGCCTTGGCAACCACATCTACATCGTAAGCATTAATTTCGCGTTGCAGGTTCTTTTTGGCTTGCTCGGTACTGATAAAAGAAATTCCGTAACGGAGTCCGATTTTCTGTTCCTTGTCGCCATAAGCTAGCACAAGTGCAGCATTGCGTCCTGCAGCCTGAGTCTTTCCAAAAGAAAGACTGTCGCCGGCAAGTACCCCACTCTTCTCAGGAAACAAGTTGGTTTCGGCATAGAGATAAATCTTTGTTTTATCATCTACAAATTGATAGCCGCTGATACAGTTTCCTTCGGAAGTAAGTTCGCCGTTACGGGTATTCAATATCAGGTAGTTCGAAGCCTTTTTCTCAAAATTGATGGAATAGACAGCCGACTGATACGAAGGAGCGTAATCAACATTGATATTTGCTTCATCCAGGTAGACAGAATAGCGGTACGGTACAATCTTTTCCAGGTCGTAACTGTAGCTTATCACCGGTTTGATATTTGCCTCGTCGCCTTGATAAGGACTAAGATTAAAGGCAGAACTTCCCCGGTGGCTGGTTACGATAACGGGCAAACCCTGTAAACGGTCGCCTGTAAAGTCGCCCCGTTCGGGATAAACACGCAGCATGCTGTTGGGCAAATGCACCGTTGGATAAGTAGGCACAAGAAGGTGGCTGATATTTCCCATAAAGGGATTCACAAAGTCCACCGGCTCCTTGGAAAGGTCCTCGGACATATTTCCAATCCCGTTAGTCTGACACCCGGTAACGAGTGCAGCGGTAAGGAGCAAACTCCAGCCTGTTTTTACGAAATTAATGTTCATAATACTATGCGTTTGAGTGTTTTTACTTTAGATTGCTGTAGCTGGACGACTAGCCGGATCGGCTCCGAATTTTTTGTTAGGCTGGTTGCCCATAACAAACTTCAGAGTTCCTCCGTTCATGATGTCCTGGTACAGAATGTAAGCCTTATCGTACGGTTTTCCGTTTAAGGTTACCGATTGGATATAGACATTCTCTTTCGAATTATTTTCGGCTACCACTTCAAAATGTTTTCCGCCTGGCAGCGCCACAGATACTTTGTCGAACAACGGACTGCCAAACACAAACACGCCGTTAGAAGGGTTCACCTGATAGAATCCAAGGGCAGACATAATATGCCATGCAGACATCTGTCCGCAGTCTTCGTTTCCTATTACGCCATCGGGAGCATCCGTATAAAATACATCCTGAATGTGACGAACCATCTTTGCCGTTTTCCACTGCTGACCGGCATATGGATACAGGTAAGCCACATGATGGCTTGGTTCGTTACCATGAGCATACTGCCCTATCAATCCGCTAATATCATTCGATGCACTTTCTCCCATATCACCTTCGGCAGTAAACAACGAATCAAGCTTGGTACCAAAGGCTTCGTCGCCGCCAAACAGTTCGATAAGTCCTTCAGGATGTTGCGGAACAAAGAAAGTATATTGCCAGCCGGTACCTTCACAGAAATCACCGCGACCATGTACCGAACGGAAAGGATCATAAGGAGTCACCCAAGTACCTGCAGCAGTTTTAGGACGGATAAATTTGATATCCTTATCGAAATACTGCGAATAATATTTTCCTCTTTTCAGGTATTCTGTATAAACAGAATCTTTCTTCATCTTTTTAGCCATTTGAGCAATACCCCAGTCTCCTACAGCATATTCCATAGCGATAGAAGTTGCTTCGAACAATTTATCACAAGGAATGTATCCTTTTTCCATAACAAAGGGAACTCCCTTTTGTTTCGGATAGGTAGAAGAAACAAGCATCGCATTCATTGCACGCTCGGCATCGAAGCCTTTAATACCCTTCAGATAGGCATCGGCAATGATGGGAACAGCGCTGTATCCGGGCATACACTCGGTTTCGCCTCCAACCAACGGCCAGATAGGTAATTTACCTTGCTGATCGTAAATGCCAAGATATGAATTTACCATATCACCCACCATATCTGGTTTAATGATGGTAAACAACGGATTCAATGTACGGTAGGTATCCCACAAAGAAAAAGTAGAATAGTTTTTCCAACTGTTATTCGTATAAACAGAATCGTTATGACCACGGAAATCGCCGTTTACATCGCAATATAATGTTGGGGCGATAAAGGTATGATACAAGGAAGTATAGAAAATCTTTTTGGCACGTTCGTCTTTCGTATCAACATCAATGCACGACAAAGCCTCATTCCATACCGTTTTTGCATTAAGCTTAACCTGGTCGAAATCCCAGTGGGCAATTTCTTTTTCAACATTGGCTGCAGCATTCGCACAGCTTACAGAAGAGATTCCCACTTTCAGCAATACGCTTTCGGGATTCTTTTCGAATGTAATAACACCTTTTACAGCTTCACCGGTCAAAGTCCCCTCGCCTGCAGCCTCGTCGTCGTTAAATAACTGCAATACTTTGATTGGCTGATCGCTTTTGAGCGTAAAGAATACTTTGTGTTGCGGACTCCATCCTTTTGAAAAGCGATATCCTTCGATTGTAAACTTATCCACCTGCTTTAGGTAGGTATCGTAGGAATTATCGCCGTTTCCTTCCTTCAGATTAATCAGAATGTGTGCATCCTCGTTCTTAGGAAACGTATACCGATGCATAGCTACACGTTCGGTAGCAGTTAGTTCGGCTTTAACACCGTTATCCATCAGTAAAGAGTAATAACCGGGAGTAACCGTTTCGTTGCTGTGCTTGTAATAAGAAGAACAACTTCCTTCAATATTATCCTGTTCACCACGAGCTGTACGTACAACGCCGGTATAAGGCATAAGCAAGATATCACCTAAATCGGCACAACCGGTACCGCTAAGGTGCGTATGAGAGAATCCTATTATCACACTATCGGAATAATGATAACCCGAGCACCAGTCCCAGCCCTTGTGAATATTCTGTGGACCAATCTGTACAGCTCCAAAAGGAACATTTGCTCCAACGAATACGTGTCCGTGAGCACTAGTTCCAATATAGGGATCTACATAGGATACATAATCTTTCACTTCAACCTTCTCCTTAACTGAGCAGGAGAAAGCGAAAAATGTCAGGCATACAATTATGCCTGACATATTAATCTTGTTGAATAATTTCATTCTATAAATTACTTTTTCTCGTTAACAGAAAATGAATAAGGGAAATCTTCTTGTTGAATACCGCGTTGCTTGTTTGGTGTTTCGCTCATGCGAATAGTAATCTCGCCACCATTTAATAAATCGGCATGCTTCAGATAGTTCTTAGTATAGTTCTTTCCGTTTAGAGTCATCGTTTCGATGTAACGTGTTTTATCACTGTTCTCCGGAGCATTGATCACCATCTTCTTCCCGTTTTCGAACGTAATAGTTGCCTTCTTAAATAAAGGTGCACCCATTACATATTCGTTGGAACCCGGGCAAACTGGATAGAATCCAAGCGCAGAGAATACATACCAGGCCGAAGTCTGTCCGTTGTCTTCATCACCACAATAGCCATCTGGATTACAGGTATACATGCGGTTCATTACTTCACGAAGCCAGTACTGAGCCTTCCAGGGTTCACCTGCATAGTTATACATGTAAATCATATGCTGGATTGGCTGGTTACCATGCGCATAGTTACCCATGTTCATGATTTGCATCTCACGGATTTCGTGAATTACACCACCGTAGTAACTATCATCAAATACGGGGGGAACCGCAAATACTGAGTCCAACATCTGAACAAAGTCTTTTTTACCACCCATCAAATCAATTAATCCCTGAGGATCATGGAAAACAGACCATGTATAATGCCAGCTGTTTCCTTCGGTAAAGGCATCACCCCACTTAAGCGGAGAGAAAGGAGCCATAAATTTACCATCGGCATTCTTACCACGCATCAGCTTGGTTTCCTTGTCGTACAGGTTTTTATAGTTCATGGCACGTTTAGCATAAAGTTCTATTTCCTTTTTAGGACGTTTCAGATCTTTAGCCAGTTTATAGATACACCAGTCATCGTAGGCATATTCGAGTGTACGGGCTGCGTTCTCATTGATTTTGACATCGTAGGGAACATAACCTAGCTTGTTGTAATACTCGTGACCCAAACGTCCGGTTGAAGATACTGTTGGATGTACATTTTCGGTACCGTGGATAAGACCTTTGTACAGCGTTTCAAGGTCGTCTACCTTTACACCTTTCATGTAAGCATCAACTAAAATTGAAGCTGAGTTATTACCAACCATACAGCCACGGTGTCCGGGACTAGCCCATTCGGGGAAGAAGCCGCTTTCTTTATATGTATTGATCAAACCTTCCTGCATCTCTTTGTTTACAGAAGGGAACATCATATTCAGGAATGGGAACAGGCAACGGAATGTATCCCAGAAGCCAGAGTCGGTATACATGTATCCGGGCAATACCTGTCCGTTGAACGGACTGTAATGCATCACCTTGCCGGCTGCATCAATTTCATGAAATTTACGTGGAAATAACATGGAGCGGTACATACAAGAGTAGAATGTGCGGTATTGATCTAACGATCCGCCATCTACCTCGATTGTTCTCAGTGCCTTATTCCAGGCTTCTTTTCCTTGTGCGGCAACTTTATCAAAATTATTGTTTCCAAGTTCCTTCAAATTCAGGGCTGCTTGTTCGAAACTAATAAATGAGGAAGCTACACGTGCATTTACCACTTCGCCTTTTGCTGTTTTGAATCCAATTACAGCACCCGCATGATTGGCAGTTTGCTCCTTTTCGTTTTTCAACGCACCATCGGCAAACGTATATTCGTAAGTAAAGGGTTTGTCGAATGTAATAACGAAGTAATTTTTAAAATTGGCAGGTACTCCCCCACTGTTTTTGGTTGTATAACCGATAATTTTGTTTTCGTTCGGTAAAATCTTAATGTAAGATCCTTTATCGAAAGCATCAATTACAACAAATGAACTATCACTCTGTGGAAAAGTAAAACGAAAGATGGCAGCACGTTCGGTTGGTGCAATTTCGGTTACCACATCGTGTTCGGCCAAATATACCTTGTAATAGTAAGGCTTCGCAATTTCTGATTTGTGAGAGAACCAGCTGGCACGTTTATCCTGATCAAATACAGGAGCACCTACAACCGGCATAATTGAGAACTGACCGTAGTCATTAATCCACGGACTGGGTTGATGCGTTTGTTTAAACCCACGGATTTTATTTTCCGTATAGGTATACGCCCATCCATCACCCATTTTTCCTGTCTGGGGCATCCAGAAATTCATTCCCCAGGGAAGTGCTATTGCGGGATAAGTATTTCCCGTAGACAATTGAAAAGTAGACTGAGTTCCGATTAATGGGTTTACATACTCAACCGGATCAAAACCCCCCTCGCTCTCAGAGGCAAAAGCAGGTTTCCCAATCCAGCATAAAGCTGTCATCAGAACAACCGCACACACATTCTTATGCTTCATCATATACAAATTAAATAATTGGTCGCAATTTTTTACAAAGTAACTAAAACTATACAGGTTGTAAAAGACCCTGCAATTCGTATTTAGTCAAAAAACAATAAAAAAAGGTCCGGGATATGCTCCCGGACCTTTTAATCTGATTATTTAGTTTTCATAACCGGGGTTCTGAGTCAGCAATGTGTTTCGTTGCAATTCGTTCGTTGACAACGGCCACAAAAGATCTCTCTCCTGGAATGTTTTGCCCCAATTGTTGGAAGCTCCAATAACATTCACAAAAGAAACTTTACCCTTGTTTGCGTCGCTGAACTGAGGATACATGTGAGTACGTGTGATATCATCCCAAATCTTGAATTCAAGAGGGAACTCACGCAAACGTTCTGCCCATACTTCCTGAACAAATGCATCTTTTGACAAAGAAGAAAGTTCTGTAGTGAAAGCTGCTTTTGTCTTACCTGTCATAGAAGAGCGAGCCTTTACTTCGGCAAGATAGCCGGCAGCTTCAGAAACGCTTCCAGACTTAGCAGTTGCTTCTGCAGCAATCAGCAATACCTGAGCATAACGATAGATATTCACATCCTTTGTACCACGACCTGTGGTCAACATAGCTTCTTCATCATAGTAATACCAGTTGAAAAGACCACCTAACTGACGTACTGTACCATCAGGCATCTTATATTCAGAATGGAAGAACTGATTTGGCTGAATACGAAGGTCTTCGTTTGAATCATATACGTTCGTATACCCGTTTACTATACCATATACATTATTAGTAATAGCATATTTAAAGATACCCCAACCGGCACATGCATTTGGGAATGAATAAACAGGCCACCAACCACTGGTTGAGATAGCGGCATTGAATTCGTATGCATAAACAGATTCGTCCAAACCGTCTGTAGTACGCAATTTATTGAATGCACTGTTCATCTTCAGGTCGCCGTTTGTAGCAAGGCTATGTTTTCCGGAAGTAATAACAGCCTTGGCAGCAGCTGCCGCATCAGCGTAATGGTCTTCCTGAACAGGGTATCCGCTCATCTGCAAATATACATCTGCAAGTAATGTATTAGCTACATTCTTTGTGAGACGAGCTCCATTTGAATAAAATGCTGCATCTGGCAAAACTGCTACAGCGTCTTTAGCATCTTGTACGATTTGGGCATATACATCTTTAACAGGTGTACGTTCCAAATAAAGGTTTTCCAATGATTCATACGGATCAACTGTCAAAGGCACATCACCAAACATTTTTACCAGGTAAAAATAGTTCATAGCACGGAAGAACTTACTTTCGCCAACTAAACGAGCCTTTGCTGTTTCGTCCATTGTGATTTCAGGAATATACTTGATACCTGCATTAGCCACGTTAATAGCCTCATAACAAGCGTCCCATACACCGTCCATCTGGTTAGCGATATTCACTGAATTGCGGCTAAGGCTCTTGCTGTACATTACAACAACTTCCTGTCCGGCATATTCATTATCAAAGTAACCAGATACATAACCACCCAACATTACATTGGGACCACCATAAGCACCACCTGCACCATACATACTTGGAGCTCCTGTACGATACAAATAATTCACATTAGACTCTGCTTGCGAAGCAGTAGTAAAGAACTGGTTTGAGGCAAGCGAACTCTTTGGGTTTTCATCCAAGAAGCTACTACAAGCTGTGAAGCTTGCTAGCAGACCAGCACACAGGAAAGTGGATATTATCTTTTTCATTTTAGATGTCATTACTTAAGTTAATTAAAATGTTACATTCAAACCGACTGTATACGTTCTTGGCTTCGGATACTGGAAGAAGTACATATTCTGTCCCCATTGGTTGCTACCTTGAGAAGTACCTTCAGGATCGAAACCGAAGAAATCACTTGAATTGATAACAAATGCATTATTTACACTTGCATAAATACGCATACTACCCAAACCGATTGATTTACACTGTTGTGGGTTAAATGTATAACCTAATTGAATCAAGTTACCACGAAGATAAGAACCGTCGCTAACCCATTGAGAGTCTAACTGAGTATCCTGACCTGCGTGACCAGAGTTACAAAGGTATATAGCCTGCTGCATAGTGTTAGGATTTGTTCCATCATAAGCATCAGTAAGAATCTTACTCAAACCACTGGTGATACCAAAACGGTCGTAAGTTGAGTGGCAATACTGTTGCATTACTTCAACACCGGCTACAAACTGTAAGTCTACAGTCAAATCCCAGTTCTTATAGTTGAATTCATTGATAAAGCTACCAGAGAAATCAGGAGTACCTTTTCCTAAGATTTTCTTGTCGGCAGAACGTTTAGCACGACCTACAGCAGAACCTGCGGCTTCGGCTTCAGCCCTTTCGTCTTCTGTCCAAACGCCCAGACGTTCGTAACCATAGAAAGAACCCAAAGATTGACCTACACGTAAGATAGTCTGTGAACCTGATACCCACCATGGTCCCGGTTCGATGTCTTCATTATTTTCGCCTAATTCTAGAATCTTATTCTTGTTGTAGTTAACATTCAAAGTGGAAGCCCATGAGAAATCTTTACCCTGTAGGTTAACAGTATTAATCATGATATCCAAACCTTTGTTCTGTACAGAACCAATATTATCCATTACAGAAGAGAAACCTGTTGAATGAGGAACCGGACGTTCCAACAACAAGTCTGTTGTTTTCTTATAATAGTAAGATACATCAAAGTTAAGACGATTACTAAACATATTTAAATTTACACCAAAGTCGAACTGACCTGTCTTTTCCCATTTCAAATCAGGATTGGCAAGAGAAGAAACATGAGCTGTAGCAGCACGGTTATCATTTAAAATATCTGTACCTGAATTAATCATAGCCAATGAAGAATATGTACCAATTTCAGAGTTACCTGTCATACCATAACTGGAATGCAACTTCAACAGATTGATGGCTTCGATATCTTTCATGAATCCTTCCTGAGACATATTCCAACCCAAACCTAAAGATGGGAAGAAAGCGTATTTATTGTTTTCTCCAAACTTAGAAGAACCATCCATACGGGCAGTAACAGTAGCCATATATTTATCATCATAAGAATAAGCTCCACGCAAGAAATAAGAGTTCATTGCCCAACGGTTCCAATCTGATGTAGGAGGATCAGGAGTTGTAGCGACACCCATGTTATTCCATTCATAGAAGTCGTCAGAGAATCCTTCTGTTCTTGATCTGTCATAATTATATACACGTTCCTGCCATGAAAGACCGGCCATTGTATTCAAACGATGCTTACCACTTGTCAGGTTGTGAGTCAGGTAAGTTTCTTCCTGCCAATACAGTGTATTGGTATGATTGATTTCTGCCCATCCATTAGGCATTGAAATATTATTAAGACCTATTGAAGAATAACCTCTGTATGTGTTATTGTGGTTATCAACACCAATCTGTGTTTTCAAATCCAAATCTTTAGCCAAATGGAATGTAAACGCAGCATTACCGAAAATCTGTGTACGGTAGTTCATACGTTTTTGTTGTTCCAAAATCATAACAGGGTTAGACATACCTTCGAAACCTAAGTCTCCTGATAATGTTGAGCTTGTAGAAGTTGTATACGAACCGTCAGGCATCGTAACAGGCATCCAAGGCATCATTTCAATCATGGTACGACGAGCATCCTGTCCTCCACCTTCTTCAGGAGTATAGCGCTGCCACGTATGGTTTACCAACAAGTTAATTGCAGTAGATAACCAAGGTGTAGGATTAGCATCGTAAGCCAACTTCATATTCAAACGTTTCATAAACGTATTGTTCACAATACCCTGCTGATCGGTGTAGTTTAAGAATGCGCCTACTGAAGAATTTTTACCACCCTGCTGAATACTTAACTGATGGTTGTGAGAAACAGCTGTGCGAGTTGCTTCTTTTTGCCAGTTTGTATTATACAAAGGATTGCCTTGTGCATCAAAGAACTTAGAATCATTAAACCAGTCTGTACGATTCAAAGACCAGTCGTATCCCATCCATTTGTTTTCATTTTCCAAACCTTGCATGAAAGCATCTGTCCATTGTTGTGCATTCAGAGTTTCCATATAACTGGCAGCATTACTCATACTTACAGAACCGCTATAGCTGATGCTTGTACCTTCACCCTTATTACCACGTTTGGTTGATACCAAGATAACACCATTGGCACCACGAGCACCATAGATAGCTGCAGCAGAAGCATCTTTCAATACTTCGATACGTTCGATATCATTCGGGTTCAAAAGTTTGAAGTCTTCCATTACCACACCGTCAACTACATACAAGGGATCAGAAGATGAGTTAATAGTACCGATACCACGAATGATAACACGGCTGGAACCACCTGGCTGTCCTGAGTTAGAAAAGATGTTAACACCAGAAGCTTTACCTCTAAGGTTATCTAATGCACTAAAAGACTGAGCTTTAATCATATCTTCTCCCTTAGTTACTGAGATAGAACCGGTAACGTCTGATTTACGCATCGTACCATAACCTACTACCACTACTTCGTCAAGAGCCTGACTGTCTTCAAGAAGCTCAACATTAATAACAGGCTGACTTCCTACTGGTATTTCTTTTGTAAGATAACCGATGTAAGAAACCTGAAGTACGGCTCCGGCAGGAACATCTAAGGAATACTTTCCGTCGATATCAGTGATCGTTCCATTTGTAGTACCTTTTACTACAACATTGGCTCCGATAACAGCTTCACCCTTGGAGTCTTTAACCACACCATTGATTTTCTTTCCTGTTTGAGGAAGAGAAGGGGTTGCATTTTTTGTTAATACAATGTAATCATTTTCGAATGCATACTTAACATCCGAATTTTTAAACGCCTCAGTTAAACATTCTGAAACCGATTTATCTCCCGATTTAACGGCAACGGCTTCGTTTATGTTAACTTCATTCTTACTGTACACAAACAAATAATCTGTTTGCTTTTCTACTTGATCGATAAAATTACCGACTGTTAAACTATTTCCTGAGATATTTACTTTTGCATTCTGAGAGTTACTCGTAGTTGCGAATGAGGTAAATACACATAGGAAAAGAAGAAAGGTTGAAATTCTCATAATATTCAAAAATTTCTTAATGTGATAATTTTGAAATAATAAAAGATTGGACAAAGGATCTTTTTCCATAACTTTGTACTGTTTACTGTTAATACTTATTTTTAATAATTCGTGTTAGCTTGATGTCGGTGGATGCGGGAACATCTGCCGGCATTTTTTTATACTGTCTCTAAACCATAGGCTCAAATTCTTTTAAGGTTCAACAATATGAGTTTTTTAATAATCGTTCTATTTAATTGTTATAATATTTTTTTCTTCATCTTTTTCAAACCTGAATGAATAAGCCTTCTGAAGCGTTCGTAAAACACTTTCGATGCCATCCCTCTGACGAAATTTTGCTGTAAATTTATTTTTAATCAGTTCGTTGTTGTTAACGTGAATGGTTACATCATAATACAGTTCCAATTTCTTCACCATCTCACTAAATGTAACATCGTCAAAAGAATATATACCTGAACGCCACAAAAGAAGGTTTTCATTTTTATACTTTGTCTTAAAAAGCTTATTCCCTCTTAATTCGGCAGTTTCCGATGGTTTAAGAAGCATGGTACGAGAGGCATCATTTTTATCCGATATCCTCACAGATCCTTCAACCAACGTGGTGGTAAAGTCGGCTTTCCCTTTATAGGCAAACACATTAAACTTAGTTCCGAGAACACGAATGTTCATTTTTTCGGTCGAAACAATAAAAGGGACTTTTTTATTATGTTTAACTTCGAAGTAAGCTTCGCCATCCAATTCAACCCGGCGAACATTATCAGAAAATCTATTTGGATACTTAAGAGTGGAGCTGGCATTCAGCCACACAACCGTACCATCATACAATGTCATCTTAGCCCGTTGTCCTGCAGGAGTCGAAAATTCTTCATATCCTGCGATAGCATCCTTGGCAAATGAGGGTTCGAATTGGGTTAAGACTGCCCAAGTAGCAGCAACAGCCACAACAACTGCTGCTGCATACCCCAACACTGGTCTAATATACTTTACAAAGTAACGTTTCTTTTCGTTCTTTTTAAATTGAGCAAGCTTAAAAGCTGCAAGTTTATGATTGACTGGTATAGATAAAGAAGACAATGCCCAAGCATTCTGCATCTCGGCAAACACTTTCTTTTCTTCAGGCGATTGCTGAAGCTTTTGAAAGAGTTCTTTTTTTTCTTGTGGAGACATTTCTCCATTAAAATATCTTATAAATAAATCGTGCATTTTTTGGGCATTTGATATAAGAGCGATTGGCGGAAAACTTACCACCAATCAAAAGCTTAAAATAAACATAGTTTAACAAATAAATAAAAAAATCAGCAAGGGAAGGTAGTCTCTTAGTTCTTCGCGCAGCTTTTTTAATGCAATGGAAATCTGGCCTTCCACCGTATTTACAGAAAGATTGAGTTCTTCTGCAATTTCTTTATACTTTTTTCCTTCAATTCGACTCTTAATAAATATAAGCCTGCATCTTTCCGGGAGTTTATCAATGGCTTGTTGAAGCAGTGTTTCAATATCCTCATCCGATTCAAGACTTTGATTAAACGATTCCAACGCATACAACTTTAGATTCAGCTCTGCGTTGTATTCGTTTTGAATGGTTTCCGTATATGTCTGAGCTACCATATTATGGCGGAGAAAATCGATGCATTTGTTTTTCACCAAAGTAAAAAGATAGGCTGTAAGACTAACGTTCACCCGCAATACGTCCTTTTTTTCCCAAAGCATCAGGAATACATCCTGTACAATATTTTCTGCATCTTCATCAAATAAAACATACTCTTTGGCAAATAGGAACAACCGGGAGAAATTATTGATATATATGGTATCAAAATCCCCCCTTACACTTAATACGTTTGGTCTGTCTTCCTGATATATCATACTGAATAATGGATAACTCTCTGATTGTACGAACTAATTGTATCCTATGGATTGTTTTCTGAAATGCAAATGTACATTTTTTTTTAGATTTATACACAATTGTTTTAAATCATACACCATTCCTATTATTTTAAGAACTATATTTCCTGTTTGTTTTCTTTAATAAAACGTATATCTTTGCTTATGTTAAATTCTTTAATTTACTTACTGTTATGAAAAAAAGTGTTTTATTCTTATTCTTATTGTCATTATTCTTTACGTGCAAGGCTTCTTCCATTAAAGAGCAATCGAATAAAAATCTTTTTCTTGGGATAAAAAATCAACATGTAATTACTCCGGAGGGTAAACCATTTCTTATCCAGGGTATCAATCTGGGAAACTGGCTTAATCCGGAAGGATATATGTTTCTGTTTAAAGATGTGAGCTCATTCCGTTTGATAGATCAGGCCTTCCGTGAAATGGTTGGTCCCGATTTCACAGAGCAGTTCTGGAAAGCGTTCAAAGACAATTACATCACCCGCGAGGATATCGCCTACATTAAACAAACAGGAATGAATTCCATACGCCTCCCCTTTCACTATAAATCTTTCACAGACGAGGATTACATGGGTTTAAAGAGCAATCAGGATGGTTTTGCCCGGATAGATAGTGTTATTAAATGGTGCAAGGAGGAAGGTCTTTACATAATTCTTGATATGCACGACGCTCCCGGTGGTCAGACAGGCGACAATATTGACGACAGTTACGGATATCCATGGCTGTTTGAAAGCGAAGAAAGTCAGCAGTTATTCTGCGAGATATGGAAGAAAATCGCAAATCGCTACAAAGATGAGCCTGCAATCTTAGGGTACGATCTGCTTAACGAACCCATCGCCACTCACTTTAACAATAAGGAGGAGATCAACAAGCAACTTGTTCCTGTATATAAGAAAGGAATCGAGGCTATCCGTTCGGTAGATAAGAACCACATTATATTACTTGGAGGAGCTCAGTGGAATAGTAATTTCACGATGTTTGACGAAAAAGCAATTGACGGTAAGATGATGTATACCTGCCACCGTTATTGGTGTGATACGCTTCAAACCAACCTGCAAGACTTTGTTGATTTCCGCACCAAAGTCAATCTGCCTCTTTATATGGGTGAGACAGGAGAAAACACGGACGAATGGGTAGGTGCTTTCCGTCGTCTGATGGAGCGAAACAATATGGGCTGGCATTTCTGGCCGTATAAGAAAATGGAGAAAACAAGCTGTATGGTTCGAATTAATAAACCGGCCAATTGGGATCTTATTATTCAATATACCCTACAACCCCGAAACAACTTTAACGAGATACGTGCCGCTCGCCCGGATCAGGCTTTGGTTAAACAGGCCATGCTTGAATTACTGGAAAATATGAAATTTGCGAATTGCCTAAAAAACCCCGGTTATATTGAAGCCTTGGGCATGAAACCCTAATTAGCGTTACAAGTTCCCTAAAAAATGTAAATGGAATCATCAAAATGGGTTAATTTAATAACTTTGGTGCTTGAATTAATAATAAGAACTGATAACAGGACATAAAAATGATTTCAAAAGAACTTAGTGCCGACCTGGAGTTGAAATGGCAGCGGATGAGGGAAGCTATGTTGAAGGTGAATGCGGACAGCTGTCTGCTAACAGTTGATGTAAACTTATACTATACAACAGGACAGATATTTAGCGGATACTTTTACCTTCCGGTTCAGGGTAATCCCTTATTTTTTGTAAAGCGTCCAAGTGGAATTAAAGGCGAACTGGTTTCATATATTCGTAAGCCCGAACAGATACCTGATATATTTGCTGAAAAGGGTATTAAGATGCCTGAGAAATTACTTTTAGAAGCTGATGAGCTCACATACAGTGATTACATTCGCTTACAACAGCTTTTTAATCCGAAAGAAACAGGTAATGCTACTGCATTGATGCGTAGGGTCCGCATGATAAAGACTCCCTGGGAGATTGGACAGTTTCGCATTTCGGCCAAACAGCATGCGGCTACTTATGCAAAGATTCCTTCTTGCTTTCGTCCGGGCATGACCGACCTTGAGTTTCAGTTTGAAATAGAAAATAAGATGCGTCAGCATGGTTCTATCGGAGTATTCAGGGCATTTGGTCCGAATATGGATATTCACATGGGAAGTATTTTGGCCGGAGATAATGCGGAAGCTCCCTCTCCCTTCGATTTTGCGCTTGGCGGTAAAGGGATGAGTCCCTCCTGCCCGCTTGGTGCCAATGGTTCTGTGCTTAAAGAGGGTATGGCAGTTATGGTTGATATGGCAGGGAATTACACTGCCTACCTAACCGACATGACCCGCGTATTTGCCGTTGGTAAACTTTCTGAACTGGCATATAAGGCCCATCAGGTTTCTCTGGAGATTCAGCATGAAGTGGAACAAACGGCAAAACCCGGCGTAGCCTGCTCTGTCTTATATAATATAGCTGCCGGTATCGCCGAGAAAGAAGGTCTTTCAGCCTATTTCATGGGAACGAAGCAGCAAGCAAAGTTTGTAGGACACGGAATTGGCATCCAAATAAACGAATTACCTGTGTTAACCCCACGTTCGAAAGAACTGCTTGAGGAGAATATGACTTTCGCCCTCGAGCCCAAGTTTGTTATTCCGGGTACAGGGGCCGTTGGTATAGAAAACAGTTTTTTGGTAACAAGTACCGGTGTAGAGAAGCTCACTCTTTTTGAAGAAGAAATTATTCATTTACTATAATTCACTTTAAATTTACAAATATGAAAAAAACGATGACCTTTCTGCTTTTGCTGGCTATACTGATAGCTCCGGTAAAAGCAGCTGAAGTCGAAAACGTAAAGCCCGTCAAGAATGTTATTTTACTCATTCCCGACGGCACATCTCTGGCTACTGTTTCTATTGCCCGCTGGTTGCAGTGGTACAATAATCCAGGTATGCCTAACCTTAACATAGACCCTTATCTGTGTGGTACGGTTCGGACGCATTCGTCCAATGCACCTATCGGAGACTCTGCGCCTACTACTTCTTGTTATATGACAGGTATTCCAAGTATTACAGGATTTGTGTCTACACATCCCTGGAGCGATGGAGATAATGATATATTTCCAATCGATTCGACCCGCGCTTATCAGCCGCTCGTAACCGTTTTGGAAGCTGCGAAAATGAAGTATGGTAAATCTACCGGATTGGTGTTTACCTGCGAATTTCCACATGCTACTCCGGCCGATTGTTCTGCTCATAGCTATAACCGTGGTAAGTACGAATGGATTGCTCCGCAGATGGCTCACAACGATCTGACCGTGGTAATTGGCGGAGGCACCTCTTTGCTTCCTGCTTCCAGTCAGTCTTACCTTGAGTCGAACGGATACGGAGTATTCAAGAATGACTTGAATGCTATGCGTTCGTACAGCGGCGAAAAAATGTGGGCTTTGTTCGGTGATAAAGAAATGCCTTACGATTTGGATCGCGACACGACTGCAATTCCTTCTTTAGAGGAAATGACCCGCAAGGCAATCGAAAAGCTTGCTAAAAACGAAAAAGGGTTTTTCCTGATGGTGGAAGGTAGCAAAGTTGACTGGGCTGCTCATGCCAATGATCCGGTTGGTATGGCTTCCGACTTTTTAGCTTTCGACAGAGCGTGTGGTGCTGCTATTGAATTTGCTAAACAAAATGGTGAAACTGCTGTTATTATTGTTCCCGACCATGGCAACAGTGGTATCAGTCTGGGTGCTTCCCGTTGTGGAGGATACGATAAGCTAACCAAAGATCAACTGTTTGGACAATTCTCTCAATTTAAGCTTACAGCCGAAGGTTTTGCCAATAAATTGAACAGCGAACCGGCATCGGAAGTACAAAACATCTTCCGTAAATATGCCGGATTTGAACTGACCAACGAAGAACTGCAACTCCTTTATAACAACAAAGGATACAAGAACAGTCCTATTCCTCTTGAACAACGGACAAAGACTGGCGATGTTGAATCTATGTACAGCGGAGGATTATCTACCTTTATGGCTCACTTCCTTACTTCCAAAACTTGTTTCGGATTTACCACCGGAGGTCATACCGGCGAAGAAGTATTCCTGGCCGCTTATCACCCGCAAGGTACTTTACCTTTGGGGATGCACAGTAATGTGGAACTAAACCATTACCTGTGTGCATTATTTGGCATTAACGGCGAACTTGACGCCATGTCTAACCAGACTTTTGCCAAACACACAGATGTGTTCAAGAATTATAAGTGCGAAATTGTACCTGCCAAAGACGGGAAAAGCATGCCAACGCTTGTGGTAAAAAGCAAGAAGAAACAGCTTACCATCACTCCGTTCTCCAACCTTATCCAAACAGGAAAAAAGGGTACCGAAACAATCAAACTTAATTCGGTTGTAGTATATGTAGATAAGAATAACACGTTCTATCTGCCGGCAGATCTTGCCAAGTATTTATAATAGGGATAGTATAATTTAATAAAATAGCCGGTTGGGAAAGGTAACTTTCCCAACCGGCTATTTATATATAGAAGGTTTACAGCAACTAATTGGATCTCTGAAACGCAATTCTCGGTGTTCCGTTGGAAACATAGATGATGCCGCAAGGGACGAACCCGTTCTTCTTGAGTATATTTTGCATCACCAGGTTGTTGTGATGCGTATCCACACGTATGTTAGAACACTGACCCAAACACCATTGCAGACAGAAAGAACCAATGTTTTTTATTTTTCCCGATCCAGCCAAACGATGTACAACTCCGTAAGGCTCGTTGTTAAGCCATTGCCCGTCTTCTATCCTGGCGTAAGTAGGATCTTCGCCCTTCATGAAAAAGAAAGTCGCAACTATTTCATTGTCCTCATCAATACAAACATAGCTGTTTTGGTTGGTCATATCCCTCATCACTATTTCAAGCGAAGGATAGCCGTCGATCCACTGATTCCCGTTGCCGGTCTCTTGCATAAATCGCCTCGCTCTGTCATAAATATTCATTAGAACATCGATATCTTCCAATTGTGTCTTTCTTATCTCCATATAATAATTATAATATCAAACGAATAATATACTATATACAAAGATATACGGAACTATTTATTTATAACTTGTTTACCGTATATTTTTATTAAATTGCCGTATTCTTTATGTCCGTTACACATAACACACGGAATTGCCGGAATCGATTGCGTGACAAACTTACTATCATTCAGGGCAAAAGTGGGTCTTATTTCTTGTAATAGTATTTCTTTTGTATTCATAAAGATTTTTAAACTATCACCATGAAACAAATTTTATTAGCTACAGTTTTATTGTGTTCTGCTTTTTTACTGAAGGCGGAAACCATTAAGTCTCCCAACGGAGAAATGGCATTGAACGTGGAGCTCAAAAACGGAGTGCCCGTTTATCAATTGGACTACAAGAACCAACCTGTCATCAAGGAAAGCAACCTGGGACTGGAACTTAAGGATGGCAAGAACCTTACTGAGGGATTCGAACTTACAAAGAAGGAAACCTCATCCTTCGATGAAAGCTGGACGCCGGTTTGGGGTGAGGTAAAAACCATTCGTAATAATTACAACGAACTGGCAATTACACTAACGCAACCCTCAACCAACAGACACATACTGATTCGTTTTCGTGTGTTTGACGACGGATTAGGTTTTCGCTATGAGTTTCCACAGCAAGAGAACCTGAATTATTTTGTAATCAAAGAAGAGAAGTCACAGTTTGCCATGACCGGCGACCATAAAGCGTTCTGGCTTCCGGGCGATTACGACACACAGGAGTATAGCACAATGACTTCAAATCTTTCTGAAATCCGGGGGTTGATGGACAAGGCTATCACGCCTAACTCATCTCAGACTCCGTTCTCTCCTACCGGGGTGCAGACTTCCCTGATGATGAAAAGCAAAGAAGGTCTCTATATTAATATTCACGAAGCAGCTTTGATTGATTACGCTTGTATGCACCTTAATCTGGACGATAAGAATTTTATCTTTGAATCTTGGTTAACGCCCGATGCTATCGGAGACAAAGGATATATGCAAACACCTTGTCAGTCGCCCTGGCGTACGGTAATTGTGAGCGACGATGCACGCGAGATTCTTGCATCAAAAATGATTCTGAACCTGAACGAGCCTACAAAGTTCGAGGATACTTCCTGGATTAAACCTGTTAAGTACATTGGTGTTTGGTGGGAAATGATTACAGGTAAAAGCACCTGGGCTTATACAGATCTTCCTTCAGTAAAACTGGGAGAAACCGATTATTTGAAAACAAAGCCTAACGGAAAGCACGCTGCAAATACGACAAAAGTAAAAGAGTATATAGATTTTGCTGCTTTACATGGTTTCGACGCCGTATTGGTTGAAGGCTGGAACGAAGGCTGGGAAGATTGGTTCGGTAAAACAAAAGACTATGTATTCGATTTTGTATCGCCTTATCCCGATTTTGACGTAAAAGAGCTGCACCGCTATGCCGCAAGCAAAGGCATTAAAATAATGATGCATCACGAAACGTCGGGGTCTGTTCGCAACTACGAACGTCATATGGATAAAGCCTATCAGTTTATGGTAGACAATGGTTACAATTCGGTGAAGAGTGGTTATGTGGGTGATCTGATTCCCCGTGGCGAATACCATTACGGCCAGTGGTTGGTTAATCATTACCTGTATGCAGTAAAGAAGGCAGCGGATTATAAGATTATGGTGAATGCCCACGAGGCTGTTCGTCCTACCGGTTTATGCCGCACCTACCCTAACCTTATCGGTAATGAATCTGCCCGCGGTACGGAATACGAAGCTTTTGGCGGTAACAATGCCGATCATACAACAATTCTGCCGTTTACCCGCCTGATGGGTGGTCCGATGGATTATACGCCGGGGATCTTTGTAACCCAGGTTAACAAGATTAATCCGGATAACAATTCGTTTGTTCATTCCACACTTGCCCGTCAGCTTGCTCTCTATGTTACGATGTACAGTCCTTTGCAAATGGCTGCCGATCTGCCCGAACATTACAATCAGTATCTGGATGCTTTCCAGTTTATCAAGGATGTGGCCATCGATTGGGACGAAAGCAAATACCTGGAAGCCGAGCCGGGCGATTACATTACTGTTGCCCGTAAGGCCAAAGGTTCGAACAACTGGTTTGTGGGTAACACAAGTGATGAGAACGGTCATGCGTCTAAGCTTGCCATGAACTTTCTCGATGCCGACAAAAAATACATCGCCACTATCTACAGCGATGCAAAGGATGCTCACTATGAAACCAACCCGCAGGCTTATACTATCCGCAAAGGGATTGTAACCAGCAAAACCATCCTGCAGCTAAAAGCAGCTCCGGGTGGAGGATATGCCATCAGCATCATGGAAGCCCCGGATGCCAAAGCGTTGAAGGGTCTTAAGAAGTTATAAGATATTTAGTTAAGTTGCCTAAAATAGGAAACTTAACTAAATAAAAAATAAATATTTGCCGGAGGTCAAACTTTTATTGATCTCCGGCATTCTATGTCAAACAATTGTAGTAATTTTGCAGCCTATTTAAGAGTGTCGATGACAACGGAGATTAAATTATTAGTCAGAATTTATTTACATAGTGCCATAACTGCATGATAAACTCCAATTACAAAGAATGGGTTTCTCGTGGTATCAGCGCCTTCAATTTCATTAGAACCCGCTGCAAAGCATGGGTTTCGAAGGGCAAGACCATTTTCAAACAATCTCCCTGGTACAAAAAATTACTACTTTCGGGTGCTACATTTCTCGTATTGTTCTTCATCTACCTTATCATGGTGGATATCAATTTCCTTTGGCTATTTGGAAAATCTCCCAGTCTGTCCAGCATCAGTAATCCAAATCAAAGCGTAGCTTCGGTCATTTATAGTGCAGATGGCAAACCCCTTGGAAAGTATTTCCGAGAAAACAGAACCCCTGTCGAGTTTGATGAAATTTCCCCTCTCCTGATCAAAACTCTTATTGCCACGGAAGACGAGCGCTTCTATGAGCATTTTGGCGTTGACTTGAAGGGTGTATTTGCTGCAGTAAAAGATATGACGCAGGGCAGGGCACGCGGAGCCAGTACCATTACACAGCAGCTTGTAAAAAACATGTTTAAGGTTAGGTCGCAATATTCAAGAGGTTTACTTGGTCAGATTCCCGGCTTACGCTTGCTTATTGCCAAATCAAAAGAATGGATTTCGGCAGTCAAGATCGAAATGTTTTACGACAAGAACGAAATTCTTACCATGTACCTTAACACAGTTGACTTTGGTAGCAATGCATATGGTATTAAAACGGCTTGTAAGACCTATTTCAAAACCTCGCCAAAAAATTTAACCATCGAACAGTCGGCCACCTTGGTTGGATTGCTCAAAGCAACAACCACCTACAATCCACGCGTAAATCCAAAAAACAGTCTAAAAAGACGAAATGTGGTATTGGAGAATTTGCGTAATCAGCATATTATTACTGCCGCAGAATTCGATTCGATCAAAAAAATTCCCATTAAACTGAATTACAGTGTTGAGTCTAATTACGATGGACAGGCGTTGTACTTCCGTGAAGCAGTGGCTCAATCCTTGGAAAAATGGTGCAAAGACAATGAAATGGATCTTTATTCCGATGGTTTAAAGATATATACCACATTGGATACTCGTATGCAAAAATATGCCGAAGAGGCTGTAGACACGCAAATGCGGGTGGTTCAACGTAATTTTGAAAATCACTGGGGTAGAGAAAATCCCTGGAGAGACGAGAATCACGAGGAAATTGTTGGATTCGTTGAAGACATCGCGAAAAAGACACCTTTATACAAATATCTTGTACAAAAATATTCCGGACAACCCGATTCGGTAACTTATTACCTGAATGAGCCACGCCGTTTAAAGGTATTTGACTATAAGGACGGTGTGAAAGACACAACTTTCAGCTGCATGGATTCGATACGCTACATGGAACGTTTCATGCACACAGGGTTTGTTGCTATGGAACCGCAAACTGGTTACGTTAAGGCTTGGGTAGGCGATATTAATTTTGAAACATGGAAATACGACAAGGTAATTTCCAAACGTCAGCCTGGTTCTACGTTTAAACTCTTCGGCTATACGACGGCTATCGAGAAAGGACTTTCTCCCTGCGACACACGTCCGGATAATTACATATCCTGGGATGTGATGGAAAAGGGTGAGTTGGTAAAATGGGTTCCCCGTAATGCCAATGGCGAATATACAGGTCAGAATCTGACTCTTAAGGCCGCATTTGCCCGTTCTATAAATTCCATTGCCGTTAAACTGGCTCAGGAAACAGGTACAGAGGCAATTATTAAGACAGCTCATGCAATGGGTATAAAAACCCCTCTTAATAATATTCCGGCTGTTTGCCTTGGGGCATCAGATGTTTCGTTGCTTGAGCTGGTTAACTCGTACTGCACCGTTGTGAACGAAGGTAAGACGCACGATCCTGTATTGGTTACCCGCATCGAAGATCATGATGGGAATGTTTTGTACGAATATAAGCCGGTTCAAAAGCAGGCTATCACGTATGAAACTGCTTTTCTGATGACTCAATTGCTGCGCGCTGGTCTTACTGAATACAATGCAACTTCCCAGAACTTGTGGACATACGATATATTCCGTCAAAATACTGAATTTGGGGGCAAAACAGGAACCTCATCCAACCATTCTGATGCCTGGTTCGTTGGAGTAAGTCCCAATTTGGTTGGTGGCGCCTGGGTTGGTGGCGAACACCGAAGCATCCACTTCCGGACAGGTAAATTGGGTGAAGGTAGCAAAACGGCTCTTCCTATTTTCGGTCTGTTTATGGAAAAGGTATTGGCTGATAACAACCTGAGCAAGTACCGCGCCAAATTCCCTAAACCGACGCAACCCATTAACAAACAGTACGAATGCATGTCTCCGCGTCCTCTCGAGAACGACTCGATCGACATGTTGAATAGCGACAGTCTGTTTATCGAGGAAGAAGAACCTGAATATATCGATGCAGAAGCTCCGGCACTGTAATCAAATCAATGAATTATAAGTAATTTTATATAAAATGAAAGGCTGCCCTGCTCTTATGAGTTGGGCAGCTTTTCATTTTTAAGCCACTCCATATAATTTGTATAGAGTTCCTGAGATGACTCGTGCCCGGCAAAGGCTGTTGTGCCGGGTTTATTCATCATGCCAATATATTGGTAAATAAGAATATTATCCACATACGACGAAATATCTTCGAGTTGTTTGCGTATCCTTTCAAAGTTGGCTGGAAGTAAAGCACTTTTGTACACCTCGCCTTCAAACTGAAATACCTCAACATCGGCCCACAGCTTGGCCCGGCCAGCTTTTGCATGCGCTTTCTGCAATGCTTCGTAATAGCGCCCGGCAGTTCCGGCCTCAGTCTTCATCACTCCAACTTCATCTTGATAAGCGATAATGTCCACATCAAGCCGATCCAGCTGACGAACAAAATCATCATCTGCGCAGACATATTTGGTTCCGTAGGGAGCAATCAGGTTTACACATCCTGGCATAAGTTCCCTTGCTTTGAGGGAACATGAGTTTACATACTGAATGGTCGTTTCATCTATATTTTGAGACAGTCCTGTTTCATTTGGGTAATACCAGCCATAAAAACTTTTGTGATGTCCGTACTTCCCAGCCACCTCCTCCATCCCTTTGTCCCGAAGGCAGGCAACTTCCGTGTTGGTCATCAACTTTTGCATATCGCTGGAATCTCCCCAGAAATCATTACTAACAAAGAACTTTATTCCACATTCGTCGGCAGCCGACAAAACAGCCTCCAAAGGATCTTCGCATACAAAATCGTATTGGGGCTGCAATTTAGATGGATAAAATGTTCTTCCTTTATCTGCCACCGAAAGCAAAACAAGATACTCCATGCCTGTTTCTCTAATTTCCCTAATCTTTGTTCGCCATTGCTCCGTAGTAAAGTTTCGCAATGCCGGATCCCAATATTTTCCTTCGGCCGGATTGTGATGATTAAATTCGAACCAGGATCCGCCAATAGGTTTACATTTTGCCGAAATGGTCGGATTCATAGCAAGCGCCGGGTGATTAAAAAAGCAGGAAGATGCAATTGTAATACCGCATGTCTGTATAAATTTTCGTCTGTTTATCATATCAATATTTAAAGACTTTACCTCCCGCCATTACCTCTTGCAAAGCTTCATCGAAAGTAACCTTCTGCCCCGTATGCAGCGATGCTGTACACATAATATTGGCAATGGAATGGTTGTAACCGGCCTCAACTGGAGCATTGGGTTGTTTGCGGCTCTTTATACACTCCATCCAGTTACGCATGTGCAGGTTTGTCATAGGATCGGATCCCGTGTTTGAGCCTGTTGCAACCTGAATGGAAGGCAGTTCGTACTTTTCAAGCAAATTTGCCTTCATATCCATCTCGTCGGCCATTTTTTGAGTTAATCCGCCATCTGATGTTACCTTATTCGTATCCAGGTTAAGAGTTCCTCCATTTGAGAAGTAGAGTTCTTTTGTTCCACCTGCTTCGTTATGCATGCGGGAAGAGTAAACGACTTGGAATCCATCGCTGCCGTCGGCTTTGCCATAATCAAATACGGCAGTCATGGTATCGTTGTTTTTCCGACCGTCTTTCCACTGATAAATACCTCCGTTGGCAACTACGCTGCGTGGATGATTGAATCCCGTAAACCAGTGTACGGTATCGATCTGATGTGACATCCACTGTCCGGGTATGCCCGAAGAATAAGGCCAGAACAACCGATATTCAAGGTATTTACGTGGATCCCATGCTTCGAAAGGCCGGTTCAGCAGAAAGCGCTTCCAGTCGGTATCTTTCTCGAAACACTGAGCCACCAGTTTAGGACGACGCCAGCGACCAGGCTGATTTACGTTCCAACTCATCTCCACCATCGTAATAGCACCAAACTTACCCGAACGGATGTATTCGTTTGCTGCATGGTAGTTGGGTGCCGAGCGGCGTTGAGATCCTATTTGTACGATCTTGCCACTTTCCTTAACAGCTTTAATGGCTGCACGGGCATCTTCCATTGTTTCGGCAAAAGGTTTTTCTACATAAGCATCGCATCCAGCCTTTACAGCTTCAATGCAATGCAAGGCATGCTGAAAATCGGAGGTAGCCACAATCACCGCATCACATATCTTTGCATCATACAACTCTTCGTTATTACGGAATGCCTGAACCTTTTGGCCATATTTTTCCTGAAAGAAAGCAACTCCTTCTTCTCTTCTGCGTTTCCATATATCAGAGATAGCAACTATTTCGAAGTCCAGTTCGGCAGCACAAGCCTGAAATGAAGGGATTAAGGAATAACGTGCCCGATCAGAAAAACCAACCACCCCTACTCTTATTTTATCATTGGCACCTGTTATGTTTGCGTAACTCTTTGCACTGAATCCAAGACCTCCAATGGTTAGTCCGGCGGCTCCAAGTGCGCTGCTTTTAAGAAAATCTCTGCGTGTAGTCATAGTATCCGATTTTATTTAATGTAAACTTGTTTGATTTGTAATTTTAATGATTCAATGGCTGTTTTTACTTCTGTGTCGAAGTGATCCCAACGGCATTCCATCGAGATAGCTCCCTTATAATTGATCTGCTTCAATGCGCTGAGATAAGGAATAAAATCGTCGCCTTTCACTCCGGGAGCCGACCGGATCTCCTTTTCGGCAATGTGACAGTGCTTTAGCCAATCCCGAGCCTCAACGATTGCAGCAACCTCTTCGTTCTCGCATGCCATGTGATAAAAGTCGGCTAGCACACCTAAATTGGGATGATTCACTTCTTTGGCTATTTCTGTTCCTTCACGTACAGTATTAATAAAATTGGTTTCTTCTTTACGTAACGGCTCAATAGCGACTACTACATCATACTTTTCTCCCAATAGCGCGATCTCTTTGCATAAACCTACAAACTGAGCTTTAGCTTCCTCGCGACTAAATCCTTCGGGGATTCGTCTAGCTCCGCCGCTGCCCAGAACAAATATCTTTATTCCTGTTTTCTGAGCCCGCTGCATAGCTGTTTTGGTATAAGCAAGGATTGCCTTCTTATTCACATCGGGACCGATAAGTCCCATCTCTCCTGGAAAGAAGCCATTTCCGGAATATAAAGGTAAAGCAGACTTTTCAGCCTGCTGCAGATTAAATGCAAAAAGGGAGTCGGATTTATCGGGCATCAGAAAAGAACGGATACCAATTTCAATATAAGCATACCCGGCATCCTTAAGTAACAAAGCCTTGTCCGGAGAGGTACATACGCCCAACCGTTCTGATAAATTCTGCGATTTTACATTAAATACAAACGAAATCAGAATTAGAAGCACAACTGCGAATGGGATTCTCATGGCCTTTCTTGATTTAAGATTCTGACAAATGTAAAAATATAAGATGAGATATATAATAAATTAGCAGCAAATATTTTCAACTTTAATTCAATATTCAAACCGGCAACTTTGTGGCTTCAATTATAAAAATAGTACACTGACGTTCTTCTTGTGGTTAACAATAACCGTATTGCTTGCTGAATTGAAAGCAAAAGAAAGAAATTAGAATACAAAAAGAGGTTGCCAAAAACAATTGACAACCTCTTTCTGTATTCTAATTTTATTAAACGCACTTACCTCTTTTTCGGTGCAGCTGAAGAACTGCTGCCTTCGGCGCGCTTCTTATTTCTAAAAAAGCTACCATCACGTTTGCTGCCAAACATGTTACGTCGTTTGGATTCTTCCTTAATGGCTTTGTTTTTATCTGCAACGGCTTGCTTTACCTGAGAAGTTTCAAAAGGATTTCCTCCTGCTACAGGTATTTGCTTTCCAATAAGCTTGTGAATATCTTTCAACAACGGTGTTTCCTCTGCATCGCAAAAAGAAAAAGCTACACCGCTTTTTCCGGCACGACCTGTACGACCAATACGGTGAACATAGGTTTCCGGAACATTGGGCAACTCATAGTTAATTACGTGCGATAGGTTATCCACGTCTATACCACGGGCAGCAATATCGGTAGCAATCAGCACACGGGTTGATCCGTCTTTAAAGTTACTTAGGGCACGCTGACGGGCATTCTGACTCTTGTTTCCATGAATGGCTTCGGCAATTATTTCCGACTTAACCAATGCTTTGGCAATCTTGTCTGCTCCGTGTTTTGTACGTGCAAAAACAAGCACTGATTCCAAAGCTCTGTTTGTCAACAGGGACGTAAGAAGATCGATTTTGTCTTTCTTCTCCACGTAGTAAACAAACTGGTCGATGGCATCAACGGTTGATGATGCAGGGGTAACTTCCACCTTTTCGGGCTTGTAAAGAATTGTTCCTGCCAGCTTTTCAATTTCGGGGGGCATGGTAGCAGAGAAAAACAACGACTGACGTTTCTTCGGTAACAAAGGAAGAATACGTTTGATATCGTGTATAAATCCCATGTCAAGCATCCGGTCGGCTTCATCAAGCACAAAAAACTCGAGGCTCTTTAAACTCACATAACCCTGGTTAATTAAATCCAGTAATCTACCGGGGGTTGCAATAAGAATATCCACTCCACGTTGTAAAGCATCGGTTTGCGGCTTCTGCCCTACTCCTCCAAAAATAACTGAATGGCGTAGATTTGCATACCGTCCATACGCTTCAAAGCTCTCATCAATCTGAATAGCAAGCTCGCGCGTAGGAGTAAGTATCAATGCTTTGATACCTCTGCTGCGTTCTTTCTGCTGCTGATTATATAGCTTTTGTATGATGGGAATGGAGAATGCGGCAGTTTTACCTGTACCCGTTTGTGCGCATCCCAATAAATCGTATCCTTGTGTTACAATAGGAATGGCTTCTGCCTGTATGGGTGTTGGGGTGGTGTATCCTTCTTGTATTAAAGCCTTTCTGATAGGCTCTATCAATTTTAAATCTTCAAATGTCATGTAATAATGGGTGAGACTCGCGTCTCGTTATGTAAATATTGGCTGCAAAGGTACAACAAATATTGCAAGTTATGGTTATCTTTGCCGTTTAATCATGATAAGAAGACCAAACTGGACACAATGAAAGAGATTGAGGCGTTACTGAAAAAGTTTTTTGGCTATACTTCCTTTCGCCCGTTACAGGCGGATATCATAAAACGGATATTGGAAAAGAAAGATTCATTGGTGCTGATGCCTACGGGTGGAGGCAAATCCATATGTTTCCAGTTACCGGCTATTTATCTGCCTGGAACAGCCATTGTTCTTTCTCCACTTATTGCTTTGATGAAAGATCAGGTTGAAGGATTGGTTTCCAATGGCATCCCGGCTGCAGCTCTTAACAGTAGTATGCCTGATGCGGAACGACAGCGGATCAAACAACTTTGTATTCAGGGAAAAATTAAATTACTTTATATATCACCAGAAGGTTTGATGGGCGAAGTAGACTGGCTTCTTCCCCGAATGGATATTTCGTTGATTGCCATCGACGAGGCCCACTGTATCTCGCATTGGGGACACGATTTCCGTCCTGAATATACTCAGCTGGCGGTATTGAAAGATCGGTTTCCAAAGGTTCCTATTATAGCGTTAACTGCTACTGCGGATAAGATAACCCGTTCTGATATTCTTTCACAGCTAAACCTAAAGGATCCGGAGACTTTCATTTCGTCGTTCGACCGGCCCAATCTTTCTCTTACCGTAAAGCGAGGCTTTGCAAAGAAGGAGAAGATAGCAGCGATTGTTCATTTTATCCGTGCCCGGAAAGAGCAAAGTGGCATTGTATATTGCATGAAACGAAACGATACCGAAGAGCTTGCCGAAACGTTGGGAACATATGGCATCAAGGCAATTGCTTATCATGCTGGTTTATCGCCGGCAAGAAGGGAAAAGGCTCAAGACGATTACATAAACGACCGTGTGGATGTGGTTTGCGCAACAGTTGCGTTTGGTATGGGTATCGACAAGAGCAATGTACGTTGGGTAATTCATTATAATATGCCTGGCAGTATAGAAAACTATTACCAGGAAATAGGTCGCGCAGGCAGAGACGGAATGCCTAGTGACACAATGCTTTTCTATTCACTGGGGGATCTAGTGGTGCTTAGCCGCTTTGCCGAAGAAAGCGGACAAAGTGAAATCACGACCGAGAAATTGCAGCGGATGAAACGTTATTGCGAAGCGGATATTTGTCGCCGGCGGATTCTGTTGAGTTACTTTAGCGAGGAAGTTGGACACGATTGCGGAAACTGTGATGTGTGCAAAAATCCACCTCAGCGGTTCGACGGGACAATACTTGTCCAAAAAGCGTTGAGCGCTGTTGTTCGAACGGGAGAACATGTGGGAATGCAATTGCTTATTGACATTTTGCGAGGCTCTTATAGAAGTGAAATTACAGAACGCGGATACAATCAGCTTAAAACATACGGAGCAGGAAGGGATCTATCCTATAAGGAATGGAAAGAGTATCTTTATCAGATGCTTCAGCTTGGATATCTGGAAGTCGATTATGCTTCAGCCCGCACATTGAAGGTTACATCTTTGGGTAGCAAAGTCCTTTACGGAGAACTTAAGGCTCAGCTGGCTACCTGGCACGAGGAAGAAGAAACGCAAAAAAGCAAATCCACCGGAAGCCGTACCGCTAAAGAAGGAAAAGCAAAATTCAAGGCTACTCCTATCCGTCCTATCGAATCAGAATCGATTGATGAAGCACTGCTGGATTCGCTCCGTCAGCTGCGTAAACAGTGGGCTGAACGTGAAAGCATGCCTGCCTATATAATATTTAATGACCAGTCACTGGCCGATATGGTTGATAAAAAACCTGTAACACTGGATGAATTCAGTGAAATTACCGGAGTTGGACAAATCAAGTTGGACAAATACGGAAAAGTGTTTGTTTCCCTTATCCGCTTTGTACTTAAAATGCCCAAAATGAATTTGTAAATATGGACATCCTTTTTGTATCTGCATTCTGTTTGTTTATTAATATACCCTTTGGCATTTGGCGAAGTAAGTATAAAAAGTTTTCTATACCCTGGTGGATACTTATTCATGTACCTGTACCCTTTATTATTATTCTTCGAATAACATTGCATACAGATACCAGATTTATTCCCCTGTTTATTGGATTGGCTGTATTAGGACAATACATAGGACGGAGACAATTCAGCTAAAAAAGTTGTGACTAAAATATATGCGAAATGAGAGCAAGCAGAACATATTCTCCAATTTGTTAGTACTTATTGGACAATAAGTATATACTTTTTGCCTTGAAAGATATATCTTTCAACTTCGTTCCTTATATCTTTAAAGATCGAAAGATATATCTTTGTTTATCCAATCCTATAAGGAATTTCTCTACAGATTATGCAAAATTTATGCATAGGCTCAAAATTCGTTCATGATCCCGGAAAACTGTCGGAAATTGCAAAGCATAAAAAAGACGAATCCTCACGGACTCGTCTTTCTAACCTTTGAGCGTTTTGACTATTTTACCCATTCTCCTTTTTTTCAGGAAAACTGTTTTAGTATGTAATTTCTTACACAATAAACTATATGAGAATATCATGCCAAAACAGACTAACGGAATTGTTTTAGATTAAACAATTAAATAACAGTCATTTAACCAAATATCCAGCTATTGTTGTTTTGGGGAAAAGCGAGAAAGAACGGGGATATTTTCCCCACATTTATGGGGAATCAGAACAAAACACCAAAGGAGAAGCTCATCTTATTTGTTCGATTCTCAAGTTGCATGGTGTTTTGGTAAGGCAATGGGGACAGCTGATTTTTGAAATCAGTAGTAGTTTGAGTAATCCCATATTCATAATAAAAATCGAAAAACATGCGCCAAATGCTAAAGGAGACTCCCGCCATGGCATTTACGCCATAGGGCGAGTTTTCATTTATCAGTTCGAATGATTCGGGATTAACACCTGGAGTGTACTCCGACGAATAGGTGTACTTGATTTTCGGTCCTGCCTGAAAGCTAAGACTATATGGATATTCTTTCACAAGATTAAATCCAATTAGGACAGGCGCTTCAATAGAGTATGTTGAGATATTCAACCTTTCAGAGGAATATGGAACTGCCGATTTGAAATCGGTGAGTAGTAGATCATCCGGCAGTGAATAGTTAATATTTCCTTCTGAATGATGCAGCGATACTCCCGGCTGAATAAAAAATCGATTCATGTTTATCCGGCAAAATGCAGATACAAGATAGCCTACTTTATATTGCAAATTAACATTTTCCGCCTCTACACCATCGATAGTTAAAGAATTTACAATAGGAAACGACGCATTGAATCCTAAATTCAACCCGAAATTAAATTCCTTTTGCTTTTCATTTTTAACTTGCGACTGAAGCGTAAAAGCAAAAAAAGACAATAGCAATAAAAGGCAGACTTTGTTCATTTATCTTATTTTTTCTTTTTTACGGACCAACCAAATTTTCCGATAAACTCTCCCAAACCATAATATTTTCCGTGAGAATAGGCAAGTAAATCGGCCTTTTGCATATCAAATGCCCCCGTTTCAGGATCAAGATAAGCATCGTCGGCCTGCACATTTACCACATCAGCAATAAACATATCATGACTTCCCAAACTAACTACTTCCTTAACACGGCATTCTATACATAAAGGGGATTCTTCGATTATAGGAGCACTAACCATTTTAGATTTACCCGGAGTAAGGTTCATTTCGGCAAATTTGTTATGGTCTTTCCCCGAAGTAACGCCACACCAATCTGTGGCATAGGCCATACCGCAGGTAGTAAGATTAATAACAAACTCCATATTCTTTTTTAGAATAGGATACGAATGCCGTTCTGGTCTTACTGAAATATAACACATGGCTGGATTGGTACAGATTGTACCTACCCAGCCAACCGTTAAAATATTGTACTCCGAAGGCTCGCTGCCGCAACTAATCATTACCGCAGGAAGCGGATAAATCATTGTTCCGGGCTTCCAGTCTTGCTTCATAGAATTATTATGTCTTCTTTATTTATTTTTCTTTCGCAGTAACGACATTTTACAGTGCCCGATTCATTATCAATTACATCAAATCTTGTTGGCATTGGTTCGTTATTGGTAATGCATTTGGGATTATTACATTTTACCAGACCAACCAGTTCATCCGGAAGTGTAACCGTTTTCTTTTCTACAACCTCATAATCACGAATAATGTTAAGCACTACATTGGGTGCGATCAAAGCGATGCGGTTTATCACATCTTCTTCGAAAAACTTATCTGAGATTTTAATGATACCTTTCGTCCCCATCTTCTTACTGTGAAAATTATTACCAATGGTAATTGTATTTTTCAGCTCCTTAAGGTTTAACATGTCGGCTACTTTAAATAGCTGACAGGGAGGAATATGATCGATGGCGGTTCCGTTTTCCAAAGCGGCAACCTGAAGTTCTTTTTTTTTCTGTGCTGACATAACAACTCAACTTTTATAAAGTAATACCTAACACTTCGCAAATAATAGCCTGACGGGCAAAAAGTCCATTTCGGGCTTGCTGAATAAAATAAGCTTTTGGACTATCATCCACATCATATGCAATTTCATTTACACGGGGCAGCGGATGAAGTACGCGAAGATTCTCACGACTGTTATCAAGCATCTTCTTTTTCAATATATAAACGTTTTTCACCTTTTGATATTCTTCCAGATCTGTAAAACGTTCACGCTGTACCCGGGTCATATACAATATATCCGATTCGTTGATTACTTCTTCCGAGAATGCGGTATGCTCATAATATTTAATGTTGTGTTTATCACAGAACAATTTATATTCGTCTGGCATACGTAACTCGTCTGGCGCCACAAAATGAAAAGTAGGATTAAAGTGAGACATTCCACTGATCAGCGAATGCACCGTACGACCATACTTTAAGTCGCCCACCATTGTAATGGTAAGATCTGTAAGTTTTCCCTGCGTTTTTTGAATGGAATACAAATCAAGCATAGTTTGCGAAGGATGCTGATTTGCCCCGTCGCCCGCATTGATAATAGAAATATCCGTTACTTCGGAAGCATACTTGGCTGCTCCTTCAAGATGATGCCTCATCACTATTAAATCTGCATAATTACTTACCATCAGAATAGTGTCTTTAAGGGTCTCCCCTTTTGACGAACTAGTAGTGGAAGCATCCTGAAATCCAATCACTTTACCCCCCAAACGGTTAATGGCGGTTTCGAAACTTAACCGGGTACGGGTTGAAGGCTCGAAAAACAGGGTGGCTGCTACTTTACCTTCTAATAAATTCCGGTTTGGATTCTCCTCAAACTTCCTGGCATTATCCAGAATCCGAAGAATGTCCTCTTTAGAACATTGATCGATCGAAACTAAACTTTTACTCTTCATATCGTTTATCACTGCTTTGCAGACAAAAGTATAGAAAAAATTAGAGACGATACCGGTTTATATCCTTTTTTGTCTTAGTTTTTTATTATAATGATTATGTTTTTTAGATTAACAATTTTTTTAACAGGAAATAGTTACCTTTGCGGTTTCATAATGAAAGAAGGTAAAAAAGATGACATCAAACACTCGTAAAAAGATTATTATTGGTTTTTGGGTATTATATGCAGCCGCAGCAGGTATCGCAGTATTGCTTTTTATAGCCATAGCCAATGGTTCGATAGGTTATATGCCTCCTGTTGAACAGTTGGAAAATCCAATCGACAAGTATGCTTCACAAATTATTTCCTCAGATGGAAAAACACTGGGGAGCTATGCGCACAGTAAAGACAACCGTTTATTTGTAAACTATAAGGATTTGTCTCCGGAGCTGGTAAATGCCCTTATTGCAACCGAGGATAAACGATTTACCGATCATTCCGGAATCGATGTCGCGGGACTATTCCGCGCTGTTGTGAAGAGAGGTATATTAATGCAGAAAAGTGGCGGAGGTGGTAGTACAATTACCCAGCAGCTAGCCAAACAGCTCTTTTCGCCCAGCGCTGATAATTTTGTTGAACGATTGTTTCAGAAACCCATCGAGTGGGTAATTGCGGTACAACTTGAGCGCTTCTATACAAAAGAAGAAATCGTCAACATGTACCTTAATAAATTCGATTTCTTATACAATGCCGTAGGTATTCAATCGGCTGCCCGGGTTTACTTCGGCAGTACGCCCAAATCACTTAAGATAGAAGAAGCAGCCACGTTGGTTGGTATGTGTAAAAATCCATCTTACTATAATCCCATACGACATAGTGATCGGACCAAAGGCCGCAGAAATGTTGTTTTGGATCAGATGTACAAAGCCGATTATATTACCAAGCAAGAACGCGATTCTCTTTCTTCCTTGCCTTTAAAGGTAAAATTCACCCCAATGGATCACAAGGAAGGGCTTGCTCCTTATTTCCGAGAATACCTCCGGATGACCCTTACGGCTAAAAAGCCCAAGCGCAGCAATTATGCAGACTGGCAATCTCAAAAGTATTCCGAAGATTCATTAGCCTGGGAAACTAACCCGCTATACGGTTGGTGCAGTAAGAACAAGAAACCGGATGGTGAGTTTTATAATCTTTACAGTGATGGCCTGAGAATTTATACAACGATCGATTCTCGTATGCAAAAATATGCCGAAGATGCTGTAAAAGAACATGTAGGAGGTTCATTACAACCTATGTTTTTCCAGGAAAAAGCGAAAAGAGCCTATGCTCCTTTTTCCAGAGATTTAAGATTAGGTCAGGTAGATACGATTTTAACCAGAGCGATGCAACAAACTGACCGCTATCGCGCGCTAAAAGCCGAAGGGTTAGATATGGACGAAATCAAGCTGGCGTTTAAAAAGCCGGAAGAGATGCGCGTATTCAGCTGGAATGGTCCAATTGATACGATCATGTCGCCATGGGATTCTATCAGATATCATAAAAGTTTCCTTCGTAGTGCCTTTATGGCCATGGATCCACACAACGGACACGTGAAAGCCTATGTAGGAGGAATCGATTACAATGATTTTCAATACGACATGGTTAATGGAGGAAGACGCCAGATTGGTTCGACCATGAAGCCATTCCTCTACTCTCTGGCAATGATCGACGGCTTTACTCCTTGCGATGAAATGCTTCACGTACAACAGCAGCTTCGTGACGAAAATGGCAATTTGTGGATTCCACGAAACGCTGGTGCAAAACGCGTTGGCGAAACAGTAACCATTAAATGGGGTCTGCAAAACTCTTCCAACTGGGTAACAGCCTATCTGATGAGCCAGCTTTCGCCATACACTTTTGTACGCCTGCTCCATTCGTTCGGCTTAAAAAACTATATTGACCCTGTAATCTCTGTTTGTTTGGGCACGCCCGACGTATCTGTAGGAGAAATGGTAACAGGTTATACCACCTTTGCCAACAAAGGAATTCGGGTTGATCCGGTTTATGTAACCCGCATCGAGGATCAATTTGGCAATACGATTGCCAGCTTCACACCTACGATGAGCGAAGTCCTTACTGAAGAGGCTTCCTACAAGATGCTTTATATGCTTCGCAGTGTAGTTGACGGAGGAACAGCCAGCAGGTTGCGGTACCGCTATAATATTACGGCTCAAATGGGTGGTAAAACAGGAACGACACAAAACAACTCCGATGGTTGGTTTATGGGCTTTACTCCTAGTCTGGTAGCAGGTTGCTGGGTAGGTGGCGAAGACAGATCCATTCACTTTGACAGACTGAATGAAGGTCAGGGTGCCAGTATGGCGTTACCAATCTATGGGCTCTTTATGCAAAAGGTATACGCAGACAAGTCGTTGGGTTATATGGAGAACGAAAACTTTGAAATTCCATCTATCTATAGTAATCCATGTGGTAAGCCGGTATCTGAAGAAAACAACAATACCCCCGAAAAATCCGAGGGTATTGACGATATATTTAAATAATGCAAGATGATCTGTCGTGGACTTAAAATGCTTTAAGTTCACGATAGAGCCGTTGCACCGGTAACCCCATTACATTAAAGAAAGAACCATTTATCGCTTCAGCCCCTACATAGCCAATCCACTCCTGAATCCCGTAAGAACCTGCTTTATCGTACGGTTTGTATTTATCAACGTAATATTCTATATCTGAAGGCTCCAGAAAGCCAAAGCTAACGGCCGACGAGACAGCGAAAGAAGTCTTTTTATTCTTAGTCACAATACAAACTCCGGTTATTACCTCGTGCACTCTGTTTGAAAGCTTCGAAAGCATGTCGATGGCATCCTGTCTGTCTTTGGGTTTTCCCAGTACTTCTTCGAAAGTCCAGACTATCGTATCTGCCGTAATCAGCAATTCATCCTTTTCCAGAAAAGGAGCATACGCATCAGCCTTTCTTTGTGCAACATACACTGGAATCTCTTCCGGTGAAAGACCGTCGGGATACGATTCATCAACGTCGCCGTTTAACTTTACTTCGAAGGCAATATCTAAACCAGCCAAAAGTTCTTTCCTTCTGGGCGAATTGGAAGCTAAAACAATTTTATACTTATCAAGATTGGACAACATAGGTCTTGTGTGTTTTTCTATTTATAATAATTTAATGTCAATTACCAGCCGAACGCTTCACCGTCGAACCAGGTACCCTGCATTTTCATTGTTTGTTCAATAACATCGCGGGCTATTCCTTCTCCTCCGTTTCTGGAAGAAATATAGCGGGCTATTTGTTTAATTTCAGGAGCTGCATCAGCTGGAGCAACCGGTAGACCTACCAGCTTCATTACTTCGTAATCGGGAATATCATCCCCTGCATACAAAACCTCTTCGGGGTTTAAACCTGTTTGTTCCATAAAATCAGCATAATCTTTCATCTTTACAGAACTTCGCATGTAAATATATTTTACACCCAATCTGTCAAAACGCATCTTCACCGACTCCGTATACCCTCCGGTAATTATAGCTACCTGATACCCTTTTTTCACAGCAAGCTGCAAAGCATATCCGTCTTTGATATTCACGGTTCGCATGGGATCTCCGTTGGGGTGCAAAGGAATTACATCGCGCGAAAGAACTCCGTCTACATCAAAGATAAAGCCTTTTATTTTCTTTAAATCATAATTTATACTACTCATTGCCAGACTCCTTATGTATATTTCGGCTTATCAGCCTATAGAGCTCTTTCATATCCGGATCGGACAACAGCTCAATGTGTTTTTTAATTATATTTTCATCATACCGGATCGCAGGACCTGTCTGTGCTTCCCTGGCAGAAAGAGAATGAACTTTTGCTGCCGTTTCATCTATCAGAGGTAATAGCAGATCTTGTGGCAATCCCTGTTCCTGAAGCAACTTAGAAGCCATAAGGTACATGTGATTCGAAAAATTACAGGCCCAGACAGCTGCCAAATGAAGATGCTCTCTCTTTTCGGAAGAAAGGGGAACGACCTTTTGGGTCAGCTTTTCAGCCATACTCTTTAGCAAGGATTCATCCTGAAGTGAATTTGCTTCAATAAAAACAGGAACAATATGAAAATCGACTTCCCTGTTCTTGCTAAAAGTCTGCAAGGGATAGAAAACGCCATACCGCGATGTAAAAGGGGATAAAATATCCATAGGCAGACTTCCGGCTGTATGAACCCAAAGAGCCTTGTTGCGGGGAAGCTGTTTAAGAAGGCCTGGCAACACAGAATCCTTTACGGAAAAGATGTATAAATCGGCATCCCCGACAATAGATTCCATTGAATTTGTAAAATCACAGCCCAGTAAAGCAGCTAATTCCCTGGCATGCCCAAGCGTATGACTATACACCTGAACAATATCCATACCTGCTTTTTGCATGGCAAGCGAAAGATGAGTCGCCAGGTTACCTGCTCCTATAAATACGATCCTCATTGCTCCGCGGAATCTGGTTCGGTTGGCAACGTATATTTTCCGATATGAATCTTTTCCCACTGGAGATTAGATTCATCAAAAGCCTTTCTTTCCTGGTCCTTGTATCCCACACCAATTATAGAAAGAACTTCAAGCTGATAAGGAATATCAAGCAAATCTCTTACATATTGGGCAGAATCACCATCACTTACAGTTTCACGGTTACGCACCTGACACCAGCAACTTCCTAATCTAAGGTCTTCAGCCTGTAACTGAATAAATATGGACGCAACAGAAGCATCTTCTATCCACACATCACTTTCCATTGGATTAGCAAGTACAACTATGGCAAGAGCAGCAGATTCAAGAAATGAGGCACCATTTTTTTTACACGCGGCCAGCTTTTGCAGCATTTCTTTATCTTCCACAAGCACAAATTGCCAGGAATTGCTTCGCTTGGAAGAGGGAGCCATTAATGCAGCTTTTAATAAAGACTCAACCTGTTCCGGGCTAAGCAGCTGGTTTTTAAACTTTCTAATACTTCTTCTTCTTTTAATCAGTTCGGCAAAGCTCTCCATATCTTGTAGTTTTAATGACAAATCGTTTGAATTTCGACAAAATTAATAATATTTTTATCACTCAGAACATACGCTTCCGCTTTTTTTCACGTTAGTAATTACTATAAAACGCAGATTATGAAAATTCGTGCGATTGCAGCACTGCTATTTATACTAACTTCCGTAAATGCGCTTGCACAGGGGCGGATCAAGATAACAGGTTACATACGTGATGCGGATGGTAACCCTCTTGAATTGGTTAATATCAGGATAAAAAACACCCTTAACGGAGCTATGAGCAACGATAAAGGTTTTTATTCCGTTAGTGTATCGTCGGGAGACTCACTGACTCTTATCTACTCTTGCCTGGGTTATAATAAAGCGGAACGGATCATACCTAAAGCCGATAGGGATATGCGAATTAATGTGCAGATGAACAACACCTCGCTCTCCCTTGGTGATGTAACGATCACTGCTATCCGCAAACAAACCACAACGATGGAAACACTTGATGCCAACCGCATTAAGTTTCTCCCCGACCCTGCCGGAGGCAGCATCGAATCATTGGTTGTAACCTACGCCGGAGTTTCCGCCAGCAATGAACTTAGCTCTCAATACTCAGTCAGGGGAGGAAGTTACGACGAAAACATTGTGTATGTAAATGGCATCGAAGTATTCAGGCCTCTGCTTATACGATCAGGTCAACAGGAAGGACTTAGTTTTATCAATCCCGATTTAACAGAGTCTGTCAACTTTGCTGCCGGAGGTTTTGAAGCTCGTTATGGAGATAAAATGAGTTCGGTCCTGGATATCAGCTACAAAAAACCGAAAACCCTTGAAGGATCGGCGTCCCTGAGTTTTCTGGGAGCCAATGCCTACGTGGGAAGCAGTATTGGCAAACTTACCCAGGTTACCGGTATACGTTACAAGACCAATCAGTTCCTGTTAAACACAATGGATACGGATGCCGAGTTTAATCCTTCATTCCTGGATTTACAGTCTTATATTACCTACCAGTTTTCACCGAAATGGGAAATGAACTTTTTGGGGAATGTTTCAGTAAACAACTATAAATTTACCCCTTTCACCAGAGAAACATCATTTGGTACCACGGCAATGATAAAGAAATTCAAGGTTTATTTCGACGGAAGAGAACAAGATAAATTTGAAACGCTCTTCGGGGCACTGACACTAAAAAACAAACCGAACGACCATACTGAACTTGGAATACAAACAGCTGCTTTTACCAGCAAAGAGGAAGAAACCTACGACATATCGGGCGAGTACTGGTTAAATGATTTAGGAGATGAAACCGGATCGACGGAAGACGTTACCTCGGCTCTTGGAGTAGGCACTTATCACGAGCATGCCCGGAACAGGCTTCGGTCCAATATCATTACATTCGGGCATTATGGTGAAAGCAAATTAAAAAACAACACCGTAAAGTGGGGAATCAATCTTCAGTTAGAAAAAATCAAAGATCGCATCGGCGAATGGGAAAAGAGAGATTCCTCGGGGTTCTCGTTACCACATACTGGCACTGAGGTAAATCTTATCTCCAATCTGTATTCAAACAATAAGTTGGAAAGCAACAGGATTTCGGGTTACTTGCAGGATTCCTATAAATTTCGGACAAGGCAAGGGCTTTTTACGCTGGTTGGCGGTATCAGAGGCAGCTATTGGAGCTTTAATAAAGAATTTATCATCAGTCCCCGGGCCTCTATTGGTTTTATACCTAATTTCAATCAGGATCTGACCTTTCGCCTGGCCACCGGAGTCTATTATCAGTCTCCATTTTATAAAGAAGTCCGGGTTACTGGACAAGACGACCGGGGAAACGACATCGTAACATTAAACGAAGATCTTAAATCCCAACGTTCTATCCATTTCATTCTGGGCGGGGATTATACTTTTAGGGCAGCCGACCGAAACTTTAAGATCACCACCGAGCTTTATTACAAAAAGCTAGACGACCTGGTCCCTTACACGGTCGACAACGTGAAGATAAGATATTACGGAGAAAACTGTGCTAAAGGACATGCCATGGGTATTGATGTTAAATTTTTCGGCGAATTTGTTCCCGGAACAGACTCATGGTTGAGTTTTTCCCTTATGAAAGCCGAACAAATCATCCGAAATACAGTTACAGTACCCATGCCCAACAGTCAGGGATACAATGTATCTCTCTTTTTCCAGGACTACTTTCCCGGGTACAAAAAAGTTAAACTCAACCTGAAAGGTGTTTTAGCCGGCGGACTACCTCTTACCGCTCCCCGAAAAGGGTACGAAGATGGTTTCTTTCGTATGTCGCCCTACAAAAGAGTTGACATTGGACTATCTTACCAGATTGCAGGCGAAACAGAAGATATTATGCAACGCGGATTTATGAAAAATATTAAAAACATCTGGATAGGGGTCGATGTTTTTAATATACTCGATATTAAAAATGTAAGTTCCTATTACTGGGTTACCGACATCTATAATCAGCAATACGCTGTACCTAATTATCTTACGGGAAGACAACTTAGTCTGAGGTTAATTGCCGATTTCTAAAAACAAGGTTAATTCGTTTAACTTAATATCCTACCCATCTCATTAAGATAAAATTAAGGAATTATTTCTTGATTGTGTAAAAAGAACGTACATTTGCACCATTGTACAAATCTTTAATTTATATATAAAATGGATATTACACATATTGAACATCTGGGTATTGCTGTAAAAAGCATCGAAGAAGCGCTTCCATACTACGAACAAGTATTAGGTTTAAAGTGCTACAACATTGAAGAAGTAGCAGATCAAAAGGTTAAAACAGCCTTTTTCATGGTTGGTCAGACAAAAATTGAACTTCTCGAGCCTACAAGCGAAGAAAGTGCCGTAGCTAAATTTATTGAGAAAAAAGGCGAAGGTATCCATCACATTGCTTTTGCAGTTCCATCGGTAGCAGACGCCTTGGCAGAAGTAGAAGCCAAAGGAGTTAAGCTGATAGACAAAGCTCCTCGTGGTGGTGCAGAAGGATTAAACATTGCATTCCTTCATCCGAAATCAACTTGTAGTGTTTTGACAGAACTCTGTGAGCATCCTGAAAAATAATCGAAGAACTTCATTCTAACAACAAATCATAATAACAATGAGTAACCAACTTGAAAAAGTAAAAGAACTAATACAGCTACGTGAAAAAGCTCGTATTGGAGGTGGAGAAAAGAGAATTGAATCTCAACACAAAAAGGGGAAATACACAGCCCGCGAACGTATTGGTATGCTTCTTGACGAAGGTAGTTTCGAAGAATTCGATATGTTTGTTCAGCACCGTTGTACCAACTTTGGTATCGAAGCTACCAAGTTTTTGGGAGATGGTGTAGTTACTGGCTATGGAACAATTGATGGCCGGTTGGTTTATGTATATGCACAAGACTTTACCGTTTTTGGAGGAGCTTTATCTGAATCACTTGCTATGAAGATTTGCAAGGTAATGGACCAGGCCATGAAGATGGGTGCTCCGGTTATCGGGCTTAACGACTCGGGTGGTGCACGTATCCAGGAAGGTGTTAACGCATTGGCTGGTTATGCTGAGATTTTCCAGCGTAATATCCTTGCATCAGGAGTAGTTCCTCAAATTTCAGGAATTTTCGGCCCTTGTGCTGGTGGTGCTGTTTATTCTCCTGCATTAACCGACTTCAATATTATGACAAGAGGAACCAGCTATATGTTCCTTACCGGTCCTAAGGTTGTAAAAGCTGTTACCGGCGAAGATGTAACTCAGGAACAATTAGGAGGTGCCAGCGTACATGCCACTAAATCGGGTGTAGCTCACTTTGCTGTAGACAATGAAGAAGATGGATTAAAGTTGATTCGTCAGCTAATCAGCTATATGCCACAAAACAATCTGGAAGAAGCTCCACTGGTAGAATGTAATGATCCTATTGATCGTTTGGAAGATACCCTGAACGACATCATTCCTGATGAAGCCAACAGACCTTATGATATGTACGAAGTAATCGGAAGCATTATCGATAATGGTGAGTTTTTGGAAGTTCATAAAGATTACGCACAAAATATTATTGTAGGTTTTGCCCGTTTCAACGGACAATCGGTAGGTGTTGTTGCCAACCAACCTAAAATTATGGCAGGATGTCTTGACAGCAATGCTTCACGTAAAGCCGCTCGTTTTGTTCGTTTCTGCGACGCGTTCAATATTCCATTGGTTACCCTTGTAGACGTACCTGGATTCCTTCCGGGAACAGGTCAGGAATACAACGGAGTTATTCTGCATGGAGCAAAATTGCTTTATGCTTACGGAGAAGCTACTGTTCCTAAAGTTACTGTAACATTGAGAAAATCATATGGTGGCGCATACTGTGTTATGAGTTCAAAACACTTACGCGGTGATATGAACTATGCATGGCCAACAGCCGAAATTGCTGTTATGGGACCAAGTGGAGCTGTAGAAGTTATTTTTGCCAAAGAAGTTGCAGCTGCTGAAGATCCAGCTAAAGCACAATTCGACAAAGAAGAAGAATACAAAAAAGCTTTTGCTAATCCTTACAACGCTGCTCAATACGGTTATATTGATGACATTATTGAACCACGTAACACCCGTTTCCGGATTATCCGCGCTTTGCAACAGCTACAAACAAAGAAGCTGACAAATCCTGCAAAGAAACATGATAATCTACCTTTATAATTATAAAAAGGAGATGAATATGATAAAAAAGAAAATAGGGTTACTGGCGCTGTTCGCATTGCTTCTCTCGTTTGGGGCAAATGCTCAGTTGATCACGTCCATGAGAATTAACGAAGTATTGGTTGTTAATGAAACAAACTATGTTGACAATTATGGACTTCGTAACGGATGGATTGAATTATATAATAGTTCTGCTGGAACTGTTAATATTGGAGGATGTTATCTAACCAACGATAAGAATAATCCTAAAAAATACAGAATTTCCAAAGGAGATATACTCACTAAAATCAAACCAGGACAACACGCCTTGTTCTTAGCTGACGATAAAACTGATCGTGGAACCTTCCACCTCAATTTTTCGTTTGATCCAACTAAGGAAAATTATGTTGCTTTGTATGACAATAGTGGAACAACTTTGATAGATGAAATCACAATTCCTGCCGGACAAATAGCAGACTTAAGCTACGGACGTGTATCGGATGGTAGTGACCAATGGACGCAACTTACCAGAGTTAGTCCATCTGCGAGAAACCAATTGGTTGAGTCGAACGTTAAGGTTGATAACTTCCAGAAAAATGACTCTACTGGAATTGCCATGACGATTACAGCTATGGCTGTTACATTCCTTGGACTCTTCTTCTTGTACATGATATTTAAACAAGTTGGAAAGATTTCTATTGCTGCTTCTAAACGCAATGCGATGAAAGCAAAAGCAAAAGAAGGTATTGCCGGAAGCGAAGTTTATACAGAAAGTGGCGAAGAGGCCGGTGAAATTTTTGCGGCGATTGCAACTGCGCTTTATGAGGTTACAGAAGATGTGCACGACGTAGAAAACACTGTATTAACCATCAATAAGGTAACACGCAACTATTCTCCATGGAGTTCCAAACTTTATGGTTTACGTGAAGTTCCAAAAAAGTAATTATCAAAGTATTATTCTAATAAAAATGAAACAATTCAAATATACTATTAACGGAAACATATATAATGTAACCGTAAATAACGTGGAAGACACTTTTGCCGAAGTAGAAGTAAACGGAACTCCATACAAGGTACAAATGGACAAACCGGCTAAAAAGCAAATGGTAACGCTTAAAAGACCGGTCCAGGCACCTACGACTTCAAGTGGAGCTCCTGTAGTTGCACGTCCTACAGTTCCAAGTTCGGCCGGAGCCGTTAAAACTCCGCTTCCCGGTGTTATTTTGAGCATCGACTGTAAAGTTGGTGACGTGGTAAAACGTGGTCAGAAAATCGCGGTTCTTGAAGCTATGAAGATGGAAAACAACATCAATGCCGACAGAGAAGGTAAGATCATTGAGATAAAAGTAAGTAAAGGCGACTCCGTTTTGGAAGGAGCTGATATCGTAATAATCGGATAAGGTTATGCAAGAGAGTTTTTTTAGTTTTTTAGGTGATAACCTTATAACGTTCCTCACCTACACGGGCGTATATAATGCGACACCAGGACACATAGTTATGATACTAGTGGGTCTGATGTTCATTTTTATGGCCATTAAGTATGAATTCGAACCTATGCTCCTTATCCCTATTGGATTTGGTATCCTTGTTGGTAACATTCCTTTTCTGGATGCAGGTCTGCAGATTGGCGTTTATGAAGAAGGTTCTGTGTTAAACACACTCTATCAAGGAGTAACATCAGGTTGGTATCCTCCGTTAATATTCTTGGGCATTGGAGCTATGACGGACTTCTCCGCATTGATTTCAAATCCCAAGTTAATGTTGATCGGTGCTGCTGCTCAGTTTGGTATCTTCGGCGCATATGTTATTGCTTTGCAGATGGGTTTCGACCCAAGTCAGGCTGGAGCTATCGGTATCATCGGTGGTGCAGATGGTCCTACTGCAATTTTCTTGTCTTCCAAACTAGCTCCTCAGTTGATGGGTGCGATCGCAGTCTCTGCCTATTCTTATATGGCATTAGTTCCTGTTATCCAACCACCGTTTATGAGACTTCTTACAACGAAGAAGGAAAAATTGATCAGAATGAAACCTCCCAGAGCAGTTTCTTCTACTGAAAAGATTGTTTTCCCTATTATCGGTTTGTTATTAACCTGCTTCCTTGTTCCATCAGGTTTGCCCTTGTTAGGTATGTTATTCTTCGGAAACTTGTTGAAAGAAAGTGGTGTAACCCGTCGTTTGGCTGAAACAGCCCGTGGTCCGCTGATTGATACAATCACAATCTTACTTGGTCTTACTGTTGGAGCATCCACACAAGCCACTCAATTCCTTACTGTAAACTCTGTAAAAATCTTCGGATTGGGAGCTTTATCATTTGTAATTGCAACTTGTGCTGGTGTATTATTTGTTAAGTTCTTTAATCTTTTCCTTAAAGAAGGTAATAAGATTAACCCACTTATCGGTAATGCAGGAGTTTCGGCCGTTCCCGACTCTGCCCGTATTTCACACATTGTTGGTCAGGAATACGATCCAACCAACTACTTGTTGATGCACGCTATGGGTCCGAACGTTGCCGGTGTAATCGGTTCGGCTGTTGCTGCCGGTATCCTTTTAGGATTCCTTGGATAATTATTTTTCCGCATAAATATAAAAAGAGGCTGCCTCGTAATGAGACAGCCTCTTTTTATTTATAGCTGATTCCGTTTACAATCAGAATACTTTATTTTTAGCCACAGTAGCTACAAAGTCTTTCAGGTAAAACGGTTCAAAGTAAGCAACATCTTTAAATTCGCCGGCAGCAAAGGAGGCTTCAGCTAACGGGCACATATCTTCGGCAAGCGGATAAATCGCTTCCAAAAAAGTGGCATTGGCATGTACAATTACCTCTTTACATTTATCAGCTCCGTTACCAAAGAAACAAACCGGACCTTTATTCAGAAATGACTCATAGGTTTCGGCGGTTACAATATCGGCAGTTGTTTTACGGCACTCATTTAGTTCTGCATCGTAAACGGACGCATAAACCTCCATTCTGCGGGCATCCAGCATCGAACAATATAATTGCCCGGCTACCCCCCTATTTAATGAAACTGCTTTTGCTGCCATTATTTTCAGGGTTGGAATGGCAAGAAGAGGAATGTCATAACCAAAACACAACCCCTTAGCCATGGATACACCTATACGCAATCCGGTATACGAACCTGGTCCGCTACTTACGGCAACCGCATCCATTTTCAGCGAATTGCTTTTAATATAGGCAAGGGCATCGGCGACAAAGGTTCCAAGCAAAACCGCATGAGATGGTCCCTCCATAGACATTTTGCTGAAAACGACTTTTCCATCAAGAGACAAAGCAACAGAACAGACTGGAGTGGATGTCTCAATATTTAATATACACGACATAATTACTAGTTTTAGAGTACAAAATTACATTTTTATACAGCATAACAAACAATGTTGGAAATAAAAAGTAACTTTGCACAAAGTTTAAGAACATGATACAATCTATGACCGGGTTTGGCAAAGTTACAGCCGAACTACCATCTAAAAAAGTAACAGTAGAAGTTAAAGCGCTTAACAGCAAACAACTCGATCTTTCTACTCGAATTCCAGGAATATACAAAGATAAGGAAATGATGGTTCGCAGCCTGCTTTTGCAGGAGGTTGAGCGCGGAAAAGTTGATTTTTCAATCTTCATTGAGTATATAGGAAAAGATACTCCCACACAGATTAATCTGGCTGCCATAGAAGGTTACTACAATCAGATAAAGGTTGTAGCCGACAAATTGAATATTCCGGTTCCGGCCGACTGGTTTACTACGTTATTGCGTTTACCGGAAGCTATCAAATCTGAGATATCCGATGTTGACGAAAGCGAGTGGGAAGTGGTAATGAATACCATCAAGGATGCCATCTCTCATTTGAAAGATTTCCGTATCCAGGAAGGTGCCATGCTGCAGAAGCTTTTCGAACAAAAAATAGCCAACATAGCTTCACTTCTTGAAAGAATAGGCGAATTCGACAGCGAACGGATCGAAAAGATTAAAGCGCGCATCAGCGAAAGTATAGCCAAGCTTAATGGAGTCGAAATTGATAATAACCGTTTCGAACAGGAAATGATTTATTACATTGAAAAGCTTGATGTAAACGAAGAAAAAAATCGGTTGGACAACCACCTGAAATACTTTGTAAGCACCATGAAAAATGGACACGGACAAGGTAAAAAGCTTGGCTTCATTGCTCAGGAGATTGGACGCGAAATCAATACGCTGGGATCAAAAAGCAACCATGCCGAAATGCAGCAGATCGTTGTTCAGATGAAAGACGAACTGGAACAAATCAAGGAACAGGTATTAAACGTATTATAAATCTATGGCTGGTAAACTTGTGATTTTCTCGGCCCCCTCGGGATCCGGCAAATCAACCATAATCAATTTCCTTTTAAAGCAGGGGTTGGACCTTCATTTCTCAATCTCGGCAACTAGTCGTGAGCCCAGAGGAAACGAAAAACATGGCGTGGAATATTACTTTCTGTCGCCCGAAGAATTCAAGTCAAAGATTGCCGCCAACGAATTCCTTGAATACGAAGAAGTGTATACCGACAAATATTACGGCACATTAAAAAGTGAAGTGGAACGTCTGCTCACGAACGGTAACAATGTGGTATTTGATGTAGACGTGGTTGGCGGTTGTAATATAAAACAATACTACGGAGACAGAGCGCTTTCTCTGTTTATACAACCTCCGGGGATTGAGGTTCTTCGCAGTCGTCTGGAAGGACGCGGCACAGACAGTCCGGAAGTTATTGAAAGCCGACTAGCCAAGGCTACCTACGAGATGACATTTGCGCCGAAGTTCGACAAAGTGATCGTGAACGACGAGATAGAAACAGCTAAGGCGGAGACGCTTCAGGTTATCCGCGCTTTTCTGGAGAAATAAATGAATAACCGGATGGCAAATGCCATTTGGTTATTTACAATATCAATCAGGCACAATGAAACAAACAGGCATCTTCTCCGGTTCCTTTAATCCCATCCACATCGGGCACTTGGCTTTGGCCAATTACCTGTGTGAATTTGAAGGGCTGGACGAAGTCTGGTTTCTTGTCTCCCCCCATAATCCTTTAAAAGAAAAGGAAGAACTAATGGACGACCAGTTCCGTTACGAGCTTACCTGTAAAGCCATCAACGGATATCCGAAGTTCAAGGCGAGCGATTTTGAATTTTCGCTGCCTCAACCCTCCTACACGATTCAGACATTGAATGCTCTTCGCGAAGCATTTCCTGATAATAACTTTCAACTTATCATTGGGGCCGACAACTGGCAAGTAATTGAGCAGTGGAAAAATTACAAAGAACTTCTTACAAATTACAGTATACTTATATATCCACGTAAAGGATTCGATGCAGTTATTCCTGCAACCTGTCCCAACGTTCGTCTGGTTCAGGCACCTATGCTTGAAATCTCCTCTACTTTCATTCGCGAAGCCCTGCGTGAAGGAAAAGACATCCGCTTTTTTCTACCTGAAGGGATACGAAATATGCTTTGAAACTGTAGGAAATCAATGCGAATTTATCCCCTATAAGTAAATTTAGTATTGGCTATAGCTACTTTCAACATAAAGTTTTGTACTTTTGTCCCGTATTTTACAAAAAAATAGCATAATGAATCTAATTGATCTGAGTGAACAGGAAGTCATAAGACGCAATAGCATGGAGCAATTGCGGAATCTTGGGGTAGAACCGTACCCTGCCGCAGAGTATATAACGAATGCTTATTCAAACGAAATAAAAGCATCGTTTAAAGACGACGCAGAACGCAGACCGGTTACTTTAGCCGGCAGAATAATGAGTCGTCGTATCATGGGCAAGGCTTCTTTTATGGAATTGCAAGATTCTGAAGGTCGCATTCAAGTATATATCACCCGTGATGACATCTGTCCGGGAGAAGATAAAGAGTTATATAATACAGTATTTAAGAAGTTGCTAGACATTGGTGACTTCGTTGGCGTTAAAGGCTATGTGTTCCGTACGCAGATGGGCGAGATTTCCATTCATGCTGAAGAACTGACTGTTCTTTCAAAATCGCTTAAACCACTTCCCGTGGTAAAGGTTAAAGACGGTGTTGTATACGACGGATTTACTGATCCCGAAATGCGTTACCGCCAACGCTATGTTGATTTAATTGTAAACGAAGGCGTTAAAGATATCTTTATCAAACGCACAAAGATATTCAACTCCATGCGCCAGTTCTTCAACGAACGCGGTTACTTGGAAGTTGACACCCCTGTTCTTCAGAGTATTCCCGGTGGAGCCAGTGCGCGTCCGTTTATTACGCACCACAATGCACTGGATATCCCATTATATCTTCGTATTGCCAACGAATTGTATCTGAAACGTCTTATCGTAGGCGGATTCGAGGGTGTTTACGAGTTTAGCCGTAACTTCCGTAACGAAGGAATGGACCGTACGCACAATCCTGAATTCACAGCTATGGAAATCTATGTTTCTTACAAAGATTACAACTGGATGATGGAGTTTACGGAACAGATGCTCGAAAAGATTTGTTTGGATGTGCATGGCACAACTAAAGTAAAGATCGGTGAGAGGGAAATTGATTTCAAGGCTCCTTACAAACGTATCACCATGATCGATTCCATCAAGGAAAATACGGGTATCGATATTAATGGAATGAACGAAGACCAGCTGCGCGAAGTATGTATACAACTGGGCGTAGAACAAAATGAAACAATGGGTAAGGGAAAACTGATCGACGAGATATTCGGCGCCAAATGCGAAGGTCTGTATATTCAGCCTACCTTTGTTACAGATTACCCAATCGAAATGTCGCCTCTTACAAAGAAGCACCGTACAAATCCGGAACTTACAGAACGTTTCGAGCTGATGGTGAATGGTAAAGAACTTGCCAACGCCTATTCAGAACTAAATGACCCCATCGATCAACGTGCCCGTTTTGAAGAACAGCTTAAGCTGTCTGAAAAAGGAGACGATGAAGCGATGTTTATTGATAACGACTTCCTGCGCGCATTGGAATACGGTATGCCTCCTACAAGTGGTATGGGTATTGGAATGGACCGCCTTGTTATGTATATGACTGGTCAGGAAAGTATTCAGGAAGTTTTATTCTTCCCGCAAATGCGCCCTGAAAAAACTGTTAGAAAAGATAGTGCCGACAAATACGCCGCACTTGGAATTGACGAAGCCTGGGTACCTGCTATGCAAAAAGGGGGATATCTTACTATCGACACCTTGAAGGGTTTAAATCCGAACAAGCTGAGACAGGAACTTTGTGAGATGAATAAAAAATATAAACTGGAGTTATCGAATCCAACTGCCGAAGAAGTGGAAGCATGGATTGCAAATGCCGACAAATAAATAGTTGAATATGAATTTGCCCGGAAAAATTGCTATTATGGGTGGAGGTAGCTGGGCTACCGCGCTAGCCAAGATTGTATTGTCTACACAAGGCAGTATTAACTGGTATATGCGACGCCCGGAAAGTGTTGAAGAATTTAAGCAACTGGAACATAATCCGCGTTACCTTACTTCTGTCAAGTTTGACATAAGCCGTATTACGTTTTATACCAATATAAATCAGGTAATCAAGGACTCTGACACGCTGATATTTGCCACTCCGTCTCCTTTCCTGAAACAACATCTCAAGAAAGTAAAAACATCGCTTGCTGACAAGTTTATCATTTCAGCTATCAAAGGATTGGTTCCCGACGAAAACATGCTGATCACCGATTACTTTGCAGAATACTATAAAGTTCCCATCGAAAATATCGCTGTAATAGGCGGACCTTGTCATGCCGAAGAAATTGCTCTCGAAAGACTTTCTTACATTACGCTGGCTTGTCCGGATATAGAAAAGGTAAAAGCCATTTCACCGGTTTTCAAGAATCAATACCTTATGAATTCGGTATCCAAGGATGTAATAGGAATCGAATATGCTTCTGTGTTGAAGAATGTGTATGCCATAGTAGCAGGCGTTTGCCACGGTATGAAATACGGGGATAACTTTCAGGCGGTATTTATTTCCAATGCCATCGAGGAGATGCGAAACTTCGTGGATGCCATCTATGGAATCGAAAGAGACATTACCGATTCCGTTTACCTGGGAGATTTGCTGGTTACCGCTTATTCACGTTTTAGCCGTAACCGCACTTTCGGAACAATGATCGGAAAGGGTTATTCGGTAAAAACAGCTCAACTTGAAATGGAGATGATTGCCGAAGGATATTACGGAACCAAGTGTATTTATGAAATTAATAAAAAATACAAGGTGAAGATGCCTATCCTGGATGCCCTGTATGATATATTATATGAGAAGAAATCTCCGACTACCATTATCCGGCAGTTGACTGAAACGTTTAAATAATTCCAAATTGATATATGAAGAACATCAGTTTAAACATCGACAAAGTACTGGGTACTGTTTCAAAACAACAAATCCTGGCACAAGAAACAAAAGCAAACGAGTGTATTGCAACATTGCATAACGGCAACGGTAAAGGAAGCGATTTCCTTGGTTGGTTACACCTTCCCACTTCTATTACTGAAGAAGAACTTGCCGATATTGAGAACACGGCCAACGTACTTCGCGAAAAGTGTGAAGTGGTTGTTGCTGTAGGTATTGGCGGTAGCTACCTTGGAACCAAAGCTGTTATCGACGCGCTTAACAATAGCTTCGATTTTCTTTTGAAAGACCGTAAAGATCCGATCATGCTTTATGCTGGTCATAATATTGGCGAAGATTATCTTTACGAACTTTGCGAAGTACTAAAAGGAAGACAATTCGGTATCATCAATATATCCAAATCGGGAACTACTACAGAACCAGCTCTTGCATTCCGTATCTTGAAAAAGCAACTTGAAGATGCTGTTGGTAAAGAAGAAGCCAAAACCCGTATTGTGGCTATTACAGACAAGGCTAAAGGCGCGCTTCGCACCCTTGCTACCAAAGAAGGATACAAAACATTTATTATTCCGGATAATGTAGGCGGACGTTTCTCTGTACTTACTCCGGTAGGTTTACTTCCTATTGCAGTAGCCGGAATCAGCATTCGCGAATTAGTTGCAGGTGCTGTTTCTATGGAAAAGAAAACTGGCATTGAAATTCCTTTCGACGAAAATCTTTCGGCTATCTACGCTTCTGTTCGCAATGAACTATACAAGAGTGGCAAGTCTATCGAGATTCTGGCTAACTTCCACCCGAAACTTCACTACATCGGCGAATGGTGGAAGCAGCTTTACGGCGAAAGCGAAGGTAAGGAAAACAAGGGTATCTTCCCTGCTGCAGTGGATCTTACGACCGACCTTCACTCTATGGGTCAGTGGATACAGGAAGGCGAACGTACCATCTTCGAAACTGTTATCTCGGTCGAATCTCCAGATCATAAGGTAGAAGTTCCTACAGACGAAGCCGATCTTGACGGATTAAATTTCCTTGCAGGCAAGCGTGTTGACGAAGTGAACAAGATGGCCGAACTGGGTACCCAGCTGGCTCACGTTGACGGTGGTGTTCCAAATATAAAGATCACTCTTCCGGCTGTAAATGCGTATTATATCGGTCAGCTTTTCTATTTCTTTGAAAAGGCTTGCGGTATCAGCGGCTACATGTTGGGCGTAAATCCTTTCGACCAACCGGGTGTTGAAGCTTACAAAAAGAACATGTTTGCTCTGTTGAACAAACCTGGATACGAAAAAGAGAGCGAAGCCATCAAGGCTAAACTATAAAAAGATATTTTTATCTGATAAAAAGAGGGTGTATCACAATGTGTTACACCCTCTTTCTTAAAATCGACAGACTTTGAAGTTTGTAAATTACAACAAAGTAGCGCATTAGCTAAATTGCACAATACAGGGATAGTGCCTAAAAGAATATTCTAACGGCATGAATAACCCTTTTTGGCGAAAACCCCTATTCTAATATAGGAATTCATGTAGTCCAATTTCGAACCTGAGTTTCGCCGTAAAAACTGTACTTCCTATTTATTCATCTTTGTTGGTTCGAGTAAATCCCAAAGGTTACCGAAACAATCCCTGAATACAGCGACTGTTCCATACGATTCTACTCGAGGAGAACGAACAAACTCTACTCCTCGCAAGAGGTACAGCGAATAATCACGATTAAAATCGTTAGTATATAAAAACAAGAATACTCGTCCGCCGCACTGATCGCCTATCGAGGCCTTTTGTTGTTCCGTGGAAGCTTTGGCTAACAGCAACGAGCAGCCCTCCCCGCCTGATGGAGAAACAACCACCCAACGTTTCGTTTCGTTTAGTTGCGTATCTTCCAACAACTGAAACCCCAATGTGTTGGTATAATAATCAATCGCACGATCGTAATCGTCGACAAGAATGGAGACAAGTGCAAGATGTCTTATTTGAGAATCTATCATCATTTAACTTTTTATACTACAAAGGTAGATAATTATCAGAGTTATTGTAATTAATTACTTTTCAATCAAGTTACATCAAAAAAAGTATTCCAAGTTGTGTTACACCCTCTTTCTTTTTCAATACCCTGTTGCTTCTCTTATTGGCACAAAGGTGTATCCTTTTTTCTTTAAAGCTTTGATAAGCTTTTCGAGTTGATTGTAAAACTTATCGGTACGGTCGGGGTGAGTACCGAAATGGACAAGCAACAGATGTCCGTTCAGCCCTTCGGAAGCCTCAACCTTCATTATTCTGTTATAGATATCTTTGCTACTCTTGTAATTCTTCATGTCGGGTGTGGTATAGTCGGCATTGGACCCTGTTCCGGGGGTAAAGTTGACTATTTTCAAACCCATTCCCTGTGCCCAGCCGGCAACCTCTTCGTTGTACCATTCGTAGGGAGGAATAAAGAGCGGCGCTTCTGTGGCACGAATGCCGGCTTCAGCCATCAGGCGGTAATTCTCCGTCATGTCTTTTGTGAACACTTCGCGGGTTACCAGTGTGGAGTCTCGTTTCTCCCACGCACAATACAGCAGGTGATCATTGGAATGTGCTCCCAGGTAATGACCGTCTTGTTTCAGTGCTTTTACCACTTCCGGAAACTCTTTATAGAATCCGCCGGTAAAAAAGAATGCGCCCTGTATCTGCTGTCGCTTTAATGTTTGGCGGATTACATCGGCTCCATCGGCTTTATCGGCAGCTGTAAATACCAGAGTTAGTTGCTTTTTGGATGGATCGGTGCGGATTATTCCTCCTGCATCTTCCACATTACCGGAGGAATGTTTTCCCAGCTGCTTCATGCCGTCTTTCTGCATGGCCGAAAGATAGTAAGTAAGACTGGCTGTTCCGTCCATCGTTGGTTCGTTAGTCGAATAGTCGGATACATCGTCGTGATAAACCACCAGATCCGATTGAAAGGGAGCATATACATCGGGTTCCGTAATTTTTACGCCAAGCAATCCATTAAAGATAGCACCGTAAACCGGACCATCAACCAATCCTCCGGGAGTATTTCCAATACCGGCAGTCACGTAAGACGAATGAGGATATTCGGGATAATCGCCCCACGAAGGCAGACCCACAATCATGCTTGTTCCCCACGGATTACATCCAAAAAGCCAGTCGCGCAAGGCTGCTTCCATCTCTTCGTAACGAACATCATCCGTAGACTCACGGTACAAGCGACACTGAGTAACCAAGGCCGAAACCAAATTGTTTGAGCACCATATATAAGGTATCCCATTAAGGAAAGGGTTAGTCTGCGCCTTTTCGAACACCCGCTCTATACCTGTACGCAGGTTACGTTTAAACTCTTCGCCCACCCGTTTATCAGGAGAATTACTCAGCAGATAATGACCCACATTAATAAACGGATACCATTGGTAATGACGTGCACTATCCGCTCCCATCCAGGGAGTAACCGGGTCCATCCTACCGTAATTCACCGCTTGCTTCATATACTTTTCGTCGCCGGTCTTGCGATACAATTCGGCAGCAGCCAACTGCATATCGTCGGTCCAGTTGTCTTCTTCATAAAAATAGGGCGCAGTACCCGGAGCAGTCTGGCAAGCACCGGGATGTTGCACACCATGTTCGAAGGCATCGGAAGCCTTTTCACCAATCTGACGGGCAAAGTCAGGATAGAAATCCGCCAATACTTTTGAACCAAGCGCAAAACAAGAGGCAAACTTTCCGGCAGTAGAGGCAATTCCGGTTGCCCGGTTTTTATGGCGTAGCAATCCTTGCTGCTCGCCGGTACAGAAATATACCGGACGCCCGGTTCCTTTTCCCCATCCATAATCCACCGAGTCGCGGGTAGGCAGACGGAAGCCGGCATGATCGCGGTCGTCGGCTATCTGGTTAAACATCATTCCCTTTTCCGGATTCATCCGGTTAAGCCAGTCCAGCCCCCACTTAATTTCGTCTACAATATCCGGAATACCATTGGCTCCCGGCATTCCGTTCGCTTTAAAAGCATCGCCGAACGACTGCGGATTTTGCTGATAGGCAAGCATCATCTGGTAAATCGCATTGGAGGAAGTAGCAGTATATTGCAAATAATCCGTTGCATCGTGCCAGCCACCAGTTACATCCACATGTTCTCCCGAACGGGTGGGATGATACACAATGTATCCATCGTGAAGGTGACAGCTATCCTTGAGCCAGGGATTGTATCCGCAGCGCTGCTGACGCATATAAGTAAGCAGAAAATCGGCAGTGCCGTCGTACACATGCGCATTGATTCTGAACACCGGCGAAGTGGCCTTTCCGGCCGCCAGGTAGAAAGCACCAACTCCCTCGAAAGCAGTAAAATTTAGGCGGTAGGTTGACGACATTTTACCATACTTTCCGACAGATTTAACAGAGTTGAACGTTAAAACAGTAGCATGGGTAAAGGCATCCTTCAATTCGAACCGGTCTACCGACACCGGCTCCTCACTCATAAAAACAGCCACTTTGCGTGCGTCGGGCAGATACCCCAACTGATTCACGCGAATCCAGTGACCGGCTTTTACCTGACAAAATACCAGCAAAAGAAGGGAAACAAAGAGAATTTTTTTCATATGTAAAGCTTTAAATTTAGAATTAAGGTACACGAAGTACATGCGTACTCCATTAATAAGACAAACGGGAAGTGATTATTCCTAAATTCCTTACTCTTTTTTTATCTGAATAAGGCAACAATTTTGACAATGATAGTAAGCAATTTACAAAAGCATGTACATGTAAATTGAAAAGGATGTACATCCTTTTTGATTTACATGTACATGCTTTTATACAAAGATTACTACTTTGAAGAACAAACATAGTGAATCTTTCTTGATTTGTCCGGCTAATTAGCTTAAATTTGTAGCATACATCAAAAGACCTTATAAAATGATAAAAACAGCTATTCAAAGCTATCTACATAGAAATTCACTTACAGCACTTATCCCCAAAGCCGTTTTATTCGATATGGACGGTGTGTTATACGACTCCATGCGCTTTCATGCACGTGCGTGGACCGAAACGGCCAATCTGCATCATCTTACCTCTACGCCTCAGGACTTTTATATGTTTGAAGGAAGAACGGGAGAGAGTACGATCAACCTCCTTTTTCAGCGCACCTTTGGCCGCGACGCAACTGAAGATGAAAAGCAGGAGATGTACAAGCAAAAGTCTGATTTATTTAATCTATACAACGATGGTTCCACCATGGAAGGAGCTTCCGAAGTGTTGCAGGCAGTAAAAAAATATAAATTGCAGTCGCTTGTTGTTACCGGATCGGGACAACATTCACTCATATCCAAGCTGGATTTATCTTTTCCCGGATCTTTCGACCCCGAAAGGATGGTTACCGCCTACGACGTTCAATTTGGCAAGCCTCATCCCGAGCCTTATCTGATGGGATTAAATAAAGCAGGCGTACTACCCAGTGAAGCATTTGTAGTGGAAAATGCTCCAATGGGAGTCGAGGCCGCTGTTGCCGCAGGAATCTTTACTATTGCCGTAAACACCGGCCCCCTACCCGACAGCGTTTTGCTGGAAGCAGGGGCCAATATCCTTTTCCCCAGCATGAACGATCTGGCTGCCGCGTGGGATGATATCATGAAAGCCTGCAGAGAGTAACTATAGGAAGGAACTCTTTATTTCACCGCAGGGGTAACCCATTTAAAGATATGCGGATCGGTAGGTATAACCAACCTTTCCGATATCTTTGCCATGCGGGCAGGAAGCTTCATCAGGTAATCCCTGGCACGTTCGGCATCATCGGTCAGATTTGTTATTTGGTCGATTTTCCATTTTACAATCAATTTCTGCATAATATCCACATAGTCGTTGGTCGTATATACGCCAATGCGCTGTGCGGAGTTCGAAAACTCCTCGAAAGCTGTACCTATTTTCTGTCCGGATTCTCGCAGAAAGTGAGCAGGCATAACGATTTTTTGCTTCATCATATAGCTGAAAGCCAGCATCATTTCGCTTGGATCTATTTCGAAGATACGACTCACAAACTCGCTATATGCCAGATGATGTCTTATTTCGTCGCCTGCAATGCGTTTACACATGCGCGACAGCTTATCGTTGCCTGCTTTCTTTGCCAAATCGGCTATACCGTTGTGGGATATAAATGTAGCCAGTTCCTGAAAGCTGGTATAAACGAAATTTTTATACGGATCGCGCCCGGTACCAATATCGAAGCCATCATTTATGAGGTATTGGGTTGTTCGTTCAATTTCCTTCATATTCACTCTCCCCGAAAGGTATAAATACTTGTTAAGTAAATCCCCGTGACGATTTTCTTCGCCGGTCCAATTCCTGATCCACTTTGACCAGCCGTTGCGGGTTTCAACACCGCCGTTTTCTATTCCTTCTACTTCCAACAACCAGGATTCGTAGGTTGGAAGGGCTTCTTCGGTGATGGTATCTCCTACCAATACTACCCAGAAATCGTAGGGCAGCTCTTTTGCCAACTCCCGTAATTCTCTCACTTCCTCAAAAAAGGTATCATTTTCGGAATTAGGTAAGAAGTCGGTTGGCTGCCATATCTTTTCAACGGGGATTAAATATTGATTAATAAACTCATCCACATTCTTTTCCAGGAAGTGCATCACTTCTAAACGGATATTTTTTATTGCCATCAGGAATAATTTTAAAGTAAGTAATAAATAGAGAAAAACCATCTATAGATGAAATTGCATAGATGGCATACTACTTACCAACAACCTAAAGAAACGAATTGTTTACTCTTAGTTGCGTATTGCTCCTGTTACCGCTTTTTCTGTTTTTTCAAAAATCTCCGTGAAAGACATATTTGCAATTGCCATGGGAGGATGAACCGTAAAAGTAAGCTTGTTTCCCACTCCCAAGGGAAAAGATCCCCATCGGGTCATTTTCCATGAATTATTTATAGTTAACGGAACAATGTAGGCAGAGGGTGCATATTTGCATAATATCTTCAATCCGTTTTCGGCAAAGGGCTTCGGAATACCTGTTTTACTTCTTGTTCCTTCGGGAAATATAACAACCGACCGCTTATTCAATTCAATGTATTCGGCAATCTGCTTGATGGCAGGCAGACTCTGTCTGGGATTATTACGATCAATCACTACCGAACCTCCGTGATTCAGGTTATAGGAGATGCTTGGAATACCTTTGGCTAATTCGATCTTGCTTATAAACTTGGGATGCACGCGGCGCATAAACCAACTAATCGGGGCTATATCGTACATACTTTGATGATTGGCAGCAATGATAAGCGGCACTCCTTGTGGCACTAAATCAAGATTTTCAAATTTGTAAGTTGTTCCCAATACATAAGTATAAGCAACCATGAAGAAGTTCAACAGGTCTACGCTCTTTTTGTGCGCTTCGTAGCCAAATAAATTGAAACATATCCACTGTATGGGATGAAATACTAGCAGCAAAGAATAAAATAGCGCGTAATAAATTATCGATAAAGGGTAAGATACAATCTTTTTCATACCTAAATTTTTCATTCAAAAAATACCATATTATAATTAGCGACATTGAAACCCGACCACTAATGTAGAAAAAAAACAATTGCAAAAGATCAATAGTTTAAAATAATTTGGGTCTAAATTTAATTAAGAACATCAAAAATTACAGCTGTAATTCTCCTTAATCTCAAATAAATCAAAAATTTATACCCCTTTGCGAGGCAAGATAATTATATAAAAGTTTCTTAAATATGAAATAATGAACTCAAGCGTGTGGTATAATTAGATTTATATATTTATTCAATCATAATCATTCTTATAATTTAATAGTCGTACATTTGGATAAGTAACCATTTTAGTTATTGAATGAAGAGATAAGATGTTCTTATATCTATTTACAATAATACAATTAACAAATTAGAAAACGAATCTAACATATGAAAATTTTGTACGTTCACGGACTATCTTCATCAGGAGCATCTTCTACAGTTAGTAGTCTGAAAAGATTACTAACGGCAGAGGATACAGTGATTGCTCCAGACCTGCCATTCGATCCAGAGGAGGCAATGGCATTACTGACCAAACTATGCAAAAAGGAGCAACCTGATATTATTGTTGGGACTTCAATGGGTGGAATGTTTGCACAAAAGCTTCGGGGCTATACTAAGCTGCTAATAAATCCGGCATTTCATGTTTCTGAATTTATGAAAAAGAATATTGGTATACTTCCTTTTCTTAATCCTCGCAAAGATGGAGCTACACAGTTTGAAATTACGGAAAAGCTTTGTGCCTGTTATGAGCAACTGGAAAGTGCTCAGTTCATAAATCTGGATGATTTTGAAAAGAATAACACTTTTGGACTATTCGGAAAGAATGACACGCTGGTAAATTGTTCCGATGAGTTCATGCAAAACTATCGGTTTATCCGCTGGTTTGATGGGGAACACCGGCTGACTACCGAAAATGTTCAGAACGATGTAATTCCTTATATTCAACATATATTGAATAGAGTCTCTGAGAAGTAGCAAATACGCCTTGAATTTTAACATTTACCGTGACAAAAGGTGACAAACGCGGGCTCGAAGATTACTATCTTTGAAGGCTGTTTTTTTAAGAATATCGTCGTAAGATACTCATAATGAGCGGTGACAAACAGAAATCATTCCCCTATAGAAAACAAAAAATATCTGGTAACTATTTAATTACACTTTTCTCTTGATATTGGGGAGGAAATAGGTTACAATTCCGAGTAAAGGCATGAATGAAACGATGTGATAGATATATTCGATACCCTTCTCATCGGCTACGTTTCCCATGATTGCGGCAGATATACCGGCAATTCCAAAAGCAAGACCAAAGAACATGCCGGAGATCAAACCCAGCTTCATAGGCAACAATTCCTGTGCATATACCAGAATTGCCGAGAAAGCAGACGAAAGTATCAACCCGATAATCAGACTCAGTATGCAGGTCCACTGCAAATCGGCATAGGGCATCATTAAACTGAAAGGGGCCGCGCCAAGAATGGATACCCAAATCACATACTTACGCCCTACCCTGTCGCCAATCGGACCGCCAGCCAGTGTTCCAAGTGCAATTGCGAAAAGGAATCCGAACAGGTAGAACTGCGAATGCTGAACCGATACGCCAAACTTTTCGATCAGGTAGAACGTATAATAATTAGTAAGACTCGCCATATACACATACTTCGAGAAAATCAAGATAAGCAAAACAACCAACGAAAGGATCAGTTTAGGTCGGGATATGGCCAAATGCTTAATGGGTTGTATGGGACCTCTGCCCGCCTTCATTTCTTTCAGTTTCTTTTTATACCACTTGCAAACGGGAATCATAACAAGGATACAAACAACCGACAATATGGAAAACAGCGCGATATGTTTTTGTCCGTATGGTGCAATAATAAGAGCCACCAATAATGGTCCGAAAGAACCACCCAGATTACCCCCAACCTGGAAAAGCGACTGTGCCATTCCCCTCTTTCCCCCCGATGCAATGGAAGTTAGCCGGGAAGCCTCGGGATGAAGGATTGATGAGCCAATACCAACCAAAAACACGGCCACTATCGTGAGAAGTATCGTATGGGCAAAAGCAAGCGTAGTTAAACCTGTCATCGTAAAAGTCATACCCACGGGAAGAAACCACGGATTCGGTTTTTTATCCAGGTAATAACCAACAACAGGCTGAAATACCGAAGCCGATATCTGGTAGACAAGCGTAATTATACCAATCTGAGCAAAGCTGAGCGCCAGACTCTCTTTCAACAGGGGATAAACCGCCGAGATTACAGACTGTAACGTGTCGTTTGCCAGGTGAGAAAAACTAAGGGCCAACAATATACCGAAAGAGGTTCCGGTTACCGCATTATCTTTGAACTGATTCATTAAATTACTTTTTTCGAGGTACAAAGATAGGGCTTATTATTACAGATACAAAAGTATTTGTAAATACACCTCCTTATTTCTCGTTCCGTCGGAACAGCGGATAAGCCGCTTGCAGTATCTTATTTTTCAATAAAGGCTGATAGTCCGGATGTTCTGTCAGAAAACGCTGCACTTCATTGTAAGCAGCCGGGCTACGGTGACCTCCAAGTAATGCGCCCACCCATCCTCTGGGGAAAAAGATATCGCCGGTTCGTTGCACATCCGTCAACGCTTCCAGAGCCGGACGAATATACTTGACCGAATGGTCCTCACGCAGGGGATGATTCAGATAGTAAAGAACAGATTGGGTCCAGGGTTCCATACGCCTGTTGGCTGGTATCAGTAATGATTGAAACAGTTTATCCAGTTTGGCAGTATCCGGATCAAGCGCGCGAGCGATAAATTCAAACTCACGGATACGGTCAGGGTTCGTAATCCGTTCCCTTTGTCTGTCAAGTATGGACTGACTCTTATCAGGCATCCGGAGAGCCAGCTCGTATGAGAGTGTCATAAAATCCCGCTCACTCAATAGCTCGCTTTTCCCTTGATCCCATACGCCGTAAAGCGATTGAATAACCTCCGGCGAAACAACCAGACTGTTTACCGCACGAAACAATTGCTGCCTTGATGAAGGAAGCGAGTGGGTCTGACTAAGCGCGTACATCTTTTGTTCGATTAAAGAACGCGCGTCTCCATTCAATTCATCGGCACAACTGCTTAGATAGCCAATAACAGCCGATGCTATCAGCGGATTCTTTTCTAAAGGCAATCCTTTTATCAGGGCATCTGCCACAACACTGGCCGGCAAATGCTTAGCCAGGTAGTTTTCGTAAATCGTCATAAGTAACGAAAGGCGGGTTACTTCGTTCTTTTCGGCAGACCAGTTCGCCAGGGTATGGTTGGCTGCTTTCCCGGAAAGGAGAAAGCGACCGTAACCACGGCCATCGGTATTTGGTAAAACATAATCGGGGTAAAAATCGAGAGGCACCTCAAGCAAGCTATCTGTAAGGTTTATTTCTACAACAGACTCCTTTTCGCCACAAAGTGTAACCATAAAACGTTGCGGCCAACTTAGACCTCGTCCCAGCGGATCCCTCTGACGGACCAACAGGCGGTTACCAATAAGCTCCGTATCAATTTCAGGCATCCCTTTCTGATTTACCCACACTTCGCTGAATAACTTCAGGTCGGCATCTGTTTTACTGTCCAGAATAGCAATCAGATCGTCCCAGGTAGCATTCCCGTAGGCATAGGTTTTCAAATAGGCGCGGATACCGCTTTGGTAAGCCTCCTTCCCCATTAACTCCACAAGCTTTTCCATTACGATCGGAGCCTTGTTATAGATAATCTGCCCGTAGATAAGTCCGGCGTTGCCAAGATTATCCAGCGGCTGACGAATAGCGGTTGTTCCCGGCGTACGATCTTCACCCAATGAGGCAGCATTAAACGTACGCAAGTTAGTCAGCCGGTAATTCACCTTCGGAAAAAGTGGTTCGGTAATACTTGCGGCAAAGTAATTGGCAAATACCTCTTTGGTCCATACATCATTAAACCAAGCCATGGTTACCAGATCGCCAAACCACATATGTGCTGTCTCGTGAGCAATCAGCTGCGTGCGCCCCAACTCTTCGTCAGGTGTAGGATGCTCATCCAGAAACATCCGGCGGTCGTTGTAAAGGGTGGCCCCTGTATGTTCCATACCCCCGTACTGAAATCCGGGGAGAATAATCAGGTCGTATTTAGCAAACGGGTACGGTATACCCGTATATTCCTCCATCCATTTTATGGAAGCGAATACCTGGTGGAAGATCGTATCCAGCTGAGCCAGCTTATTCGGATCCGTTTCCCGGTGATAAGCCGCTATGGTTCGTCCGCCTTCCGAATGTTCTGTCCGATTCAATCGTCCGGCAACAAACGAAAACAGGTAAGTGCTAAGTGGTTCGGTGGGTGCAAAAAAGATAGTTTTCCTGTTATCAGTTACCTTCTCCTCGCGGATAGCTGTATTCGAAACAGCTGTCCACCTGGCGGGGACTTCCAATTGCAAGGTAAATTCGGCTTTCAGGTCGGGTTGTTCGAAACAAGGGAAAAGAGTACGGGCCCGATCAGGCACCAGCAACGTATAGAGGTATTCGTCGTTTCGGTTCAGCGACTGATCCTCGGCAACAAATTGAATAACAATCTGGTTGCTCCCTCTCCTTACAGCCGATTCCGGAATAATAATATGCTCGTTTACAACCTGCCCTTTTATCTCTTTGCCATTGGCCCGGACCAGGCGTATCTTATCGGGAGTGATACGGCAATCAAGCAGTAATCCCCCAAATCCAGGTGTTTTCCTTAGTTTGTTTCGGTCGTAAGAGAAATCCAAAATGACTTCTCCGGATACTTCTTCGCTCTTTTGCTCCGGTATGCGGAAGCTGAGTTTATACTTCAATCCGGTAATCTCCTGTTTGCGTAATTCGGCAAGCTGGAGCGATACACCGGGTTTCATTAAAACATCATTGATTGTCCGTGGGCCTGAACACGCACAACTTAACAAAGCAATACCGGCGAGGAGAAGATATTTATATAGATGCATAGTTCTTGTAGTATGAAAATAAATACAAAGATACACCACCAAAGATAATTTCTTTGCAGCATTATGGATTAACTTTGCATCTAACTTTTATGACATTAAATTAATTACTTATGAAAAGATTAAATCGTGCATACATAAAAGGGACTAACTGGGCACTAAGTGGTTTACTTTCGTTGTTGGGTTTTTCGTGCGATGATGGCGGTGGAGGCGGAATGGCGGAATATGGAACACCAATGGCGACCTATACCGTTAAAGGGAAAGTCGTTACCGACAAAGGAACTGCTATTCCTCAGTTACAGGTAATTGTTCCTTCAGAAGAGTACGTTCCCCATTCGGACACCCTTACCACCAATGCGCAGGGAGAATTCACATTGAATAATACGATATTCCCTCCGGCAAGCGATCTTACATTAAAGATTATGACGACAGACATAGACGGTGCTGCCAACGGCGGAAACTTTGCTCCGGACACATCAAGTGTTACCATCAAACGAGAGGACCTGAAAGACGGCGACGGTCACTGGTACGTAGGGCATGCCGAAAAGAAGATTACCATTACCCTTAAAGAGAAAAAGACTGAATAGTTTCAAATACAACGAGGATGAACCCACAATCGGATTCACCCTCGTTCATTTATTTAATTCCGAGATAGCTTACTTTACGTATTCGGCTTTGTTCAGGAAGTCGAAGCTCTGTTGTACACTAGCAACAGGATCGTTGTTTGTATACTGTTCTACTTCTACATACCAGTCTTTTATGTTGTTGGTATTCATCTGATCGAAGATAGGCTTGAAGTCCATCTTGCCGCTTGCACCAATTTCTTTTTCGTCCTTGATGTGAACAGCTTTGAATTGGCCTGCGTAATCTTTCAAATACTTAGCAGGATCCTGACCACCCATCATACACCAGTAAACGTCTAATTCGAAGAATACATGATTTTTGCTTACTGTCTTCAACAAGAAGTCATAAATCAACTGATCTTCAATCTTACGGAATTCGAAGTCGTGGTTATGATAACCAAAAGCGATGCTTGCAGAAGCTGTCTTGTAACCTACTGTATTGAAATAATCGCAATACATCTTCAGGTCATCCAGTGTAGTCTGGTCGTTTACAGGCATAAACGGCTGAACCATATATTTAACGCCTAGTTCGTTGTGGGCTTCAATTGCCTGATCCCACCAAGCCATAACTTCAGCTTCTTTTTCTTTTGTAAATGCTTGTCCAAGGTGAGCGCTGGTACACTTCATACCCAGATCAGTAACCATCTTTTTGAATTCTGCAGGAGCTAGACCGTAAACTTTACCATTGTCGTAACCGGCAGTTTCAAGGTTCTTATAACCCATTTTCGAAACGGTTTCCAACACAACCTGGATACCAGATTCCTTTACAAGATCTCTTAATGAATAAAGTTGTAAACCAATGTTCTTTGAGGCACCGCCTGCACAAGCAGATAAAATTTGAGGAGCGACCAAACCTCCGGCAACCAGCATAGATGCATGCTTCAAAAAGTCACGTCTGTTTTGCATAGTAGAATAATTTAAGTTTTACATGAGAATTTTTACAAATATATAACTATTTTCGGCGTATGGCATAATTTCGTCGTTAAAATCTTTGAAAACAAAATAATCTATTAATTTTTATTATCTTTGGGCATATCAATCTTACTTAAATCTACATCGCATGAAATGTTTATCTCTCTTCTCTTTAGGACTAATAATCACTGTGTTTACATCCTGCAACCAACCGCAGAGCGGCTCCCTATTTGACGGAAAAGACAGTGGTAAGTGGAACGTATCCGGACAAGTTTCCGTACAGGAAAATGCCCTTACCCTTTCGGGAGCAGATGCCATGGCTGTTCTTAAAAAAGGAAATTACAAAGATTTTGAACTGAGTATGGAACTTATGACCACCACCGGAGGTAAAGGTGCGGTATGCTTCCATACGGACGTAACAGGATCAAAAGGCTACAAAGTGGCGATCAACAACGACATCGAAGATTCAGTCTGGTGGAAAATGAGCGGCAGCTTGCTGTCTGTCAGAAACCTTACCAAAAGCTTCGTAAAGGAAAACGAATGGTTTACCATGAATATCAAGGTGGAAGGCAAAGCCATCTCTGTTCAGATTAACGATGCACCCGTTGTCGAGTATATTGAACCAGCTGCCCCTTACCGTACGGAAGCCAATGCCGGAGCTGTACTGTCGGAAGGACTTTTCGCCCTTGTTAGTTCGGGTACAGGAAGCATTCATTTCAAAAAGATAGAAGTAAATGTACTCGATTCTAAATCAATTGATCTTCAGGCTCAGCAAGCTGAGGCAACGGACGAACAAACGGACGAAATCATCAAGCTTCATCAGGCCGATTTTCCTGTATTGGATTATCATGTTCATTTAAAGGGTGGCTTAACGAAAGAAATGGCAGCCATTCAATCTCGTAAAACAGGTATCAACTATGTAATTGCGCCTAATTGCGGTATTGGATTCCCGATCACCAACGATGCGGAAATTACGGCTTACCTAGACACCATGCGCACGCAGCCTTTCATACTTGCCATGCAGGGCGAAGGACGCGAATGGGTAACAACCTTTTCCAGCGAGGCGCGTAACGAATTCGACTTTGTGTTTACTGATGCGATGACCTTTACCGACAGCAAAGGAAGACGTACCCGCTTGTGGGTACCCGAAGAGGTATGGATTGAAAACGAAGAACAATATATGGACCTGATTGTGGAAAAGATTTGCGGCGTACTGGAAGAACCGGTTAACGTGTATGTAAATCCAACATTTCTTCCGGCATCCATGGCAGATCGTTACGACCAGTTCTGGACAGAAGCTCGCATGCAAAAAGTAATTGACGCACTGGTAAAATCAGGGAAAGCGCTCGAAATAAACGAACTTTACAATATACCGAGCAAAGCTTTTATCCTAAAGGCCAAAGCCGCAGGGATAAAATTCACCTTTGGCAGCAACAACATAACCAAGGAAGTTACCAAGCTTGAATACAGTATCAAGATGGCTAAAGAATGCGGTATCACTCCACAGGATATGTACAGACCGAATATTAAGATTTAACTACGTCTCTTCCGTAAAAAAAGAGGGCGAATCATTTAGTTGATTCGCCCTCTTTTTTTATTCTTTAGTCTCTTGTTTCGATTTCATGTTACTATATTGCAGATGTACCAGCTTTCTGCTCCGTATAATCTGGTAGCGGTAGACCAAACAGGCTGTCAGAAAATAAACGCCAGCTTGTATCCACAATAGTTTGTATTCGGCGGAGACTTCATTCAGGGTTGCTCCCATCGTGTTGATCCGTACAAATCCCTGTATTCCGGGAGTGGAAGGAAACAGATATCCTGTGGCTTTCCAGAAAGAAGGGATCGAATGCATCGGCCACGAAATTCCGGAGATAAACAAAAGGAATACGGATGTAAATACAAAAATCATCATGGGCGACTCGCGGCTTACCATAAACCCCGAGAGCGTCATCGAAAAGAAGATACAGGCAAACAGAAAAGGCAGGATAAACAAGGTGAGTGTTACAGGCGAAGCCAGCTGAGGCAAAGTAAACAGCTCCGGCACAACCACAAGCGCCCATCCGCAAACAAGGATATACAAGACCAGATACGACAGCGATTTGCCAAAAACAATGCGCAGTGTTCCGTTAAAATGTTTGCTAATAGGGACCAACGTATGGAAGCGGTTCTTCTCCCGGGCCGTTCCTCCCAACATACCGATACCCAATATAAGCGTTTGCTGTATAACAAGAATCAGAATGGCCGGAACCAGAAAACTCGCAAAACCATTCTGCGTATTAAACAGTGTTACCGATTCGTAAGGAATGGGATTAACCGTAATGCTTTCCATCTTTTCCGTAGATACGGGATGGTTATGCATACGGACCTCGTTGCCCAGTTGGAATGACACTTCGGTAGCCGAAAGCAGAAAGGCCTTATAGAACAACAAACTGCTCATATCACTATACAGCGATATATTAGTCTGCCGTCCTGCATGCAAATCCTTGCTGAATTGAGTTGGTAACAACAAAATTCCGTACGCCTCCTTCTTGTCCAGCATGCGCTTAGCTTCATCCATATCGGCACAAGCAGCCACAACCTTTACATCGGCAGTAGCATCAACCATACGGATAAATTTACGACTCAGCGACGAATTGGATTGATCAACCACCACCATTTTAGCTTCGCGCACAACCTCGTTGTTGTAAATAAACGCATACAACAGCGGATAAATAAAAGGGACCAAAAAGAAAAAGATCATCACTCCCGTATCTGCAAAGACATTCTTAAGCTCGCCTTTCCATATCAGAAAAGTATCTTTAATTCCCTCAGTAACCATATCTTGTAACCGATTTTCTCGTTTCATCTGTACAACTTTTACGGAATATACCTAAAATAGAGCAGCGCATGCTTTAGATTTCTACCAATCAGAAATGGCAAAATAAGAAAAGCCATCAACGCCAGATAATGCCCAAAACAATAAATCAAATCACGACCGTTCAGCGCCTGATCCACATAAATAAGGAAGTAATGCCTCAATGGGAACAAATTGGCCAACGCCTGCAAGGTTGGATGCATATCGGCAACGGGAAACGACAACCCTACAATCGAAAAGGTAATCATTCCGAAAAGACTGGCAAAACTTAGTCCGAGTCGTAATGTAGGCAACACCCCAATCATAAATATTCCCACAGCCTGCGAAGCCAATACCAGCAAAAACATATCAGTCAGCATAGGCATCCAGCCACTTTGCAAAGGAAACGCATTGAATCCGTAAAGGATGGAACAGCTCAAAAAGCCGACAATGGAAAATATGACCGTATGAGGCAACAATTTGCCCGCCAGAGAGACAAGCAAGGAATTGTTTCCTGTCTTCAACCATTCCGGCGAAGTTCCGAATTTAATTTCCGATCCGATACTGAACACGGTAACCAGAAAGATCATCAGCTGCAACACGCCGGGAATCAATATATTATTCAGGTAAACCGAATAGTTTAACCAGGGATTACCGATGGAATGGGTGTTTATCACAATGGGTTGCAACTGCCCCTTTATCTGCGACTCGGTAAGACCTTTGGCTGTTCCGGTTTTCAAACCCACAGCACCTCCTGCCAGTACCGAAATTGTTTTCATATCCTTAAAAAGCAACGATCCGGCAATAAGGTACGAACCATTGGTATAAAAAGACAATTTGGGTTGCTTACCCGTAGAGGCTTCGGCAGAAAAGTTTTCGGAAATATAAAAGATACCATATACTTCTCCGCGCTGCATAGCCTGTCTTGCCTCTGTAAACGACATGGTTTGCATAGCAACTTCTGTCTGCTCGAAAGCGTTAAGCTGACGGATCAGACTTCGGGTGGTCGACGAATTGTCCAGGTCCACTACCGCGATGGGCAGGTTCGTTGGCAATCCCTCTTTCATAAGCGAGACAAAAAACACCATGCAAAACAAAGGAGCAATCAACATACAGAAAATATACAAAGGCTTGGCAACCAGGCGATGTATTTCGCGCAAAGCCACCATCCGGATACAATGTATGTTAGTCTTCAGTTGCGTCATGATTATTTCTTTTTCATTATCACCGACATACCCGGACGTAAATCCTGAACAGGTGCGTTGGGTTTGGCACGAACCTCGAAGGTTTTGGAATCGTACTGACCGTTTGTTTTGGTTGCCTTCCAGGCAGCATACGATCCCATATCTTTCATATAGGTTACTTTAAGAATCACCTCTTTATTATTAAGTGCCGGAATAAAGGCTTTGATCTCCGAACCCATTTTGATATCCTTTAGCAAATCCTCGCGGATACTGAAAGTAACCCACATATCAGACAAATCCGCAATATTCATAATAGGTGCGCCGGTACCAACCAGCTCGCCCACTTCGGGAAATTGTTCGGATACTTCGCCGTCGATAGGCGAAACCAACGCCGCTTCACGCAAGTAAGATTCCACTTCGGCAACAGCCCCCTGGGCCCTGTCCACCAAAGCAGCCGCAGACGCTTTATCTTCCTTTTCCGCACCGTTCTTAGCCATATCATATTGAGATTTTGCTGCTTTCTCGGTAGCAAGCATAGCCTTGTAATTAGCTTCGGCCTCGTCGCGCTTCTGAGCGGAAACCACCCCCTTATTAAAAAGATTCTGAACCCTGTCGTACGACTTCCGTGCAATCTCTAGTCCCGCGTTGGCCTTTTGCCACATCTCGTACGCTCCGGTAATTTGCTCCACCCGGGCTCCTTTGATCGCCTTCTGATTCTGCGCCTGTGCAGCATTCATAGCAGCTTCTGCCTGCTGAAATTTAGCCTGAACATCCGGCGTATCCAAAAACACAAGCGTATCGCCCTGCTTTACTTTATCTCCTTCATGAAATCTGTAGGAAGCAATTCTGCCGGGAACTTTACCAGAAATACGAATTTCGGTAGCTTCAGCCTGTCCCATCACCACCTCCTCGGGAGGCGTTAGAAGAAAGAATCCGGCAAGAGCCACTAAACCAATCACGACAATTACCGTGATAAAAGCCAACATCATGTTATTGATTGTAAATTTCTTATGCTCGTTCATTGCTATATAGTTTTATCATTATTTTTTTGAAGGTACAGACAACTTTCCCATGGCTTTAGTCAGATAAATATCGGTAAGCTTCACCTCAATCTGCGCATCAATTAAACTGGATTGCGCAGAAACCCAAGCCGTTTGCGCCTCCATAAGATTTAGGGCCGGAATTACACCCTCCTCGAAACCAAGCGTAGCATGGCGCAGATTTTCTTCGGCTTTTTCCTTGTTGCGTGCCGAAGCCGTAAGCTTTTTACCAGCTTCATTTACTTTATATACCGATTGATTTACCTGCAATTCAATTTTCTCCTTGGCATCCTCAAACTCCAGCTGCCGAATGTGAGTCTCCGCCCTGGCCGCATTCCGCTTGTAGGTTCCCTCCCACCAGCCCGACAACGGCACCTGAACAACCACGCCCACATTAAACATGCCGGCAAACTCGTTCTTATACCCGTTAAACGAATTGGGATTAGTTACCAGGTAATTGGCAGTCAGCGCCACATTAGGCAAAACCTCCGCCAAAGCAATCTTCTCTTTCTTCTCATAAATACGAACCGCATAGTTCAGGCTCTTAAGTTCCTGGCGGTTTAGAAAAGCCTCCTCCACATTCACGGCAGCATTCGTTTCATTCGTATTGTCCAGAGATTCTATATTTTCGTCGGCAAGCTTTACAGGTTCATCCAATTGCAACCCACAAAGCTGGGCCAGCGCCATACGCGACAACGACAAACCATTATCCACTTTAGTCTGCGCCATCTCGGCTTCGTTCAGTTTTACCTTCACAGACAAGCCATCGGCCGGAGTTGCCACACCCTCATCAATCATAGCCTGCACATCGTCATCCATTTTTCGCAGCAAGCTGACATACGAATCGGCCAGTTTCTTTTTGTTTACAAGCGACACAACCTGCCAGTAGGTCTCGTCCGTTTTGTAAATCAGATCCTGCAGCTTCAGGTCGTTCATGGATTCGGCAAGCTCCTTGGCATAACGGGTAATCTGGTTATAAGCGATAATCTTACCACCCATAAATACAGGCTGTACCAACGAAACACTTCCCAGCCAGACATTCTGAATATCCAGATGGAAAAACCCGCTCACATCCATGGGAAGCATTTGATTTAGCCCGGCAACGGTAGTTCCGTCCAGCAAGTTGATATCCTTCTGGTTGCGCATATACGTACCCATGGCCGAAATCTGCGGAAAATACTTTGTAGCAGCCGCCTGTTTCTCGTAACCTGCCACCCGGACTTTCTCGCCCGAAATCTGCAACTCCTTGTTATTCTTTATGGAAAGATCACGACACTCTTCCAGCGTCAGCGTACGCTGGCCTTGCATATAGGTAGTTGAGAATAATGCCAATAACAAAACAAAGGTTCGTTTCATTTCAATTCAATTAATTTACATTCTACGGGTTACTCACCTGTTAACGATCAAATATACGTAAAACAGTGCAAAAGTATGGATTATAGAAGAATAATAAATTGAATTAGTTCAATTTCGGCAAAAGGACAGTATAAAGAATCTTATTTTTAGTAACCTAAACCTCTCTGGAGTCGAACAGGCGTTTTTTAAGCTTACAGTACCAGGCGTTGCTTATTCCCATAAAGTGGGCGATGTATTTATCAGGTACCCGGTTAACAATCCAGCTATACTCATTATAAAGATATTTCATGAACCCTTCGGCCGTATGAGATTGTCTGGCGGCATACAACGTGTAGATCTTAGAAATAACCATCATCATCACACGCAGGTAGAAGGAGGCAAACAAGGGATATTTGGCCGACAGGGCTTCAATCTGATTGCGTGAAATACAGATTAACTCACAATCCTCCATAGCAAGTATCTCAAATTCGGAAGGAGACTGGGTAAAGTAAGAAATCGAAGAAAGAAACGGATACAGGTTATCCACCGAAAAACCCATTACACTCTCGTTACCCTGGTCGTTTATAAAGAGATGCAGAAACAATCCTTTGTTGATAAAATACCCTTCGGTGCAAACCTCGCCAACACGCAATAAGTAGTCGCCTTTCTGCACAGAAATAATCCGGGCATAACTCTTAAATTCGTCTACAAACTCTTGGTTGGCAAGCAGCGCACCATCCAGATGATCATAAAATTTACCAAAAGGATCGTTTTGCTTCATTCTCCTACTCTTCTAAAACAAAGTTTCTTTTGCCAACGTGGTTACCGTCTACAAAAATATCCATCCGGTACGTACCGGGCGAAAGAAACTCTTCAATCTTCCAATATACGGTAATAGGCAAATCTTCGCCTTCGTATTCCACCAATTTCTTTATGGAGTAGTTTATCTCTTTACCCTCGAAGGTAAATACATCGGCGCGGCTCTTAACCAGCACATCGTCGTCGGGCTTCATGATACGGAGATAAACAACCTTTTCGCCAACCGGAGCGGTAATATTTTTAGCCAGTTTGAAATTAATCACAAACTGCTCCATCTTTTTGATTTTGGTCATCTTCTTTCCACGGCTGTTGGTAGGCGTTACCGAGATATCGGTAGCATCCAGCTTGGAAGCCAGAGTAACACGTTCGGCCAGCTTTTCCTTTTCCTCTTTCAGTTTGGAAGCGGAACTGGATACCTGTTCGTATTTTCTTGTTACCTGTTTGTTTTCTTCTGTAAGATGCTGATTGGCGGTATGCAGCGAGTCGATTTGAATCACATAGTTACGCATTACTTTGCGCAACGTTTCCAGTTCTTTCTTAAGCTGACTTATCCGGCTGGCATTGGTTGCCTTTACGGTTCTCAACTCTTCAAGCAGACGCTGAACCTTTCCTTGCTCTGTAGAGAGCAGAGATAATAAGGAGTCGTTTCCCACACTGAATTTATACCCTTCATATTGAAGAGACAGATCGTTAAACTCATCTTCCAGGGTTTCCTTTTCCAAGACAAAAGCCTGGGTCATTTCACCCATCTGTTGTTTCTGATTATAAATGTAATAACCACCACCTGCAACCAGTAACAACAACACAATCACAGCCACAATAAGCAACGAAAGTTTATTTATTTGCTTATTCTCTTTCTTTTCTGTATCCATAGTTCGTTATAAAGAATCACTACAAAGAACATGCAAAGGTACACTTTAATCGATAGCATAAAACCCTTCTATGCAATATTTACACATTTTTAAGGAGTTGTTAACAATTGAGGCTATTCCTTACAACAAAAACTGGAATGGGATGTTTTTCGTATCAATTTAATTCTTAACTTTGCGCCACTCAATTAAACACTTATTGCATGCACGAGAAATTAATTATTCTTGACTTTGGCTCGCAAACAACTCAGCTGATTGGTAGAAGACTCAGAGAGTTAAATATGTATTGTGAGATTGTTCCCTACAACAGATTTCCGAAAGATGCCCACGATGTAAAGGGTGTAATTCTTTCAGGCAGTCCTTATTCGGTGAACGACGAATCTGCATTCAAGGCAGATCTGTCTGAAATCAGGGGAAAATACCCGGTACTTGGAATTTGCTATGGAGCGCAGTTCCTGGCATATACATCGGGCGGAAAAGTAGAATCGGGCGACTCTCGTGAATACGGAAGAGCAAATCTTGGCTCGATCAACAACAACGATCCTTTATTAAAGGGAATCGATGCAGGTTCGCAAGTATGGATGTCGCACGGAGATACCATCACGGTTTTACCCACTTCATTCAATATTATAGCAAGCACTTCCGATGTTCCGGCTGCTGCATTCAAAATAGAGGGCGAACAGACATGGGGTGTTCAGTTCCATCCCGAAGTATTCCATACAACAGATGGAACAAAACTTCTGGACAACTTCCTGAACATTTGCGGTTGTGCTAAAGATTGGACGCCTGCTTCTTTCATCGAATCGACTGTTGCCGAACTAAAACAGCAACTTGGCGACGATAAAGTAATTCTGGCATTATCTGGCGGTGTAGACTCGTCGGTTACAGCCGTATTGCTTAACAAGGCGATTGGAAAAAACCTTACCTGTATTTTCGTTGACCACGGTTTGCTTCGCAAAAACGAGTTCGAGAAGGTAATGGATAATTACGAACACCTTGGACTGAATGTTATTGGTGTAAATGCAAAAGATAAATTCTACGCCGAACTGAAGGGTGTTAAAGATCCTGAGAAAAAGCGTAAGATAATAGGTAAGGGCTTTATTGATGTTTTTGATCAGGAAGCAAAGAAACTTACCAATATTAAATGGCTGGGACAAGGAACTATTTATCCCGACGTAATCGAATCTCTTTCTATTACAGGAACGGTAATTAAGAGTCACCACAACGTTGGTGGACTGCCCGACACCATGAAGCTGAAGCTTGTAGAACCGCTTCGCCTTTTGTTTAAAGACGAAGTTCGCCGTGTGGGTAACGAACTTGGCATGATGCCAAACCTTATCAAGCGCCACCCATTCCCGGGTCCGGGCCTTGGTATCCGTATCCTGGGCGATATCACACCCGAAAAGGTTGAGATCCTTCAGAATGCAGACGATATCTACATTTCGCTGATGCGCGAATGGGGATTGTACGATCAGATCTGGCAGGCCGGATCTATCCTGCTTCCGGTTCGTTCGGTTGGTGTTATGGGTGACGAACGTACCTACGAGTACACAATCGCTTTACGTGCGGTAACTTCAACAGATGCCATGACGGCCGACTGGGCTCAGCTTCCTTACGAATTTCTTGCCAAGGTTTCCAACGAAATCATCAACAAGGTAAAAGGTGTAAACCGCGTAGTGTACGACATAAGCTCGAAGCCTCCCGCTACTATCGAATGGGAATAAAATTACCCAATTCCAGAAAATAAAACAGTAGCCTCAACAATTAAAATTGAGGCTATAGTTTTTTTTATCAGTCCCTTTATTATCTTTGTGTTTTTAAACTAAAGACATAAAAGAAACGCACTCACGAATACTAAGATAAAAAAGCACTAACCCACTTTACTAAATAGTGTTCACTGGATGACAGCCTCCGAAAAATCTTTCGGGGGCTGTCGATTTTTAGGCGGATTTTACTCTCTAAAATGAAGGAAAAAGTATTAAAACAAAAATGCAGGTAATTCACGTGTTTGGAGTTAATCTAAACAGGAAACTATATTACAGCCTTATTTAAGAACTATTTTTAACAAAAAAACTACGTAAGTTATATTTATAAATATATATATTTGAAATTAAGTGTTTTAAAAACAGCATTTCACCTTAATACTATTTTAATGAACAACTCAGATATCGATACTAAATACCTGGAATTACTGCGTGAGATGGAGCTGTTAAAGGAAGAAAACAGCAAATTACGTACAAGAATAGAAAAGTTGACTGCGTACAACGGTCGCCAGACTTTACTCACGGACAAACAAATTCTATTTAATTTATTAGTAAGCCTGGTTGAGGAGGCTCCCTTTGGTGTATTAGTTAAAAAAGTAAATGAAAAATCCATTGTGTATTATAACAAAGCGATTGCAAATCTATTTCAGCTTAATAATGGGCGGTTGCTGGGGCCATATTGGAACAATTATTTTTCTTCGGAGTGGCTACGAAAAATAGAAAAGTTTGATCAGGAATGTATACAAAAAAATATCAATAAAACCGACAAGATTCTAATTACGACCAAAGAGGGAGAAACGCGTACAGTGCATACGATACGGCACCATCCACCGTTACTCGACACGGAGGATGAAAAGTTTATGATCACTTTCTTTGTAGACATTACTCAAAATGAGCAATGCAAGTTGGAAATTGCATCCGCACTGGAATCAGATAAACTTAAATCCGAATTTCTTGCCAATATGAGTCACGAAATACGGTCGCCTCTTAATGCGATTGTTGGCTTTTCTCAATTACTGGAAGATGCCGAAGATGCTGAGGAAAGACACACGTATGCCGAGATTATCCGTCAGAATAACGAACAATTGCTTCATCTGATAAACGACATCATCGATTTTGCCAAAATAGAATCCAATAAGCTTACATTTTCTTTCGACAAGGTGGATGTTCATGCGCTTTGTAAAGAAGCCAATGCAGCCTTTTCTTTTAGGAACAAGGAAGGCATTGATCTGATTTATGAAGATCCGGCAATCCCGGCCACTGTGTTTTCGGACAGCAAGCGTCTGATGCAGGTGCTTTCCAATTTTCTGACCAATGCCATTAAATTTACCGACAAAGGGTTAATAACCATTGGTTATGCAGTGCAAAACGACGAAGTAACAGTAAGTGTTACAGATACCGGAACAGGTATTTCTCCAGAACATTGCGAACAGATATTCGACCGTTTTTCGAGGGTAAACGAAAGCCGGCCCGGAGCCGGACTAGGCTTGTCTATTTCTAAAAAATTAATGGAGAAGCTGGGAGGTAAAATTGGCGTAAGTTCGGAGCTAAACAAAGGTTCGGTTTTCTGGTTTTCGCTACCGCTTTACAAATCGTAAGCTAACAGATGCAACCGGTACCCTCTTTTTACAAATGAAAAATAAATAAACGAAGATTGTGAATAATATATCTACTGAAAATAATCGTCCGGAATCCTTAAACAACATGAATAAGTATTTCGAATTTATTCCCTGCTCCATGCTTATAGCCAATAGCGAAGGAACAATTGTGCGATGCAATTCAGCCTGCCTGGATTTACTTGGCAGCGAAAACCCGCTTGTGGGCTACCGTTTGTTTAACGATCCCAACTTTACTCCCTCTTTGATCGCGCAGTTTACATCCGAATCCGAGTTTTCGGTATCTATTCCATACGATTTTGCCAAAGTAACTTATTCAACTTGTTTGAGGGAAAAGCAAAAAAACATCATCTTGAAGGTGAAGTCGTTGCAAAACAAAGGCAGCAGCACTCCGGGTTTTCTCGTATGTATCACCGAGTGTGCCCTAAAAGAAGCAGAGGAGCTACCCCAAAAAGTGTATTCACCCGAACCGCTTACATTTACAAAAGAGGAACTATTAAAGATTGCGGAACTGATTCCGGACCTTATTTTTATTGTAGACAAAGATTTATACTATCGGAAATCCTTTGCCTATGGAGCTAAACAGGGACATTTATATATAGCCGAAGATGAGATCCTGAATAAACATGTTACCGAGGTATTGCCTGCCAAACAAGCCAGGTTAATCATTCTAGCTATCCAAGCAGCCTTTAAGCATCATAAATCCACCAAAGTAAAGTATTCACTTCACATTGAAGGAAAAGATCAGTATTATATGACTCGGGTAATTCCTTTTAATGATACTTCTGTTTTTATGATGGTACAATGCATAACAGGCAGCCACGAAAGTGAAATGAATGTCCAGATGCTTGCGTATGCGGTTAATCACACCAATGAAAAAATCATGATGCTGGATAATTCGGGAGCTGTTTTATATGCGAGTAACCGACTGAAAACAAAATACGGTCTGAAGAAAACAAGCAACAACTACCCTTCGGCATTGTTTAGCAACCTGTTTCAAGGAGACAGCTGGGAACATATCAAAAATCAGCTAAAAACAGCCGAATATGTAAAAGTGGAAGATATGTTTACCAATATAGATGGATCTTTATCCCCCATGGAACTCTATTTTTACAAGGTATTGGATATTGTAAAAGGAAATATGTATTGGTGCTTTGCCCGAAACATAACAGAAAGATACACGTATCGCAAAGAAATAGAAGGTATTAATAAGCTGATGACAAGCATACTGGATAGTCTTCCACTTGCCATTGGAGTAAAAAGCGTGAACGACGATTTCAGGTATGTTTACTTTAACGCCGAAGCAAAAAAAGTTTTGCAGAAGATTGCAGAAGAAGTTGTAGGGAAAACGGATTTCGATCTGTTTCCCGATTCTGACTTCCCCTACCAAGTGCGAACAAAGGATTTATTAGCTATCGAGAAGGGGATCTATTCTGAGTATGCAGTGTCTTTTAAGGGTCTGGATGGTGCTAATCATATTATGAACCGCTTGCACATTTACGTGAATAATCCCGATAATCCTCAAATTGTATCCGTATTCTGGGATGTAACCGAGCAATACAACAACGAAGTAGAACTTATCAAAGAACGTGAAAAGAATAGTTTGAAGTCGGCTTTTCTAGCTAACATATCCCACGAAATCCGTACACCGCTGAATGCGATAACCGGTTTTTCAGAATTAATGTGCGAAGCCGACCAATTAGAAGAAAAGACAGCATACAAACAACAGATACGAGAAAACAATGAACGGCTGCTCAACCTGATCGACGACATGTTGCTGATGTCTGAAATTGATTCGGATATGGCCGAGCCTACTTTCGCTCAAGTACCGGTCAAAACCTTATGCCACAACTTATTCATTCGTTTTTCAGGTAAAGAGCCCAATGGAGTTTCCTTTACTTTCGACGTAGAAAATTCGCCCGAATGCATGTTGCTGACCGACGAGTTGATGCTAGAACGGGTATTGATCTATCTGTTGGAAAATGCATTCAAGTTTACCCACCAAGGCGCAGTAAAGTTGTCGTACCATATAAACAGCGAACACGAAACATCAAAAATGGTTGTAATCGAAGTAGCGGACACAGGAATTGGTATCGATCCTGCCTACTCGGAACAGATTTACGAACAGTTCTTCAAGATAGAGAAATACAGTCAGGGCCCCGGACTAGGACTTACGCTTGCCAAACGTATTATCCATCTATTGGGAGGAAGCGTCAGCTTCGAAGCCAATGAAGGAGGCGGTACCCTATTCCAGGTAAAACTGCCGTTAGATTGATACTTAGCTGTATAAATACCTGTCTTTACATTCGATGCAGTTACCGAGAATTACTCGTTAACTGAAATTACGGTCATACTCGTTACGATTATGAAAAAGAAGCTTTGGAACATCTTGTGCCTCCAATATCTTTAACTTAACGAATCTAACAGTTTAAAAAGAATATCCAAATCCAATAAAACCAGCATGGACTAAATCTTTCTTTTTGGGTAGATGCTTATTTAATTCATCTCCAATAACAATATTACGTCTTCCTGAATAAAGATCATAGGTAGATAAATTATATCCGAGTAAGAAAGACCAATTATCTATACTTACAGACAAATATGATTTTAATTCATAAAACAGGATCTGACCTCCTTTATTTTTTTTTGTTTCAAACTTTGATGGAAATTCTAATTGATTTGTATTGGTGTAAGCAAATTCTAAAGTCTCGTTTGGAATTAGATTAACAAGCATACCGGGCTGCGTAACTATTGAAACCCAGTCTTCAAATATCGGTATTTTAATAAAAAGAGCAGGTCTCAGCAATAAGCTCGACACCTTCTTTTTATTACTAACACGCCATTGATAGTCAGGCCCACCAACCAAATCATAACGATAATTATCTACGACTTCTTGTACACCTCTCAACCCTCCCACAATTCCAAAATTCTTGTGAAATAAGTAACTCAAAGAAGGCTCAAATTCAAGCGCATAATAAGAATTCAACCCTAATGTAAACTGAAATTCCTTTTTAAAGGATCCTTTGGCTGATTGTGCATTAATCATAAAAGGCATGATAAACACAAAAATCAGAGTATATTTTATTCTACTTATTTTTTTCATCGTTATGCAACTGGGTAAATAAAAACGTCAGAAAACATTCTACTATTAACTTATCATTACAAATATAAAGCAAATACTTTACTTTTCACTTATTCAAACGATTTTATTGGGTACTATTTCTTTATGCGAGTAGGTTTGCGGTGTTACTGGAGACTGACTCCTATCGGAATAAATCATAAGAAAAGCTGAACCGTTTTTGGTGTTCAGCCACTCTTATAATCTATTTTTATGCAAATGATCCCTCATCTTACACTTATACCTCCTAACAAACTAAATATTAAATCAATAGAAGATGACAGATTCAAAAATCATCCCTCACTCATTTATCAATTGTTACTCTGCGGAAGTCGGATTTTGTTGTTTTGATCGTATAAAAATCAGGTGAGATCCACGTCCCTCGGTTTGCAAAACGCCCTGACTAACAAGATCCTTCAGAAAAGTCAACGACTTATTCTTGAGCAAGCCCGAAAGTTCGGAAAATTTTGTACGTGTAATAAATGCATTCTCAATCAGGTACTTATCCAGAACCTGCAGCAATACTTCCTCACCGACCAGTCGCGACGATTGAAATCCGTTTTTAGCTCTCGAAAGTCTTGCTTTTTTTTTCAATTCACCGCTAAACCAGGTAGTAGAAGTGAAATTTACATTTTCAATCTCGATGGAAGGAGATCGAATTTCTTTCTTGTTTGCTACTTTTCGTCCACTTACTTTTGGTTTTACTATTGCCATCTTTCCCAATTCAACCGCATACCCTTCAGCAAGATAATTCCGTATTGTTTGGGTTAGCTGCGCCATCATGCCCTCCACATCTCCAATAGTAAATGAAGAACAGCTCGTAATTGTTTCATAAACAGTTTGGGCATCAATCGTTCCGCGCGAAATAAAGCGCGGATAAAGGAGTTGGTTCTCGTCTTCATTGTCGGAGTTAAGGCTCTCTCTGAAATCATACTGTACAGACATACTAAGTTTATTCGTATTTATAGCATCGCTTCAAGGTTAATTACTTGTTTTGATACCGGGATTAACAAATTTGAGTTAAGTGTTTAGTTGATCCCACATACGCGTGACGACCGTCACACAGTCGTAAAACGGCCGTCACACGTACGTGGGATGTGCGTCACACAGTCGTGTGACCAACAAAATACTTAAGTCAAAGATACTAATTGTAAAGGGAAAAACAATTAACAATAACGTATATTTAGCTAATTAATTATAGTCCGTGAGAAATGACCTGTAACCTTTATACCTGTTTTTCTCTGTATTCGTTGGGCGAATAGCCTACACATTTTTTAAACAGTCGGCTGAAGTGCTGGGGGTATTTGAATCCGAGTTCGTAGGCAATTTCGCTTACCGACTTGCTTGTGTCAAACACTCTTTCTTTGGCTATTTCGATCAGGTTGAGTTGTATGTACTCCTGGGCTGACTTTCCGGTTTCCTTTTTAATCAGATCGCCAAAGTAGTTGGCCGACAGATTGAGCTGGTCGGCGAAGTACCGAACCGAAGGTAATCCCAATGTTTCGGGTTTATCGGATTGAAAATAGGCGCTCAACTGTTTTTCAAACCTCACAAGTATATCCTTGTTTACATTCACGCGGGTAATAAACTGACGCTCGTAGTAGCGCAGGCAATAGTCCAACAACAGTTGTATATTGGTGGTAATCAGCGTTCGGGTATGTTTGTCGATGGCGTGATTCAGCTCCTTCTCTATTTTAAGCAAACAGTCCATCACGGTGGCTCTCTCTTGTTCGGAGATGTGAAGGGCTTCGTTTGATTCGTACGAAAAGAAGCTATAGTTCTTCATTTGATGGCCAAGAAAAGTGCCGTGAATAAAGTCCGGATGAAACACCAACGCCCATCCTTTGGGTTGATATTCTTCTTTTGTTTCCTCGATGGAGAGCACCTGCCCCGGCGAAATGCAGACAATGGTTCCTTCCTGGTAATCGTAATTGTGACGGCCGTATTTTAAATCGCCGCATTTCACATCTTTCAGATAAATAGCGTAAATGCCAAAGAACATGCGTCCCTTATATTTTTTGGCTATCGGATTAGACTTGGAAAGGTCTATAACACTTATCATGGGATGTAGCGTTTCGACTCCAACTATCGAATTATACTGACTTACAGAATCTATTTTAAGCATCTCTTCCATATCCTTATGAATTAACTATCACAAAGTTAATGCTTTTCCCAACACCTTGTCCACCCCATCCCCCAAATCCGTAAAAATGGTATACATATCCGTAATCTGTATAAAAAAAGACCCGCCTATTTGAGCATTGTGAAGAGGCTTGGCAGGTTCTAACGGGTAGCGCCTTCTTATTTTGTTTTGTTTGATTTAAAGACAGCTAAAACCTCTGCATCCTTTTTAAGTAGTAGATTGCCTTTTTCCACGGTGTAACTATTGGCTTGTCCAAATATGTTTAGTACGGCTTCTTCCAAATCCATACCGTCCTGGCAAAGCATCATTGTAGTTACCATCTTGTCAAATTTGAGCGAATTTCCATCAACGGTTACCGAGCCCATAAATCGGTTGCATCCTGCGGAACCACTTGCCCGCCCTTCGGAAATCAGCAACGTTGGGTAACTGTCATTTGAAGGTGTAAGGTTTAATAAACCATCTTTCGATTTTACAGAAACAAGAATCCATTCCTTTGCCGTTATATCTCCCTTGCCTTTCGCTGCAGCAGATACAGAACAAGAGGGAAACAAAAACAGTGAACCCAGACTTAATAGAATAACCGATACTATTACTTTCATCTTTTTGCATTTTAATTAAACATACATCCTTTCAGATGCATATTAAAGCAAAAACGTTGCAAGCACATGGTATAAAATAAAAAGGCTGGGCTATTATTTACCGTATATTTCTATCAACTTCTTTTTTAATGATTCCGTTCTTAATTGATTTGCAAGAATAGTTCCATTACTATCCAACAAAATGCCGTGAGGAATTGTAGTATATGCAAATACTTTATGCAACAACTCTCCTTCTGTTTGATCGATAAGATTACCAAAGTTTACTTGATTTTTATTAATAGCATTAATCCATGGTTCAAAATCTTTATCAACTGAAATTAATAATACATTTAATCCCAGGTCTTTATATTTTTCAGCTATCGATCTAAGGTTAGGTAACTCACGAATACAGGGCACACACCAGGAGGCCCATATATCAATATATAGATATTTCGAATTCTTAACGTAATCCGAAATCATGGCTTTATCTCCTTTTTCGTTAGTAAATTCGGTATCTTTTAGTTTTGAACCTATCTCGAGAGATATCTTTTCTTGTGCCTCATCCATTTTTCTTCTAACGGATACATAATTCAATACGTTTTTGTTTTCTTTAATGTCAGATGGCAGCGAATTATAAGTTTGGAAGAATAAAGGATCCCAAAAAGTGCCAATTTCCCTTATATAGATTGTTTTACCAACAATATTATTTATATTATTGGCCTGAAACTGGCTTTTGAATTTGGTCCTGTTGGCCATTAATAGATCAAAGCGTTCGGTTTGAGGGTCTTCTTTATTTTCAATATTTTCGTTATATTCCTTGATAATATTTTGATCTATCATTCGGGAATAACTCATATAGTTCTGATACAAATCATTTAGAGGGGTACCTGTTACAAAGCTTATTGTATCAAGAGATACGTTAATATTTCCACGTTCTAAAAAAACATCACATGTAAATTTACGGTTGGAATCGTCCAACATAATAAAAGCAATATTATTTAAGTTTTCAATCCCGTTAAAAGCAAACTTACCATTCTTTATCGTATCGACAGACAAAGTAATCAGACTATCTTGATTTGCGATATTTAGTCTTACCGCCTGATTATTAAACTGGTTACCAGCATACCCGTTTATAACGTATGAAGACTCTATTCCAGCATTTATAACAGTGCTATATAAAAGAAATAATACATAAACGACACATTTTGGTTTCATAAGCTAATGATTGTGTTACTAATTTGTCAAATATAACAAATTGATAAACACAACAACCCGAGAATATGATTTAATATGTATTTTTAAAATCATTTAACCTAACCCTTTTGATTAAACAATGGAGCCCTTACCGACATTGGAACGTGGGACTAAATATTAACTTATTATTTCACATATTTATGTTTTAATTATCTATATTGTCGCGTATTTAATCCTAATATAGATTGGGGTCAAACTCATTCGTTTATAAATGAAAGCAACATTATTGCTTATAGTAAAAAGTAAAATCAAGATGAATAAAATCAAAGTTTTAATTGAGCAACTCAAAATAAAAACTAATAAAGAGCATCAGATAAAAATACTTCAAAATATCAACACCTTATTATTAACTAGGTACAAACTCAAGATAGATGAAAACTTCATCATACATCCTATTCAAGTGGAAGGATATTATTATGATGATAGACATTTTAAAGATGATACAGTTCATAAAAGTGAACTCCAAAAAAATAAATTTGGTAAATTATATTTTCATAGAAAAGGAAAAAATAAATCAAGCAAAATTCTATTTACAAGATCAGGTATTGATATATGTCTTTCTGACAACGATAATTACTTCTACAGTGCTTTAATACGAAGTGCCAGAATTAACAATGAGGAAAGTATTATAGATGGACCGCAGCGCTTAGCACAAAGAATCTACAGATATATTTGTAAAAACGACAACTTATCAAGTTTATCTATCGGAAATAATTCTAGTCTTTCTGAATTTGAGAAAAACAATGTAGTTCTTGTCAATTCAGAAACTAGAGAAATACCTATCCTAATCCATTCTTCTCGTATTGGTTTAAAAAAAGGAAGTGATTATTCTGCACTTAAACTCCGTTCCTTGACAGAATTGCGCGTATCAAAACAAAAAGAAAAGGATGTTCTTTTCTATATGGAGGATAACAACATAGATCCAACTCCTGATAATATTAGGAATATATTAGGCTATAGTCCCAACTGGATTATCGAACAACTTAACTCAATAAAGTTCTTGCCGACAACAAACAACGAAGCTCTTACCGGTAATGTTACTGATTGAGCACGTGGATGGTGTGGCAGGCTACCAGGGCGGCGGTTTCTGTTCGCAAACGGCTTTCCCCCAGCGAGATGGGTTCGAAGCCTTTTGATATGGCCAGGGTGACTTCTTCGGGACTAAAATCGCCTTCGGGACCTATCAATATCAATGCGGATTCGCCGGGATGGTATATCTTTTTCAACAAAGGTTTTTCGCCTTCGTTGCAATGGGCTATGAATTTACGTCCTTCGAAGGGTTGCGAAACAAAGGCTTTGAAGTCGGTCATGCCGTTTAAGGAGGGCAAGGTGGCTTTTTGCGATTGCTTCATGGCGCTAACCAATATCTTTTCCAAACGGGCAGGCTTTACCTCTTTGCGTTCGGAATAGCGGCAATTCAGACAGGTAATGGCATCGATGCCTATTTCTGTTGCCTTTTCGGTGAACCATTCCAGACGGTCCATGTTTTTGGTTGGAGCTACTGCCAGGTGCAACTTAAAGTTCCATAGGTTACCCGGTTGCCACTGTTCGACTATCTCCACACGGCAATGCTTGGCATTTGCCACGGAGATCGCAGCCTTATAAAATGTACCCTTGCCATCGGTTAGTAAAATTTCGGTTCCTTCGGTAAGGCGAAGCACACGGATGGCATGTTGCCCTTCTTCGTCCGGCAACTCTGAATTAACAGCTATATCTGGCGTATAAAATATTTGCATAGTAAATTTATTATCCTAAAATCATTCCCACCATCGTTGCCGACAGGATAGAGACCAGCGCCCCTCCTATCATGGTTGGAATTCCAAGTTTTATAATCATGCTTTGCTTATTGGGGGCAAGTACTCCCAATCCTCCCAAAAGGATTCCTATGGAAGAGATATTGGCAAAACCACATAAAATATAGGTAGACATAATCACAGACTTTTCGTACATGAACAGTCCCGCATCTTTCCATTGCTGCATCTGAAAATAAGCAACAAACTCATTGAGGATTGTTTTCTGTCCCAGTAACGAGCCCACCAGCATCATGTCGTCGAAAGGAACTCCAATCAGCCACATAAACGGCGAAAGTATCATTCCTACTACAAACTGAAAGGTAAAGCCTTGCACTTTTCCATCTGTTATGGAAACTACCCAGTCGTTCAATCCGGTATAACGTCCTATAATTCCTTCGGAAAGATAGTTAAGCAGTGCCACCATCGAGATAAAAACCAACAACATGGCGGCGATATTCACCACCAGTTTAATTCCTATGGATGTTCCGGAAGCTAGTGCTTCGAGTACATTGTGGTGCTGATTTTCGAGCGTAACCTTTACATCTTGTTCGGTAACCGGTTCGGTTTGTGGACAAAGCATTTTAGCAATAACGATAGATCCGGGTGCAGCCATTACGGACGCCGACAACAGGTGTTTGGCAAAAAGCAGGCGTGCAACCGGGTCTCCACCCGAAAGCATCCCAATATAGGTTGCCATTACCGACCCCGCGATGGTTCCCATTCCGGCAACCATTACCAGAAAAATTTCGGAACGGTTCATCGAGGGAAGATAATTCTTGATCAACACCGGCGATTCGGTCATCCCCATGAAAATATTACCCGAAACAACCAGTCCTTCGGCGCCTGAGATGTTCATAAACCGTCGCAACACCCACGAAAAGGCTCCTACCACACGCTGAATGATTCCCCAGTGGTAAAAGATGGAAACCAATGCTGTAAAAAATATGATCACCGGCATGGAATGAATCAAGAAGATAAATCCACCGCTTTTGGAGGCGTAAGGACCTAATAAAAATCCAACACCAGCCTGGGTAAAGTCCATCAGTTTAATAAATGCCTTTCCAAGCATTTCGAACAATGTACCTACAAAGGGAACATACAAAACAGAAAGAGCCAAAACAAGCTGAATAAAAAGACCGCTGAAAACCAGTTTCCAGTCGATCCTCTTACGGTCGTAGCTCATTAAATAGGATACTGCCAAAATTGTAAGAATGCCTAAACCTCCCCGCCATAGCGAGTCGAGACCAAATCCCCCTGTAGATGCTACCATAAAATTACGTATTATTCGTCTTCGGACTCCAAAAGGGAATCATCTGCTTTTTTTCTTCTCCTTATCTCATCCTGATACATTTTGGCATGCTCGTAGTTTTCTTCCAACACGGATTCCTCCAAACGTTCATGCAGCTCATGGTCTTCCAACAACCCAAGCCATCTGGCCAGCGTTTCTTCGCTCTTTATTTCGTCCGGCTCATAATCCAACAAAAGGTCGTCCGACAAGTCCTCCTCTTTTGTTTCGTCGTCCTCGTCCTCTTCCTCCTCCGGTTCTTCGTCCAGCACAACACCGGCTTCAATCATGATTGATTCGGAAACATAGATATCGCATTTGGCTCGCAAAGCAATGGCAATGGCATCCGATGTACGGGAATCTACAGGAATCTCGCGTTTTCCATCGGTAAACAGCAATTCTGAATAGAAAATTCCTTCTTCGAATTTATATATATATACTTCCTTGAGTTTTATGTCAAATGCAGTAGCAAAGCTTACAAACAAATCGTGCGTTAACGGACGAGGAGGTGTAATATATTCAAGTGCAATCGCAATGGATTGGGCTTCGGGAGTGCCTACTATCACAGGAATACGGCGATGACCGTCTTCTTCTGCAAGTATCAACGCGTAAGCTCCTGATTGTACCTGACTATTTGTTAAACCCTGAACTCGTAATTTGATTTTATTTTCCACAGCTGTATCGTTTAATTTCTATAATATATTTACAAAAGTAATAATATTTTACAATAATTTTAAACGTTCGATTAAAAAGGGGTAAAATAGGATAGAAAACTGTATAAAAAAGAAAAGGTTGTCTCCCGACAACCCCAACCTCATTGCTAACCTTAAATCTAATACCATGAAAAACACAGTGCAAATATAAGGTGTTTATGTTATACAACATACATTTAAATCAAATATATTGTTGCATTTAACTTTATTTCACTTTAGAGAGCTATTAAGCACCCTTTTTTAAATATAGTTTTCTCTATGCAAGTAAACTACTCCATCTTGTTCGCGGCTTCGTTCGGCAGCAAAAGCGATAAGGTGACTCTCTAAAGAATCGTTCAGCGGAGTAGACATCAGGCTGGCATCCTGCTTTCTTACCGCTTCTATCCAGTCGCGTATCATACCAGTATCTCCTCCTCCATGTCCAACGCCTTCGTAATTCAACGCGTCGATCGCATGGGAATCATAGGTAACGGACTTACCTGTAACAAAATCGGTATGTACAAATTGCTCCATATCGCCAACAATATCTCCGCGGGTTCCCATAATCCGGGTACGTCGCCCGCTATAGGATGTAAAGGCTTCGATGGAAAAGTTGACCGTAACGCCTCCTTCAAATTCCATAAGCATCGTGTAATGGTCGGGCTGATTGTTGTTACAATGGTACACACACTTTCCGTAGTTTCCGCTTTTCAGATTTTCCAGGATTACAGGTCCTTGTTCTTCGGGATTTTCCGGCAAGTCGAATACATACAGCCACGTTCTGTCGCGATAATAAATTTTCAAAGCAGAAAAGGGACAAGTAGCTTCCATCGGGCAACCATCGGTGCATCGTTCGGGAGCTCCCTTTGGCGCATTGGATGCATTGAAATGTGACAAGTCGCCAAATGCCACCACTTTCTTACATAGTTTACCGATAATCCAATGAAGAATATCCAGATCGTGACTCGATTTTGCCAACACCAGGGGTGTACTTGCTTTGGAATCGCGCCAGCTTCCCCTTACGTACGAATGACTCATATGTACATGGTCCACCGGTTCGAAATGTTGTATGCTAACCAAATCGCCAATCTTCTTACTATCCACAAGCTCTTTTAGCATAAGAAAATAAGGAGAATATCTTAAAACGTGGGTAAGTCCCACTATCTTACCGGTCTTACGTGCGTACGCCACCAGATCGCGGCATTGCTTTTCGGTCTGCGCTATGGGTTTCTCCAGCAAAATATCATACCCCAGCTCCAACGCTTTCATGCAAGGCGTATAATGAAGATGATCGGGAGTAGCAATAATCACAGCATCGGCAAACTTAGGCCTCGCAAGCAATTCCTCCCAGGTAGCCACCCGGTTAGCGATGGGGACATTGTATTTGTCGCCATACATATCCCTCCTCAGCGGCACCAGTTCGGCAATACCGACAATAGATAAATCGGCGGGATGCTCCAGCGAATAATCACCATAAAGCTTTCCTCTCCCACTCGCACCCAGCACAATAGCAGTTAATGGATTTAGTTTTTTCAATTCAGAGTTCATTTCCACAATATTTTAATTAATAGATTGACCAAGGCATGTGCACAAAGATAGATATTTCTTTACCAAATGTCAATTTTCTCCTTGCTCAATCTATTTATCAATTAGTTTCGAAGACTATTATTCTGAATCTGAAATACGGAAAAAATCAAAATCAGCATATCCGCCAGTATTTTTAGTGGCATAATTAAACAGCCCAAAGCGATATCCCATAAAATGAGGAATGGTGTATGCCATTTTTAATGGTTCTCCAATGAAGTTCCACACTTTGCCATCATAGCTATAAAAGAATTTAGCCCTATCTGCGCGGTCTCTGAAGTTGCATTCGGCTTTAAAGTAAACAATATCATGAGAAAGTGGCACACTTTGTATTTCGACAGGACTTCCTGTTCCGGCACTGATCATGACAATAGATTTGGTTCCTTTACTAATCCGGACACCTAACTGGCCGAAATTCTGTTGTAACAAACACAATCCTGCATAATCGCCATCCTTCATATGAGACACATCAATGGATGTAGAGCCACTACATACAGGTCCGATGGTCCGTTGAGTCAAGGTATTTCTTGCCATCAGCAGCGTTGAATCTATTCGGCTTGTTGTAAGACGCAAATAACCTTTTCTTTGAGTAACCGACCAAGTTTTATTGTCCGGATTATGATTCCATTGCCACACCAATGGTAAAGTGTTGGCACCCGGTTTACGAGTAAACTCGTCGGAAGCAACAATGCCTGGAATCAAACCTTTGCTCACAGGCAAATCCAATGTATCAGGAACCTTTCCATTTACGCCAAGTACAGGCCATCCATCTTCCCATGTAACCGGAACCAAATAAGGAATACGTCCTACCGATCCAAAATCGCGGAACAGATAAGCATACCATTTCCCATCTGGGGTATCAATAAGTCCTCCCTGAGCTACCCCTTGATCCTGAAATCCAACTCGCCCTTCATACGGGCCGGTAATTTTATCAGCTCTGTGAATATTTACGGTACGCATGCCGCCGCCGGGCCAGGTTATATTAAAAAGATAATATTTCCCATTTACTTTGAAAAGCTGAGAACCTTCTGCTCCAAGCCCCCCATTACCAGATGGAGTACTGGCATTTTCGATAAGCACGCGATCTGTTTCGGATTTAATTCCTGAAAGGTCTTCTTTTAGCTCAACTAAATGAAGTTCTCCGTTTCCATAAATCAAATAAATGCGTCCATCTTCATCGAAAAACAAGGAATGATCATGCAATGACGGGGAAAAAGAATGTTTTACCCATGGCCCTTTCTCTATATCTTTTGTTGTAAAAATATACGTTTTTTCGGTTGTTTGAGCAAATGTAGTGACATAGTAGGTTCCTTTGTTATAACGAATACTACTTGCCCATGAACCTCTTCCATACGTACTTTTGCCATTAGTAAGATTTAGAGCATCGTCATCGTCTAACGTATCATATGCATAATTTACTAATTTCCAGTTTACCAAATCCTTAGACTTCATGATTGGAACACCCGGGCTCATATGCATGGTCGTGCTGCTCATATAATAAGTATCTCCAACCCGAAGCATAGACATATCAGGTACATCTGAAGAAATAATCGGGTTCTGAGCTTTATTCTCCTGCGCCGACAAATTCATGAAATATCCCGAAACCAGCATTGTCACAATGCATAAAATAGTTCTTTTTCTCATGGTTTTACTAATTTCATTCAAATAAATAGATGACCTACTTTCTAACGGGACTTACTCCTTTCGCTGTCTGTACTACTTTTTTAATGGTACCATCCGGATTATAATACATATAATCAACACAAATGGAACGACGGTAGCTGCCTCCTGTTGGGAGTGCCCCGTTATGATAGAAAAAATATGTTTTCCCTTTATAATCTATTATTCCAGGGTGTGTAGTAAAACTATTGGGAACATTCTCTTCAATGATACCTTTATATTCCCATGGACCTTCGGGACTTTTAGACGTGCAATATTCTATCATCTCGGGCTTGGTGCCTTCACTAGCATAAACAAGGTAATACAATCCTTTCCGTTTATAAACCCAGGGACCTTCTATATAGTTTTTGGGCTTGAAACTTGTAATAGGTCCATCCATTTCAGTCATATTTTCTTTCAGCTTCACATACTTGCAGCTTCCATTTCCCCAAAAAAGATATGCCTGACCGTTATCGTCAATAAAAACGGTGGGGTCTATGTCATCCCAACCATGCTTCATATCCGTTGTCATTTCGTTGGTGATAAGTGCTTTTCCTATCGCATCTTTAAAAGGTCCGGTAGGTTTATCGGAAACAGCAACGCCTATTGCAAATCCTCCTTTACTATTTTCATCACTTTTATGTCCGACGGATACATACCAATAGAATTTACCATTTCGGTGAACACACTGGGCTGCATATGCATCACCAGATGACCATGAAAATGCTTCGGGAGAAAGACAAGTCCCGTGATCTTTCCATGTAACCATATCTGTTGAAGAAAAAATACGCCAATCGGGCATTTTGTAATTTGTATCATTTACCGAAGCTGTATCATGCCCTGTATATAAATACACTGTATTATTATAAACCAATGGGGCCGGATCTGCAGTAAACACGTTTGTAATTATCGGGTTTTGTGCATGAGTATATGATGCAGCCGAAAACAGGACAATGGCAAGAGTCGATTTTATTAGATTCATTTTATGTTTTATATTATATTACAGAATGATTGATGTGTCTATTTTTTACAAATAATCGTATATGTTTTGCCGGCTTCTGTAGGCAAATCATATAACCAGGTTGATTTAAGATTCACCGCATTCAAATTGGCGGAAGCAGCTATCACTGGATTCTTTACTTGAACCGTTTCAAAGAAAGGATTTGAATTTTCGCCAGATGCCTCTTTCAATGTTTTGCCACCAGCTATAGTCACCTCATTCGGAACACGAATACGGCAGTTTCCGCCTAAATGAGATTTGATGAGAATCTTCTGTACCTGATTATTTTCCCAAGTGATACTCACATCAAAACCTCCGTAAGTTCTCAAGCCGCTGATGCTTCCCTTTTTCCAGTCATCGGGCAATGCCGGTAAAATATCAATAGCGCCATCCTGACTTTGCAAAAGCATTTCTGTAATACCGGAAGTGCAGCCAAAATTGCCGTCTATCTGAAATGGCGGATGCGCATCGAAGAAGTTCGGATAAGTGCCTCCACTGGTACTTTTCACCGGATCAACAAGTGTTAGCTGATCTGCAATCAGTTTTCGTGCATGGTTGCCATCAAGCAAACGAGCCCAGAGATTCACTTTCCAACCCATAGACCATCCGGTTGACACATCACCACGATGATTAAGTGTTGTACGTGCAGCATCAAATAAATCAGGAGTTGTATAGGGTGAAATCTGATTACTGGGGTACAAGCCGTATAAGTGCGACACATGCCTGTGCTGGTCTTCCGGATTATCCCAGTCTCCAATCCATTCCTGCAGCTGACCGAAACGGCCAATCTGCATCGGAGGAAGTTTAGTTAGTATCCTTTGAAAATCGGCCATCAATGATTCGTCTTTTTTAAGCAGCTTGGCAGCCTTAATCGTTTTGGTGAACAAATCGAAAAGTATCTGATTATCCATCGTAGTTCCGTAAGCAAGTGCACTTCCATTATGTCCGGAAGGAGTATTTTCCGGTGAAACAGAGGGAGATACAACCAACCATTTATGAGTAGGTTCTTCTACAAGAAAGTCTTTGTAAAATTCGCAAGCTGATCTTAATACAGGATAAACCGATTTCAAATATTTTAAATCGCCGCTGTACAGGTATTTCTCCCATAAATGCTGCGACAGCCATGCACCTCCCATCGGCCATAATCCGGCATTTGCAAAATCTACAACACCAGATATACGCCAGATATCCGTATTGTGGTGAGCCACCCAGCCCTTGCATCCATACATTGTTTCAGCAGTTTGTTTTCCTGTTTCTGACAGTTCTTTTATCAATTGAATCAATGGTTCATGCATTTCAGGCAAGTTGCATTTTTCGGCAGGCCAATAATTCATTTCCGTATTGATATTGATTGTATACTTACTATCCCATGCCGGATTAGTGCTATCATTCCATATTCCCTGAAGATTGGCAGGTTGCCCTCCCGGTTGAGAAGATGAGATAAGCAAATAACGGCCAAATTGATAATACATGGAAATCAATTCAGGATCAAATGACTTTGAGAAATCCTTAATTCTTACATCCGTAGGGAGCTTTGCGGCCGATGAAGTTCCTAAATCAAAACTTACGCGATTAAAATATTTCTGAAATGAGGCTATATGGTTCTTAAGCATTGCTGAATAAGGCTTTTTCTCTGCTACTGCAAGATAGTTGGCACATTGCTTAGTTTCATCTGCCGATAAAGTTTTATAATCAGTAAAATTGGTTGCAATAGAAATCAATATAACAACCTCATTAGCCTTACTTACATTAATTTTATTTGCCTCTATTGTTGTAGTTCCACCCGAATTTAGAATTTTCGCACGAGCATCGAATTTTACCTGTCCGGTTACTCCTTCATGAGTTCCCGATATTCCATTCATTTCGAGAGTTTTAGTATCCAACACCCTTGCCGATTTCTGCAAAGGTCCATCAAAACTTGCCACAAAAGAGATTTTCCCGGGTTTATCGGCCGAAAGTTTTACGACAATAACCTGATCGGGCTTCGATGCAAAAATTTCTCTTTTATAAGTTACCCCATCCACCTTATATGAAGTAGTAAGAACAGCCTTTTCAAGATCGAGTTCCCTGTAATAATCTGTATAGCTATCAATCCCATTAAACGCAAGGTTGAGGTTCCCAATCACCTGAAACATGGAACCATGTAATTGTTTTGCACTAAGTCCTCTGTTTGCCAGAACATCAGCTCGTTGGTAGTCCTCTTTAAAAATATAATATCGCACCGAGTCAAGCACGGATAAACCATCCGGATTATCATTGCGGGATGGCCCTCCTGACCAAAAAGTGCTTTCATTTAACTGTAGTTTTTCATTAACAGGATCACCGAAAACCATCGCAGCCAGACGACCATTACCAATCGGAAGTGCTTCGTTCCATACTTTAGCAGGTCTATCATACCACATTTTAAGTTTTCCATTTTGCTGTGCCCATACATTGGGTAAAACAAGGAGACAAAACAACGGAATCAGTACTAAATTTCTAAAATTATTCATTTTACGTATTAGATCTTACTTTAAAAATAGATTTAAGAACAAAAGGTGTCTACAAAGATCGAAAATTACAGTTATTTATAATTACTTTCTTAATTTATTTTTGATCAAAAAAATTTAGCAACCAGAGTCAGTAGCAGGTTTGAATAATAGCTGAGAAAACATGCATAAATTCTGTTTCCAAACCTTGAAGTCATGCCCCCCTGGAATAAGCTGATAAACAAGAGGAATCTGGTTAGTATTCAAATATTCTTTGCCTCCACAGGTTATTCATAATAATTTCAGCATTTTCTTTGTTTTAACAGAATCAGAGAAAAGCTCCTGAGGTATTTGAAGCGTATTTAATAGCATAAAGTGATAACATTCAGCAAAAAATTAAAGGATTGCAGGGAAGTTAAAGGATTTTCCTAAACAAAGCTTGCCAAAAAAGTCGGTTTGCACCATTCCATTATTGGCAGGGACGAAAGAGAGGAAGCAAAACCCACTATTGACGTGGTTGTAATGTTGGCTAAAATACTTGACACAACCGTTGGCTATCTGCTCGGAGAAAGCGAGGATAAAGACTTACTAAAAGACCCGGCAATGCATAAGCGTTTGAACGAGATTGAGAAAATCAACAATGAGGATAAAAGCCTCATCCTGTATGTTCTTGATGGTTTTATAAATCGGTGAGGCTTAAAAAAATTGCAGCGTTATAAAACACAAAACCCGCTCAATTGGCGGGTTTTGTCGTTTTACTATTTAAAAAGATAGGATACATCAAAGTTTGCTATAGTCTCCGCAAGTTCTTTAGGACTTACACCATAATTGTTGGGTGTTTGATAATCGGCATCATTTTCTTTAAGTAATAAAATAATATCAGGGTTACCTTTCGAATTAAATACCGCATCAAAAAGAGGAGTATTTCCATTCTCATCTCTTAAGTTTACATTAGCCCCATAGTGAATTAATATCTTTGCGATATCTAATTGATGATGTACCGAAGCAAAATGAAGTGGTGTTTTTCCATTATTATCTTGGTGATTAACATTTATTTTTGCTAAACATAACTCCAATACAATATCTTTAAACCCTTTCACAATTGCATCGTAAAGAATTGTACGTCCATATTTGTCCTTACCATCAATGTTGAAACCATTTGCTAATAACGATTTTGTAAGTGATAAATCACCAAGCAAAACGGCCTTTTCCAATTTTTTATCTAACATCATTTTTACTTTTTATTTTCTTCGTATTTATGTGAAGCATTAGACTATTTATCCTCAATCTGATACTTAATAGGATCATTTTGGTCTTTAATAACTTCTTTTCTCGTTTTATCTTGATTTGCAGGATCTTTTTTATACTTGCTCCATTCTTCCCCTGTTTTGTGTCCATAAACTTCTTGTCCCTTTTCAATTGGCTTACCAGTGTTTGGGTCAATGAAACTTCCGTCCCTAGTTTTAGGCGCAGCATCTTTAATTGCCTCTTTTGTATCTTTTTGAAGCTTTACCCTATTTTTCATTGCATCTACGCCCTTATCAGCTGTTTTAACTGATTGTGCAGCATCAACAGCATTGTCGGCAGCACGGTACGCCTTTATTCCAGCACCTGCGCCACCAGGTATTACAGGTAAAACAACAGCGGCAGCATCTACAACAACACCAACACCATCAAGGATAGCACTTCCAACATTACCTTGCCTTACATTACTGATAAAACTTTTAACCCCCATTACTACGTTTGCTGCATCCCATGCCGTTTCAATCCATTGCCCATTAGGGTCTTTTAAAATAATCGGATTGTTTGCAGCATAATTATAGGGAGACATGGAGTAGTACCAATCGGCTTTGGGGTCCACGCTATGCCACCTTCCCAGCGCCGGGTCATAGAACCTCGCGCCGTAATCATACCAATCCAGCCCATGCATACGATCAAGTTCTTTGCCGTTGTATTTGTAGGGCTGGTTACTCGTTGCGATACCATCTCCATAGGTCATTCCAAACGGATAATAATGGTTTACTTGCTCAACAACCCCACTCTGATCAATTACCACACGGTTGTTGCCTTGATAGTCTTTCAGGTAGTAATGGTAAACAGGTGTTGTTCCATTTAATGTAATGTAGCCTTCTTCGGTCAAAATTTTGCTCAATACACCGTTTTCATAGATTAAATTCCCGCAATAATCAGTCTGCATGGTCGATGCTATTTGATTTACAGGGACCGCAACAATACTTCCCATCGGTACAAGCAAATTGGTTGTAGAAGTTACATGAGTCGCATTACGTTTAGTCCCATCAGCTCCATACCGGTAACTGGTTGTATGTCCGTAAGTAAACTGCAACTTATTTGGCAAATTTAATTGATTATACTGAATCTTGGATATCTTTTTATTATAATCTACTGTCATATTACCATTTGTATCATACAAATATTCTACAGCAACATTACCTCCATCCTGAAAATGAAATGCTCCCTGATATAATGGGTCGCTGGCTGTATCTGTTACTTTCTTTAATTGATTTTCATTATAACAAGTCGTGCCTTGCCAGGTATTATAATCATGATTAAGCATTTTAGATTAAAAAAAAGAGGGCATCCGAAGATGCCCTCTTGCAGTTATGAATAAATAAATTTATTTCCAAGGAGCTGGCTGAACCAAATATGGATTACCACTTTCGTCGTTACCCATCGTTTGAATTTGGCCATCAGGAACAGGGAACATAGTTCTTGAAGAAGATATGTATGATGCTGAAGCGAACTTAGGAATATATTGTTTTTCAAAATCAACATATGCTTTTATTTCTGCAGCCATTATATCACCACCCCAACGTTGAAGATCAAACCAACGCTGTCCTTCCATAGCCAATTCAAGTTTTCGTTCCATACGAACAGCCTTAATACACGTTGCTTTGTCTGTAAAAGCAGCATGACTTTGAGGATAGGTGGAAATTTTATAAAGTGCTGCAGGTGTGCCATCTGTATTTTTAATAACATTTACAGGAAGTGCTGCACGGGTACGAATCTGATTTACTAAATCCATAGCACCTTTTAAATCACCATCATTAGCTAAACATTCAGCATACAACAAAATACAATCACGTAAACTCAGATACTGAATATTCATTGTTGAACCCGGAGCCCAACCATCATGTACAGCTACTTGACCAGCGTCTTTTTCTGCCAAACTATATACATGCTTTTTCGGCAAGAATATACCACCATTTACAGGGTTGCGTACCCAGTCATTTTTAGGTGTTCCCCAATCTTTATATGGAATTCCATAACGACCAATGGAAAAATCTAAACGTGGATCAACTGATATTGGATTATTTAATGCTAGCACAGCATCTTTGACAGTACTAGGATTTCTATAAGAAACGGATTCTCCATTACGATATGAATTATCTAAAAGGGGAAGTCCATTCGCATCAACTTTAAATGAGTTTGCCAATTCAAATGAAGGCTGATAAAAACCACAACAGCCACCTGGGCCTGAATTATGCGGATAACACAATGACATACCTGAGTTACCATTATCCTCTGCGTCATTTGAAAATTGAACAGCATAAATAGATTCTTTACCATTCTCGGTTAAAGCACTCCAATTGTTATTCAGATTATCTTCCAAAGCATATTTCAATCCATTAGATGTTTTGCCGTTATCAATAACATCCTTCAGAATTGGTTTAGCTGCTGCCATATCTCCTTTTTGCATAAGGATTTTAGCCTTTAATGCTTTAGCAGCCCAGCTATTGGCACGGCCAACTTCCGGTTGAGTAGCTGGAAGCTTTGCAATAGCGGCATCCACATCTGCCAATATATTAGCATAAATATCCTTGTCGTTATGAATTTTAGGATTATTTTCAAGGTTGGTTTCGTCGATATATGGAATATAAGGGCCAAACACCTTTACCGATTCAAAATAAAATAAAGCGCGCAGGAAATAGAGTTCGCCCATGCGTACTTCTTTTATTGCCGGATCCATATCTGCTACAGCTGCAGCAGTTTGCATAGCAGCAGAGACTCGTTTTGATCCTTTATACGTCCACACCCACTTTTCATCTAAGTAACCATTAGTAGATGCCGTGTTATACATCTCCATTTCATTCAATACTGACTGATCACCAGGATCGGATCCTTTATTGGCATCTCCGCCGTACATACCTCCAAAAGTCCAGTTAAAAGGTGAGGCTCCCCATCCATTTTCAGTTAAATTGGCATATGCATTTGCAACAAGCAATTCTACACCTGTCGGATTTTGCAAAGCATCTTGGTCAATACTCCCCTGCGGTGCTTTATATAGGAAGTCCTCACCACAAGAACCTAAGGTTAGTAGGGCAGTAAAACCAACTACTGCTATAAGATTATGTTTCATAATTGTCTTATTTTTTATATTTATTAGATTTTAGCGTTTTTTAGAATGCAAAATTTACACCCACTAAGAAACGCATAGTATTAGGCCAACCTCCCATATCAATACCTCTTTGCAAATCATTTCCGCTATCAGCATTCAAATTAGCATTGGTATATTCAGGATCCAAACCAGAATATCCGGTAATGGTAAGAATATTTTCTGCCTGAAGGTAAACTCTTAGATTAGAAATAGTAGCTTTCTGCAACATCGCTTTCGGGAATGTATAACCTAAAACAACATTTTTCAATTTTAAGAATGAAGCATCTTCAACATAGTATGAGTTTGAGTTAGTACCTGAGTAGCTATCGCCATAATCCAAAACTGGAAGAACAGCTTTACTGTTATCAGCTCCCTCTTTCCATGATTTATCACGGATAGTAGTTGAACGATTGCCTTCAAACAGCCAGAAGTCTGTAAAATATTTGTTATTGTTAAACAAATCGTTTCCAATTGTTGAATACCAGAACATGGTAAAGTCGAAGTTCTTATAAGTAATAGATGCATTTAAGCCGGCAATCAAATCAGGATGTGGAGATCCGATAAATGTACGGTCGTCTGTTGTAACCTTACCATCTCCATTAACATCAGCAAATCTGTATTTACCAATCCACGCATTCGATTTAACAGATGCTCTGTCTGCTACGCCCAATGGAATTGGAGAAGCTGCAAGATCGGCTTCGCTTTCATAAAATCCGTCTATTTTATAGCCATAAAATTCAGAAATAGGATGACCTTTAGTTGTACGCGTTATATTACCACTAATACGAGCTCCCGAACCCCAGAATGATGCGTCATCAGCTTCTGCTAATTTTACAACTTCGTTTTTGTAATGAGAAAGGTTTAATCCAAGATCCCAACTCCAATCTCCAGCATTATCTCTGTAGTTGAAAGTAACATCAACACCGGTATTCTTCATGTCACCGAAATTAATATATGGTTTTTCAGCTTCACCAGCTAATGCCGAATAAGACGCTTGAACCAACATATCTGAAGTTTTTTTACTGTACCATTCAACTCCTGCAGCAAATTTTCCATTCAGAAAGGTAGCGTCCAAACCTATGTTAACCATGTCTGTTGATTCCCATTTAGTATTTTCGTTACCATATTTATTTAACTTATATCCCGTATTAGATGAAGAGTTGGTTCCTCCTAAGTCATATCCGGTAGATGTTGGATCCGTAGAGAATTCATAAGCAAAATTCGTTGCTCGAGGTACCTCTGCATTTCCTGTTTTTCCATAACCTGCACGCAATTTTAAATCGTCCAACCATTCGTGCGTATTTTCCATAAAGTCTTCTTCCGAAATACGCCATCCCAATGAAACAGATGGAAATGTTCCGTAACGATTAGATTCAGAGAAACGGGAAACACCGTCGCGGCGTACAATAAGAGTTGCCAGATATTTGTCCTGGAATGCATAATCAGCACGTCCAAACATACCAAACAAAGCAAATTCACCATTATAAGATGAGTTGTTTTCGCGTGTATTATCGTTGGTACCCATATCCAATACCCATGTATTTGTATTACTTTCATACAAATAGCCAAATCGTTTTCCACTTAAACTACGTCCCAAACCATCACGGATGGCTTCGGTTCCTAACAATACCTTTAAAGAATGATCTTCTCCAAACTTAGTATTATATGCCAATGTATTGGTCCATACCCAACGGAAATTAAAACCTGATTGCTCGTACAAGTCGTTGGTTCCTCTAGTTTCAGAAAACTCAAGGTTCTTTTTATTCATACGATACTGATAGTTACCCGTATAGTCCATACCAAAATTAGTACGGAATGTCAAATTCTTTAATAAATCCGCTTCTGCATACAAGTTACCAAAAATACGGGAATTCGTATAGTAATTTTCTGCATTACGTTTCTGCAAGGCTACAACGTTTTGGAAGTTACCTGTACCTGCAATCTTTGAACCTGCAAAATTACCCTGGATATCATAAACAGGCACGTAAGGGGAAGCACGATATGTCCAGGAATAGGGATTATCTTCTGCTCCTGAAGTAGTTAAACCCTGATCTTTTGTCCATGCATACGTAAAGTTTTCTCCAAAGCGTAACCAAGGACGTACATTGTAGGAAGAGTTGGCACGAATCTGATACCTTGTGTAATAAGATTCGATTACTGTTCCTTGCTGATCAAAATAATTTAAACTCATATTGTACTGTCCCTTTTCAGTCCCACCTGATAAACCAACCTGATGATTCTGCATTGGAGCTACACGGTCAACTTCGTCCCACCAATCGGTGTTGGAAAAAGGAACCATTGTATTTCCGGGATAGCTATAAGTAGAAGGATCTATCGACTGGCTGCCATTAGCTCCAGCTTGCGTAAGATAATTAGGAATAGTTGGAGTTGTTCCTGTACCAAATTGAACATGAGAAGGCAACAGTATCTTACCTTCAACTGGATTCAATTTATAGTTGTTTGCTTTGGCTTCCCATTCCAGGTTTAAACGATCAGTTGAATTCAACACGTCGTATTTCTTACCTGTTTTCTGAAGTCCAAAATAACCGTCGTAAGTCAATTTAGGCTGACCAGACTGTGTACCTTTTTTAGTTGTAATCAAGATTACACCATTGGCAGCCTGCGCACCATAAATAGCAGCTGCAGAAGCATCCTTCAAAACCTGCATGCTTTCGATGTCGTTCGGGTTCAAAGAACTTAAATTCTGATTACGGGTAGATACACCGTCAATAACGTACAAAGGTCCGTTATCGTTAACAGTGTTGATACCACGAATACGTACCATGGTAGATGCTCCCGGCGAACCGTTTTGTCCAACATATACCCCGGCAGCTTTACCCTGGAGCTGTTGCGTAGCAGATGAACCACTGGAAGCAAGAAGGTCTTTTGTGTCAACTACGGCAACAGATCCTGTAATGTCTTTCTTGGCCTGTGTACCATAACCCACAACGATAACCTCATCAAGTTTTTTCGAATCTTCTTGCAATACAATGTTCATTACATTACTTGTAACAGGAACTGTTTGAGTAATGTAACCAATGTAAGAAAATTCAAGAATAGAATTAGAAGGAACTTCGAGAGAGTACTTGCCATCCAGGTCTGAGATGGTTCCATTGGTCGTTCCCTTCACCACAACGTTCACGCCTAATAGAGTTTCCCCTTTAGCGTCCTTTACCGTACCGGTAACTGTCCTAGTCTGTTGGTTTACTGACACCTCTGCATTGGCTGCATTAAGGGGAGGTGTACTGCTCGCGCCCACTAGCAAAAAGCAAAGCGCCAAACCAAGCCCGCTTTTCAGAAAAGCTAACTGTTTGTTCATCATAACTAAAAAATAGGTTAACATTAATAATTGGCTCACTCTTTGAGCACATGGCAAATATATATAATTAATATTTTAAACCGCAAAGTTTTTTTTAATATTTTTTCAAATTAAGATATTTTTTTACATATATCAAGAATAAGTACGAATTTTAGTGAATTAAAGTTATATCACACATTCACACAATTAGATAAATAATATACATAGCACTGTATTTCAAACATATACAAATCACACTAGTTAATTTATTAACATTTAACAAATTCAACATTATTAACATCTGAAGAAAAAAAAGGGGGCATACGTTATGTATGCCCCCTCATTGGATGAAATTAATTATCCCAGCTTAAAATCTTTCAGTTCTTTTTGCAACTCCTGACGTGCAAAGAAAATCCGACTTTTAACAGTTCCAAGAGGAACATTAAGCTTATCGGCTATTTCATTGTACTTGTATCCGCTCAAAAACATTGAAAATGGAACTTTCAACTCGTTATTTAGTCCATTAATTGCTTTTGTTATTTCCTGGATCTGATACGCTCCATCCGGTGAATCAAATCCCGAGTCGTTTACAACATTTAAGTTGTATAGATCAACACCCTGATCAACTACCGTTTGCGTTCTTACTATTTTATGGTAGTTATTTATAAATATGTTACGCATAACCGTTAATACCCATCCTTTAAAGTTAATATTATCTACGAACTTTTCCTGGTTGTCCAACACCTTAAGTGTTGTATCCTGCATTAGGTCCTGAGCGTCATCCCTGTTCGCCGTGAGCATCAAAGCAAAATTCATCATGTTCTCTTGCATGCTCAATAATTTTTTCTGAAATTGCAACGCGTTCATACTACACTCTTATAAAGTTAAACATCGGTTAATTATCTACTTCCCCTTATTTATAAGAAGAGTAGCAAATATAAACAATTAATTCAGACTTGCAAACTTTATAACATTTATTTTTTAATAAAAAACATTTATAAGCTCATAAATAAAATCTATCTTTACATCTATATATGTATAATTAAACAACTAAGAGTAAGAGATGAAAAAAATCATATTATTTCTGATAATCGGGATTTTAGCCTCAACATACATGGTTACTGCCCAAAACAAAAGTACGCCCCTTATCTACGAAATAAATATCAACAGAGAGATAGATAATGCAACCAAAATTTACCTTAGCAAGGGGTTGTCCGAAGCAAAAGCGTTAAACGCCGATGCGATAATTATACATATGAATACCTATGGAGGGTTACTCGAAGCTGCAGATTCAATGCGGACTGCTATTTTATACAGCCCGATACCCGTGCATGTTTTCATTGATAACAATGCGGCTTCTGCCGGCGCTTTGATTTCTATCGCGTGTAAAAAGATTTATATGCGCAAAGGAGCAAATATTGGAGCGGCAACTGTTGTAAATCAAACCGGAGAAGCCTTACCTGACAAATACCAGTCCTACATGCGTTCGATGATCAGATCTACAGCCGAGGCTCAAGGAAAAGATACTATTATTCAAGGTAACGACACAATCTATAAATGGAAAAGAAATCCTCAGATTGCTGAAGCAATGGTTGACGACCGGATAATAATACCCAATCTGATTGATAGCGGAAAAGTGCTTACTTTTACTGCCGACGAAGCTTTAAAGTGGGGATATTGTGATGGTATAGCCGAATCGATTGATCAGGTTATCACCTCTTATCTTGGATACAAAACCTACGAATTGGAAACATACAAACCTTCATTTGCTGATAAGCTAAAAGGGTTTTTAATGAATCCCGTCATACAGTCGTTATTAATTATGTGTATAATCGGTGGCATTTACTTTGAAATGCAAACGCCAGGAATTGGTTTTCCATTAGGTGCTGCAGTTGTTGCTGCTACTTTCTATTTTGCGCCCCTCTATATTGACGGGCTGGCTCAAAACTGGGAGATACTGGTTTTTATAGCGGGTCTGATTCTGATTGCAATAGAATTGTTTATAATCCCGGGATTTGGTGTAACGGGTATTACCGGCATTGTATTTATTGTTGCCGGACTTACGCTTAGTCTTCTTAATAATACTGATTTTAATTTCAAAGGTATTACCGGTTCGGAGTCCGGACAAGCTGTTCTAACAGTTTTGATGGGGATTGGTGCCAGTTTTGTATTGATGATATGGCTTTCAAATAAGATAGGCTCTTCTGGTTTATTCAGAAAAGTTGCTCTTGAAGCCGATCTGGAACAATCTCTATCAAATACCAATCTACCGTATTATATTGGTAAATATGGCAAAGCGGCTACGGTTCTTCGCCCCTCTGGCAAGGTTGAAATTGAAAACGAATTATTTGATGCAGTATCTGAATCCGGATTTATCGAAAAAGGATCGAGTGTCAAAGTTGTTAAATTTGAAAACAGTCAGCTATACGTTGAAAAAGTATAAAAAAGCGGTCTGTGCTAACCCTATATGCATGTTGTAAAACATAATGCTTAAAATAATTCATTAGATATAGTAGATTATCCAGTTATAAGAATTACATTTACACCAGAAATAAGAAACAAAGGAATCTACAAGTTAGGTATTCTTCAAAAAAAACTTATTTCGCGTTTTTAACCATAATCTTTGCATTTTAAAAGTGGGAACGAAAATTCGTTCCCACTTTTTTTATATGATGTCTGATACTCAAATTTATTTTTCCAAAATCTGCTGAAGCATCTCTGGATGGTCTGTTGTAATATAATCGGCACCATAATTAATCATCTCCTGCATTAATTCGGGCGTATTTACTGTCCACACATTCACGGTAAGGCCTAGTTCTTTGGCTTCTTTAAACCACTCAGGATGTGCTTGCATCACTTTATATTGATAGTCCAGCCCACTAAAACCAAGTTCTTTTAGTTCTTTCGGAGATAATTCGCCATTTAAATAAGACACTTTAGCTTTTTTATCCAAACGAATCATCTCTTTGCCCGCTTCCAGACTAAAGGTTATGTATTCCGTTTTTTTGTGCAGCTTATTCTGTTTGATCATTTTTATTGATTGTGCGGCTGCCTGCCTGTCTCTTTCGGGTGTTCCATGAGATTTAAGCTCAAAAATAAGCTTTGTTTTCTTTATTGCCTTGCCTTTTTTTAAATACTCATTTAGAGTTGGAAACGTTTCTCCATTTGATAATTTCAGGTCTTTTAGCGTTAAATAAGGTACCTGCTGAATCTTCAAATTATTTATAGTATTATCATGATAGACAACTGCCACATCATCAGAAGTAAGATGCACGTCAAATTCTGAGCCGTATACACGTATATCGGCGGCTCTTTCGAGCGATTTAATTGAATTTTGAGCAGATCCGTCGCAGGTCCAGTAACCTCTGTGGGCAATTACTTTTGTTTTGTTCTTAGCATCGAGTGATGAAACCAATAATAAACAAAGAAAGACTAAATACAAATTTCTGATTTTCATAGTATAACAAAGATTTTACAATTTATAAAAAAAAGAGAGGCTGCAATTATTGGCAGCCTCTCTAAACTATTTTACTTGCCTAATTCTGAAAGATAGCGTTCTGCCTCTATGGCTGCCTTACATCCGCTTCCTGCGGCAGTAATTGCTTGCTTGTAATGAGGGTCGGCTACATCTCCTGCTGCAAAAACTCCAGGAACATTGGTGCGGGTTGAATCAGGGACAGTCTTTATGTAGCCTATTTCATCTGTTTCAATCCAGGGTTTGAATATGTCTGAATTGGGTTTATGACCAATTGCAAGGAAGAATCCATCTATTGCGATGTCTACCTTTTCTTCGTCGGGTTGACCGGCACGTTTTACCAAATGTGCTCCTTCAACGCCATTTTCCCCAAATAGACCAAGTGTATTATGTTCGAACAATACGGTAATATTGGCTGATTTAAACACACGATCCTGCATTACTTTGGAAGCACGCAGGAATGGTTTACGGACAATTAAATATACGTGTTTTGCCAGTCCCGACAGATACAGGGATTCTTCGCAAGCTGTATCTCCTCCTCCAACTACAGCAACAACTTTCTTGCGATAGAAAAATCCGTCGCAAGTAGCACAGGCAGAAACGCCCATACCTGCATATTTTTGTTCATCTGGCAATCCAAGATATTTGGCAGTAGCGCCTGTAGATATAATAATGGTTTCAGCTTCAATCGTTTTCTCTCCGTCGATTATAACTTTATAGGGTGCCGCAGATAAATCGGTAGCAGATGCATGTCCATAGCGAACATCTGTACCGAAACGAATGGCTTGTTTTTTTAGATCTTCCATTAGTTCGGGACCGGTTATTCCTTCAGGATATCCGGGAAAGTTCTCAACTTCGGTAGTTGTTGTAAGCTGTCCGCCAGGTTGAATTCCTTCATAAAGAACTGGCGCAAGATTGGCACGGGATGCATAAATTGCAGCAGTATATCCTGCTGGTCCCGATCCGATAATCAGGCAGCGTACTTTTTCGTTTGTCGTATCACTCATGTTCAAATATATTTTAATTTTACTATGTTATCTTAAATCGATTATCTCCGCTCCGGGAAACTTTCTCTCATCGAAAACAAAAATTGAGGCCGATTGGTTTACACCTGTTTTCAATTTACTGATAAGAATTGTATTACTTACTCCGTTTTTACTGGTTACCGTTACGGATGCCGGGAAGTAAGTAAGCTTATCAATTCGCAATTCTATTTTGCTAATATCGCTTTTCCTGTTTTTAGGCAAGAGTGTGATATCAAAAACTTTCTTACCGCTCTGGTTGGTGCTCTCGCCGTTATACTTGGTTGTAAACCCTTTTTTATACGTAGTAAGCAATACGACAGGGTTGGTAAGCTGTAATTCATCGCCAACGGGCTTGCTTACATTCACTTCGCCTGTCTGCTCCATATAAACCCACTGGGTTGTCCCATCATACCAAGTGTATGAATCAGGGGTTTTCAACGTAAATTTTTCTCCTTTCATCTGGATAGTCCCCTCAATAACCTCGGCTTTTTGGCTTGCTTTGGAGCGCACCTGCAAAGAGAATGACGCAGAAATCCCATTGGATTGATTGTATTTCTGCGATGCTTTATCCAATATATTCTGTGCCTCCTGTCCCAAAGCCATAAACGGCAAGCCGCAAACAAATGCAACAACAAGAAAAGTAACTGCAAATACGCTATTTATTTTATTTTTCCTCATATTGTTTTTTACTTTAGTGAATTTAAGAGTCGTTCCAAATTATATTCATCCTGAATAAGGACCTGTCTGGCTTTACTTCCTTCAAAAGGCCCTACAATCCCGGCTGCCTCCAGTTGATCCATCAATCTTCCGGCACGGTTATAGCCAATTGCAAATTTACGCTGGATAAGCGAAGTTGAACCTTGCTGCTGAATAACCAATAAGCGGGCTGCCTCATCGAACAATGCATCCCGATCAGACAAATCAACTGCTCCAGGCATTTTATCCGCATCGTTCTCTCCCACATATTCCGGCAATAAAAATGCCGTAGGGTATCCTTGCTGTGTACCAATAAACGAAGCAACTTGTTCCACTTCCGGTGTATCAACAAATGCACACTGAACACGAATCATATCATTTCCTTGCGAGAACAGCAAGTCTCCACGTCCAATCAGTTGGTTTGCTCCCGGAGAATCAAGAATGGTACGCGAGTCGATCATTGAAGAAACACGGAAAGCCATACGGGCAGGGAAGTTTGCTTTAATTGTTCCTGTAATGATATTGGTTGACGGACGCTGAGTGGCAATCACCATATGAATACCTACGGCACGTGCTTTCTGAGCTATACGGGCTATCGGTAATTCTATTTCCTTACCGGCTGTCATAATCAAATCGCCAAACTCATCAATAATAACGACGATATAGGGCATAAATTTATGTCCTTTCTCAGGATTAAGACGACGTTTGACAAACTTATCATTGTACTCCTTTATATTACGAGTATGCGCTTTCATCAACAGATCGTAACGGTCGTCCATTTCTTTACACAGCGAATTCAATGTCTGTATTACTTTGGTAAAGTCGGTTATAATAGCCTTTTCCGCATCAGGCAATTTGGCCAGGTAATGTTTTTCTATTTCCGAATAGATGCTAAATTCAACCATTTTAGGGTCGACCAAAACGAATTTAAGTTCGGACGGATGTTTCTTGTAAAGCATCGAGGTAATAATTGCATTTAACCCAACGGATTTACCTTGGCCTGTTGCCCCTGCCACCAACAAGTGGGGCATTTTACACAGGTCAAACATATAAATTTCGTTGGTAATTGTTTTACCCAATGCTACAGGAAGATCGTACTTGCACTCCTGAAATTTGCGTGAAGCAATTATCGACTGCATGGAAACTATCTGCGGATCTTTATTTGGAACCTCAATACCAATTGTACCTTTACCCGGCATTGGGGCAATGATACGGATACCTAGCGCTGAAAGACTCAATGCAATATCATCCTCCAGGTTTCGGATTTTAGAAATACGGACTCCCGCTTCCGGAATTACTTCATACAAGGTAAGCGTAGGCCCTACCGTAGCTTTTATTGATGCGATATTTATACCAAAGTTTTCGAGCGTTTGTTTAATACGGGTCTGATTCGCCTTTTGTTCCTCCATGTCGACCTGATGATCGCCAACATCGTATTTTTTCAGTAAATCGGGTGTGGGATAACGAAACTGCGACAGGTCAAGTTTAGGATCATACTCTCCCATGGAGGATCCGTCATATACTTCGTCGTCACCCACGGGAACATCTACAGTAAAAATCACATCGCCTGCAACGTCTGCGACACTGGCTATCTCCGGAAAATCCTCGTAAGGCTCTTCTTCCTGAGGTATATTAATTTCAAAAGAATCTTCTTCTATTGCATCAGCATAAGTTTTACGTACCGGCTTTTCTTTAACTACCTCTGCTTCGGCCAACTCTTTTTCGGTATCAAACTCGGCTATCAGTTCGCCGGACTCTTCCTCCACCGATTCATCAAATGCTTTTTCTTTATTTGCAAACCGTTTCCTTAACCAAGAGAACGATAGTAGGTTTTGCAAGAACGGGATTGTTCGTTTACTGCTGAAAACGGCAATAATAATAAATGTTCCCAAAATAAAAAGGAAAGTTCCGGGAAGTCCTATATTGTTAGTCATTTTCTCGGAAAGATAGTAACCATGCTGTCCACCAAGATATATAAATGTGTCCTCGTAGCCTTTTATAAATACAAAGGCAAAAAACAAAGATCCCCAGATCAGCAATGTACTGCTAAAAATGAACCGTCTTAATAATGATACATTATTAAGATTCATCAGCTTGGCTCCCAACGATCCTAAAAAGAAAAGAATTACAAAAGAAGAGATACCAAACCAACGATTCATCAGCAGATCGGCAAGATAAGCACCTCTTACGCCTGTCCAGTTCGCTACAGATCCTTTATTTATAACCAAATCGCCCAGAGGAACATTATCAATTTTACTTTGATCGATCCCTCCGGTAAAGAAAAAGGAGATCAGTGAAAGACCTACATAAACTGTAACAAACGAAATGACCAAACCACTTATAAAGCGTGTTCGTTCATTGGTAAAGAAGTACTTCAGGGAAGTAAAGAAACCTGTTGTATCAGTAGCTTGCTTCGTATTGCTCTTTTTTGCCATAAATTTCTTAATTAACAGACCTAAATTGTCTCACAATGCAAAAGTAATAAAAACAAAGTGTGATAGGGAAATAATTATTTCCTATTTTTGCAAATTATATTTAGACGTTGAACAAACAAGAGCGTATGGAGAACGAAAACAGTCCTGTTTATAGCAGGAATACCATTGAATTTGTAACAGTTGCACTCGAGTTCTGTTCTTTTGTTGAAACTACAGGTAAATTTTCCCGCTTTGAATTTACGGATAAAGCAACTAAGTTGCTGCCTCTTCTTTACATCAAAGCGTCTCTATTGCCAGAGATTGAAGAAACAGAAGACAGTGAACCCGAACTTTTGGTTACTGAGGATATGTACGAATTGGTGCGCAATCAGATTGCTGTGCTACTAGGTGAGAAAGACACGTATTTGGAAACATTCCATCCGGATATGCAATACAGCGACACACCGATAGCGGCTTTCATTTCTGAAAACCTGGCAGATGTATATCAGGATACGGGCAATTTTGTTTCGTTGTTCAGACAAGGAAACGAGGAAGTAATGCTTGAAGCTATTTCGCTTTGCCGGGAAAATTTCCAAAATTTTTGGGGTCAGCAATTGCTTAACGCCCTCAAAGCGTTGCATTCTGTAAGGTATGACGAAGAAGCTAATTTAGACACCAACGAAGAAGAATGATGGATTTTTTACAAAGCATAAGCAAAGAAGATTTATCTCTTCTGCCTATTGAAGAATTTCCGGGAAGGGTTATCGTTGTCGATACGGAAAAAGATGCCTCTAAAGCTGTATCTTATCTCTCCACATTTAAAGATGTTGGTTTTGATACAGAAACCCGGCCGAATTTCAGGAAGGGACAGTCAAATAAAATATCGCTGATGCAACTATCAACGCAGGATACTTGTTTTCTTTTTCGGTTGAACTATATAGGAATACCAGAACCTTTAGAGAGTTTCTTATGTGATGATTCCATTCAAAAAATCGGACTTTCGCTGAGAGACGATTTTAATGCCATCCAGAAACGAAGCAAGCTTGAGCCTAAAGGTTTTCTGGATTTACAAAATTATGTTGGTAAATTCGGAATAAAAGATGCCAGTCTGCAAAAGATATATGCGATCATTTTTAACAAGAAAATATCCAAAGGACAACGGCTTAGCAATTGGGAAGCTGATATCCTTTCGGACGGACAAAAGAAATATGCATCACTGGATGCCTGGGCGTGTCTTAAAATATATAAACAATTGAATGCACTATAAATGAACTATTGCAAAGTTATTCTCAAACCAAAAAAAGAAGAATCGTTATTGCGCTTTCACCCATGGGTGTTCTCCGGCGCAATCCAATCCATACAGGGTAAACCTGAAGAAGGAGACGTTGTGGAGATATTCGGTTCCAATAACCAGTTTCTGGCTTTGGGACACTACCAGATAGGGAGTATCGCCGTGCGAATTCTGTCTTTTAAACAAATACCCATCGATGCTGGTTTCTGGAAAGAACGCATTCAGGTTGCTTATTCTATACGCCAGTCTCTTGGGCTGACAGGAACTGACAATAACAACACCTACAGGCTGATTCATGGTGAAGGCGACAACCTTCCGGGATTAATCATAGACATGTATGCACATACTGCTGTATTACAGGCACACTCTGTAGGGATGCACCATGCCCGTTTTGATATAGTGGAGGCTCTAAAAGATGTATTAGGTGATAGTCTACGGAATGTTTATTACAAATCAGAGACAACATTACCTTTCAAGGCAAATCTTGGGACGGAAGACGGATATCTTTATGGTGGAGAAATAGAAGAAACTGCCGTTGAAAACGGGCTAAAGTTTTATGTTGACTGGCTGAAGGGCCAAAAAACCGGATTCTTTGTTGACCAGCGCGAAAACCGCACTTTGCTTCAGCAGTATTCGAAAGACAGATCTGTACTGAACATGTTTTGCTACACAGGTGGGTTCTCTTTTTACGCCATGCGCGGTGGAGCAAAGGTTGTACACTCTGTGGATAGTTCTGCACGGGCAATTTCGCTGACCAACAAAAATGTGGAAGCAAATTTTCCAGGCGATGCAAGACATGAAGCTTATGCTGAAGATGCATTCAAATATCTTGAAAAAATGGGGAGCAATTACGATTTAATTATTTTGGATCCTCCTGCCTTTGCTAAACACAGAGATGTACTTCGCAACGCCTTGCAAGGATACCGGAAGCTTAACGCAATTGCATTCGAGAAAATAAAACCGGGAGGTATTATTTTTACTTTCTCTTGTTCGCAGGTTGTAAGTAAAGAAAACTTCCGTTTGGCTGTATTTAGTGCTGCGGCACAATCAGGACGCAATGTGCGTATTCTGCATCAGCTCTCGCAACCGGCAGATCATCCCATCAACATCTACCATCCGGAGGGTGAATACCTGAAAGGGCTTGTTTTACATGTTGAATAGTTTAAAGGGATAACGTTTAACTATTTTAAAAGATTACAACCCAAAAATATATACGGAAATATTTCTTTATTTGTAAAGAGGTTGTAACTTTGTAACGATTTAGGAATAGATTTTTTTTGTAACAAAATAAAATTATTAATTATGTCTAAAGTAACAGTTGTTGGCGCCGGTAATGTAGGTGCTACATGCGCAAATGTTCTTGCATTCAATGAAGTAGCTGACGAAGTTGTAATGCTTGATGTAAAAGAAGGCGTTTCGGAAGGTAAAGCAATGGATATGATGCAAACCGCTCAATTGCTAGGTTTTGATACTACAGTAGTGGGTTGCACAAACGACTATGCTAAAACAGCAAATTCAGACGTTGTTGTTATCACTTCAGGTATTCCACGCAAGCCAGGTATGACTCGTGAAGAGTTAATCGGAGTAAACGCTGGCATTGTTAAAAGTGTAGCAGGTAACATCCTTACATATTCACCAAACGCAATCATCGTAGTTATCTCTAACCCGATGGACACAATGACTTACCTTTCACTTAAGTCTTTAGGTTTACCTAAAAACCGTATCATTGGTATGGGTGGTGCTTTGGATAGTTCACGTTTCAAATATTATTTATCTCAGGCTTTGGGTTGCAACGCAAACGAAGTTGAAGGTATGGTAATTGGTGGTCACGGTGACACAACAATGATTCCATTGGCTCGTTTCGCAACATACAAGGGTATCCCTGTAAGCGAATTACTGAGCGCTGAAGAATTGGACAAAGTAGTAAAAGCTACTATGGTAGGTGGTGCTACGCTGACTGGTTTACTTGGAACTTCTGCTTGGTATGCACCAGGTGCTGCAGGAGCATTCGTTGTTGAATCAATCATTAAGAACCAAATGAAGATGATTCCTTCTTGTGTTTCTTTGGAAGGCGAATACGGACAAAACGATATTTGCATCGGTGTCCCAACAATTATTGGTCGTAACGGTGTTGAAAAGATTGTTGAACTAGAACTTACAGCTGAAGAAAAAGCATTGTTCGAAGCTAGTGCAAATGCTGTTCGTAAAACTAACGACGTATTGAAAGAAATCAACGTGCTTTAATAGCATACTAGTTTAATAATAAAGAGGGGATGTTCTGATTAGAACTTCCCCTCTTTTTATTTCATACGTGCATCAGCACCCCACATTAATTTCTCCCGCAGAGTTTTATAAAAGGTGTGATTATATCGCTTTATTACTTTGGTTGTATAATCGGCTTTATTGACAACGAGCTCTATCCCCGTGGGGAAAACTTCTGATCGGCCATCAAGAGCGATAAGAAAATTCTTACTTCTACTCTCAACGCCTAATCTTATAACATAGGTGTCTGGCACAACAAGAGGACGAACATTTAGGCTATGCGGAGCAACAGGACTCAAAACGATACTATTGCTCTGCGGTATGATTATCGGACCATTTACACTCATAGAGTAAGCTGTAGAACCTGTAGGAGTGGCAATCACCAAACCATCGGCCTCATAAGAGGTAAGATATTCATTATTTAATGAAGTATGTATGGTAATCATTGAAGATGTGTCGCGCTTTAAAATAGCAATCTCATTCAAGGCATAGTTGTATCCGCAATACGCTCGTTCGTCGGTATGTAAACGCAACAAGGTACGTTCTTCTATTTTGTAGTAATTTTTAAAAAGCTCGTCGATAGTATCTTCTAATTCGTTGCAGGAAATATCGGCCAGAAAACCAAGTCTTCCGGTATTAATCCCCAGAATAGGAATATTTTGTTTGTTTACCCGGGCAGCAGTTCGAAGGAATGTTCCGTCGCCTCCAACACTTAATGCCACATCCAAATCGAAGTCATCATCAGAAAGAATTCCTTTTATTTGAGGATTGTAATTCAGAACATCTGTTAAAAATAGATGAAAACGACAATCCACATAAATTTCAACCTCCCTTTCGTTCAGTTTTTCGAAAAGCCGTTTAATAACATTTTGCTTTTCTTCCTGATACTCGCTGCCAAACACTCCTACCTTCATTGTATAGTATTAATTACATATTAATGTAGTACATTAATTCGCTCATACGTTGTTCCAGTAAATCATCGACCATCCCCTTTTTCATAAAATAATAAAGCACTGTGTAATTGAAGCGTTCAAAGCTTCTTATTACCGGAGATGCATCTTCCAAATCTATTTTGATTGAAATAAGTAAGCGACCCGTAACTTTATCTGTATGCGAAAGCATACAGATTATATGGGAATGATTCGATTCAACTAAACGAGCAATATCTGAAAGGGAATAGTCCAGGGGAAGAACCTCAAGCATGATGATGCTTCCCTCCGCCTCCGCATTTGTAAAATCCGAAATAGCATTCAGCAGACCATCAGAAGTTATTCCTCCAACGTATTCCCCCGAAGGCAATATCACCGGTAAAAAGCTAAGCTTGTATCGTGCTACCAATGCGAGAGCCTCTAAAAGGTGATTGCTCTCTGTAACCGATGGAGCAAATAATACCGCTTCACCAACAGTTGATTTACTTCCTGATAAAGACAACAACTCCTTTTCGGATACCAGACAACGATACAAACCATCCTCAATTAACGGAAGATGCTTTAATTTGAAGTCGTCCATTAATCCTAAACCATATTCAACCGTATCAAAACTTTTTAACACGGGAATGTCCTTTGTTATGAAATCTTTTACCAACATTGTTCTGTTAATTCCCTAAATACTTATAAATTTGCAGGGACTTTGTGCAAAGGTAACGAAAGAAAGATGAACAATATATAAACAATGACAAATTTAAGCGTAAATATTAATAAGGTTGCCACCCTACGTAATGCACGTGGAGGTAATACACCCAATGTACTTTCAGTTGCGCAAGACTGTGAGAAATTCGGTGCGCAGGGAATAACGGTTCACCCGCGTCCTGACGAACGTCATATCAGATATAGCGATGTTTATGGACTAAAACCCCTTATTAAAACTGAATTCAATATAGAGGGATATCCCTGCGACAAATTTATCGACCTCGTTTTAAAGGTTAAGCCTACCCAGGTAACCCTTGTTCCTGACGGGCCAGATGCCATTACATCGAACGCAGGGTGGGATGTGAAAGCGAATTTCGATCTGCTAAGTGAACTCGTTGACACGTTTAATACGCACGGCATACGCACCTCGCTTTTTGTTGGTACAGATTTGGATAATATCACGCTCGCAGCCAAAACAGGTGCCGACCGCGTTGAATTATATACAGAACCGTATGCTACGAATTATCCGATTAATAAAGAGAAAGCGATTGCCCCATTTATTGTAGCCGCCCAGCATGCTAAAAGTCTGGGGTTGGGAGTAAATGCCGGACACGACTTAAGTCTGGAGAATCTTGCTTTCTTCAGCCAGTCCATTCCCTGGATAGAAGAAGTCTCAATAGGGCATGCCCTGATTTGTGATGCCCTTTATTTTGGGCTTCAAGAAACCATATCGCTTTACAAAGCATGTTTACAACAATAGAGTACTTAATTTTATAACCATAAAGCAGAAACAAATGAGCATCTTACTTTCTTTACAATCTGTAGCTTCTCAAACAGCAGAGCAAATGCCGAATCTAACAGGTGTAACTGTTCCGACAGAAGCTGAAATCGATATCATTGACCTTTCAATAAAAGGTGGATGGATTATGATAGTGCTATTAATACTATCTTTAATAGCCACTTACATTTTTATTCAACGCCTTATGGTGATTCGTCGTGCAGGAAAAGAGGACGAAACATTTATGAATCGAATTAAAGACTATATACATGAAGGAAAAGTTGATTCTGCACTAAAATTGTGCCGTAATAACAATACACCTTCGGCACGTATGATTGAAAAAGGAATTACTCGTCTGGGTCGCCCCATGAACGATGTGTTGGTTGCCATCGAAAATGTTGGTAATCTTGAAGTTGCCAAGTTGGAAAAAGGATTCCCATTAATTGCAACTACAGCAGCCGGTGCCCCAATGCTTGGATTTCTTGGAACCGTAACCGGTATGGTACGCGCCTTCTTTGATATGGCTAATGCCGGATCAAATGTGGATGTAACATTGTTATCAGGGGGTATTTACGAAGCCCTTGTTACAACTGTAGGAGGATTGGTTGTTGGTATTATTGCTTTATTTGCTTACAACTATCTGGTTTCGCAAGTAGACAATGTTGTAAACAAAATGGAAGCTCGTACCATGGAGTTTATGGACCTGTTGAACGAACCAGCTAATTAAGCGATAAAACATGGCACTAAAAAGAAGAACAAAGATAAATGAAAACTACAGCATGGCATCGATGACAGACGTCATCTTCTTGTTGTTGATTTTCTTTATGATATCCAGTACAGTTGTGATTCCTAACGCAATAAAGGTTACTCTGCCTCAATCGCAAAAGCAAACAGCGGCCAAACCGCTTACAAGGCTTACGATTGATGCCGGACTGAATTATTATGTTGCATTTGGAAATCAGCGTGAAGTACAGGTTACGTACGATGAAATTACTCCCTTTTTACAGGAAAGCTATACGAAGGAACCGGAAATGTTTGTTGCTCTCTACGCAGACGAATCAGTTCCTTATAAAGAAATTGTAAAGATTCTGAACATTGCGAACGCGAATAAATTCAAAATGGTACTTGCTACCCGTCCGCAAAGATAAAAAGGTATGAAGTTCAATAAAGATGATTTATATGGTTTTTTAGGCTCCGTTGGATTTCACCTGCTGATTCTGTTGGTCTTGTCGCTAACAGTTTTAAGCACGGTAGTACCGGAAGAAGATAGCGGTGTGCTTGTTAACTTCGGAAATGTAGACGAAGCAGCCGGCACGTTCGAACCGTTAAATACCGGACAGGAACCGTTGGAAACAACTACTCCTCCCCCTCCTCAGGTTGCACAGACCGAAACACCGAAAGAAGAACTCGTAACACAGGATATAGAAGAAAGTGTTGCTTTGGCTGAAGCAAAAAAGAAGAAGGAAGAACAACGTAAGAAAGAAGAAGCTGTAAAACGCGAACAGGATAGAATTCAAAAGGAAAAAGCAGAACAACAAAAGCTGGCAGATGCCCAACGCCAAAAAGAAAGGGCTATCAGCAATAAGGTAGCCGGAGCTTTTGGAGCCGGAAGCGCAGCTGGTAGCAGCCAAGGTTCTGGTCAATCAGGCACTGGAAATCAAGGAAGTCCTTTTGGGAATTCGGATCATGGAGCCAACGAAGGTGTTGGTGGTTACGGATCATTCTCTCTAAACGGTCGTTCTATAGGTTCAGGAGGATTACCACGCCCGGCATACACCATTCAGGAAGAGGGTAGAATTGTTATAAATATTACGGTTGATCCAAAAGGAAACGTCATATTTTCTGAAATTGGCAAGGGGACTAACATAGATAATTCTTCCATGCGAAAGAGTGCTATTGAAGCCGCCCGAAGAGCTAAATTCAATAGTATCAATGGAAATAACAACCAAAGTGGTACTATTACTTACAGGTATTCACTTCGATAATAATTAATCTAAAATGAAAAAAGCTGTTATATTTCTAGCCACCGGTTTCGAAGAAACTGAAGCAGTAGGAACCATTGATGTTTTGCGCCGTGGCGGTATAGATGTAATGATTTCGTCGGTAACGGGTTCTAAAACGGTAACCGGGGCTCATGGAATCTCTATTAAGTCGGATGTGCTCTTTAACGAAATGGAATATAATGATATAGATGCATTTGTATTACCAGGAGGAATGCCCGGGAGCAGCAATCTTAATGCTTATATCCCCCTAAAAGAGTTACTTATAAGCAAATATAAAGAAGAAAAAATTATTGCCGCTATTTGTGCTGCGCCATTAGTTTTAGGTGGATTGGGTTTGCTGAAGGGACGTTCGGTAACTTGTTATCCTGGTTTTGAATCTAAACTAATTGGTGCGGCTCCATCAGGAGGTCCTGTAGAAGTAGACGGAAACATCATTACGGGAAAAGGGCCGGGACTTGTTTTTCATTTTGGACTAGCAATTGTTAACGCATTAAAAGGAGCATCTGTTGAAGAAGAAGTGGCTTCCGGTTTACTTCTCTAAAGTAGAAAATGAATTAAAGAATCGGTCTTCCCAAAGAAAAAAGCACTGTGAGCGAAGGATGTGAAGGTTTTCTCGCTAAACAGTATGAAAAATGAGCGCAAGTAAAACCTGTTGCGCAATTTGTTAGTACTTGTTGTTCAATAAGTATATACTTATACCCCAAAAAGTATATACTTTTTGCCTCGAAAGATATATCTTTTATCATCCAATCCTATAAGGAATGAAAACTGGCCATGATATTTCGGAGCACTAAGTAATCTTTACTGAAACAAAGTTAACAAAGCGCTTATTTATCTATATTATTTTAATTTATTTCACAAATACACGGATGGAAACACTTTCATTATAACATATATTATTATTTTTGTGAGGGTTTAGAAATAATCTAGCTTTGTGCTCTCGAAAATAACGAATAATGCTTGTAGAATCTAATACAATAGAAAATACTCAATCTTTGTGGGATCGTTTCCGGATGGGGGACGAAAAAGCTTATGCAAGTATCTATGAAGAATATGCTCAGCTTATGTTTTCTTTTGGCATGCGCTTTACTTCAAATAGAGAATTAGTTAAAGACTGCATACACGATGTGTTTGTGAAAATATATAGTAATCGTAGCAATCTTAACACTACAACTAATATTAAATTTTATCTGTTCGTTGCTCTGAAAAATGAATTAATTAATGTGTTTAGGAAAAACATTAGCTTTTGTTCCATTGACTCGACTGAATCTTTATTAACAGTCGACTATATAACGGAAGATAACCTTATTGACAAAGAAGAAGCGCAGGAACGCAATCAAAAAGTAATCGAAATACTTAAAATACTATCTCCCAGGCAAAAGGAAGTTCTTTACTACCGCTATATTGAAGAGCTTTCATTCGAAGAAATTGAGCAATTAATGCATATCAATTATCAATCTATTCAGAACCTAATCCAGCGGTCCATCAAGAAAGTTCGGGATACATTTCCTGATTTTGTAACCATTTCTCTCCTACCCTTTCTCTTAAAAGTGTAAATAAATATTTTTTTTCTCAAAATAATGAGTATAAAATCTAAAAGTTAGTGTTTGGTATATATAATCAACTCTGAAAATCCGGAGTTACGAATTAAATACCAAATGGAAAAATACAGTTATTCCAATTACAAAGCGGAAGAATTAGTTAATGATCAATTCTTTTTGGAATCTATGAAGAATCCCTCCAGGGAATCTGAATTATACTGGCAAGAACTAGTAACCAAAGGTATTGTATCGAAAGTAGAATTCGATCTGGCAAAATCTTTTGTTACCTCACTAAAGGTTAAAAGCTCTAAGATGAGTCAGGATGAACTAACCGAATTGTGGGTTAACATTGAGATTACAAACAAAAAACAGCTAAAAAGAAAGTTAAAAAGACTATTTACTATTTCTTCTGCGGCTTGTATTGCTTTATTTATCACGCTGTCGGTTTCCTATTACTGGGTAGAGAATCACCCCGAACAATCCATTGCAAGTATTGCCTCTGCTCTTAAACCATTGAAAAATCCAACGGATGTACAATTAATTTTAGGAAACAATAAAAATATAGCCATCACCGATAAAGATGCGAATATCGAGTATGGAGATAAAGGAGATATTAAAGTCAACACACAAACTGTAAGCAGCAACAACAACCAAACCGCTGATGAAAGCGCAACAGTTAATGATGAGTATAATCAGTTAATTGTCCCCATGGGAAAAAGATCAACACTTACATTTTCCGATGGCACTAAACTTTGGGTTAATGCGGGAACCCGTATTGTTTATCCTGTTGAATTTAAAAAAGAGAAAAGAGAAATATATGTAGACGGCGAAATCTTTTTAAATGTTGAACCGGATAAAAATAGGCCGTTCATCGTTAAAACGAAAAAGATGGACATTCGTGTTCTTGGTACTTCGTTTAATGTTACAGCATATGAGGACGATGCCGTTCATTCGATTGTTCTTGTTACCGGGGCTGTTAATGTAAAAACTGATACGAAAAAAGAGGTGGACATGGTTCCAAACAACAGAGTTACATTTTCGGGAAAAGAATTGGATGTTAAGGTGGTAGATGCCTCTCTATATACTTCATGGAAGGATGGATTATATTTATACAACAGCGAAAAACTTGGAACAATCTTAGATCGGTTGTCTCGCTACTACGGTAAAGAAATAATATATGATAGTAACGTCGCTTCGTTAAAATGTTCTGGAAAGCTTGATCTGAAAGATAACATCATAGATGTTCTAAATGGTCTCTGCCAGACAGCTCCGATTGATTTCAAACATAAAGGAGAGCGAATCGAATTTAGTTTAACAAATAAATCGATTTTGCCTATGTAGATACCCCTGTCAATAAAAAAAAGAGCCGGATAATACCCTCATATTATCCGGCAAGATTCTAAATTCAATTTACTCAGAGTAGTTTTAAACCTAAAATCATTACAAATGTATGATAAAAGAGCGAAATATTAGTACGTCAGGTACTAATTATGTGAAAATATTCAGAATTATGAAGTTAATGACTCTCTTCCTCATTATCGGAATGAGTGTAAGTGTTACCGCAAAATCTTATTCACAATCTACCTACTTTTCAATGGATTTGAATAACAAGACTGTAAAGGATGTTTTCAATGAAATAGAAAGAAAAAGTAATTTTGTGTTTTTCTATTATGATGGAGTGCTTGATGTGAAACGTAAAGTTAACATTGAGGCAAGTAATCAAACTGTCGATAAAATTCTTGACAAACTTTTTGAGGGGACTAATAACACCTACGTAATTGACGACCGTCAGATATTAATATCCCGGAAAGCCAGTAAACCTCAGGTTCCAGGTACTTTGCAAAAGAGATCCTTGGTTATAGGAAAAGTTATGGACGACTTAGGAGAACCACTTCCCGGGGCTTCAATTCTGGTTGTGGGTAGCACCAGAGGTGTAACAACAGATATTGACGGGACTTTTGAACTCGAAGTGAGCGGTAGCGAAAAAATCATTGTGTCTTACCTTGGAATGCAGGATCAAACAATAACAATCGGAAATCAAAAGAATATAATTGTTAAGCTTCTTCCCAAAGCCGACGAACTACAGGAAGTTACTGTCGTTGCTTTCGGTAAACAGAAAAAGGAAAGTGTTGTTGGGGCTATTACTACCGTTTCAGTAAGTGACTTGAGAGTGCCTGTCGGTAAAATCAGCACGAGCCTTGCCGGTCAGATGGCCGGTATCGTTGCGGTTCAGCGTTCCGGAGAACCGGGGGGAGGAGCTGACTTCTGGATTCGCGGTGTTAATACTTTCGGAGCCAACAACCGACCACTTGTTTTAGTTGATGGAATTGAACGCCAGCTGGATCTTGTTGACACAGAAGATATTGAGACATTTTCTATTTTGAAGGATGCTACTGCGACTGCTGTGTATGGTGTTAGGGGGGCAAATGGTGTTGTTTTGGTAACCACCCGAAAAGGGAAAGAAGGTAAACCAATTGTTAGCGGACGTGTTGAATATGGGATTATGTCTCCTACCAAAATGCCTAAAATGGCCAATGCTCAACAGTTTATGGATCTATACAATGATGTTTATAAAGAAGATAACAACGGAAATGTATTCTATACACAGGAAGATATGAATAAGTATCTTAGTGGGGCTGATCCAGATCTTTATCCAAACGTAAACTGGATGGATGAAATATATAAAGATTTAACCACGAGTCAACGTATCAACGTGAATGTTTCGGGAGGAGGAAAAAATGTCCGCTATTATGTTGCCGGATCCATTTATAACGAAAACGGCGTTTATAATGCCGCAAAGGGAGATCAGTACAACCCGTCATTAAAATGGTCGAAGTATAATTTCAGATCTAATATTGATATTGACTTATCAAAAAGTACAATGTTAAATCTTAATTTATCGACACAGTATGACGTAAAAAATAAGCCTGATACCGATGAGCTGTGGACCTATTCGTTTCTTACAGTTCCCATTGCAATACCTAAAGAATATTCGGATGGAACAATTGCACGTACTCCCATTGGAGCAAATCCTTATAATTTATTGAATAAAACAGGCTATGTACAAGTATTTAACAACAATGCTCAGTCGTTAATTGGTCTTACGCAGGATTTATCGGATATCGTTACTCCAGGATTAAAAGCCAATGTTAAATTCTCATGGGATGCGGTAAACTCTACAACAACGTCAAGATATAAAGATCCGTCTACCTATTACGCTACAGGGCGAGACGCAGATGGAAAGTTAATCTTTAAGAAAAACAACGACGGGAATGATTATTTATCACTATGGAGCGGTAGTAGCGGCGAACGAACCACTTATTTGGAAGCTTCGTTAAACTACGAAAATGTGTTTGCAGAAAAGCATAGAGTTGGAGGTCTGTTTTTATTCAATATGCGTGAACGGATAAATAATTTTCCGGGATCGTATGTATTGTCCTTACCTTATCGCCATCAAGGTATTGCCGGTCGTGCTACGTATTCATATATGGATAAATATTTCATTGAAGGGAATTTCGGATATAACGGTTCTGAAAACTTTGCTCCTGGCAAACGCTTCGGATTCTTTCCATCTGTTGCTCTTGGATATATGGTCAGCAATGAAAAATTCTTTGAACCGTTATTACCAGTTGTTAGTGCTTTAAAGCTTAAAGGATCTTATGGATCAATAGGTAACGACCAGATTGGGGGAGATCGTCGTTTTGCCTTCAATCCGGAAATGCTTGTTGGCGGAGGATACTCCTTCGGAGAAGTTGGTCAAACGTGGCTTTCTGGTATAGCAACTGGTTATCCGGGTAGTCCTAATGTATCGTGGGAAAAAGCGATAAAACTAAACATAGGTACAGAAATAGAACTTTTTAACTCACTAAAGATTCAAGCAGACTATTTCAAAGAAAAGAGAGAAGGAATTTTTATCTTAAGGGAGAGTATTTCTTCTGTTGTAGGTATCAACGTAAATCCGTATGTTAACTTAGGTAGAATGAAGAATAGCGGTATTGATCTGTCTTTGGAATATAACAAACAGTTTGGCGATTTTCAGGTTTCAGGAAGAGGTAACTTTACCTATAACCGAAATGAAAAATTATACGATGACGCCCCTACTCCCATTTACAATTATCAAAGTGTAATTGGCAAACCTCTTTATCAACAATTTGGATTAATTTGCCTAGGTTATTTTGAGTCCGAAGAAGATATAGCAAACAGTCCGGTACAGCAATACGGCAAAGTTCGCCCAGGCGACAGAAAGTATCAAGATGTGAATGCAGATGGTGTAGTAAATAGTTACGACAAAGTGGCTATCGGCAGAACGCATGTTCCTGAAATAAATTACGGTTACGGAATAAGTGTAGGTTGGAAAGGTTTTGATGTGTCTGTATTTATGCAAGGAGTGGCTAATGTCACCAATTTTATGGATGGTTCGCCTATCAATGGTTTCGAAAATGCGAATTTATTTCTATCAGGCGTGTACGAAGACGTAGCAACTAACCGCTGGACAGTTGAAAATCCGAACCCCAATGCCAAATATCCGCGTATGTCGTCTTACATCAATCAAAATAATAAACAGTTATCAACAGCAAAACAGTACGATGCTAGCTTTATGCGTTTAAAAAATGCAGAATTAGGTTACACAATTCCTAAACTAATTACAAAAAAAATTGGTGTATCTACTTTTAGAATATATGTCCAAGGGGTAAATCTAATGACCTTCTCTAAATTTAAGCTTTGGGACCCTGAACTAAATAATTCCATGGGAGCTGTTTATCCAAATATGAGGGTTGCAAACGTCGGTATTAATCTTAATTTTTAAAAGATATGAAAACTAAAATTATTTATATAGCGTGCCTGATAATTAGTTTGTCTTTTACTTCGTGCGAATCGTACCTCACCCATTACTTGGGTGACCAGATGACAATTGAAGAAGTTTTTGACAAACGGGAAACAACAGAACGCTACTTGGCGCAGGTATACTCTTTCCTCCCTAACGATAAAAATGTACTTGATAATATGGTTGCCTGTTCGGATGAAGCCTATTTCTCTTGGACAGCATGGGTTAATTATATTTCTCAAAATGATGGTTCGTGGAATCCAACAACAAGTAATTATCATACTTGGTCCCATTATTATCAGGGAATTAACCAGGCAACTACTTTTATGAATAATGTGGATCTTTGTCTGGAAGTTACTGAAGAAAACAGAGCCAAGATGAAGGCTGAAGCCCGTTTTTTAAGAGCCTTCTATTATTTCATGTTATTCAGACAATATGGACCTGTTTATATATGGGGAGACCAAGCGTCTGATCTTACGATTCCAAATGATCAGATAGACAGACATTCTGTTGATGCATGCGTGAAATTTATTTCGGAAGAACTAACAATTGCAGCAACAAATCTTCCTGATAAAATTACTGATCCATCTTGGTACGGAAGAGCAACCAAGGGAGCTGCACTTGCAGCAAAATCACGCTTACTTCTATATGCGGCACGTCCACTTTTTAACGGATGCGATTTGTATAAAGGAATGAAGAACTTCTATGGAGACTTTCTGTTCCCTCAAACTCAAGATCCTCAGAAATGGGAACTAGCAGCTCAGGCAGCAAAAGATGTGATAGACCTTGGAACCTATAAGTTATATACAAGCACTTCAGGAGACTCTCCTTTCAAACAAGCGATTGATTCCTATTCTGGTATTTTCTTTGAACTATGGAACGATGAATTGATTTTTGCCCGTTGGGATGCAGATGGATATGCCTGGGGTGTTAGAGCAGCACCTCCCATGGTATTGAAGGAAGGTTATGGAGGTTATTGTCCATCTATCAAGTTAGTAGACACTTATCCAATGGCTGAATCCGGAAGATATCCTATTACAGGTTACAAGACAAACGGAGAACCTGTAATTGATCCAAAATCGGGTTATGTGGAAAATGGGTTTGTGGATAATTATGTTCATCCTATTGACGGATCACAAATTAAAGCTAATAAAAGTGTAATAGGACGAGATGCACGCTTTTACGCATCCATTTTATGGAATGGAATGAATTGGATAAATACATTCAATGGCAAAAAGCTAGTTACTTTCTTTGACGGCGGAACTTCTTCTTTTAATAATAGTACCGGCGACTTCGTAAAGGTTGGCTATATGTTCCGTAGAATGAGTGATCCAAGAAATGATACAGAAACCGGCAAATGGGGTAAATTCAGCTGGCCATTTTTCCGGTTGGCTGAAATTTATCTTAACTATGCAGAAGCATGTAACGAAAAACCCAATCGGAATGAAGCAGAAGCTCTGCTTTATATAAATAAGGTAAGAAACAGAAGCGGTCTTAATAACATTGAAGTTGCCTATCCGGAAGTTAAGGGTAATCAAGCTTTACTAAGAGAACTACTGCGCAAAGAACGTATGGTGGAACTGGCATTTGAGAATCATCGTTATTATGATATTCGTACATGGATGATAGCACCACAGGAGAGTAATGGTCCACGCTTTGGTCGCGAACTTCGCGCGACTAACTTCGAAGACTCATGGGCTCGTACAAGCGACATTTGTTCGCCTATAGTCTTCGAACCCAAACATTATTTATTTCCTATTCATCAAAATCAGCTGAATGAAATGAAAAACATAACGCAGAATTATGGATGGTAGCCAGTTATCGGAAATATTTACCTTAAAAATTAAATTATGAAACCTAAGATATCATTTTTATATCTCTTTCTTCTGTTGTTGGGTTTATTTTCTTGCGAAGATAACCGGATGGATGGTATTATGGACGACAAAATATACCTTTTGCGAAATAACCTTCAAGTTGAACCAATTTTTGATTTTGGCACGTCTACATATGATATTGTGGCCTGCAAAAGTGGTGTTTTAGCAAAAGATGCAAACTTAGTCCTAACGATTAACGAGCAGTTAATCAGCAATTATAATCAGGTCAACGGCACTTCATATAAATTGCTTCCTGCTTCTTGTTATGAGATTCAGTCGGCCTCTTGCTATATGGCAACAAAAGAAACCAAGGGTCTTTTTAAAATTGTATTAAATACGACTGCAATTGTAGCTTTGGAAGGTTATGATAACGTACAATATGTACTGCCATGTTCAGTTAATGCAGAAAATAACATTGAAGTCGATTCATTAAAATCAATTATCCTAATTGCTCCTCAAATTACAAAGCCATTTTTGGGATTCGAGAATTATGGCATGACTAGTAATGCTGCTTCGGTTAACACTTCTTCATCTATGGAAGACGTAAACCTTCCTCTAAGAATAAGAACAAACTTTCCAAACACCGAAGATATTCAATTTAAAGTATCCGTCGATGAGTCCCTGTTACAAGCATATAATGAAGAGAATAACACATCTTACACTTTACCGCCAGCCGGATCATACGAACTGGTTTCCTCCGAATGGAATCTAACTAGCTCCGAAAGTGAAAAAGATATTTCCCTTAAAATGGTAATGAGTAAACTAATTACATCTCAGGGAATTTGGTTATGGGGTGACTATGTTGTTCCTTTGAGAGTAAGTGAAGTTTCCAAATGGAATCTTGATCCTGTCGAAAGCGTAACACTAGTTAAAGTATCTGTTATCCCAACGAAACTAGATCGCAGCAACTGGGAGGTGATCGACTGGAATTCATGTATTTCTGAAGAACCTCAATATGAGTGGCTGCACCGTGTACCAGAAAATATGTTAGATGGAAACGTTGGTACTTACTGGGGATCTAAATGGGATGCACCTAAACCATTGCCTTATTATTTTATCTTCGATATGAAAGAACAACATACAATCTATCAGATCGGTATCACAAAGCCTAACGATTCATGGAGAGGTAATATTAAAAAAGGATATTTTGAAGTAAGTGGAGACAATGAAACATGGATAAAACTTTCCGATTGGAGTATGGAAAGTAATGATCCCCGCGAACATCTGTATCCTGTAAAAGGAACAGTTGCACGCTATATTCGATTTGTTGTATCAGAAGCCTTCTGGTATGCAGGTGACGGACCAGAAAGTGGTGCAAATTGCGACATTGCAGAATTTTATGTTTGGGGAGAATAATAACAACTAATAGATCGGATACCTGAAATAGGGTATCCGATCTATCTTCATGTACTTATTTAAAACTATAAGCTATGTACGGAAGAAGAAATTTCATTAAAAATTTATTGATAGGGACTGTGGCTGCGAACCAAATACCCTCTATATTGGCTGCGAAGGTTCCTGAAAAAAATGTATTCAACCGAGGATTCGCTTCCTCTCAGTCTTCTATTCGGATTGCCTTAATAGGCAAAGGAGGAATGGGAACTGCAGACACGAATACGGCATTATCCGTTGGAGGTATAAATCTGGTTGGTGTTTGTGACTTGTACGATAGACGATTGAATGAGGCAAAAGAACAATGGGGGAATCAACTCATTGTAACAAAGGAATACAGGGAAATTCTTGCGCTGAAAGATGTTGACGCTATAATTATTGCAACGCCCGACCATTGGCATCAGCAGATTGCTATTGATGCTATGCGAGCAGGAAAACATGTATATTGCGAGAAACCGGTAATACATAAATTGAGTGAAGGAAAAGCGTTAATTGAAGCTCAAAGAAAAAGTGGCTGCTTGTTTCAGGTCGGCAGTCAGGGAATGGCTTCCTTGGGCAACAGAGCTGCACGGATTCTAATTCGGGAAGGGGTAATAGGAACTGTTAATTTTATTGACGGACAGTTTACCGGATCTCCCGGAGAATTAGCAAAATATATAGCTCCGGAAGATGCTACCGAAAAAACCATTTGGTGGAATCGTTTTATCGGGAATGCTCCAAAGCATAAGTTTGATCCGCAACGGTTCTTTAATTGGAGAAACTGGAAAGATTATGGAACAGGAATTGCCGGCGACCTATTTGTTCACGTTCTTGCGAGCGTTCACTTTATAATGGATGCTAACGGACCAGAAAAGGTCTACACCACAGGAGGAATTCACCACTATACAGATGGATCACGAGATACACCCGATATAATGTTGGGGTATTTTGATTACCCTAACAAAAATAATTTAGGAGCTTTCACTGTCTCTTTGGGAGCAAATTATGTGGACGGCATCTCGAATAAATGGGGAAGTATGGATTTTAAAATTGTTGGTTCGAAGGGCACGTTGGACGTAGGATGGGATAAAGTTGTTTTAAAAACGACAACCGATCTTGATAAAAATAGATTGGGAGCTTTACGAGAACTTGGGCAAGGAATGGAAGAGCCTGAAAAAGTATCGTCGCGTGAGTTTATTTTTAGAGCTGAGAACGGGTATAAAGGAGGTCATTACGATCATTTCTTTAATTTTTTTAATGGAATACGGAATAATGTGCCCCTTACTGCAGATGTTCTTTTTGCCGTTCGTTCGGCTGCTCCGGCCCTGTTAAGTTCTGAAAGTTACTTACAAAAAAGAGCTATCGAATGGAATGCCGATTTGTTGAAAATAAAGAGATAAAAGTATAAAAGGAGTATAATTATAATGAGAATAACATATTTGCTATTGGCTTTACTGTTTACAATAAACAGTAACATTTTTTCTGCTGATCCGGAAAATCATTTGACAAAGAAACCGTTTAAATTATCCAAACAAGAGAAAAAAGAGGGTTTTAAAGTTCTTTTTGATGGCACCTCGATGTCTCAGTGGACGTCAAATACAAACGAATATATTATGGAAGAAGGAAATATCGTTATGAAACCTGTCGCCGGTTCCGGTTATGGGAATTTGTATACGATTGATGAATTTGATAATTTCGTATTGAAATTTGATTTTTTACTTTCACCAGATGCAAACAATGGTCTGGGGCTAAGGCATAAAATAATTACTACTAAAAGTGGTTATGATGGAATGGAGTTGCAGATATTAGACAATGAAGCTCCTATGTACAAAGACTTAAAGCCCTACCAATATCACGGTTCAGTTTATGGGTGGATTCCCGCAAAAAGGGGATTTTTAAAACCTGCCGGCGAATGGAACAATCAGGAAGTAATTGCTAATGGGAATCATATAAAAGTTATTTTGAATGGGACTGTTATCGTTGACGGCGATTTAAGCGAGGCAACAAAAGATGCTCCCTCGGAAACTGTACCGAAGTCATTATTCTATAAGAGCGGACATATCGCGTTTCTGGGACATGATTCGGTTGTTAAATTTCGAAACATCAGAGTTAAGAAATTAAAATAATTTGCCAAAAGAAATGATTGCTTAGTATACTAAAAAACTTTTGATAACTTTGTAATCCGTTTTGATTTTTTGTTCGAGCCCGAGGCTTATAACGGATTAGAAATCACCCATAAAGTTATGGACGACAGGTAGCAGGAAGTACGTTAAAAAACAAAATATATAATACTCATGAAGAAACTATTTATTGGATTTTTATTTACTCTTGCTACTTTCTCTTTTTCTTACGCGAATGGCACACCCCAGGATGGGTCTATCAACCTTAATTATCAAAACAACAGAAGTCCGCTTATTACTAAACCTTACATCGAACTTCCTATCGGTTCCATCAAACCTGCCGGTTGGTTAAAAGAACAAATGCTACGCATGCGCGATGGCATGACTGGCAATCTTGACAAAGTTTACGAACAGGTAATGGGGCCACGTAATGGTTGGCTAGGTGGCGATGGGGATGTTTGGGAACGTGGTCCATATTGGATAGACGGATTGCTGCCTCTGGCTTATATTTTGAATGACAAGACTTTGATTGATAAGGTTAAGCCTTGGATTGAATGGACGTTGGCTTCGCAAAAAGAAGACGGATACTTTGGTCCGGATACTGACAGAGATCCGGAGGAAGGATTGCAACGGGATAATGCCCGTGACTGGTGGCCTAAGATGGTTATGCTAAAAGTAATGCAGCAATACTATTCAGCAACGGAAGATCCCCGGGTAATTACCTTTCTTACAAAATACTTTCGCTATCAACTGGCCGAGCTTCCCTCTAATCCGCTAGGAAAGTGGACTTTCTGGGCAGAACAGAGAGGTGGAGATAATTTGATGATTGTATACTGGCTTTACAATATAACTGGTGATGATTTTCTGTTAACACTGGGAGAACTGATTCACAAACAGTCATTCAACTGGACGGACGTTTTTCTAAATCAGGATCATCTGTCCCGTCAGAACAGTTTGCACTGTGTGAATCTTGCCCAAGGTTTCAAGGAGCCTGTTATATACTATCAACAAAACAAAAATACGAAGCAAATTGATGCTGTAAAGAAAGCTGCAAAAGATATACGTAACACTATTGGATTTCCAACAGGTCTTTGGGGCGGCGACGAGATGCTTCATTTTGGGGAACCTACTCGTGGATCAGAATTATGTACTGCTGTTGAAATGATGTACTCTCTGGAATCGATGCTTGAGGTTACTGGTGATGTTCAGTGGGCCGATCATCTTGAACGGATCGCTTACAATGCTTTACCTACTCAGATTACTGATAATTTTGATGCCAGACAGTATTATCAGCAAATAAACCAGGTTACCATTACCAACTATCAACGAAACTTTTCGACTCCGCACGAAAAAACGGATATCGTCATGGGAGAGCTTACCGGCTACCCTTGCTGTACATCCAACCTTCACCAAGGATGGCCTAAGTTTATGCAGAATCTATGGTATGCAACAGCCGACAATGGTATCGCTGCCTTAGTATATGCTCCTTCCGAATTAACGGTTAGGGTGGCAGACAACGTTCCGGTAAAAGTAACTGAGAATACTTCCTACCCATTCGAGGAAACAATTCGTTTTACAATTACATTCCCCGACAAAAAGATAAAGACGGCTCTTTTCCCTTTTCACTTCAGAGTTCCTGCTTGGTGTAGTAAAGCTGTAGTAAAATTAAATGGTGAGATTACGGAAACAAATGCTTCGGCCGGACAAATTGTGAAAATAAACCGGGTATGGAAAAACGGAGACCAACTTTCTATCGAGTTCCCAATGCAGGTTTCGGCAAGCTATTGGTACGATGGAGCAGCAGTTGTTGAACGCGGACCACTTTTGTACGCACTGAAGATGAACGAAACATGGACAAAAAAAGCAACAGAAGAGAATAAAAAGAATCAGTACGGAAATTGGTATTACGAAATAACCTCCAATTCTCCCTGGAATTTCTCTCTTTCTCCCAACCAGCTTGATAGTAACAATATCTCGTCCAGCTTTACCGTAGAAAAGAAAGAGCCGATCGCTTTATATCCATGGACTTTAAACGAAGCTCCTATAACCATTAAAACAAAAGGACGTCGCATGCCTGGCTGGCAACTTTATAAAGGTTCGGCTGGTCCAATTAATTACACCTCACAAGCAGGAGAAGAATTAGGAACAGAAGAGGAAATCGAACTCATTCCCTATGGATGTACAACTTTACGAGTCACCGAATTTCCTATAAGATAAAATAAGTTAACCATATTCTACATGCTATTATGAAACGAATAACCTTGCAATTTTCATGTTTACTGATATGTTTTTGCTGTATCAGTATAACAGGCAGTGCCGCAGGTGCTAAAAAGCAGTCCACTGTCGAGCAACTAAAAATCGGCGGGTACATGGGTAGCAGGATTGATGCCTGTATTGCCCATCGGGTAAAGACGCAAGACGTTGATCACCTGGTAAATCCATTTACTTCCAGGAATGAAAGCCGTATGTGGCAAAGTGAATTTTGGGGTAAATGGATACAAGGAGCCATTGCGTCCTATCGATATACCAAGGATCCTGAACTTCTTTCTATCATCCAAAAGGCTGTAACAGATTTATTAAAAACTCAGACTGCCGATGGATATATTGGGAACTACTCTCCTGATCATCAGCTTGAACATTGGGATATCTGGGGCCGCAAATACACTTTGCTTGGATTACTGGCTTACTATGACATAAGTAACGACAAACAAGTGCTGAATTCTGCGATAAAGATGACAGACCATCTTATTAAACAAGTAAAGGATAGCGGAAAAAGTATTGTGAAAACCGGGAACTACAGAGGCATGCCCAGTAGTTCGTTTCTGGAACCGGTCATGTTCCTCTATAATCGTACAGGAGAGGAGCGATTTCTTACTTTTGCCAAATACATTGTGCAGGAATGGGAAACGCCTGATGGTCCTCAACTTATAAGCAAAGCGCTTGATGACATTCCTGTTTCCCAACGCTTCCCCTCCCCTGCTACCTGGTGGTCGTGGGACAACGGACAAAAGGCATACGAAATGATGTCGTGCTATGAAGGATTGCTCGAATTATATAAGGTTACAGGCAATCCATTGTATATGTCGGTTGTCGAAAAAAGCGTTGCCAATATAATCAAAGAGGAAATCAATATTGCCGGTTCGGGCAGTGCATTCGAATGTTGGTACGGAGGAGGCGCAAAACAAGATCAGGCAACCTATCACACGATGGAGACTTGTGTAACCTTTACATGGATGAAGCTGTGCAGTACACTTCTCTCTCTTACCGGCAATACTATGTATGCCGATCAAATAGAGAAAACGACCTACAATGCGTTGTTTGCATCCATGAAAGATGATGCTTCCGAAATTGCCAAATACAGTCCGCTTGAAGGATGCCGGCATAAAGGGGAAGAACAGTGCGGTATGCATATAAACTGCTGCAACGCCAACGGTCCCCGGGCCTTCGCGCTACTGCCCCAGATAGCCTATCAGGTAAAAGAAAACCGCATCAACGTTAATCTGTTTACTACCTCGGAATTAAAGACCCGGCTAAACGGAACACAGTCGGTCTACATCAAACAAAGCACAAATTATCCGGTTGATGGAAGTATTGAAATGGAGATTATCCCCGAAAAAAGTTCCCGATTTACGGTAGGCATACGTATACCCGCCTGGAGCGAACAAGTATCATTGGCAGTAAACGGACAGGAAGTAACAGACATTACAAGAGGATGCTACTATTTGCTGGACCGTACATGGAATAAAGGAGACAAGATTACGTTTACGTTGGATTTACGTGCCAAACTCGTTCAATTAAATAATAATCAGGCTATTCAACGGGGACCTGTAGTACTGGCCCGCGACAGTCGGTATAAAGATGGTGATGTAGACGAAGCAATCGAATTTCTACCTAAAGAAGGCTATCTTACATTGGAGCCTGAAAACCAGACATCGCCTTTTGCGTGGATGAGTTTTACCACTTCAGCTATAACAGGTACAAACATGGAAGAAGCCGGAGCCGCAAGAAAGATTCACTTTTGCGATTTCTCGTCTGCCGGAAATACCTGGTCTGAGTCCGAAAGATACCGTGTCTGGCTACCTAAACCTCTGAATGTGATGCATACTGAATACTCCAACTATTAATTCGTAGACAAAACAAATACAAAAAAAAGACAATCTTATTTATAGGAATACAACTTTAAGAATCAAGCTGTATATTTGCTGTGACTTGTAAGTTTTGCAGACTTATTAAATTCAATTCATCGATCATTAATTAATTTTAAAATTATGAAGAAGTTTAAATGGTATGCTTACATGTTGCTAGCGATGGGTACTTTTATGGTATCGTGTTCAAATGATGAAAATTCGGCAGACAAAGGGACCGAAGTAAAATTTTACCTGACTGATGCTCCTACATTGGATGACTATCAAGCCATCAATATTGATATCCAGGAAGTAAAATATTCTGTCGACGGAGAATCTTGGGTAGATATGCCTATAACTCCTGCAACCTATAACCTGTTGGATTTCACCAATGGTAAAGATACGTTGCTTTCGAATATTACATTATATGAAGGCGAGCATATCTCTCAAATCAGATTAGTACTCGGAGAAAACAACGAGCTTGTATTAAACGACGGCAGTGTTGTTCCAATTTCTACTCCAAGTGCACAGACTTCCGGTCTGAAATTCAACGTTCAGGAAAGTATCATTACAAGTAGTGGTTATTCCGTTGTAATCGATTTCGACGCGGCAAAGTCTATCGTAGCCAAAGGAAATGGAAATTATTCACTTAAGCCTGTTATCAGAGCTTACGTAGTAGAGAACACTTCTGCCATTTCAGGAAACATCAACCCCACTGATGTTCCTTATTTTGTATTTACTGTAGTTGGAGAAGATACAATCTCGACAGTATCAGACACTACATTAAATAACTACTTTAAGCTACACGGTCTTACAACCGGTACATACAAAGTAGAATTCCAGTCTATGGATGCAGACACCGTTCAGTACTCAACCTTGGTTGATGTATTCGGTGGAACAAACAAAGATCTTGGAGTAGTAGATCTTACAAAGTAATTCATCATTTCTATGCCCTTTCGGACTATCCGGAAGGGCATATCTTTTCTGATCCAGTCTCTTTGTTTTACCTATTAATACAAAAAAGCATGAAAAAGTACATTGCAGAAATGATCGGCACAATGGTCCTCGTTCTCATGGGATGTGGTAGTGCAGTGATTGCAGGTGGCGTAGCACTTACTCAACTTTGGCTGTTTATTGTAGCACCATTTATCGGGGCAGCGATTTCAGCAATTGTATGGAATTATTTTGAAAGCAAAGAAACTGTTGTAAAGTAAGTTTTTTAAAGAAGATGACTTGTCTGATAACAAGTCATCTTCTTTTTGTATTGTAAGAGTAAAATGCTATAAACCGTCTTGCACAAATATAAAAGCATTGGTATCCGATAGATCCGGGCGGAAATAAAATCCCTCCCATTTAAACTGTTTGAGCATTTCTACATCTGTAAGACGATGTTTCAGAATCATCCGCGCCATCTCTCCTCTGGCCATTTTGGTATATACAACAATTGTCCGAAGTTTATCACCCTTAGCTATTTTAAATTCGGGGCTAATTACTTTGACTTCAGAAGTAAGGCGCTTCCAGTCAAACAAGTATTTCATCTCGCCGCTGGCAAGATTAACTAACACACCTCCTGCTTTAATGCAATCGGTAATTAATATATCTGTAAGTCTTGATCGCCAATACTCAAAGATTGATTGTCCGTTTAGTTCCGGCAAACGCACATCGCCTTCCAGCCTGTAAAGTTTGATTCCATCCAATGGCCTAAGTAATCCATACAAATACGATGTAAAACGCAGATGCGATTGAGCATAATTAAAGTCGTCCACGCTAAAATCGGACGGATCAAGTCGTTTAAACACGATACCGGTGTATGCAAGAATAGCCTGCAACAAGGGTACATCCGGCGAATGAAATTCTCTGAACCTGCGATAATTCTCGGCGGCAATACTACCGTTAACCTTAAAAAACATGGCCAGATCTTCCACCGGACATTGAGACAAATAAAGAGCAAGCTCCGAAGCTTCTTTTACAAAACGGGGAACAGAAATATCCGGCGCCTTGACAGAAGAAACACCTGCCATAGTTTTTGCCGGAGAGAGTAATACCATCATAAAAATTTATTTTTCAATTCGGGTACCGGATGCATCAAACATACCCATCATACTACCGGTAACACTATTTTTATCCTTTTCATTCAGTTGCAAAGATACCGTATACCCTTGTGCTTCAAAAATAATAGTTACGGTTTTTTCCTTTTGCTCAATACTGGTAATGGGACTTACCACTGTATTTGTTGCAGGATCTATCACTTTTCCTTCCAGCTTACCATTTTTTTCTTCAAAGCATAAGATAAGCCGCGAATCTCCTTGAGGCGTTCCAACCACAGTAATATCCCATTTGCCTTCAAAGTAATTGGCTGGAGCCTTAACGTTCAGCATCGCACCAGCGAAAAGAATAATAAAAAATAAAAGTACAATAACAGAATAGAACTTCTTCATGGTTTTCATGTATTAAATAGTAAAAGACAGGTCAATGTTACAAATAAAAATGGCAATTTCAAAATAAATAATCAAATTCTTAGCATATAGCTAAGATGATCTGTCGAAACTAGTTACGAGATTGATAAAACCTTTGTTAAGATAGTTTTGTTTATAGGTTATCTTACGTTTGTAGGGTATTAATAAATTAGAATGCCTATATTTGCAAAAAATTACAATCCTCTTAAAAAGATGAACGATAGTATAATTATGAACAAGGCAGCGGATAATATTCGTATTCTTGCTGCGTCCATGGTAGAAAAAGCTAAATCCGGACACCCCGGAGGAGCTATGGGTGGTGCAGACTTCGCGAATGTGCTGTTTTCTGAGTTTCTGGTATTTGATCCTGCCTGTCCTGAATGGGAAGGAAGAGATCGGTTCTTCCTCGACCCGGGACATATGTCTCCCATGTTGTATTCCGTTCTGGCACTTTCTGGAAAATATTCGTTAGACGAACTAAAGCAGTTCCGCCAGTGGGGAAGCCCTACTCCAGGTCACCCGGAAGTAGACGTAAAACGTGGTGTGGAAAACACATCTGGTCCATTGGGACAAGGTCATACCTATGCTGTTGGTGCAGCAATCGCGGCTAAATTTTTAAAAGCCCGCTTTGGGGATGTAATGAACCAGACTATCTACACATTTATTTCGGATGGTGGCGTTCAGGAAGAAATTTCGCAAGGTGCAGGCCGTATTGCAGGTACTCTTGGATTAGACAACCTGATTATGTTCTACGACTCTAACAACATTCAGCTTTCCACTAAAGTAGATGAAGTGGATACCGAGAATGTGGCTATGAAATACGAAGCCTGGGGATGGAATGTTATTACTATCAACGGTAACGATGTAAATGAAATCCGTACGGCTCTTACCGCTGCAAAAGCTGAAAGTGCCAAACCTACTTTGATTATCGGAAAGACTCTGATGGGCAAAGGAGCTATGGATGCTAACAACGGAAGTTACGAAAATAAAGTATCCACACACGGACAGCCTCTGTCTGCTGCCGGAGCTTCATTGGAAAACACAATAAAAAATCTGGGAGGTAACCCCGAAGAACCTTTCACTATCTTCCCCGAAGTGGCTGCTTTGTATGCCAAACGTGCTGAAGAACTGAAAGTAATTGTTGCCGAAAAGATGGCTGCTAAAGCCGCTTGGGCAAAGGAAAACCCAGAATTGGCTGCTAAACTGGAGTCTTTCTTCTCTGGAAAAGTTCCTGCAATTGACTGGAGTGCTGTTGAACAAAAGGCTAATCAGGCTTCACGCGCGGCTTCGGCTACCGTGTTAAGTGTGCTGGCTACGCAGGTTGAAAACATGATTGTTTCGTCTGCCGACCTTTCAAACTCCGACAAAACAGACGGATTCCTTAAGAAAACACATGCCTTCGTGAAGGGTGACTTCTCCGGAGCCTTTTTCCAAGCCGGAGTATCCGAACTTACTATGGCTTGTGCTTGTATCGGTATGGCTTTACATGGTGGTGTTGTTGTTGGTTGTGGTACATTCTTTGTATTCTCCGATTACATGAAACCAGCTATTCGTATGGCTGCCCTGATGGAAGTTCCTGTTAAGTTTATTTGGAGCCATGACGCGTTCCGCGTGGGCGAAGACGGACCTACACACGAGCCTGTAGAACAGGAAGCTCAGATTCGTTTAATGGAAAAGCTGAAGAATCATAGTGGTCACAACTCTATGCTGGTACTCCGTCCGGCCGACGTTCACGAAACAACGGTTGCATGGAAGATGGCTATGGAAAATACTTCTACTCCAACCGGACTTATCCTTTCAAGACAAAACATTAAAGACCTACCCGCTGCGACAAGCCGTCAGATAGAAGCTTCGCAGGCCGTAAAGGGTGCATATATAGTTGAGAGCGACAGTACACCTGATGTAGTGTTGGTTGCTTCAGGATCTGAAGTATCTACACTGGTTGAAGGTGCAGCATTGCTTCGCGCCGAAGGCATAAAGGTCCGGATCGTATCTGTACCTTCCGAAGGACTGTTCCGCAGTCAGCCTAAGGCTTATCAGGAATCTATAATTCCTGCAGGAAGCAAGGTATTTGGTTTAACAGCAGGTTTACCGGTTAATCTGGAAGGATTAGTTGGAGCAAACGGTAAGGTATGGGGATTGGAATCGTTCGGATTCTCTGCTCCTTATACAGTATTGGATGAAAAACTTGGCTTTACCGGAGATAACGTTTATAAGCAGGTAAAAGAATTATTGGCATGAAGAAATTAGGAATTTGCAGTGACCACGCTGGTTACGAGCTGAAAGAGTATCTCAAGCAAGTACTGGACGATAAGGGTATTGCCTATCAGGATTTTGGAACTTATTCTGCCGAAAGCAGCGATTATCCCGACTTTGCCCATCCTATGGCACTTGCCGTGGAAGCCGGCGAGGTATATCCCGGAATTGCTATGTGCGGATCGGGCAACGGAATCGCCATGACACTGAACAAGCATCAGGGAATTCGTGCTGCCATTAGCTGGGAAGCCGAGTTAGCCCGCTTGGGAAGAGCTCACAACGATGCGAATGTTGTGGTATTGCCTGCTCGTTTTATCAGCCGTGAAGAAGCAAAGAAAGTGGTTGAAGCTTTCCTTGAAACTCCTTTTGAAGGTGGTCGTCACGAAAAAAGAATTTGTAAAATACCAGTTTAAAAGAATAAAGAAACAGCGTACAAAGGAGGGCTGTTTCAGATATTCGCCCGTGTTCGGCAGTGTATGCCGATACACATTTTAAAAATATCTGTAGAAGGCAAAGCCAAATTTTTATTGTTGGCTTTGCCTTTCTCTTTTTTCACCGTAAAGAGTTTCGCCAACGGTGTTTTATATCCCCCTCTCTTGTCATTTTATTTATATCATATATACTTTTATTAGATGGAAATCAGATTAAACAAACTTATTTGCGAATCAGGATTATGTTCTCGTCGTGAAGCCGACAAAATGATAGAACAGGGTCGTGTCCTCGTAAATGATCGAATTGCAGAAGTAGGCACGAAAGTTTACTTCAGAGACTTTGTAAAAGTCGACGGCATTCCTTTAAAAAGAAGAGAAGAAACTGTATATATCGCTCTAAACAAGCCTCCGGGCATTACTTGCACAACCGATCCGACGGAACGGGATAATGTGGTCGATTTTGTAAACTATCCTTCGCGTATATTCAATATCGGCCGGCTGGATAAGCCTTCCGAAGGACTCTTACTCTTAACCAACGACGGCAGTATCGTTAACAAGATCCTTCGAGAGTCGAACGATCATGAAAAAGAATACATCGTAACTGTAGATAAACCCATTACAGCAGAGTTTGCCCAACGAATGGCTAATGGAGTTTCCATAATGGGCATAATGACTAAAAAGTGTAAGTTTGTACAAGAAACAGACACTCGTTTTCAGATTACAATCACACAAGGATTGAATCGCCAGATCAGACGCATGTGCGAAGCCCTTGGCTATGATGTATTAAAGCTTAAACGCACGAGAATTATGAATATCAGGCTGGATAAACTTCCTTCCGGCGAATGGCGGTTCTTAACTACCGAAGAACTTACTACATTAAACGATCTTCTGGTCAATTCCGTTGAAACGGCAGCGCCAGCAAAGAAAAAAGCTCCAACTAAAAAGAAAACAGAAGAACCTGAATCCAAAGCACCAAGAAAAACATCGGCAAGAAATACGTATTCGGCTTCGTCTACTGATAACAAAGCCTCTAAATCCTCAACAAGAAATAGCAAATCCGGAGCAGGAACCCGGGGAGACAGATCATTCAAAACCTCTAAATCCGGATCAAATGCAGGTACGAGCGGAGGCCGAACAGGCAAAAGCTACTCGAAACCCGGTGGAAGAGCCGGTAAACCGAGCGGAGGAAGCCGTAGCGGCTCAACAGGAGGCGGTTCTCGTAAACCCTCATCAGGAAGAAGATAATGTAATCCGGCTACGTATGTGGGATTGCATCTGCTAACGATCAAATAAGCAGGATCTAAAACGGAAAGATATAACAAGTAAGGTCCGAAATAGTATAGTTTGTTCCGTGCGCCCATGGGGGTAAAAAAATGCGCCCATGGGGGTATTTTTTTACCCCCATGGGCGCACGGTGCAAATCTCTATACAAACGAACTTAAGCTATACGAATAAAAACGTTAAGCTATTATAGTATCAAGCTCCGGCATAAATAAGGAAAGCCAGTCCAATAAGAAAGAACACAAACATTCCTGCATTTAGTTTACCCGAAGCTGCAGGAGCATCTTTAAACTCCTTCCATATAAAGATTCCCCATGCTGCCGATACAAGTGTAGCTCCTTGTCCCAAGCCGTACGAAATGGCAGCACCCGCTTTCTCGGATGCAATCATACTGAACGACTGTCCCACGCACCAGATTATTCCACCAAGCATTCCTACCATGTGTGTGATTGGTTTCCCTTTAAAGTAGCCCGATACAGGTATGGGATCTCCGGATACAGGTCTTTTCATGGCGAAGGTATTGAAGATAAAATTACTGGCAAACACACCCAACGCAAAGATCACTACAGCCGTATAAGGAGTAAGCTTTCCTGCAGCCGGGGCCGCAAAGTTCTCCATATCCATCGAAGCAACCACAAAGCGGTAAAAGAGTGACATTATGATACCACAGGCAACAGACAATAGAATACCTTTGGTTAAAACCTTTTTTGCTTGCGCAGACTGCGTTGCACTCGTCTTTTTATCTCCGGCGGAGGAACTGGCAGAATCCTGCTTTACTCCCGCAGAGGCTTTTCGGTAAGCCAGCGCATTCATCAGGATAGCTATCACAATAAAGACAACTCCCACGAAAATATACAAAGGTTCGCCCTTGGCTGCGCCAAAATAGTTGATTAGTACACCTAACACAAGAGCCAGTCCGATGCCAACCGGAAAGGCAACAGACAAACCGCAGATCGCTATGGCGGCTGCTAACAAAATATTGGCTGCATTAAAGATTACGCCACCAAGAAAGGCACTGCCCAGACTGTTATTGTCGGCTTTGGAAAGGTTTTCAAGAAAGCTTTGCCCTTCGGCGCCCGTACTGCCCAATGTAAATGCGGAGATTAGCGAAAAGAGCAAAACTCCAATTACATAATCCCAATAAAAATATTCATATCTCCACGTGGTGGATGCCAATTTCTGCGTATTTCCCCACGACCCCCAACAGAACATGGTAATCACACAAAACAGAATGGCTAACGGATAATTTTGTACTATATACATACTGGTTACTTAGTTTGAGGTTGATGAACTATTTGCAACGGAGCATCAGAGTAGACTACAGCTTCTCCGTAATTGACAGAGGCTCCGGCCTTGGGATTAAGCCATTTGAATGAAACGGTATGTTTCCCTTTTGGCAGCTGATATTTCCAGAACAGATCGTTACGACGAGTTGTATAGGAAGCAGGAAGATTAACCGTTTCCACCAGTTTACCGTCAATATACATTTCGGCTTTACCTACATAGCTTGCATCAGCGCATTGGAGGTATCCTCTGAATACGATTCCTGTTCCTTCGAAAGTCACCTCTCCTACTTCACCAATTTGCTTATTTATGGCAATTTTTCCGGTAGGATACATGTTTTCGAAAGCTTTTTCGTAACGTACAGGCTCCGGCCTCTGACAAACAATCGTAATGCTGTCGCCCTCAATCGTTCCTCCGTTTTGCTTAATCACCTTCTGTGCCTGATCAAAACTCATCTGATAGGTTTTATTCAACGAGATATCGGTATAGGCAAAGTTTCGGTCTTCCACCTTCTTAAGCGGCTTCATCCAGTAATCGGGAATTTTACTGTATCCAAGCATGGTACCCAGAATACCAGCAGCCGAAGCCGGATTACAGTCAGAATCTTGTCCGCATCGCGTTGCAATATCCATGGTTTTATAAAAATCGCCTTCTCCGTATAGCAAGCCAATTACAATGTAAGCACTGTTTATTACTGCGTCTATATTAAAAGGAACAAATACGCCGTCGGGACAACCGATATCCTGACTCCATTTCTTTTCGCACTCAAACCAAGTCTGCTTCCAGTCGTCCGGGTACTGCTTGTGCCATTTAATCACATCTGCCATACATTTGTAGAAAGTACTTTTTTCGGGAATGCTTTTCAGCGCTTCGGTAACAACAAACTCCACATCGTCCGACACAAAGGCCTGCGAATACATGGCACCCACGTAAACACCGCCGTACCAGCCATCGCCATAATTCATAATATGACCAATCTTATCAGAAATAGCCGAAGCTGCATTAGGCATACCCGGCGACATTAATCCGGCATAATCTGCTTCAATCTGGTAATCGATATCGTCGGCATGCGGATTGTTTAACCAATGACCCGACTGGGGAGGCATTATTCCCTGAAGAATGTTGTATCGGGCAGACTGATTGGCATGCCACAGTGTGTAGCCAGCCGTTGCAAAAGCCATTGCAAACGAATCGGCCGGTGCATCCAGTCCTAACCGATCAAACACTTCCACAAAGGTAAGATCCATATAAACATCGTCGTATAAACCAGGAAAGTTATCGTACCACCAGGTAATGCTTCCTTCGTTCCAGTCAATGGGAACATAATCTTGTACCATGGTGCCATTGTACTTAAACTCGGTGGGACCGCCAAAACTACAACCGATGGTTTGTCCGGCCCATCCGCCTTTAATCTTGTCCAGCAACACCTCCTTCGAGAGTGTCACCTTCGCAGTACCCTTTTCCTGTGCAGGCGAACCGGAGCCGGAACATCCCGTCTCAATACTCAGTAAAGCTGTAAGGCAAACAGCCGATAATAATGTTTTCTTCATGCTATCTTAGATTTATTGTTTAGCAAAATACGTCTACTTCGTTTCTATAAGGTGCCGATGATTGGGCGCCAATCCGCGTTACCGAAATGGCTGCCGCTTTGGCTGCAAAGCGTACAGCCTCTTTCAAAGAGCGTTCTTCGGATATAGCCACTGCCAATGCTCCGTTAAAAACGTCGCCTGCAGCAGTAGTATCAACGGCTTCCACTTTAAAGGCCGCTACCTCTTGGGCAAGTCCGTCGGTGTATACCAGCGCACCCTTTGCTCCCAAGGTTATGATTACCTGATCCACTCCCATGTTGCTGATTACCCGCGCGGCTTCGGTTGCCGAAGCCATGTCGGTTATCTTTACGCCCGAAATCATTTCGGCTTCCGTTTCGTTGGGCGTAATAATGGTGAGATTACGGAGCAATTCCTTACTTAACGCTTGTGCAGGCGCCGGATTCAATATTACGGTTTTATGACTTTCGCAGGCCACCCGGGCAACGTACTCGACTGTTTCCATGGGGATCTCGAGCTGCATCAACACAATGTCTGCTTCTTCAATTCCTTTGAGCGCGGACATTAAGTCGGCAGGCTTCAGATTGGCGTTGGCACCCGATGCTACTACAATACAATTCTCGGCTTGCGAATCGACAGTAATTAAAGCTACTCCCGAAGGATTTCTTGAATCAGAAAATATAAAAGAGGTATCAATACCCTCCTGTTCGAACAATTGTTGAGACTGGTGACCAAAAATATCGCTTCCTGTTTTGCATATAAAAGATACGCTGGCCCCTAACCTGGCTGCGGCAACTGCTTGATTCGCCCCCTTTCCTCCGGGATTCATAAAGAATGTTCCGCCCAAAATTGTTTCGCCCGGACGGGGCAAATGGTCTGCTTTAATAACCATATCGGTGTTGCTGCTGCCTACGACCAATATTTTGTGTAATTCTGGTAATTTAATGTCCATAGAACTAGATTAACTAAACAAATATAAATACTATTACGTGAATATCTCGATAGATGTGTCTTTATTTAAAGAAAGACTTTACAAACATAAAAAGATTATGTCAAATAAATTAATCATTTTATTGTTGTTCAGATAAATCCAAATTATATATATTTGTAGACATATCACCTTAAATTAATAGAATACAGTTTTATACGTATTAAACAAAACACCGTTATGAACAAACTAAACACACTCTATATTCTTATTAATTCCTTGAGTAAGGCAGAAAAAAGATTTTTCAAGTTATATTCCGGACTGCATCAGGGAGATAAGGTTTACGTATTCTTATACGAACTTTTAGAGAAGAATACTCCCGCACAAGAAGTTTATTCCTTGTTTGTAGAAAAGTATAAAAATGAAAGCTTTGAAATGGCTGTAAAACATCTTTACAGGGTAATTTTATCCTGTCTGGTTCATTTACGGGACAAAGAAGATGTGCAAGATGAGATATTTAAACACATTTCCAAGGCAGCCATTCTTTTTGAGAGAGAACTTTACGACGAAGCTTTCCTGGAGTTAGACAGTGCAAAAAAACTGGCAGTTAAATTTGATAACGATCCGCTGCTATTACTGATACGACGCACCGACCTGAAATACAGAAGCAGTTTATGCTTCGAGAATATGAGCGAAAAGCAGCTGGTAAACAAACAAATGAAGATTAACGAAGTAACAAAATATAGCCGGAGCATAAACCTGCATCTTCAATTATACGATATACTTAAGCACCGTATCATCCATCAGGGGTATGCGCGTTCGGAAAAACAAAAGGATAATCTGAACGATTTGGTTTTAAGCGAACTAAGCCTCATTGCCAACAACTCTTACAAAAGTTTTGAGGCAGAGAAACTACACCTTCACTTTCAGGCCTTATATTATTTGAATTCCGGAAATTATAAAGCCGCTATTCGTTATTACAGAGAATTAATCGATTTGTTTGATGAGAATAAAGACTTAATACAGAATCCGCCTATTTATTATCTGAGTGCCATAACCGGCATTCTGGATACCTTAAAAGCTACTCATTTATACGATGGAATGTCTTTCTTTACCGCAAAACTTGAAGAACTGGAACAGGGTCAGTACGCCACGGAGTTTGTTTTTTCGGTTAAAACACTTATCTTTCAATACAACCTGTCTTATTACATCAACACCGGCAATTTCGACGATGCCTTGAAATACATGGACAGCGACGGAAAGGGTTTGCTTACAAAGGCATCCCTTCTTGGGCTGGACGCTCAATTGAAACTTTACATGAGCTGTACAGTGCTGTATCTTTATCTGGGTAACCTGTCCGAAGCACGTGGCATAATGAAAAAGATTCTGGGATCGGGAAAGGTCTTTTATTCGCTTCCATCATTCAAGACTGCCAGGCTAATAAACCTGATGCTGCAAGCCGAACTTGGAAACTACGAATTAATCCAGAATGAGATCAATTCAATAAAACGGGCTATACGCAACGAGAAACAAGTCTTCACTACCGAAAAGATTGTTTTCCGCTTCACCTTAGCCTATCCTTTGCCTGTCTACGAAAAGACAAGGATGCAATTATGGTCGCAATTCAAAAAAGCGTTTGCTGCAATCGAGAACGACAAATATGAACAAAACTTACTGCAAACATTCGATTTTCTTTCTTTTATTGAAAGCAAGCTTACCCGTATACCGCTTAAAGAAGTTCTGAAAGTAAAAGCAGAAAGAAAGTAGAGCGGCACGTTTTACACCAGATAAGCAACTTCCATACCGCGAACAGAATCGTCTATTACCCCGTTGTTGTAAACCAACTGACCATTAACAAATGTTCGATAAATCTTATGATGGAAGGTATATCCTTCGAAAGGAGACCAGCCACATTTGTAAAGGATATTATCCTTGTCCACCGTCCAGGGAGCAGCCGGATCAACCAAAACCAAGTCGGCGTAATAACCCGGACGAATATACCCTCTGCGGTCTATTTTGAATAATTCCGCCGGCATATGAGCCATCTTTTCTACCACCTTTTCCACAGTAAAGCGACCCTGCTTTGCCAACTCTAACATGGCAACTACAGAATGCTGGACTAGCGGTCCGCCGGAAGCCGCTTTAAGGCAACTTCCTTCTTTTTCGGAAAGCAGATGCGGCGCATGGTCGGTTGCTACAATATCAATTTTGTTATTATTAACCGCTTCAATCAGCGCTTCGCGGTCGGCAAGCGTTTTCACCGCGGGGTTCCACTTAATACGGTTTCCGTACGCAGCATAATCGGCATCGGTAAACCAAAGGTGATGCACACAGACTTCGCCGGTAATCTGCTTTTCAGATAATGGGAGGCTGTTATCAAGCAATTCCATTTCTTTGGCTGTAGAAAGATGCAGTATATGCAAACGTGTATTCAATCTTTTCGCCAATGCCACTGCCTCGGCCGAAGAAGTATAACAAGCCTCTTCGTCACGTATTTTGCTATGGAACGAAATATCCAGATCCTCGCCGTAAAGAGATATATAATGCGCCTTGTTCCGGTTTATAACCTCTTCCTTTTCGGCATGAATAGCAATCAGCATACCTGCTTCGCCAAAGATACGTTCCAGACTTTCGGGGTTATCCACCAACATATTACCGGTAGAAGAACCCAAAAATAATTTAAGACCAGGAATACGAGTCGGATCCACTTTCCGGATCTCATCCATATTATCATTTGTTCCACCGAAAAAGAACGAATAGTTGGCAGCCGATGTTTCAGCACCACGCTGCAGTTTCCATTCCAGATCAGCCAAGGTAGTAGTCTGCGGGTTGGTATTTGGCATATCCATAAAGGTAGTAACCCCTCCGGCAACAGCCGCACGGCTTTCGCTGGCAATATTTCCCTTATGCGTAACACCTGGTTCGCGGAAATGAACCTGATCATCAATTGCTCCCGGAATCAACCATTTACCTGTAGCATCAAGCACCTGACCTCCTCCTAATGCTTCGGGAGGAACAGTTCCTTCGTAAATAGCGGCAATTTTATCTCCTTTAACCAGGACAGAGCCTGTATATGAACGTCCTTCATTAATAATGAGGGCATTTTTTATCAATAGCTGCTTCATAGCTTAACAATTTACTTTTAGCATTTACAATAATATCAATCTCTTGAGTAAAGGGATTGGAAAAGATAATAAGAAATTTTACTTCACCATTTTCTGAGGATAATTATGAAAGAAACTCCACCATTTAAGTTGAAGTACGCCGAACAATGCTTCACCAAAGATAGAGCCATTCATCTTGCTAACTCCCAGTTCGCGGTTGATAAAAATAATGGGAACCTCTACTACATTAAATCCGCATTTATAGGCGGTAAACTTCATTTCAATCTGGAAAGCATATCCTTTAAACTGAATACGGTCAAGATCGATTGTTTCCAATACTTCACGGCGGTAACACTTAAATCCGGCTGTAGTATCCTGTATATGCATACCGGTTACAAGTCTTACATAGACAGAAGCAAAGTACGACATGAGTACTCTTCCCAGAGGCCAGTTAACCACATTTACCCCGGTGCAATACCGCGAACCCACTGCTACATCTGCACCACCCTCAGAACAGGCTTTATACAGCTTTGGCAAGTCGTGGGGATTGTGACTAAAATCGGCATCCATTTCGAATATATATTCGTAGCCATGACTAAGCGACCATTTGAATCCTGTAATATAGGCGGTACCTAATCCTTGCTTTCCACTTCTTTCAATCATAAAAAGTCTGTTTGGAAATTCTCCTTGCAAAGACTTCACAATCAGAGCTGTTCCATCAGGCGAACCATCTTCGATTACAAGTATATGAAACGTTTTTTCAAGATTAAAAACGGCGCGGATAATATTTTCAATATTCTCCTTTTCGTTATAAGTTGGAATAATCACTATGCTGTCGGACATACGCTCTATAATGTTGTACCTGTTTTTAAAGATCAAAGGTACATATTATAATTGAAAAGTGTACCTTTGTACAAATTATTTTGATTTGGAAGTACAAGAACTCCTTACGATGTACAGTGCCCACCCCCAGGTTTCGGCACTCATTAAACTAATAGATGACAAGGCTTGTCGTAACCTTTTCCTGAAAGGATTAATCGGATCGGGTCCAGCCTTAACCATTGCTTCTCTTTTTTCAAAGAAAAGAGGCAGCTATGTGTGTGTGTTAAATGACCAGGAAGAAGCTGGTTACTTTTATCACGATCTGATGCAGCTGACAGATAGTCCGGATGTATTTTTCTTCCCTTCGGCTTATCGTCGCGCCATTAAGTATGGTCACCTTGATCCTGCCAACGAAATATTGCGGACCGAAGTACTAAGTCGTTTGCAGAACCCGGATTTACCAACAATAATCGTTACATACCCGGATGCCCTGGCAGAAAAGGTTATTGCGCAAGCTGATCTGAGACAGAAAACACTGCAGATATCGGTTGGCGACAAGCTCGATAATATGTTCGTTTCCGATGTTCTGGACGAATATGGTTTCGAACAGGTTGACTATGTGTACGAACCGGGGCAGTATGCCATGCGTGGTAGTATCCTGGACGTATTCTCGTTCTCGCATGAATTTCCTTATCGTATAGACTTCTTTGGCAGCGAAGTAGAAACTATCCGCACATTCGAAGTTGAGTCTCAGCTATCCAAAGCGCGGCTTGATCATATTGCCATTGTCCCGGAGATGAATAAAAGCGGGTTAATCAGCACGTCGTTGCTGGAGTCGCTGGCCCCTCAGACCTTGCTGGCATTTCAGGATCTGGAATGGTGTAAGGAACGAATTGGCAGTATATACGGAGAAGATCCTATAACGGGCGACGAGGAGGCTTTTGCCAATGCGCAGCAGATGCGAAACCGACTTGTTACAGATGCCGACTTTTTACGGTCTGTTCTTGATTTCCGCCGCATAAGTTTCGGAGCCAGAGCAGCCGGAGTACCCGATGCAACATTGACATTTTGTACGCGTCAGCAACCCATATATCACAAGAATTTCGATCTGGTAAGCAGCTCTTTTCAATCTTATCTGGAAGAAGGGTACACCCTTTACATTCTTAGCGATGTTGAAAAGCAGGCAACACGTATCCGTATTATCTTTGAAGATCGGAAGGAATATATTCCTTTTACTTCAGTTAATAAAACCATCCATGGCGGGTTTGCGGACGAAACGCTTAAGGTGTGTCTTTTTACAGATCATCAGCTGTTCGACCGCTTTCATAAATTCAATCTAAAGAGTGAAAAGGCTCGTTCGGGCAAAATTACACTTTCGCTCAAGGAACTGAATCAGTTTACTACTGGCGATTACATCGTGCATATTGACCATGGTGTTGGTCAGTTCGGCGGACTCGTTCGTACCGAAGTCAACGGGAAACTGCAGGAGGCCATCAAATTGATTTACCTGAACAACGATATTATTTTTGTAAGCATCCACTCCCTTCATAAACTCTCCAAATATAAAGGAAAAGATAGTGGCGAACCACCTAAGCTGAACAAGCTGGGGACCGGTGCCTGGGAAAAGATGAAGGAGAAGACTAAAAAGAAGGTAAAGGACATTGCCCGCGACCTTATTCTGCTCTACTCCAAACGCAAAGATGAAAAAGGATTTGCCTACTCTCCGGACAGCTTTATGCAGCATGAGCTGGAAGCCAGCTTTATCTACGAGGATACTCCCGACCAGATGAAGGCTACTTCCGAAGTGAAGGAAGATATGGAGCGTCCGCTTCCTATGGACCGACTTATCTGCGGCGACGTAGGATTCGGAAAAACCGAAATTGCCATCCGGGCTGCTTTCAAGGCGGTTAGCGACAACAAACAGGTTGCCCTGCTTGTACCTACAACGGTACTGGCTTTTCAACATTACAATACCTTCAGAGAGCGCTTAAAAGATTTTCCCTGCAAGATCGATTATATAAGCCGCGCGCGTACTTCCGCTCAGATAAAGGAGACGCTCAGTAAAATAAAAGAAGGTGAAGTAAATATTCTTATTGGAACGCATCGCATTGTAAGCAAAGATGTTAAATTCAAGGATTTGGGATTGCTTATTATTGACGAAGAGCAGAAGTTTGGTGTTACTGTGAAGGAAAAGCTGAAACAGCTAAAGGTAAACGTGGATACGTTAACCATGACGGCAACACCTATCCCCCGTACGTTGCAATTTTCGCTGATGGGGGCTCGCGATCTTTCCAATATCAATACGCCTCCGCCCAATCGTTATCCGGTGCAGACTGAGGTGCATCGCTTTAATGAAGACATTATCCGCGAGGCTATTAATTTTGAAATGAGCCGCAACGGACAAGTATACTTTATCAATAACCGTATTCAGAACATTTACGAGATAGAAGCGCTGATCCGTCGCGAAGTACCCGATGCCCGTATTTGCGTGGGACACGGACAGATGGAGCCTGAGAAACTGGAAAAGATTATCCTGGACTTCGAAAATTATGAGTACGATGTCCTTATTGCAACCAGCATTGTAGAGAACGGTATTGATGTATCTAATGCCAATACGATCCTTATTAACAATGCACAGCAATTCGGATTATCTGACTTGCATCAGTTGCGTGGACGTGTGGGCAGAAGCAACCGCAAAGCATTTTGTTACCTGCTCGCTCCTCCCCTTAGTTCGTTAACGCAAGAAGCTCGCCGGAGATTACAAGCCATCGAGAACTTTTCAGAACTTGGTAGCGGTATTCATATTGCCATGCAGGACCTTGATATACGGGGTGCCGGGAATATGCTGGGAGCAGAACAGAGCGGATTCATAGCCGACCTTGGTTACGAAACCTACCAGAAGATTTTGGAAGAAGCTGTTCAGGAATTGAAAACGGAAGAGTTTGCCGGCTTGTACAACGATTCGGAAGAAGGGAAACGTGACAGCGGAACAGATTACGTACGGGAAACCTATATAGAAAGCGACTTGGAGTTAATGTTCTCACCCACTTACATTCCCAGCGATTCGGAACGGGTTTCATTGTATCGCGAACTGGATAGTATGGAAGAAGAACGTGAAATTCAGGCATTCGCAGATAGGCTGATGGACCGCTTTGGTAAGATTCCGCCCGAAGGCAGGGAGCTTATCCGTATCGTACGTCTGCGCCGTATGGCTAAACACCTGGGAATGGAGAAGGTAGTACTTAAAAGGGGACAAATGAGTCTCTTTCTGGTGTCCAATCCTGAAAGCCCCTATTATCAGAGCGATGCCTTCGACCGGCTGCTTCACTTCGTTCAGAAACATCCGCGGGCATGCAACTTGCGCGATCATAATGGCAAACGTAGTATTGTTATCAAAAACGTACCTACTGTAGAAACAGCCTGTGCCTATTTGGAGGAGATGTGAACTTTTTAAGAGGTTAATCCCTGTTTTCGGAACATAAGTAAAAGCATTTGTTACTCGCCTATATCGTTATAAGGTGATTTTTGCGTAAGTTTGTACTTCGAAAATTATTGACCACTTGTAAATGAAGAAGACATTGATAGACCTATTCGAAGAATCCGTAAACCGGTATCCTTCGAATCCTTTTCTTTGGGAAAAAACAAACGGGCAGTTCCAGCCTGCTTCCTATACGGAAGTTCGTAATCAGGTGTACACCTTAGGGGCCGGACTCCAATCGCTTGGTGTTCGTAAAGGTGATAACATGGCCCTTCTTTCGGAAGGGCGCAATGCCTGGATCATTGGCGAACTAGCCATGTTTTACGCAGGTGCCTGCAATGTTCCGTTGTCGGTCAAGCTTGAAGAAAGCAACGATCTGCTTTTCCGTCTCACTCATGCTGAAGTAAAGTTCATCATGGTATCCGGAAACCAACTCAAGAAGATTCGTTCCATTATAAACCAATTACCTTTAGTGGAAAAAGTAATTGTTTTCGATGAACAAACCCACTGGGAAGAAAAGGAATTGCCTCTATCCAAAGTACAGGAAATGGGCAAAATCTGGCTTGAGACCCATTCGACAGACGAATTTTTGTCGGTCGGACAATCCCTTGTCAACGACGATTACGCAACCATCACCTATACATCAGGTACCACGGCAGACCCTAAGGGTGTGATCCTTACTCATCGTAATTATACAGCCAACGTGAGTCAAGCTTTAACCTTGGTTAAAATAGACGAAACATGGCGTACACTGATTATTCTACCACTCGACCATTGCTTTGCACACGTGGTTGGCTTCTTTATTTTTATGAGTGTGGGTGCTTCGGTAGCCACCGTGCAAGTAGGACGTACAGGTATGGAAACCCTCAAAAACATACCGCTTAACATAAAAGAATTTAAACCTCATCTTATTCTAAGTGTTCCCGCCCTTGCTAAGAGTTTCCGTAAAAATATAGAACAAGGTATTCGCGCAAAGGGAAAGATGGCTACATGGCTTTTCAATAAAGGGCTGAGTGTGGCGTATATTTACAATGGAGACGGGCATAACAAAGGCGATGGATGGCGTTGTATGCTTAAGCCTCTTGTAAGTCTGTTTGATTCTGTTCTGTTTTCTAAAGTACGCCTCAACTTCGGCGGAGCACTCAAATTCTTTGTTGGTGGAGGTGCTTTGCTTGACAAAGACCTGCAAAAATTTTATTATGCGCTGGGAATACCCATGTATCAGGGATACGGACTGAGTGAAGCAACTCCCGTTATATCATCCAACGTGCCGCCTAAACACACCTTCGGAAGTAGTGGTGTGCTGGTACAACCGCTGGATCTGAAAATATGCGACAATGAAGGTCGCGACCTTCCGGTCGGTCAGCAGGGAGAAATTGTTATAAGAGGCGAAAACGTAATGGCCGGTTACTGGAAGAATCCTGTAAGCACTGCCGAAACCATTCGAAACGGATGGTTGTATACAGGCGATCTGGGTTACATGGGAAGCAACGGATTCCTTTACGTAATTGGGCGTTTCAAAAGCCTTCTTATCGGAAGCGATGGAGAGAAGTACAGTCCCGAAGGCATCGAAGAAGCTATTGTCGAACATTCAAGCTGTATTGATCAGCTGATGCTGTATAACAATCAGAATCCTTACACGGTAGCCCTTGTTGTTCCAAATAAGGAGCGGTTAAATGTTAAGTTGAAACGAATGCATCTGGATTTATCTTCTGATAAAGGGAAAGAAGCAGCAATTAAACTAATTCAGGAACAAATAGGTCGTTTCAAAGCGGGAGGTGTACATGCGGCATTATTCCCCGATCGCTGGCTTCCCACCACTTTTGCCATTCTGCCCGAACCTTTTTCGGAGCAGAATCAGATGATAAACAGTACCATGAAGATGGTGCGTGGCAAAATTGAAAAAACATATGCCGGACGAATCGAAGCTCTTTATACATCCGAAGGAAAAGATCCGGTAAATGCGCTTAATAAGGAAAGTCTGTAAGACTACTATTTATATCACTAATATATAACAAATTATGAGTTACAAGAACGTATTAACAACATTGGTGCTTACCGGGGCGGTCTTATCAGGCGGTTCGGGATTAGCTGCACAGGGTGTGGTTAAGCAGGAGATTAACAAGAACTGGACATTCAAACAAGTACGGGGAAACAACTGGTACCAGGCTTCTGTTCCGGGTGTTGTTCACACCGACCTGATTGATAACAAAATCATCGAAGATCCATACTTCCGTCTCAATGAACGTGGCGTTCAGTGGGTCGACAAAGAAGATTGGGAATACAAAGCTCCGCTTGTTGTTAGTTCCGATATTTTTAGCAAAGACAATATCGAACTTGACTTTAAAGGATTGGATACCTATGCGGATGTTTACCTGAACGATTCGCTGATCCTGAAAGCTAATAACATGTTCCGCGAGTGGACAGTAAACGTTAAGCCGTTGCTTAAAAAGGATGGCAACGAGCTGCGTATCTATTTCCATTCTCCGCTAAAAATTGATATTCCTAAATGGGATGCCCTTGATTATCAAAACGAAGCAGGAAATGATCAGTCCGAAAACGGTGGTGTGTTCAACAAAAAAGTGAGCGTATTTGCTCGTAAAGCGGGTTATCATTATGGCTGGGACTGGGGACCTCGATTGGTTACGAGTGGAATCTGGCGTCCGGTTTACCTGATGGGTTGGAACGATGCGCGTATCGAAAGCGTACAGTATATTCAACAGAGTGTAACTGCTAAACAGGCGCTGATCAAAGCACGCGTTGAAGTGATTGCCGACAAATCTGGCGAAGCTACCGTTACTATTTCTGCCGAAGGTGTAGGAAGAGGCTGGACCAAAAAAGCCAACGTGAAGAAGGGCGTGAACATTATTGAAACGGACCTAACTGTTACCAACCCCAAGCTGTGGTGGAGCAACGGATTGGGTGAAGCTCATTTGTATCCGTTCAAGGCAGAGGTTGCTATGAATGGTAAAGTGGCTGATATGCAGAAAGACAACCTGGGACTTCGTTCCTTGAAAGTGGTGTACGAAAAGGATGCCGAAGGTCATACTTTCCACTTCGAACTGAACGGACACAAGGTGTTTATGAAGGGTGCCAACTACATTCCTCAAGATAATTTCTTACCTCGTGTAACAGCCGAAAAATACGAAAAGACCATTCTGGATGCGGTTAATGCCAATATGAACATGCTTCGTGTATGGGGAGGTGGTACTTACGAGAACGATATCTTTTACGATCTTTGCGACAAGTACGGTATTCTGGTATGGCAAGACTTTATGTTTGCGTGCAGCACTTATCCGGGCGAAGGCGAGCTATTGGATAATATCCGCGAAGAAGCCATTGATAACGTAAAACGTTTACGCAATCACCCTTCTATTGCTATCTGGTGTGGCAATAACGAAAACCAAACAGCATGGTTTGGATGGGGATGGGTAAAGCAATACACTAAATTAGGAGTGGCTGATAAAATTTGGAAGCAGTTTAAAAACATCTATTTCGATGTGCTGCCCAAGGTAGTAGAAACCTACGACCCAACCACTTTTTACTGGCCTTCTTCTCCTTATGCCGGTAATCCGGAAGGAAATGCCGACGAGGCCAACGGTGATGCTCATTATTGGGGTGTATGGCATGGTAAAGACTCCATTGCCAACTACAACGTAAAGCGTGCCCGTTTCTTCAGCGAATATGGCTTCCAGTCGTTTCCTGAATTTGAATCGGTTAAGAAGTACGCTCCCGAAAAACGCGATTGGGATATCTTCTCTGAAGTAATGATGGCCCATCAACGCGGTGGTAGTCATGCCAACAGCTTGATTCAATGGTATCTGTTGAACGAATACAGCAAACCCAAAGACTTCCCTAATTTCCTTTATATGGGTCAGCTTCTGCAAGGAGATGCTATAAAGACAGCTATTGAGGCACACCGCCGCGACATGCCTTATTGTATGGGGACCTTGTTCTGGCAGCACAACGACTGCTGGCCGGTAGCTTCCTGGTCGAGCCGCGATTTTTACGGTCGCTGGAAAGCTCAGCATTACTTCAGCAAGAAAGCCTTCAAAGACATTCTGGTTTCTCCTATTATTAAAGGAAATAACCTCGACGTTTATGTAGTATCAGATCGTCTGAAAGCTACGAAAGGCAAGCTCGATATCCGTGTTATGGATTTGAAAGGTAACGTTGTATTCGAAATGGATAAGCAGATTACCCTTCCCGCCAACACCAGCAAAGTACAATACGCAGGTGCCCTGGATAAGATACTGAAAGGTCGTGCCAAGAACGAAGTAGTTGTAAATGCCAAATTCATCGAAAGCAAGGGTGAAACATACTACAACAATTATTACCTTACTCGCTTCAAGGAAATCGATTTCCCCAAAGCAAACATTAAACTGAGCAGTATTCCAGCCAAAGACGGCTACGATGTAACTGTACAAAGTGATGTAGTTGCGCGTGGCGTATTCCTGAGCATCGAAGGTATTGAGAACTTCTTCTCAGACAACTATTTTGATGTGCTTCCCGGAGAACCTGTTACTATCCATGTAACTACCTCATTGGATAAGGCTACATTCGACAAACAGTTAAAATCAGAAAGCATCAGCGATGCTTATTGATATTTCTCTACATGAATAGAAAAGAGGATGTCCCCAAAAGGATATCCTCTTTTACTTTTTAATTAGCACATTACTTAATACTACTTTGCACTTTCATTCATATAACTTTGGCGAGTCAAAGTTATATGAATGAAAGTGCAAAGTTATATGAACCTATGATTTGGTTGTTATGACTCTTTTCATACTTTTTATACATTATTTTTTTTGTGATTCTTTATCATCTTAGAAAATGATTTCTCATATTTCCGTTTCTCTTGCACAGAAGCGGTATAATGCCATGCCTCCCTACGAAGTTTTAGATAGCTTTCATATACGCCTCGGTCTATTTCCCCCTTTTCTACAGCTTCAATTACAACACATCCTTTTTCGTTGATATGCCGGCAGTCCTTAAATCGGCATTGACCGTCATAATCTGAAATATTTAAAATTTCTGACAAGTTATTGGCATTGTCGTTTGTAACACCAAACAACTTTATTCCCGGAGTATCAATTAACACACCGGAATCAGGCATTAGCACCATTTCTCTGCGGGTTGAAGTATGTTTCCCTTTCCCTGTTGATTCACTGATTGAACCTGTTTGAAGAATTTGTTGTCCGCAAAGGGCATTGATTAATGTACTTTTTCCTACACCCGAAGAGCCTGCAAATACGATTGTTTCTCCGGGGAAAATAATTTCCCGAAGTTTGACAATGCTTTCCGGTGATTCTGTACTTGTATAGAAAACAGGCATTTTGCAGGAAATATGTTTAAGGGCCTTTTCTGTTTCTTCCTTGTCGAACCCTAAGTCTGTTTTTGTCAATACCAATACCGGCTGAATACCTTCGTCTGCTGTCTGTAACACAAAACGCTCAATGCGACGGACATTAAAGTTATCATCCAGACTCTGTACGATAAAAGCCTTATCTATGAATGAGGCAATGGCTTGTCTTTCAGAAACAGTACCACTTTTGAGACGGTAAAGTGCTTTTTGTCTAGGCAACATATCAATAATAATGCCTTTGTCCGCATCAATGGGTTGAAAAAGAACCCAGTCGCCCGTACAAGGATACTCTGAAGATTCCTTTCCATAGAGCATATTTCCAGCTAGTTCGCAAGTATAAAACCCCAATTCGGCAACTACGTCATAGCAAGTTCTATGAGTAACTGTAACCCGACCATGTACTAAATTTTTGTAAGTTGAATTTTGTTTTTGTCGGAACAATTCTTCATTCCAACCATATAATTGTAAATTATTCATTGCTTTGTAATTTTGAAAGAGAGAAGATTATCGCATCACGACAATCTTCTCTGTAGAATTAATTAAATTTTCTTCCCAATATAGAATACATAACCGTAGAAATCTTTATACTTGTAGTACAACTCCGCTTCATAGCGTTGATAAAAGATAAGTTTTTCGACGGTTTTATTCCCTGCATACTTTTTTAGAAACTTTTCCTGTGCTTCCGCTTGCAGAGCGTAGAAATGTTCCGTCCAGCAGTTTTCCGGTAAAATAAACGTAGCTACGGGAATATATCCGGCTTTTTGCATTTGTCCAACCTTGTTAGGAATGGTGTCTATTTCGGGGTAAGCCTCTATCCAAAAGTTGTTGATTTCGGCAGGACGTCCATCGGTGAACCACGATGCTTCCGATACCGCTATATATCCTCCTTTCTTTAGAAACGGCTTCCATTCGTTCAAGCCACGTTCAAATCCGATATTATAGATAGCTCCTTCAGACCAAATCAAGTCTAGTTCCTCTTTTTGAAAAGGAAGATCATCCATTGATCCAACAACACCTTTTACTCTGTCCTGTAGATTAAGCTGTCTGGCATTGCGATTGAATAGATCGATAAAATAAGGGAATAAATCCAGACCTGTAATCTGTCCCGGGGCATTTTGCGCCAAAGTCATAGTTTGACCGCCCGTACCACAACCAAGATCGGCAATACGGGATTTTTCGGTAAGGTTATCTATAAAACCAAGTGCTTTGAGCGTTATTTCGGGGCTACCGGGCCCTTGTCGCTCTATACTGGCAAAGTATTCGCAAATTAAGTTGAAGTCGAAGTCGTGAATAGATTTATTTTCGTTACTCATGATGTTTTAATTTAATTGGCATGGAATAGGGATAAAATACACCTATCGAATACCAGAATTTGTTAAGATATAGACATGAAAATAACTCCGGCAAACATATGCCTGAGTTTATTTAGTGGATAACCTTGACAGAATGCCAAAGGTTATTTACTTCACAGTGTCCTTCTTAAAATTAAACATCCAACGTTTTTTTAGTGAGAGCAAAGATAATATATTTTTCTAATTCATATTATTTACTCTCTTACCAATTATTTGTATTTAACTTAAATAATTATTCCACAACTAGTTGACTGTAAATAAATCTGTTATCCACACAAGAAAAACAAGCAGGGATACTATTATGATAGCAATCAGTATAATTATTAATAGGGAGTAAATGTACATTAGTACCGTATGTTTTACGGTTGATCCTATCTTCTCTTTGAATAGTTGGGCATAAATCCATACGGAAAAAAGAAAATCTAACCACCATGGAGTTCCTTCACTTGCATCACGTGTAAAGAATAACAGTACGATCGCGACAATCAATAGCTGACTTGCCGCATAGGTCCGTACAAAAAGGAGTTCTACTAAATTATAATGCTTGTTGTAAGTACGCTTTCGAAATGCCCAGTGCGTGGCTAAAGCAAAGATTGGTAATGTGCATGCTATTTCCAGGGCCTTATTACTGGAAAATAAATTTTTCACCACCCCTATTACAGACTGGACGAACGGAGATTGCTGGAACCATTGAAATAAATTGTGCTCGTTAAATTCAATCAAAGTTTCATTATCTATTATCGCTTCTTTACTTTGTGGCGTTGCAGGATCAATTGCCTGCCCCAGTAACACATAAATAGCGCCCAGAACAAAAAGCATTTGGAGGGGACGGAAGTAAATAATCCGTCGGCCTCCAATATAGTCACTTATCATATATCCGGGACGGATAAAAAGCTCTTTGATAGTGAAAAAGAAGCCGCTGTCAATATTAGTAAGACCTCCGAAAAAGTTCTTAATCACAGATTTATATGTAAAACGAGGAGTATCCTTACTTTGTCCACAATTGCTGCAATAAAAACCTTCAAACTCCATATTACAGTTTGTACAGATATATTTATCCGAATCAGTGTATATTGGTACAACTTTACCCTGAAGTTGCTTCCTGTTAATAAGGCGCATGTACGCTTTAGGATGGTAAATTTTCATACTCTTTATTATTGTCTAATTTGATGCAAAAGTAATTAATATCTGTTTAATCATGCTATTTCATCCATTATTTCCTTGCATTCAATATATCATTGCAAATTATCTCCGAACAACTCCTTTCCGCATACATCAAATGATCCTCTCCAAGCATGACTTCAAATGGAATTTCCATGCTTTCGAACCAATCATGAGTAGGTTTAAATTTATCCTTTTCACCATAAAAAAGCTTTATGACGCAGACTGGTTTTTGACTTTCGCACCTTAATCTTGTTGCAGACACAGCATAAAAATTAGTAACTTTCAACCCTTTCAATACAGCCTTCCAAGCAATTGTTCCACCAATGCTAAAAGCAAGAACGTCTACCCCATCGGTTTCCTTTTCCAGAAGCTTTTCTACAGCAGTATCAATACCTCCATCAACAAATTGCGAATGAAGAGCACTTTCGCAATATTCACTCGTATTCACATCTCCCAATTCACAACAATCATAATAGCAGACATCAAACTCGGCTTCTAGTAATTTCAGATAAAAACCGACCCAATCAGACTTTCTGATCCCCCATAAATCGGACAATATTAGTAATCTCGATTTCATTAAATAATTAATTTTATATAGAATTTCTACTATAAAGACTGTTTATCATCCCAATATACTACATAAAGATAAGCAGAATACTTCAATAATAAAATAACTCAACCCTTCGACAGGATTTATGGTCCTAAAATTGCACCAAATTTTGTAATGGAATATTAAAAAAAGAATCTGCCTTAAACCTTTAAGCCTGATTCATATCAAAGGAATATAAATCATTTATATTTTTCATTATGAGGCATATAATTTTATCATTCGCAATGCTTTCGGTGATATCACTTACAGCATTTGCAGGTCCGCAAGACAAAGGACAACAACGCAAAGGAAAGTTTGAAATTCCAAAGGAATTGAATTTAAGTGCCGACCAGCAAAAGAAGTTTGAGTCGCTGAATGCTGAATTCAAATCCAAAATGGATGAAATGATGAAGAGTCTTGACCAACTGAAAGGAAAGCAAGGTGAGTTGAAAGGTTTGGCAGATGAGCATCAGAAAGCAATTAAAGAGTTGCTTACTCCCGAACAGATTGAAAAATGGAAAGAAATGATGCCTAAGTTTGGGCAGATGCGTCAATTTGATGCTCGCGGCGAAAAAGAAGGCTTTATTCCCGGCGACAGTACCATGAGACATGGTATGCGAGATGGATCCGGACCCCGCAAAGGTAAAATGGTATACCAAAAGGGATGTGAATGTTGTAAAAGACATGAAATGTTCCGTGGAGACAATGAAAATTTTGGTCCATCTGATAAAGGGATGTTTCGTGAAGGCAAAAGAAACAAGTTTGAAGGCTTGAATCTTTCGGACAATCAGAAAGAAGCCATGAAAGAGTTGAAAGAAAAATTCAGTGCCGAAAAGAAGGTGATGCAGGAAAAACATCGTGCTGAGATGGAAAAAATCCTTACTCCCGAACAACGAGCTCTCTTGAAAGAAAGACAGGATAAATTCAAGGCGGAAGGCGAGCTTGCTCCTAAGGACAATCAGGATGTAAACAAAGAAGAAAAGACTAAGTAAAAAGGCAACTGGATTTGTTTAGGTTTAGGTTAATTAAAAACCCCGGTGATTTCTATCAAAGAAATTCACCGGGGTTTTATTGTAAAGATTATGCTTAATTACAATGGATATTCGTCAAATGCGTAAAGAACCGTACTTAGGTAACGCTCGCCTGTATCAGGAAGTAGAGTAACGATTACTTTTCCTTTATTTTCAGGACGCTTTGCCAGTTCTGCGGCAGCCCAGGCTGCAGCTCCCGAAGAGATACCAACTAGCAAACCTTCTTTCTGTGCGAGTTCGCGGCTGGTTTTAATTGCTGCGTCGTTAGTTACAGTTATGATTTCGTCTACAACTTCGGCATTATATGTTTTGGGAATAAATCCCGCACCAATTCCCTGAATTTTATGTGGTGAAGGTGATCCTCCGGATAATACGGGAGAATCTGCCGGTTCTACGGCTACTATTTTAACATTAGGATTGTGAGCTTTAAGCGACTCTCCCACTCCACTAACGGTTCCACCCGTACCAACGCCTGCTACAAAAATATCTACTTTTCCGTCTGTATCGCGCCAGATTTCTTCTCCGGTTGTTTTTCTATGGATTTCCGGATTAGCCGGATTCTCAAATTGCTGCAAAATAACAGAACCTGCTGTTTCAGTCTGAATTTCATTTGCTTTTTCAATAGCTGCTTTCATTCCTCCTGAACCCGGAGTAAGTACCAGCTCAGCACCTAAAGCTTTAAGCAACGCGCGGCGTTCAAGACTCATGGTTTCGGGCATAGTAAGCACAAGCTTATAACCTTTCACGGCAGAAACAAAGGCTAGTCCAACTCCCGTATTGCCACTGGTAGGTTCGATAATAGTTGCTCCTGGCTTAAGTATACCTTTTGCTTCGGCGTCTTCAACCATCGCCAATGCAATACGTTCCTTTACACAACCTACGGGATTAAAAGATTCAAGTTTTGCAATTACAGTAGCTTCCAATCCCTTACTCGCATTAAATGCAGAGAGTTCCAATAACGGGGTATTCCCAACGAGTTCTGTTAATTTTTTAGCGATCTTTGCCATATGTTTATCTTTTTAATTGTTGTTCTTATTATCTATGGCAAAGTTCGGTTATATTAAGCAACTCTACAATACCATAGATATGGTATATTTCGATAAGTCAGCCATTCTTTTACTTTCTCACACCCAATAGTTCACGCGCATTGGCCATCGAAGCATCGGTAAGCGCGGCACCACTCAGCATTCGGGCAATCTCTGTAATACGCTCTTCGGTATCCATTTGTTTTATTTGGGTAAGCGTACGTTCTTTCTCTTCGTGTTTGTAAACATAGTAATGAGCATTCCCTTTGGAGGCGATCTGAGGTAAATGAGTGATGGCTATTACCTGCATCTTGGTTCCCAGTTCGTGCATGATATCTCCCATTTTATCAGCTATATCGCCAGATACTCCGGTATCCACTTCGTCGAATATAATAGACGGAAGCGCTGTAGCCCCTGCGATCATTGCCTTGATACAAAGCATAAGTCGTGATATTTCACCACCCGATGCCGTATTGGCAACTGGTTGAAGTTCGCCGCTCTTATTTGCCGAAAACATAAAACATATCTCGTCGGCACCATCACTATCAGGAACCGTTTTATTTTTAAAGTCGACCGTAAAGCGAGTGTTGGGCATACCCAGCGGAGCAATCATCTCCACCAGCTGCTTTGATAGTCCTACTGATGCCACCTTACGTTGTTCGCTAATTACTGCAGCTTGTTGCATAAGCTCTTTGTAGGTAGCATCTACCTGTCCTTTCAATGCGTCAATCTGCTCGTCGTACGAATCTATTTCTTGTAACTGATCTGAATAATTCTTCTGCAGAGCAAGCAACTCTGCCACTGTATTCAGGTGATGCTTTTGCTGAAGCGAGTAAATCGTATTGAGTCTCTCTTCCACCCACTCCATACGTTCAGGGTTGAATTCCACATCCTCCTTTAGCGTGTCTGTTTCGGAAGCCAGGTCCTTCATATCAATATAAGCCGAACGCAAACGCTCTGCCATCTCTTTTGCCTGCGGGTAATAGCGTTCGAGCGATGTGGCAGTAGACAAAGCTTCTTTTATCTGATGCAAACCGCCTTGGTTATCTCCGCTAAGTAGTTCGGTTATTTTAAATAAGGCTCCTTTAATCTCTTCGGCGTGCGACAACGTTTCCTGTTCCTGTTCCAATTGTTCCTGTTCTCCCTCTTCCAGACGGGCTTCTTCGAGTTGTTCCAATTGAAAACGGATATAATCTTCTTCCTGTCGGTTCTGTCGGGATTTTTCTGTTAATTCTTTGAGATCTCTCTTCAACGATTGGTATCGGCTGAATTCCTTGCGGTAAAGAATCAGCAATATTTCATTGTCGGCCAGCACATCTACTACATTTAGCTGAAAGAGGCTGTCTCCCAACAACAGGTTCTGGTGCTGAGAGTGGATATCGATCAGGCGCGTACCCAGACTTCTTAGAACATTCAACCCCACAGGCGAATCATTCACAAAAGCACGGGATTTGCCCGAAGCAAACAGTTCCCGGCGAAGTATACAATGACGGGCATCGTATTCGAGATCGTTTTCTATAAAAAAAGGCTCAAGCTGGTACAATGAGATATCGAATGTAGCTTCAATCACACATTTATCGGCCTCTTTTTTAATACTTTTTCCATCGGCCCGTTGCCCTAATACAAGAGATAACGCACCAAGAATAATTGATTTTCCAGCTCCGGTTTCACCGGTTATAACCGAAAAACCATCTGCAAAGTCTATGTCGAGACTGTCTATCAGGACATAGTTCTGTATGAATAAGGATTTAAGCATAGTGCATCACTTTTTCAAAGGTTCCAGACGCGTTGTTTGCGTAGGGAAGATTGTAGACAATAGTTTATATCCCTCTTGTTTTTCCGTTTGGTTGGCTTTGCTGTAAACGCTTACCACTTCGTCTAACTTACTATCAGAGAAGAGTTGCATCAATACGGAACCGGGACGAGCCGTCTGTATCTCTTTCAATGCAGGCAGCGTTTCGATAATGGTTGTTCGTCCGCGGTCGGGATTGGCAGCCATCTCATCAAGACCTTTGCGGTGGTAAGTATACCACATCTCGCGGAAAACAGCCGACGTATTATCAGTCAGCGCCGTAGCCAGCGCATGACGGTTACGGTTGCTGTCGAAAGCCTTCCATCCTGTCCAAGCCATTTCCGACTGAGCCAAAGTTACAACCTGCATTGCCTGTTGTATAAAAGGACTCCCTCCCGTCTGAGCAAAACTATCAAAATCGAGCCCCAGGATTACATAGATATAGAATACAACCGAGGCTGTAAGATTGTTTTGCAGGGTGTTCTGCGTATATTCAAGCGGCTCGAACTCAGTATAGTCGAAATCGAGCTGCGTATCCCTGAAGTTAAACAAGGTTGTAGAATAGCTGGAGTTATATACCGGACGGCGGGCCTGAATCTGCAACTCTCCTTTGAAACTCGATTCGGTTGGCATTTCGTTTATGATAAGAGTAAAAGAACAGTCTATCCGTTCGTTCACGGCAAAAGTTGCATCCGTCCATTTCCGGTTATTGATAAACTCGGTTAAGGCCGTTTGCAACGTAGTGAACACTTGCTTGTTGGTACCCTGAACCTTATCACTGTTAATAGTGACGCGCGCATTCAGTTCCTGCGACTTTGCAGTGAAAGTCAGCAACAGACAAATAAACAGATACAACAATTTCTTTATTATCACCTTATTCTTTTATTAGGCTTGCCAGTTTTTCAACAATATCGTTGGCTACTTCATTTTTCGGCTTCATCTCATAAGCTGTAAGCACTCCATTTGCCTCGAGAATAGAGATCTTGTTGGTATCGCAGCGAAAACCTGCTCCCTTATCCCGCAAAGAATTAAGCACGATAAAATCTAAGTTCTTTCGTTTTAGCTTTTCTGTTGCATGGGCTACTTCATCGCTTGTTTCAAGAGCAAATCCTACCAACCGCTGACCAGGGTGCTTCATTTTACCTAACATTGCTGCAATATCCGGGTTGGGAACCAAATGCATGGTCATCTCGCCGGTGCTTTCTCTTTTTATCTTCTCTTCGGCCTGAACTTCGGGGCGGTAATCGGCTACTGCCGCACATAAAATCGCGGCATCCGATTCCGGAAAAGCTTTTACAGCAGCATGATACATCTCTTCGGCCGACTCCACATCTATCCTTCTGATACCTTCGTGGGTAGTAGTAAGTGAAACCGGACCCGCTATCAGGGTAACTAAAGCCCCTTGGGCTGCACAGGCTTCCGCCAGGGCAAAACCCATCTTGCCGGAAGAGTAATTACCAATAAAACGTACAGGATCTATCTTTTCATATGTCGGACCTGCAGTAATCACTATCTTTTTTTTCGACAAACTGCAAAGGCCATCAAAGAAACGATCCAAAACAGCAATAATGGCATCGGGCTCTTCCATTCTTCCCTTACCAACAAGGTGACTGGCAAGTTCGCCTTCACCCGGTTCGATGATGTGATTGCCATACGAACGCAGCTTCTCGATGTTCTCCTGAGTCGACGGATGAGCAAACATATCAAGGTCCATTGCCGGAGCAATAAACACCGGAGCTTTGCAGGAGAGATAGGTTGTAATAAGCATATTATCAGCAATCCCATTTGCCATCTTACCAATGGTAGAAGCTGTCGCCGGAGCAATGAGCATGGCATCTGCCCATAAACCTAAATCAACATGACTGTTCCACGATCCGTCGCGGTTAGAGAAGAATTCGCTGATTACGGGATTGCTGCTCAGCGCCGACAGCGTTATCGGAGTGATAAATTCTTTGCCTGAAGGTGTAATCACAACCTGTACCTCGGCTCCCTTCTTTACCAGTCCACGGATAATGTACGCCGCTTTGTAGGCAGCGATACTTCCGGTTATTCCCAATATAATTTTTTTTCCTTTAAGCATGTTTCCAATTATAAACGTAAAGCTACTATACTGAAGTTTGTTTTACTTTGAATTAAAATTTCTCAGTTTAATCTCGGTAAGCACCTTCTTAGTATTTAAAGGGAAATCGCCCTGCATCATCCAACCATAATATCCCTGGTCATTCTTCAGTACATCTTCCACACGATGACCTTTATACTTTCCAAAGTTAAATACTTCTTCGCCTTTGTCGTTGTACACCATACGTCCGGCAAAATCAACATTGGTGTTGAAGCTTGAATATTCAGAAAGAAACTTTACATCGTTTACCAACTCCGGATAACGGTCCAGCTGAGCCTTCAATACCTCGTATGTTGCATAGGTATCTGCTTCGGCCGAATGGGCATTTTCAAGACTTTTGTCGCAATAAAACTTATAGGCAGCCGAAAGGGTACGTTGCTCCATCTTATGAAAAATGGTTTGCACATCCACGAACTTACGCTTGTTTAGGTCTATATCCACCCCTGCGCGAAGAAACTCTTCCACCAGCAAAGGAATATCAAAACGGTTAGAATTGAATCCAGCCAGGTCGCATCCCTCAATCTGATTAGCCAGCGATTTGGCTACTTCCTTAAACGTAGGGCAATCCTTTACATCCTCGTCGGTAATACCATGTATGGCAGTAGATTCGGGAGGAATAGGCATCTCCGGATTGATCCGGCGTGTCTTTGTTTCCTCTTTCCCGTTAGGAAAAACCTTTACATACGAAATTTCAACGATACGGTCTTTTACTATGTTTATCCCTGTTGTTTCCAAATCGAAGAAAACCAGCGGATTCTTTAAGTTTAATTGCATTATTTAGTTGTTAGTCATTTAACATCATTGGCATGAGCAACATCAGAAGATCTTCATTTTCTTCGTTCTCTACAGGAATAATTAACCCTGCACGTGAAGGATCTGCCAATTCTACCACCACTTCTGTCGAAGCAATATTGTTCAAAATTTCGATCAGGTAAGTTGCTTTAAAACCAATGCTCAAATCCACACCCGTAAACTGGCAAGGGATAGTTTCTTCTGCTGCAGTAGAGAAATCGATGTCCTGCGCAGATACCTTCATCTGATTTCCTTTAAGCTGAAGTTTAACCAAGCTGCTTGCGGGATTAGAGAATACAGATACACGCTTCAGCGCGTTAAGGAAAGACAAACGGTCGATAATTACCTTATGCGGATTATTTTGAGGAATCACGCTGTTGTAATTAGGGAAGCGTCCTTCAATAAGGCGGCAAACCATCTCAAAATTAGTACAGTTGATATAGGCATTATTTTCATCAAACTTAATGGTAACCATCTCAGTTTCTTTAGCTAAGACAGCTTTAAGTAAGTTTGCAGGTTTTTTGGGAAGAATGAATGATGCTTTCTCTGTAGCATGAACCGAAAGATTGCGCAGGCGAACCAACTTGTGACCGTCTGATGCCACAAAGGTGAGATCGTCCTGATGAATATCGAAATAGATACCGTTCATAACCGGACGAAGTTCATCATCGGCTGTTGCAAAAATAGAACGACTTATACCGTTCAGCAAGGTCTGCGCCTCCAATGCAATAGATACTACATTCTCGTTCAGTGGCTTCTGCTGTGGATACGTATCACCTTTCTGTCCGATGAAGTTGTATTTTCCATTTTGGAAATGAATAAATATCTCCAGATTCTCATCATTGATATCGAACGTAAGCGGTTGTTCAGGAAGTTCTTTCAGAGGTTCCAAAAGAATCTTGGCAGATACGGCAAATACTCCACTACCCTCAGCATTCATTACATCGACAGAAGTAACCAACCGGGTTTCCGAATCGGAAGCTGTCATCGTTAATTTAGTTCCTTCCAGGTTAAACAGGAAGCTGTCCAGTATAGGCAAAGAATTTTTAGACGCAATTACTTTGCTTATAGACTGCAGGCGGGATAATAGCGCAGTACTTGATACATCGAATCTCATAGCTCTTTATTTATTTATCTGTTATTATTAGTCGAAATCTACAACAGAGCAAAATTAAGAAAATATTCCGTTTCAAGCGTATGGAATTCTATCTAAAGTTGAATAAAATAAAAAAGGATGTTCTTTTTGGGAACATCCTTTTTTGTATGCGTTTATGTGCAATTATTTTGCGAAATACTCTTTTACAGCTTCGTTAGGAACCATTTCTTCCTGGAAGGTATAAGCACCTGTTTTCGGAGACTTTACCATCTTGATTACTTTTGAGTAAGTACGACCGTCGCCTTTTTTAAACGCTGCTACTACTTTTTTTGCCATTGTTTAAATCTCCTATTACTTAATTTCTTTATGAACTGTCATCTTCTTCAAGATTGGGTTGTATTTCTTCAACTCAATTCTTGCAGTTGTATTCTTTCTGTTCTTCGTAGTGATATATCTAGAAGTACCGGGCATACCGCTTTCTTTGTGTTCGGTACATTCAAGGATAACCTGAATTCTATTTCCTTTTGCTTTCTTTGCCATTTTTTATTCCTCCAAGTTAAGCGTTTAAATAACCTTTTTCAGCAGCTTTCTTAATCGCTTCATTCAAGCCTACTTTGTTGATAGTACGCAAGCCTGCGGCTGATACATTCAGGCTAACCCAACAATCTTGTTCTACCCAGTAGAACTTCTTTGTGAACAGGTTAACATCAAACTTACGCTTCGTTCTCCTTTTTGAGTGCGAAACGTTGTTGCCAACCATTGCTTTTTTTCCGGTAATTTGACAAATCTTAGACATCGCTATCTTCTTTTTTTTATATTACTTGCAACTATTCAAATATATACTCTCATAATCAGGGTGCAAAGTAAATCATAATTTTCAGTTTATGCAACTTTTTTACCCTAATAAAATCATATTTATCTCATTTTCCGATACTAGCATCACGTCCAGAAAAAAAGATAAAGATAAAGTCAAAAACAAAAAGCAGACCACCCACCTAGAGTAGTCTGCTTTCGCAGTACGCAGGATGAGATTTGAACTCACACACCGAAACCGGCACTACCCCCTCAAAGTAGCGTGTCTACCAATTCCACCACCTGCGCATAGAAGTGGTGCCCGGAACAGGACTCGAACCTGCACGTAATTACTTACACTAGTACCTGAAACTAGCGCGTCTACCAATTCCGCCACCCGGGCTTCTTCAACACATACAAAAGGTAACCTCATGCTACTCTTTGAGCGAAAGACGGGACTCGAACCCGCGACCCTAACCTTGGCAAGGTTATGCTCTACCAACTGAGCTACTTTCGCGTTAACGGGTGCAAATATAGAGGTTATTTTCAAAGTGACCAAACAACGCCTCTTTTTTTTTCACATTATTTTCACCTTATTCAGACAATCAACCGGTTATACGCTACCTGACGTTAAATCCGTGCAACCAGTTCAGTAAAAAGGGTTGTCATAATTGCCGAAGCCCTGTTGGCAGCTGCAATTACATCGTCTCCGCTGTTTACAAAATCGTCGGCAAAATGATAGCCTTCGTTGGTGATTACCGACATACCAAAAATCCGTATGCCACAATGACGTGCTACTATTACTTCGGGAACGGTACTCATTCCAATGGCGTCACCTCCGGCTTTACCGTAGAAAGCATATTCGGCAGGTGTTTCATAAGAAGGACCTGTAAGACCTACATAAACACCTCGTTTCAGTGAAATATTCTTTTCGCGGGAAATCTCCTCCATGGAAGCAATCAGTTCGCGGTCGTATGTGCGGGTCATATCCGGGAAACGAGGTCCAAAATTATCGTTGTTCGGACCGATCAGCGGATTGGGAAGCATATTAATATGATCGGAAATAATCATGAGGTCGCCAATCTTAAACGTGTTGTTTATTCCTCCGGCCGCATTAGATACCAACAAGCATTCTATACCCAGTAATTTCATTACACGAATAGGAAATGTAACCTGCTGCATGGTATATCCCTCGTAATAATGAAACCGTCCCTGCATGGCAAGAACAGGGACTTTACCAAGTTTGCCATAGATCAGGTTGCCTTTGTGACCTGCAGCCGTAGAGTGTGCAAAATGAGGAATTTCAGAATAAGGGACAACAATGGCATCCGTAAGTTCATCGGCCAAGGCGCCAAGACCGCTACCCAAAATAATGGCAATTTTGGGGATTTTCACTATTTGTGAAGCAATATAATCGGCTGCGTCCCGGTATGTTTTTAATTGTTCTTCCATAATTTTACACGTTCAATATATTATCTTTTAAATAAATCGTTGGCAACGGATGCTGCCTTATCCAAAATTTCGTCTTCTCCGGGTACATGCCGTCCCTGCATCAGAATCCTTCCATCGCAGATAACCGTATCGATGCAACTACCATTGGCCGCATAAACAAGGTTCGATTCCAAATGAAAGTTGGGAGTAAAGACAGGGCTATGTAAATCGACCAGACTCAAATCCGCCAATCTCCCCGCCTCTATTGTACCAGCATTCAATCCCAAAATAGCAGCACCATTGGCTGTAGCCATGGTCAGCATCTCTCCCGCAGGCATAGCCTCAGGATCATTGCGCCAAGATTTGCCCAGCAAAGAAGCAAACTTCATCGCCTCTACCATGTCCAGGTTATTGGACGACGAACAACCGTCGGTACCCAATCCCACCTTTATGCCGGCATCTCTCATTTCGTTATACCTGAATTCCACACCCGAAGCCAGCTTCATATTGGATGCCGGATTATGAACCACCTTTACATCATGGTCGGCCAACATACGGATTTCGTCTTCATCCAACCATATACCGTGAGCGATAATCAGACGAGGAGACAACACCCCCAGTTTATATAAATACCGCACCGGCGACAAGCCGAATTGTTTGATGGAGTTCTCCACTTCAACAGCTGTTTCAGACAGGTGCAGATGAACAGGAATCTGATTGTCTTTAGCAAATTCATCAAGCCATTGCAGCAACTCTCCCGATACAGTATAGATAGCATGAGGCCCAAGAGCGAACTTTACGCGGCTGCTATATTGTCCGCTCTCGCCCAAATGCTTTATGACAGATTTTTTAGCCTTCTCTGTTTCCACAGGATCAAAGCGGTCGAACGCCACAGCCGACAGTACTCCGCGCAATCCCATTTCCTCCACTGCAAGAGCCGTAGCAGGAAGCTTGTGATACATATCCAGAAAAGCCGTAGTACCACTTTTGATCATTTCCAAGCAGGCCAGCTTGCTTCCCCAGTACACATCATCACTGGTTAGCTTCGCCTCGTTTGGCCATATTTTATGTTCCAGCCAGGGCATCAGGGGCATATCGTCGGCAAAACCGCGAAAAAGAGTCATTGCCGCATGAGTATGCGCGTTTACAAACCCGGGAATAACCGCCTTCCGGCTTCCATCCAGATAAGTATCAGCCTTATAGTCCAGCGAGGGACCAATGGCTTTGATATACTTACCCTCTATATAAATATCTGAGGGTTCCCCGTGGAGTAATGCCCCCTTGATGAGTATGCTCATATTATTTGAAAGTTGCTCTCATGTTTTTTATTTTCTCGTCGCGTATACGATCCATCATCGCGTCAAAAGCCTCCCGTTTAACGGCAGCGAACGAACTCCCCTCCTTCACTTCGACAACACCCAACTGGTCTTTTTCGAGTCCGCCTTTCTGAAACAAGAATCCCACAATATCTTTTTTACTCAGCTTATCCCTTTTACCCCGGTTAATGGTAAGTGTAGTCCACTCCGAACGCACTGGCTCCTTTGTCTTTGCAGGCAGGAAATACTCTTCCGGTTCACGGGTAATGTATTCGGGAACAGTCTCTATATCATTCAGAATAATCCAGGCATTTCCGGTGGCATTCATACGAGCCGTGCGACCATTTCTATGAATATACGCCTCTTCGTTTACCGGCAGATGGTAATGAATAATATGCTTTACCTCCTGAATATCCAATCCCCGAGAGGCCAGATCTGTAGAGATAAAAACCGTAGAACTACCATTCCTGAAGTGCGAAAGCTCCCGTTCGCGGTCAAGCTGCTCCATTCCACCATGGAAAATACCCGCCTCCAAACCCATTGAAGTAAGATAATTGCGGACACGTTCCACTGCTTCGCGCAAATTACAGAACACCAGGGTGGATTCGCCGTTCAGCTCACCCAGAAGCTTATAGAGAGTTTCCAGTTTATCCCGTTCCGGCGAGCGCACAATCTTTACTTCAAGCGCGGAGTCGCCTTTCTTCTGTTCTTCCAGAAAAGAAAGCTTTACCGGAGCGGTAATTCCGGTAAAATCGGGAATCTCGATAGCTGATGTGGCAGAAGTAAGCACTCGTCGTTTCACACGTGGCAGATGCGAAAGAATAATTTTCATTTCTTCCGTAAATCCAAGCTCAAGCGACTTGTCAAACTCATCGAGTATCAACGTGCGAACTGTTTCCAGATCCACATTTCCCCGCTCAATATGATCCACCAGACGACCGGGAGTACCAATCAACAGCGTGGGCGGATGCTCCAGACTCTTCTTCTCTGTACGCAGCGGGTGACCACCATAACAGCAGTTTACCTTATAGCCCGATCCCAGCGAACGGAAAACGCTCTCTATCTGAAGCGCCAGCTCGCGCGAAGGGGCGATAATCAACGCCTGAATCTTTTTCTCTTCGTTTGTAAACGTCGAAAGCAAAGGCAATAAGAAAGCCAGCGTCTTTCCGGAACCGGTAGGACTAAGCAGAATCATGTCTTTCGACGTACCGGCTTTCAGAACTGCCAGCTGCATCTCATTTAACTCTGTAATACCTGTACCAGTCAGTGCTTGTTGTATAATTGAATTGTCTTGCATTTACGTTTGTATATCTATAACCCGATACAGAGGTTTCTTATTTAAAAATCTTGTAAAACTCGGCAACCGCCTCAATTCCCTTATAGAAAAGATCCAGGCGGCAACTTTCGTTGGGCGAATGTATCGCATTTTGTTCCAGACCAAAACCCATCAATACAGTCTTCACCCCCAACACTTGTTCGAATGTGGAAATAATGGGAATACTTCCTCCCCGGCGAACAGCCAGCGGTTTCTTACCGAAAGCAACCGTGCAGGCTTTCTCCGCAGCTTGGTAAGCAGGCAGATCAATAGGGCACACATAACCCTGTCCGCCATGCATAGGAGTTACTTTTACCTTTACACTTGCCGGAGCCACACGAGCTATATACTCTTCGAATAACTTTGAAATCACATGATGATCCTGGTGGGGAACCAAACGGCACGAAACCTTGGCATATGCTTTGGAAGGCAGCACTGTCTTCGCTCCTTCGCCGGTATAACCACCCCACATGCCGCAAATATCGAACGACGGACGGCAGCTGTTTCGTTCCAGCGTAGCCCAACCCTTTTCGCCAAATAGCTCTTCCACATCAATAGCCTTCTTGTAAGCGGCTTCATCGAAAGGAATCTGCGCAATCATCTCCCGCTCCACAGGGGATACATCCTCCACATCATCGTAAAAATGGGGAATGGCGATGCGGCCATCGGCATCCGTAATATCGGCCATCAGCTTACACAACGTATTGATCGGATTGGCAACAGCTCCGCCAAAATGGCCCGAGTGCAGGTCGCGGTTCGGACCTGTAACCTCTATTTCCCAGTAAGCCAGACCCCGGAGACCGGTTGTTAACGAGGGCGTTTCGGCACTAATCATACTGGTATCCGAAACTAAAATTACATCTGCTTTCAGTAATTCTTTATTTTTCTCACAGAAAGATTCTAAGCTTGGAGAGCCTATTTCTTCTTCACCTTCGAATATGAATTTCACATTGCAACGGAGCAAATCCTCACGCAAAGCTATTTCGAAACCCTTTACCTGAATCATACTCTGCCCCTTATCATCGTCGGCTCCACGCGCCCAGATACGACCGTCGCGCACTTCCGGTTCAAACGGTTCGCTTTTCCACAATTCAAGCGGTTCGGGAGGCATTACATCGTAATGAGCATATACCAGCACAGTAGGTGCATCGGGCGAATACATCTTTTCGGCATACACAACCGGATTGCCTTCTGTAGGCAACACCACCGCCTTATCGGCACCCGACGAAAGCAACAGCTCTGTCCACCTGTTTGCGCAAGCCAGCATATCTGGTTTATGTTCACTTTTAGCACTAACGGAAGGGATTCTTATTAAACTGAACAGCTCTTCGAGAAAGCGGTCCTTATGAGTTTCTATATACTGCTTTATTGACATCTGAGTAAATATTTAGTATTTCACAAAGAACAAAGATACTATATTTACCGTTAAAAACAAAGCTTCTTCCCTTTACCATAAATTACATGTTGTTTAACATGTATTAAATAAAAAACCCTTGACAAACCCAATTAAACCTATACCTTTGCATCGTGGTTTTTTCATAATAGTATTAGATTTAAGGTTAACAAAGTTTGGTTAGGGGATGTCGTGAGACATCCTTTAATTGTTTATAGACGTTTCGTTCCGCAAATAAATCACCAAAATTCCCCGGTACTTTTTGACTTACAAGTATATACTTTTTGACCAATAAGTATATACTTTCGCCCCAACATGTATATACTTTTTTTAAATAAGTCGGCACAATTTGTTAAAGAAAACAAATTTCCTAACTTACAAATCAGACATAAACGGAATAACAAAAAACATAACAACTGAAATTCAACGTTTTAAAGTTTTCTAATTCCGTTTTTTCGGTTTTGGAGGCTTAAATCAGCATGCCTAACTTGTAGTCGGTTTCGAGCTAAGGAGTTAGCAATGGGGACGGTTAAATAGCGTAGCCTTTTAAAGAACTTTTATTCTATATTATAAGAGCTGGCCCTAGGGTTGGCCCCTAAGGCCTTCAAAAGCCGCTTCACCACAGGATTTTGCTTGGCCCTAGGCTGGTCCGCTCTTATAGATTTTATCTTACATACTTTAAATTAAACACATAATATCATGAATAGCAACGATTTATATTTATCAAACAACATTTTTACTTTGGGTTACATCCGGTTTCCCAATGGTAACTCGGCAAGTCGGTTTTGTCCGGATGTAATAAAGATACCTAACACAGCACCATGTTCAGCAATAATAAATTAAACAAAAACTGGAAGTAAGATTGTTATTTAACAGGAACAGAACGTCAAAGAAATCCTCGGGTTGAATTCAAAATCTCGCCCTGTAATTTATAGAATATATTACACCTCTCTTTAAATCATTTATTATGCCACTATTAAACGTTTTCCTTGTTATTATTGTCGCAGGCGTTCTTCTTTGGGTTGTAAATAGATATATTCCCATGGATAGCAAGATTAAAACCATCCTGAACATTGTGGTTGTTGTAGTTGTCATCGTATGGCTTCTCAAGGTATTTGGACTTTTTAGCTACCTGACAAATATTCAGGCATAAAAAGGTCTGCAGAAACTATTTAATGCAGTTGTGTAGTCTCCTAACAACTTAGGTCATTTCGCCCCACTCAACTACATATACATCTGTTAATTGTATTGTATATTTAATTACTACAGAAATGAAAAAAATTATCTTTTTTGCATTACTAGCGATATTCTCGTTAAGTACAGCACCAGCATTTGCATCGGAAGATCCGGTAAACGCAACTGAAACAAAAAGTACACTTTCGGAAGAAGAAGTTACTTACTACAAGGAGCGGGTTAAAGAAATTAATGAAATGGATAAATCTGAATTATCAAAGAGTGAAAAAAAGGAACTAAAACGCGAACTCAAAGATATTAAGGAAACAATGCGCAATAATGGTCCGGTGGTTTATATAGGTGGAACTACGCTTCTTCTCATTATTATTTTAATACTTATTCTATAATAAGGTTGTTCGGAAAAACAGGGTTTTGTAGTGTTTACAAAACTCTGTTTTCAAATTCACCAACTAATATCTAATAATTGTGAGAAACTTTTGGAAACATTCCAGCTCGAAAAAACAAATACAGTTCTTATTGGTTTTTTCGATGATAATTGGAACGTTCCCAAAAATTTTCTCACAACAATATTTTCAGCAAAGAGCAAACTACACTATTGATGTTACCTTAAATGATAAAAGCCACGAACTAACTGCTTTCGAAAAAGTAGAATACATCAACAACTCGCCCGACACACTTCAATTGCTGTATTTTCATCTGTGGCCAAATGCCTATTCAAATAATAAAACCGATTTAGCAAAGCAGCTATTCCGTTTAGAAGGAAAACAAAGGTTGTTTACGAATCCGGGACTGAGAGGCTGTATTGATTCATTGGACTTTAGAGTCAACAATCAACCTGTTTATTGGGATTTACTTCCAAATCAACCCGACATCTGCCTAATTCGGCTGAATAAGCCGCTTTATCCGGGCGAATCGCTTACTGTATCTACCCCTTTTTATGTCAAAATCCCCATGGGTATCACATCCAGGTTGGGGCATATCGGCGAATCCTATCAAATATCGCAATGGTATCCGAAGCCGGCTGTTTACGATAAATCGGGCTGGCATCAGATGCCCTATCTCGATCAGGGTGAATTTTACTCGGAATTCGGAAGTTTTGACGTACGTATTACGTTGCCGCAAAATTACATTGTAGCCGCAACTGGAGAGCTGCAAACCAGACAGGAAATAGAAATGCTGGATAAACTTGCGGCAGACACGGCCTGGACAAACTCTTCCGGAGAAGAAAAACTGGACTTTCCGTCTTCATCTGTTCAAACGAAAACTATACGATATACAGGAAATAACTTGCACGATTTTGCCTGGTTTGCAGATAAAAGATTTCATGTACTAAAGGGTAATGTGATTCTTCCCCGATCAGGCAAGGAGGTGACTACCTGGTTGATGTTTACCGATCAGCAATCCGTGTTTTGGAAAAATGCAATTCCTTATATAAATAACGCCATAATTGACTTTTCGGTATGGATCGGAGATTATCCTTATAGCAGTTTTACCGCTGTTCAAAGTGCGCTGAATGCTGGTTTAGGAATGGAATATCCTGGTATTACAGTGATTGGATTAACAAAAAATGCTTATTATTTGGACCAGGTGATTGCTCACGAAGCCGCTCATAACTGGTTTTATGCAGCACTTGGTTCCAACGAGCGCCGCTTCCCTTTTATGGATGAAGGATTAGCAACTTCGTATGAAATGAGGTATATGACTAAAAGATATCCCGATAAAAAACTTTGGGGAAATTATTTAGAAAAAGAGAAGCAGGCTAAATTTTTTCATGTAGATAAGATCCCGGCAGAACGTGCAATCGAACTCGAATGGCTTGTCTCGGCACGCAATAACATGGAACAACCGGCAAATCTGACTTCGACCGACTATAATGGTATGAATTACGGTCTTATTACTTATAACAAAGCGGCTCTCGGGTTCAATTACCTGAGGGCCTATCTTGGTGATGCCTTGTTTGATTCGATTATTCAGGATTATTATGATCGATGGAAATTTATGCATCCGCAACCCGATGATCTTCGTCAGGTGTTTGAATCGCATACGGATAAAGACTTAGGTTGGTTTTTTGACGGGTATATTGGTACAACTAAGCGACTTGATTATAAAATGGTTCGCTTCGAAAACGATCGGTTACTCATCAAGAATGTGGGCGAATTGGTTTCGCCATTGCTTATTGCTGGTATGTCAAATGATTCAGTGTGTTTCGAAAAATGGGTCGATGGCTTTGATGGACAGAAATGGATAGATATTCCCCATGGTAATTTTACGGAATTTAAAATTGATCCTGATCATATGATGCCTGAGCTTTATAGAATCAACAACAATATCCGGACGTCCGGTATTTTTCCAAAAGCAGATCCGGTTCATCCTCAGCTTTTAGTAAGTATTGAAGATCCGGAGAAACAAACGGTAATGTATATTCCGGCCATAAACTGGAATAAGGAAAACGGATTTATGGTTGGCATCGCTCTGAATGACGGTATTGTTATGACCAAACCAGTTCAGTATTTTTTTATGCCGTTCTATACTTTTTCTGGCTCAAAATTAGCAGGATATGGGAGACTCACATACAACATAACTCCCTATAATTCGTTTATTCGATTGGCCAAATTGACTCTCGAAGGGACTCAATTTGGGGCTCCCAACAATCAAAATTACAATAAATTGGTGGCAGGTCTGGAGATTAATTTCAGACCAAGCAAACTAACCAACCCAATCAGACAAAAAATATATGCACGTTATATACTGGCTTCCGATCTTTATCAAATTAACAATTTAGAAAACGCCAGCTTAAAACCATATATTCAACTTGGCTACGATATACAAAAAACAAGTTTAATCAACCCATACAATTTGGTGGTTTCTTTCGAATCTGGCACTTCATCTCAAAAATCGGCGGTCGACTTCAATTATAAACTAAGCTATACAGAGAGAGATAATGGTCTGGAGATACGGTTTTTTGCAGGCGCAATGCTAAAAAACACTTCAAAAAATTCTATTTACGCACTTGCTCCAAGCGGGCGAAGTGGTCGTGAGCTATATCTTTACGAAGGCACTTACCCCAATCGTTTCAGCGTTTTCCCAACTTCATTCTGGTCCAGACAAATGACTGTTTCGGAAGGCGGTTTGGTATCACCTTTAAACGAAAAGCTCGGATACAGCAATTGGCTGCTTTCACTCTCGTTGTCAGGCAACTTACCCGGAATAGCCGGTAAGATTGGAATTAAGCCCTTTGTAAACATATTAGTAAACGATCACGGTCTTGGAATAAACAACAGTTCTCCATTATTCTGGGAATCCGGAATAAAAGTAGGCGTCTGGAATCTACTTGAGATTCATATTCCTTTGCTTGTTAGCCACAATATTCAATCAGGAACCGAATCGATTAAAAACCGGATACGTATAGTATTCAATCTGGATTTCTCCAAACTATTGAAAAAAAATCCGCCTACAGGATAGAGTTCGTCCTCCCCTTAAAAAAGCTATCCCTGCAAGAATTAGCAAACATTCCATTATGTACTTTGTATGCCTCGTTGATAGGTAATATTTATGCTATAGTTTAAAATTAAAATAGGACCGGGCATTGTTGTAAGATATGTCTTCCACCATTTTTCCTACAAAAGGCAGTTCCGATACAGGAATTTCGCCCGATTCTATTTCGCCTCCTAGCACGTTGCACAGGATACGTCTGAAATATTCGTGGCGCGGATACGACAGGAAGCTGCGTGAATCGGTAAGCATGCCTACAAAACGGCTAAGCAGTCCGAGAGCCGATAAAGCATTGAGCTGATTTTCCATACCCGTTTTCTGGTCGAGGAACCACCAGGCTGCCCCGTATTGCATCTTGCCGGGAACAGATCCGTCATTGAAGTTGTAGGCGTTGGTAACCATCAGTTCGTTGTCGCGCGGATTAAGGTTGTAAACAATAGTCTTCGTTAGCGCTCTTTCCAGATCAAGCCGCCCGAAAAAGCGGTTCATCGCGCCGGCAACTGCCGAGTCGTGTATGGCGTCGAAACCAGTATCGGCTCCTAATTTGGCAAACATCCTGGGGTTATTGTTGCGGTTGGCTCCGACATGAAACTGTTGTACCCATCCACTTCTTGCATCCATTACGGCAAAATCGTGCAACATGGCCGAGCGGAATTTAAGTATTTCGGTTTCGCACGCCTCCCTGCCGGCTCTTACTTTGTCGAAAATAGCTCTTATTTCGGCATCGGTATAAGCTTCTGCATAGAAAGTTTCCATTCCGTGATCGGACACACAACAACCCAGAGATTCAAAATAATCGTGGCGAATCTGCAATGCCTGCATAAGCGCATCGTACGAATTGATGGATATATTTGCAGCCTCCTCCAGTTTTGCAAGGTACGCGTTGTAATCGGCTGGGTTATCAATTGCCATTGCCTTATCCGGACGCCAGGTAGGAAGCATCTTTGAAGCGGTCATGTTTTCTTTGTGTTGCTTGTGATACCGGAGTGAATCTGCGGGATCGTCTGTTGTACAAATCACTTCCACGTTCATTTTCTTCATAATCCCCTGGGCTCTGTATTCCGGTGTCTGAAGCTTCTCGGTACACTCGTCGTATATCTCACGGGCGGTGACAGGATTTAACACTTTGTCTACGCCAAAGACGCGGCTCAACTCAAGGTGTGTCCAGTGATACAATGGATTGCGAAGGGTATATGGCATAGTTTCCGCCCACTTCATGAATTTCTCGTAAGAAGGTTTATTCCCGGTGATATAGTCTTCGTTAACGCCATTCGCACGCATAGCACGCCACTTGTAATGGTCGCCACCCAGCCAAATTTCGGTAAGATCGGCAAAACCATAGTTTTCGGCAACTTGCCGGGGGTTTATATGGCAGTGAAAATCGATAACCGGCATTTTCGACGCATGATTATGATAAAGTTCTTTTGCGGTTTCTGTTTGAAGTAAAAAATCCGCATTTAAAAATGTGTTCATGTTATTTCTTATTTAAGGAACGATACTTCAACAAAGTAAGGTCTTATTTATGAAAGAGAATTAACTTACTCCATCAAAATACTAATAAATATTAGCATGAATAGGATTATGCCTCTCTCAGTTTTTGGTAAATAAGCAAATCCAGCAACCGGTCAAACTTTTTGGCAACCTGTTCGATTTGAGCACATTTGGCATACCCACACTTCTCGAACAGACGAATACTGGCGGTATTCTCGCCTGTTATCAGGGCTACGATATTATGGAATCCGGCACGCCAGATTTCGGGTTCGAATAGTTGCATGGCTGCATATCCTATTCCTTTGCCGCCAAATTCGGGCTTTAGGTAGACCGTTATTTCTACGGTTACATCGAATGCTTCCTTCGGTTTGAATTTGGATATATAGCAAAAACCACACATCTCTCCGCCATAATGAATAGTAAAAGCCTTGTAGCGGTTATCTCCTATTTGAATATTCGAGCGCAACTCATCAAGGGTTAACGGATGGATGTAAAAAACAGCCGTTGAATGTAAAATGTAATGATCATAAATTTCTTTTACAAAATTCAAATCACCTTCTCTCATCTCTGCAAGTTCGATTGCTTTCATAAATACCAAGGAGTATACGTTTTTAAATTGAGAACAAAAGTAAACATTAATATGTACTTGAATTCATTTGCGAACTGTAAAAAAATGAAAACAAAAGCAAAGAAGAAAGAAAGTGTTAGCTTAAGTGGATTTTTATTCTTATGTTTGTAATTATGATAAAAAACAAACACAGAAAAACACATCAACTTTGTATAATCTCTTTTACCGCGCTATTGCTTTTCAATGCATGTTCGGCTCAGTTTTCGAAGATTAACAAGACGGAAAATACGCTTTCGGAATACGTTCCAAAGGTGGTTTTGCCGGCACAAAACATACCCCTCCCCGCGAAAGATTTCAGCTTCTGTATGCCTGAGAAAAAACTTGAGGATATGGTAAGTCCCAAAGTGGAAATTACTCAAACATTTTCATCGAGGGAAACAAAGGATATAGTTGTGAGAGATTCAAAGCTGTTTCAGAATAGCAATAAATTAACAATTAATCTGAATCTTATCGAAGAAGAGGATTTTGCCTTTCCTTTGGCTGATGCGAAAGTAATATCCCCTTACGGTGGCAAACGGCGCGGACATACAGGTGTGGACCTTAAGACTTGCCCCAACGATACCATTGTTTCGGCATTCGACGGTGTGGTAAGAATGGCAAAGCCCTATGCTGGTTACGGCAATGTGATTGTGGTTCGTCATTATAACGGAATTGAAACAATTTACAGTCACAATTCAAAGAACTTCGTAAAGCCCAATGATATTGTAAAGGCTGGTCAGCCAATTGGTCTTACCGGTCGCACCGGAAGAGCCAGCACAGCCCATTTGCATTTTGAAACAAGGATAAACGGACAACATTTCAATCCCAATATCATTTTCAATCTAAAAAACCAATGCCTCCAGCCGAAACGTATTGTTTGTACAAAAACGTCTGGTGGAAGCATCGCTGTGAGATCTGCCAGCTAACTATTCGCAGTCAACTAATCAATTTATTTATTGAACATCTGTAATCACGGTTGCAGATGTTGCTTTGCTTACGACGTAAGCCGACGGTGTTGGATTGTTCTCATCCAGCCCCTTCGCCAATGCATTTACCACGGGTGCTTTGGTTGGTCCGATAACCGGAACAAGCAAAGGCACATCGTTCAATAAAACAGACCCCGTAAGCGTTACCCTACGCTGTCCGGAAACCGGATGCGTGGCGGTAGTTACTGCCTCTTTTACTGTAAGCAGGGTAAGGTTACCCGGAAAAATGGATGCGGTATGCATATCGCCTCCTACACCCAGCATAATGCAGTCGAAACGGGGCAATCCATTTACCTCTGGTACTTGTTCATGCAGCATGGTTGCATATCGTTTGGCTTCTTCTTCTGGGTCTGCCTCTCCCCGCATCCTATTAACATGTGCCGGGGGAATATTGAGCGGATCAAATAGCAGTTGCTTAGCCTGTCCGTAGTTACTTTCGGGATCTTCGGGAGGTACACATCTTTCGTCTACCCAATAAAAACGCAGCCTTTGCCAATCAATTTTCTCCTTGTACTGATCCACCCAAAGACGAAAGAGATTCTTTGGGGTGTCGCCTCCGGAAATGGCCAAATGAAACAGCTCTGTTCCTTTTGCATTTATCAACCCAATAAGTGTTTCCGTTAATGCAACGAGCGCTTCGTTGCCTGATTTATATCGTTTAATCTCCATCGTTCAACATTTTTTTACTGTAACATATACAAGGGCGCGGATGAATTTTAAGGGGTACACTCTCTTTTGGCCCTATGCTTCCAGGAGTATAGCTAAACAGGTGTTTACGCCCCAGGTTCTTCCAATGCTCCAGTATAGGATCGATAAACCTCCAGCTGGCCTCTAAAGCATCACTTCGTGAATACAGGGTTGAGTCGCCAAGCATGGCATCCAGTAACAAACGTTCATAGGCATCGGGAAGATAGACTTTCGATAATGATTCGTATTTAAAATCCATGCTTACCTGTTTTACTTCAAATCCCGCACCCGGTATTTTGAGTCCGAATTGGAGCGAGATTCCTTCATTGGGCTGAATGCTTATGGTTAGCCTGTTGCAAGATGTTCCTGTACACTGACCACTGAATAATTGATTGGGAGTAGTTTTGAAATTAATAATGATTTCCGACTTCTTCTCCTGCAATTTCTTTCCGGTGGTAAGATAGAAAGGAACACCTCCCCACCTCCAGTTATCTATAAATAACCTCATTGAAGCAAAGGTCTCAGTAATCGAATCGGGAGCCACCTGTGGTTCCTGAAGATATCCATCGTACTGACCTCTTACCACATTGAGATCTATATCTTCTGCTTTGTAGGGGCGTATGGATCTGAACACTTTTACAATCTCATCACGCAGAGGTTCTGCTTCAAATACAGCCGGCGATTCCATGGCAATGAAACCCATAAGCTGCATCAGGTGATTCTGAATCATGTCGCGCGCGGCACCGGCACCTTCATAGTACTTTCCCCTGTTTTCTACTCCCAGAGTTTCCGACACACTAATCTCAACAGAGTCCACATAATTACGGTTCCACAGAGGTTCGAATATGCCATTTGAAAAACGAAGCACCAGAATATTCTGCACTGTTTCCTTTCCAAGATAATGATCGATACGATAAATCTCTTTCTCGTCGAAAATGTTCATCAGCTTTTTATTAAGCGCCTTTGCCGAATCGAGACTTGTTCCAAAGGGCTTTTCGATGACAATTCTGCGCCAACCATCGGTTACAGTCGATTCGGTCATTTCGTTTTCCTGCAGATACTGAGGAATCAGTCCGTACATGAGCGGTGGAGTGGCCAAATAATAAATCACCTTGTCGGGAAGATTTAATTTTGTCTGCATCTCCCTGATTTTATCTTTCAGTTTGTAATATTCGGCACTATTAGCTGAATCAAAGCTTACATAGCTGATGTGTTCCAGAAAGGCATCGATGTCTCCTGGTTTTAATTCTTTTCCTTTTTGTGAATGCTCAACGTTTACCCGCTGTATTTCCCTGAATTGTTCGTCTGTATATTCCGTACGGGCTGCTCCCATCACGCAAAGACGCTCGGGCAGCAAATCCCTTTTATGCAATTCATATAACGATGGAATAAGCTTGCGGCCTGTCAGGTCGCCCGAAGCTCCAAATATAACGATCAACTGGCTATCAACTTTTTCTTTCATATTTTTACCTCTTATACGTTATAATTACCCGAATGGGTGCTACCACCCTTTCCGGTCCAGTCGGTATGGAAAAAGGCCCCTCTTGGGCTATCTGTGCGTTCGTAGGTATGTGCACCAAAGTAATCGCGCTGAGCCTGTATTAAATTGGCGGACGAATGGAGGGTACGTAATCCGTCGAAATAACTTAGAGCCGCACTCATGGATGGCAAAGCTACTCCCGAAGAAATACCTGCGGCTACAACCTTGCGCCAGGATGACTGGGCTTTCTCAATTTTATCTTTAAAGAATGGATCGAAAAGCAGGTTTTCGAGCAATGGGTTATGCTGATAGGCTTCAGTAATCTTTGCAAGGAAAGCCGATCGGATTATACAACCTTTTCGCCATATCTGCGCAATGGCACCATAGTTTAAATCCCATTTGTAATGTTCCGAAGCACGACGTATCAAAGAAAAGCCTTGCGCATAAGATATGATTTTTGAAGCATACAACGCATCCCTTACATCGTCTGTAGGCAATGAAGCAACTTCCGATCCATGATTGGGATACAATTCGGATGCTTTTTGTCGTTCGCTCTTCAACCCCGAAAGCATACGGGCATAAACCGCTTCGGTTACCAGCGTAAGCGGATCGTTCTGATCCATGGCTGCGATAGCACTCCATTTACCTGTCCCTTTTTGTCCGGCCACGTCCAGAATATTATCTACAAGATAGCTGTTGTCTGATTCTTTAAAGCGTAAAATATTAGCTGTGATTTCGATCAGGAAGCTATCAAGATCGCCCTTGTTCCAAGTATCAAATACAGATGCAAGTTCGCTGTTACCGGAATTCTTCCCTTCTTTAAGCAGAGAATAAGCTTCGGCTATCAACTGCATGTCGCCATATTCTATGCCATTGTGAACCATCTTTACAAAATGACCTGCGCCACCATTTCCTATCCACTGACAACACGGCGTGCCATCTTCCAGCTTGGCTGCGATAGATTGCAGAAGGTCTTTTACCAAAGACCACGCAGCAGATGAACCTCCAGGCATGATGGATGGTCCGTGCAAGGCACCTTCTTCGCCTCCCGAAATTCCTGAACCTACAAAATAAAAACCTTGTTGTTCCACTTCCTTCACTCTGCGTTCGGTATCATTAAAGTCGGAGTTACCTCCATCGATAATTACATCGCCCGGCGAAAGGAAGGGTACAAGCTGACCAATAAGCTCATCAACAGGCGAACCGGCTTTCACCATCATCATTATTTTACGAGGTTTCTCAATCGAATTAACCAGCGCTTGGATATTATGTGTTCCTATAAACTTTTTATTATTTCCCCGGCCATTGATAAAGCGATCGACTATTCCTTCTTCACCTGGTGCGCTACGATTGTAAACTGCTACCGTATACCCTTTGCTTTCCATATTTAAAGCAAGGTTTTCGCCCATTACTGCCAAGCCAATCAGACCAACATCTGCTAATTTCATATAATTATTTTTTAAGTTAAATCTTTTTTCATACTTTTAAGAACAATTCTATCCGTTCTTTTGTTTGATAGATTTTCTTTATCAGAACGTAAAGAAAAATTATTAGCCAATATATTTATATTTCCACTAAACATTATTGGCAGGTTATTAGTTCTATAGTTGCAATTAAAAAAACAGACCATGCAAATACAGTTTAAGCCAATTACCCTCGAAGACAGGGACATTATAAAGTCATTTACCATTCCCGGCGATTACCGGAATTGCGATTTTTCATTTTCTAATATGTGTAGCTGGAGTTTTCTTTACAAGAGCGAATATGCTGTAGTTGATGATTCGCTGCTGATTCGCTTCTGGATTGAAGATGGAACCCGCATTGCTTATATGTGTCCTATTGGTAAAGGGGATCTGAAACAGGCCGTGGAATTGTTGGAAGAAGATTCGCTTGCCAATGGTCATCCTCTCCTAATGCTGGGTATTACTCCGGCTGCCAAAGAAAAACTGAATGCAGCATTCCCGGATGCGCTCGTTTATATTCCTAACAGGGATTATTTCGATTACATTTATATGAGGGAAGACTTGGCAACTTTAAAAGGTAAAAAATATCAGTCCAAACGCAATCACATTAATAACTTCAAGAAACAATATCCTTACGAATACTTACCCATTACTCCGGAGTTGGTCCCTCATTGCCTAAGACTGGAGCATAAATGGTTTAAAGCCAACGATCCGGAATCTGAGGGTGATGATCTTACCTACGAGAGACGTTCGCTGACTTTTGCCTTGCAAAACTTTGAAGCTCTTGGATTAACTGGAGGGGCCATACGGGTAGGTACCGAAATAGTGGCTTTCACATTTGGTTCGCCTATTAATCATAACACGTTTGGTGTACATGTAGAAAAGGCTGATGTTAACTTTCAGGGTGCTTTCACAATAATAAACCAAGAGTTTGCATCGCGTATTCCAGAGCAATACCTGTATGTGAACAGGGAAGAAGATTTGGGATTACCCGGATTAAGACAGGCAAAGCTTTCGTATAATCCTGTTATTTTACTTGAAAAGAATGTAGTTGTAAAAAAACCTCAGAGCTAAATAAAGTGACCGACATACAACAACTCAAAGCCATGTGGAGATTGCTTTTCGGTGATACGGAAGCATTCATATCTCTTTATTTCAATGAAGTGGTACGGAAAGAAAATACCCGCGTTATTGTAGAAGACGGGCGTATCGTTTCCGCTTTGTACATGCTCCCTTATCCTTTTTACATTTGGGGCAAGGAGATTGCTTCATCGTATATTTCGGGTGCTGGAACACTTCCCGAGGCGCAGGGACGTGGTCTGATGCAACAGCTCCTTGTCGATTCATTTAAGGAAATGAGCCGGCAAAATATTCCTTTATCAACTCTTATTCCTGCCGACCCATGGCTTTTTGGATTCTATGAGAAAAGCGGATATGCCACAGTTTTCAATTACGTGCAGGAAAGTTATGAATTGAAGGATATCAGAGACAATTATCTGGCGATAAGAATTCATCCTTTTGAAAAGCTGGATATAGAGCTTTGCCAAAAGTATTTAGACCAGCAATTGCATACAAGGAAAAGTTGTGTACTGCATCCTTTGGATAATTTCCGGACTATAGTTTGCGATTATTCGCTTTCTGATGGGAAAATATGGGTTGCTTTTGAGGAAGATGATATTCCTGCGGGTATAATTTTTACTGTTAATAAGGGAGATGAGAGCTTTTTGGCTAAAGAATTTATTTATGCAAACGAAAAGGTAAAAAAAGCTTTACTTCAGACTGCTGCTGTTCATTATAATGTACAAAAAGGAATTTACCGTACTCCGGCAACTTCGGACAAAGGGACTCCCTTAGGCATGGCACGTATTATTGATGCAAACGAAATATTGTCTGCCTGGTCTGCCAGATATCCGGAAAAGAATCTGCATATAAACCTTACCGATCCGTTGCTTCCGGTAAATAATGGGGGATATCGTGTCGAAAACGGGCTGTGTATCAAAAGCGATAATTTTCTTACAGCCCCGTCTTGCCTGGTAATGAATATTGCCCAGCTTGCCCAATTTTTATTACTTCCGGAACATCCGTATATGAGTTTGATGTTTGATTAAAACACGTCCTTCCAAATAAAGAAAGAGGGTGAATCATTTAAATGATCCACCCTCTTTCTTTTATGTAATCTGATTACTTCACAAATGGACTGATCAGATAAGAGTAGCTATATTTCTTATCTGTAAGGCGGTATTGATCCATAGGATGAGTACCCCAGCTTGTATCTCCACCCAGACCGCGTTGCTGTAAATCAATATTCACGGCAACAAGGTTACGATGATCGATATCGGCAATATGTTGTTGTTTTTTAGTCATGCCCGGATCGTAGTCAGCATCATAATTATGACGAGCTGTAAAGTTAACAGGCTGCGCCAATCCCTGAATTTGAACACCAAGTCCTTCGGGATTAACGAAAGTTACCTGGCGAACATCTGCACGGTTACCGTTTTCCTGTGGACGAATGTAATCAAAACCAAGATCTTTTACTTTTGCATCGTAACGACCTACAAACGAAGAACGTTTACGGTCCCAGTAATTTTCAAGAGGTCCGCGACCGTACCATGAAACCTGATCGAACGACTCGTCCATCTCCATCTTCATACCAAAACGGGGTAATTCAGGAAGTTCTTTGTTACCCATATCCATGCTGCTGGTTAGTTCTACAGATCCATCGTTGCGCACAAAGTAATCAATGGTATAATCTACATCCAGGTAAGCGATCTTGAACGAACAAACAACTTCTACCCCTTCGGCTGTCTGATTTTTAACATCCGCTTTAATCAGTTTAAGGTTATCGCCGGCTGTTCTCCATACATTGGTTTTAAACTGTAAGTTTTCGCCAAAATCATTATCCGTTGGTGCACGCCAGAAATTAGGTTCCGGAGCCGAAGTTAATAACGCTTTTCCGTCTTTCTTATAGGATGTAAGCAGTCCATTAACCAGACTGATCGAACCCTGTACATTTCCACTTTCAAACTGCAATGCATTTTCGCTCTTGGTTACTTTCAATGTACCTTTCACGTTACGGTCTGATACAAAATAGTTGCTTGTTGGCAAGGCAAGTTGCTCTGAAGCCACAATGTGACCTACCGGAACAAGTTCGGTACCTTCTTTTTCCAATGCCTTCACATTAAGGAAATACTCTTCGCCGGCTTTCGGCGTATAAGCAGGAAGCGCAATAGTAACTGGCGTAGTAGTACCTGGTCTACCCGAAACGGCAAATGTACCTGTAGCCACAACACGGTCGTTCACTTGGAAAGACCATTCGTAAGCATAGCGGTTTAGGTCGGAGAACTGGAAATGGTTTACAAGTTGAATCTTTCCTTTAGCAACATCGACTGGAAGGAAATAAACACCCTGATAAGATTTCTTTACTTCGGTTAATCCCGGATGAGGGGTGCGATCGGCACTTATCAAACCGTTTGAACAGAAGTTTTCCTGATGGGCCCAGCGGTCGCCTCCAAAATCGCCTCCATAATAGAAATATTTTCTACCATTCGGATCCTTGGTTTCCATGCCCTGGTCAACCCAGTCCCAGATAAATCCACCCTGTAACTCTGGCGATTTAAGGATAATATCCCAGTATTCCTGGAAGTTCCCGGTACTGTTACCCATGGCGTGTGCATACTCACAAAGAATCCATGGACGGTTTGTGTCGGTACGATCTGCATATTTTTGTAACTTCTGAGGTGAAGTATACATCCAGGCAATAATATCAGTATGCGGATCTTCGTCTGCACGTTCGCATTGAACGGTACGTGTACGGTCGCGTTGTTTCATCCAATTGTAAGTTTCTACATAGTTAGGTCCAAAGTCGCTTTCGTTACCTGTAGACCAACCTATAATACAAGGGTGGTTCTTGTCGCGTTCAACCATACGCATCGTACGATCCATGTGCTGACCCAACCAGTCCTTAATGAATGACGGGTGGCGCGAACGGTCGAAACCGTCGAGGTCGTGTGCTTCAATATTGGCTTCATCGATAACATACAATCCATACTGATCGCAAAGCTTGAACATTTCAATGCTCTGTGGATAGTGACTCATACGAATGGCATTGATGTTATTCAGTTTCATCAAACGAATATCTTCTATACGTGTAGCCTGATCGACTGCGTGACCAGTTACAGGATGGTGTTCGTGAATATTTGTACCTCTGATAATAATAGGGGTACCATTGATCCAAACCTGACCGTTTTTCATTTCAATCTTACGGAATCCGGTTTTAGATGCGGTAACCTCGGTAGTTTTACCCTTTGCATCTTTCAACGCAACAGTTACACTGTACAGGTTAGGATATTCGGCACTCCACTGTTTGGGATTGCTTACGGATTGAGAGAAAGAGACTTTTTCTTCGCCTCCGGCAGCGATGGAAGGAACTCCAATTTTTTTAGTAAATACAGTTTTCCCTGCAGCATCAAGCAAACCTACCTCAACCGAATAACCGGATGCGGCAGCTTGGTTAAAGTTACGGACATTCACATCCATAGAGAAGATGCCATTCTTGTACGATTTATCAAGGTCGCCGATAGCGAAGAAATCTTCGAGAGATACTTTTGGACGAGAGATAAGATAAACGTCACGCTCGATTCCGGCAAGACGCCAGAAGTCCTGATCTTCGAGGTAAGAAGCATCGCTCCACTTAAATACTTCAACGGCAAGATGGTTCTTACCCGTTTTAAGATACTTGGAAATATTGAACTCGGCAGCAGTTTTGGAAGCTTTTGAATAACCGATCTTTTCGCCGTTCACCCATACTGTAGCTGCTCCGGCAATGGATTCAAAATGCAAAATAGTTTCACGTTCGTTCCATCCGGCCGGCACGTTGAATGTTGTACGATAAGAACCAACAGGCAGATCCTCATTATCAAGGAATGGAGGATTCTTTGGGAAAATATATGTAACATTAGTATAAACAGGAATTCCAAATCCCTGCATTTCCCAGTTTGAAGGTACCTTTATATCACTCCAGTCATTGTCGCAATAAGCAGGTTCGTAAAAATCGAGCGGACGCTCAGATGGTTTAACACTAAATTTAAAACGCCAGGTTCCGTTCAGCGATTGTACAAACGGGGTTTTAAACTTATCTCCGGTCATCGCCTGTTCCATCTTCTGATATGGAACAAAGGTTGCGCGAGGCTTTTCTACTCCCTCATTCACCAGTTTAGGATTCTCCCAAAAATTGGTCTGACCCTGAAGGCTGGCAAAAGCAAAAAGCACGCAAAAAAGAAATGAAACTTTTCTCATAAAATTATTCTATGGTATTATTATAAATAGGTTAAATACTTCTTGGTATAATTTAAAGTCAACAAATATAAAAAGATTCAGTCAAAGGACAATATATTGTTAAGATAAATCATAATTTTGTTAATTTAATTACCTATCTTTGGTATCATTAAATCAAAATGTTATAATTATGTTCTCAAGAGAAACCTACATTGCCCGCCGTGCCCAGCTTAAGAAGGCACTTGGTTCGGGGCTGTTATTGTTTTTAGGAAACGATGAATGTGGTGTAAACTACGCAGATAACACCTATACTTTCCGTCAGGATTCCACCTTCCTTTATTATTTTGGGCTACCCTATGCCGGCCTCTCGGCAGTTATAGATATCGACTCCAACAAAGAAATTATCTTTGGCGACGAGCTAACCATCGATTCTATCGTATGGATGGGTACCCAACCTACACTTAGCGAAAAATGTGAAAGTGTTGGTATTAACAAGATGTTACCTTCCGATGCAGTTGGTATCTATCTGCAAGATGCTAAACAAAAGGGACAGAATATTCATTACCTTCCAACATACCGTCCGGAGCATCAGCTTAAATTGTTTTCATGGCTTAATGAACATCCTGCCTTACAACAGGCTTCACTGCCGTTTATCATGGCTGTGGTTAATCAAAGAAACTACAAAAGCGACGAAGAAATAGTTGAAATAGAGAAAGCATGCATGGTTACTGCCGACATGCACTTAACTGCCATGCGGACAGTTCGTCCGGGGATTCGTGAAAGTGAAGTGGCAGCTGCAGTTGCCGAAGTGGCGCTTGCAGCCAATTATCAGCTTTCTTTTCCCATCATCGGAACTATTAACGGACAAACCTTACACAACCACCACCACGGTAATATGATTAAAAGCGGTGACTTGTATTTGCTTGATGCCGGAGCCGAAACGGAAATGGGTTATGCTGGTGATATGACGTCTACTATTCCTGCCGATGCCACCTTCACCACTCGTCAGAAAGAAATTTATGATATTGTTATTGCATCACACGAGGCTTCTTTCGCTGCCCTTCGCCCCGGTGTAACCTTCGAGTCGGTATATGATCTTTCTGCAAAAGTAATTTTTGAAGGACTGAAGGCTCTTGGATTTATGCGCGGTAACGCCGATGAAGCCGTTAAAGCCGGAGCACACGCACTTTTATACCCTCATGGTTTGGGACACATGATGGGACTGGATGTTCATGATATGGAAAATCTGGGTGAAATCTATGTAGGTCATAACGGTAAACCCAAAAGCACGCAGTTTGGCCGGAAATCTCTTCGTCTGGGCAGAATACTTGAACCGGGTTTTGTACATACTATCGAACCGGGTATTTACTTTATACCCGAACTTATTGATTTGTGGAGAAGCGAGCACAAATTCGAGGAATTCATTAATTACGAGAAAGTGGCTACCTATAAGGATTTCGGAGGTATACGAAACGAGGCTGATTATTTGATTACGCCTACCGGTTCGCGACTGCTTGGAAAGCAACTTCCACGCACAACCGATGAGGTGGAAGCCTTGAGGTAATCATTGCTTATTAATAGCCAAAAAGAGGAAAATACTTAAGCAGCATTTTCCTCTTTTTCATTTCCTTTGGTGGTTAAAGCATCCATTTATCGGGATTACAAGAAGACTCCATCTTTGTTTCTACCGCATCGGGTAGTTTATGGAAGAAGTCGATGCCTGTTATTTTTTCGACACTGTCGATGCTAACCGGGTATTCCCGAAGCGATTTATCTTTGTAATCGCGGTTTTCAAACAAAAAGGCGATGCCTTCCAGCGAATTTCCGTTCGAATTTACAACAACCTTATAAAATTGTCTGGGAATTCCCACCCTATTTTTCCCTAATCGTTTAAGTTCTGTATTAATAACCGGACCTGTTACAATCCATACCGATTTCTTTTCTTTAGCCCACAAACGGCATTTCTCCTCCAAATCCTTCCATACACCTCGGTTTAAACCAGGTTTCTGCGGACATATATTGCTCAGATAAAAAGACTCGCGGATTGCTTTAGCAGACCACTTCATATCTCCGGCCGGGGCCATATGTCCCCTGTCGTATCCAGAGCGTGTATAATCGTCATTTTCGGCAGAAACACTTACCTGGGGATCGCGTAAAAATTTGTCGGTCCGACCATTCTTTGTACTTCTGGCTTCGCCTGATGTTAGTTTGTAAGCAACCCAGTTTGCGATCTTATAGGTTGGGTTATAGGAAAGCGTATAGCCTTCATGACGAACTATTTCTTCCGGCTGGCCGTTTTCGAGTCGGGACATTTCCACTCCATCAGGAACCTCGAAAGCAACAGTTTCAGGTTCTTTTAAAGAGCTCTTTTCTTCTTCGGGAGTCACAGTTACCGAATCTGGAATCTCCGATTCAGGAAATTCTTCTTGTCCGGGGTAATGCTCGACCGACTCTTTTTCGTCCGGTTGAACATCAAACGGGTTAATGTAATTATAAAGACTCCATATTCCTATGAAACAGACAATAACAACACATGCAGTAACAAATATCTGCTTTATGAATGTCAGAACCGATGCATTGGTTTTACCTTTTTTTCGTACGGGTGCTTTTCTTTTCTTCTTAGCCATTCCTCTTCCTTTTTATAAATGCAGTGCAAATATAAATACTATTTTGTACTTTTGCGCCCCAAATAGTATTTAGATGAGCATATACACACCTAAAGAACTTCCTGTAATTGCAGAAAGAACAGGAATTGACAAAGCAAATTACAATTGGAAAAAGACCTTTACACTGGGGATGTTGGCAGGAGCCTACATTGCCATGGGGGCGACACTCGCTGTATATGTAAGCAGCGGTTTTCCGACTATCAGTGAACAGAATCCGGTATTTCAAAAGCTTTTGGCCGGGCTTGCCTTCCCTGTTGGACTTATGTTGGTAATAATTGCCGGTGCAGAACTCTTTACAGGCAACAATGCCATGTTGATTCCGGGCTTTATGAACGGTAAAATAAAATGGCATACCGTACTAAAAAACTGGGCACTGGTGTTTGGAAGCAACTTTATAGGTACCATTTTCTTTGCCTACCTGTTGGTACACATAACCGGAATATTGAGTCACGATCCGTGGCAGAGTTCCATTATTCATACGGCTGTGTATAAAACAACTCAGCCTTGGCATGTAATATTTTTGAAAGGTATCGGAGCTAACTGGCTGGTGTGCCTTGCTGTATGGCTGGGACTTTCGGCACAGTCTACTTCGGGTAAGATTGCCGGTTTGTGGTGGCCGGTTATGGCATTTGTGGTACTTGGATACGAACACAGCATTGCCAATATGTTTTACATTCCAATGGGTATTTTCGAAGGAGCACCTGTAACCTGGGCTTCGTTTGTGTTTAACAACCTTATTCCCTCTGCTCTTGGAAACATCGTGGGAGGAGCTTTCTTTGTGGGGGGTATTTACTGGTACACTTATATAAAAATTGAGAAGTAAAAAACAAAACCCGACCCGAAAACAGGTTGTTTTATCCTTTCGGATAAACGTATTTCGGATCGGGGTATTTTTATAGTAGCATAGGCTTGGTTGAACCCTTCCCTATCTTGTATGTCCTTTAAGCAAATGAGTTCCTGGCGCTAACTTCACCTTTTTGCCGTTGGGAAATACAACCTCGGCAGTTGTACCATCGGGCACATCTACATGAATGGACATTGCTTTACCCTTCTGACTAATTGCGACTTTGATGTCTCCGTAAATACTCGGAACCGTAGCGGAAGCATCAGTAAGTGTTCCCATCTGAGGTGCAACCCTGAATGTTTTAAAGGCAGGAGAAGTAGGTTCTATGCCGCACAACTTCTGACTCAAGATTGTAAGTGGTCCGCCGCTCCAGGCATGGTTTATGGTACCTCCGCCAAAGCCATCCACTCCAGCTCCCCATCCTTCAAACAATGTGGTATATTCCTTATATCCCACCATTTTACCGTATCTGCTTTTTATTCGCTGTAAAGCAAAAGAGGGTTCTCCCATTTTAAAAAGTGCTTCCAGCACATATTTCTCCATATACGGACTAGCGTGGTATTCTTTTTTAAATACCTGAAGCAAGGCTGGATACTTTTCGGCCGAGGCAAGACCAGAAACTACAGCAAGCGCTTGAGCCCGATCGTCTGTTTCTCCATTATATCCCGGCGAACGGTAGCATGTTCCTGTCCAGTATTTCGTATTAAAACAAGATTGAAACGATTTCATCATGGCATCAATATGCTCAACATCGGCTGTTTTTCCAAGCATACCTGCAAAAGATTTCTCGGCCTTCAATGCCAGGTAATACCAAGAATTGGTTAGTACACCCATATCTATATTTTCGCCCCAGTCACCCCAGCTCCAGTCGCCTGCCCTTTCAGGAACCAAACCATTTTGTTCGGGTTGCCACACTTCATGCAAGTAGCGATGCAATCTGTCGTAAACAGGTGCCACAAAAGAGCTGTCGCCACTAAAGAAATAATGAGTATAAAAACCGTAATATCCAACAGAAGCAAGCATTTGCAAAGGAAGTTCGCGTCCCCAATTTGCCGAAGGAACCGGTGCAAAGAGAACACCGTCTTCACGTTGCCAATTCATCAGCTCATAAATTCCTTTCAAAGCCAGCTTATGTCCGCGGGCATCAAGCACGTAGAATACTTCGCCCAATTCATTCACCTCATCGCCCCACCACTGCGCACGCTCTCTGTCAGGACAATCCATATAAGTATCACGCATGGTAACATACAGTGTACGGGCCGAACGTTTCCAAAGTTCATTAAAAAAGGGATCATTACAGGAAAACTTGCCTCTAAATTCGGCATCGTATCCCGTCTCACGGTACTTAACATCCAGTACTTTCACACCTTTGGGAATCACATAGATTATCTGGTTACCATTCATCCAACCCAAACTCTCGTAAGTCTGCACACCATTTTTGGTAACATATTCGGCGCGTACATTCGTATCGCCTCCACCTACATAATTGTCGGTTATTAGTTGGATAGTTTTCCCTGGTTCGGCTTCCACATTCAAAAAAGGAGTAGCATGGCAGTTGTAAGGCAACGTACAGTACACGGTATCTCCCTTTTCGGAATAAACGACCGATTTATAGGCCTTAAGTCCACTGTTTTTCCATAAAGGAATAGGACGTTCCACCAACTTCCCGAAGGGGTATCCTTCCGCTTTGGTCAGTTCAATCGCTTCAGAAAAAGATCCCGTGAAAGAAGTAAGATTCCAGTCTTTTATCTCTTTTTGGGCATCAAAACGAATGTTGCTCTCCGGCAAGCGAAAATTAGGATGAGGAGCCGTAGTATTTTCGTAAGCCGAATACAAAGTGCAACGCCATGAACGGTCGCTCACGAGTGACAAGGATTCCGACTGCGCATCAAATAAAAGGCCGGCCCGTCCGCTGCTAGCATGACTAAATCCATTCTTTCCAAAGTGCCATACCAGAATAGCGATGGTATTTTCGCCAGGCTTCAGCCATTTGGCAATATCTACCACATCAAAATAAGTCGCATTAGGTTCGGGGCCACGTTTGAGTCCTCCTTCAAAAACAACCAGCTGGTCGTTTATCCAGAGCCAATACTTACTGTCGGCTGCTATACGTGCAAGAAAGGAGTTTGGAACATCCTTTATTTCAACTGTTTTGCGATAAGCCAGCCATTCGTTCGTCTGACTTTGGCTTCGTTCAGTGCTAATCCATTTACCTTTCCAATCGTATGCCATCAGCGTAAGGTTAGAAAGAACAGCCAGCACCATAATCCATAGTATTTTTTTCATATCATAGCAGAAATTAGATCAACATATGTAAAGATAGGCAAAACTAGGGAAATAATCAATAAAGCCAAGTTATAAAAATGACTTACTTCCTTTCTAATATGATATTAGAAAAGAAATAAGTCATTTCTTGTGAAATTTAGCAGGTATCGGTTGTTTAGTAGGTATCGGTTGGGATGTTATTCATTTCAACATCAAGACGACCACCAGAGACAATGGTTTTAAATGGAATATGAACACCCTGCAACGGTTTACCGTTTAAGCGGAACTGTTTAACATACGTATTGCGTTTGTTGTTGTTTTTAGCCTCAATCACAAACTCACGACCCTTGTAATAACGATTATTCAACTGAATCGTAACCTTATCGAACAGCGTACTTCCCAAAGCAAAAGACGGATTAACGTCTGTTAGACCTTTCACATCAAAAAGGCCTAAGGATGAGATAACATACCATGCACCAAGTTGTCCCTGATCTTCATCCTGTCCGTATCCGTACCCATGAATTCCGTCCACTCCATAAAACTCATCCAGAATAGCCCTTACCCACTTTTGGGTAAGCGAAGGACGGCCCGACTCATTAAACAGCCAGGAAATATGTAAGCAAGGTTGGTTTCCCTGATTATATAACGTTTGCAGACCTGCAAAAGCTCCTACTTCTTTTCCTCCGCTGAAGATAAGTTTTTGGGAAACAGTAAAAATGCTGTCCAAGCGCTGATTAAATACATCGGCTCCTACTTTGGTTACCAATTCAGGCACATTGTGGGGTACATAGAATGTATATTGCCAGGCATTTCCTTCCTGGAAACCACGCCACACCTTTAGTGGATCAAAGTCTTCAATAAACTGACCGTTTTGTTTTTTTGGTCGCACAAAATTGATGGAAGGATCGTAGATACGTTCCCATCCTTTCGATAAGTTCATCAACTTAGCATAATCATCCATTTTACCCAACTGCTTCGCCCATTGAGCCACAGCCCAGGCACTGTAGGAATACTCAAGAGTATGCGATGCCGAAAAAAGGAAAACTTCGTCGGGACCATCACCCTTGTCCATATGCGGGACATAGCCCAGTTCCACAAAGCTACGAGTATCCATTTTCCCTGCACCAAGCGGACGGTTGTTTCCATCCAGTTCATTTTTCAGAGAGGCTTCGTAGGCCATATTCACATCAAAATCACGGATGCCGCACTGATAAGCTCCGGCAAGAATTGCACTAAGCAAGTTGGTTCCCACACCGGAAACATACCTGCTGCAGGCAATGCCATCCGCCAGCCATCCGGCATCCTTGTAGACAAGCAGGTGACTGCTTATGTAATCCGAATAATACTCGGGATAAGCCAATGCCCACACTTGCGAAAGATTCCACTGAGCTCCCCATGCCGCATCAGTATTATAAAAGTTATGTTTGGGTTTTCCATTTTTCAAAGGAATTTGTCCAACCGAACCATCGTTACGGGGATAAGCTCCATTCACATCGCTTGCCAGTCCCCGTCCCAGCAAAGCATGATAAAGACCCGTATAAAACTTTACTTTATCTTCTTTTACCGGAGTTTCCACTTTTATTCTACCCAGGTAACTCTCCCACTCTTTCATGGCAGCCGACTTTGCCTTATCAAAGGTAAGCGAAGCAGCCTCTTCCTTCAGATTCAGTCGTGCATTGGCAACAGATGTATACGAAAGGCCCACTTTAGCTGTGACAGCTTCTTGCTGAGATGTCTGGAAGGTAAGATAAATACCCGCTCCTGTTCCGGTAACATGCGTATTTCCTGGCTGAGTTGTTTTGCCGGAAAAAGTACCATAGCTTTCCGGTTTCTTATCCAAAACAGCCGAAAAATACATGGTAACCGATGCATCCGGCTGGTATTTCTTCACATATTCGGGTAAAGTCCTTACCCATCCTTCTACCTTGCCGTCAGGTGTAAGCGTAACCTCGGCATCTTGTACGGCACCACTCTCGCCCTGCCTGTTACCGATATCGAATAAGATACGGCTTTCCTTGCTTGCAGGAAAGGTATACCTTTGAAAAGCCACACGGGGCGTAGCGGTAAGCTCTGCTTTCACGCCGTAATCCTGTAAGATTACAGAATAATAACCCGCCGTTGCCACTTCGTCCTTCCGGTCAAAGCGTGAACGATAGCCTGGTCCATTCATATCAACCGGACCTGGAATCGTAACCAGCTCTCCTACTGCTGGCATCAAGACGATACCACCCACCTGAAACTCGTGCAGGCAAGGAAACCCTTCAATGGAATTATCACGGTAATCGTACCCAGTAGCCTCCCATCCCGATTGGTTACCAAGATGACCGTTGGTTGAAGGCGCCGGCTTTGCCATTCCAAAAGGCAATGCCCCGGGAGTAAAGTGAAACCAACGGCAATGAGCCGTTCCAATACGAGGTTCCACATAGCGCACCAGTGAATCCTGATTCTTTTTACCATTGGCATAAATACCCGAAGTAAAGCAAACGAAAAAGAGCAAAACAATAGAAATATAGAGATAGTTGCTTTTCATTTTATAATCTGTTTTTATATTGAATACAAACGGTTCTGCTGTTTGTTATAAATGATTTAAGGCATAAACATAGGCTCCCATAGCAACAGAACGACTCGTTCCCTGCTTGCTCACCATTACACCAAAACGTTTAAAGGGGTCGTAATCTATAAGGCGATCCGTTCCGGGGATGGCTACTTTCACAGCTTCCCCTTTGGCAAAGGCAGTAAACTGATCCTCATCTTCCAGATTAAAAGCTTTCATCTGCAACCTGTTAAACAGGCTTCCATCCATCATCCCCAGCGAACTGTTTAACTCAGCCAGTAAAGAAGGAAGAATGTATTTGGATGCCCCAGCCAATCCTCCGCCAATAACAACAACACCATCGATAAGAGTAATGGCAGATGCGATCGCATCTCCAGCCATTTCCCCAAGCTCGGCAAATGAACGGATAGCAGCATCGCGGTTACCTTGCCGCAGACCTTCTGCTATGTCGAATATATCTTTCGGAGTAAGGGCCGATGTATCACCCGAATGCGCAGCATATACCCGCTTTACTGCCCGGATACTCACACTCTCTTCGGCGATATATTGCGGATATTTCTTATTTCTTAAGCACCAAACATCTCCACCGGCTCCGTTATCTCCCAAAAGTAAGTTACCATCAAGTACCACTCCAGCTCCGAATCCAGTTCCCAGGGTTACACCAAGCAAGTTTTTATAGCGCCTGATGCTTCCGGCGGCTTCCAGCTTCCGATTTAGTTCTGGTAAAGCACCCGAAAGAGCTTCACCATAGGCAAACAGATTCCCGTCGTTGTTTATAAAAACCGGTATTCCAAAAGTGTCTTGCAGATAAGGACCTAAAGCCACACCACCTCTGAAAGAGGGGAAGTTTGGCAGATCGCCGATAATGCCTGCTGCATAATCTGCCGGACCCGGAAAGGCAAAACTAATGGCTACGGGAGCTTCAGGTAAAACTGTCCGGATGGCGTTAAAGCCTTCGGTTATATGATTCAGACAGACATCCAGGCTGTTTGAAGCAGCCGAAAGTGTTACCGGTGAAACGATTTCCTTTCCTCCTCGGATGGCAGAGAATACCAGGTTGGTTCCTCCTGCGTCCAAAGTCATTACTATGCGATTGTCAGTTGTATACATGGTTTACGCTTGTTTAATTCTATTCTCTGAAACGGACATATGCCTTAATGGTTCCACATGTTTTTCCTTCGGATACTCCATAAGGACGGATGGTATAACTACCTACGCATGCGGGAATGATAAAGGTTTCCGCATAATGCACAACAAAAGGAACAAAAGCATCCGTCTCACTTTCAACCAGCAGTTCGTCGCCTTCAATCACATTCAACACATTTACTCCACCTCCGGTATGATGAGAAACCGTGCCCGTAAACCAATGACGACGGGTTTCTATGAATTCGTTTTCATGCAAACCAGTACGCTCCTCTTTCCAACCATCGCCTTCGGCAATACGTTCAACTTGATTTATAAGATGCTTCCTTACAAAGTCGGTCTGACGTTCCCACTGAATCACCTTCGACCCATGACCAATATTAATCGGACGAGGCAAACCATCCAGCCCTAAGCGGTCCCAATCCCAGAGTTTGAAGGTAAAGATACTCGGAGTTGCACTAATTTCCAACACCATAGCTTCCGAACCGGAACAATGAATCGTTCCTCCCGGTATCAGGTAATGGTCATGCTTTTTAGCAGGCCACTGGTTAATATACTTATCCGCATCAAAAGAGCAACCCGATTTCTGTGCTTCGTTTAAGGCATCAACCATTTCATCCGGGTTCACACCCGTCTTCAACCCTAAATATACGGTAGCACCTTCACCGGCATCAAGCAGGTAATAGCTTTCGTCCTGCGTATAGTACATGCCAAACGTATCGCGTATATACTGGGTAGTAGGATGCACCTGAAGACTCAGATGTCCGCCTCCCATAGTATCCAGAAAGTCGAAACGAATAGGAAAATCCTGTCCGAAACGAGCCTCTACAGGTCCACCTAACAGTTCGCGGGTTTTATAGAATACCAAGTTATTAGCCGGCATTTCAAAGCGTTTGCCAGCTACCTGAAAGTAGAGACTATTCTCTTCGGGCACACAGTCAAAACACCAACCGTAATTATCCTTCTCTTTATCTAAATCGCATACCTCCTTCATCCACTGGCCACCCCAGGGAGCCGGATCAAAAAACGGAACCACTCTAAAGGGAGTGCGTACAGTCTGTTCCAATCCCTGTTTCCAGGTAGAGCTGTCGATCATCCGCGGCTCACCAGCCTTATGTGTATCGAGCCAGTAATCCACTTTGGAAAACAATCTCTTTTTTAGATTGTCGCATACGTTCCAATCGATAAAGTACCCGCGCTTATAATGCAACGATGGGGCCTCCCTACGGTTACTAACACCCAAACCATCAATCTCATTCCGCCGGAAACGTTGCTGAATCTCCCAACGGGCCATATCGGCATAAATAAGCGTATCCGGTTCCGGAACCACTTCGGCTGCTCCATGTCCATAAACGATAACAAGACCCGACAAGGTTTCAATGCGTTTGAGGAAAGAAGATACCTTATCCTCGTCCAGGTAATCGGCATACGAAAACGACGCACGTTTGCCAAACAAACGATCGTCGGTCAGGTACGGATAAGTCATGGATTTTATGGCAGCCTCCGGTTTAAAGAGCGAAGAAGTATCCACCAGGGTGTCCGGGGCCATCATCCTGAACTGTTCAAGCAATTCAGCGTGATGTATACCCTGATAACACTCCACAACCAAAACATGACGTTTTCTATCTTTGGAAATACCACAGGCCATTTCCAGCCGAAGCCTTATTTCATCCCATCCTTTCCAAAGCGTACCATTTACAACGGTTGCAGGGTATTTATCATAGTTGCTTTTTCTCATTTTATATCTTTCTTTATTTTTATTGCAAAGGTATTTCGTTATTACAACACATGGAAGTACATTTGTTCCGATTTACTTATACAATCTTACGATACAACCATGATAAAGATAAAAGAAGGATTTAAAGGAGAACGTTCTGTATCCCTGCCGGAAGAGCTGCTTACAAGATACAGCCTCGATCCGCTTATTGGAAATTTATATGTACGAAAGATCGGATTCTTCCCTAAGGTAAAGTATCATTTTGTACAAAAGGATCAAGGATGCAATTACGGCATGCTTATTTACTGTGTGGATGGCAAAGGATGGTATCGCATCCGGGGGATAGAGTATCCAATTGAGAAGAATCAGTATATTATTATCCCGGCCAACCAACCGTACTCTTTTGGTGCAGACGAAAACAATCCATGGACTATCTACTGGCTGCACTTCCGTGGCAAGATTAGCAATAGCTTTTTCCCGTCTCAACCGGCGCCGGCTTCTATACTACCCGGAGATCATTCCAGACTACAGGACAGAACGCAGTTGTTTGAAGAAATATACAGTTGTTTTTCCATGGGATATATTAAAGAATACATGATCTATTCGTCGATGTGCCTCTATATGTTTTTAGGCTCTTTTTTATGGTTGGAGCAGTATCGGCACTATAAAATACCTAGTCACAAGGAATATCCTTTTTCATCGAGGGTCGTGCATTTTATGCAAGAAAATATTGAGAATAACCTTACATTGGAACAACTGGCCGCCTATTTTAAATATTCTCCTTCTCACTTTTCCATGTTGTTTCAAAAAGAGACAGGAGCCTCTCCCATCAGCTTCTTTATCCATTTGAAAATTCAAAAGGCCTGTCAATATATTGAACTTACCAATCTTAAACTAAATGAAATAGCTATTTTACTGGGATTTGAGGAACCTGCTTACTTCTCGCGGATATTTACCAAAGTAATGGGCATCTCGCCCTCGGCATACCGAAAGAAAGAATCAGAACATAGTCCAACCCAATCGGAATAAAGTTACTTGTTTCGTTGCTCAAAGTCAGCTTCCTTTGCCTCAAATTATATAATTATGAAAAAAGTTCTTCTTACTGCCTTCTTACTTGGTGCGCTAACCAGCGTTTTTGGTAAATCTGCGGATAGCAAACATACACTATGGAGCATTGGCAAGCCTGATAAATCCACTGCCGAACTGGCATTAGGACCAAATAACTACAAACAATTCCTGGCAAACGATTTTGGTTTCGAAGATAAATACTTCCTCATCGGCAAAAGCAATCCCAACGAATCGTTCCCCTACGTGATTCCGGGACCGGCCGACGAATGGGGCGGTACCTGGTCGACTGCCGGATGGCGTACGCACGAAACGAACCTGCTGTTCGGGATCGAGAAACTTCCCGCTAAAGGGATATGGAAACTGATCATCGAAGTAGCAGACAATGCAGTAAAGAAGCCCCCGTTGTTGAAGGTAAGCATCAACGACAAGGCTGAAAAGTTTCAGCTGGCAGCCGGAGGAAACGACTCCTCCATTGTTGGCAAACTAACTGGGGCAAACCACCAGACACTAGTCATACCCATACAAAACAGTACAATCCGCGAAGGTGGCAATTGTATCACTCTTTCGGTATTGGAGGGATCGTGGATTTTATTCGATAACATTCGCCTCGAAGCTCCCCTGGGAACAACCCTGGTTACTCCCGGACAGCTCTTTGTCCGTGGCGTACAACCAGCAGGTTACGAGATAAGCAATAACAATAAAAAGTATCAGCCACTGTTGGTCGACGTAGAACATCTTGAAGGTTCACCGGTTCTTTCTGTGCAGCTGGATGGAAAGGAAATCTATTCCGCCAAAGCCGACACGGCCCGTTATCAGTTTGAAGCTCCCATGCCTGCGGTAACATCACCCAAAACCAGTCAGTATCTTATTTACAGTAATGGGAAGGTTATGCAAAAAGGGAAGGTAAAAAGATCTCCTCAGCCTGCACAATCACCGGCAGGCTATGTGGATACCCGCATGGGTACAGCCCATTCCCGATGGATGATTGCTCCGGGACCGTGGATGCCTTTCGGGATGGTAAAGCTTAGTCCGGATAACCAGAACGATGGTTGGCAGGCAGGCTATCAGCCCACTTTTGAAAGTGTAGGCTGCTTCAGCCATATTCACGAATGGACCATGGGAGGATTGGGAATGTTGCCTACCAACGGGAAACTGCAAACCGTGATGGGCGACGAGATGCATCCGGACTCCGGGTATCGTTCCCGTATTGACAAATCGACCGAGGAAGCTCCACTGGGCTATTATAAGGTAAAGCTTACAGACTACGATATACTGGCCGAACTAACGGCGACTACTCATTGTGGGTTTCAACGCTATACCTTTCCGAAAGACCGCGACAGTTCGCGCATAGTGGTAGACCTCCACATTCCCACCGAATACGATTACCTGCTTCAGGATATGGATATCCGCAAAGTAAGCGATACCCGCATCGAAGGATACAGTCACCAGCTATCCAAAAACGTATGGAGTCACGATGCCGATCAGGAATACACCCTCCATTTCGTTATCGAGTTTGATCAGCCCATCCAATCCATGGGAGGCTGGATAGACGACAAGCTTCAGGTATCCGATCACATAGCTGCAAAAAACAGCAAGGAGGGTGGCGTATGGCTGCAATTCGACACCCATCAATCGGGCGTTGTACAGGCCAGATCGGGCATATCCCTGGTTAGTGTTGCAAATGCGGCGCTGAACCTTGAAACGGAAATAAGCAAACCCTTTGGATGGGACTTTCAGTCTGTTCGGTCCAATCAGCTAAATGTATGGAACGAACTGCTTGGGCGTGTCAATATAACTACCTCCAACCGGTTGGAGAAAGTTCGTTTTTATACCAATATGTACCGCGCGCTTTGCAGTCGGAATACATGGAGTGATGTAAACGGCGAATGGATATCGGCCGACGAGCAGGTACGTCGTTTCACGAATCCGGATGATGTTGCTTTGGGTTGCGATGCCTTCTGGAATACATTCTGGAACCTCAACCAATTCTGGAATCTCGTTACGCCCGAATGGAGCAACCGCTGGGTAAAATCGCAGCTTGCCATGTACGATGCAAACGGATGGCTTGCCAAAGGTCCGGCGGGAATGGAATACATTCCGGTGATGGTTGCCGAACACGAAATACCCCTCATCGTAGGAGCCTATCAAATGGGTATCCGTGACTTCAATGCCTCAAAAGCCTTCGAAGCCGTTAAGAAAATGCAGACAACACCTAGTCAGAAGGTATGCGGAGGCTATGCAGGTAACCGCGACCTTGTCCCCTACCTCAAACATAAGTATGTACCTGCCGATCTGGGCCGTTTCTCCAATACGCTGGAATATTCGTTCGACGACTGGACAGTTGCTCAGTTCGCCAAATCGTTGGGTCTCGAAGCAGATTATAAAACATTTGCCGACCGGGGTACCTGGTGGCTCAATGCGATTAATCCTGAAACCGGCTATGCACAGTTACGAAACAGCGATGGCAGCTGGGTAGCTGACTTTGATCCGTTTCATTCCGGAGCCAACGAACAATACGTAGAAGGAAATTCCTGGCAGCTCACTTACTTCGTGCCACAAGATGTGCCTGCACTTGCCAAAGCCATTGGAAAAGACCGCTTCATTCAGCGTCTGCAATGGGGCTTCGAGGCCAGCGAACCCTGGAGGTACAATGCCCCTAACGACCAATACTGGGATTACCCGGTGGTACAAGGCAACCAGCAATCCATGCATTTTGCCTTCTTGTTTAACTGGGCAGGCAAACCCTGGCTCACCCAGAAATGGAGTCGCTCCATTATCGAGCGCTACTATGGAACCGCGCAAGCCAATGCCTATCTCGGAGATGAAGATCAAGGACAAATGAGCGCCTGGCTCGTTATGGCCTCCCTGGGATTGTTCCAGACCGACGGAGGTTGCCGCACCCATCCAATCTACGAAATAGCCAGTCCACTGTACGAAAAAGCAGAGATCAACCTGGGTAACCAATTCGGCAGAGGTAAAAGCTTCATCATCGAAGCCAAAAACACCTCCCGCAAAAACATATACGTACAAAGTGCCAGCCTAAACGGCAAAGCACTTCACACGTTCCATTTCCCGGCAGCGGAGCTACTTAAAGGCGGCACGCTCGTTCTCGAAATGGGTCCGGAGCCAAATACAACATGGGGAGTAGAATAGGTTACATCACTTTGCCGCCAAGAATCACCCGATCTATCAAGTCGGACGTATATGCATAGGGCAAAAAGTAGAGCGACGGAATTTCTTTCGTGATAATCACATTTGCACGTTTACCGACACAGATAGAACCATGACTATCACTAATGCCATGGGCATTAGTGATAGTCATGGTGGCTGCATTGATTGCCTCTTCGGGGGTTAACTTCATGACGATTGTTGCCAAAGACAGGATAAACTTCATGTTACCCGATGGCGACACCCGGCATGATGGGAAGCATGCCAGAAAATAGTTTGAATTCAGATCTAAAGTAATTCATGATTTTGTTAAGAAAGCCAAGGAAGAAATCAAATCAATAAAACCCAATGTACAACTTGAATATTGGGCTGCATCCGGGTATGGCGCTTTATATGCGAATGGTCAGAATTGGGCCTGCAGCAAGTATGATCCGGAATCCATAGAATATGGATTAGCAAGAGGCAAACATTTGCTTTACGGCGATTGTAAAATATATGGGAGTATATATGCAAATAATTGGAAAAAGATCGAAGATGCTGCCTATCTTTGCCTAAAGAATTCTGAAGGTCTTATGGTTTTTGACATCGTACAGGTTATTCAGTACGATTTATGGGCTGAATTAAAAAGAGCAATTGATAAATCAAGATACTAATGAAAAAATTGGATTGTTTGCTTTTTCTGCTTTTGTCTTTCCTACTGTCAGGAAGTTTGCCGTTCCGTGTCTGTGCGTCCGAAGAAACGTTACTAAAAAAAGAAGAGGGGAAGATCGTTCTGGATAACGGGGTTATGCATCTGTCTTTTTCGGATGGGAACCAATTTAAAGTGTTGGAAATGTCTGATAAGAGGACATCGTGGCTGCCGGAAGGTGGAATGCCAGGTTTTCTCTGGCAGATAACGCTGAAAGGACCCAATGGAATAAATCCTCTTTTAGATCCTTCCAACGGAGTTTATGAAGGGGTAGAGATTAAAGAAAATGATAAAGAAAGGGCATCTTTGGTTTTTAAATGGAAAATGCGTCTTTCCAAAGATATATATTATCCCGTTCGTGTTCTTGTCAGTCTGGAAAACAATTCAAAACTTTCCCAATGGGAGATCGAAACGGATCTGCCGGCAGGGTGGATTGTTTCCAGGGTTGATTTCCCCAGATTGTATATAAAAAGACCAGAAACTTCAAAGATTATTATGCCTGAAGGATGGGGCGTGGAATATGACCTGTCATCTTTAGATAATTATGCAGCCCAATATCCGTCTCATTCCGGAGTCATGCAGTTAATGTGTATGCATAACGGCCTGAACACATTGTATTTTGCCACACACGACAAGGGGGCTTCTATAAAAACGTTCAGGGCTAAAGGGGCAGGTCCATTAGCAGTGCTCTCTTCCGAAATTGTAACATCCGAAGCCTGGACACCGGCACAGGGTGGAACATTTTGTTTGCCGTGGAAAACCTCTGTCGGATTACATCCCGACGGTTGGGAAAAAGCTGTCGTGGAGTGGTACAGACCTTTCACCTTTGAAACAGTCTGGGGCAGTAAATCATTTGCATCACGTAATTTGCCCAAATGGGTATTGAATGCGGATATGTGGCTTCGTCCTCATTTTACTACAGAAGTTACCCGTACTTCATTGAAGAAAGCCCTTGACTTTTTTGGACCGGAAGCTGCTTGTCACTGGTATCGCTGGCATCAGATTGAATATGATGTGTCCTATCCCGAATACTTTCCACCTAGAGAAGAGTTTCTTCCAATGATGAGAGAAGTGCAGAAAAGAGGATCTCATGTTATTCCTTATACCAATGGTCGTCTTTGGGATCCGGCCAGCAAAAGCTATCAACAGTTAAACGGAAAGGACGCCTCCTGCCGCAAAGAAGACGGAACTCTCTATACGGAAGTATATGGCTCCATGGTTCCAAATTCCGTGACTTGCCCCTCTTCGGAGATCTGGCAACGGATTATCCTCGATCTGACAGACAGAGTTCAAACAGAATTGGGTAGTAACGGGGTATATATTGATCAGGTTGGAGCGGGCTGGGGATTCCCCTGTTGGGCAAAAAATCATAACCATCCTTTGGGTGGCGGTTCATTCTGGCATGCCTCCTACCGGTCGTTACTGGAAAAGGTCCGTAAAAACCTTCGTCCGGATAATATTCTGATTACGGAAGAAAACGCAGAGTGTTATATGGACTTGTTTGATCTGATGCTTATGGTAAATACGCCACAGGGAGACAACGTGAAGCAAGTTCCACTCTTTCCTCTGGTATATTCGGACCGGATGATGGTGAACTGTTTCCTTTACTATCCGGCTACCGAAAAGGTAAACAGTCTGACTTTCCGTATGAAAAATGTAATGGGATTGCTCTGGGGATCACAATTGGGCTGGATCAAACCGGAACTGATTATGGCTCCCGAAGCTACGAAAGAAGCTGAGTTTCTACGGGAAATGGTACGTTTCAGACGCTCGCAGCATGATCTGATTTATGGCGGACGTTTTATTCAGGAAGTGATACCTGGCGGCGATAATCCCCTGTTACAGGTTCCCAATATGGGATCTTCCCCTGCCGTAAGAGGAGCCATGTGGATTGGGCCAAAAGGAAATAAAGCCCTATTAATGGTAAATATGGATGATAAAGAACATTCTATTCAATTGCCTGACGGGAAAGAATTACGAATGAAAGCGCTTGAGTGTATTAGAATCAAAGGAGAAAAATGAAAAATTAATATATCCTGATTAAAACTGACGTATTTTGAGGATAATCATTCGAAATACGAGTGCCTGTTAAGACACCTGTATTGTAATTTTGTCACGGATGTAAATCTCATTTATTAATGATGTTGCAAAAACAGATTAAGTAAATTTATTAAGAATTATCACATGAAAAAAATCGCACCTTGGATAATTGGCATTACATGCTGTTTGTTTAGTATTCAATCCTTATCGGCAGCTGTTATTGCAAAGAAAGAGAATGGAAATATAATTCTAAAAAATAATAATGTAGAACTGATCTTTTCGGATGGAAAAGATTTTATATTCCAAGAGTTACGGATAGACGGATTTAATATACTCCCTGCCGATGGAAGCACTACGTATCCATGGCAACTGATCTATAAGGGGCCTAACGGAGAAAACCCCACTCTGCTTCCCAAATGGGGCGATTACAAGGGTGGCGAAATTCTTAAAGACAAAGAGGCTTGTACAGTGGCATTCACCTGGCAGATGGTGATCGATGCAGGCCCCACTTGCCCTGTCAGCATGTCTGTAACCTTAAGAGACGAATCGGAACTACCCGAATGGCATATCGAAGTGGAAATGCCAGAAGGCTGGGTTATTACAGAATCTGAATTTCCACGTATTGCAGTAAACCGTCCTGACGATGCCAAAGCCATTCTTTCTGTCGGATATGGAACGGAGTACAATACTACTTCCGAAGGATTGTTTCAGTCACGTTACCCCTCTTGTACGGGTTGCATGCAGTTGGTATTGATGCACAGCAAAGAAGGAGCCGTTTATTTTGCAGCACATGACCAGGGCGGATCCGGCAAGATATTCAAGATGAAAAGTGAAGGGAAAAGAATTGTATTCAGCCAGAACGTAACCACCTCCCATGCATGGACAAAAGACAAAAAGTTCAGTCTGCCATGGGCAACGGTTATGGGATTCAGCAAAAAAGGATGGCAGGATGCCGTTGAAAGATGGTACCGTCCATTTACATTCCGTACAGAATGGGGGACTAAAACCATCGGTGAAAGGAAAATTGCTACATGGGTAAAGAACGCCGATATGTGGCTGCGTCCGATGAAGGCTAATGCCGAAACCATGGAAGCAGTCCGCCAGGCAATGAAATATTATGGTAAAGGTACAGGCCTGCACTGGTATTACTGGCATCATTATCCTTTCGATACAAAATACCCGGAGTACTTCCCTACTCAACCCGATTTTGCTAAAATGGTAAAAGAAACTCAGTCGCTGGGCGGCTTTGTTACCCCCTATATCAACGGTCGTTTATGGGACTGTGCCACCGAATCCTATAAAGAACGCAATGGCAAAGAGGCATCCTGCCGCAAACCTGATGGAACATTATATACCGAAGTTTACAGCTCCAAAGTATTGAATACGGTAACGTGTCCGGCCTCTTCCATCTGGCGCGGCATTCAAAAAGAAGTTGTAAGCCGTATCTTATCCGAAGTCGGGACTAATGGCGTGTATATCGACCAGATTGGAGCGGCAAGCAGTGAACCTTGCTATGCTGGCAATCATGATCACCCCCTCGGAGGCGGTGACTGGTGGCCTAATGCCTATCGTACACTCATTCACGAAATGCGTGCAAATATGAAAGACGACAAGGCTATTACAACCGAAGAAAATGCAGAATGCTATATAGACCTATTCGATATGATGTTGCTGGTAAACACGCCACACGGCAACGGCATAAAAATGGTTCCGTTGTTCCCGCTGGTTTATTCAGACCGTTGCATTTACAGCGGATACACTTACATTCCTGGGTGCATAACAGACGGCTCATTGAATTTTATGACTATGCGCAGCCTGTTATGGGGATCCCAGCTAGGATGGGCAGAACCGGGTGCATTAATGAAAGAGAATACAGCAAAAGAAGCTAAATTTCTGAAAGACCTTGCCGGTTTCCGGCACAAACAACAAGATCTGTTCCTGGGAGGACGTTACCTTGGGGAGGTAGCTCCCCAAGGAGACAACCCCACGCGCGAAATTCCAAACTACGGAACTACCCCCCTTGTGCTGGCTGCAGAGTGGCTCAGCCTGAAAGGCGAACACGTCTATCTGGTTGTAAATATGGATGAAAAAGAACACATCATTACTCTGCCAGGCGACAAGCAGGTCAAAATAGCTGCATTAAGTGCATTAAGAATAAAGAAATAAAAACAACATCTTCCGGGTATGATAGAAATACCCGGAAGACTATCCCCGATAAACCACCTTCCCTCCCAATATCACCCGATCTATCAAGTCGGACGTATACGCATAGGGCAAAAAGTAGAGCGACGGAATTTCTTTCGTGATAATCACATTTGCACGTTTACCGACACAGATAGAACCATGACTATCACTAATGCCCATGGCATAAGCCCCATTGATGGTGGCTGCATTGATTGCCTCTTCGGGGGTTAACTTCATGACGATTGTTGCCAAAGACAGGATAAACTTCATGTTACCCGATGGCGACGAACCCGGATTGTAATCGGATGCAAGGGCAACAGGTAGTCCGCTGTCTATCATCTTTCGGGCAGGCGGATAGCTCATTCCCAGAAAAAAAGCAGCTCCGGGTAATAAGGTCGGCATTGTTCTGCTGCCTTTTAACACGTCAATCTCTGCCTCGCCTGTAAACTCAAGATGATCTACAGAAAGGGCGTTGTGCTTCACACCAATCTGGATACCCCCGGAAAGAGCCAGCTCATTGGCATGTATCTTTGGATGCATGCCATAGTTGGCTCCTGCCTCCAGGATACGTTCCGTCTCTTCGCACGTAAAGAACCCTTTATCACAAAAGCAGTCAACAAATTCAGCCAGACCTTCACGGGCAACCGCCGGTATCATTTCATTCACAATCAAATCCACATAAGCAGTCTGCCTGCCTTTATAAGCAGCAGGCACGGCATGAGCACCTAAAAAGGTAACCCGGATAGTGAGAGGGGTGGTTTCACGAAGCCGTTTGATAACACGCAGCATTTTGAGTTCATCTTCGGTATTTAATCCATAACCGCTCTTTATCTCGGCAGCACCCGTTCCCATACCAATCATCTCATTGACTCTGACAAGCGCCTCGTCATAGAGTTCATCTTCCGATGCTTCATGCAAACGCTGAGCGGAATTAAGTATACCTCCACCGCGCTGAGCAATTTCCTCATACGAAAGACCGTTTATCTTATCAATAAACTCCTGTTCACGACTGCCGGCATAGACAATATGTGTGTGTGAATCACAAAAGGCAGGCATCACCATCTTTCCCGCCGCATCAATCACGTCGTCCGCTTTCGCATCCGCAGCCGATAGCGCAGCCATCGGTCCGAACGAAGCAATGCGTTCATCCTCAATCAACAAGTAAGCCTCTTTGATACAAGGCAAATAAGCCATCTCCTTCCCGCACACCCTGGCACGGGGACTATCCTCCACCTGGCAGAGTTCCTTACAGTTTTTGATTAGCAGTCTCATTCCCTTAAAATTTTTCGTTCCTCAGAAACTCCACACTATCCCTCATATAAGTATACATCACACAATCGTTCTCAATAAAAGGAACAATCATACGATAGTCGGCAGCAATCATTTCCAAAATAGGCGAACTCCTTAACGGTCGGCGAAAATCCAGTGCCTGCGTAGCCGTAAACAATTCTATGGCCAGGATACGTTCCGTATTTTCCACCACCCTATAACATTTCGTAGCCGCATTGGCACCCATGCTTACATGGTCCTCCTGCCCATTAGACGATTCGATGGAATCGACCGATGCCGGCGTACACAACTGTTTACTCTGACTAACAATGGAAGCCGCGGTATATTGAGGAATCATAAATCCGCTATTCAAGCCCGGATTACCCGCCAACGAAACAGGAAGATCCCGTTTGCCGGCAATAAGCCGGTAGATTCGCTGCGCAGAGATACTACCCAACTCAGCCATACCAATTGCAAGGAAGTCCAACGCAAGCGCCAAAGGCTCGCCATGGAAGTTCCCTGCAGAGATAATCAAATCCTGGTCGGGAACAATCATCGGATTATCCGTAGCCGAATTAATCTCTGTGGTAAACACATTCTCCACATAGTTAAGTGTATCTTTTGCCGCACCGTGAACCTGTGGCACGCAACGAAACGAATACGGATCCTGCACATGCACCTTCTTACGCGAAATAATCTCGCTACCGGCAAGCAGTTCCCGGATACGACAAGCCGTTTCAATCTGCCCTTTGTGCGGACGAATCGCGTGAACAGCAGGATGGAAAGGATCGATGCTGCCATCGTACGCATCAATCGAAATAGCAGCCGTTACATCAGCAGCATCAGATAACCTTTTGGCATTCATGATGCACCAGCAGCCATAAGCAGCCATAAACTGCGTACCATTCAACAACGCCAATCCCTCTTTGGATTGCAAGGTTATAGCCTCCCAGCCAAACTTCTCGTTCACCACCTGCGCAGGCACATCCCGTCCCTTATAATTAACCTCTCCCAGTCCCAGTATCGGCAACGAAATATGAGCAAGCGGAGCCAAGTCGCCCGAAGCCCCCAATGAACCCTGCTGATAAACAACCGGAAATACACCGTTATTATAAAAATCCACTAAACGTTGGACAGTCTCCAGTTGTACACCCGAATACCCGTAAGAAAGGGACTGAATTTTAAGAAAAAGCATAAGCTTCACAATCTCGTTCGGCACCCTGTCGCCGGTACCACACGCATGCGACACCACCAGGTTACGCTGAAGAACAGAAAGCTGTTCGCTGTTAACGCTGATATCGCAAAAGCAACCAAACCCTGTAGAGACACCATAAATCGGTTCTTCCTGATTTTTCAGCTTATTGTCTAAATAATTGCGGCACTTCAGAATCAGCGCTTTCGATTCGTCTGATAGTTCCAGTTTATACCCATTCTCTATAATATCCTGCAACTTGTCGACCGACAAATGCGCTGTGCTTATTCTATGTATCTTAGTCATGATTCTATCTGTTTTAATGCCGCTTTAATACTATTCTCATCTGCTATATAAGGCAGTGTAATCACCATTCCGGGCGTGCGTGCCATTTCTCTGCGAATAGCATCCATTGCACCCTGATTGCGGGCCCAGCTACGACGGGCCAATCCATTGTTCACATCCCACAGAAGCATGGAGCTCAAACGACGATCCGCATCAGCCGAACCGTCTATCATCATCCCGAAGCCACCGTTTATCACCTCTCCCCAGCCTACACCACCCCCATTGTGAATGGAAACCCATGTAGCACCACGGAAAGAATCGCCAATCACATTCTGCACAGCCATATCAGCGGTGAACGAAGAGCCATCGTATATATTGGAAGTCTCCCGAAAAGGCGAATCTGTTCCCGACACATCGTGATGGTCGCGGCCCAGTACAACCGGAGCAGAAATCTCTCCCCGTTCTATTGCCGCATTCAGCGCCTTGGCCACCTCCACGCGCCCCATAGCATCCAGATAAAGAATACGCGCTTGCGAACCTACCACCAACTTGTTCTTTCCCGCCTCATTTATCCAATGGAGATTATCCGCCAACTGCGACTGAATATCAGCAGGAGCCGTTTGGATAAGTCTTTCCAGCACATCGGCAGCAATTCTATCGCTTGTAGCCAGGTCTTTCGGATCGCACGAAGTACAAACCCAGCGGAAAGGACCAAAGCCATAATCAAAAAAGAGAGGACCCATAATATCCTGCACATACGAAGGATACCGGAAAGTAGCATCCCCTTTCATTACATCAGCCCCAGCCCGCGAAGCCTCCAACAGAAAAGCATTGCCGTAATCAAAGAAATACATGCCACCGGCTGTAAGCCTGTTTATAGCCGCAGCCTGACGGCACAACGACTTGCGAACCTCCTCCTGAAACTTCTCAGGTTCTTCGGCCATCAACCAATTCGCCATTTCAAAATCAATACCAACCGGATAATAACCACCCGCCCAGGGATTATGCAACGAGGTCTGGTCGGAACCAAGATCCACATACATCTCATCAGCAGCCAATCGTTCCCATAAATCCACCACATTTCCCTGATAAGCAAGCGACACCACTTCGTTGGTATCAACCGCCTTGCGAATACGCGGCATCAGGCTATCTAAATCCGTAAACACCTCGTCTACCCAACCTTGCGAATAACGAACAGCCACCGCTTTGGGATTCACCTCGGCAATTACAGAAACTACTCCGGCAATATTACCCGCTTTGGGCTGAGCGCCGGACATGCCACCCAAACCCGAAGAGACAAACAACACCCCTTTATCCGAAGGATGTTTTGCACGCTGCATCCGTTTGGCATTCAACACCGTGATGGTCGTACCATGCACAATACCCTGCGGACCAATGTACATAAACGAACCAGCCGTCATCTGTCCATATTGAGAAACGCCCAACGCGTTGAACTTCTCCCAATGATCTTTGGATGAATAATTAGGAATCACCATCCCATTGGTAACCACCACGCGCGGAGCCTCTTTATGAGAAGGAAACAAACCCATCGGGTGACCGGAATACATCACCAGCGTCTGCTCGTCCGTCATCGTAGCCAGGTACTTCATGGTAAGCAGATACTGCGCCCAATTCTGGAATGCAGCCCCATTGCCCCCGTAAACAATAAGTTCGCGGGGATGCTGCGCCACAGAATCATCCAGGTTGTTTGTCAGCATCAGCATAATAGCAGCCGCCTGCTTAGACTGATAAGGATAATCCTCAATCGGACGGGCACAAATTTTATAATCCGGACGGAACCGATACATATATATACGACCATAGGCAGCCAGCTCCTCTGCAAATTCGGGAGCCAGTACCGAATGAAATTCACTGGGAAAATAGCGAAGCGCATTCTTCAAGGCAAGCACCTTTTCGCACTCTGTCAAAATATCCTTTCGTTTGGGAGCATGGTTAACATCGGGTTCATAAGGCTTAGCAACAGGCAACGTATCCGGAATGCCAGTCAACACCGATAAACGAAACTCCTCTTTACTACTCTCTTTCATAACAAGATTATATTTTACGGGTAACAATCTCAAGAATAGCATCTTCTCTCTCCCGGGCAAGTTTAGCCATAGCAGCCGCCTCTTCCAGTATCGGATCAACCAACGCTCTGTTTTTAATACCTGCCGCATTGATACGCACATTCAGCCAGGCCCCCAGCACAGCCGAACGGGCAGCCAATGCCCCCACTCCGGCATCCGATACAGAATTGGGATTTCCCTCTTTAGCCATCTGTTCCACAATATCAAACACAGCCATCGAAGCCTTCATCACGCTAAAAGGTATCTGCGTAGCATAAAATGTAGCCTCCTGAATCGCTTTCGTACGTGCCACCTTCTCTTCATCCGTATTCTTTGGCAGCCCAAAAGCCTCCATCACCCTATTGAAAGAACGGGTATCCTCGTCCACCAGAAAAGTAAGCTCGTTCACCAAAGCCTGCCCGCGTTCGGCATAATCGGAAAACTCTTCCCAACGCGCATCCCAACCCGGTTTGTGTGCAGATAAATTGGCCACCATTGTTCCCAAAGCAGCACCCAAAGTTCCCATATAAGCAGCAATCGAACCACCACCAGGAGCAGCCGATTCACTGGCAGTCTCCAACGCAAAGCCGGCAACAGACATATCCACCAGCTTCTCCTCCGTACAATCCTCCAGCAAATACTCAATCACTTTGCTCTTCGTATCAAAGGGTTTCAAATCGTCCAGTCCCATCGATTTAATCGCAATCTTAATGATCTCCCTCTCCGAAATACCCACCGACCGCTGCTGTTTGCGCAGAAAATACTTACCCGCATCAACCAGAACCGATTTAGGAATCAGACCCACAACCTCAGTTCCCGTTACCCGTACACCACGGTCGGCCGCTTTAGCCACCACCTCTTCGAAAGCAATGTGTACAGGAGTTACAGCCACGTTGGTAATATTCATGGAAACCTGAGCAATTCCATATTCCTTAATGAACCACCCGATAGCCGCCGTACTTTTTAAAGTACCGGGAATAAAAAGCTCCTGACCGTTCGCATCTTTCATTATCTTCCCCACAGGCGAACCACCTTCACGCATCACCCTTCCACGTTCGCGCACATCGAAAGCAATCGCATTAGCCCGGCGGGTAGAAGTCGTATTCAAATTGAAATTTACAGCAATCAGAAAATCCCTTGCGCCCACAGCCGTACAGCCAGTTGCAGCCACACGCTCCGTCCACACCTCGCCCCCAAAGTCGGGCATCTGTTCCGGAACCCCGAAGCGAGGCTTCAACCCTTCGTATTCGCCTTCGCGGCACACAGCCAACTTTTTACGTTCGGAACGAAAAGCAGCATATTCATAGCAATAGGTAGGCACACCCCCTTCCAGGGCAATTCTATTGGCAAGTTTACGGGCATATCCGGCAGTCTCCTCCATCGTGATACCAGAGATAGGAATAAGCGGACACACATCCGTGGCACCCATACGAGGATGTTCGCCGTGATGTTTCCGCATATCGATCAGCTGCGCAGCCTTCACCACACACCGGAAAGCAGCCTCCACTACAGCCTCAATCTCACCCACAAAAGTAACAACGGTACGGTTGGTTGCAATACCCGGATCCACATCAAGAAGTCTGACACCTGCTACACCCTCAATCTCATCGGTAATCTGTTTGATAACAGTCATATCACGTCCCTCGCTAAAATTGGGAACGCATTCAACTATTTGTTTATTCATATATGTACTAAAATAAGGTTATTTATCTTTTTCCGAGATGCAAAATAAGACCCCCTAAAGTACGGGTTCGCTTCGAAATAAACAAGATTTTGGCAAATAATAATTACATTATGACATCAAAAGCAATCACAACAGGGAATATCCTCCCCCTATCGCTGACTGTATGATGTTTTTAATTCCTACAACGGATTGCAATAATATGTTACGTTTAGACGAATGCCCTTACATAGAATAAGAGCTTTTCAGAAGATAATCTCGTAGCGCTTCAATCGAAAAAAACACATTACTCTGATTATAAGCCTCTAATTGAGGGACAGTCTCGGGCGAAACTATCCATGCGGCAGATAAACACCTTACACCAGCTTTACGGCAAGCTGTAATATCAGAAACAGCATCGCCAACATATACCATTTCATCGGATTGCAAATTATAGCTAACCAGTAAATCTTTGATTGCTTCTGATTTTCTGTTCTTCTCTGGAGAACCGGTATCAATTCGGTCAAAGCATGTTTCCATGCCGAACTGCTTTAAAGTTATTGCGCAGCTTTTTTCGCCTTTCCCGGTTACAAGAACCACGAAGACTGATTTTTCTTTCAACTCTGCTATCAGCTCTGTTATACCGTCCAAAGGTCGTGGACACATTGCATGCATTTTTTCGTAAACCACATAAAAGTTATCCAATGCCTTTCCCCAATCATTCCTAATAACCTGTTTTATCATGCCTTCTTCATTCAATCCGAAAGTCTGAATGATCTCTTCATTCGACAACTCATGTTGAGTAAAAGGCTCAACAGCTTTTTTGAAAGCTGATATGCACATGGGTATCGTATCACCGATTGTCCCATCCAAATCAAAAGCTACTAATTTAATCATTTGCAATTATCGGTTTTCACTCCCCACCCATACCAGAGATAAAGGTTTCGAAGAATGTTTTTATTTTGGACATGATGCGTTCGCTTACCGCTTTACGCTCCATCAACTTGGGTATTTCGCCGTTTCTAAGAGCCAGCACTTCCGTGCGAAGGGGTTCGCGTTGGGAGAATATATAATCTGAGATTATCTTTTCCACCTTCTCGTTAGAGAGATTTTCTTCGGCGCAAAGCTTGTTGAAGGACTGTAATTGTTCGGCAGTCCAGAAGCGTTCGAACTCGTCGGGGATGGTGTCGGAATCTTCAATGGCAGGCAGGTTCTCCTGGATAAACTTCTCAATAAGCTCCCGTTTGCTACGTAACCGGGCTTCACCGGCAATAAGATTAATGATCTCCTTCTTTTGTTTTTCCTTATCAGGATTATCCTTCAGGTTGGCAAGAAGTTTGAGGATGTACACCACATTTATTTCGTCCTTGTGAATCAGTTCAAGCTCAAAATCCACATCGTCCAGAATGGAAACCTTCTCCTTCTGCGTGTCCGTCTTCACTTTGTCGTACAAATCCAGGTACTTACTCTTGTAATCATCAAAAAGCTGCTCACCCATGGGCAGATCCTCAAAGTTAAAATCAGAAAAGGTAGTCAGCACATTCTTCACACGCATCACCTCGCGGAACGCCTTGATAAACTCCAGCTCCTCCTCTTCATCCCTTAGCTCATTTACACTATCCACCGTGGGAGCAACCTGCTGCAAATGCGCAAACGCCTCGCTAAACCTCTTTACATAATCCTCGTAAGGCTCCATCAGAATAACATCCCGGGCATCCTTGTTGCTAAACAACGTAATGGCATCATCCGTGGCCTGCTTCAGGTTGCGGAACACCACAATATTACCCTGCGACTTCTGCTCGTTCAGCACCCTGTTGGTACGCGAATACGCCTGAATTAACCCGTGGAACTTCAGGTTCTTGTCCACATACAACGTATTGAGCGGCTTACTGTCGAAACCTGTCAGGAACATATTAACCACCAGCAATATATCTATCTCCCGCGCCTTTACACGCTTGGAGATATCATTATAGTAATTGTAAAATGACAAACTGTCGCGGGTAGAGAAATTGGTCTGAAACATCCCGTTGTAATCCTCAATAAACTCATCCAGCTTCTCCCGGCTGTGTACATTCAACCCATACAACGCCCTGGCCTCCTCCACTACCGAGACCTCTTCGGGAAGGAACCCATTTGCATCCTTATCGTCCTCGTTTGCCGCATAACTAAATATTGTTGCGATACGCAGGCTATGCTCACCCGCTATTTTCTTAGCCTTAAAAATCTCGTAATATTTAATCAGCACATCCACACTGCTCACACAAAACATAGCCGTAAACTCCCGGCTGTGCGTCTTGCGGTCGTGATTGGCCAGAATATAATCCGTAATCTTCGAAAGACGAACCGGCGAACGCATCAGCTCGTCCCGATCAATATCCTCCACCTCAATATCAATATTCGTCTTGCTTCCATCCTTGTTCTGATAACGGCCCACATACTCCACCGAAAACTTCAGCACATTCTCGTCCTTTATGGCATCCGTAATCACATACTTATGCAGGCACTCGCCAAACAACTCGCGTGTGGTACGCTTCCCATGCTCATTCTTTACCGCATTATCTGCAAAAATAGGTGTGCCCGTAAAACCAAAGAACTGCGTATCCTCAAAGTAACTCTCAATCCGCTTGTGCGTATCGCCAAACTGGCTCCGGTGGCACTCATCAAATATAAACACAATGCGCTCACTCTTAACCGACTTCATCCGGTAATCGTGCCGCTTCTTGCTGATAGCCGTATTCAGCTTCTGAATCGTGGTAACAATCAGCTTTGTATCGTCGGTAAACTGCCTTACCAACGCATCCGTATTATCCGTACCATCGATACTCCCCTTACTGAAACTGTTAAACTCCTTGGTAGTCTGATAATCCAAATCCTTGCGATCCACCACAAACACCACCTTCTTCACCTCCGGCATATTCATCAAAATCTGGCTCGCCTTAAAAGAAGTAAGCGTTTTACCAGAACCTGTGGTATGCCAGATATACCCGTTCTTTGTAGAATTCTTAACCCGGTCTATCAATGCCTCCACCGCAAAATACTGATACGGCCTAAGCACCATCAGTATCTTAAACGTCTGACTCAATACAATATACTTGCAAATCATCTTAGACACATGGCACGTATCCAGAAACGAAAAAGCGAACTTATCCAGCTGAGTAATCAGCTTGTTGTTCCCATCGCTCCAAAAGAAAGTCTGCTTAAACGACTGCAACTTGTTATTGGCATAATACTTCGTATTCACCCCGTTGCTGATCACAAAAATCTGAATAAACTGAAACAACGCCAGTGAAGCCCCGTACGAATGCCGCTGGTAACGGTTGGTCTGGTTAAACGCCTCCTTCAGCTCGATCCCCCTCCGTTTCAACTCAATCTGTACCAAAGGCAACCCGTTTATAAGCAACGTAACATCGTACCGGTTTTTATACTTCCCATCGATAGTAACCTGATTGGTAACCTGAAACAAATTCTGGCACCAGTTATCCTGATTGATAAAATCGAAATACAAATCCTCCCCATTATCCCTCACAATATGCTGCTTCTCGCGAAGCGTAACCGCCTTATCGAACACCGACCCCTTACTAAGGATATTCAGCACCCGGTCGAACTCCAGCTCCGTAAACACAACCTTGTTATGCTTCTCCAGCTGTACTTTCAGGTTACTGAGCAGCTCCTTCTCGTCGCTAACAGGCACATAGTCGTACGCCATCAGCTTAAGCTGCGCCACCAGGTTATTTTCTAATAATTGTTCAGGTTGAGTAGTCATTTCAAATCGCAATTTAATTCAAACACATCAAATATATTACCCTTCAATCTTGAAGAGCTTATCGTTTTGAGAAAGCTTCACAACTATATACTCATCCTTGTTAATCTCATCGGGAAGTTTATCCTTTAAAATAGAAGCGACAAACTGAATATTGTTTCTATTAACAAAGTTTGCTATCTTCACCAATTGTTTATCATCCATCAGTTCCTTTTTGTCGTTCAACAAAAAGTGTAAACAAGGAATATTTTCGCTGTCGGCAAAAAGACAATAGGCAATATCAAAACAAGAGATCTCCCCCTGCTTCTTGCCCGAACTCAAGTTAGTATTAAAGGAATTAAACTTATACAATCGTTGCCCTTTTTTATTCGTAATTATGTCATACTTAACAGCATATTGCTCTCCGTACAACCCTTCCGAAATAGAAGCAAAAAATTTATTAAACTTGTTTAACTGCGTTTTTACCACTTGTTCAAAACTATCAGAAAACAGTTCGTTATCAATTTCTCTAAGCTGTCTGTTGTACCCATTGATATTCGATTCAACGTCTTTAAGTTGCTCAATAATACCCTCGTACTCACCCTTTCTTCTATATTTTTCATTCAATTCGATGATAATATTTTCCAAGATTTCGAAAGAGTCGCTTTTAGAAATTTCTTTCGAAAGTCTTAATTCTTCATCTAATAAACTATTTAGCGATGCGTTTTTCTCTACTAATGATTTCTCAATGCTTGGGAGTTCCTGAGTAATAAACCTCACCTTCTCCTGAATCATCGTATTGTGAAAATGAACTAGATCAGAAAAAGTTTTTTGAATTGCAGAGATTTTGCTTGACGCCTGTTTATAAATCGTTTCAAGCTGATGCAAGTCGATATCACTCTTATTTGAGAGAAGTTCTTCCTGACTCTCAATAACAAGTCCTCTTCGCAAATTTAATCGACCTATCGCTGAGCTCAGTTTATTAATTTCATATTTTAAAGTATTGAGTTTGTTTAAATCAGCTTCAAAATTCTTATTTAAATTAAAACTTGCTTTTTTCTCGTTAAGCAGCATAATATCATTATCAATTAATGCTAAAGCAGTCTCATAGGTTGTTTTGGTTTGGCTCTTTTCCAACCTGTTTTTGAAGATGTCTTCTTGCCTTAGTTTTGTAAGTATCTCTTGCTTACTATTTCCTTTCGTAAATTCGCAACCAAAAAGGAACAGGTATAAAGTTTCGTACTCAGCATCCGAGGTGTATCTATCGAGAGTTTTCAATGTGTTGTTAATACTCTCATCTTTATATCTGATATTATGAGAGATAATTTGTCGGAACGTAGGCTTCTCAACAACGTGATCAGGAAAAATACTCTTCGACAGAACTATTTCAAATTCTTCTTCCGAATATTGAACCCCGTTTATTTTTCTAATAATCTCTTTTTTAGGTAAAAAGTTTCTTTCAATAACCAGCTCTTCAGCACAATCGTTATCCAAGTCTGAAGTCAAAACCAATGTTATCAAAGCTTTTTTCTGAATAAGATAATCTTTTACCATCTTATATTCCTGACGTTTAGACTCGGGGTCAACATAAATACCTTTGGCTTCTGCTCCAAGACAAAAATCTATCAGTTTTAGTACAGTTGTTTTACCAACACTATTACCTGTAATCTGAGTTGTGCTTTCGTCTACAATTAAATTTAAACCTTTACGGAATTCAATTTCACGAACAACATTTGCTCCAATTGTTATTATCAATGATTTTATGAACATAGCTCGATTTCCCCTCTATTATTAATCATTACAACATCTAATAAATATAACCAATCAAGGCACAGCACAAAAATTGACATAGACATTTCTTTCTTTATTTTTACATCAGCGTATAGATCAAGAATATGAGCTCTCTCCTTCTCTTTTATAACTTGAAGGACAAAGGCTCCATTATAGTAGATGCTATTTTCTGGATGTATATTGTCAGGTAGTAGCATAATTGTAATTTTCAGGGTTTCTAAATATTTTACATCTAATAAATGCATCCACAACAATAATGTTCACGCAAAGCTCAAGCTCTTCATAGGGGATAGCTTGATAATTGGCACTATTAAAAATTCGTTCTATAACTTTATCAATCACCTTATAAAAAAGCTTATCACCAGAAATATCCCCCATTGCTCTACGATACTCTCCAGAGATCGCAGAAAAGACAGACATGCTTATAGAACTGCCTAATAAATCAAATTCCTGATATATTTTATCCAATTTCCCATAATGAATACGGTAGTCTTCTATTTCAAGAACGGCGGCATTGAGTTTATTATACTCCATCTTTCGACTAATTTCATATGGATTAATCTCCATATTCAAACCCTCCTGATCCAAATTTTCTTTCGAAAGAACATTAATTACATTTGCCAAATTTGACTCAAGCCTTACTAGATCAATATCATCGGCCAATTCCTTTTTAATAAAAGTATAAATACGTTTTTGGTCATCAATATTCATTCCTTTTATAAAAGTTAATATCGAATTTGTATCAATAATATCTTTGCCAGGATCAAATGAAATAGAATGAGGATTGCAATATACCATTTTTTTTAGGTTATCGGAATCCTTCGAGATAGATATAAACTTAAAAGTATAAGCCTTATAGCGTTCAATAATATCTTTCGACAAAGAGTCTTCAATTTTTTTCTTTGTGCTTGTAGCAGAAACCTGTATTAGAAGTTTATTCTCGTGATCAATCAGATCAATAGCTTCCACATTTGCTTTAACTTCATTCTCATTAAAAATAGTCCACCCGAATAATTCTTGCAGAAAATACTGATAAAACGTTTCGGAATGACTATGAAGGTCTAATATGTTCAATCTACCCCTGGAGTTTATTCGAGTTGCCAACGTATTAAGCTTTTCTTCAATAAATGAGAAATATATTGTTCTATTCATGAAATGCAAAGTTATAAATTATATTGAACTTTAATTTACGAATAGTATTTCTATTCATAGCAAAGTTCTGATTTAATCAGTAATAGTTTCAACAAAGATAACTATTAATTCTTGCTTATTATCCTTTTTCGTTATTTTTTGCTTAAAATACTTTACTACATATTAATCAATATTTATTATCTTTGTCCCAGAATTAGAGTTCAACTGATAAAAATATAAAGGGAGAACGTCATTCTTGTAATAGAGAGCTTAGCTCCGCAAAAGTGACAAACCTCCCTACGATCTTAGAGAAAGGCACCTTAATAAAGTGCCTTTCTTTGATTATGTACGATTAATAGTTATATAAGTCGCCGTCTTTGGTGTAACGAATATAAAATTTATTTTGAGCAGCATCCGTAAAATGCATTTCTTTTATTTTTCTATCGTCGCAATTCCGCACGTAAACCTTTCTGAGAGCCACTTTTTTACGATTTACTCAAATACGACACAAACATTCTTCAAATGAGGCTTCTTCTGATTTAATAAATGCCAACACTTGATCCACAATCATATTGACATATTCATTTCGATTTTTCTCATCACATGCAAGCTTGTAGATTGTTTCAACATTCCCTAGATTAATTACATTCCCATTATTATCTTTTAATCGGCAAACGACTGGCCACCAGTCTGACAAATACTCATATTCATTTTTCACCTCATATTTAACCTCAGTTTTTGATGTATAAGGGAAAAATACTCCAACAAACAAATCTCCTTCATAATTTGCAATCCTATTTCCATTAAAAGATTCAATACCAAAATATATTGTTGAATCGTCTTTGCAATTTTTTGGTTTTATCCATATTTGTGCATATTGGCTATTAATATTATCACCTTTTATGACAGAATACCTATTAATCAATTATTTAGATAAAGAATCTAAAACTTTAATACGTATTTTTTCCTTAATTTCATCCATCGCTCTCTTATAATTATTAGCAATATACTCTGCCTCTTGAGGATATTTGAGAATCAGTTTTAACAATTCAATCTGTGCATTGTCTTCCATAGTGTGAGTGATTTTCTTTATTAATATTAAATATTGCTTGATACTTTCTCTTAGTATCGGATTGTCAACACTTTCCTTTAAGCATAATTGAAGCCATTCTAATATTTCTTTTTTGTATGAGATAACAAAAAAATCTTTCCCTTCGATTAATACGCCAGAACTCTCCACAGAAGGCAATCTACCATCTAATGTTAAATAGTAAACCGTATTTTTACCTGTTTTGAAATTATAATACCGTTCAATCTGATTTGCTTCATCAGATGCATCAATTTTGTTTTCAATAGAAATACTAAATCCTTTCTTGTCGGAAATAAAAATATCAATTCTTCCTCCTGTTTTTCCTTTAGCATCTACTCTACCAATATAATACTCAGTTATTACTTTTGCAGATTCCAATTCTAAAGTATCATTCCCTGTGACCTTCAAAAATAAACGAAGGAAGAGATCTCCCTTTAAATGAGATCCGTCAGGTTTTAGCAACTCACTTATAAAGGCAGAGTGAGTAGAATTTTCACTTCGTTCCATTCTCAGAATAGAAAAAACATTAAACTTTTCGCCTAATAACTTTTCTCTTTCCTTTTGATGAGAAATAATACTTCTTGTATGGCTAAGCAATAAATCTATTTGCTTAATTAGATTTTCAGGTTGTGCATCCATGGTTTTATTTAGTTTTTAACAAAACATTTGCTGTAACAATCCCTTCTTCCAGGCTTCCATCTTTTCGATCTGTGCACTGCAATGGCTTATCTTTTCATCTATGGATGATAAGAAGTTGGAGATTTTTTGTTGTTCAGGCAGAGAAGGAATGAAAACTTTAGCTTGTTGAAAGGTATCCAATCTTAAAGAAGGAACTGTAGATCCAACAGCAAATGCTACAAAGTAATTATTTTGAGTAGATAAATAGTAGTAGAGATACTTCCCATGTATATTAGCACAATAATCTTTAATTGTGTAACACCTTTGATGAAGTCCATATTTTCCATTGAAATATCTTGGGAAGAATGATTGTCCCTCACCTGGGTAAATAACAGCTTCTCCATCAAAAGTATACCTGTCAAGATATTTTACAATTTCAGATCTATCATAAAAAGGATACCATCCTTCTTTCGCTTCAAGACTTGCATCTTGAACATCTCCATTACCATTCGTAATCTTACTAATTTCTCCTAATGTTTTTTCTTGCCAATCGGGGAAGTCTTGGTTGTTGTCTTCTTTGAAGCGGAGTTCTTGGGAAAACAATTTTTGCATTATCCCTTTTTTATATTGTTCCAAAAGGGTTTTCTTCTTTTTCAGCTGGGTAAGTTTTTCATCTACTGCCGTTAGAAAGGATGCTATTTTAGTTTGCTCTGGTAGAGACGGAAGATAAATTTCATATTCCAATAAATCAACTACAGTAATATTTGATTGGTTAGCATTACCCCTTTGAATTAATTTTATATACCTAAAATACTTATCTGTATTAATATAACCAATCAAAAATTTATTATTTACTTTTTCTGACTTATTAATTTTAAGCATATTTTGATTTAATAAGCCTTCATTGTCTTTATTTATAAAAATACCTCTTCCAACAGATGAATCTACCATGTCAGGTTTTGAACCTACTGTGGTAATAATAATATCTTCTTTATATAACTTATATTTTTCTAAATTACTTGTTATTCTTTCATCTATATAAATTTTATCTCCTTCTGATTTAATTTCTCTTGCTCCTAAATCAGAAACTCTTATTATTCTTACTCCTTTGGAGAGATAATGCTCTGACTGAAAAGCATAGCCTTTTGTGTAATCCATTATTTCTCCCAACTTCTTCTCTTCCCACTCCCCGGTGAACTCGGGGAACCGTAACTTGGGTACGTTTTTGTTCTTTTCCATGGTTAGAAGGGGGTTGAGATGTTTAGTTCCTGGCAATAGGCGGCGATGGTTTTGTCGGTTTCGGCCATTGCTTTATCGAGGGCTACTAACTCGGCGGCTAGTTGGTTGATGTCGATGCTGTCTTCGGCTTCGAAGGTATCTACGTAGCGGGGGATGTTCAGGTTGTAGTCGTTGCCGGCAATGTCGGCAAGGGTAGCCAGTTTGCTGTACTTGGCTTCTTCGCTGCGGTTGCGGTAGGTGGTAACGATCTTCTCGATATCTTCCGGGCGCAACACGTTCTGGGTTTTCACCTTTTCGAAATGCTGACTGGCATCTATAAAGAGCACATTGTCCGAATTCTCGCGGCATTTCTTGAACACCAGAATACAGGTGGGGATGCTTGTGCCGTAAAAGATATTGGCAGGCAAGCCAATCACGGCATCCAGGTAATTGCGTTCTTCAATCAGGTAACGGCGAATCTGTAGTTCGGCTCCTCCACGAAACAAAGCTCCGTGAGGCAGCACAATGGCCATGGTTCCGTTGTCGGCAAGTTGGTAAATCATGTGCTGCACGAATGCAAAGTCGGCTTTGCTGGACGGCGCCAGCTTACCGTAATGACTAAAGCGGTCGTCCGTCATAAACAGCGGACTGGCACTCCAGTTGGCCGAAAAGGGAGGATTAGCCACCACCGCCTCGAAACGTTTATCCAGGTGCTGCGGATGCTCCAACGTATCCTCCTGACGGATATCGAACTTTGAAAAATGCACATCGTGCAGAATCATGTTCATCCGACAAAGGTTATACGTAGTACGATTCAGCTCCTGCCCGCAAAACTCGTTTACATCCTGTACCTCTTTGGCCACACGCAACAACAACGAACCGCTGCCGCAGGTTGGATCGTAAACCGATTTAAGTCGGCTTTTGCCCGTGGTAACAAGCTTCGCCAAAATCTTACTCACCTCCTGAGGTGTGTAAAACTCGCCCGCCTTCTTCCCTGCCCCGCTGGCAAACTGCCCTATCAGGTACTCGTAGGCATCGCCCAACACATCCAGTTCCGTATCTTCCAGGTAAAAATCTATCTTATCCAGATACACAAGCACTTTTACAATCAACTCGTTCTTTGCCGACTCTGTACGCCCCAGTTTGGTACTGGTAAGGTCCATGTCCTCAAACAAATTATCAAAATCGTCTTCGCTTGCCGTACCCATGGTACTCTGCTCAATATTAGTCAGAATCCGCTTCAGGTCCTCCAAAATGAAGTTATTTTCGCCCTCGGTATCGCTGTTGCCCCGCTTAGCCATCTGGCTAAACAACTCCGAAGGTTTCAGGTAATACCCCAGATTCTCCAGTGCCTCGTCTTTAATAACCTCCAGAAACGTCTGGCCCGACTCCGTACGCTCGTCTACATCCACATACTTAATACCATCCGGCACAAGGATGGCATCCGCGTACCGGTTCATCTTTTCGGAAAGGTATTTGTAGAAAATAAAACCAAGGATATAATCGCGGAACTCATCCGCATTCATTTTACCGCGTAAGGTGTTAGCAATATTCCAAAGCTGCTGTTCAAGCTGCTTCTTATGATCTTCGGACATGGTATTTTGTTTTGTTAGATTACTTGTTCACTCATAGTACAAATGTACGAATAATAAATAACACTGCCGAATTCTAAGGATTTTAAAAACATTTCCAATATTTAGAATATTGTTTTGCAATATGAAATGCACTTATTACTTTTGCATAAAAACCATCAACGTTAAGTGTTATGGCAAAGATAACTTCCGAAATAGCTTACAAAGCGACAATGGAAAGAATTGAAGAGCTTCTTCCCCTTGTAGATGATAATACTCCTTTGGATAATAAGAATCTTATCGAACTTGAACTACTTTCAAATCTTGTGGCAGATTATGAAGATGAGCATTATCCTATTAAAACACCATCGTTATTGGAGGTTCTCAAACTTCGTATGTATGAAATGAAACTCAATCAGAACAAACTTTCTGAACTACTAAATGTTTCTCCTTCCCGCATAAGTGAATATCTTTCGGGAAAGAGTGAGCCTACTTTAAAGATTGCCCGGGAGATTAGCAAAAAGTTAAATATAGACTCAGATATTGTACTGGGTGTTTAACTAGATTTTGGGAGTATAAACTACAAACAAAAAAGTCCGACTCTCGCGGGCCAGACTTTCTTCAATTAATTAATAACAATATTAGCCACAAAGATAGGACTTACCCCGTAAAAGCAAAATAATCGGGCAATGTTATATAACACATAGATTATTTTGCATAATAACTCTTTTAGTCTTACGTGTACATTCGATTATATTTGTTTATTGTCACTACACCAGTAATTTATACAAATAACTGGTTCCGGCTACTGCGATAAGACACCAACCTAACAGGTTGGCGGATTGTCCGGGGGGCTGCGCTGGCTCAGTGTTACAAGAACACCCAGGGCCGCAAGGGCAATCTCCCTTTCTTCCATTACAAGTGCCAGGAGGATAAGGATCTTCAGGAAGGTAACAGTTGCCTTTTTGCTGTTTTTTGCTCCGAAAAAAGCAGCTTGCCAAAACTAATATAAATTCGATAATCTGTTTAACTTGTTTCATTTTCTTTCTTTTTTGTTGTTAATAGTTTTTCTTTTTTGTCTGAAAGTTGCTTAATACTAGCTATTCTTCTTTTTTTGAAAGTTGCTCATTTCTTACAGCTTTTCTTCTTACTTTCTTTTGCCTTGACGCAAAAGAAACAAAAAGTCAAGGCAGGCGCCTGCGCAAGCTAAAACTACCTCCCTACGGCTGAACGGAAAGAACTCGCTGCGCTCAAACAGCTTTCCGTTTTAATCGCCTCCGGAAGGCAGTTTCTTAACGCTTGCTCCGACGAGGCCGGTTCTGCTTTGCCCTACCTCTGCCCCAACGAGTCGTTTGGGAGAGGCTCTACAACAGGTCCTACTTACTCCATTAATGGGGAGGTTTTGTATAGAAGCCTGCTCCAGCTTAATCGCTTCGAAGAAGCGACACCTTGGCATCAGCGGAGAGGGCGTTAAGAAAATACTTCGGGATGCCGGAGAAGCGGAAAGCTGTTTGAGCGAAGCGAGTTCTTTCCGCGCGGCAGACCGATGTATTTTTAGCCCTCGAAGCGTAAGCCTTGACTTTTTGGGTACTTTTTTGTCAAGAAAAAAGTGCCGCACGACTAACTTCGTTGAAAAAACCAACCTGATCAGTATAAGCAGAAACTTTTGATAGCAACGAACATGATTGGAAAAAGTGTAAGGGTTAGTGTTGTTTTTTTAAAGAGATTGCACCCCGGGGTACTAGACTTCGGGGTACAATCGGATGGTTAAACCAGGTGTTCTTTGGTACACGCTTCGGTTACAGTTACTACCTGCATTTTCTCGTACTTCAGATCGCTTACCACGTCGCGAAGCATCGTTCCCGGCGAGAACGTAATGCGGGCTTTGTTAAATAAGGAGCTCGAAAACTCTTCTTCGGTCAAAACGCCTTTCGAACCATTGGTTAAACGGAAGGTTCCAAAAGTTCCCAGGGAAATGGCATATCCTTCGGATAACTTACTTGAAAGTTCGTAAATCAATCCTTCAAGGACCAACTTCACATCGCCACGACTGGCAGTACTGCGTCCGGCAATTTCGTCGCACAGCTTTTCCAAATCCATTTTGTTAGACACGCGGGTTAAACCGTAAAACATTTTTTGATCGACAGGGGCTCCTTTAGTCATATCCTTTCTGCGAACGAGACAAAATTTTAAAGACATAAGCTTTTAATTTTTAAGGGTTAATGAAATCTTTTCGTTACGTAACAATGCAAAGATACAATCACCCACCCGGCTGTTTGCGGGGTATGGTAGTTTACGTACGGTTAGTTCGTATTATGGGAGATTATTTCATTTAATTGCTGAAAAAAGGACATTTATTTCCTAAATAAAACTTAATTAATTTTGTCTTTTAATTAATTCTTTGTATATTTGTGGTATAGCAGTTAACACTTAAATAAACTATGAAAAATTTGGATGATCACTGTATTAAAAGTTACTCTATGGCTGAACTCAGCCAACTGTATTCACCCTCGTTGTCCGTTTCGGCAGCAACCAAGCAGTTGCTTCGTTGGATGGAAAGACATCCAAACCTTATAACCCGTCTGCAGGCAGACGGTTGGAAAAAAGGACAACGACGGTTTAGTCCCAAACAGATTTCGGTACTATTCGATTGCCTGGGGGCTCCGTAATTTTACAAATTCAAAAAGCATGTTGTAGGTAAGCCGTTGTAGCTTGCTCGGGATTATATCTTTGACATTTCAAAGATATATCTTTCATCGTCGATAATTATATCTTTCGCAACACAAAGATATATGAACGACTAGCCACGCTTTTGTCTTCTTTTTAAAACTAGCATAATTATTAAATCAATATCATTATAAGTTATTTCACAAACAATATGGCTGTAAAATCTAATCACAAAGCAATAAAAGAGGTAGAAATAATAAAAATTTTAAGCGGGAGCAGCAAGAAGCGTTTTAGTGAATTTAAGGCTGGTTTAGACAACCTAAAATCACAAGAAGAAAGGATGATGTATGTGATGAAATTAGTCTCGTTTCTGGCTGATCCCGTTGCGGCAAAAGAGAACAAACTAGAGAGCTTTGCGAAGTCTTTTTTTGAGGAATACGGACCCCTTATTGCTCAGTGGTTACATGAGCAGCATATTCGTTCCCAAAAGATAGCTATCCGCAAGGAAAACAAGGAGATAACCATCGGTATTTTTCGCACATTATTCGATATGAATCTCTTTGGTGACGCCTCGGAAACAGTGGTTGCAGACATGATAAAACGGACCTTCGATTTTGGAGATATCAACCGATATTTACTGCGTGATTTCCGACAGTCGAAAGGCATATGTAAATCAAAAACCATGGGGCATATTGAGCGGTTTTTAGTCGTTAAAAAAAGTGCGTAAATAAAAAGTGTTCTGGAAAGTTAAAAAGCATATCATGCAGATATACAGCAATTTACAAAAACCCATTTTCCAAAGATGGATTTGGTGGTAAAGAAGCATTGTTTTTTCTTTGCCATCGGTTACGGGTTACAGCGGTAACGGGTTAACGCCTTTAGGCCTTATGATTATAGATAAATATTTATTATATAATATACTTAAGGATGGGCTTAGCCAAACCCCTGGTCAAAAATCTCTGTAACTAACACAATTTCAAACAGATGGCTAGTCCACTTATACGGACCATTATTTATTTGTTTTGTGTTGATGATTTTGGAAACTGATAAATTTAAAACAAAATGAAAAAGAATTTTACACTTGACGATTTATTACAATCCGCTTATATCCGGATGCCTCGTCTTATTTTTAAGCTTCGCTACAGTGATGATCCGGAAGATCGCCTGATAGCTGAACTGTATGAATATCTCTATACCCAGAGCTTTTTCAAAAAGGGAACAGTAGACAATCAGAACACGCAGCTTGATTGCCAAAGAGGACAAATTATTTGTTCGCAAACCGAGATTGCAAAGTGTCTGCATATAAAGCTAAAAAAGACCAAAATCCTGATAAAGGAGCTTAAAGAACTTAACCTTATTGAGGTGGAACAAATCGGAGGCATTTCGCATATCTCGATACGGTATTACGATCGGTTGGCGGGAACCCTACGGGATACAGCTACCAAGCCGGTTAAAGAGGAGAAAAAGCCCAGGGAGAATCAGAATAACAATCCGCAACGGCTTTGCCTTAAGGATCACCCATTGGGCAGGCAATCACAAAATAACAACTGATTAATTATTATAAATCTTAACTTATGGAAAGTACTGACAGAAGTTTATTTTATCAAAAGGCGGTTCTCGGATCCGTGTTCGCCAATGCGGCGGTTATGTCTACCGTTGTCGAAAGAGTCTCGGCTCACATGTTTGAGGATGAAAATCTGGGGCTAATATTCAGGGGCATGGTGTCGCTGTTCAACAAAGGTATCGGTATCGATCCGCTGCTGATAGACAGGGAGATGAAGTTGTTGAACGAAGAGTTATACCGCAAAATGGGCGGACTAAACTACGATATGGAGTTGTTTACCTGTGTGCTGGATTCGAGCAACGTGGAGGAATATGCCAGGCTAGTAAAGGATGATTATTTACGTCGCAGGCTTTCGGCCCTGTATATGACGCTGATGTCGTCGTTGGGTGATACGTCCAAGGATATAAACCTGATTGTTGGGTTGATGTACAAAGGCGTGGAAGAACTGTTTAACGAGGATGTTACCGGCGACCAGGCGCGCTCTATTCAGGAGTTGGTTCAGGAGAACTGGAAAGACTTTATCAAGAACCGCGAAGAGGGTTTGGAAAGCCGGGCCATTGCTTCGGGATTTGCGGAGTTCGATAAGCTTACCGGTGGTGGTTTTTTCCCCGGGGAATTATACACCATGGCGGCACGTCCATCGGAGGGCAAATCCATGATCACGCTGTTTTTACTCAAAGAGATTGCACAGAAGGGCCACTATGTGCGGATGGTGAACTCCGAAATGGCAGATTACGATACGGCCAACCGTACCATTGCCATGCTAACGGAGGTAAACTCCAACTCCTTGCGTAAAGGGGTGCTTACCGAAGCCGAAGAAAACCAGGTAAAAGACCTGATAGACGGGACGCTGCAGGAGGTGAAAATGGATGTGCGTTTTATGGGAAATGCCCGCATGGAGAGCATTGTTACCGAAACCATGCTTGCCACAAAACGTGGCAAGTGCGATGTGCTGGCAATCGACTACCTGCAGATGATTGAGGGCGCAGGCGATTCCAAAGATAACCAGGATACAGCCATCGGAAAAAACATCAATATGCTGAAGGCGCTGGCGGTAAAATGCAAGATACCCATTATCGTAGTTTCGCAGATGAACCGCGAGATTGAACGACGGGGCGATAAGTACAAGCTGCCAGTATTGGCCGATTTACGTAGTTCGGGGGTGATAGAACAGACCTCGGATGTGGTGAGTTTCCTGTATCGCCCGGACAGATTGGGTTTAACAGAGGACGAAGATGGTTCATCACTTATCGGAATTTCCAAGCTGCTTGTTCTCAAAAACAGGCACGGAGCAATCGGGCAGGCTCGTTTCCACCACAACTCAAGTTTTACTAAATTATGGGACTACATCCCTTTTTTCCACAAAAAGAAATAACACTTACACCATGAAAAAACATTCACCACAATCGCTCTATATTGAAAATCACGTAAAACTTGAAACCGTTATGGGCTGGTACGCTCCGCTAACGGTAAACCACAACGGCAAGGCCTTAATACATTGTCCCTTTCATGCGGATAAACACCCGTCCCTGCAAGTGGATACCAACAAAGGGCTGTGGCATTGCTTCCCCTGCAACAAGGGTGGCGATGCTATCAAGTTCGTAATGGAAAAAGAGAATTGCACGTTCCCCGAGGCCCTGAACCTAATCTGCTCCCGCCACGGCGGGCCGGCAGCTAATTCCGGCAAACCTGCTTTCATGAGCAACGGCCAAACAAACACCACCCCGGCAATTGCCGGTAACGGGATGCTTATTGCCAAAAGCAACCACGGGAACATCAAGGCTTCGGATCTATCCAACGGTTTCCCGGAGGGTGCTGTCTCGTTGCGGGAAAACAATTCACCGGATAGCATATCTGATTCCACCCAGCATAATCGATCAGGGTCTTCTCTAGAGAACCAGAGCAGTTGCTCTGCAAAGGGTATAACTGGTTGCTCTCGTGATGTTGCTTCTGTCCATTCGGGAGGAGAATCGCCAGGGTTCTATCAGGAGGATGTTGGGTTCTTTGCTCCGCTGGGCTCTTCCATGCAGCCGAAGCAATCTTCGGAAACGAAGCAGCCCGAGGCAACCCCGGAACAGCTCCGGGCCATGGTGGACGAGAATGTAAGCTTTACGAAAACATGGTACGGGTATCAACCCGATTGTCCTGAACTTTGCCAGGCCTATGTGGATTTTGGCGTGGGGTTGGTGCCCATGTATCCTTCCCGTGGATTTGGTCAGTTCCGGGGGCGCATCGCTTTTCCTATCCACAACGAAAGTGGAACATTGGTTGGCTTTACCTGTAGGTCCGTCCTAAAAGACGAATCTACTGCAAGTGGCAGGGTAGCCAAGTACATCAACAGCCCCAACAGCGCCTTGTACAACAAGAGCAATGTAATTTACGGATTGTACCAGGCAATCGATTCCATCCGGCGGGAAGGATACGTGGATATTGTGGAAGGCCCAAAGGATTGCATTGCCATGCACACTGCCGGCCATACCAACACCGTGGCACTTTGCGGATCGGCACTATCCGAAGCACAAATTGAGTTGCTAAAACAATACACCCGCCGTGTATCGTTGGTACTCGACAACGACGCAGCCGGACAAAAATCCGCCTCCCGTATTGCCTCCCAGTTACTAAAAGCAGGTATCTCCGTAATGAACTGCCAACTCCCCGATGGCGAAGATCCCGACTCCCTGTTCCGCAAACTCGGCAAAGAAGCCTTCCGCTCCATCTACCGCGAATGCACCTGCAACAATTACCGAATCAAGAATGCAGAGAATGAGTCGGATGCAAAAATAGCAGAAAGAAGCGCAACAAGTAACAGTGCCGATCTCCTTAATAATGGCGGTAACGGACAAAGTCCCAACCCGGAAAAGGGAGTTGGTAACATTCCAAGTTCCCTTACTGGTAAGGGCATCGGCAACGAAGGCCAAGGCGAAACAGCAGCCGAAGGTATTGCTGGCAACGGCCGACTGGTTGAAGTAACCCTTTTGCCGGAATTCGAAAAGGTGGCCCATCTGTTTACAGACGAAGAGCTGGATATCCTGCAATACAACAAGCAAAACCAACACGAACGCCCTCGTTTAGAAAGCATGGAGCTGCAGTTGTGAAGGGAAGTAGATAGCATAATGCGGGTACTCTTTTACACATCGAACGGCGAAGCCCGCACCGAAGTGTTAAAGCACCTCGCAAACACCAACCAACGCCTCCGAATAATAGCCAACGAACTAGGCCGCCCCAATACCATGTTCGGCATCAGGAAAGAAGGCGATAAGTAAAAAACAACCCAAAGCACCGGTCGGGCAGAAATCCAATCAACACCCGGAATCAACAACACCCCGACTGGTTGCCTTTGGGAAAGTCCAATCTTTTTTAGAAATTACTAAAATATAAGAAGGCTATATATTTAATTTTTTATCTTTGTAACATAAAGTATTCTTTAAAAAAAACAGTATGATAAATTTAGTTGCATAGTACTCGCATAAATTTATTAACGAATTAAAAAATAGTCATTGTATATATGAACCTAAAAAGTATTGAATTACAAAATTTTCGTTGTTACGAAAACTTAAAGATAGAGCTAGATAAAAGCTTCAATATTATTGTAGGTATAAATGGAACTGGTAAAACAGCCATCTTAGAAGCTGCTCGTATTGCTATTGGTTCATTATATAGTGAGGTCGACAAAATTGAGAACAAAATATCAAGTCCGAGTATAGCTACTGACGACGTTCGATTAAATAACGGAGAACGACAATATGAAGTACACATTAAGGTTGAAGCTTATGTTTCGGAGTACATCCACCCGTCTATTTATAAAGACGAGCCAATAATATGGGAAAGAACTTTAGAAAAACATGGAGGAAATACCAGATACGTAAATGCTACCGAGATAAAAGCTGTTTCTAAAATAATACAAAGAATTGTAAGAAACGGAGAAGAAAAAAATATTCCTTTAATTGCTTACTATTCAACAGATCGCTACAAAAAAGAAAAAAAGAATACAGGATTAGATGCTGACGGTAGCAGATTGAGAGGTTATTATAATTCCCTTGACGCATTAACTAACGTTTGGTTCTTTCTTAATATTTACAAGACCGAAACTTTGTGGGAATTGCAACAGGGTCAAAAATCTGTTTTACTTGAAGTCGTGAATAAAGCAGTAATGGCATGTATTAACGATTGTGCAAGAATATACCATGATGTCAAAAAGGATGAACTGACTATTGAACTTAAAGACAATCACGAATCCATTCCTTTTCATATGCTATCTGATGGAGTAAGAAGTACGCTTGCAATGGTTATGGAAATTGCATTTCGATGCTATTTGCTTAATCCGCATTTGGGCGAACAAGCATCTAAAGAAACTACGGGTATTGTATTGATTGATGAAATAGATCTGCATCTTCATCCTGCATGGCAAAAAAAGATCGTAGGAGATTTAAGAACAGCTTTTCCTGCGTTACAATTTATTGTATCAACACACGCTCCTTTAGTAATTGGCTCATTAAAGGATGGAAAAATATTTAACATCTCTGAAAAACAAGCTTTTGATTTTCCAATTCAATATGGTAAAGACGTCAATTCGATATTAAATGAAATGCATACGGCAGAAATGCCCGATGAAATTAAAGAAAAAATTGAAGAATACTCCATATTAATTGAAAGTGGAAGAGGAAGAACGAGTAAAGCGAATGAACTGCGAACAGAACTTGAAGAATTTTTAGGTAAAAGTCATAGTGAGTTGCAGAGGGCAGATATGATGTTGAATTTCTTTTAATCTTATTTTACTGGATGAGATATATTAAGAAGAAAATTAATTCGAAAGCATCTGCTTTGTTGCTGAACTGGATAAAAGAACGAAAAAAGGCAAAACAATCTGTTTTGTATTCAGATTTTGATAGAAAAGAAGAGTTAAACGGCTACCTAAGATCTGAACAAAAAGGAATATGTTGCTATTGCCAACAACCAATTACTCATTTCCAAAAGGATAGTTATGAAGGTAGCCACAATGAACATTTTATACCGGAAAATGGGATTTATGGGCGACCAGATTTACAGATGGAGTACATGAATATTTATGCATCATGTAATTATTCCAAAGGAAAGAAACCTTCAGATCAGCATTGTGGGGAAGCAAAACATGACTCAAAGATTGATACTAATTTTTTGCAAAAAGTAAGTTGTCACAGTTATTTTAAATATAATACAATTGGAGAAATAGTACCCTCATGCCCGTTTCTGACTATAAGAGATTGTGAAATAAATCATAGTAAATTAACCCCATCACAACAAGAGGCTTTTAAAACAATCAAAGTCCTAAATCTCAACCAGACAAGCCTTGTAGCATTGCGCAAAAAGGAACAGACTATTTTATTTGAGATACTTAACAAATTAAGTAAAGATCAAATAAACGCTCGCATACAGCTATGGAATAATTCAAATACCTTTCCTAGATTCATTGATATGTTATTGTATTATATGAAACTAAAAAAGTAATTTCAATAGTAAAACAAAAAAAACGTAAGTGGCGAAATAGAAAAAGGCATCGTAAGAAAAAAGATCTTACGATGCCTTGGTTATTAGTTGGGGGAAGGAACTACCATGCTCCTTTTAGCCCATGATTCGTACTGTTTTACCATGGCTGCTACTCTGTCGGGATAGGTATCGGCCAAAGATCACTTTGTCAACAAGTTTTCTGTTCCCCATATTTCCAGTTCTCTAAATACGGAGGAGAGGCTTTTGCCAAGCTCTGTGAGCGAGTATTCTACCCGTGGAGGTATTTCTTTGTATTGTTCTCGGACTATCAAGCCGTCTGATTCCAATTCTTTTAATTGTTCTGTAAGTACTTTTCGGGAAATATCGGGGATACGGACAGCTATTTCGCCAAAGCGTCTTGTGCCGGACAATAGCGAGTATAGGATAATTGTTTTCCACTTTCCGCCGATTAATTCAATGGATGCTGTGACGGGACAGTTTATTTTTTTCCCTGACTTTATCATATTTGTTACCTTTTGGTTACTACTTTCTTTTAGGTTACCAAAAGGTAACCTGTTACAAATATAAACTATTGTTAGTTTCTTTGCGTAACAAATATAAGACATGGTTTATTTGCTTTAGTGAGTTTTATACTATTTAACAATTTAAATAAGTAAAAATAGGGTCATAACTGTTTTAATTTGAGATAGGAAGTTATTATATAATGCAATTTCATCTATTTAATAAACAAGATAATAGTAATCATAAAAAAAGAATTAAAATGAAAATCGGAGTAACAGGAGCAACCGGACAATTGGGGCGCATTGTAGTAGAAAAGCTAAAAGAAAAAGTGCCGGCTAATAACATTGTAGCATTAGTACGCAACCCGGAAAAGTGTTCGGCGATGGGCGTGGAAGCACGGGCGTTTGACTATAGCAAACCGGAAAGTTTAACAGCCTCTTTACATGGAATTGACACTCTTTTGTTGATATCAAGTAACGAAATAGGTCAGCGGTCAAAGCAACATGCCAACGTTATTAATGCAGCCAAACAGGTTGGAATAAAGTGGATTGTATATACAAGCTTGCTGCACGCAGATAGATCTTCGCTAAATCTGGCCGGCGAACATTTGGATACAGAAGCTGCCTTGAAGGCATCGGGCGTACCCTACACTATATTACGAAACGGATGGTACACCGAGAATTATACGGGTTCACTGTCGGGAGCAATTGCCAACGGAGCATTTATCGGGAGTGCCGGCAACGGAAAAATAGCATCGGCCGCCCGTGTTGATTTTGCGGAAGCTGCTGCGGTTGTAATTACAAGCGATGGTCATGTAAACAAAGTATACGAACTGGCAGGCGACGAGGCCTATACTTTGACAGAACTGGCTGCCGAAGTTTCCAGCCAAATTGGTAAAGTATTTCCATATACTGATTTACCGGAGAGCGAATACGCCGGAATTCTTAAAAACATTGGTATTCCCGAAGGATTTGCAGCTGCAATAGCCAGTTGGGATGTTGGTGCATCAAAAAATGATTTATTTGACGATGGCCATCAACTATCAAAACTTATAGGTCGGACTACTACTCCGCTGTCCAAAGTTGTTGCGGAGGCATTGGCTCAGTAATCCTCAGACTAAATTCTTTTCCCATTGGATGAATTAAATCTAAGCATTTAATTTTATCCAATGGGTTAAATTATTTATTTCGTTTGTGAATCATCTAATTGCGATTCGTTGATTTTACGAAGTACTTTGCAAGGATTTCCAACAGCCAGGCTATTGGCTGGAATACTTTTTGTTACTACGCTTCCGGCACCTATCACACTCCCATGCCCTATGGTGATTCCGGGTAAGATAATTACACCTCCCCCAATCCAGCATCCATCTCCGATAGTTACCGGAAGAGCAAATGTTCGACGGAAATATTCATTATTTTCGGGTGTACCGATGGGAAGCAGACGTTCATTTAGCTCTACCGGATGTGTTGCCGTATAAATCTGTACATTGGGAGCTATCAGCACATTATTCCCTATTGTAATTTTATTGCAGTCTACGAACGTACATCCTGTATTTATGGTAACATTATTTCCAATATGTATATTACAACCATAATCGCAGACAAACATATGGCCCACAGATACGCTTTTGCCAATACTGCCAAACATTTCTTTCAACACTTCGTTTTTTTCCTTTTTCAAGTCGTAAGCCAATGCGTTGTATTTCATCAATAAATGGTGAGTCTTATTCTTCAACTCCAGAAAAACCTTGTCGTGACAATCGTACCACTCTCCGGCCAGACACTTCTCCATCTCTGTTTTCATAACACTTAAATTTAAAAAATCATTAGGCAATTATCGGTTCAAAGTATATGATAAAATATAAAATACATCATGGCAAGATTAAACCCGGCATGTGCAAGAACAGCTCCCCAAATAGAATCACAAAATAGTTTGCATCGAAAAAAGATCTGGCTAACAAAAAACATTGATAAAACCCAAATGGTAGCAGGAAGAGGTAAAAACTGCCAATTCCCCAAAATATAGACAATACCAAAGTGAGCCACATGAGTTAATGCAAACGCCAACGAATCGAAAACAGAGGCGCGCCATTCGCCGAATCTTGAAACAAAACTGCCGTGTACAATCCCTCTGTATAAAAATTCTTCTCCAATAGGACTAAATAACATACTTGGAATAGCAGCAATCCAAAAATAAATATGTCTTTCTGCTACTGGCATGGAAGCTCCGGCATTGTTTCCTCCTATATAAACGAAGGCATTTTCGATCGATTTATCAAACAGGACTAAAAAGAGGTAGAAAATTATCATGCAAGATACTATACCGGCTATAAAAGAAAGGCAAAGGAACCAATAATGATTGGGCTTCTTGATGCCAATATATCTTCTGCCCGATTTAGATAGGAAAATAAACGGAACAAACCACATAGTAAGGAAAACCAGCATAACCATACTGTAATTCCTTGTCACATAAGATTGAAGCACAATTACAAATCGAGGTATTCCAAAGAACAGTATTAAAGCTAACCCAAACATCCAATTGTATTGCAAACGTTTTCCAAGATATTTTTTAAGAAAGCTATTCATTGGATCTCTTATTAATTGGTTTCACAAATTCCCTTTTCACATCTCTGCGATAAAGGTATCATTGAAATTCCGAAAGTACGGTTTCACTTTGAAATAAAAAAGAATTTGTATAATTATTCCATAAATTAAAACTGCAAAAGAGTAAGAAAGAATCCGCGATATGTTTTCAATCAAGACATTCTGCCTATAGGCGCTGCTTATTGGGTAGCATTGACAGAGGAATACCTGAAGTAAAACGGTTCGTTGATATAATGAGCTATATCATTCTTGTCGCTGTTACGCAGATCTTTGGGTGTAAGATTATATCGTTGCTTGCAGAATTTTGTAAAATGGGCCTGCGAAGAGAACTGATACTTCTCCGCTAACTCCTGAAAAGGAATTGAGGTCTGAAGTATGTCTCGCAATATATGATTTGACTTACGTTTAAGCATCCACTGATAAGCAGACTCGCCGAAGTTCCTCTTAAACTCACGGCAAAAGACACTTAGACTACATTTTGCCAATTCGGCAAATTCTAACACATTTCTGACTGATTCATAGTTTGCATAAACAAAGCCCTTAAAGTCCAGATCGACACCTTGTATTGACGAAAAAAACGATGCAAGTTCATGCGTGGAATAGGTGTTCTTTAAGACAAGAAACAATCCATTCTGTTTCCATTCTGCCATTTCGGATATTTTGAAACCCATCGTGGAATTATATTGCCTTACTAAATCAAGAAAACATCTTACATTATGCTTTAATGGTAAAATATAATTCTGATTCTTATTATTAATGTCATTCTCCGAAACCTGTGCTAACCACCGGCTGACATTCTTTATAAAGGTTATTGTCGTTTCGTTTTTCACATAAGAGGCCGACTCGATTGCTTTTAGTATATAATGGTGGCCTCGGGGTAAAAATATCATTCCATTGGTTACATTCATTTTAGTTTGTAAAAAATCGTCACAGTAAACCGATACTGTTCCTGATAAAACAAATAAAATAGTAGAATGATCTCCCGTTTCAATCTCGGCTTGTTTGCCTTTTGGCAGATTGATTGGAGCTAGATAACAAGAGCTAAAAGTTATTTCCATATTTTTTATATTAAAATAAATTTTCTAGTTTATTGCCTCCGGCAATTGGAGAATCCATTTATTTTGGTTCTCACAAGAAAAAATATCATTTTTTATAAAAAATAGTCAACTATCTCAAAAGGTTAGATTTCACAAACATCAAACTTCGTATCACTAATTAAAGCACATAGCCCCTAATAAGCTAAAGTTTAGACATTTATATAAACAAAAACTACAATTAATTACTCTATTATTTCATTTATCGAGTAATTTAAAGCGAATACTTGTACAAATGAAGTGTAAATAATCCATATAACACAATTAATTGCCTCTATTATATATTAAAATTTAAAAAAAAAGATATAATGTATAATTCTTAGGCTAGTTTGTATAAATGATTAAAAATGATTAGAAATACCTTTGTCCCAAGTTTTTATTTAAGGTATTATATAAAATTTAACGAAATTGAATTATGAAAAAAAAATTACTAATCGCTTTATTGGCAATGGCTCCAATCGGACTATTTGCTCAAAATGAAACAACAACTATTACTTCGCAGAACCAGGAAAAAGCGTTGAAGCAGTACGGTTTTTGGGATAATTGGTTTATCCAGGGTCAGATTGGCGGACAGTATACGTTCAGCGAAAATCACAAACCAGCCTCTTTTGGAGATAACCTCAGCCCAACAGCTGCAGTAAGTGTAGGTAAATTCTTCTCGCCTCAGGTTGGTGGACGCCTTCAGTTAGGTGGATGGACTTCAAGCAACTACAAGTTCGATTACACCTACGACATCAAATACCTAAATGCCAACGTAGACGCATTATTTAGCCTGACCAATATTTTTCTACCATACAAAGAAGATCGGGTATTTAATTTGATTGGTATTATGGGATTGGGTTATGTACACGGATTTGAAAATTCGGACGAAAACTGGCACGCAACCAACAGCATATCTCCTCGTATCGGATTACAGGGTGATTTCCGTTTGAACGAAGCGTGGAGTTTAAATCTGGAAGCAAACGCTAACTTATTGCGTGACGACTTTAACGGTGTTTCGGGAGGCGAAAATTACGATGGTACTCTTAACGTATTGGCTGGTGTTACTTATCGTTTTAAAACCAGAGGTTTTGAAACAGTAGACGTAGCCGATCCTACTCTTATTAAAACGCTGAACGATAAAATCAACGAACAAAGAGGTCAGATCGATGAGTTAAAAGCTTGCTGCGAAAAGAAACAGGTAGTAGCTGAGCCTGTTGCAAATAATGTACCTGAAGCAAAAGAAGAATTGAATACTGTTGTTGTTTTCCGTATTGGTAAATCAGTAATAGACACTAACCAAGAAATCAATATATATAATGCAGCTCAATTCCTGAAGGAAAATCCTGAGGCTAAAGTTGTTATTTCAAGTTATGCCGACAAAAAAACAGGAACAGCCGCATTTAACCAAAAGTTGAGCGAAAAGCGTTCTAATGCTGTTGTTAAAGCGTTGAAAGAAAAATATGGTATTTCGGAAAATCGCTTTACTGTAGTTAACAATGGCGACAAGCAACAACCTTACCCAGACAATAACGATTGGAATCGTGTAACTATTCTTCTTTCTAAGTAAGAAGCTGTTACTTCACAAAAATAAAGAGGGTACCCCCAAAAGGGTATCCTCTTTACTTTTGGTATAAAAGCTATTTGGTATAAAAGCAAAAAGTCCGACTCTCACGAACCGAACTTTCTTATTTTAACCAAAACCTTAACTTATGAATGTCCGGAACTATGTCCGGGTCATAATGATGCAAAGATAAGGGAGTTTTTCTAACCACCAAATCAATTTAATATGTTATATAACATACTTGGTTAATTCTCCTGAAAAATCATCCAATTCCTAGTCCACATTTATTGTTGTGTTTCCTGCAACTGTTGCATTACATAATGTTCCTGCAGGGATTTCGGCATTACCTCCTTTAATTAAGAAACCAAAAAGGCAAAGAAAAGTCAAAACAATTGATAAAGCTACTTGATTGCTTCCTTCATCGTTAAGGCTTGCTCCAGTCAAATATACATCTGTTCCATCAACAGCTGTTACGCTTCTGATTACAACTTCGATTTGTCCTTCGCTACCCAAAAGTCCGCTTTTCTTAACTCTGGAAATCTGTCCTTTAGCAATTGAACCTGCCGGTATAACAGTCTTGCCTTCGGCTACTACATCTTTTATAACTTTGAAGTCGATCATTTGACCTGACCTGCAATCTTTACTTGAAATAGTGCTTAGCAGTTCCAAAGGAATAATGGATCCGCTTTTTAACGTAACCGGTCCTGCTGGCAAAGTAAAGGACATAAACATCATTGCAAACGACAATAACATTGCTGTCGTTTTAAGGAAACATTTGTTAGATAATTTTTCAAACATTGCGATAAAATTTAAAAGTTATTAATTTGATTATAATACATAAGTCTGTTGGCTTGTTGTTTGATTTGATATTGATTATATTTCTTGGCGCTATTACCTGCCCCAATAATATTTCCAAAATAAAAAGATAATGAAAACACGCCCATTAGCCCCGCCACACCATAATTCTCTGACTTAATACTTGTGTAAGTAGCATAGGCCAATAATGAGTTTATTATTAAAGAGGTAACTGCATTCTGAGTTTGTTTGGTATAAATATAACCCGCACCCGGTATGATAGATAAAAACCTTGCAACGGCTGGTTTTTTCATTTTGATATCAGAGAGTTGTTTTATTATTTCGAGATTTGCGGTTGGTACGGATGGCACGTCTGTATACTGTGCTGATTTTAAAAAGGAGCATTTCGCCTCATTAAATGCATTTGTCCGGATATGGATCATTCCTTCTAGCACATATTTTTTATACAGAAGGGATGAATCCGGAGTGATTTCTGTAATGCGGTTTAATAAATCCATCGCTTCCTTATTATTGTTCATATCCATGTACAATCTTACCGCTTTAATGATTACAGAGGGATTTGATTTAATGCAGTCAGGGAAATTCATGGTGTAGTCGTAGACTCCATCTTCTTCTCTATTCAAGGCGTCATAACAAATCAGTTTTTTAGCATAAATATCCGCCCCGGCATTTTTATCATAAAATAATGTTCTGTTGATTTCAGATAAAGCACCAATATAGTCGTTGTTGTTAATGAGATGATTTATAAAGAGTGTAGTGCTGTCTTTTTTATCGAAGCTTTTTAAATTGTCAGTATAAAAATATTCTTTTGATTTATAAACCAAACTATCCGGGTTCTTCATGTAGGGCGGGAAGTCAAGTAGCGAGGACTTTCCGTATTCGTAAGTTTCATCGTAATATTTTCGATCGTGACTACACCTTATCAGTCTATCTGCGGTAAGGGCCATTGCTTCAAAGAAAGGTCTTTGATTAAATACCATTAAGCCATAGTTTGAACATGATGGGTACATGGCGCAACCCGAGCCCTTAGCCCCACTAATATAAGACTGATAAAATCCAATATAGTCTTTTACCGCAGACTGATCGGAAGTGATAGAATCCTGATCTGATATATAAGTGTGTGATATCTCCCCATCATGCTTCTCCTGAGCTTGGAGTCTGGAGCTGTTCGCTATAATTAATAAGCTTAAAAGAGTTAATAAGAAGGTATATTTTTGTGTCCCCATAAAAACAATTCAATAAAAGATTAGTCTAATCTTTTATATTTATTCCATTGATTAATCGCACAAATATATTCGTTTTTATTAATTATTAATCAAGTATTATCATATTTATTATTATTATTTTTCTAAAATGAATTTCCAGACTCAATTAGCTAGTTGTATAAATCAATAAATGAAGCCATTATACAAGGATTACTGTTACGCCTTTGGCACCGTGGGCTCCCTTTACTAGTGCTTGCTCTATATCTGCCGTTTTGGAAGGGCCGGATATAAAGACGCCAAATCCGTACCCGGTGAACTGTTGAATTTTATAGGCTTCGTGCATGTTGTTTACCAGCTTGTCTTTGCTGAGAAGAATAATTAGGTGGTCGACTATAAAATAGAATGCCCTTTCTTTTACATTTTGTGGAATCCAGACAGCTCCGTTTTCTGCTACACCAATCTCGCCTTCTACGATTCCCAGATCAATCCCGTTGAGTTGCCGGGGCGTATCGACTAAGTCCGGGTTCATTGTGGATGTAATATTGGCTACATTCGATGCGATAGTTTTGGCATCGGGGTACAGGTCGGCTATTAACTGGTTTACGTCTTCGCCGTCTTTTAAAAGAACGGCATCCCCTCCCACTCTTTTGCTTTCGTCGATAAACTGTTTTACTTTATCGGAAAATTGGATGGCATCCGGTGTAATGACGGGCCTATCGTATTTAACCTGGCTGTGTTGCCTTATGCTGTTTAAAATCTGATCTTTACTATTCATCGCTTCACGTTTTTATTCCACCAGGAGGTAAAAGTCTCGGGGACAAATTCGGGCAGCTCCCTTCCCTCTCCCCATTTATTGAGCTTATTGTACTTAAGCGGACGGGGTATTTTGTTGACTACCGGGGCCATTTGTAAAGCGCTACGAAAGAGGCCGGGGTGATTGAACAGGATACTCATGCCGTTCGACAACATTTTTTTTGCCGGGTTGGCTTTGCCTATGGAATCAAGGCTTTGCCTCCATCTGTAAATCTGATTGCCCAGATCAATCTTGACCGGGCATACATTGTTGCAGGAAAAACAAAGTGTACAGGCTGATAGGTTGGTATAATATTCCTGAGGTGATTTAAGCATACCCAGGTTAATTCCAATGGGACCGGGTATAAAATAGGAATAGGAATATCCTCCGCTTCTGCGGTAAACCGGGCAGGTATTCATGCATGCTCCGCAGCGGATGCATTTTAGTGTTTGCATGTGTTCCTTATTTCCCAGGATATCGCTTCGCCCATTATCTACCAATATGATATGTAGTTCGCCTCCTTTGCGGGGCTTGCGATACTGCGACGTATAGGAGGTTATGGGTTGCCCTGTGGCGGACCGCGCGAGTAAGCGTGTGAAAACGGCTAACGAATCGCGATCTGGTATCACTTTCTCGATACCCATGGATACGATATGAACGTTTGCCTGGGAGGTTCCCATATCTGCATTGCCTTCGTTGGTACAGACCACAACGTCGCCTGTTTCTGCTATTCCGAAATTAGCTCCTGTCATAGCTACTTCGGTCGACAGAAATTCTTGTCTGAGGTTCTCCCGCATGCAGCCTGTGAGGTAGGTGGGATCGGAATTTCCTTCTTCGGTATGCAGTTTTTCTTCAAAGAGCTTCCCGATAATTTGCCTCTTCAGGTGAATGGCTGGCATAACAATGTGACTGGGGGGCTGGTTTAGGAGCTGGAGAATCCGTTCGCCAAGGTCGCTTTCAATCACATTGATGCCATTATCGCACAGGAAATCATCAAGACAACATTCCTCTGTTAGCATCGATTTGCTTTTCACTACTTTACCGGCGTTATGTTTACGAAGAAGGTCCAGTACAATTTCATTGTGCTCCGTGGCATCTTTTGCCCAGTGTACGGTTGCTCCATTCTTTTCGGCTGCTTCTGCAAATTGCAGAAGATACTCGTCCAGGTGTGTGATGGCGTGCATCTTTATGCTGCTCGCCAGTTCGCGCAACTCTTCCCATTCGGGGATACCCATCGCCATCTTGTCTCTTTTCTCGCGGGTAATCCAAAGTGTTTCGTTATGCCATTGCGCACCTTCTTTATCCTTTAGAAATCTCTCCGCGGATGTTACATGATTTTTATTCATAGTCCACTAGCTAATATTTCGGCAACATGAATGAATTTTACAGGCAGTTTTTCTCTCCGGGCAATTCCCTGCATATGCATCAGGCATGAACTGTCGGCACCGGTAATGTATTGGGCGCCTGTTTCCATATGACTGCGTAGCTTATCCCTTCCCATGGCAACAGATACCGCCTGTTCCTCAACGGCAAACATGCCACCAAAACCGCAGCACTCGTCCGCTCTTTTCGGTTCCGTTAGTTGAATCCCCTCCTTTAGGGCAAGGAGATCCATTATCTTGGAATACCTTGTAACATTCTCTTCACTGGCGGACGACAGATGTAATTCCCTCACACCGTGGCAGCTGTTATGCACACTCACTTTATAGGGGAATTCTCCCGGAAGCTTGTCCGGTTTAACTACGTCGTGCAGGAATTCGCAGATGTCATAGATTTTCCCTTCTGTCTGGCACACATGCCCGTGTGCAGCAAGTATCGGCGGGTGATTTTCTTTTACAAAAGCAACACAACTTGCCGAAGGACCTACTATGTAATCGTAGTCTTTGAACAGTTCGCCGAATCTTTCTATGGCAGCTAATCCTTTGTTTTCAAAGCCTGCGTTGGCCATAGGCTGGCCGCAGCAGGTTTGATCCATAGGATAATCTACGTGTAATCCCAGATGTTTAAGTAATTTGTAGGTTGCTATACCCACTTCGGGGTATATTGCATTTACATAACAGGGGATAAATAATCCTATTTTATACGTGTTGTCCATTAATCCTGGGTTTCAACATAAACAACATGAGTTTGCAGATATTCTTCCAGTCCATGCTTGCCATCGGCTCCACCAATTCCGGATTTGCGCCATCCTGCATGGAATCCTTGCATGGCTTCGAAGTTTTCTCTGTTGATGTACGTTTCTCCAAACTTAAGCGAACGAATTACTTTGAGCGCCGTATTGAGGTTCTGTGTATACAGGGATGAAGTAAGTCCGTATTCACAATCATTTGCCCATTCGATTGCCTGGTTGATGTCGGTAAATTCGATGATAGGTAATACCGGGCCGAAGGTTTCTTCGTGAGCGATATCCATAGTATGTGTTACGTCTGTCAGTACGGTTGGTTCGAAGAAGTAGCCTTTATTGCCAATCCTGTTTCCTCCGCATGCAATCTTAGCTCCCTGAAGAACAGCTTTTTCCACTTTCTCCTGTACGGATTGAAGTGAGTTGGCATCGATTAACGGCCCCATGTCCAGGTTCTTTTCTTTACCGGGATCTCCGGTCAACACCTTCTTCATTCCGGCAATAACTTTTTGCTGGAATTCATCCTTTACATTTTTGTGGACATAAACCCGTTCGCAGCAGTTACATACCTGTCCTGTATTTATGACTCTGGATGCAATAATGGATTTTACAGCCAAATCTATGTCGGCATCATCCATAACAATGGCGGGAGCTTTTCCTCCCAGTTCGAGGGATACCTTGGTGATGTTGGGTGCAGCAGCTACCATAATCTGCTGACCAGCTGCTACGCTTCCTGTAAGGCTTACCATTCCTACTTTAGGATTGGCTGCCAGTTCGTTGCCTACGATTGAACCTTTGCCGGTTACAAGATTAAAAACACCTGCAGGTAATCCCGATTCTTCTACAATCTGAGCAAATACGTAGGCATTTTCGGGAGTTAACTGGCTCGGTTTTACCACGATGGTATTTCCTGTAACCAATGAGGGGGCTGCTTTTCTGGCAATCAGAAAAAAAGGAAAATTCCATGGCAGGATTCCGGTAGTTACCCCAATTGGTTTTTTAAACAGGAATATATTTTCTTTTGGGCGGTCACTTTGAATGATTTCGCCTTCGTAACGACGGGCCCATTCAGCCATATAATCCATATAATCGGCGGTAAACAAGACTTCAACATTGGCAAGTCCCTGTGTTTTTCCGCCCTCTCTCACGATGATATCTGTTAATTCGGCTTCTCTTTTCCGAATTCCGTTTGCTATTTTTTTAAGATATTTTCCTCTCTCAACGGCAGGGAGTTTTTCCCATTCAGGCTGCGCTTTTTCGGCAGCATCAATTGCTTTACTTGCATCTTCGGCAGTTCCGGCAGGCATCCGGGAAATTACTTCCTCGGTTGAAGGGTTCAATACATCAATCCATTTGTCTGAAGTATTTTCAACAAACTTTCCATTGATGAACATTTTCAAATTTTTCATACGAAATCTTTTTAGAGGTTAACTATTTATTTTAAAACACTTATCCCACTCTGCTGTACTCAATTTCCTTGCAATATATTCAATTTTATTTGCAATTCAATTCTATTCAGCCTACTCTTTCATGCATCACTTTTACGTAATGGATGATCTTTATTCGTATATAACAGAAGATACCGTTACCGGGCCTATCAAACCTGAAGGCTGTAGCTGACTGTCTTTATTATAAGGATTTACCAAACACCAGGTTTTCCGCAGATTTTCCGGAAGGTTCTGATCTCCAATGAGGCGGTTCACCCAGGTATTTACGACTGTAATCTCTATCGTATTTTTACCCTTCTTTACCGCATCCGAAATATCTACTCTCCAGGGAGCAGTCCATGCTCCTCCTACTTCAATACCGTTTACTTTCACTTTTGCCATGGCTGTTAACTTTCCAAGATTCAGGTACAGCGTCTTTCCTTTCGGCGAAACGGATAGCTTAAATTCATTTTTATAGTCTGCAGCTCCCGAATAATATTTGATACTATCGTTGGAAAAGGTTGTCCAATCCTTCAACTCCGACATTTGGACAGGATTAACCGGACCTCTTTGCTTTGCATCGAACGTTACCGTCCATGGGGTTGAAAAACTATATAACGGTTGTTCTATTGGATAATTAATCTCTATTCCACCCTTAGAAAGCTGGTTAGATTCTTTTCTGAAAACAACAAAGGCACTTTCGTACGCACAAAGTTTGAGTGGTACCTTCGTTACTCCATCGGATTGAACGTAGCTCTTCAAATCGCGGCTCTTTCCATCTATCGCGTTCCATAATTCCGGGGCTTTGCCGGTAATTCTGAATGCAGGATTTATTGTTATTGGTTCTTCTGATTGATTGGATACAAAGTAAATATCGCCTTCGGGCAATGTACGGTGTATAAACATGACAGGATCGTTTGCGGCGACTTGTAAATCGGGCTTCACGTCTAATAGTTCAAATGCTTCTTCCATACTCATTCCCGATAAAATCATTCCTTTGCCTCGTTTGCCATATTTCACTTTCTGTCCATCCACATCCCCCCACAAACCGGCGGCAAGTTCGCGGACTTCCTGGTCGCTGTAAGGATAGTTTTGTAAACTTGGCGAATACTTGGGAGCTGGTCCTAATACAACGGCTCCGTCGTTCACTAACTTCACAATTTTACGAAGTAACCCGGGCCTCATCGTCTCTAGTTTGGGTAAAACCAATATCCGGTATTTCATACCATCTGGTAATACTAAATAACCATCCTTCACTTCTGCCCGGGATAGAATTACTTCACCGTTTATATAATCGAAAGAATATCCTTTAGGTAAGGCCGGATCGCATATACCTGTCATCTTAGGTGCATCTTCTCCAATAAAATAAGCGGCATCTGCTACGTACAACCCTTGCTGTAACATAAGATTACATCTTTTTAAGTAATCGATGAACAAATTAAGGTGACTGAACCATGTGTTATTTCGGTCGAACTCATTTCCGAATGGAGCGTTTACTCCCGGAAACTTATCTTCATAAGGTTGCTGAATAAACAGATGCAGCAAGGTGTTGTTTATTCCTTCTGTAAAAAAGCGGTCTCCCCGTTGTTTCATCTTTTCGGGGTATCTTGAAAAGTTTGGTCCGCCACAAGTAAATGATTCGGCGGAGACTTTAGTTCTTCCATAAATGTGACTACAAGATGAACCTGCTCTGTTTTCTATATTGCCTAACTCTCCTTCACTCCAGAACTCTCCTCCGTTTTCATCGGACTGACCTCCGTATTGTAGGAATTCGCCGGGAAATCCCCAGTGTCCATAGTTTTCGAGCCATGTCCTGAGTCCGTTCTTGTGACAGACTTCTCTTAATCCCCCCACGTAATCGTAAGAAACTTTATCGGCTATCAACCGTCTCAAATCCCAAAGGAAGCGATCGGATAAATCTCTGTTCCCTACAACATATCCATTAAAAACAGGGATATAGGGAACGGGACTATAGCCGTAACGTTCTTTAAAAATGGCTATAAAATCGTCTGTCCAGTTTTGTCCACCCGTTTCGTAGCTATCCTGCACGGCTACTTTCCAGGTCTTCCTGTCTTCGGCTGGAATGCGTCTGATTATTTCGCCCAGAAAAGCATCGAAATGTGATGCAATATGCTCTTTACTCATCTTATCTGTTTCAAGTCCGGTAGCTTCCGGTGATGCAGGAGCATTCTTTGTTCCGGTAGGAACCATTCCGGAACGTACTATTTTCCATGTTCCTTTGGGTACATTCCATGATATATTTCCGTCTTTGTCCATCTTGTCTGTCAGATCCAGCACCTTAGCCGGATCAATGGCAAAACTTAAATCCTCGGCCTCCGGTTGTACCGGCCACATATAATCGGGCCAATAAGGAAGAGGTGTCTGATGCATCTTTGCAAGAGTCTTCTCAATATAACGTTCTTCCATAGGACAAGCCGTAAGATTTATTTCGGCTATACCACTATTTGCATTTGCATTCGACAAAACCAGTCTGAACGTTTTGGAAGACACTTTTGGTAAAGCGATTACAACAGGTCCGTAGGGATTAAATCCTACGTTTAACTCCGCATTGGTACGATTTACATCAAACGATTTAATTAATTTATCTCCTGCGTAGACGTCTGCATGCAATGCAATAGGTCTGTGTGCAGGAAAGATTGATATTGAACGAACTGTTTCAACTTCCTTGCAGCTAAAATCGACAATAAAATTTCCTCCCTGAGGTATAGTCACTTCGGTTGCTTTATCTCCATCAGCAATTTTATCAATTTCATTGACCGCAGGCAAAGAAGATATCTTTGCATTTTTGGCATTTACGGTTCTATCCGATCCTGCTTGTACGGGATAGGCAATAACTTTCACATCCTGAAAATCGGCAGATGTCTTTTCAAGCTTTGTCCGAAGTTTAACCGGTCCGGTTACTATGGTTTCAGATAACGAAAGATAGCGCATTGCTTGCTCCGGCTTTACCCACGGGCCTCCGGACTGGCTCCATCCCGGACTATTGAATATTCCTATCTCTATTCCTAGATCGGTGGCAGTTTTCAATGCTGTATGAAGAATATCCCACCATTCATCGCTGAATATTTTTACTTTACCGAACGGGATTTCACTGGTTCCAATATTTCCAATAAAAGCCCGGTTTATGCCTACCTTCTTCATTGATTCAAGATCTTTTACCACTCCTTTTTTTGAAATGTGGTCTGACATCCAATACCAATACACTGATGTTTGAATAGAATCGGGCATCTGTTTAAATCCTTTTTCCAATGCTGAAAGCTTCTGATCACTACGGTTGTCCTGACCCATAGTTTGGAAGCAAAAAGCTCCCATACATAAGATTGAGCAAAACACCGCTAATCTTCGGCGAACTGATCTTGTTGATTTTATCATAATTTACCTATTTATATTTTACTTGTTAACCAAACCCTCTCCAGTTTAATAGGGTTGGTTCTTAATATACCCTTTTGATTTCCAGATTGGCTCAATCACCTGGAGGAACCTACTCTTAAAATCATCATAATTCTTAGTAAAGGGATCGCACCATCCGCACTCGGCATAGGCTGCGATACGAGGAAATGTCTGGTAGTAAAGCCTATCAGTATTCGGAGTGAATTCTCCCCACATTTGGCAACCAGAACCTACTATCTTACTCCTGTCGGCTTCCGATAGTCCGTCGGGAATAGGATTAAATGAATAGGCTTTTTCGAAAGAGATTCCATCGTACGGATAATCCATATAGGTAAAAATTCTGTTTGAATTTACGACGTCGTATCCTTTTTCGATCGCTTTGTTAACCAGGCTAATATCTCCATCCCAAAACTGAACGATTGTACCGGATGCTAGTTTCTCGGAAACGCTTGCTTTTACATGAGCTTCGTTGCGTACATTATCACCTGTAATTTCGTTCCATCCTATCATCTTACATCCTTTGGACGATAAATACCGTGACATTCTGTTTACGGCCCATATCTGAAGATCTGAGCATGTTGGTATATTATTCTTAATCATAAAGCTCTTCACTTCCTCTGAGTTTTCCCAATGTGCATAGTTCGCTTCATCACCTCCGATATGAATAATCCTGGATGGGAATAAACTCATCACCTCATCCAGAATGTCTTGATAAAACCCTTCCATTTTTTCGTCTGTAACATTGTATAAATCTCCGTTAACGGCTTTATTTTCTTTACGGCTCGATGTCCCAATCCAAGGATAGGCAAGAATAGACGCAGATGCATGACCGGGAAATTCTATTTCAGGAATAATCCGGATACCTCTGTCGTCGGCGTATTTTACAATCTCTCGAATTTCATCTTGCGTATAAAACTTATTTCCGAAACCTAAACTATCCCAGCTAGCCGGACTTACATTCATATTCGAATAATCTCTTTTCGAGCCGATCTGGGTTAATAGCGGGTACTTCTTTATTTCTATACGCCATCCCGGATCATCAACCAGGTGCCAATGGAAAACATTCATTTTTAAACGAGCCATTTCGTTAAGCAGATTTTTAACAACCTGCTTTCCATGAAAGTGTCTGCTTTCGTCAAGCATAAAAGCTCTCCATTGAAATACAGGGGCATCTTTTATACTGCAACCCTGAATCGTTACTTCGTTACCCGATTTCTTTGCTAACTGACGGACTGTTTGCAATGCGTTGAGAAGACCTTCCCGATCGCTGGCGTAGGATGTTAGTATATTTTTGCTTGCTTTGGTCTTTACTTCAATACTATATGAACCACTTGATAGTTTATCGCTTGTAATTTTAAAAACAAGTTTTGCCTTGCTTTCTTTGTCGGTAAACTTTGACTGAATACCAGTTTCATTCAGGACCTCAGCCACATAGGCTGTATTAATGCCCGACTTTGAATCTATGAAAACCGGAGTAACTCCAGATAATTTCAAGAAAGAATTATTTTGAACCCCATGGGTTGGTTTAGGTAAGACCTGAAGCGAATTATCCTGCGCCGCAAGTCCGGTCATTGATAATAAGACAATGAATGTAACGAGAATACCTTTTTTCATAAATCTATTCATAAATATTTAGAGTGAAACTTCTGTTAATGAATAACTCCCTGATGATAATTCGAACAATGCATACCCGTTTTCATTACCAAGGAGCTTTCCATGTCCTGTTTTTTCTATAACTTTTGATTCTCCGCAAATAGGAAACTGAACAATTGCGGTACTGTTAGGAGGAACTGTAACATCCAATGTACGTTTACCATTGTCAAGTTTCCAATAAGTTTTAATCATCCCGACAGGTGAATCGAAGGATGCCTTTGCCCAAGTAACAGACGATTCGCCTAACAAGGGAGGCCTTACTATAAACCTTTTAAATCCCGGATTAGCTGAATCTCTGTGTATTCCACCTAATCCTTCGATGAACCATGCACCCGGATATAAATAAGAACTGTGTAACAAAGAATGTCCGGGTAAATCTTTTTCCCACATCTCCCAAATAGTTGTTGCTCCATTGGCTTTCATATACCCCCAACCCGGATAATCTGTCTGAGAAGTCATTAAGTAGATAAGATCATCGCGTCCCTTTTCTTTAAGTAGTTTAAATAACAAAGCTCCACCAGTAATTCCTACATGAATATGACCATTACGGGTAATCCTGATTTCATTTTCCAGTCGTTTCATTACCTGATCGCGGAGATCTGCAGGCGGCACATCTGCCAATAACGCCGCAGCCAGATTCCCCATCGATTTATCGGCATAACTTGAATCAGCTGAGTCAAAAAACATAACATGAATAGCGTTACTGGAGAGGTTTGCCTGCTCCTCCCATTTCACAGCCTCAGCCTCTTTTCCTAGTACACGGGCTATTTTTGCTGCCGTACGAAGATTAAAAACGCGGTAACAGTTATTGTAACAAACAGTTTCGGGTTTGTCATTATTCATTCCTTCTGCATTGGCATTAGGCCACAACCAATCACCTAAAAAGTCCCACGAACCCCCAAAACGCTTAAGCAAATTATTTTCAGTATGAGAATCCAAAAACTTAAGCCAGTTTACGATCAGGCTAAAATTTGCCTCCAATATTCGTTTATCTCCTTGATGTTGATACACGTACCAAGGTAATGTAACACATATCCCACCCCAGGCAGGCCCCCCGCCTCCGTCATTTGTTGGAGCAGTATGAGGTAATACGCCACTTCCATCTCTTTTTCCATTCAATGATTGCCAGCCTTGAACATCTCTCCAGTCCTGCATCCATTTTGTATAAAAAGCACCCATCCCGAAATTAAACAATCCGGTCTCGGCAGTAGCATGAGCATCTCCCCCATATCCTAATCTTTCCCGTTGCGGACAATCAACCACATATCCCCCGATAGAAAGATTTTTGAATGTCCAGCAGACACGGTCATATATCCAGTTCTGAAGTGAATCTGAGCACTCGAAGGTTGATACAGGATTGTAAGCCGTTCTGACTTGCCATCCGGATATATCCGACAACAACGGCTTTTCTTTGAGTCCCCGGATTGTAATCCACCTGCCTGAACTGTAATTAAATCGGTTTTGGAAGCATCCTTCGCCGGAAGGGCCAATTATATAAGCACTATGATTATTAAAAGTTATCTCTTCTTGTTCCCTTTCTGAAAATAAAAAATCAACCCGGTCTCCTTTTTTTCCTTTCACCTTTATTTTCGTCCAGCCCGCAAAATTCACACCCATATCCACCCTGTAAGAACCATCCGGGCGCTCTTCAATTTTAATTGGATTTATTTTATCAAAGAGACGGGTTTCCTCTACATTTTGTGAAGAAAGAATCAATTTAGGATTAAAGGTTTTGACATTATCCCATTGGCTGTCATTGTACGATACTAAACTCCATTCCGGTATCTCCAGGTTTGCATCCCAAATCTCGCCACCGTAATTATTTGCGGCCCAATTACCTAAAAGTTTATTTGGACTTGGGTGACACTTCCACGATTCGTCTGTCTGTATTCTGAATGATGGATTATTGGTAAGATTATCCTTATAATAAACATCTCCCTGAGCTATCACAATAGGTGATTTGGGTTTATCTCCTGTACCATAAGGTTTGAAGATGGACCAGGAAGTTCCCAGCCAAATGCCGATCGTATTTTCTCCCGGTTTAATTTTGTCGGCTATATTGTAGGCAATATACCTGGCTCGCGAAGTATGATCGCTTACACAAGGAGCCAAAACTCCATCTCCAATCTTTTCTCCATTCACATACAACTCATGATAACCAACAGACGCTACATAAATTATAAGTCTGACAGGTTTTTCTTTAAAACTAAATGTTTTACGGAACCAAGGATCAAAAATAGTACAGTCGGGTTGATTCGTATCATAAACTTCATTTGTACCAATCCATTTTGCTGACCAATCCGATGAATTAAATAATCCCGTTGACCAGTTCGACACGTTACTCCAACCTGATTTCTTTTTATTTTGGTCTTTGACCTGTATCTTCCAATAATATGTTCTGTCGGAATCAAGAGGTTTTCCCTGGTATTCGATTTGTTGTGATTCATCTGATCTGATCCATCCGGAAGACCACATATCTCCTTTATTCTTATCCAATTGCTTTCTGGTTTTAGCAACGAGTATTCGATATTCGGTTTGTCTTACCCCGTATACATCGGCATCTGTTGCAGCAAGTGTCCAACTAAAACGAGGATTAGGTTCATCCAAACCCAAGGGTTCATCCAAATATTCACATTTCATATGTTGAACAGAAATGCCGGATGCGGCATTGATACCGAGACAAATTACAAGCAAAATCAGCATTAAAGAAACAGGCCTTATAAACCCTCTCTTTAAATTTTCTTTCGGTACAATTTGTGATTGTTGAGCAGTTACACGACAGTACGCTTCGTTTCCTATTATACAGCTTGACATAATTTGTTTTAGATTATACTATTATTTTCAACAAAGTTATCCGATGGATTATACAAAAGTATGAGATGAGACCTTATTACGGCTTATCAAAGTGACTATAAAACTTTCATTTTTGATTTGAATCAGTTCTCTGCAACAATCGAAAACCTCGTAAACTTCTTTTTACACAAGTTTACGAGGTTTTATAGGGTAAAAACGAATTCTACTTAAAATGCTGTATGATATAGTTCTTCTATTTCTTCGACAGAAGTAGGACGGGGATTACCTCCTGTACATACATCATTAAAAGCAGCAATCGCCAAATTCGGTATATCTTCTTCTTTTACTCCGATTTCTCTTAGCCTTTGCGGAATACTTACGCGTAAAGACAACTCTTTTACAGCTGCTATAGCCAAACTAATTCCTTCTGCATCAGTCATACCTTCTGTATTGGCAAAACCCATTGCCTCAGCTATTCCTTTGAATTTTGAGGCTGCCGGCGATTGAGCATTATATTCCATAATATATGGAAGAAGTAAGGCGTTTGCCACACCATGAGGCGTGTCATAAAATGCGCCTAAAGGATGTGCCATTGAATGAACGATTCCTAATCCCACATTAGAAAATCCCATTCCTGCAACATATTGAGCCAATGCCATTCCTTCTCTCGCTTCTTTATTTTGGGGATCTACCACAGCGTTGTAAAGATGTTTATGAATCAATTCTATTGATTTAATTGCAAACATATCCGACATTTCCCAAGCACCAGGAGTAATATATGATTCTATAGCATGTGTTAGGGCATCCATTCCAGTAGCCGCAGTCAGCCCTTTTGGCATTGAATACATGAGTTCCGGATCTACAATTGCCACGGATGGTATATCATTTGGATCTACGCAAACCATTTTTTTACGGGCATCGGTGTCTGTTATTACATAGTTTATAGTAACTTCGGCTGCTGTTCCGGCTGTTGTTGGCAAAGCTATTACTGTTACGGCTCTATTCTTGGTATCAGCTACCCCTTCCAACGATTTAATATCGTGAAACTCTGGATTATTAACTACAATACTTATACCTTTTGCTGTATCGATAACCGATCCACCACCCAAAGCGACTATGAAATCAGCGCCTGATTCAATAAATGCATCAACACCCTGCTGTACATTTTGGATAGTGGGGTTCGCTTTAATCTCATTGTAATACACAAAAGGAATCGCTGCATTATATAATACCTTTTCTATTTCGGCTGCTATTCCAAATTTAATTAAGTCTTTGTCTGTAACAAATAGGGCTTTTTTCAAACCTCTGCGTTTTACCTCTGTCGCAATTTCTGATCTTGATCCAGCTCCGTGATAGGATGTTTCATTTAAAATGATACGGTTTGCCATAATTCTTTTAGATTGTAATTTACTTTTTTTGATTTATACCTTTATTATTTTGTAGTATATACATAATTAAAACGTCCGCCGGGAGCAACATCTCCATTGATATAGAAGTCCATTATATCGCCTTCACTTTGCATATTATCGCTCCATTTAAATTCGATATCCACTTCACTTCCATTTAATTTCATATTGATTTTATTTATCGCGAACTCCAGTTTATTACCGCTGACTGCAAATCGGCTTTCTTCTACCTTTTTCCACATCCATTTTCCCTTAAGGTTTTTTTCAATAATCACCTTGTCTCCTTTTGGACTAACGCGGTTCACAATATAGTCGTAGCCATTCCAACCTGTACTTTTATCCCGATCTGTATCAATAAGCAATATCATCCAATTTGGATCGGTGGATGGTGATAACTTCGAGGCTGTTTCAACATAGAAATACAGATTATTCGCATCCCTGGACACTTTGGCTCCTACAATATCATTTCGCCCAGTCTCATTAATATAATAGCTGTTATAACGTCCAATATGGTCGCGGTGAAGCGTGTTTCCCTTATAAGAAGCAAAATAAGGAGCAACGTTCGTCCATTCATTCACTTTGCCAATGTGAATTGTTTTCGGAGCAGAGGGCTTTTCAGGGGCTGTCATTCCTTTGAACTTACGCACATTATCTACCAGTTGCATATAATACACATCGCCTTTATCACCCCATCCCTTGTTGGGTTCTATATCGCGGCTACATGCCCAATTGTATTGGTCTACGAAAGAGAAGGGTTCACCAGTCCATCCGTCTTTAGGCTGCCACATCCCGGCAATGTATTCGTTCCAGCCTGTTACGAAAACAAGCTCGGGGTCTAATTCATGAGCACGGCTCCACTGTTCCTGAAAGTTCCAACCATACAAATAACCATCTACACGGGGATCGAAACCATTGCGTACGCTAAAATTACGACCATAAGCGTTGGGCAAGTTAAAGGCACTGCAATGACCTTTACTAACAGGGTTTGCATTCTGAGCCACCCCTACAGTAACCTGCTCAAATCCTCCGTTCTGAGTGGGAACATATCCTTTTTGCGGATACATTTCAAGCCACCCCCACTGATCTTTCCGTGAAGGACCAGTCACGTAATCCGGCTGACCGGGTCTAAAAGTAAAATAGTTTGCAATCGCACGATCAGTTGCATCATCAGTCAGATTATCGGGATAAGCCATAATACACGGTTTACCTTTCCAAACAAACCATAAATCTTTGTAACGGCCAGGTTGATAAACATCCCGGTAAAGCTGACGTAAAGATTCCAACGAATGAGGAGCCGGACCAAAAGGGAGCATAAAAGCTATTTTCGGAACCTTAACCCCGTCTTTACGTGCTTGGTCCCAGGTTTTAAGCAAAGCCTCGTAAGATTCTTTCCACGTAAGATTCCCATTTGTACAATCAAAAAAAACAGCATCCACACCTGCATCTGCAAGTAATTCTGCATGCTTGCGAAGTACCCACGGATCGGTTGTCTTATAATATCCGAACAGAGGTTGTTCCCAAAAGAAAAACCCTGGTTTTTTATCCCCCCAGGCAGGATGATTGTAATCTTTCATCGCTTCGGGATGGTTGCGGACAATCTCAGAGATATTTTTCACCTCATAGGTCGTATCATCGTTTCCCTGATGCCACGTCCAGTAAAACATGGCAACAAATTTATCCTTTCGTTTCTCTCCTGCATCTTTGAACTCCCTAACCTTTCGTCCAAGCGCATCTGTTGCCGCCCATCCATCACTGTTTACCGGCTGATTCTGAGCGCTTACACTAACACTCGAGCAGAAAAAGAATATTCCTAATAAAATCGTATACTTCATAATTACCTTTTTATTGATTCCAAATGCAACGAAAATTAAATCTTCTGTTAGGAGCCGTATCTCCATTTACACATAAAGAAATTGGATCTTTCAGTTCAGCGGGGTTATCACTCCATTTAAAATCAAACGTAAATGATTTTTCCGTAAGTCCGAGAAGTTGTCTAGAAACGGCAATCTCCATCTGATTTTCTGATACACTATATTTTAATTCTCCCGAAGTGACCCAAGAAGACGTAGCTGTATCGTAACGCAACAGACTGGTCCGACCTTCATCAATAACATTTTTGTTAACAAGAAAATCGTATCCGAACCATCCTGTGGATGAATTTTTATCCGCATCGATTAATAATAACATCCAGTTTGATTTTGTGTAGGAACTAATTTTGTCTTTTGTTTCCACATAAAAGAATACAGACTCTTTGTCTACAGCCACTTTAGACAGTATTATATCATTGCGCCCTGAATTATTGACGTAATTAAGTCCTCCATATCCATTATGATTCCTATGGGTAATATCCCCTTTTGTATCACGATAAGCTGTTTTCAACTTGTTCCAATCATTAAAATTACCATCTATTTTAATAGAAGTTAAGCCATTGTTTTCAGGTATCGGACGTACACCTTTATAACGTCGGATGTTTTGCGCCATCTGCATGTAGTAGTTGTCTGTATAACCATCTTTCATAGGTTGAATCGTCCGATTAAATTCAGCATTGTATTGATCTACAAAATAAAATGGGTTATCACGTCCTAAAAATGTTGTCGGACCGGGAAGTTCACTACCAGGGGCTTTACCCGATGTATATTTTCCTGCTGTCCATTCGTTCCAATCATTCAGATACAGGAATTGCGGATCACTTTTTAGGGCTTCATCCCAGCGTTCCTGAAAATAGATACCATACGCTGTTGGATTGTCAACCGTTTTACCAAGCCAGGGAACATAAGTGGGTGACGGCATGTCCAGTTCATTCAAGTTTGGTTCAGATTTATTGCGAGTCCAAGACTTGCCTACAATAGAAATAGGATGCTGTGCAGGGGTAACTGCTGCCTGTTCTCTTTTTCCTTTATAAGTAGATGCCAAAGATTCAGCAGAAAGATTACGAACTCGTTCATCATTCAATTCATATCCAAAGCTCCAATTACCTTCTGTTCCAACAAAACGCTCCCCTGCCCATTCATAATATCCCCACCACATTGTTCGCAGCGTAAAATAAGTTTTCACTTCTTTTGTGTAATCCTTATAATATTCTTGCGTGTAATCTGGATCATTAAAATGGGGATTAGACTTATCGGTTAATGCTTTCGGGTCATAGTGAGGGTTTGGATTCTTTACTCCTCCACCGTTTGCATCGACAGTTGGTTTGCCATTGTACAATAACAAAGGTTTTCCATTCCAATAAAACCATAAATCTTTATATTTGTCAGTTTTATAGATTCTATCATACAAATTTTGAACAACAGTAATAACCTCCCCATTAAAAGCCCAAAAACAAAACTTAGGAACTTTATTTCCTTCAGCCCTCATCTTTTCCATCGTACTAAACAGGGTTTCCCATTCGTCCCAGTAACGTACGGCATTAGTAACATCCAATACCAGCACATCTACTCCTGCATCAGCAAGCATAGACATATCCTTGCGGATAACGTATTCGTCGCGACTCAGAAAATAACCAAGTTCGGGTTCTCCCCAATGAAAGGATCCCCCTTGCCAAGCAGGATGATTGGCATCCAAACGTGCTTCGGGTGATTGACCCAAAACTTTGCTAACATCTGCCCGATAAGGCACATTTATATTTGCCAGATTATCGGAATGCCAAGTGATATAAAAAATGCCAACAATGCGTTGTTTATCTTTTTTTACGGCACCTACTTCTTCATAAGTTGGCATAGTTCTACCTAATGCATCTGTAGCTACCCAGGTATCCGAATAAATATCTTCATAATAATTCTCATTTGCAAGCATATTTTCTGTCGCATCAGAAGTACTACACCCTGTAACAATAGGTAGTGTACATGTACAAATCAGTAAATATGTTGAAAACACAGTTGCTATTTTCATACTATTATTATTTTTTGCGCATTGATTTTCCTTTCTGATATATTTATCAAAGTTTAGAAGAAACTAAAGAAACTGCGAATAGAACTATTCGCAATTTCTTTAGTTAATCTTTTTTCCTCCGAAAGAAATTATACTTTTAGAAGAAAAAAGGAAATCTATAAATTATCTATTTCAATCATTTAACATAAAATGCATCGAACTCTGCCATATGCATCCATGGTTGTCCACCACTTAACCCAACCATTTTGATATACCTTGCATAGATTGGTATAAAGCTATATTCATGCCCATAAATCTGTTGAACATCAAAAGCAAATTCTCCAATATTTGTAAAGTTAGTCCCATCCATACTATAAAGGAATTGAACGAGATTTGGTGCCCACTGACCATTTCCCCCGTCATCTTGGCGACGAACCAATTCAATCTTATTTATATAATATTCATTTCCAAGATCTACTACTACATTATGCGGATATCCAGTTAATTGAGTATGCCAATAAGTATTGATATCTCCATCAATCATATTGGTAGGTTTGTAACCACCCCAATCCGAAGAAGCTGAATAAATACTCATTAAACTTTGATCTAATTTACCTACTGCAGGAGTAACTTTAAGCTCTTTCGGAGAGGAGGAGTCTGATTTTGAAGCATTCAGTACTGATATAGTCAGTGTTGTTTCATTGACAAAACTGGCAATTACACCTTTTCCAGATGTTGAAGCATCGAAGATTTTCTCTTTTTGAACACCCTTTCCATCATTAAAAGATGCCTTCACCCAAACTTGCACTCCTGTTTCGTTTTTCCAACTTATTACAGCTCCCTGAACAGCCGGAATAGCCTGAATTGTACTTACAACATAGTCTTTAGCTGCTTCAGTACTTAGCGGAGCGCCCGATACGGTTACAGGTTCTGATGGAATACCTAGACGATTATAAGCGATTAAAGTAAACGTATAAGAATTCATATCTGTAAACCCTCCGATAATTTTTTCCGTTTGCCCTGAATCATTTAAATCATAACAACTCACTTTTTTATTGACAATTTCCCCTTCAGCATTGGTATAAGAAACCAACGTATAGTAATAGTCTTCACTTGTCGGATTGGTCCAATTCAAAATAACCGAACCATAATAGGATGTAAGCGTTGGATTGCTTATCGGATCAATTGCTCCCTTTTGTTGGTCATCATCGTCACTACATGAACATACCAATAAAGCAACAAGAGTCAAAAATATTATATGCTTTTTCATAAACATTTATTTAAGTATTATCAAATTTACCAACCAGCGTTTTGCCAATTATTTCCTGTAAGTTCCAACATCTTATTCGCTTCTGTTTTGTCGATAGGATACAACAAATATTTATCAGCAGATGAAGCTCTGTTAGTGAAACGGAAACGATTATATGTATATCCATCACCATCTTTTATGATTCTCATACCTGTTACAAATTTATCTGTTTCACTCATGATTTTCCAGCGACGGACATCAAAGTAACGATGTCCCTCAAACGCTAATTCTATACGACGTTCGTTACGATACTTCTTTTCAAACTGATCTTTTGTCATGCCTGCTTGAAAATCGGGCATACCGACTCTTCTTCTGACGGCATTTACAGCATCTCTGGCACTCATTGAAAGACCATTACCCAAATCGATTTTTTCGTCTGGTCCGTTAACCTGATATGCAGCTTCTGCAAAGTTTAAATACAATTCTGCTAATCTAAAGATGCGGATATACCCATCCCTATTATTCTTCTTATCTGAAGCATAGTGATTATATTTACGCATGTAGTAACCAGTACGTGTATATTTACGATTTGTTTCAGAAATACCTTCAGCACCATCAATATATGTTGCCACTTTAGGCCCATTAAGATCATCCAGATTCCGAACAGCTCCATTAAAGTAAATCGATGCATAAAAACGAGGATCCCGACCTTCGTAAGGATTATTCTCATCATAAGCTGCAGCAGGGTTCACTATTGGTTTCAAATGATCGCCATCGCTATATCCAATAATAGGAGCTTCACCGTTAGCCATTTCATAAGCATCAATTAAATCCTGTGTAGGACAAGGACCGGCTTTAGACATACCATCATTTGTTGGCAATCCTGCGTTACTCCAAACCGCGACCTGAGTGCCCCCGTAAATAGTTTCCTTATCTACTGCACGTTTATCATCTGGGGTAGAAAGAAAATAGAGTGCATATGAATTCTGCGCTTCTGAAGAAGTCATATCAAAAAGTTTATAATCGTTGTTCAAACATTGAGATAAAGCTTCTTTGGTAATAGTTACTGCATCGCTCCATGAATATGTTCCATCAGAATATAAGGGACTTGCTGCATAAGTAATTGCCTCGGACTTAATCGCATAAGCTACAGCACGGGTCATAATTCCAAATTGATTATCCAAAACATCCCAGGAGAATGCGTCGTTATTATTTCTCTGAGCCAAAGCTGCATCACAATCTGCGATGATTTGTGTGACAATTGCTCCAATCGAAGCTTTTTTATCAGTAGAATAATTATAATCTGTCGCTAACACAGATGTTACCAAAGGAACTTCTCCATAACGTTTAAAAAGTTGGAGATAGTAGTAGGCACGTAAAGTATAAGCTTGCGCCGTCCATCCAGCTTTTTCATCTTCTGAGGCATAAGCCGTTGCTGTTCCGATATTTTCCAAAAAGACATTACATTTCCGAATTCCCTGATAAAAATTACTCCACGGACTATTTCCAACGATATACGTTGAAAAGTTTTCTAAAGTTATACCGCCATTATACCAAATATCGTATGCTGAATTTGCTGTAATATCATCACAGTCTTCCGCTTCATCAGTATAAGAACTCCACTCCAAACTTGATCCAGGGCGATAGCCATAACATGCATTCAAATAGCCTCGGGTCCTGTTCCTGTCGGTAAACACTCCATCCATAGTAATACTACCATCAGATTGAAGGTCTAATTTATCATTGCATGAGAGAAAACTACCTCCCATAGCAAGAAAAAGGGATAAAACAAGATATTTTTTCATGCGAATTAATTTTAAAATTTGAACTTTATACCGCATTAGAACTGCACTCTAACACCTACATTATATACTCTGTAAACAGGGATTGTGCCATAAGAACCCTCTGGGCCAAAATCATCAGATTTCATATTGTTCCACGTTAACAGGTTTTGTCCACTCAGAACTACTTTTAACTTACTGGCTTTTATATATTTTGCAATTTTTGAAGGTAGTGTATAACCTAATTCCAGATTCTTCAAGCGCAGGTATGAACGGTCATAAAGATAGTAATCACTGGTTTGATGACTGGTGGACTGCGTCAAAGAGAGTGCTGGTGCTGATATCTTTTCATCATTATTCCAGCGATTAACGGTCCATGCATTCTTATGTAATGATCCATACACGCCATCATAATCGGTTTCATACACGCCCATTCCAGAATAAACAGAAGACCAATCACCTACCCCTTGAAACAAGAAACTAAGTTCAAATGCCTTGAAAGTAATACCTCCGGAGATGCCGTAATAAAAACGGGGAAGCGTACCATTTCCTATAGGAGCTTTATCTTTTTCATCTATAATCCCATCTTTATTTAGATCCTGATATTTCAAATCTCCCATCCTAGGTGTACCGAAAGAATAATCCAATCCACTTTGATCTATTTCACTTTGAAAGTTATAGAATCCGTTTCCATTACTATAATCAACCAAATAACCATATGTTTGTCCATAGGAATATCCTTCAGTTCTTATAGGATATGCGTAATCATCCCCCAGACTAGTTTCCAAAATATTTGTAACAGTGTTTTTATTATAGCTTACAAAACCTCCGAAATTAAAAGATAAATCTTTATTGAGCGTTTTCTCATAATTTGCCTCAACTTCGAATCCCTTATTTTCAAATTCAGCAAAATTGGTTTTTGGATATATATTCAAATCTGCACCTTGATATGAAGGAACAAGAGCAGTATTGGAATAAATCATATTATCCATTTTCTCTTTGAAAATATCAAATGATAATGTTAGTTGATTCGCAAAACCTAAATCAATTCCTAAATTTATTTTTTTTGAAATTTCAGCTTCAATATTTGGGTTTCCTAAAGCGGTTTCCGTAGTTGTATAACCTAAATAGCCTATATTACCCCCACCATTAACAGACACTTTATCATTATAGGCAAAACGGCTCAATCCAGATTGATCATTCGCAGTAAGTCCATATGCAGCCCTAAATTTTGCTAAACTCAACCATGAAGCATTCTCTTTTATAAAAGATTCATTAGATAAAACCCATGCAGCAGATGCAGCTGGTGTTGTAGCGTAACGATGCCCACGTGCATATTGTTCAGAACCAGAATAGCCCATATCAAGACTTAAGACATAACGATCATCGTAATCGTACATTACTTCTGCACCAGTACTTATACGGTCATACGGAAGGCAAAAGGGAGAAGTTACATCAACTTTAGCCAGATTTTGATATAACGCATACCCAACAGCACTTACGTGATGCAGTCCAAAACTTCTTACATAATCCACTTGTGCTTTATACGTAAGATAGTTATACATGGAAGACCCTTTACTATAAGCTAATTCAGTATTCTCGTCTGTTCCTTTCTTTTTGAATTCCAAAACATCTAGATTGCTTGTACGCATATATCTTTGATAATTTTGGTTAGTTGCCATCGTATTTACAATATTAGTCTGAAAGCCAACGATACCAGTCATGCTCAAACCATGAGTAAGAAAACTCATATCCAGCTTTAGTCCAAACTGAGAATACACATTAGTTACCATACTATTCTGATAGCCACAGCGGTTAATCAATCCATAGACAGGACTACCTTCATTCTCAGTAGTAATTACATTTCCGCCTTCATCTGTTTCACTTGAAGGTGTAACAGGACCATATAGTGTAGATGGAAGAGTGAAAAGATGTGGATAAATATTATTTACAAAACCTGCAGCAGAATAATGCTCTCGTTTAATATTTCCAGCCAAATTTAAATATGCACTCAAATATTGATTTAACTTTACATCAACATTTGAACGGGCATTTGCCCAAAAATAATTATTGTTAGGATTATATTCTTTTTGATCAACATTATAAAAGCCCCCCTGGTGCATTACGTTTACATTAGAATAATAAGCTATCTTATCATTTCCTCCAGTGATATCCAAACCAACCCTTTGCATTTGAGCTAGCTTCTTAAAATTCATATCATACCAATTTGTATTTGGATAATGTTCAGGATCTGAACCTGAACGGAATTTTTCAATTTGGTCATCCGAATAAAAATAATTTTGTCCCATACCGTCATTATAAGCGGCTTCATTTCGTAAAGTTGCATATTCTGAGGAATTTATAAACACAGGTTTTGTTGTTACTTCCTGGAGGGATTCATCCAACCGAACATTAACTTTCATTTGTCCGGCAATACCTCTTTTTGTTGTTACAATAATTACACCATTTGCACCCTGAATACCATATAGAGCCTGCGATGCAGCATCTTTCAACACACTTATTGATTCAATCTCTGCAGGAGAAATATACGACAAACTTTCATCACTGTTATACGGACAAACAACTCCATCTATAACTACCAATGGGCTATTAGCGCGAATACTTGAAATACCCCGAAGATGAAGAGAAGTATTCGTACGCCCCAATTCTGAAGAAGTTTCCTCTGTTAACAAACCCGACAACCGTCCGCCTAGAGTCTGAGCTAAAGTGGCAACCGGAGATTTTGCCAAGACATCTCCTTTTACAGATGCGATAGAGCCAGACACAGTTGTCCGAGATTGTCTGGAAAATCCTTTGAAAATAGTTTCGTCCATTACATGAGAATCTTTTTGAAGAACTACATCAAGATTGCTCTCTATGTCCTTTTTTCCGCTCTTATATCCTAGCAGTGAAAATATTAACGAATGAATATTGTTGTCTACCTTAAACGAGTATACTCCGTCTGCATTTGTTACATGTATCTTTTCTCCATCCCCGGAAGAAATTATCACGCCTTGCAATGGTTGTCCATAGACGTCTTTCACCGTACCGGTGACTTCCGAGGAAATTTTTTGCGCTTTCATTTGAAAAGTAAATCCCATCAAAAGTAAAAGCACTATACTGATTATTTTCTTATTTACCATGTTTGTATTATTTACAAATTTTACCTTAATTACCATCCTGGGTTTTGCCAATTTTCACCGGAAATTGATATCATATTATTAACTTCTGTTAAAGGAACAGCTGCTTTCAGGTATTTATTCGTATAGCATTTCCGCTCACTTCCATTCACTTGTTTACGTTTATAAGAATAACTACCGTCTGCATTGCGAGTAATTGACATGGCTGTTACCCAACGGTCCGTTTTTGCTAAATCGCCATCAGGAGTACTCCATCGACGAACGTCAAAGAAACGAAAACCTTCCATTGCCAATTCTACTCTTCGTTCGTTACGAATTCGTAAAATCAGTTCATCTTTAGTAAGACCACTAGGTAAGTCAGGCATGCCTGCACGTGTACGGATTTCATTGACTGCCACTTTTGCTTCTTCCAAGTGCCCTGATTCGGCAGCGGCTTCGGCAAAATTCAGAATAATTTCAGCCAAACGGAATTGTTTAAATCGTGCTCCACCAACACCATTATTATCGCCACTATGCGGATGTAAAAACTTTCGTTCATAATATCCTGTACGTGTAACAGATCGTTCAGCACTATTAATCCCTGTTTTCGGTTCTCCTTCATACGTTGCAATAACGCGTGTACGGTACCCTGCCGATGCAGGATAATTTTCATAACATGATGGTAATTCAGAAAATACCCACCAAGCTTTTCTCTTTGATCCATTGTAATATATGGATGCGTAAAAGCGCGGATCACGGTTCTCATACGGATTTTTGGGATCATATAAGGTATTGTTCGAATTATAATTCGGATTAAGATGTGTTTCTTCATCCAGATACGGTTTTGAAAGATTCAAAACAGGTTGTCCATCTGTAGTTTCATAACTATCCACTAGTTCTTGAGAAGGGCATGTACCCGACTTATATCCTGATTGTGCACCAATCCCGTCAATATGCCAAATATTCCCCTGACCATCTGCAGTCTGATATATTGTTTCCTTATCTTGCGGAGTAGAAGAATAAGCTGCACTCGTACAAAAGTATTCAAGAAACATACCTGCCTTCTCGTTAGGGAGATAGACCTCCGGATTTTTCGAAGGTGAATAAGTAGCTGGAATATGAATAGCATTATATAATTCGTAACCATTCGTTCTCAAATTTTCAAGCGAAGCTTTATTTATTGTGTAGGCTTCTTCCCAATAATTTTCGCCATCATTGTATAAAGGACTGGCTGCATATAAAATCATTCTAGACTTAAGAGCTTCAGCAAAGGCTTTTGTTACTCGACGCTCTTCACCACTTGATGTGATTCTCCATGGAAGTTCCGGGCAATTCAAGGCAATATCGCAATCTTCTAAAATAAATTTAACAACATCATGATAATTTGATCGTGTTATCATTGAAAAATCCTGATTCATATCGTATAATTCCTGTTCGATAGGCAGCTCGCAACCGAACCATCTAAGCAATTCAGAATAATAAAAAGCTCTTAGTAAATGTGCTTCCGCTTTCCATCGGCTACGGTTACTTTCTTCTGTAACGGTCGCTTGGTCTATATAGGTAAGGAAATAAGTACAATTACGTATCCGAGCCCAATAGTTATCCCAAAAGTTACCCATATTTCCGCCATGTCCGTTATCAGTAGACCATACGGGGTGTGCAGATGCTGAAGCGTTACCATTATACATATAGGCTGATCCCGCCCAGTTTACGTCCAAATCATCGGCATCCCATGCCTCATCGCTCCAACAGACAGGTCCTCGACTGTAAAAAAAGTAACGGACTCCATAGTATGGCATCGATCTGTAACACGTATTAATATATGCAGCTACATAATCGTTGTCCTTAAAAACTTCATCCAAAGATATTTTTCCCGCGGGAGCCTGATCCAATACGTCCGAACATGAACTTCCTCCAAATAGAAAAGTTAATGCTGCAATATATGATAATATTTTATTCTGTTTCATGACCTTACTCTTTTAGAAATTTAAACTACATCCTATATTCATATTCTTCGTTATTGAGTACCCATAAGAATTATTTTGTTCAGGATCTAAATGGTCTGTATGCAAATTATCCCATTCAAACAAATTTTGGCCTCCTACATATATCCTACACTTTGTTACACCTAACGATTTCAATATATTTGAAGGAAGGGTATAACCCAATTCTATATTCTTCAAACGTAGAAAAGAGCGGTCCTGAATAAAGAAATCATTTGCCACATGATTCGTCGTTGAAGCAGTAGACAATGCCGGATAGGTAATTTCTTCACCATTCAACCATCGCTCTTCTGTCCATGCGTTTCTTGTGTATCCAAAGTAAGTTCCTTGTCTTGTGTTTTCATAAACACCTTGTGCAGAATAACACATTGAATAACGACCAACCCCAGCAAAAAAGATACTGAAATCAAAATCCTTATAATTTGCAGCAAGATTCAATCCATAAGAGATACCAGGAACTACAGAAGAATATCCTATTGGCATTTGATCTTTGTCATCAATAACACCATCACCATTTTGGTCTGTGTATACAAAGTCACCGGGACGAGGGGTTCCAAAACTATATACTAATCCACTGTTATCAATTTCTTCTTGTGATGTCCAATATCCGCCACCAGTTGTATTCTTATTAATTACATATCCGAAAGGTTGACCCAAGCGATACCCTGTACTACGATAACGGCAAGCATAGTCATCAGTGCGGATAGGTTCATCGTATTCTGTAACCTTATTATCATTGAATGAGAAATTACCTTTCACCATGATTGACAAATCGTCGCTAACTTGTTTATTATACGCAACCTCAGCCTCATAACCATGATTCTCAACTTTTCCCATATTAGCTTTCGGAATAGTATAAATTGGAACACCCTGAAAAATAGGGACACTTTGACGGGTTATCAAAATCTGACTTCTGTCTTCTTTATAATAATCCAAAGAAATATTAAAATCCTTTACTATGCCAAAGTCTATACCATAGTTGGTTTTATCGGCAAGTTCCCATGTTATATCCTTATTTCCTAACAATCCCTGCGATACATACAGGCCACCCAAACCACTTGCAAATGTGTCATTATTAATCGTGATATTATCCTGATATAGGAATCTATTACCTCCAATATTATCATTACCTACACGTCCATTTGAAAAACGTAGTTTCAAATTAGTAAGGACATCATTGTCTTTCAAGAATTTTTCGTTGCTAACATTCCAACCTAAAGAAAAAGCAGGAAAGAATCCGAAACGATGAGTTGGAGCAAACTGTTCAGAACCGTTATAACCTAAGTTTACTTCTACCAGATATCGGCCGTCATAAGCGTAAGTTGCACGACCAGCTACACCTACTATATTATATGGAATTTCGCCCTCAGTTGTTTCCCAATAATCACGTTGGGCCAAAACCATTGCACTAACATCGTGTTTCCCAAAAGAACGATTATAATTAAGAGAACCTTGCAAATTAATTCTATAGTTGGAAGAAGACCATCTGCTTACTGAAAGTTCACTCGCATTAGAATTACGTAATGCATAAGAAATAGTATTTGTATCGTAATCAAGATTTGTCACATAATTAATTTCGGTTTTATTACCCTCTAATGTAGAACTACCGTAAGAATCATATGAAATCATTCCCTTTACAGTCAATCCCTTAGTAAGAAGATCGCTCAAATCCCAATTAATCGTATATTGAGAATTTAAATTAACTTTTGTTTTATTATTATAACCTCTTCGGTTCATAACTTCAAATGCAGAACGATCCAAATATGTTGGATGAATAAGAGCTCCAGGTGCAGCGCCTAACTCTGAAATGGTTGTAGGTCCGGGAGTAATTGGCAAAATTGTCTGTGCCTGATAAATTAAGTCGCTCATCATCCAACCTGTATCTTCTCCATACATTGGACCTGCTGCAGGCATATTTACCTTTTCAATATAAGTTCCTATATTCAATGCAGAAGTTAAACTTTTAGCCATTTTAAAATCTAAATTGGTACGGAAACTCCAACGATCCATAAAAGAGGACGGATCATAGCCCAAATAATCTTTTGATTCGGTTTTCAAATTACCACCCTGATGAACATAGCCTGCATTGAAAAAGTAATGTACTTTGTCCGTACCTCCAGATACATTTGCATTGGCACGTGTTTGTGGTGTATAACGGGAAATATACATCCGATAATAATCATTATCAGGATACATATACTGACGAATCACCTTTTGCGTTTCATAATCTGCAGCGTTAGGATCTAATCCTGCCAGCGGATTTCTATACTTTTCAATGACATCTTCACTATATGAGGGATCATATCCATCATTTTTTAAAGCTTCATTTCTCAAATTGCAATAATCCCAAGAGTGCAAACGTTCAGGTTCTTTGGTAAATGATGTCCAGCTTTGATCAATACTAATTGATAACTCCGGCCGTCCTTCTTTGCCTCGTTTTGTGGTAATCATGATCACCCCATTTGCTCCTCGTACCCCAAATACAGATGTTGCTGATGCATCCTTTAAAACAGATACACTTTCCACTTCATTCATATCGATTGATCCGATATTATCACGTTCCACACCGTCAATCAAGATCAAAGGGCTTTGTCCGTTCATTGTGGCAGCACCGCGTAAAAACATTGTTGCATCATCCACACCAGGCTGACCTCCTCCTGTTTGGGTTGAAGTCAAACCGGTAATACGTCCTGCCAGTGCGTTATCCAACCGGGGAGAGGAACTTGTTTTCAAATCCTTTGTAGAAACAGCAGAAATAGCCCCTGTAACTGACACCTTTTTTTGCACACCATAACCAACTACAACAACCTCTTCGAGAGTTTGCGTATCTTCTTTCAACAAGATATTAAAAGTTCGTTGATTTTTTACTGGGATTTGTTGTTCAAGATATCCAATAAAAGAAACAACCAAAACAGCATCCTGTGGTACTTTTAATGTAAAATTACCGTTCAAGTCTGTTACAACACCGTTGGTAGTTCCCTTTTCTACAACATTTGCACCAATTACCGGTCCGATCTGATCTTTCACGACACCAGTCACCGTAATTTTATTCTGTTGCGCTATCCCCAATTCAGGTATTCCCAAACTTGGAGAAATTTCCCCTGATCCACTTAATGGAATCAACAACAAAAACACGACCGATAACAAATATGAATATCGGCATATTCGTGTCTTTCGATTAGTAAATTTCATTTTTTCATACATAAGCAATAAGATTAAAATTAACTTTCACTATTCTTTCAAAACTACTATTAGAATTACTTTTTTAAAATTACTCATCTAAAATATAGCTGAATATCATTATATATACTATTCATTTTTCTGATTAACAAACTAAATAAAATCAATTTTAAATCTGTATTTTTTCATATTCTTATGCTACAAAATTATGCAACTATTTATCAATAATAGTTAATAAAATGACTACAAACCTTTCATTTTTGACAATAAATTATATGCATCAAATCATTTACTATTAACAATATATACATCAATCGGAAAGTATGGATAGCACTTGTTCTTACTGTCATTAGACTTTTGTATACTATTATAAATATAATTCTCAATTGGGAGATCAATACAGCAAGTTGAATGATAATGATCTCCCTATTGAAAATTAAGAACTAATAGTTTGCCTTTTAATTTTAGCGTCTTACTGATTAACAACAGATATTCCAGAGGCTAATTTCAGTAGAAAACGTTTATCCGGATAAGAGTAAATAATAAGGGGGAAGAACAGAGGCGGGAAGTAACAACATATAATTTAAAAAACATGAAATTAATCTTTTATTTTTATTTGAATTATTAAAAATCAAAACACAAAAATACATCACCATTTTAACAATTAATTTTAAGTCAAATTAAATATAAAGATTACAAATATATTTGTAATAATCAAAAAATACTTATTAAATTGATTATAAAACTTTCAATTTTGATTTGAATTAAATCAAGGTATTGTCAATACATCATGAAAAGAGATAGTATTAACAGAAGCGAGAAATTTAATACTATTTTGAACTTTCAAACATAGGACTTTGAGTTGTAAAAGTATATACTTTGGCGAGTCAAAGTATATACTTCCGGAGCAGAAAGTTTTGAAAAAAAGAAGGTGTCTGAAATTGCCAAGTTTATACTTAAGCAATTACAAACACCTTTCTTAATCAATTTAGTAAAAAAGATTTACTGTAGCACCGTTCTATTTAACAACAAAGTTATGTACGCCCGATCCAACCGTATATTCCTTGTCGGCAAATACGGTTGCAGTTGTTCCAGCGGGAATTTCCACTTCCATCGTAATGGATTTGCCTTCGCGCTTCCATTCGCTGCGAATCAATCCCTTCACAGACTTGTATTCGCCTTTTACCCACTGTAAATCTTTAACAAAATAAGGACGAATCAGGATGTGTTCGAATCCAGGTTTGGCAGAATCGTAGTTGATGCCAGCCAGACAATTGTACATCCATGCACTTACATCGCCCATAAATACATGGTTTAAAGATGCATCTTTAAACTCTGGACTCATTGTCCATGTTTCGGGTAAAGTAGAGTAACCCATTGTCTTTACAAAGTAACCCCATGAAGGAGCCTCTGTTTTAGTCACCATCAGGTAGGCATCTTCCACATAGCCGTACTTGGTAAGCATAGCCGGAACTGTTTTGCTGCCCAGCAGACCGAAGTCGAGGAAATGATTGGTTGTCTTTACGGCTTCCAGCAGTTTACCGGCCACCAGTTGCTCTTTTCCTTCGGGAACAAGCTGCAGGTATAATGCCAAAGCCTGAGCTGTTTGGGACCCGTTGGCATAAATACCCGTTGCTGGATTGAAGTATTTTTTATTGATAAGCGCCTTTATCTCATCGGCTTTCTTTTGGAATGGAGCTGCATCTTTTCCAAGCAACTGAGCAAAGCGAGCCATCAACGAATAATCCAGGTAGTAATACGCTGTAGAAGTATATTCGTTTGGCGTTTGCGTCTTGTAAAATACCCAGTCGCCAAGGCCATAAGCCAGATATCCTTCGGTCTCCTTTGTTTTGAGGTACTCCAGGTATCTTTCCATTGTTGGATAAAGCTTTTCGATCGCACGGCTATCACCGTAATAATTATACAGATTATTGGGTATGATAAACATCGCTGCATCCCAAACCGGACCTATCCATTCGCCGTAACCCCATCCACTGGAAGGAATAATACCGGAAATGTCGCCAATGGAGTCGCGCTGATTATCCTTAAAATCGTTCATCCACTTTTCGTAAAGTGTTATGCCATCAAAGTTCAGCAAGGCAAGATCGGTTGCCACATGAGCATCGGCTGTCCAGCCATTCTTCTCGCGTTGAGGGCAATCTGTTGGTATGCTATGAATATTACTGCGATATGCCTGATTGGTTGCCGCCCATATTTTATTAAGCAATTCATTGGACGAACTAAACTGTCCCACCTGTTTCAGGTCGGTATGCATAAACAACCCTGTCAGATTCTCTTCGGTCAGCTCAATAGGTTCCGTACTTTCTATCTCCACAAACTGAAACCCATGATAACAGAAGTGAGGCATAAAAACTTCGGCTTTGCCAGTTCCTTTTAACGTATAGACATCCATCTGAAAGACTTCCTTTTTCTTTTCGGGATGGTAATACACATTGATATTTCCTTGTTCCAGTCGACCGTCTTTCATTAGCAACTCTCCATGCTTGACCGTTATAGTCGTTCCTGATTTTCCTTTAACACTAAGTCGACATGCTCCTGCCATATTCTTTGGAAAAGAAAAAACATATAGTTTATTACTGAAAGCCTTCATGGAAACAGGCTTTATCTCTTCGGTGATACGGATTCCCGGCATCGTTTGGGCAACCAATAACGGAGCCGGCTCTTTAGTAATCACCGCATTTGTCCATTTAACATCATCAAACGCAGGTTTGTCCCATCCCTCTTGTTCCAGACGGGCGTCATACATATCGCCGCTGTAAATATTATTATAGGTATAAGGACCTGTTGCTGTTTTCCAACTATCATCCGAAGCAATTGTTTCGGTAGTTCCATCGGAGTAAGTCAACCGGATTTCGCAAAGCAAACGCGGACGATCACGCCAACGCGCCTTTTCAAAATCCCATACCGCTTTACTCTGAATGTTATACCAACCATTCCCTAAAACAACACCAACTGCATTTTCGCCGGAAACCAGAAGAGGCGTAATATCGTGCGTAACATAGAGAATCCGCTTATCAAAATGAGTATAACCCGGATCAAGGTAGTTCTCTCCTACCCGCTGTCCGTTTACAAACAATTCAAAATATCCGGCACCCGCAATATAAGCCCGGGCAGATACAACTTTTTTATTCGCGTTAAACGTCTTTCTAAACAGGGGAGCCGGCTCAAATTCTTTATCATTCTTATCAGTAATCCACTGTGCTTTCCAATCGGCTTTATTCATCTTAGCCATTTCGAAAGAGGAAGCAACAGAAGGAGGACACTCTTTTCCTGATTCATCCCAAACCGTTACGTTCCAGTAATACTTCTGATGAGAAACTAATGGCATATCTCCGGAGTAAACCGCACGGCTTACCGGACTTTCCACTTTGGGAGAATTCCATACGTCCGCCTTACCTTGCGCAAGTAATTCGGGTGAAGTAGATACTCTTATCTGATAATATTTCTGCGCAAACTCCTTTTTAGCGGAAGCAAAATTCCATGTAAAGCGGGGCGATGGGGTATCCAGTCCTAACGGATTATCCAGATATTCGCTGCGAAGCTCGTTTACGGCTACCTCTTTATTTATTGTTTGACACCCGCTAAGCGTTCCCAAAGCCAATAAAAAATAAATAACGCTAGTCTTAAACATACTTTTCTTCATTTAATTTGAATTTATATTTCAATAAATAACCTTCACACCTTTCGGGGCCTTTACTGTTGTACGAATGCTTCCGTCAGACTTCTTTTCATGTCTTACCGTTAGTAAACCTTGCGGTGTAGGCAACGAACCTTCGGCCCATTGCAGATCACCCAAATGAGGTTCCACTTTTACAACCTTGCAACCAGGTTCAAGCACTTTAAATCCGAGTACGTATTCCGTTAACCACGAAGTAGGTCCGGAAGCCCAACCGTGACATAGACTATGCCTAAAGCCCTTGTAACAGTAGTCTCCGTAATCTCCATGTATATCTTTTTTCCCTGCCGGAACAAGGTTGTCTATCGGCGCTGCATCAGGAAGCCATTCCATGTTAAAATCTTCCCAAAACGTAGTGGCGCCAAGGTCAAGCATAGATCCCCAGTATGTCCGGATTACATCCAGTGCTCCCTGAAAATTTCCGCCTTTTGCCATAGCCCGAAGCATGTAATAACCATAAAAGGTTGAAAAGTTTTTGGGACCTCCCTGACTAATAATTTCCTTATCGGCCTTTATCGGATCCATTAATCCGGCAATTGACATTAAAGCTGCCGCTTGTTTTGAGTTATTGGCCGATGGTACCTGTTTCTTCAATTTAGAAGAAGCCTCAGCACACTGTTGAGCAAGCTCTTTATCATTAAGAAGTATGCACATTTCGTTTCCTGCATCCATAGCCATCACCATCAAAGCCTGCAAACCTGCATTTACGCCAGGTTGGTTCTCACTTGAAGGCCAATCAAGAAAACGGGTTCCATCCAACATTTCCTTTCCATTCCCATCTATTTTAGTCAGCAAATGGCGAAGCAAACCCGATAAATATGGTTGCTGCTCTTTCAAATAAGCCTTATCTCCTTGATACAAATACCAGTCGTGCTGAATAAGTAACCACCAGATTGAATAAGAACTTATCCCATTCATCCACTGCGGAAGAGGCGTAATATCACGGATAAGATCCAGACTTTTAGGTACAACCTCGTTATAACCAAAAACACTGTTGATCGTCATAATCTCCGGATGCATATCGCCCACCCATACCAGACGATCTCGCTTAATACCATCCCAAAGGTATTCCTGCATGTTAAGATGTACAGTATACGCGCCTGTCATCCATATTTTGTTTAGCCGTTCGTCACTACAACGGAACGAACCTTTGTATTCAATATCGCGGTAAGTAAAAATAGCCCGTACCTCCTTAAGCTGAAGCTCTGTTTCCGGATCCAATAAATCAATACGCACAAAGCGGAATCCGGAGTTTCCCACTTCCCTCACACCCAACCATGAAAGGGCAAGATTAAAATCGCGCATGGCATGATCGTTTGTTGCCCCTTTGATTCCAACATCGCTCATGGTTTCACTAACCGATTCGCCGAAGCGAACACGAATATTAACCGGTTTCTGCGAACCGGGCATGCCGGTTACAAACTGAATCCCCCCTTGCAGTTCTTTTCCAAAATCAAGGATAATTGAAGGATATTCGGTCGAAGTACTCTTCATTACACATATACGACTATTGGATAGATCCGTCTGTCCGTTTCCGGCGTGAAGTAAATTTTCTTCGCCCGCTATCAGATCATTGCCATCATGAGATTTCCACACAATACGGGTTGGAGGAAGATAAGTTCGTGCCCGCTGATCTTTTTGCAGTGATTCGGCATGAACTGTATTCCATACAGGAGGCAATTGGGAATGCCCCTGTATGGAAAAAGTTAAAAAAATAAGTGAAGCCAAAAGGCTGAATATTTTCATAAAGCAGGTGGAGTATATGTATAGTCTTAAGATATTGGTAAATTAAAAGCTATCGCCAATTCGTTTAACTGTTCGTCTGTCATACCCAGAGGTTCAAATCCGGCCGTTCTTGCGTTCAGATAAATTTCTGCCGATTTTGCCATTGTATCAATTGCATCGAAGCACTCAATAATATCTTCTCCCACTGCCAGCAATCCATGTTTTTCCCAAAGAACCACGTCGTGTTTCTCCAATTGTTTGATGGTAGCATAAGCAAGTTTCATAGAACCGGGTAATTCATAGGGAACAATTCCCACACCTTTGGGAACAATCACACGACTTTCAGGAATCATTGACCACAATGTACGTGTAATATAGGCCGAATCGAGCCACTTAGGACTATGCGACAAGGCAATAAGATTCGTAGGATGCGTATGTAAAACCACTTTATTTTTACGCCCATTGGAAAGAAGAAAATTATGCATCAACAAGTGCGAAGGCAACTCTGAAGTCGGAGCAATAGGTTGTTCTGCAATTATTTCGTAAGCACTGCCATCGGGTGTGATACGAATAATTGATCCATTCTCGAACGGTTTAAGAGAAACATAGCGCATTCTCTTACCAGTTCCTGTCACATAAAAAACATGTCCGCCCAACTCGCCCATTACTTCCTGCAGTTGGATTGCCGGAGCCAAAGCCGGCAAATTCTTTTCTGCTTCGGTAAGCAGTTCGGTTATATTGACAGAGATGTTTCCACCGTTACGTTCTGCCCATCCCTTCTCCCAAAGATAGCCGGCAACTTCACATATCCGGTCTATTTCGGCCATTAAGGCCTGATTGTTTCGAATCATATATTTAATAAATTATATCAGCATTACAAGTTAGGAAAAACCAGCGAAAAGATAAGAATAAGCATTCCTGCAAACAACACTACCAGCGTTTTGTTTCCGGCACCTTTCCACTCTTTCAGAATAATTCCCCACACATTGCTGAAAATTACGTTTAACGACATCAAAATACTCCACGAAAAAGCCAGCATTACCGGATGATCCGAAAAGAAACTCTTTCCCATGCCCAATCCGAAAAACTGTGAGTACCACAAGATTCCTGCCAATGCACAAAATAAAACATTATTTGTCAGGACCGATCCCGATACCTTAAAATAATCATTACCGGTTTTATTTTTTTTATTCTGGAAAAGACAATAAACTGCATTCGTAATAAATCCACCCATTGTAACCAGTAAGATTACCGGGTTGAGAGCAAACAAATCGCTGGATCCCAGCTCCTTTGCTTTATCCAAAACAGGAGTTCCCGCTTCAAGGCCTAAGTTAAAACACGCGCTCATAACCCCTGCCAGTAAAGCTACCAGTAATCCTTTGGTAAGCGCAAACTCCTTTACTGCAGCCAGTTTCTCTTCTTCGCTCATTCGCTGCGCACGCAAACTACCTGCATAGCCAATTACAGCTATTCCGGCCAATGTGATGCAAACTCCAAGTAAAAGAATCAAACCCTCGCCTGCAAACAAGTCTGTTCCGCCGAAAACAGCCGGCAGAAGTGTTCCGAATCCGGCGCATGTTCCCAAGGCGATAGATTGCCCCAAGGCTACCCCGAGGTAACGCATGCTTAAACCAAAGGTTAATCCTCCAATCCCCCAAAGCATTCCGTAAAAGCAAGCCTTTAAAGCTCCTCCGGCCTGCCACAATTCAATCAGACTTGAATTTTCGGGTACTGCCAACTGCGCTCCCAAATAAGGAAAGAACAGCCAGGCAAATATACCTTGTATCAACCAGAAGCTTTCCCAACTCCATTGCTTTACCTTCTTTATTGGCACATATGAACTGGATTGCCCCATACTTCCGATGGCTATAATCAACAGACCGATTAGTACGTTCATACCTTTAACGTTTGGATGTTATTGCTTGTTCGTACTTCTGTATTTCGGTAATATAATTTTCGCCCACAGGGACGTTGTTTTGCAAACAATAATAATCCCAAACAGCATTCCATGGTAAGCTTTTTGCCTCTTCCTGTAATGCCAGTCGTTCAAAATATTGTCCGTTTTCTTCGTAAGAATTTAATAAAGCTGAAGGTTCAAGCAATGCCTGAATAAAAGCTTTCTGCGTAGCACGACATCCAATTACGTAGGCTCCGATACGGTTAATGGTTGCATCAAAATAATCCAATCCGATATGAACACGATCCAATGCGTCGCAGCGGATAATTTCGCGGGCTAAATCCTGAAGATCGTCATTTAATGTAACCACATGATCACTGTCCCAGCGAATAGGCCGGCTAACATGTAACATGATTTCCGGAGTGAACAATAACATGGAAGAAATCTTATCAGCAATACTTTCCGTAAGATGGAAGTGACCTGTATCAAGTGTTACGATCTTGCCCTTCTTGGCTCCGTATCCCAGATAGAAATCGTAGGATCCAACCGTATAGCTCTCCAAACCTATTCCAAACAATTTGGCTTCAATGCAATCTTTCATGTTTGCATATTTCGTAGAGAATATTTCGTCCAGCGACTGTTCCAGAATACGTCTGTACTTAATGCGACTTGCAGGCACCTCCTTGCTCCCGTCGTGAATCCAAAGGTTCATCATACATGGATCACCCTGATATTTCCCCATTTCTTCACTAATCCAACGACAACGTTTATTATGTTCGATCCAGAAATTACGAATATCATCATTGGGATTGGCCAATGTTAGATCTCCGCTTTTGGGATGCGAAAAAGAGGTACTGTTAAAATCCAGCTTCATATTATGTTCTTTACCCCACTCCATCCAGCTTTGGAAATGACAAGGTTCGACTTCATCGCGATCTACTTTTTTTCCCTGGAAATCGCCATATATTTCATGTAGGTTTAACCGGTGATTTCCGGCAATATAAGACTTTGCCTCCAGTACATCCGAACGTAATTCTTCAATCGTACGGGCTTTACCGGGATAATTGCCGGTAACCTGTATTCCACCAGTAAGAGATCCTCCCTGATTTTCGAATCCGGTAACATCGTCGGCCTGCCAGCAATGAAGCGACAAAGAAATTTTTTTCATCTGTTCAAGTACATTCGATGCATCCACACCTAAGGAAGCGTATCGTTCTGCGGCTAAATCAAAAGCCTGCATTACATTTTTCTCTTTAATCATTATAGTATTTTTTTTAATATGGTTGATTGATATTTTATGTAAGCCTCCTCCCACAACGTATTGTCTTCGGGAGTAAATGTTTCCAAATTGACCGAAGCTGCAATTATTTTACGCATTTCCCATCTATCTGCAACAAGTCCTGCTGCCTTAGCCTGAACCAATCCGTTTCCTATGGCTGTGGCTTCGGAAGGTCCTGCAATAACCGGAATGCCTATGGCGTTGGCTGTAAACTGATTCAATAAACGGTTTCGCGATCCTCCTCCAATAACATGTAGTTTACTGATTGGGAAAGGTGCCACATTCCTGAGCATTTCGAGCACTTCCTTGTAACGTAAAGCCAGGCTTTCGAAAATACAACGAATAAACTGTGCGTGGGTTTGCGGTATGGGTTGTCCGGTTTGTTCACAATAGGAAGCAATCGCTTTTGTCATACTCTTGGGGTTTGCAAAGAGCGAATCGTCCGGGTTCACAAGAGAAACAAAAGGTACAGCCAACTGTGCCATCTCTACCAGTTGAGGATAGGTATATGTATTGCCGTGATGTTCCCATTCTTTTCGGCATTGCTCAAGCAACCACATACCGGTGATGTTTTTCAGGAATCGTGTAGTTCCTTCTATTCCTCCTTCATTCGTAAAGTTCATCCGGTAAGTTTCTTCATTAATTATAGGTTGTTCCACTTCAATGCCCATCAGCGACCAGGTGCCTGAACTCAGGTAAGCAAAATGGGGGTTGTCTGCAGGTACAGCCGCAATAGCCGAAGCCGTATCATGGCCGGCAACTGCAATCACCGGAAGTTTACCAACTCCGGTTTCCAATGAAATGGATTCGGTAAGAATTCCCACTTGCGTTCCGGACATTACCGGATCAGACAAAAGTGAAGGTGATACACCTGCTGCTGCCAATAGCGCACTTTCAAATTTACGTGTTACAGGATTTAGTATCTGCGATGTGGATGCGTCTGTATATTCGCAAACCATTTCGCCGGTAAGAAGATAAGATATAAGATCGGGCATAAACAAAATCCGGTCGGCACATTCTAGTGGAGCAAATTGCTCGCGTCCAGCAGCGAATAGCTGGAACAAGCTATTAAAGTCCATTATCTGAATACCTGTGAGCTTATACACTTCTTCCCGCGAAACTAATTTGAAATACTCTTCAGACATGCCACTTGTATAAGGATCGCGATAAGCTCTTGGTAATCCCAATAATGTACCATCGGCCGCGATATAACCAAAATCGACACCCCAGGTGTCCACTCCAATCGATTCGACAGGAATATTCTTTTCTGCACAGAGTACTAGTGCTTCTTTTACTGATTGGAAAATTGAATATACATTCCAATAATATTTACCTTGTATTTCGAGTATTTGGTTAGGGAATCGGCTTAACTCCTGCATTTCTATTTTCCCATCAGCAAGGGTTAACAAAACCGATCTGCCACTGGTAGCTCCTAAGTCAATTGCTAAAAAAGTATGATTCTTCATATAACAACAAAGTTTTTTTAATGAACACGACAAAATTATGAGTTAACTTATTACTTTTGCTTTCGAAAATGACCTTAAATCTTTCAAATTTGATATGAATGAACAAAAAGCTGATCAACTAAAATATTTGTCCATCAATGCCCACGACGAATCATGGGGCATTGCTGTAACTACAGTGGGTTACCAATTTATACCCCCTGAGGGAAATTATCCTCAATCGGCACACCCCGACTCTTACAATTTCAAACCTCAGTCCGGAAGAATTTTAAACGAATACCAACTTGTTTATATAACCAAAGGAAGCGGGTATTTTTCGTCTCAGTCGGTAAAAATGCAACGTATAAACTCAGGAACAATGATTTTGCTCTTCCCCGGCGAGTGGCACAGTTACTATCCGGATAAAAAAACCGGATGGGATGAGTATTGGGTAGGTTTTCGCGGGGTACATATTGACAAGCGCGTGGAAAATAATTTCTTTTGCAAGGAAGAACCTTTGCATAACATTGGCGTCAGTGCTACGGTTGTAAGTTTGTACGAAGATATTATGCGTTTTGCTTCGCAGGAAATGGCTGGTTACCAACCCATGATTTCAAGTATTGTACTCCACATTATGGGAAGTGTATATTATAAGGAACGAAATAATTCTTTTACAGATACGTATGCAGTTGATAAAATTAACGAAGCACGTATCCTGATGAAAAATCAGATTGAGAAATCTCCTTCGCCGGAAGAAATTGCATCCGAAATAGGTGTTGGATATTCTTGGTTCAGACGTATGTTTAAAGAATATACAGGGATCTCTCCTGCACAATATCAACTGCAGCAGAAGTTACTTCGGGCTAAAGAACTCCTCACATCGTCCAATAAAAGTATTTCTGACATTGCGTTTCTTTTGAATTTTGAAAATCCCGGACAGTTTTCTACCTTTTTCCGTAAGAAAGAGGGTGTAACTCCTTCGGAATTCAGAGAAAGGACACATTAAAAAAAAGCGTCTCGGAAAGCTTTTTTGCTTTTCCGGACGCTTTTTCAGGTTTTGGGTTATTCTTACTTGGATTCGCCCGATGCATAAGCAACAAGCATCCATACTAATTTTTCCTGTTCCTTCAAATAATCGCTCATTAATGCGACAGTTGCTTCATCGGCCAATTCGGATGCCAAAGCTAACAGCTTACGTTCCTCTCCGATAAAATAGCTATAGGTGTCAAGTACATTCTTCAACGATTCGCTTGCCGAAGAAACATCGCTTACTTCTTTAACCTTGGCAACTTTCAGGTATTCGCTAAACTTATTTACAGGTTCGCCTCCCAGCATAAGAATACGTTCGGCTAACTCGTCTGCTTTTTCGGACACATTGTTATACATTTCTTCGTATTGTTTGTGAAGAACAAAGAACTGATTTCCCTTAATATTCCAGTGAAAACCTCTTAGGTTTGTATAAAAAACCTGATAGTCGGCCAGTAATTGTTGCAAAGAATCTACTACTTTACCTGCAGCGATTGAATCTAAATGAATAAAATTTAAAGTTTTCATTTTCTGTTTTTATTAAATTGTTTTACTTTTTCTTTTTTGTACTACAAAGATAATCATCAAAACAGCACTTGTCAAACTGATAATTTTTATCACTACATAGATCAAATCTATAAAGTTCCTAAATACATAGATTCAATAAAGGTATACTAAGGCAATTGATATTCTATAAATGGTCCATCAATATTCATCGATGCCAGATAGAGCTTTTTATTTTTTTCGTCGACAGTAAAATAACCCCATTGATCCAATTTATACTTTTTTACTGGATTACCGTTCCAGTCGTATTGCTCAACGAAAATATAATAATTTTGTTTCTGGGCTTCTTTTACAACCTCAACCGGAGTTCGTCCGCTATATAAAAAATAGACATAATCATCTTGCGCACATATACCCCAATAATGCGTGATGTTTTTATCTAAGCCATTTACTTCATGTGATGAACTTTCGTCGAATTCATCCTTTTCGAAATTGATTGTACGTATGGTTTTTGCTTCCAAATCCATAAATTTTATGATCTTGAAATACTTATAGGCATATACCATTCTGTTTTTTGATGGATTTGCACCAAAATCACCAATATATGCAAACGGGGATTTCTGTTTGGGATCCATCCCCAAATTAAATACCTCCCGAACTAAAGCAGAGTCCCCTTTTTGAGTAATTCTGTAAATACTTTTACCGGAGGGACTGTTATCTACATACATAAAATCGTTAATACCAGTATTTACCAATTGCTTTTCTGCTGCAAACATACCTTTATTATCAGTGCCTTGAAAAGGATATTTACAATACTCGGTTTTCCCGTCTTTATTCAGTTTATACAGCTTGTTATTACTATTTTCGTACAAATAGCAAAGAATGGTGGAATCTTGTGAGGGGACAAGGGTTGGAAAATTAAATTCGTCGGGGCCTATTCCTCGTTTTCCAACTACGTTGACTTGTTTCAAATCGGGAAGTCGAAAGACTCTAAAAGGCGGATCCGACAGGTTTTTCATTACCAGAAAATTACCATTTATCAACATTACTGATTCACTGAGAGTAAAAACAGCTGTATCTTCGGGGATGTACTTCCCTTTGAGTTCCATAATTTCGCCGAAAGGATCTTTACTTTTGTAAAATACCTCTCCTGATTTTAATTCGGGAAACAAGGTGTCCGTGTATAAACTGCCAGGTTGAAGCTGATTTTGTTTATTCTCGCACGCAAAAAAGGCCATCATTATGGTTAAAGACAGAATTTGTAGTGATTTCATTATTATTAAAGAATTAACTAAGATGAAACTAATAAAAATTAAATAACTCAATTCAAAAGCTAAGGTGTAAATAATCTTTGGAAATTTTCTATCTGGCAGCAAAAAATCTTTTTCTTTTTGTACAACAATTATATTACCTCGCGCTATTCTTGTTAAACTGATAATTTCTATCTTTGCATAGATAAAATCTATTAAATCACAAACAGATGAATATTCAACAATTGGAATACATACTTGCAGTAGATACATTCCGTCATTTTGCCAAAGCGGCCGAACATTGCAACGTAACACAACCAACTTTGAGCATGATGATCCTTAAACTGGAGGAGGAACTTGGAGCTAAGCTATTTGACAGAAGTCTGCAGCCGGTTAAAGTTACCCCAACAGGAAAGAAGGTAATTGAGCAGGCGCGTAAAATTCTTTATCAGACATCTCTTATTAAAGATATTGTACACGAAGAAGAACAATCGCTGAAAGGAACCTTTCGTCTGGCTGTTTTACCCACCATTGCTCCATACCTGCTTCCGCGATTCTTCCATAAGCTTATGAAGAAACATCCGGATTTGGATATCCGTGTTCTTGAAATGAAAACGCAGACTACAATTACGGCGTTGCTTAACGGAGAAATTGATGCGGCCATTATAGCGTCTCAGCCGACCGAAAAACAGCTACAATACGATTCATTATATTATGAAGAGTTCTTTTGTTATATTTCAAAAAACGAATCTATTTTCAAAAACGAGCTCATTCGAACAGCCGACATTAATGAGGAACGGCTTTGGTTGCTGGACGAAGGGCATTGCTTTCGTGACCAGTTAATGCGTTTTTGCCAGATGGAAAGTGTAAAGTTACACCAGGCTGCATATAGTTTGGGAAGTATGGAAACCTTTATGCGGATGGTTGAAAGTGGAAACGGAATAACTTTTATTCCCGAACTGGCCATTCATCAGCTGAGCAACGAACAAAAGGAATTAGTCAGACCATTTGCTATTCCTAAGCCAGCGCGGCAGATAGTGATGGTTACCCGCGTCGATTTTGTAAGAAACTCTTTGCTTTCCGTATTACTTGATAACATTAAGGAAAATGTTCCGAAAGAAATGCATTCTCTGCAAGCTGTGCAACGTGTTGTATAATTTATACAAAGGAATTTTAGGGATGCAACTATTTTTTTTATCAGCCATCAAAAAAAAACCATTAATTAGTTGTAGTTTCTAAAAATATATTACTTTTGTGACGTATAAAAATCAAAATGAAACAAATGAATAGTTTTAGCTTTACATATTCTTATTATTACTTTTACTTTAGCAGAGTAAAGGCAGGATCTTATATGTAAAGAATTGAGTAAATAAACAGATATCAATTATAAAATATAAAGTCCTGCCTATATGGCGGGACTTTTTTTTGCTTATAACGCATATGGATAAAATGAAAAAAGTAGCAATACAAGGAATCGCTGGTTCATATCACGATATAGCCGCAAGGAATTACTTTGAAGGCGAAGAGATCGAGATCGTTGGATGCAATACATTCAGAGACGTGATTAGTGTTATAAAGAATGATCCGGATACAATCGGTCTTATGGCCATTGAAAATACAATTGCCGGAAGTCTTTTACAAAATCACGAATTGATTCGTGAGAGCGGACTGAGTATTGTTGGTGAATACAAGCTTCGCATTTCGCATTCTTTGGTTGCATTGCCGGGAAGTAAAATAGAAGATATAGTGGAAATAAATTCTCATCCTATTGCACTTATGCAGTGTGCTGATTTTCTGGACACATTACCAAATGCAAAGGTGGTGGAAAAGGGTGATACTGCTATGAGCGCCCGCTGGATATCAGAAAACAAGCTCAAAGGACATGCGGCAATTTGCGGAAAGCAAGCGGCGAAGATATACAATATGGAAATCCTTGCTGAAGGAATTGAGACGAATAAACGAAACTTCACCCGCTTTCTTGTTATTGCCGACCGTTGGAATGTGGATGACTTGTTAAGGGGTGTTCAAAAAAACAAATCATCAGTGGTTTTCGCTCTTCCTCACACCTCCGGCAGTCTCTCCAAAGTTCTTTCCGTCCTCTCCTTCTACGACATGAATCTTTCAAAAATACAATCCTTGCCAATTATAGGCCGCGAATGGGAATATCTGTTTTACATTGATTTGACATTTACTGATTATACGAGATACAAACAGGCACTGGATGCCATCATTCCATTGACAAAAGACTTTAGAATATTAGGAGAATATGCAGAAGGAAAACAAAGTGTGTAAAATTACACCTGCAAATCGGGTAAACAGCGTAAGCGAATACTACTTCTCTAAGAAATTAAAAGAAGTAGCCGAAATGAACGCTGCCGGCAAGAATGTAATCAACCTTGGTGTAGGAAGTCCTGATCTTCCTCCCTCAGAGAAGGCAATCAGTGTGTTATGCGAGCAAGCGCAAAGACCAGATACTCACGGTTATCAACCCTATGTAGGGATACCCGAGTTGCGAAAAGGATTTGCCGAATGGTACCAGACCTGGTTTCATGTTACACTGGATCCGCAAACGGAGATACAGCCACTAATCGGATCTAAGGAAGGTATTCTGCATATTTCTCTGGCATTTTTAAACCCGGGAGATGGCGTGTTGGTTCCTAACCCAGGATATCCAACTTATACTTCCGTAAGTAATTTAGTTGGAGCCCGGATTATTCCATACGATTTAACAGAAGCAAACGGCTGGTACCCTGATTTCAACGCCCTCGAAAAGCTAGATCTGAGTGTTGTAAAGCTTATGTGGATTAATTATCCCAACATGCCAACCGGAGCAGATGCCAGCATAGAGTTATACCAACAGATTGTTGATTTCGGAAAACGTAATAACATTATTATCTGCAATGATAATCCTTACAGTTTTATTCTGAATAAATCTCCGCTGAGTATTCTGAGCATTCCCGGAGCCAAAGATATTTGTATTGAAATGAACTCCATGAGTAAAGCGCACAATATGCCGGGATGGCGATTGGCGATGCTGGCCAGCAATGCCCAATTTGTAAACTGGATCCTTAAGGTAAAAAGCAATATTGACTCCGGCCAATTCAAGCCCATGCAGTTGGCTGCCGTAGAAGCATTAAAAGCTCCGAAAGAGTGGTATGATACAATGAATAAAACATACCAGAATCGCAGAAATCTGGCTGGACAAATAATGAAGATGCTTGGATGTAGTTACGACGAAAAACAAGTTGGCTTGTTTCTTTGGGGTAAAATCCCTGCAGATTCGGAAAGTGGAGAAGCCTTGGCCAATAAGGTCCTTTATGAAGCGAATGTTTTCCTCACACCGGGATTTATATTTGGAAGTCAGGGCGACCGTTACATACGAATTTCTCTTTGTTGCAAAGAAGAGATGTTACAAGAAGCATTAAACAGAATTAATAAGATAATATAAAAATAAAAGATATGGAAATGAAATTCGAATCAATCTTACTTCCGGGTGTTGACGATCAGCGTCCGTTGGTTATTGCCGGTCCGTGTAGTGCTGAGACCGAAGAACAAGTTCTTGAAACAGCCAAACAACTGGCTTCAAAAGGAGTTAAGATATTCCGTGCAGGCATATGGAAACCTCGTACCAAACCAGGAGGATTTGAAGGTGTTGGCGTGGAAGGCCTGGCATGGTTGAAGCGTGTAAAAAAAGAGACCGGCATGTATGTGGCTACCGAAGTGGCTACCCAGCAGCATGTGTTCGAAGCACTGAAAGCGGGTATCGACATTCTTTGGATTGGAGCACGCACAACGGTTAATCCGTTTGCCGTTCAGGAAATTGCTGATGCGCTGAAAGGTGTAGACATACCTGTTTTCATAAAGAATCCGGTGAATCCTGATTTGGAATTGTGGATTGGAGCAATTGAACGTATTTATGGCGCAGGAATCCATCGTATTGGTGCTATCCACCGTGGATTCAGTTCGTACGACAAAAAGATTTACAGAAACTTACCTTTATGGCATATTCCTATCGAACTTCGCCGTCGTTTGCCGGATCTGCCAATCATCTGTGACCCAAGCCATATTGGAGGTAAAAGGGAACTTATTGCCCCATTATGCCAGCAGGCAATGGATTTGAGCTTTGATGGCTTAATCATTGAGTCTCATTGCAACCCCGACTGTGCCTGGAGTGATGCTTCTCAGCAAGTAACACCGGATGTGCTGGATTACGTATTAAACCTGCTGGTAATCCGTGATGTTAACCAAACAACAGAGAATCTTTCGGAACTTCGCCGTCAGATCGACAATATCGACGAACAATTATTGGAACTGTTGGCCAAGCGCATGCGCATCTCCAAAGAAATTGGAGTATACAAAAAAGAGCATAACATGCCGATTCTTCAATCCCCCAGATACAGTGAAATTCTGGAAAAGCGTTCTAATATGGGTGCAACTTTGGAATTGAACGTCGACTTTGTAAAAGAGATATTAAAAGAAATACATGAAGAATCTGTTCGCCAACAGATGATAGTAATGAATGAACAATAATGAAAATACTTATTCTGGGTGCGGGAAAGATGGGATCTTTCTTCACCGACCTGCTTAGTTTTGATCATGAAGTAGCCGTTCTGGAAAAGGATCCAAAACGTATGCGTTTTATTTACAATGCGATTCGGATGAGTTCGCCGGAAGAGATTGCTGATTTTGCTCCGGAACTGGTTATCAATTGTGTATCTCTTAACTACACAATTGAAGCTTTCAAAGCGGTGCTTCCTTTCCTTCAACCCTATTGTATCATCTCGGATATAGCCTCTGTTAAGACTGGATTGAAAGAGTTTTATCAAACCTGCGGATTCCCTTACGTATCCACTCATCCAATGTTTGGTCCTACATTTGCCAATCTGGCTAACCTCAGCAAAGAGAATACAATTATCATTTCAGAGAGCGATCATCTGGGAAAGGTTTTCTTCAGAGACGTATACTCCATGTTAAAACTGAACATCTGCGAATATACATTTGAAGAGCACGATAAAGTTGTTGCATACTCGTTGGGTATTCCATTTGCCTCAACACTTGTTTTTGCGTCCGTTATGGAACATCAGGATGCCCCTGGTACAACATTCAAGCGGCATATGAAAATTGCGCACGGACTTTTATCCGAGGATGATTACCTTCTTACTGAAATTTTGTTTAATCCCCGTACGCCTAAACAACTCGAGCGGATACAGGAACAACTTTCGATTCTGCAGGATATCATCAAAAAGAAAGATTCGGCAGCAATGAAAGAGTATCTGACCAAGGTACGAAAGAACATTGAATAAATAGAATGAATACAAAAGGCCGGTTTCTTTAAAGTTTCCGGCCTTTACTTTGTTAAAACACCTGGCTTTCAAGTATTTTATCATTTTTTTTATTAGATTTGCCATCATCCTCAATACATTTTTGTATGACTAAAAATGCATCTCGAATTATATATATCATTCTAGTTTCGTGTTTGATATTCGTAAATTGTCCGGTTACCTTAACGGCTCAAATAAGCGAAGGAGGAACTCCTCCCAGTTTTTCTTATCCCAATGTCCTAAAAAGCACTTCTACAGGAATAGATATACCCATCACCTTCAGCGTTGAAGATTTAAAAGTGGTTGATGCATGGAATGTATCTCAGGGGGCTCCCCTAAAAGTGGCAACACTCATACCTGCTGATTTATCAATGGAGAATGCCGGCGAATGGTCTACCTTGCCGGGAGGAGAAAAAATATGGCAATTACATATTCAGGCAAAAGAGGCCATTGCACTAAACTTATATTATAAAGAGTTTTACATACCTGCTGGAGGCAAACTATTTATATACAATGCAGATCATACGCAGATTATTGGAGCCTATACATCCAAAACCAATCCTTCGGGAGCTGCGTTTGCAACCGAATATGTGGTAGGAGATGATATTATACTCGAATACGTTCACGGTACTTCTGAAGATCAGCCCAGAATTCACATCGGAGAAATTGGGTACGGATACAATCACCTTTTCATTGGTAACACACCCAAAGCTACCGGAGAAGGCTCATCCGGCAGCTGCAATGTTAATATTAATTGTCCGGAAGGAGACAACTGGCAATCTCAGAAAAACGGTGTCTGCCAGCTAGTCATGAAAAATGGCTCATCTACTTATATATGCTCCGGTGCATTAATGAACAATGTGGCTGAGGATTTCAAACCTTATATTCTTTCCGCTTATCACTGTATGGTTCCGAATGACATACCGGCCAGTGTTTCGGATATGAATCAATGGATCTTTTATTTCCATTATGAAGAAACAGGATGCGACAATCTTTCGGATGCCACTGCTACAAGAAAGACAATGACCGGCTGCGTAAAGAAAGCCAGTACTCCCATTGATGGCGGATCCGATGGATTACTTTTACTTATAAATCAAGAAATTCCTGAAAGTTACAATGTGTATTATAATGGATGGAACATTAATGATACAGGAGCAACCTCGGGGGTTGGCATACACCATCCTGCCGGAGATGCCATGAAAATATCCACTTTTACTAAAACTGCTGGTGATTATACATGGGCAGGTTCTGATAGTACGGTGGGAAAAACCAAGGCGCACTGGAACATTATTTTTGCTCAGACCGTAAGCGGACACGGTATTACTGAAGGAGGATCGTCTGGTTCACCTCTTTTTAACCAAAACAAACAGATAGTGGGAACACTTACCGGAGGAAGCTCTTCGTGTACTGATCTTTCCGGACTTAATCTTTATGGAAAACTTGCTTATCATTGGGACAAATACAGTACGGCGGATACTGCCCGAATGGATATATACCTGGATCCCAATAATTCAAACGTAACATTTCTTGCCGGAAGATTCCGCGCAGAACCCAAATCCGTTCCACAGAATCTGGTACTGAATTACAATTTCGAGACTGTAATACTAACATGGACTGCTCCATCGCCCTCTACAGGTCTTACCGGATATAAAGTATACCGGGGTAATGACCTGCTAACCACTACAACCAGTACAACCTATACAGACAACACCCCTCCTGAGGGATTACAATATTACAGTGTTAGTGCTGTTTATTCGGATGGAATTGAGTCGGAAGCTATTGGTAAGAGTGTTACAATACTTACTTATTCGCCGCCCGCAACTGTTACGGCAGTACAAAACGGATACAATGTTGTTGTTTCCTGGGCTGCTCCATCAGGTGCCGTTGGCCTTACCGGTTATAAAGTATATAAAGACAATGCATTGGTTAAAAGTACGACTTCTACGTCGTACACCGACTTAAATCCAAGCGAAGGCCATCATTATTACGGTGTGGCTGCCAGCTATGCCAACGGAAGTTTTTCCGAAGTTGTTGGCAAAGGAATGTATGTTTTCAGTTACAAGGCTCCAACAAATTTCACAACCGAACAAGACGGACACGATGTACGTCTTACCTGGAAAGCCCCCCAATACGAGCAAATTATTCAGTGGGGAACAACAAATTACAGCTTTAAGATAAAGGAATCTCAGGGTAGCGATTTCTACTTTGGGCAAGCATGGAGTTCAGGCGAGATATCACCATTGAATAAAAAACTAATTACAGCCGTGAATTTTATTTCAACGACGAGTCCGTGCGATTATTCAATTTATATAGCTCAGGGAACCCGCAAGTATACACAGGCTATCAGCAATCCTACTTTAAACCAAATAAATACCATTCCGCTTACAACTCCGTTTGTTATTGACGGAACAACCAAGTTATATGTTGCTATAAAAGCCAGTAACTATGGAAGTACGGAATATCCTGCCGCCTGCGACGAAGGTCCTGCTGTTAATCTGAAAGGGAATATCTATTCTAAAAACACCACGACATGGAATTCGCTACCTTCAGAAAGCAACTATAATTTTATTGTCCAAGCCGTTATAAGTTCGGAAGAAGGAACGTTAACACAAACGTTGAGCGAACCTGCCTCCTCTGTTCCTGAAACATCAGATTCTATTTCTGTTGCTGTTAAGCAGGCAGATCTGATGCTTCGCGCTACAACTTACGAAACGATAGCTTATTCGCCCGTTGTATTCCCGTCTGTATCGGGTTACAATGTGTACAAAAATAACAACAAACTTAACAGCACCTTACTACCTGAAATAACTTATTCGGATCTTCAGGTTGCCCAGGGAAGTTATCAGTATGGCGTGTCGTCGGTGTTTGGAACAATCGAAAGTCCGAAGGCTACAGAGTCTATTACCATTACGTTTACCGGCCTCGATATCTTGCCGTCGGACAATGTGCAGGTCTTTCCCTCCCCTTTCACAAACCAACTGTATATTAGCGAGAGTAACGGGCCTGTAAACAGAATCGATATAATTGCGACTGATGGCCGTATTGCATTGTCAGTACCCTCGCCGGGCAACGTTGTTAACACTTCGGGATTATCACCGGGATATTATATCATCAGACTGTATCACAACAATAAAACAACTGTTGTAAAGGCAATTAAGCGATAGCATTGTAAATAAATCCGGATTTCGTAAATAAGAAATACCGGATTTATTTTTTTATAAAAGAATAGTTAATATTTGATTATTCAATAATATAGTATAAATTTACAGTCTTAATGAAAACTCTATTAGCAATGAAACCTATTTTCAAAATTTCTGAAGTATTCAAAACTTCATGGAAACAAACCCGTTCGCAAATTTGGGTATTGGCTGGATTGATTATCGGATACATGATAATATCCTTTACTTTGAGTATTTTTAGTACTCCAGCACCTGGAGAAGGATTGGCTGGTTTCACCATCGGTGTTATTCTGATGAACGTGTTGTCAATAATTCTAGGCATCATCTTCTCATTAGGTTATATAAAAAACATCTTTCAGGCACTGGACGGAGACGAACCTCAGTTTTCGGCTTACGGACAACAGGCTCGCAAAATCCTTACTTATTTTCTAAGTAGTATTTTATATGCTTTGATTATATGTGTGGGGTTGGGTTTATTAATTATACCCGGTATTTACTTAGCACTGCGTCTGCAGTTTTTCACGGCCATCATCGTTGAAGAAGACGGTGGCATTCTCGAAAGCCTAAGAAGAAGCTGGGAAATTACCAAAGGACAAGCTTTACCGCTTTTCTTTGTGTTCTTAACCATGGTAGGAATCTGCATTGTAGGCTTCTTACTCTTTATTGTCGGTATTTTTGTTGCCATACCTTTAACCTATATGATGTATGCTTATACATATCGTAAGCTATCTGCCCCTGTAATTTCGGAAGAAAACATAGCAACCGTAGAGTAAGGTTTATTTTATAAAAAATAGTGTAAAAGCTTCTGCCTTTAATAAATCGGCAGAAGCTTTTTATTTATACCAATATTAATCCGGCTTTATATTTGCAATAATAATATTTTACCTTACATTTGCCATGTGTCCGAACACACCACAAAATACAGTTAACTTTAAATAGATAATTCTATATATTATGAGTACAATTCGAAGAATTTTCAGTCAGAATCTGTCTATTTAACAAAGAAAATACCAAATGAAAAAGAAAGGAAGTTACAGGATTAAAGACATAGCACTTATGTCGGGCGTGTCGACCGGAACAGTTGATCGTATTATCCACAACAGAGGAAAGGTTTCGGAAGAAGCTCGGGCACTAGTGGAAGAAGTAATGAAAAACGTGGAGTATCGTCCCAATCTGGCTGCAAGCGCCCTGGCCTCTAAAAAAATATACAAATTCATCGCCTTTATTCCCAGCTTTGCCAAAGGCGACTATTGGGAAAAGGTAAGTCAGGGCATCGAAAGAGCCGAAGAAGAGTTAGCAAGCTATCACATTGAAGTAGAAAGACTCTATTTTGATCAGTATGACAAGGATAGTTTTGACAAACAGGCTGCTTGCCTCGACAAACAGGAGTTTCACGGAATAGTAGTTTCTACCTTGTTCAAAGAAAGCGTCCTCGAATTAACTTCTAAGCTCGATAAGCGCAGTATACCTTACGTACTTATTGATGCGTATATAGAAAACACGAACTGCCTGGCTTACTACGGGACAAACTCCTACAATTCGGGATACATAGCTGCCAAACTGATGCATCAACAGATTAATCCGGACGAAGGATTAGCCGTATTCCGTTTTATACGTAAAGGTGATTCCTGTTCTACTCAAGTGGTAAAGCGAGAAGAAGGATTTAGGGCCTACCTAAACGAACATAACTTTAACGGTACTGTTTATCCTGTGCATATCCATGCCGACGATGAAGCCGGAAACCGGAATATTCTGGATTCTTTCTTTTTACTCCACGGAAACGTAAAAGCTGGAATAATTTTCAACTCTAGAGTCCATGTATTAGGTAATTATTTTCGAACCAAAAAGAAAAAAGACTTTAAACTAATCGGATATGATATTCTGGATGAAAATGTGACCTACCTAAACAATGGACTGGTAACACACCTCATTGCTCAACGTCCGGAAGTTCAAGGCGTAAATTGTGTGCGCGATCTTTTCAGACACCTTGTTTTGAAAGAGAAGGTTAAAAAGATGAATTATATGCCGATTGATATTCTTATTAAAGAAAACATAAACTATTACAATAATTACATTTAAAACATGAGCAATTTATTTTGTATTAAAGACCGGGTTATCATCATCACAGGTGGATGCGGTGTACTGGGTACATGTATGGCAAATCACCTTGCCTCGGAAGGTGCTAAAGTAGTTATTCTTGACAGAAACGCTAAATTAGGCACCGAGCTGGTTCAATCGCTTACAGAAAAAGGGTACGATGCGCTTTTCCTGGAAACAGATGTATTGAACAAGGAAATCCTTGAACAGAACAAACATAACATCATGCAGAAATACGGCCGTATCGATGTACTGATTAATGCGGCCGGAGGCAATATGCCCGGAGCAACCATCGCACCGGACAAAACAATCTTTGATCTTCAGATAGATGCTTTCAAAAAAGTAGTTGATCTAAATCTTTTTGGAACAGTTCTGCCTACCATGGTTTTTGCTGAACCGATGGTTAACACTAAAAAGGGATGCATCATCAACATTTCGTCCGAATCAGCATTACGTCCGCTTACACGTGTTGCAGGATATGGTGCGGCAAAAGCAGCGGTAACTAATTTCACTAAATATATGGCAGGCGAACTGGCTACCAAGTTTGGTCCGGGACTCCGTGTGAATGCCATGGCTCCGGGATTTTTTATTACCGAACAAAACCGCGATTTACTGTTGAATCCGGATGGTTCGCACACCGACCGTAGCAAAACAATTCTTGCTCACACTCCATTTGGTCGTTTCGGCGAGCCGGAAGAACTTTTGGGTACGCTGCAATGGCTTGCCAGTGATGCTTCTGCTTTCGTAACGGGAGTGGTTGTGCCTATCGACGGAGGCTTTGACTCCTTCTCAATCTGATCTAATACGAATTTTAAAAATAAGTGACATGTATCTTTGTGAACAAACATGGCGGTGGTATGGTCCCAACGATCCGATAAGCCTTTGGGACATCCGGCAAGCCGGAGCAACTGGTATTGTAAATGCATTGCACCATATCCCAAATGGAGAAGTATGGACTGTTGAAGAAATAATCAAAAGAAAAGAACTGATTGAGTCGGTTGGTCTGCGCTGGTCGGTTGTAGAAAGTGTTCCCGTGCATGAACATATCAAAACCCAGACAGGAGATTTCCAGCGTTATATTGACAATTACAAGGAAAGCCTTCGTAACCTGGGTGCATGCGGCGTTAACGTGGTTACCTACAACTTTATGCCTGTATTGGACTGGACTCGGACCGACTTGGCTTATACCATGCCCGACGGTTCCAAAGCGTTGCGCTTCGAGCGTGCTGCATTTGTAGCATTCGATCTCTTTATTCTGAAACGCCCCAATGCCAATGCTGACTATACCGAGGAAGAAAAGGAAAAGGCCCGTGCTCGTTTTGCCGAAATGAGTGATGCCGACAAAGCTTTGCTTACTCGTAATATGATTGCAGGTTTGCCCGGATCGGAAGAAAGTTTCACCGTTGAACAGTTTCAGCTGGCGCTGGACCGTTATAAGGATGTAGACGCCGAACGTCTGCGTGCCAATCTGATCTATTTCCTTCGTGAGATTGCTCCTGTAGCCGACCAAGCAGGTGTGCGACTGGTGATTCATCCCGACGATCCTCCCTACTCCATTCTTGGGTTACCTCGTATTCTGAGTACGGAAGATGATTTTAAAAAACTAATTGAAGCGGTTCCCAACCAAAGCAATGGATTGTGTCTTTGTACCGGTTCATTTGGTGTTCGCAGCGATAACGACCTTGCTGGTATTATGGAACGCTATGGCGATCGCATCGACTTTGTCCATTTCCGCAGCACACAACGCGATGAAGAGGGTAACTTCTTCGAAGCGAACCATTTGGAAGGCGATGTAGATATGTTTGGTGTAATGAAAGCTCTTCTTGCCCTTCAACAACGCCGTAAATGTTCTATTGCCATGCGTCCGGACCACGGACATCAGATGATAGACGATTTGAAAAAGAAAACAAATCCGGGATATTCCTGTATCGGTCGCTTGAGAGGGCTTGCCGAACTACGGGGACTGGAAATGGGTATAGCTAAATCTATTTTTGCCGATAAATAAAACTAACCGGGCAGACTCAGGCTTTATAGCCAAAGTCTGCCCGGTATTGTTTCAAACACTACGATAAACTAACCCCGGGACTATTACAATCTATTCCTAACACTACGAAGAAGTATTCGTTTGTCATATCGCAAACGCAAAGTCAACATATGGATACCTTGCGTTTGACAATTGACAAACGCAAGGTATCCATATGCCAAACGAATACTTGTTCGTAGTGAAAAAAATAAAAGACTATTATATAACAGCTACTTTATAGAAGGAAAAGGCCTAATATACAAAGTAAAGTTCCAGCTAAATGGTAACGGAGAGATAAAAGATATTGAGAGTCTTCGGGTAACAAGCCAACTATGGATTAGTAATGTCTTTTGCTAACCGGAAGCCATTATTAAAATGCTTGCTGTGAGGATAAATGTAGTAATGACAAGTGGGTCTGCTCATGGCTCGCTCGTTAAACCAGGTTCCACCTTTTACAACAGCATAGTTTTTTCCCTCTTTCTGAAATCTGTCCGCACACCATTCCCACACATTCCCACTCATATCATAAATGCCAAGTTCATTCGGAACTTTAGTCCCGACCGAATGAGTTTTCCCATCAGAATTCCCGGCATACCATCCTAAACTGTCAAGTTCCATTCCACCGCTATAAAGATTATCACGATGTCCGTATAAGCCACCGCGCGCCGCATATTCCCATTCCTCTTTTGATGGCAAGCGTCCGCCAGCCCACTCACAATACGCCTGTGCTCCATACCAGGTAACATAAATAGCCGGGTGCGATTCATAGCCGGGTACAGGCTGGCCATTTTCTATTCCCCAGTTACACTCGTAATAGAGAATCTCACCCTGATCAGGTCCGCTTTTCAGCGTATTGCTTTTATATTCTTTGAGGAACGCTGCAAATTGATGATTGGTTACTTCATACCTGCCGATTGAAAAGTTTTTTACCGTTACCTCGTGGGGCGGATTATTATCTTCTTGGTAGGTGGATCCCATTTCGAAAGTTCCGCCTTTTACTACAACCATTTCAGGAATTATATTAGCAGCCAGCCACTTTTTGAATTTAATATTTTCGATATGTTCTTTCACCTTTTTACAATCTTCTTCACCCACATTACTAGTAACAAATTTCTCGAGATTGGTGATAGATATATCATAAGCCTCCAAGCCCTTAACCGGAATCAGACGCTCATACATAGTACCCAACGCAATGTATCCATCTGTACGCTCCGGATTAAGCTGCACACCTTTTGTATACAATTTATATGCTTCTTCCGTATAGGCAATCATCTGACTTGAATTACCTGTCATCTTTAACAAATCGTCTGCTTGCTTAATACAATCGTCGGCCAACGGATTAACCTGATTGCTTAAAATACGAGCATATTTATACTTTTTCATATCCGGAGGAATCAGTCTATAGAAGTGATAGAGTGAGTCTACTGATATTTTTTTCATAACCTGAGTAAGAAGAAACTGACCAGCTTGTTTATCCATGTTATTAACTATAAATTCCATTCGTAAAGAATCTCTTTTTAGTATTGCAGCATGCAGTTCGATATCCGTAGCCAGTTCAAAGGAACTATTTGTACGATTCAAGCGCTCCCGCAAAATGGTTTTAGTATTCAATTTCTTTTTCTTATTGGTTTTAACTAACTGATGTAAATCCATCGATTCATTGGTAAGATTATCAATTTCTATACTGACCTCCTTGGTTAGCTGCTGATAACCAAAATATTCCATATGCGTTTTAGCTCCGCTAAAGTGCAATCCATAAGGGAAATCGGAAATATGGCCTTCAATATACAGAGAGTCGTTATCTAAAAACAAATTGCAGTAAAAGAATTCGTCGTCAATTGTTGTGCCAAGCCATAAGTGAAGCGGTGCGTCGGGCAAAGTACCTTGCATAGTAAACTGATTATCTTCAATTTTTGCCGTATTAATAATACGCTGGGAGCTAAATTCCTGAAGCTCGAAGATTGTGCCGTTTTTGACACCTTCTATCTTTGCACGAATTACATACTGTCCTCCGGCAGTTAGTGATGAACTTAATAGAGCTAACAATACAACCAACAAAATATTATGCATAATCTATCTTTGTTTATTTGAAAGAACCTCACCTTATTTCTCAATATTCTGAATGTTGGTTTCAAATTTATAGATTTATTTATCTATAAATCAATTCAATTAACTAAAAAGCATTAAAGCATATACAATATTAGTTAATCAAGTAAATTGATTACAATAATTGTTTGGAACAGGACGACAATATAAAAAAACAAAGGCTCCCTATCCTTTGCGGATGGGGAGCCTTGCGATAACAACACGTAAATGAAGTTATCCTAAATACGATTTGAGTAGTTTGCTACGAGTACCCTGTCTTAATCTTCTGATTGCTTTTTCCTTGATCTGGCGGACGCGCTCTCTAGTGAGGCCAAATTTGTCGCCAATCTCTTCTAGTGTCATCTCTTGACTTCCAATACCGAAAAACATTTTGATTATCTCGCATTCTCTTTCGGTTAACGTAGCTAGTGCTCTGTCAATTTCCTTAGCCAATGATTCGTTCATTAACGCACGGTCAGCAATAGGAGCATCATCGTTAACAAGCACATCCAAGAGGCTGTTGTCTTCGCCTTCCACGAATGGGGCATCCACCGAAATATGACGTCCGGAAACCTTTAGGGTATCCGAAATCTTATCCACGGGAATATCCAACTCTAAAGCAAGCTCTTCAGGTGAAGGTTTACGCTCGTTTTCCTGTTCGAATTTAGAAAAGGCTTTACTGATTTTATTCAGCGAGCCAACCTGATTCAAAGGAAGACGTACGATCCTTGACTGTTCTGCCAAAGCCTGAAGAATGGACTGACGAATCCACCATACAGCATAAGAAATGAACTTGAATCCTCTTGTTTCGTCAAATTTCTCTGCAGCTTTAATCAGACCGAGGTTGCCCTCGTTAATAAGGTCAGGTAAACTTAATCCCTGATTCTGATACTGTTTTGCAACTGAAACAACAAAACGCAGATTTGCCCTGGTCAATTTCTCCAACGCTCTACGATCTCCTCTTTTGATAGCCTGTGCCAATTCAACTTCCTCTTCTACTGTAATAAGATCTTCACGACCAATTTCCTGAAGATACTTATCCAAAGAAGCGCTCTCGCGATTGGTAATGGACTTTGTAATCTTTAACTGTCTCATTCAATTAATTTAATTGACATATTTGGGGTGCAAAGATAACACAAATAATTGAGAATATTGGCCGGGTGCACCCTATGACCCGACCAATTAAATACCTTTAACAATCCATTTGCCCTAAACTATATCCTACAAATCCTTATTCTCCCAAATTAATTGCATAATAAGCCGTCTTTCCTCCAGGATATAATCCCTTTATAAAGAGGACCTGATCGCTTGAACGGCCTTTCAGTATACTATCAACAACTTGTTCCAAATCTTCTGTCGAATTGATTCTTGTATCATTTACAACTAAAATGACATATCCTGTCTTCACTCCGGCATCTTTCAATTTACCGCTGGTTAAGCCAGTAACCTGAATACCATAGCTTAGGCCTAATTCCTTCTTTTGTTTATCACTCAGAGGTTTATAAGCTCCACCCAGTACTTGGTTTGGATCAGCCTTATCTATTATTTTCGTATCGCCCTGCATATTGCGCAGTTCAACATTAAACACTTTCTGAACACCTTTACGGTTTACTGTAATCTTCACTTTATCGCCCGGTCTGTATTTATTTACCTGCTCCTGCAAGCGACTGGTGGAACGAACATTCACATCGTTTACAGCAACAATCACGTCGCCAATTTCCAGACCGGCCTCCTTGGCAGAACTACGCATAGCAAAATTAGCCACATAAGCTCCTTCGGTAACTTTTACATCTTTTTTCAATTCTTCAGTAAGAGCCGAAACATCCCCAATCTCCACACCAAGAACGGCTCGCTGAACATTTCCGTATTGTTTTAAATCCTGAACAACTTTTCCGGCAATACTCATTGGAACTGCAAACGAGTAGCCTGCATAATTCCCGGTTTGAGAATAGATGGCGGTATTGATACCTACCAGTTCGCCCTTAGTGTTTACCAACGCGCCACCGCTATTTCCGGGATTCACTGCGGCATCTGTCTGAATAAATGATTCAATTTTGCCGCGATTCTCCTCACTGCCATCATTAATAGAACGACCTTTGGCACTAACTATACCGGCTGTAACTGTAGATGTCAGGTTAAAAGGATTTCCAACAGCCAAAACCCATTCGCCAACTTTCAGCTGGTCCGAATCTCCAAAAGGAATGGTAGGCAGGTCTGTAGCATCCACTTTAAGCAGCGCAATATCCGTAGTTGGATCTGATCCTACTATTTTTGCCTTGAACTTACGGTTATCATTTAAAGTAACGTCAAGTTCAGTAGATCCGTCAACCACATGATTATTAGTAATAATATACCCGTCTGTAGAAATAATAACACCCGAACCCGAACCAACACGTTGTTGAGGTTGCTGATTTTGAGATCCCCTGCCATTACCAAAAAAGAAATCAAAAGGATCCATATACTGCGGACCAGACATTTTCACCTCAGAAATCGATTTGATGTGAACAACAGCATGCACAGACCGTTCGGCTGCCATGGTGAAATCTGTGTTTTCGCCAGCTACAGCGTTGTAACTAGTAAGGCGCATAGGCTGATTAAATCCGCTTTGATTATCAACCAATGCAAATCCTGATTTTTGTCTGTTCATGTAAGCATTAGCTCCGATTGTAATACCTGAACTAACAACCGCCACTAAGGCAATGCTAAGTACATTTTTCATCGTTGTATTCATATTCATCCTAATTTTAAAACTTAAATTTAACATTTTAACTATAGCAAATTAAGTTCAAAAATTGTGCAATTATCCACTTACACTCCTATTTTTTATCACTTTTAACGCCTATCACTCTGCAGTTAACTGGTCTTAACTGTAGCAGGCATTACAAGGTACCATTTTAACAAATATAAAAACTGTCAAATGGTCAGACTCTTAGTATTATAACAGCAACAAGGTCAGATTGTTTTTTCTTTACTGACATAATCATAGGATAAATCAATAAAAAAAATCTATCTTTGCATCATTGCAGCAGACTGGTCTGTCGCTCACATTTATTGTGGGAGGAACGTCCGGGCAACGCAGAGCACCATACTTCCTAACGGGAAGCTGTTCGCAAGGGCAGAGTAATGTAACAGAAAATAACCGCCGGCTTGCCGGTAAGGGTGAAAAGGTGAGGTAAAAGCTCACCGGGTTTCGTAGTAATACGAGATGCCGTACGTCTTATGGGTTGTAAGGTCATGTATACCGGCGCAGTAGGATTGCTCGTCCGATGCCGGGGGGTAGACCGCTAGAGCCAGTTGGCGACAACTGGTCGAGATAAATGGCAGACGCTTTCATCTTCGGATGCGAGTACAGAACCCGGCTTATAGGTCTGCTGCAATTCTTTTTATAATTTATATCATGAAAAATAAAGAGAAAATACCCATCAGCAAACGAATAGACGATCTGCTAACGTGGACCGTTCATTTTATAACCGACGACATTTGGAGGATTACCGAAAGTGAAGTAAGCGGCCTGAAAGTATTTTACTATAACGCCATTAAAACAGTTGTTCTTGCGGTACGCGGATTTATCAATCAGGAACTGCAAACCAAAGCCTCAGCTCTTACTTTCAGCACAGTTCTTTCCATCGTTCCTCTTTTAGCTGTAATTTTGGGAATTGCCAAAGGTTTCGGATTTCAGGAAACTGTCCGGCAGGAGCTTTTAGGCTATTTCCCGGGACAGGGAGTAGAACTTAATAAGGCTTTTGAATATGTGGAGCGGTATCTGGCAGAGGCACAGGGAGGTGTAATCATCGGAATTGGTATGGCTTTGCTTTTTTATACGGTTATCAATCTTATTTCATCTATCGAAGATACATTTAACGACATCTGGCAGATTCAGAAATCCCGGCAGTGGTATCGCAAGATAACCGATTATCTTGCGTTGTTTATTTTACTTCCGGTACTGATGACCTTATCCAGCGGTTTTACCATTTTCATGTCTACCATACAAAGTACATATCTCAGCAATTACGTTTTACTTACTCCTATTGTTGGCGTTGTCCTTAATGTGGCTCCTTATATCATTACAATAATGGCCTTTACAGCGCTTTATATATCTCTGCCAAACACGAAGGTAAAGTTTGCCAACGGATTGGTTGCGGGAGTATTAGCGGGATGTGCATTTCAGTTCTTTCAGTTCATTTACATTAGTGGTCAGATATGGGTTTCAAAGTATAACGCTATTTATGGAAGCTTTGCCGCGCTACCGTTATTGTTGCTTTGGCTGCAACTTTCCTGGCTGATATGTCTTTTTGGCGCTGAACTGTCTTATGCTTCACAAAATGTAAAAAAGTTCAATTTCGACCGCGACAGCAAAAACATTAGCAGAAGGTATAAAGATTTTCTTACGCTGCTAATTGCATCCCTGATTGTTAAGAGGTTCGAAAAAGGAGAAAAACCTTTTACTGCAGATGAGATTTCGGTGCAATATTGCATTCCCATCCGAATTACAACTCAGATTCTATATCATCTTACAGAGTTGAAAATTATTATTGAGGTAAAATATGGCGAAGACGACCGTGTTATTTTTTACCAACCCGCACTAGATATCAATAAGATTACGGTTAGTTTCTTGTTAAGCAAGATGGACGAATACGGTTCCGAAAATTTTAAGATAGACACAAAGGGATTAGTCAACCACGAATGGGAAACGTTACTCAAAACAAGAAATGACATGTATCAGGCAAATGATAAGATTTTGCTGAAAGACTTGTAATCTGAATTGCATGGAGAACCAAAATTGGACAAGTTCGGAAGAGATTAGAACCGGAGACCTCACCAAGGGTCCCGTGTGGAGGGTAATTGTAAGATTTGCTGTCCCCTTGCTTATCGGCAATATACTTCAACAGCTTTACAATATAACCGACAGTATTATTGTCGGACAGTTTCTGGGAAAAGAGGCCTTGGCAGCAGTTAGTGCCTCTTTTTTCATCTATTACTTTATCATATCACTGGTTATTGGCATCGGAAGTGGTGTTTCGGTAGTTGTTTCTCAGTATTTTGGTGCCCGCCAATACAAAAAAGTTCAACGGGCCTTTTCCTCTTTCTTTATTTTTATGATGGTATCCGGGATTATGCTCTCAATCATCGGAATTATATTTGCCGAACCTATTTTTCGCCTCACCAATACACCGGAAGAAGTTATCCCCGAAGCTGTTAAGTATTTTAAAATATACATCGGCGGTACTTTTCTGTTTGTGACATTCAACAGTATTGTATCTATCCTTCGGGGTATAGGTGAATCTAACCGCCCAATGATATTCATCCTTATTTCAACCCTTCTGAATGTGGTGCTCGACATTTTGTTCATTGTAGGTTTTGGATGGGGAATTGAAGGAGCAGCCCGTGCAACAGTTGCTGCACAGGGAATAGCCATGTGTATTGCTCTATTTTATATAAACGACCGGCATCCGCTTCTCTCAATTAAAAAACAAGATCTTGTATTTGATGCTAAACTGTTTAAACAGGGACTCAAAATAGGGCTTCCTACCAGCGTGCAACAATGTGCCATATCTCTTGGACTCATTGCTTTACTTGGTATTGTGAATAGTTTTGGAACAGACACTCTGACTGCGTATGGCGCTGCAGGGAAAATTGACACCATTATTACTCAGGCTATACTTACTCTATCGGGTGCCCTTTCTGCTTTTTGCGGACAAAACATGGGCGCTGGCAAGTTAGATCGGGTAAAAGCCGGCGTACGATTTTCTATGTGGGTTAGTTCGTTCTTCAGTATTATAGCCTTTGCTTCCATTTTCTTTTTTGGAGAACAAATGATGATGGCCTTTACTCACGATCCAACTGTTATCGCCATAGGAAAAGAATACCTCTTGATTGTAGGAGGATTTTTTATCATTCACGGTGCTTTAAATATTTTAAATGGGGCGCTTAGAGGTGCTGGAGACACGTTGTTTACGATGGTTACAAGTCTTATTAGTCTTTGGATTATCCGGATTCCTCTTGCCTATTGGCTGAGTGGGGAGTTGGGAAAGACTGGTATCTGGTGGGCTATAGGTTTGAGCATCTCTATTGGTATGATTGCCACTTATATCTATTACAAGGCCGGGCACTGGAAAAAAAGATGTTTAATCAAGCTCGAAAAAAACAGAAAAAATTAAACCCTAAAACTGAAGTATATGATTTGTTTTCCTAATGCAAAAATAAACCTGGGACTTAATATAGTTAGCAAAAGACCCGATGGTTACCACAATATTGAAACTGTCTTCTATCCTATTCCTGTTAAAGACGCACTGGAAATAGTACCAGCATCCTCTTTTTCGTTTAACCAAACCGGAATTCCGGTAGACTCGCCAACAGAAAAAAATCTGGTGATTAAAGCACTGAATTTATTGAAAACGCAGTATACTATTCCTCCGGTAGAAGTCCACTTACAGAAATGCATTCCTTTTGGAGCAGGTTTGGGAGGTGGATCGGCCGATGCTGCTTTCATGCTTAAGTTACTAAACGAGTTTTGTTCGTTGAATATCCCTTCGGAGCATTTGGAACTAATGGCTTCGTCGCTGGGAGCCGATTGTCCATTCTTTATTCGCAACACGCCCGTTTTTGCTTCCGGCATCGGAAACATATTTGAACCTGTAACGCTTTCGCTGAATAAGTATTACTTATGTCTTATTAAGCCAGATGTATCGGTTTCCACTCCAGAGGCATACTCGCTTGTAAAACCAGTCAAACCCGAAGTTTCGTTGAAAAAGATTATAGAAACACCAGTTGAAGAATGGCGCGAAACAATGACAAATGCGTTCGAAAAAAGTGTATTTGCTAAACGTCCGGTTATTGAGGCCATCAAAAACGCATTATATGAAGAAGGTGCTGTTTATGCGTCTATGTCCGGATCGGGATCGTCTGTTTACGGGCTTTTTGAAAAGCCAACATCATTAAAAAATCAATTTACTTCCTGCTTTGTTTGGGAAGGGAAACTTGAATAGAAGTCATAACAAATAAACCATAACACACTTAATAATGAACTTTAAAAAAAACGTAACGTATTTGCTACTGTTGGCATCACTTTCGGCAACTGCTGCCCAAGATGTAAAAGTCATGCAGTTTAAGCACGCAGGGCCGGTAACTGTACAAAAGCCTGTCCTAGCAGACAGTTTGAATGTAAACGGAAAACCTTTTGAAATAGGAAATCTGATAAAAACGAGCCTTCCTTTCGGGAAAATGTTGCAGCAAGCAGAAACACTTGAAGCTGACACATCAGGTTATATTAAATTATCCGCGGTAAAAGGGGTTAATTCATTGCACCTTTGTTCTTTTTATCTGAACAGCGACCAATACACTAAGGGAACCTTGGAAGTTTCCGGTACCGGACGTTTTGAAGTATATATAAACGACAAAAAACTCTGTGAGAAAAGCACAACCGATTCCACCTTCGAAAAGGCTGGTTCCGCATCGTCCGAACTTATTATGGAACCCCGGCGGTATGAGGTTGTTATTAAATACCTGACTACAGACACAGACCCCTCCGAACCCTTTCTAAAGGCTCGCTTCAAAACGGATAGCAAAGCCGAAGTAATTGCTTCGTTGAAACCTGATTCGCGTTATACCTTAAATAATATCATTGAAGGTAAAGACTTCGCAGGTGTAAGTCTTTCTCCAAACGGCAAATACGCCTTGATAAAATATACCGAACGTTTTACGGGAGGAAAAAGCAGACAATATACACAACTAACCGAAGTTTTAACTAATAAAGTTTTGTTTACAGAAGACGGATCAACCAAAGATGCCCGTTGGATGCCGGTAAGCAACAAGCTTTATTACACAGCTACCGGAATAAATGGAACTGAGCTTATCACTCTTGACCCCAAAACGATGGAAGAGGTCAAGCTTGTGGAATCATTACCCAAAGGAAACTTTCAGTTTACACCAGACGAACGAACGCTGCTTTTTTCTATTGAGGAAGAGGGACCAAAAGAAGACGTAAATCTGATTCGTGCCATTGAACCATCTGACCGTCTGCCAGGCTGGCGTAACCGCTCCTTTATCCACCGTTACGTACTGGCTACCGGCTTGTTCGAACAACTGACATACGGACACAACAGTACCTACATCAATGACGTAAGTGCCGATAGCCGCTATCTTCTTTTCAGTACAAGCAATCGTGAACTCACGTCTTTGCCTTTTTCCCGCAATTCCCTATATAAACTAGACCTGCAAACAATGGAGGTTGATACTATTTGGGAGAAGGCTCCTTATATTAGCGAGGCCACCTTTTCTCCTGATGGCAAACAATTGCTTGTTGCCGGTTCGGGAGATGCGTTTGAGGGGATAGGACTGAATATTAAAGAAGGACAAATTTCGAACTCGTACGACGGTCAGCTTTTTATTTATGATCTTACCAAAAAGAAAGCCAAACAGCTTACAAAAGAATTCAACCCCAATGTAATGGGGGGAGTGTGGAACCAATTCGACAAACAAATTTACTTTCTTGCTGAAGATCAGGATTACCAACGTGTATTTTGTTGCAATCCTCTAACAGGAAAGATTAAAGCAATTGATGCTTCGGAAGATGTTGTTAATTCATATAGCATCGCTCTTACCTCTCCTGTGATGCTTTATTACGGACAAAGTGTGTCGAATGCTAACAGGTTATATGTGTATGATCTGAAGAGCGAAAAAAACCGGTTGCTTTATGACCTTTCGGCCGAAAAGTTGCAGGATATCACTTTCGGAGAAGTTCATGACTGGAACTTTATATCAAAAGAGGGCACAACGATTCAAGGTCGTTACTATCTTCCTCCCAACTTTGACAAAACAAAGAAATATCCTATGATTGTCTATTATTACGGAGGAACTTCGCCAACTAACAGGGCACTGGAAAGCCGCTATTCCATGCACATGTATGCAGCGCAAGGTTATGTTGTTTATACCCTCAATCCAAGCGGAACAACAGGATTCGGGCAAGAGTTCGCCGCCCGCCACGTAAACGCATGGGGAAAGGTTACTGCCGATGAGATCATTAAAGGGACAAAACAATTCTGTGAGGAACATTCCTTTGTGGATATAAAAAAGATAGGATGTATTGGAGCAAGTTACGGAGGATTCATGACACAGTACCTGCAAACACAAACGGACCTTTTTGCCGCAGCTATCAGTCATGCAGGAATAAGCACTCTCAGCAGCTATTGGGGCGAAGGATATTGGGGATATGGATATTGTTCTGTTGCCAACGCAGGAAGCTACCCCTGGAACAATCCGGAACTATTCACAAAGCAAAGCCCTTTGTTTAATGCCGACAAGATTAAAACGCCTCTATTGCTGCTTCATGGCAATGCCGACACCAATGTACCTGTTGGCGAAAGTATCCAGATGTTTGCCGCGTTAAAGCTTTTGGGTAAAACAGTAGAATTTATTCAGATAGACGGCGAGAACCACGGGATTGCAGCTTACAGCAAACGTATAGGTTGGCAAAACAGTATCTTTGCCTGGTTTGCTAAATACCTGAAAGATGAGCCATCCTGGTGGGTAACACTCTATCCGGACAGAACTTTGTAAGATCATTTACTTAAGTTTATTTTAATAAAAAAGGAAGATGTGCATTTAAACATCTCCCTTTTTTATTTACTGAATCCTTCTCTGTTTCGATCCATTTTGTGCCGGAACAGTTACAGATACTCTTATTTCGAAGCTAATTCAAGCCTTTTCATCACAAAGCTTTTGATAAATAAAACCGTTTCGTCTATGCCAAGCACTGATGCATCAACCGACAAATCATAGGACGATGCAACTCCCCACGTTTTGTTTGTATAATAGTTATAATAAGAGGCCCGTGATTTATCTATTGATGCTATTTTTTCTTTGGCTTCCTGCTCCGTAACTTTTTCGTTTTGCATAATCCGTTGGATACGATTTTCCATTTTGTTATGAATAAAGACACTTATACAAGCCGGATCGTTTCGTAAAATATAATCGGCACAACGGCCCACAAGTACACACGATTGTTTATCAGCAAGGTTTCGGATAGCATCCGACTGAAGTTTAAATAATCCGTCGTTAGACAAAATATCATTATATGGAGCATAGGCGCCCATATAAGAATACCCAAGAGAAAAAGCATATGATAAATTACCGGATACTTTCTCATCAGCTTTTTCAAAAAACTCTTTACACAAGCCGCTTTCCTTGGCTGCAAAAGCCATCAGTTCTTTATCATAATAAGCGATACCTAGTAATTCGGCAAGTTTTTTTCCGATTTCCCTGCCACCGCTACCAAACTGACGACCAATTGTAACAACTATTTTGTTTTCCATAACTTCAGAGATCCATTTAATGTTGCCCTAAAATTAATGATTATCTTTTATTTCAGCTACATTAAGCCGTTTAAATGTTGCGAATTGGCGTATTATCACAATCAAAGTTACAATCGTTGAAATAAAATCGGCAGCCGGAAGACTAATCCATACCCCCAATGCACCAAAGTAACGTGGAAGTATAATAAGAAATGGTATAAGAAAAATAAGTTGCCTTGTTAATGAAAGGAAAATTGCCTTTTTTGCCATTCCAATAGATAGGAAAAAGTTGGTCGACACCATTTGAATACCGATAATAGGGAAAACCAGAAAAGCAAGTTGCAAACCATTTACGGCTGTTTGAACAAGCTCAGGATCTGTTGTAAACATCCCAACAATGTATTCGGGCAATAATTGACACAACAAAAACCCAATGGTTGCCACTGCAGTAGCCCAATAGGTGGTAAGAAGTGTTACCCCGGTAACTCTTGGATAGAGTCTGGCTCCATAGTTATAGCCCGCAATGGGCTGCATACCTTGGTTCAGACCCATGATAATCATGACAAAAAGAAATAACACACGGTTTACAATCCCGTAAGCACCAATAGCCATATCCCCACCGTAGGTTTTAAGTCCCCGGTTGATAAGAAGCACAATCAGGCAAGAGCACAGATTCATTAGAAAAGGAGACATTCCGATGGAAAGAATACCTTGTACAATCTCTTTACGTAATGAGAAAATTCCGGATTTAAATCTGATAAGTTGATTGGGGTTGCTAAAGTGAATTAGCTGAACTGCCAGGGATAGTACCTGCGAGATTACCGTTGCAATAGCCGACCCCTTAATACCCCATCCAAAACCAAAAATAAACAGAGGATTCAATACACAGTTAAGTACGACTGACAAGAGAGTTGTATACATTGCCAGCTTGGGAAATCCAACGGAGCGCAGCACGGCATTCAATCCCAGATACATGTGGGTAATTATATTCCCAATAAGGATGATTTGCATAAAATCGCGCGCATATGAAATGGTATGTTCGCTCGCTCCGAAAAAGTAAAGCATAGGATCTAGATAGATCAGGGCAAAAAGGGTAAACAATGCCCCGATTATTACATTAAGAATAAGCACGTTGCCAAGGACTTTATTGGCATTGTCGTAGTCTTTCTGTCCCAGTTTTACAGATATAAGCGTAGATGCCCCTACCCCAACCAAAGATCCGAAAGCCGCTGCAAGGTTCATAAGCGGAAAAGTGATTGCCAATCCGGATATGGCCAAAGCCCCTACCCCATGTCCGATAAAAATACTGTCGGCAATGTTGTAAAGAGAAGTCGCCGTCATGGCTATAATGGCAGGTAAAGCATATTTCATTAAAAGCTTTCCTATTGGTTCTGTGCCTAAAACTAAGGGTGAATTATCTTTTGTCATACTAATTAATTTGCCCTTCACGGGTATTTATGAGTTTACAAAGTTACGCATTTATCCTAAAATATATACCTTTGCCTCCTCATTAAAATATTCCGAAATGGCTGAAGAGATTATTTCCAAGGGCGAAAATAAGAAAGAAAAATACGAAGAATTACTTCCACAAATTGCTTCCTTGCTGGAAGGAGAAACCGATGTTGTTGCTAATATGGCCAACGTGGCTGCTGCATTGAAACAGGTTTTCGGATTCTTTTGGGTTGGTTTTTATGTAGTTAAAGGAGACAAACTAGTGCTCGCACCTTTTCAGGGTCCAATTGCCTGCACTCGTATCGGATACGGCAAAGGAGTATGCGGTACTGCCTGGGAAGAGAAAAAGACACAGCTTGTTCCTGATGTCGAGAAATTTCCGGGACATATTGCCTGTAGTTCTGATTCGAAATCAGAAATAGTTGTTCCGGTGATACTAAACGAAACGGTGGTTGCCGTGTTGGATGTAGACAGCGAGCTTCTCGACAGTTTTGACGACACAGATGCCCGCTATCTGACAATGATTGCAGAAATACTTGCTATAAGTTTTACTGTTTAACTTCGGCAGGAGGTAATACTTGTTTGAGTCTGAAGTATCCCAGCACTCCTGAAACAAATGAACCGGCAAATACGCCAAGTTTTGCCTGGTTTAACAGGTTCGCTCCTATTTCGGGAACACCGGAATAGGATAGATTGGCAATAAACAAGGAGACAGTAAATCCAATTCCTCCCAGCATTGAAAGGGCAAATAAGTTTTTTGTATTCATCCCAAGGGGATAATGTACTATTCCTGACTTTACAAACAAGTAGGAGAAAGAAAAAATACCCACTGTTTTACCGATAAGCAGACCCGCAAATACACCCATAGGTATACCCATCAACATATCCAGTTTGATCGATCCAAACGTTACCCCGGCATTTACAAAAGCAAACAAGGGTAATATTAAATAGTTTACATAGGGATGAAGACTGTCTGTCATGTTTTGCAATGGACTTATTACTTTATCAGATGTAGCTTCTATTTTGCGTAAAATATGAATCTGTGCGTTGGACAATACCGTAGCCTTTGGCGATCGCTCTCCTTCCGACAGAGGCAATGCCTTTAACGACTGATTCAATTTATCTACAAATCCCTCTAGCTGCACAATTGGTCTTGCTGGAATAGTAAAGGCTACAAGTACTCCGGCAATGGTAGGATGTATTCCCGATTCAAGAAATAGCAACCATACAATGAAACCTCCTATGAAATAAAATGCATTTGAATTTATCCTAATTTTACCTGCAAAATAAAGAATTGCAAGAACTAGGATTGAAAGAAGTAAAGGTATTACTGCCACATGCCCACTGTAAAAAAGAGCAATAATTATTATTCCTCCGATATCATCTACGACTGCCAATGCTGTAAGAAATATTTTAAGACTCAATGGCACTCTGTTTCCTAATAACGCCAAAACAGATAAAGCAAATGCTATATCTGTAGCCATTGGAATTGCTGCACCTCTAATATCAGGTGCGGTATTACAAAACAAAAGAAAAACAAGCACAGGAACTATCATTCCCCCGAAAGCTGCAACAATTGGAAAAACGGCTTTTCTTACTGAGGAAAGCTCGCCAATAAGAATTTCCTGTTTGATCTCCATTCCTACCAAAAGGAAAAACAACGACATTAATGCATCATTAACAAATGCCAAAACCGTCATAGATTCTCCATGATGCGAGAAAATATTAAAATCTCCTATTTGGAAGAATACATGCCGGGAAAGAAAATCTTCATAAAAATAGGCCCATGGAGAGTTAGCCAAAAACATTGCAAGTATGGCCGCTGTAAATAACAAAGCACTAGCATTAATCGTATGCAGTGAGAAACGCTGAAATGGCTTGAAAAATTCTTTTAATGAAGTCATTTATCTATTGTTTTGCTCTAAATTATTTTCTTTCAAACTAACCGCTAATGAGTTTTTGCTGACTTTATCTAAAAATCAAATGATGAAACCCTAACGATACGGGTCTTATTAATTAAGGTTTGAATATTAATTATTTGCACCAATTAACACAAGCCCTTTCGTTCCGGGGTTCTTGTGCAAAAATACAAAAAATATGCTAACGAAATCTATCAATAAAGCATCGTTTTAAAATATTAAGACTCTTATACACATTTGCGAATGCTGATAATATAAATAAAACAAGCGAAAAGAATTATTGTTATTTATATTCATAATTTAAAAAGAAAACGCCTCAATCATGAATGGTTGAGGCGTTTTCAGATATCAATAATATGCTATTTATTCAGCTTTCAGCTTTGTTAGAACCGGGACTTTAACTGTTTTAACTTCAGTTTTGATCTCATCGTTTAGCTGTTCAAAGATAACAATCTGATTTGTTCCTTTTTTTAACCACACACCCGGAATATATAAGGTTTGCTGAGGACCGACTTTCCAATAGCGACCAATATTGATTCCATTAATAAAGATAATACCTTTACCCCATTGTTCCATATCAATAAATGTATCACCTGTTTCATTCAAATCAAAAGTACCTTGATAAACGACCGGACTTCCTTTTAATGTCTTTACTTTAGCAGAGTTGGCTTCCGTATTATCAAATACCTTAACATTCTTAAGAGAAGTAATTACAGGAGCTTCACTCATCGGTAGCTTATACATTTTCCAGTTGCCTGTTATTTCTATATCATTAATCTTAACCGGACTAATAATGCCTTTATTGTTGTGAATAATTTCGGATCCATAGTTAATGCGCCCCATGTTTTCCACCAAAATTTCCAACGTAGAATTGAAGGGGACGTCTATATCCATAGAGTATTTCTTATAATAACGATTTAGCTCGCCCACCTTTTCTCCATTAATATATACAACAGCATAATCGCGCAATCCATCTATTGACAAAGTACCACTAATGGGTTGATTAAACTTTCTTGAATACAATACATAACCGTAACCTTGGTTTAATTTTTCGAATGTAAGCGGAGTATCACTAACAAGAGGTTCTTGTTGAGACGCAATTTCGAATACATTTGCAATCTTATCCAATTTTATGGAAGGTATTTCGATCAGCGGGTTTGCTTTCGGTGCATCCGGAATATTGTAACTTGCATATTTTTTAATTACATTACGTACGGAATCGAACTTAGGAGTTACCCATCCTGCTTCAGATATAGGAGCATCATAATCATAGCTGGTCAGGTCTGGCTGAATATCATGATTCTTATCATAGTTAGCTCCGCTGGTAAAACCGAAGTTTGTACCTCCATGCACCATATAAAAATTGAATGAGACCTTATTTTCAAGGTATTTTTCAGTCTGACGGGCTACCTCAGTTGCTGAAACTAATGGAAATGGTTCAGCCCAATGATCGAGCCAACCCGGGTAAAATTCGGCGACCATGTACGGACCTTTTCCTCCGTTGTACTGGTCAACCACTTTCTTTAAGTTCTCTATATTGCTTTCTCCATTTGCAGTTGGCAATGCTCCGGGGGTAGCTCCGCCTTCAAACAGCCAGCTACCATCCGATGTAAACAAAGGAACATTAAATCCCGCATCTGCCAACATTTTTTTTACCTTTGCATTATATACGCGATGTTCCTCCAGAGGAATATCTTTCCGCTGCGCAACATAAGAACCAAACTCATTTTCACATTGAACCATAATGATTGGTCCGCCGCTAGTTATTTGCAATTTACGAACTTGTTCTGCCAGCTTATTTATATAGATTTCAATGTGTTTAAGAAACTGTGCATTGTCTCTCCTTACTTCCATTCCTTCCACATTCTGAAGCCACCACGGATAACCACCAAATTCCCACTCAGCACAAACATAAGGACCTGGACGAAGAATCACCATTAAGCCTTCTTCTCCGGCAATTTTAATATATTCTGCCAGATTTTTATCGCCGGTAAAATCCCATTTTCCGGGTTCTGTTTCGTGTAAGTTCCAAAAAACATAGGTAGCAACAGTGTTTAGCCCCATAGCTTTTATCATCTGAAAACGATGACGCCAGTATTGATGAGGTATACGTGCATAATGCATTTCACCAGAATGAATCTGAACGGCTTTGCCGTCGTACACAAAATTACCATCTTTAATCTCAAAGGTATGTTTCTTTTGCCCAAGAGCCGGTAAAGAGGCGATTAATAGAATAAGCAGCATTAAATGCCCAAGAATTTTCTTCATTGTGTTTTTTAGTTTTTCAAATTATTTTAATATCAAAGAATACCTCCAGAATGAAGGTAATTAACAAATGAGTGCAATATTAGCAATTTAATTTGAAATACACAAAGCGAAAATTTTTCCTTATATCTTGAGAGATACTACTTTTCACAGTCTGCTGAATGGTTAATCATTCTTCTTCCGTAGAAAGTGAGGCTTCTAAAGCAATACTTAAAGTACAGAGTACAATTGAGCCAATTACATTCCCAACAGCTGTCCCTTTTACTTTTTTGTAATAGAAGAAATCGCCTCGTTCGTTTGTATACCCAAATACTTCTTCGGGTTTTACAGCTCCACTTTTCATAACTTCAGAAATATAAAAATTTTGATCAAGTACAAATGGTTTGCTCTTTTCCGGATCAAGTGACCCATAGTACAATGTCAAATAACTTCTAAATCGTAACGGAGAATTAAATTCTGCAAAATGCATGGTTTTAACTTTGGTAGGCGAAAGATTATTTCGGGCAAAATTTTGTCGGGTAAAGCTTTTATCTGGTATTTTATCGAACGCAAAATCCCCCATGGTCATTGGAATATGCTCAATTCTGGATTGAGGAGGAATAAAACTAACACCATCTGGTAAATTTAGAGTTCCTGAATACGCCCCTTCCGAAGTACTGAAATTCCGATTGAAATTAAGCGTATTGGTCTCAATATTACCATCAAATGTAACCTTGCTCTGTTTGTAATTAGTAGCCATATCATCTAAAATCAACGCAGAGCGCTGCCAATCCACATACAGAGGTTGATTTGAATTATTGATAACAAGAATTTTGATTGGCAGATTATATCCAAAAAAACTATAGACCACCTTTACGCTATCGTTTTCGTAAATAAAATCACCAAAATCGTCTTTTTCCACCAAACCTTCGGTCGAACTAAGAGTCGAATAATAGTACGTAGAACAAGAGCATAACATAAGCAGTGCTCCTGCCATTAATAGTAATTTTTTCATGCTATTTCATAATTAGTTTCTGGGTTCTGGTGGTAAAGATATAACTATTTATCAAAATAAATCAAGCTAACAACTAATTTGTGATTTATTAATTACAGATATTATAATTTAAATATCTGTAATTAATAAATCATAAGTAACACGCTTTAAATCTGGAACAACCAAACAATAGACTATCGATTAATCCTATAAACTGTAAAACTTAAAGGTGCAAGTGTTACCTCCATCACAGGTCCATGAAACTCGAGCGAAGAGACTTTAGGCATTACTTCATCCGAATCTTGGATTGTATTTCTTGCTTCCAGATTAGAAGATTGAAGACATGTAACAGTTGCATTGTGTTTGGCATTAGTCAAACCATTTAATGAAAGCTTTATCTTTTTTTGATCAATACCCGTATTTACGACCTTAATGATTATTTCATCATTGTTATCAGCTGCGGCTGTAGCATACAAACCGTTCTGCCCTGCAACAGGCTTTCCATTTGCAGTGAGGGGCAATACATCTGTTCCCGCATTATGTCCGTACAGTTGCTGTACATAATAATTTGGAGTTTTTACGTGGGTAAGGTTATCAAACCAAATAAGATCCGGTCGCCATTGCCAGGCATCCACATGAGCAAACAAGGGAGCATATGTACAAAGATGTACTACATCCGCATTTCGTTCCAGACCTGTCATAAACGCAGCTTCAGCAAGTGCAGAGAGAAAACTGTTTTCACGATTCGGGGTATGACAGGCATATTCTCCTGCAAATACTTTCGGGCCTTTCCGATCGTAAGAATCATAGCGGCTGGCATTACTCAGAAACCATTCCGGTGAACGATAGTAATGTTCGTCAACCAAATCGACTTTAATACGTTTCATTTCAGGCCAGAGGAAATCAAAGTCATCACCCTCGGCCTGAGGACCAGAACTACCTATAATTTTCATTTCAGGATATTTAGCACGGATAGCTTTTACAAACGGTTCCAGTCTTTCTGTATACAAGGTTCCCCATTGTTCGTTTCCAACAGCAATCATTTTCAGATTAAATGGAGACGGATGTCCCATCTCTGAACGGATTTTACCCCATTTAGAAGTAGCGGGACCATTAGCAAACTCAATCAAATCCAATGCATCATCTATATAAGGTTGTAATTCGTCAACCGGACAATTCTGTTTGGGATCCGAATTCTCGTACTGACAAGATAGGCCACAGTTTAATACAGGAAGAGGTTCAGCTCCAATATCTTCGCTTAACTGAAAATATTCAAAAAACCCAAGTCCGTATGATTGATAATAATCGGAGAACTTTTTGTAAGCAAATGTGTAATTCCATCGGTTTATATTTACAGGCCTGTTTTCGACCGGACCAATGGTATTCTTCCACTGATAACGGGTAGCCAGATTTGTTCCTTCCACAATGCACCCCCCTGGGAAACGAAATACACCAGGTTTAAGATCTTTAAGAGCTTGCGCTAAATCAGCACGCATCCCGTTAGAACGATTATTAAAGGTTTGTTGAGGAAATAAGGAAATATGTTCTACATCAATTGCCCCTTCAGTCAACATGGTTAACCTAAGCCTCGACTTCACTTCTGTCTGTCCGGGAGTAAGGACAACATTAAATTTACGCCATCCATTTCCTTCAATCGTAAGCTCTTTCGTTTCAAAAATATCATTTTTGCTATTTACAAGTTCAAGACGTAATTTTATCGGGCCATTTTTTACGGTACGCGCATAGAGAGAAAAGTCGTACTTCTCTCCAGCTTTAATACCAATTCCTGTAAATCCTTCGTTTTCGAGACCAGTACCTGTCAGCATATTACGATGAACCAAACGCGCGTAATGAGGATTCCTGTCAAAACATGGATTCTTGGTCTGTACAGTTACATCTCCAAAAAGTGTCCATCCGGTAAAAGCATGGTCAAATTCGAATGAGCGGTTTTTAATAAGCTCGGCATATAAACCACCATCTGCCCCAAAGTTAATATCTTCAAAAAATATACCATACATCGTGGATTGAATAGGAGCTCCTTTTCTGTTGGTCTCTACTGTTAGATCAGACGCAGCATTAAAAGTCTGAGCAGTTCCAGTCATTTCGCCTAACAGTAAAGAAAGAATATAAACTCCCATTTTTAAATTACATTTCATAACTTTTTGTTATTTAAAAAATATTAGATTATCATACCCTGCAAAAATATAGCAAAGGGAGGATATTAAAGTATAAAAAGGATTATATTTTACTTTTAGAGGCTGATTTATGCTATAAAACATCATTTATATAGCACATAAATGCAAAGAAGAACGTAATTTTACAGCCGTTTAGAAAAATAAATACACATGAAAAACGAACTTAGTCTGTCCGGCTTAACTGTATCTAACTTCAGTAAGTTGATTGATGGAAAAGAAACGAAGTTGTATATTCTGACTAACAACCAGGGTATGGAACTCACAATCACCAATTACGGGGCTAAAATTGTTTCCTTGATGGTGGCCGACAAAAATGGTAAAATGACGGATGTAGTAACCGGACACAACTCAATAGATGAATATATCACATCAGAGGAACCCTATTTTGGAGCTATCTGCGGACGCTATGGTAACCGTATAGCATTTGGCAAATTTGCTCTTGACGGTGTTACATATGACAAACTAGCGATAAATAATGGTCCGAACAGCCTCCATGGAGGTATTAAAGGATTCAATTCCGTAGTTTGGGATGCTGCTCAGAAAGACAATCAGACATTAGAACTTAATTATGTTTCAGCAGACGGAGAAGAAGGATTCCCCGGAGAGTTGAAAACTACCGTAATCTATCACTTGTCTGACAACAACGAAGTAATTATTTCGTACCATGCTGTTACTGACAAACCGACAGTACTGAATCTCACGAACCACTCTTATTTTAATCTTTCCGGTGCCGGAGATCCATATATAGGAGATCATCTATTGACCATCAACGCAGATTATTATTTGCCAACTGATGACACCGCAATTCCTTACGGTCCGAAAGCTAAAGTTGAAGGAACGCCTATGGACTTCCGTTCGTCTTTTGAGGTGGGAGCCAGAATCAACGAAAACTTTGAACAATTGATCTTTGGAAAAGGATACGATCATACGTTTATTTTAAATAAAGAGGATAACGAACTTTCTTTCTGCGCAAAATGTAAAGCTCCAAAAACTGGTATAGTTATGGAAACTTATACTACAGAACCTGGTGTTCAGCTTTACACAGGAAACTGGATGACGGGGAATTTCGCAGGTAAAAACGGACAACGTTATCCTGAACGTGCTGCGTTGTGTCTGGAAACACAACATTTTCCAGATAGCCCAAACAAACCCGAATATCCGTCAACAACGCTTCGCCCTGGCGAATCATTTACTAGCAAAACAATTTTCCGTTTTTCAGCTGAGAAATAATATAATTATATAATCTAACTAATTTTTTAATAAAAAAAGAAATGAATACTACGCAGAAAAAAAATTATGCATTGCCTATCGCAATGATGATTGCTCTATTCTTCATGATTTCCTTCGTTACAGGTCTTCAAAACCCAATGGCACTGATTGTAAAAAGTCAGTTCGAAGCGTCAAGCTTTATGTCACAGTTGGGAAATGCTGCAAACTTTATCGCTTATGCGTTTATGGGTATCCCTGCAGGTTTATTGTTACAAAAAATCGGCTATAAGAAAACAGCATTATTAGCAATTGTTGTAGGATTTACAGGGGTAGGTATTCAGTTTCTTTCGGGCTTTGCAGAAAGTTTCACAGTATACCTGATCGGTGCATTTGTTTCTGGTTTCTCAATGTGTATGTTGAATACGGTAGTTAACCCGATGTTGAACACTCTTGGTGGTGGTGGAAATAAGGGTAACCAACTTATCCAGGTTGCAGGTTCTGTAAACTCTTTCGGTGCAACTATCGTTCCTGTACTTGGTGGTTACCTTATTGGTAGCGCAGCACAACCTACAATCAAAGATGCCAATCCTGCTCTATTCCTTGCAATGGGTATTTTTGCAATTGCCTTGATCGTATTGTATTTTGTAAGCATTCCTGAACCTCACTTGATTACTGAAAAAAGTAAAACAAAAAACACGCACAGTGCCCTTTCATTCCGTCACTTTGTTTTAGGTGCTATTGCCATCTTTATTTATGTAGGTGTTGAAGTAGGTATTCCTAATATTCTTAACCTGTTGATGACAGCTAGCCCTGAAAATGGTGGTTTAGGTATCGAAACAACAATTGCAGGTACAATTGCAGGTACTTACTGGTTTCTTATGTTGATTGGTCGTGTTGCGGGTGCAAGCCTTGCAGCAAAAGTTTCAAGTAAGGCTATGTTAGCGGTTGCTTCTACTGTAGGTATCGTATTTGTATTGTTAGGAATCTTTGGTCCTCTGGAAACAATGGTAAGCATGCCTGTATTCCAGTCAGATATTTCATTCGGTTTAGCTGAAGTACCCATTGGTGTAATGTTCCTTGTACTATGCGGTCTTTGTACATCAGTAATGTGGGGTGGTATCTTTAACCTGGCTGTAGAAGGTCTTGGAAAATATACTGCTACAGCATCTGGTATTTTCATGGTGTTGGTTTGTGGTGGAGGTATCCTTCCATTAATTCAGGGATTTGTTGCAGACTCTACCAGCTACTTGGCTAGCTTCTGGGTAATCTTCCTTGGTATGGCTTACCTTCTGTTCTATGCTTTGATTGGTTCTAAAAACGTAAACAAAAATATTCCAGTAGAATAATCATCACGGTTAGTTTGAAAGAATTTTTTTAATATAAACACACATTTGATATGGATATTGAACACGTTAGAAGTCGTTTTAAAAAACACTTCAATGATGCTGAAGGATCTGTTTATGCATCTCCTGGTCGTATAAATTTAATTGGAGAACATACCGATTATAACGGTGGTTTTGTATTTCCGGGTGCCATTGATAAAGGAATGGTTGCAGAAATTAAGGTAAACGGAACCGATAAAGTTCGCGCTTATTCTATCGACCTGAAAGATTCTGTTGAATTTGGTTTGAATGAAGAAGATGCCCCAAAAGCAAGTTGGGCAAGATATATCTTTGGCGTATGCCGCGAAATTATCAAACGTGGTGGTAAAGTTCAGGGATTTGACACAGCGTTTGCCGGTGATGTACCTCTGGGTGCCGGGATGTCTTCATCTGCCGCATTGGAAAGTACTTTCGCTTTCGCGTTGAACGATATGTTTAATCTGGGTATCGATAAGTTTGAACTGGCAAAAATAGGACAAGCAACAGAACATAATTACTGCGGTGTTAATTGCGGAATTATGGACCAGTTTGCATCTGTATTCGGAAAAGAAGGAAGCTTGATCCGTTTGGATTGCCGTTCTTTGGAGTACAAATATTTCCCATTCAAACCAGTTGGTTACAAGTTAGTATTGCTTGATTCTGTAGTAAAACACGAACTTGCATCTTCAGCTTATAACCAACGTCGTCAGTCTTGCGAAGCTGCTGCTGCTGCTATTCGTAAGAATAATCACCCAGAAGTTGAATTCTTGCGTGATGCAACAATGGAAATGCTGAATGAAGCTAAAAACGACATTACTGCCGAGGATTACATGCGCGCAGAATACGTTATCGGTGAAGTTCAACGCGTTCTTGACGTTTGCGACGCCTTGGAACGTGGTGACTACGAAACTGTAGGCGAAAAAATGTATGAAACACATCATGGCATGAGCAAGCTTTATGAAGTAAGCTGCGAAGAACTTGATTTCCTGAATGATATCGCAAAAAAATGTGGTGTTACTGGTTCAAGAGTTATGGGTGGTGGTTTTGGCGGTTGTACAATCAATCTTGTTAAAGATGAGTTGTATGATGCGTTTATTAAAGAAGCCTTCTCTTCATACAAAGAAAAGTTCGGTCACGAACCTAAATTATATGAAGTCGTTATTAGCGACGGTGCAAGAAAACTAGCTTAAGCAAATTCTTAAATAGTAAAGGGTGAATCAAATTATTGATTCACCCTTTTTCTATCTTTTTTTTACTTAAAAACTCATCCTCTGTTTTTATTTCTAGCCTGGACGCGTTTTTTTATTTCGGACTTCATTTTAGCTGAAGCAGATCCATGGGTACCTTTAGCGTAGGATGATTTCTTTGCCTTGGTTTTTACTCTTTGAGCATCTTTCGGATTTGAAGGATTTTTAGCTCCTTTAAAAATAATGCCTTCAGTAGATAGCTTTTCTACATCCATATAGTTGGGTGTTATTTAATTATGAAGACAAAGGTACGTAAAAATACCCAATGCGCAAAAGGTAAATTTCTTCACTTAAAATAATTGGCTCCCAAGGTCCTTCCATAGTAGAACATATACTGCTGAATTATCCCCTTAAATCCATTATATCGATTCGAATCAAACTTTCCCTGATAATGTTTTTCCAGCACCTTTTTTATCCATAAATCCTCCGGAAAACCATCGAGATGCCGGAGACCAAATAAAAGGATACAGTTGGCCACCTTGCTCCCTACTCCAAATAAAGTTATTAGTTCTCTATATGCGTCCTCTCTGGAAACAAACCGTAAACCTGTTAAGTCCAGTTCTCCGTTTACAATCTTACGAGACGCAGAAACAATATATTTATCCCGATACCCTACCCCGCATAACTTAACCACATCAGGATTATCCGCTAAAGCCCGGGGGGTTGGAAAAAGATAATAATGTCCGGTTTTATCTTTAACAGAAACACCGAGTTGTTCGCACAATCGTTTAATAGTAGTTTTAATTTTAGGAATATTGTTACATTGGGAAATTATAAATGTAATAAGGATTTCAAATGGTTCCTGTTGCAGTATCCGAATACCCTCTCCTGCCTGAATCGCATCTTCAAGAAAAGAATCGCCCGTCACACTTCTTTTTATTTCAGAATAATCGCGGGCGAGATCGAAATAAGAAAACCACAAAGAATCAAATGCTTCTCTGGAGCACTTGAACAAATAAGTTTCGGCATCTAACTGCTGGATTTCAAGTTGTGTATCAAATGCAACTCCTCTCCAAAGACCCGGATTTGTCTCGTCCCAACGGAAACACTGTCCACATGTAATAATTTGATGAAGATTAAAACTATCAAGATTGGACAATATTACTCCTTCAGCAACGTCTTTAATAATCATTTTATTTTTTGAATCAATGGATTTCAATATAACACAGACTAAACAAACTAAAAGGTCCGATAGTTTAATACTTTTACTAACGCAGGCAAAATTACATTTTTCAGTATTTATAGCAACAAGTACATCGAAAAGACTTATCTTTGCAATCAATCAGGAAGCATAAACGTTTAGATACAAGGTTGATACGAGAGATCAGCCTTTTATTTTACATAAAAGGTTTTCTTCTGAAACAAAATTTCACATTATAACACCTTGCAGTTAATAGAATTTAGATGAAAGAAAATGAAATGATATTTGGCATACGTGCCGTGATCGAAGCGATCCTTTCTGAGAAGGAAATAGATAAAATCTTGGTAAAAAGAGATTTGCAAAGTGATTTGTCCAAAGAACTATTTGACGCGCTGAAAGGAAAAGAGATCGCAGTGCAACGGGTACCTTCTGAACGATTAGACCGCGTAACACGTAAAAACCATCAGGGAGTTATTGCATTTCTTCCGGCGATTACCTATCAAAAGCTTGAAGATATTATTCCGTTCCTTTATGAACAGGGTAAAAATCCGTTTATAGTCCTTCTTGATGGAGTAACCGATGTCCGTAACTTCGGCGCCATAGCCAGAACATGCGAATGCGCAGGTGTTGATGCTATTGTAATTCCTGCAAAAGGAAGTGTTACAGTAAATGCAGATGCAATGAAAACATCAGCTGGTGCATTGCATGTACTTCCTGTGTGCAAAGAAAAAAGTATTACTCAGGCTATCAAATTTCTTCAGGAATCTGGAGTGAAAGTATATGCAGCCAGCGAAAAGGCTTACGAAAACTATACAGGAATAAAATACGAAGGACCGGTTGCCATAGTTATGGGAGCTGAAGATACTGGTGTCTCCATGGATAATCTTAGAATGTGCGACCAAATGGTAAAAATTCCTCAGTTTGGTACTATTGGTTCACTTAACGTTTCGGTAGCCTCTTCTATTCTTGTATACGAAGTGGTAAGACAAAGAATGGACGAACAAAAATAAATTAAAATATGAAAAAAGTAATTTCAACAACCAATGCACCTTCAGCCATCGGTCCTTACAGTCAGGCTGTACAAGTTGGGAACATGCTTTTCATGTCTGGCCAGCTTGGTATTGATCCCGCCACAGGTACTTTTGCTGAAGGTGGTATAACAGAACAATCCATTCAATCGTTTAAAAATATTCGGGCTATTCTTATCGAAGCCGGCTATTCGTTTAACGATGTGGTTAAAACTACTGTTTTTCTTGCCGACATGAATGATTTTGCATCAATGAACACTGTATATGCTTCTCAGTTTGAAGGAGACTTTCCGGCACGTTCTGCTGTTGCTGTAAAGACTCTTCCAAAAAACGGATTAGTTGAAATCGAAGTTATTGCAGTAAAAGCTTAATCATACTTCTCTAAAAAAAACAGGGTTGTCCAGATTATGGACAACCCTGTTTTTTTAGACAAATTTTAGTCTTATTATTTTCCAAAAAGCTTTGTAATCAAATCCTTTCGGCCTATTCTTTGTAACGTTTTTGTTATCTGATTTTTAAATGTCTTATCATACCAAAAGAAAAACTGCCGCTGCGCCAGCTTTTGTTCTTTGGTTTGCGCTGTATATACTTTTTCAAGCGTATACGGGTGAAATCCGGTATAATACATTTCGGTAGCTAGTGTCATCGGTGTCGGAGTAAAATCCTGAACCTGTTCCAAATGAAAGTGAAGATCCTTTGTAAGGGCAGCAAGTTCAGCCATATCAGCTTCCGTACAACCCGGGTGACTGGATATAAAGTAAGGTATCAACTGCTGATTAAGTCCCTCCTCTTTATTCACACGATCAAATATCCTTTTAAACTGACCAAACTGAGCAAAAGACGGCTTGCGCATTTGTTTCAAAACCGCATCCGATGTATGTTCCGGTGCCACTTTTAGCCGCCCTGATACATGATGAGCAATAAGCTCTTTCATATATGTATTGGCAGATTCATTCAATTTATTATCATCGTAACGATTTAATAATAAATCATACCTAACACCACTTCCAATAAATGACTTCTTAATTCCAGAAATCTTATCTACCTCTTTATATAGTTCAATCATTGGGGTATGATCTGCATTCAGGTTTTTACAGACCACGGGCGAAATACAGGAAGGCTTCTTACACTTTCTGCAAATACTTTCGTCCTTTCCTTTCATCCTATACATATTAGCCGAAGGTCCGCCTAAATCACTGAGATAGCCCTTAAAATCGGGCATTTCTGTAATAGCCTTTACCTCTTTTAATATAGATTGTTTGCTTCGGGACGCGATAAACTTTCCTTGATGCGCAGAAATTGTACAAAATGCGCAACCGCCAAAACATCCACGGTGAATATTCACCGAAAATTGAATCATATCAAAGGCTGATATAATTTTTCCTTTATATTTTGGATGAGGCAGACGAGTATAAGGATAGTCGAAACTTGCATCTAACTCGGCTTCCGTCATTGGAGGAAAAGGAGGATTCACAACGATTACTTCATCACCTACAATCTGTAAAATTCGGGATGCCTCCATCTTATTGGATTCTTCCTCAATATGTCTGAAATTCTTTGCTTGTTTTAATTTATCCTGAAGACACTCTTCGTGTGAGAAAAGATGTATATCATCTTCAAGAGCCATTTGAGCCATATCTTTAGGAGTACTAAGATAAGCTGTTTGCGGTATACTTTTTATTTCTGAGAAAGGAGTTCCCTTTTTCAACTCAGCGACTAAACTACGAAGAGGCTTCTCTCCCATACCATAAATAAGCATATCCGCCCGGCTTTCAATCAGTATACCGGGCTTTAACTTATCTTGCCAGTAATCATAATGAGTAAGACGACGCAAAGATGCTTCTATTCCTCCTAATAATACAGGAACATCCGGATATAATTTCTTAAGGATCTGAGTATAAACAATACTGGGATAATCCGGACGCATACCGGCTCTTTTGTCGGGAGTGTAAGCATCATCACTACGCAAGCGTTTGTTGGCTGTATAATGATTGATCATGGAATCCATTGCACCTGCAGAAACAGCAAAGAATAAACGGGGAATTCCCAGTTTTTTAAAGTCACGAAGATCATCCCGCCAGTTTGGTTGGGGAACAATAGCCACCCGCAAACCTTCAGCTTCCAAAGTACGTCCGATTACCGCAGGGCCAAAAGAAGGATGATCTACATAAGCATCTCCCGAAAAAAAGATAACATCAATGTAGTCCCATCCTCGTGCCTCTATCTCCTTTTTAGTGGTAGGCAACCAATCTTCCTGTCTATATTTATTCATTTTGCAAAGGTAAAATTTTTTATTGACAATATGACTTAGTGCCGATAAGCGATTTAATCATAGTTTAATCCCCTCCGAGAGGTATTATAAGCCATTAAATATCAACTAAAAGAGCTTTAGAGACAAACAAGGAGAGCCTAAATTTGTACAAAAAATAAAGGAAAAAAAATGGCAGTCCGGCAGACATAGCGCCAGACTGCCATCCAGGCAATCTAAAAATACAACAATCAAAAATAGTAAACCAACCATTAACCCTTATAAATAGGGAACTATTGTAATGTAAATACCCGTTATGATAGCCGACGTAATTACCCCCGAAATATTGGCACCCAACGCATCACCCATTATGAATGAATCCGGATTGTCTTTTGTAACAATCTTCTGGGCCACCTTGGCAGTGGTGGGGACACAACTTACGGCCGCAATACCGATAACTGGATTATAATTTCCTTTCTTTATAAAATACATGATATAACCACCCATTATACCACCAATACCAGACAGCAACAACGCCGCTATACCCAGTACCAACAACTTCAACACTTTAGGATCCAATAACAATTTGGCATCACACAACACGCCCAGCAACACTCCAAGCATGAATGTTGAACCGTAAAGCAGCGGTCCGCTCACAAAATCATTAATATGCTTCATGCCGGACTCCCGTACAGCCACACCCAGGAACAGCGAAAAAAACAGTGGCGAAGCCACCGGAAACAAGAAACTAAGCACCGCGCACAATAACACTGAAAAAGCCAGTTTCACCTTAGCACTGTAATTCTTGGGCGCACGGGTCTGAACCATTTTGATAGCACGCAACCTTTTTGGAACAAGCAACTTCACCAAATAAGGATACCCACCATAGGTAAGTCCCAGATACAGGTAAGCCACAACCGTAATCGGCACAAACAAATTCTTTGCCAGTGCCAGCGACGTGAATAACACCATCGGTCCGTCTGCACCGCCAACCATAGCAATGGAAGCACTTTCGCCCAAGCTAAGACCAAATGCATGCGCGATAGGAAGTACTAAAAAAGTACCCAACTCGGCACACAACGCCAGGAAAATACTCACATAAGGCTTCTGCAATAAAAAGCCCACATCCAACAAAGTACCAATCCCCATGAAAACAAAACATGCAATCAACCCGTTGCTAAAGGTAAGCGTATATACAGGCTGCAAAAAATCGATCTGCATCATGTTCATCAGCTCGTTGGTATCACTCAACATTGGATCCAGAAACAAGTTGCTCAATCCACCTCCCGGCATAAAAAGCGTACCGCAATTAATGGCCACCATACCAATACCCATAGGAATCATCACCATCGGTTCCAATACGCCCTTCCAACCCAGATAAACCAGCAACATTCCAAGTAATACAAGCGAAATACGCGCAACGGCCAATACCCAGCCGCCAGCCATCATCGTCCCGAATCCCTGAAAAAGCACTAAGAAATCAATATTCTCCATTATAACTTTTATTTAATATAAAAACATTAAGCAATCCGGTTTCTTTTACCAGGCAGAACAGCATAATAATACTGATTAATATCAAAATCGGGACGCCCTTTGCTTACCCCCTTCAGAGCCTCATCGTTCAGTTCCTGTACAACCCGACCTCTGCTGATTCCGTAATCGCGTTCCACCCACGACCTGTTTTCGTCCGCAAAAGTTCTTTTCACTCGTTTAAATCGTTGGGAGCGAATCCGTTCAATGCGATCTATCTCCTCTTTTTTCGCATTATACAACTCAATGTTATCCGTTGCATAGGCAATGGATTTGATGATAGCAGCAACTACAAAACCGATGACGAATGTAAGCGCCATCATTTGGAAAGTAACATAAAAAATGTGTAACATCTTAAATTACAATTAAATAAAATAGTATTTGAATAAAAATAGCATTTCTAAAACCGTATTAATACCAACTGTACACGCAAACGCACACTTGTTGTTCATCTTATAGCGACACCAACAGACAGGAAGAGGCATATTATGCCGCTCTGCTTCCAGAAACAAAATACGGATTGCGATAACAGCAGATTTCTAGCCACATGCAAGCAGAAGCAACACCTATGTACGTTTTATGTACAAGGCACAGCTAGTCTTCACCATGGAAGAAAACAGGCAAAAAACCGCTAAATACGGAGGATGTGATTGAGATGAAGAATTTCTTTCTTCTGGTAATTATGAGGAAGAGCTTTACGAAAATCGGCCAGTTGAATATTCCGGAAGAATGAATCAGGAGACAAAGAAAAGATAGCTGACGAAAAATTATACCTTGTCGACCGGAAACTGCGGGAAGTTATGTCTTCTCTAAGCTGCCCCACTTCAAATTTGAGTTCGATAAGCAGATTACTCGCAGCAGTCTGTTTTTGACAAGCATGATAAAGACTCTCTTTTTCGCTACTAACCGAACATGATCCACTAACCGACGAATCAGTTAACAATCCAGTGTCATTTGTATTGAAATGCAGAAACGATACAAACAAGAATAGTATGAATATCAGTCTTTTCACCACATCAATTTTCGATGTGCGAAAGTAGATATAAAAAATGTACTGATCTCATTTTAATGCAAAAATATATACTTATTTTTACTATATATTGTTAACAAAACCAAATACAGTAAATTCTCAGTCAAGCAATATATTCATGAGGGTATATAAACAAAAAGAGGAGTCAGTTCAATTGAACTAACTCCTCTTGTAAAACGGCGGCTACCTACTCTCCCACTATACGCAGTACCATCGGCGTGGGTGGGCTTAACTTCTCTGTTCGGAATGGGAAGAGGTGGAACCCCAACGCTATAACCACCTTAATTTCTTATGATGTTTGAATGTTGGACTAGCAATAAAATAACTCATCTTATGAGCTTACTCTTTTCTTATCAATATATCAACCCGTTTCCACGGAAACGAAAGTTTCGGGCTATTAGTACTACTCGGCTTCGACATTACTGCCCTTACACCTGTAGCCTATCAAGGTCGTAGTCTTCAACCACCCTTATAAGGAAATCTAATCTTGAGGCTGGCTTCGTACTTAGATGCTTTCAGCACTTATCCAATCCCGACTTAGCTACCCGGCAGTGCACCTGGCGGTACAACCGGTAAACCAGTGGTCAGTCCAACACGGTCCTCTCGTACTAGTGTCAGAGCCTCTCAAATTTCCTGCGCCCACGATAGATAGAGACCGAACTGTCTCACGACGTTCTGAACCCAGCTCGCGTGCCACTTTAATGGGCGAACAGCCCAACCCTTGGGACCTTCTCCAGCCCCAGGATGTGACGAGCCGACATCGAGGTGCCAAACCGCTCCGTCGATATGAGCTCTTGGGAGCGATCAGCCTGTTATCCCCGGAGTACCTTTTATCCTTTGAGCGATGGCCCTTCCATGCGGAACCACCGGATCACTATGCTCTAGTTTCCTACCTGATCGACTTGTTTGTCTCCCAGTCAAGCACCCTTATGCCATTACACTCTACGACCGGTTACCAATCGGCCTGAGGGTACCTTTAGAAGCCTCCGTTACACTTTTGGAGGCGACCACCCCAGTCAAACTACCCACCATACAGTGTCCTCCCATCGGGAGTTAGAATTCAAATAATCAAAGGGCCGTATTTCAACGTCGGCTCCACAAACACTAGCGTGCCCGCTTCATAGCCTCCGGCCTATCCTACACATTAATTACCCAAATGCAATGTAAAGCTATAGTAAAGGTTCACGGGGTCTTTTCGTCCCATCGCGGGTAATCGGCATCTTCACCGATACTACAATTTCACCGAGCTCACGGTTGAGACAGTGCCCAGATCGTTACACCATTCGTGCAGGTCGGAACTTACCCGACAAGGAATTTCGCTACCTTAGGACCGTTATAGTTACGGCCGCCGTTTACTGGGGCTTCAATTCAATGCTTCTCTTGCGATGACATCTCCTCTTAACCTTCCAGCACCGGGCAGGTGTCAGGCCATATACTTCATATTTCTATTTTGCATAGCCATGTGTTTTTGTTAAACAGTCGCCTGGGCCTATTCTCTGCGGCCACCATTGCTGATGGCGTCCTTTTTCCCGAAGTTACAGGACTATTTTGCCTAGTTCCTTAACCGTGAATCACTCGAGCGCCTTAGTATACTCAACCCAACTACGTGTGTCCGTTTACGGTACGGGTACTCTATAAATTATGCTTAGCGGATTTTCTTGGGAGCCTGGTTACATCCATATTGCTTCGTGCAAGCACTCCGCATACTATCAGGTTCGACTCTCACTGCGGATTTGCCTACAATGATCAACGCCTACACCCTTTAACTACCTATTCCGTCAGGCAGCAGGACTTTCACTTCTCCGTCTCCACATCGCTCTATAAAGTAGTATGGGAATATTAACCCATTCTTCCATCGGAATCGCCGTTCGGCTTATCCTTAGGTCCCGACTAACCCTGATCCGATTAACGTTGATCAGGAAGCCTTAGTCTTTCGGCGAGGGGGTTTCTCACCCCCTTTATCGTTACTTATACCTACATTTGCTTTTCTGCACGCTCCAGCAGGGGTTATCCCCTACCTTCTAAGCTGAGCAGAATGCTCCCCTACCAATCATTTACATGATTCCATAGCTTCGGTAAACAGCTTATGCCCGATTATTATCCACGCCAAATTCCTCGACTAGTGAGCTGTTACGCACTCTTTAAATGAATGGCTGCTTCCAAGCCAACATCCTAGCTGTCTTTGCAATCTGACTTCGTTAATTCAACTTAGCTGCTATTTGGGGACCTTAGCTGATGGTCTGGATTCTTCTCCTCTCGGACATGGACCTTAGCACCCATGCCCTCACTCCTTGTCTAAACTAATACGCATTCGGAGTTTATCTGGACTTGATAGGCGGTGAAGCCCTCGCATCCAATCAGTCGCTCTACCTCATACTAGTAATAACAAAGGCTGCACCTAAATGCATTTCGGGGAGTACGAGCTATCTCCAAGTTTGATTAGCCTTTCACCCCTACCCTCAATTCATTCGAACACTTTTCAACGTATACCGATTCGGTCCTCCAGTTGGTGTTACCCAACCTTCAACCTGATCAAGGGTAGATCACTTGGTTTCGCGTCTACTACCACTGACTAACTCGCCCTATTAAGACTCGCTTTCGCTTCGGCTCCGGAACTTAATTCCTTAACCTTGCCAATGACAGTAACTCGTAGGTTCATTATGCAAAAGGCACGCCGTCACATCTTATAGATGCTCCGACCGCTTGTAGGCAGACGGTTTCAGGGTCTATTTCACTCCTCTATTCGAGGTTCTTTTCACCTTTCCTTCACAGTACTGGTTCGCTATCGGTCTCTCGGGAGTATTTAGCCTTACGGGATGGTCCCCGCAGTTTCACACAGGATTTCTCGTGTCCCGCGCTACTCAGGATACTACTAGGCTTCGTCAATAAGTCGTGTACGGGACTGTCACCCTATATAGCCGTTCTTTCCAAAACGTTCCACTTTACTGATTTCTTGCCACATCGTAGTCCTACAACCCCTATACTGCCTCAACAGCATAGGTTTGGGCTGTTCCCCGTTCGCTCGCCACTACTTGGGGAATCACTTTTGTTTTCTTCTCCTATGGGTACTTAGATGTTTCAGTTCCCCACGTTTGCCTTCCTTTCGGAATGACAGGCCTTCAACCTGCCGGGTTGCCCCATTCGGAAATTTCGGGATCAATTGTTATTTGCACATCCCCCGAACTTATCGCAGCTTATCACGTCCTTCTTCGCCTCCGAGAGCCAAGGCATCCACCGTCTGCCCTTGCTTACTTTCTTTTTCCGTGCACATATGCGCAGTCGTATTAATACGACCACATGTGTCGGATTGATATATTTTTAAAGCTTGCTCTTAATTTGTTACTTTATTGCTTTGTTGTCCATCATGTCAAAGATCTTCTTACCTTTGCCTTGCGGCGTCCGGTTTGTGTGGAGAATAACGGATTCGAACCGTTGACCCTCTGCGTGCAAGGCAGATGCTCTAGCCAGCTGAGCTAATCCCCCGTAAAGTTTTACTTCGTAGTCCCAGGCAGAGTTGAACTGCCGACCTCTACATTATCAGTGTAGCGCTCTAACCAACTGAGCTATAGGACTGGCTTTCTAACTTGTGCCTGAAGCTCTTTCCGTGTATTGACCGTTTCCGGTCTTTCGGGGCAGGCGCTTCAGCCTCTTGTTTCTCTTCTGGTTTCCCAGTTTTATAAGATCATATATTATCACATATTCAACAGCGTAGTACAAACGAACGTAAAGTTCCTTCCTTAATACCTTGCAAACCGTAAAAGGGAACTCAGGCTCCAGAAAGGAGGTGTTCCAGCCGCACCTTCCGGTACGGCTACCTTGTTACGACTTAGCCCCAGTCACCAGTTTTACCCTAGGTCGATCCTTGCGGTTACGAACTTCAGGTACCCCCGGCTCCCATGGCTTGACGGGCGGTGTGTACAAGGCCCGGGAACGTATTCACCGCGCCATGGCTGATGCGCGATTACTAGCGAATCCAGCTTCACGGAGTCGAGTTGCAGACTCCGATCCGAACTGAGATAAGGTTTAGAGATTCGCATCCGGTCGCCCGGTAGCTGCCCTTTGTCCTTACCATTGTAACACGTGTGTCGCCCCGGATGTAAGGGCCGTGCTGATTTGACGTCATCCCCACCTTCCTCACAGCTTACGCTGGCAGTCTCTCTAGAGTCCTCAGCTTGACCTGTTAGTAACTAAAGATAAGGGTTGCGCTCGTTATGGCACTTAAGCCGACACCTCACGGCACGAGCTGACGACAACCATGCAGCACCTCGCAGACAGTCATTGCTGAAAAGGATGTTTCCACCCCTGTCTCTCTGCGTTCAAACCCGGGTAAGGTTCCTCGCGTATCATCGAATTAAACCACATGTTCCTCCGCTTGTGCGGGCCCCCGTCAATTCCTTTGAGTTTCACCGTTGCCGGCGTACTCCCCAGGTGGATTACTTAACGCTTTCGCTGTGCCGCTTACTGTGTATCGCAAACAGCTAGTAATCATCGTTTACTGCGTGGACTACCAGGGTATCTAATCCTGTTTGATCCCCACGCTTTCGTGCTTCAGTGTCAGTTGTAGCTTGGTAAGCTGCCTTCGCAATCGGAGTTCTGCGTGATATCTAAGCATTTCACCGCTACACCACGCATTCCGCCTACCTCATTTACACTCAAGTCTAACAGTTTCAACGGCATTTTTACAGTTAAGCTGCAAACTTTCACCGCTGACTTATTAAACCACCTACGCACCCTTTAAACCCAATAAATCCGGATAACGCTCGGATCCTCCGTATTACCGCGGCTGCTGGCACGGAGTTAGCCGATCCTTATTCTCAGGGTACATACAAAAGAGGACACGTCCTCCACTTTATTCCCCTGCAAAAGAAGTTTACGAACCATAGATCCTTCTTCCTTCACGCGACTTGGCTGGTTCAGGCTCTCGCCCATTGACCAATATTCCTCACTGCTGCCTCCCGTAGGAGTCTGGTCCGTGTCTCAGTACCAGTGTGGGGGACCAACCTCTCAGTTCCCCTATCCATCGTCGGCTTGGTGAGCCATTACCTCACCAACTACCTAATGGAACGCATGCCCATCTATCAGCAATTAATCTTTAACAAATATCACCATGCGGTGCCCCTGTTTTATGCGGTATTAGTCCGACTTTCGCCGGGTTATCCCCCTCTGATAGGTAGGTTGCATACGCGTTACTCACCCGTGCGCCGGTCGCCACCAAAGTATTGCTACTTTTATGCTGCCCCTCGACTTGCATGTGTTAAGCCTGTCGCTAGCGTTCATCCTGAGCCAGGATCAAACTCTTCGTTGTATAATTTGTTTGTCTTAATATCTCTTGCTCAGAATTCCCTTCTATTATTAGTTTACAATTGACGGTATTAATTTCATTCTTTACGTCCAATTATCCCGAAAGATAATTTTTCTTGTACTACTTGTTGATATGTAAATTTTTCAAAGAACTCTTTTTTGCATTTAGCCGCTGCATGTTACAGCGGCAAAGCGGGTGCAAAGATACGTCTTTTTATTTTTAACTTCCAAATGTTTTGGAAAGTTTATTTTAAAAAGTTTCGGAAGCCGTTTTCAGTATGACTGCAGGTTTCTCGCTTAGCTCTGCTAACCTCACCTTATGTACACCGCTGTTCGTTTCCTCATCATGTCTGCTGCGCCACTCTCTCTTGAATGCGGGGACAAAAGTAGTGCTTTACAACATACAATCCAAACCTTTTCCTATCTTATTTTTATACCACGCCTCTCCATTTCCCCTTAATCTCTGATAACCCGATTGTTAAACCACAATCTTTTTTTAAAAGTTTTTCCCAGAGGGGTAAATCAGCTTTTGTCTCGTGTACGTTATATATAAGGGTAAAATATCGTGCAAAAGGACTTATAACCGACAACATGCAGTAATTACGTATGAATACGGGATATTTACCAACTGAATCTTATACACTAAACTTGACACCCAACCGAGTGATTATTGTCATCCAATTGGAGTAGTATAATCACCCGGTTGAGTGACAATAATCACTCAATTGGAAAACAAGTTATACAAAACGTAGAAAAACACTAAGAGATATAGTAAACGGGACTAATTTACTAAGTCTTGTTATCTAATCATCCTTTTCGTAGTGTCCATCGCCTGTACATTCTCATTGGAATAAAAGAAAGAAGAACAAGGCTGTATGTTTTAAGACAGATTAGTCCGACAAAGCATATCCTCCGGTAAACTTCCTTGCCAGTGATAGATGACAGATGAAAATCATCTGTCACGAGACATCCTTCACCCTCAAAAGCCTTTTCAATAAAGGGTTTTCATCCAATTAGTGACAGATGAGAGATAAATATTGAAAATTTAATTCCCAGAGAGTATATCCCCTCTAAATAAGACAGACCAAAAAGTCCTATATCTTTGAAATTTCATTTATATAATTTTCAACTTCAAAAGATATATCTTTGACAAGTTAAAGATATAAGGAAAAACAAGAAGCCTGTTCAATGTTAGAAACAAACGAATTTGTCGCAAATGCTGTTGCTATACATTACGTTTTTGGATTGCCGATTAAATACCCGTAATAATTTCATTAGTTACAGGATATCAAAAACAATCCTGGATACAACACATTCCGAATATTATCAAAAAAGTCCCGTTTATTACGTAAAAAAACGGGACAAAATGGATTGATAGAAATAACAACTAATTAAAGATTTTTGCATACAATTTGTAACAATAAAGCCCAAATAGCTGTTTTATATGCTAAAGAATAAAACAATGGAACACGATCATCATACACACGACACCTCGACCGGAAACATAAAAGTTGCCTTCTTCTTAAATTTCATCTTCGCAATTGTAGAGCTTATAGGAGGTATATATACAAACAGTGTGTCCATCCTCTCGGATGCGCTTCACGACTTTGGAGACTCGGTCTCGCTGGGAATTGCCTGGTATTTGCAGAAAATATCCAAGAAGCGAAGCGACAATTTCTATTCTTACGGATACAAACGGTTTTCGCTGATGGGAGCTATTTTTATATCAGTAATTTTACTCGCAGGTTCTATCGTAGTAATCAAAGAATGTATTGAACGCATAATCGAGCCACAAACTCCCGATGCAACCGGAATGCTCCTATTGGCCATATTGGGAATAGTGGTAAACGGGGCAGCTGTTTTACGGTTAAAAAAAGGTACGACATTGAACGAGCGGGCTGTTTCTCTTCATATGATGGAAGATGTTTTGGGATGGATAGCGGTACTCGTAGTAAGTATCGTAATGCATTTTGTTAATCTGCCTATTCTTGATCCACTCTTATCTATAGGAATAAGCATATGGATTCTTACCAATGTATATCGTAACCTGAAAGGCACTTTTAGGATATTACTTCAAAAAGTTCCGTACGATGTAAATTTAAAAGAACTAGAGCAGGAAATTAGGAGCGTAAAAAATGTATACTCCATACACGATGTGCATCTATGGACGTTGGACGGAGAAGAAAATATTCTTACTTTACACGCAGTAGTGCATCCCTTAACCACACTGGATGAACAACAGGTGATAAAAGAAGAGATTAAAACACGCTGCTCTGACCACCATATTCACCATGCCACCATTGAGTTTGAAACCGAATCCGAAAGCTGTGAGCTAACAGAATGTGGAACGAGATGCTAATTTAAGGCATTCGAAAACATCTATTTCTAAATAAAATTATTTATTCAATGCTATTTTAGCAAATATTAAATAAACAAGAACATTAATTAGCATTTTAACTATTGACAGATAAATAACAACCACTATCTTTGCATCGTGGTTTTTTCATAATAGTATTAGATTTAAGGTTAACAAGTTGTTTAAGGAGGCTGTGAAGTTTCCTTAAATTTTTTTTATACCTACCCTATCTTTTCAATTTCATTAAAAAACAAATAGTAACTTACTAATCTGGTCCAATCCATTGATTGCTTTCGTTTATTATCAGACTCAATGATATTTTTGTCAAAAAAATCACTATTAACAGATTATTTCTTACATTGCGAAACGATTTAAATCAAAATGGTTGATTTATGCAAGAAATAAGCAATATTCTATCTCTAATAGACTCTTATATTGGCGGGTCACAATGGTTTGTACTATTACTCTTAGGTACAGGTTTGTTTTTTACCCTATATCTAAGATTTCCTCAGATACGATACTTCCGGCACGCGTTAAAAGTAGTTTCAGGAAAATACGACAACAAACACGATGAAGGTGACACATCTCACTTTCAATCGCTTGCAACCGCACTATCTGGCACTGTAGGTACAGGAAACATCGCAGGTGTAGCCCTGGCAGTACATTTAGGAGGGCCCGGTGCCTTATTCTGGATGTTTATAACCGCCTTTCTGGGTATGACTACAAAGATGGTTGAAGTAACTCTTTCGCATAAATACCGCGAAACAACGAAAAAAGGATCTATATCGGGTGGACCGATGTATTATATGAAAAACAGATTGCATATGCGATGGCTTGCTGTAATCTTTGCATTAGCCACAATTAGTTCATCATTCGGAACAGGAAGTCTGCCCCAGATAAACAGCATATCCAATGCCATGTTTTCATCGTTCAACATCCCTCTATACATAAGTGGAGCCATCCTTTCCGTATTGCTCGGTTTAATTATTATTGGAGGAATAACACGTATAGCCAAAGTAACAGAGAAGCTCGTTCCTTTTATGGCCATCTTTTACTTTTTGGGATCTTTAAGCGTAATTTTCTATAACTACGACAATATCATCCCTTCATTGGGAATGTTATTTCACGACATACTGAACGGTTCTTCGGCTGCCGGAGGATTTTTAGGAGCAAGCGTATCTCTGGCATTTAACAGGGGTGTAAACCGAGGCCTGTTTTCCAATGAAGCCGGTCAGGGCTCTGCGGCAATAGCACATGCTGCTGCCAAGACTAAAGAACCGGTTTCTGAAGGAATGGTTGCTCTGCTTGAACCTTTTATAGATACCATTATAATATGCATGCTTACCGGATTGGTATTGATATCTTCCGGAACCTGGGCCGAAAAATATGAAAACCAATTTCAGCAAACCGATATGTTTTTACTTGCCAACAAATATAACGAGGAAAACGCAGATGATAAGTTGGCTGTAGCAAAACACATAACAGGAGATAAGCTGCTACCTCTTTACGAAGGAAAAATTACAATCAAAAAAGGACAAATTGAAACACCTGTCACGCTACTTCATTCCCGCTCTTTTGCAGACGATGTTCGCTTTAAACAAGGAAAAGAACTTTTCAGCGGCGAACTGACGGTAAAAAACGGTAAAATTAGTTTGCCTATAATTAAAAGCCATCCAATTACTGTACAAGGAAAATCGCTGCTTCACTCGGCTCCTCTGTCCACCGAAGCTTTTAAGAAAGGATTTTTCGGAGACTGGGGGCAGTACATTATTCCTTTTTCGTTGCTTATGTTTGCCTTTTCGACTGCCATCTCCTGGTCGTACTACGGAGACAGGGCTGTAACCTACCTTTGGGGAAGCAAATATGTTCGTACATATCATGTAATTTATGTGATTGGCTTCTTCTTTGCTTCGTTTACAGATACAACAATTATTTGGATATTTTCGGGCATATCCATAGCACTCATGACTCTTCCCAACCTGTTGGGAATTCTGTTGCTGCATAAAGAGGTTAAAACATCTGTAGATGAATACTGGAAAAAATATAAAGAATAAGACAAATAAATAGAAAATAGATTATACCACGATTATACCGTATTTATCGAGCAAGCCCAATACGGCTGGATAAGAAAATCTGGCTTTCCTTATGTTATTTACCTCAGGGTTAATAGAGTAATTGGATGCCGTTCTGAAATCCACACCATGAAGATTGGTCCGTTCAAAAACAGTTTGATGCAAATCACATCCCTGAAAATGGGCATCGGTTAAATTGGATTCACTAAAATTGGCTTCCCTTATTGAGCAATCCAGAAAAAATGTTTTCTTCAGATTCTTTTTCAAAAAGAATGAATAGTCAAGAACACACTTATCGAATTGGACAGCAAACAGAAAATCTGAGCAATCGGTGAAATCTATTCCGATTAACTTACAATTTACGAAAGCAACCTCCTTTAATCCGGTATTCCCTAATTTAGCGTTACTTAAATTACATGTATCAAAATGACAGTCGATAAAATTGCAATCCAATAAGTTACAATCAGAAAAATCGCAATTGATAAAAGTGCACCCGTTAAACTCTTTCCCGGATAGTTTATTGCCAGGTATACTCTGTTTTTCGAAAACAAAGCTATCGTAGACTTTTTCGTTAAATATATCTGCCATTCTTAATTTTTTAATAAAGGCAAATTTATGCGTTTTTCCTGACCGTACAACAATTATTCCTACATTTGCAGTAAACATTCTGAACAATGAAGATTCATCTTTGTATATTACTTTGCTTTCTGTGTGCTTGCAATAACACACAGAAAAACAGCAATACCTTACGATTGAAACTTTTAAGAGGACCTTCGTCCATAGCATTTGCCCAATTAATGGAATCGCAGCCTGTTATCGATGGTATGGTCTTGCAGACTGAGGTTGTGGATTCTCCAGAATTAATACAGGCACAACTCATTAAGGGGGAGGCTGACATTGCTGTTCTTCCCATGATAAGTGCTGTAAATCTTTACAACAAAGGTGTTACCTATCCCCTTCTTGGATGTCCTTTGTGGGGAACGCTTTATTTGGTTGGACGCGATTCTTCAGCAACCATATTGCATCTTTTCGGTAGCGGTACATCGCCAGATATTCTTACACGTTACTATCTGGATAAACATAAAAGCTGGCAGCCGAAATTAAACTATACTTTTGGATCGGCCCGCGATATAATGATGGGGATACAAACCGGGACCGTGGAAACTGCTGTACTAAGTGAACCATTCGTAAGTATGGCATTGGCAAAAGATTCCACACTAAGGATTCTGGCCGACCTTAATCGCCCCTTGCCCGATTCGCCCGGGTTTGCCCAGACGGCAGTTGTATTTAGCCCAAAACTTGCAAAATTTCGTAAAGAAATAGATAAGTTACTAGCTGCGTCGTGTAAATTTGCCGTCGACAACCCCGAACAAGCCATAAGAATCATGGAAGAAAGGAAAGTTTTTGGTAAAGGAATGCTCTCGAAAAGCAGTATTCTACGGTGCAGAATCAATTATGTACCCGCATGCGAGGCTAAAGAAGCTGTTTCGTCTCTGCTGAGAATAATTCTGAAATATGAACCCAAGGCAATTGGCGGACATCTGCCTGATTCAACATTTGTAGTATGCGCAGATTGAAAAAAAACATACAAATGGCTTTCTCCATTGGAATTATGTTCCTGGCTTGGGAAGGCTTGGCACTTATGGTAAACAAGCCGGCGCTTGTTCCCGGAGTGCCCGACTTAGTCGTAACCTTGGGATCTCTGATACTATCTGCCAACTTTTACCTTTCCGTATTAGCTACACTTGGACGAGGAATAGCCGGCTTGATTCTTTCCGGAGTATTGGCCATGTGTACGGCTCTGCTTTTTGCCCGCAATGAGAACGTTTACGGACTCTTTAAACCGTTGCTCACGCTCATGCGTTCTGTTCCCGTTATCTCCTTTATCCTTCTTGCTTTACTATTTTTGCAACCCGAACAGATTCCATTTATTATAGCATTCCTTACCATGTTTCCGCTTCTAAGCGAAAACTTAACGAAAGGACTACTGCATCTCCGTCCGGAACTGTCTGTTATGGGACATGTATTTCAGATTAACAGAGTAAACTATTTTACTCAGATTGTGTATCCGCAATTAAAACCATTCCTTTTCAGCGGACTTGCGTCTGCAGCAGGCTTTGGGTGGCGTGCCATTATTATGGGCGAAGTATTGTCGCAGTGCTCTTTTGGTATCGGGAGTGAAATGAAACGGGCCCAAAACTTTATTGAAGTGCCGGAATTACTGGCATGGACATTGATTGCTGTTGCTATTAGTTTTGTATTCGACAGAGGTTTGGATGCTTTAAGCCGTATCTCCTACCCCATACGATACAAAGCAGAAGATAATCTACATGAAATGCAAGCTACACAAGCGATTGTTTTGACGAAGATAAGTCACAGTTACGGTAAAAGATCGGTACTGAAAGATTTTTCCCATCAATTTGAAAAGGGACGCATATATGGTATCTCTGCCCCCTCGGGTTGGGGAAAGACTACATTACTGAACATCATTAACGGTACATTAAAACCTACGGCAGGTAAAATAGAAAGGCCAGACTCTCATGGAATTGCTTCTGTATTTCAGGAACCATACCTGGTAAACCAAATTACAGGATTGGATAACATAGCATTACCTCTTGCCTCCTTTTACACAAAAGAAAAGGCAAATGAAATTGCCCGTCGCTTTTGCAAACTTATGGAACTTGAAGAGGTGGCACATCACCATCCGGATACCATGAGTTACGGTCAGCAGCAAAGGATAGCCATTGCCAGAGCACTGGCATTCCCTTCGGCTTTGTTGCTAATGGACGAGCCATTCAAGGGTTTGGACGAACCACTTGCCGCCCGGATCATTCAGCAAATCCGAAAGCTCCATGAAATCAATAAACAAACTATTATCTTTGTTTCGCATCAGCCAGACACATTGACTTTGCTGGCAGACGAAACAATAAAACTATAACAGATGACTGAAATATTCAACTCATTAATTTCTAAAACGCTTGGTATCTCTGCGCGTCAGATAGAAAAAACTATAGGACTTCTGGATGAAGGCGCTACCATTCCTTTTATAAGCCGGTATCGTAAAGAAGTTACCGGAGCTTTGGACGAAGTTCAAATTGGTGATATAAAAGACCAGTACGACAAACTAACAGAGTTAGAGAAAAGAAAAAAAACCATCTTGTCGTCTATCGAGGAACAGAACAAACTTACCCCCGAACTAAAAAAACGAATTGAGGCATCGTGGGACAGCACTGAACTGGAAGATATCTACCTTCCTTTCAAACCGAAACGTCAGACCAAAGCAGAAATTGCCCGTAAAAAAGGATTGGAACCATTGGCTACTCTCCTTATGATGCAAGCTACACAAGATATAAAAAAAGCGACCAGTTCTTATATCAAAGGTGAAGTTAAGGATGCTAAGGATGCTCTTCAGGGAGCCCGCGATATTATTGCCGAATGGGTAAATGAAGATGAGCAAGCCCGCAATACGGTAAGGAACTTCTTTGCTCGCACCTCTGTTATTTCTTCAAAGGTTATTAAAGGAAAAGAAGAAGAAGGGAGCAAATATCGTGACTATTTTGATTTCAGCGAACCATTAAACCGTTGTTCATCTCACCGTTTACTTGCTCTGCGCAGGGGAGAAACAGAAGGATTTTTACGGGTATCTATCTCTCCCGACACCGAAGGTTGCATGGAAAGGCTTACCCGAAAGTTTGTAAAAGGAAATTCAGATGCTTCTGCTCAGGTTGAAGAAGCTGTTACTGACTCCTTTAAACGCTTATTAAAACCTTCGATCGAAACAGAATATGCCAATCTCAGCAAAGTGAAAGCGGATGAAGAAGCCATCCGGGTGTTTTCAGAAAATCTTCGTCAGCTTCTGCTATCGGCTCCGCTTGGACAAAAGCGCGTGTTGGGCGTGGATCCGGGATATCGTACCGGATGTAAAATTGTCTGTCTGGATGCGCAGGGAAATTTAGTGCATAACGAAGCCATTTATCCTCACCCGCCCCAGAACGAAAAAGGAAAAGCTGCCGCCAAAGTAGCTCAGCTTGTAAGTACCTATGCCATTGATGCTATTGCCATTGGAAATGGTACAGCCAGCCGCGAAACAGAAGAGTTTATAACAGGCATCCGTTACGACAGAAAAGTACAGGTTTTTGTTGTTTCCGAAAACGGAGCATCCATCTATTCTGCATCGAAAATAGCCCGGGAAGAATTTCCTGAATACGATGTAACTGTACGAGGCGCCGTAAGTATTGGCCGTCGGTTAATGGATCCGCTGGCAGAACTTGTAAAGATTGATCCCAAAAGCATAGGAGTCGGGCAATATCAACACGATGTGGAACAAAACGCCCTGAAAAAAAGCCTTGATATAACAGTGGAAAGTTGCGTAAACTTAGTTGGTGTTGATGTTAATACAGCAAGCAAGCATTTGCTAACCTATATTTCTGGTCTTGGTCCGACTCTGGCACAGAATATTGTTACCTACCGTGCAGAACACGGACCATTTGCTTCGCGCCGGGAATTACTGAAAGTTCCCCGCATGGGAGAAAAGGCATTCGAGCAATCAGCGGGTTTTCTTCGCATCACCAATGGAAAGAATCCACTTGACAATTCGGCAGTCCATCCCGAAAGCTATCCTATCGTGGAAAAGATGGCAAAGGATCTGAGATGCACAGTGTCTGATCTTATCACCAACAAAGAATTAAAGAAGAAACTGGATCTGGGAAAATACGTTACAGGCAATATAGGACTACCAACCCTTACCGATATCATGGAAGAACTTGATAAACCGGGACGCGACCCTCGCCAGACTATCAAAGTATTTGAATTCGATCCCAATGTGAAAAAACTGGAAGATCTGAAAGAAGGAATGGTTTTACCCGGTATCGTTACTAATATAACAGCCTTTGGTTGCTTTGTTGATGTTGGTATTAAAGAAAATGGACTGGTCCATATTTCGGAAATGGCAGATCGTTTTATCAGCGACCCTACTCAGGTAGTAAGTATGCACCAGCATGTGAAAGTGAAAGTACAAAGCGTAGACCTTGTACGTAAACGTGTTCAACTATCAATGAAAGGATTATAAAATGAAAATCAACAAGACCAATGTAGCCAGACTACTTGATAAAGCCAAGATTGATTACCAGCTTATTTCTTATGAGGTGGATGAAAGCGATTTGAGCGCTATTCATGTTGCCGAACAATTGGGAGAAGACGTAAATCACGTTTTCAAAACATTAGTTCTCAAAGGGGATAAAGCCGGCTTCTTTGTATGTGTAATTCCTGGCCATGAAGAAGTTGACCTTAAGCTTGCTGCAAAAGTATCAGGTAATAAAAATTGTGAAATGATTCCTATGAAAGAATTACTCGCAACAACTGGTTACATACGGGGAGCCTGTTCGCCCATTGGAATGAAAAAACATTTTCCAACCTTTATACACGAAACCTGTCTGGAATACTCATCCATTTATGTAAGTGCCGGGCAGCGTGGATTGCAAATTAAGCTCGCCCCCTCCGACCTAATTAAAGAAGTGGCAGCAACGGTTTGTAAACTGATATAAAGGAATTTAAATATAAAAAAGGGTATATGCCTTCCATTCAGGCATATACCCTTTTTACGTTATTTTTTTCAATATTTTCGTAGGGTATTTTATATGTGAACGATCTTATAAGTACAAGCAACTATAAAAAGTTATTCACATTAAAATCTTACAAATATGAAAACCAGGATTAATCACTTATTGGGCTATCTAATGGCTGCTTTTTTGCTCGTCAGTTTTAGTCCGTTGCAGGCTCAGGAAGAAGGTAATTACTTTACGGTAAGCGGAACAGTAAAAGACCAGAAAACAAAAAAACGTCTGGAGTACGTTAATATTTCCGTGCCTGGAACAAATGTTGGAACGATCACAAACTCTGACGGAGAATTCTCCATCAAAGTACAAGACTCATTGAAAGCTAAGGTGGTAGAAATCTCTCACATAGGTTACTACAATTATCGGATTGCTTTGACTGGAGAAGACATGACTGAGGGCAATTACCTGCTTGCTCAAAATGCCAATGTATTGGAAGAAGTGGTTGTAAGAGCTCATGATCCCAGGATGATTGTAGAAGAAGCGATGGATCACATCGGTGCTAACTATAGCAAGAAGCCTACCTTACTTACTGGTTTTTACAGAGAAACAGCTCAGAAAGGAAAACGCTACATAAACATTTCCGAAGCCATTATTGACATCTACAAGACATCATATACTGAAGATGCATCCCGCGACCGCGTTCAGATTTTTAAAGGCCGGACCTTACTAAGTCAGAAAGCAAGCGATACGCTTATCGTTAAACTATTGGGCGGCCCGAATCTTTCACTCTATGTTGACATAGTAAAGAACCCGGATATATTGCTATCCAAAGAAACACTAAGTTACTTTAATTTCCATATGGAAGAAGCTGCAGTAGTAGACAACCGTCCGCAATATGTAATCAGTTTCAAGCCTCAGGCAATTCTCCCTTATGCGCTACATTATGGTAAGTTATATATAGACAAGGAAAGCCTTGCCTTTACAAGAGCCGAATTTAATTTGAATATGGAAGACAAGGATAAAGCAACAACCGCCATTCTTAAAAAGAAACCGGCAGGATTACGCTTCCGTCCGATCGAAGTATCATTCCTGGTAACCTACAAGCTGGTAAATGGAAGAAGCTATCTGAACTATATCCGAAACGAAGTACGATTCAAATGTGACTGGAAGCGCCGTCTGTTCTCGACCAACTATTCCATGGTTTCCGAAATGGTTGTAACGGATAGCAAAGATCAGGCAGTAACTGCAATTCCATACAAGATGTCATTCAAATCAAGTCAGTCGCTATCCGATAAAGTCAGCGATTTCAGAGACGAAAACTTCTGGGGTTCCTATAATATTATTGAACCTACAGAATCATTAGACAAAGCTGCAAATAAATTAAGGAAACAACAGGAATAAATAATCCTAACTTTTCTTATATTTGAAAGTCTTTTCAAATAAATAAGCAGCATGCTGAACGATCTGATTCTGATAAGTAAAATAAAGGAGGGCGACATAAAGGCTTACGAAGGGCTATTCCGGCTCTATTACGAGCCTTTATGCCGCTACGCTGTTAGCTACGTTCATCGAATGGAAATTGCTGAAGAAATTGTTCAGGACCTGTTTTATATCTTTTGGAAGGAAAGAGATAAATTACCTGTTTTTCAGTCGGTAAAAGCCTATCTTTACGGAGCCGTACGAAACAAGTCGCTGCAATATTTAGAGCACTTGTTTATCAGGGAAAAATACAGAGAAGAAAGGTTGAACGATGATACTGAAGAACAATCTCCTACGCCATTAGATTCTTTGGAGTATAAAGAGTTACAAGAACGGATAAACCGTATTATTAATAAATTACCAGATCGCCGTCGACGCATATTCTGTATGCACAGGTTTGAAGGTAAAAAGTATTCGGACATTTCGGAAGAACTCTCTCTTTCGGTTAAAACAATTGAAGCCGAAATGACCAAAGCGCTCCAAGCGTTGCGAAAAGAGATAGAATGTTATATCAATGCCTATTAAGAAAAGTAAAATGACACAAATAAACGGACATATGAACCAAACAGTGCATACAGACGAAGCATGGAGTTCGCTGTATTCGAGACTGGAGCAGGAAGAATTGATTCCGGCCCAACCCGTACGACGAACCTTGAGGCCTGCTTTTATTGGTGTGGCAGCTGCAATTGCACTCCTTTGTCTTTGTGGAGTCCTTGGTATATGGCTTCTTTATGACGGGGCCGACAGATCTCTCCTTACCCTTCAAAATGGAGCTGAAGATAATACATTGGTAACTACTCTTGAAGATGGGTCAATTGTATATCTCGCACAGAATGCCATATTAAGTTATCCAGAGCATTTTGAAACTGACCAGAGATTAGTAAAATTGGATGGTAATGCTCTTTTTGATGTAAGCGGCAACAAGAAACGTCCTTTTTTGATTGAAACAAAATACACGACTATTGAAGTAGTGGGTACTGCATTCAACGTTAAAAGCACGGGGAAAGATAATTTTGAACTTTCCGTTCAGCGAGGGGTAGTAAAAGTCACTCTCCTACAAGGGGGCGAAAGCTCGTTTGTTAAAGCCGGTGAAACAATTACTCTTCACCGGAAAGAATTACAAAAAAGTCTGACAAAAGATGTAGATCAGTTTGCCCGTTATACCGAACGAATCCATTTTAAAGATGAGTCGCTGGCTAACATTGTTCGGGTAATTAATCGGACTACCTCACAACCTGTATCTTTGGCATCTGCCGAACTTGAAAACAGGAGGCTTACCGTTAGCTTTTTTGATAATTCACCTGCTTCCATGACAGAACTTATTTGCCTTGCATTAAGTCTTAAGTGTGAAGAAAAAGCGGATACCCTGGTAATATCAGCTCCTTAATAAATTACTAAAATGAAGCTGTTAACCTCTATATTATCTCATCTGCTGCAAGGGTTCGTACTAAGTCTGTTAGTACTTCCTCTTTTTGCACAGGAAAGTGATATACTGGAAAAGCGCATTCATTTACCAAAAAGCAAAGGATCTATTTATCAGTTACTGAATCTTATAACGGACCGTACCGACTATCTTTTTATATATGATAGCAAAGTGGTAAACAATGAACAAAAAGGAAAAATCTCTAAAGGAAACTATACAACACGGGAAGCAATTCTACAGATTACAGGCAATAATAAACTTGGAATGCGTATTATTGGCAGACACATCTTACTTTATATCCCCTCTGATACACTTAAATATGTGCGTGCAAAGCCAATCCAGCCCGATTCAGTATCTAATATTATAATAGAAGGGACTGTACACGACAGATTAAATGAAGATATTATCCCTTTTGCTTCCATAAATGTTCGCAATACGTCCATAGGAACTATTACCAATCAGAACGGAGCTTTCAGAATTAAGCTTCCGGACTCCCTGCGAAACGAAACTATTCATATATCACATGTTGGATACCAGCCGGTAGATCTGCATGTTGAACTATTAAACGGAAACAATACGCAGATTTATCTGGACCCACGCGTTGTTTCAATCCAGGAAATTGTAATAAGCCTTGATAATCCGCTTAATATAATAAAAGGAATGCTTGAACAAATCGGTGAAAACTACCCAGTTCAACCCTCCTACTACACCTCTTTCTACAGAGAAGGAATCGAGCACAAAAACAAATTCGTAAGTCTCAATGAAGCTGTTTTTAAAATCTACAAAACAGAATACAATCACCCATCCGCAGCAGATCAGGTTAAACTTTTAAAAATGAGACGTATCGTAGATGAGGCTGTGACTGATACAATTATATTGAAAATGAAATCCGGAATCAATGCTTCACTAATGCTTGATCTGGTAAAAAACATTCCTGATTTTTTATTGTTGGACGGGATGGCAAAATACAACTATACCCAAACAGATCTCACAGTTATAGAAGATCGTCTGGCACATGTTATTTCATTCGAACAAGATAAAGGACTGGATGCTCCTTTATATCGTGGTGAATTATTCATTGACGCCAATAATAAGGCTTTGTTACGTGTTAATTTTGAAATTAATCCGGCACACATAAAAAAAGCAGCTGATATGTTAATCGTAAAGAAAAGCCGGTTTTACGAACTCGAACCGCAATCGGTCCGCTATACCGTTTCTTATAAGCAATTAAATGGCAAGTATTATGTAAATCATATCCGGGGTGATCTGGATTTCAAGGTAAAAAGGAAGAAGCATTTATTTGGATCATCACAACTACATACCTGGTTTGAAATGGTGACCTGTAAAATTGACACAGAACAAGTAACTCGTTTTACAAAAAATGAAATTTTACCAACAAGGACTGTTTTTGCTGAAACCAATTTCTCTTACGACGAAAACTTTTGGGGTGACTTTAACACAATCATTCCTGAAGAAAAACTGAATGAAGCTATTACCCGAATCTCCTCCAAGATAGAGGAGACCGGATATTAAAACTTGTTATTGCAATAAATCCAGAAGCATTAGTAATGCCATGTTACTGGCCCGTAACATATTCTGCTCTCTGTTGGTTCCAAAATGAAATACTTCAGATCGGACTTTATCTTTATACGCTGCTGCAATCCAAACAGTACCTACCGGTTTTTCGGTAGTACCACCACCAGGACCTGCAATACCAGATGTAGCAACAGAACAATCACAACCCAAAGCATTTAGTGTTCCTAAGGCCATTTGTTCTACTACTTCTTTACTAACAGCACCCTCTCTTTCCAAAATATCTTTGTGAACTCCGAGCATCTGTTCCTTCACGTGATTTGCATAGCAAACCACGCTACCTACAAAATAATCAGAGCTGCCGGGCATGGATGTAATAAGACTGGCAATTCGGCCGCCCGTGCAACTTTCGGCAGTCCCCAAAGTTAAACTCTTATTTTTAAGCAGCTCTCCTATTAATTCCTGGACAGGTTTATCTTCTTCAACAATAATGCTCTCGCCTAATAACTCCCTTAGTTTGACCCCTTGTTCTGTTATATGATGTAAGGCCTGCGATTCACTTTCGCAATAGGCAGAAAGACGCAAACGAATAATTCCGGGCTGGGGTAAATAAGCTAATTTAATGCTATCGGGCAATTCCTCTTCAAACTGGGTGAGCTTTATCGCCAGCATTGATTCTGTATAACCTTTTACCCAGCAAGTATGGTGCTTTATATACACATCTTGCAAGAATTGTCTTTTAAGACGCGGGATTATTTCGTTACTCATAATCCATTTCATTTCGTAAGGAACTCCGGGCATAGAAACCAAAATTTTCCCGTCTCGTTCAAACCATGTAACCGGAGCCGTACCTGCCTTGTTTTGTATAACAATACAATCTACCGGGACCAATGCCTGGTTACGTGTAAGCTCATTCATGACTTTACCACTTTTGGAGAAAAGAGTTTCTATATTGTCGTAAACCTCCTGAGAAAAACGCATTTTGGTTTGAAAATACTTACACAACGTCTGTTTTGTAATATCGTCTTTAGTTGGTCCGATTCCACCTGTTACCAATACGATCTGAGCCCGTTTCATCGCGGCATCAAATGCATCAAGCATATCCTGTTCATTGTCGCCAACTGTTGTTCTCCAAACAACGCGAAACCCCTCATTGCCAAGTATCTGGCCAATCCAAGCTGAATTGGTATCAATAACTTGCCCAATCAGCAATTCATCCCCAATGGTAATAATCTCTACATTCATCTTGCCTACTTTTTACAATACTACTCTGGAAAACGGAGCAGCATCCATTGCACAGAAATCCTTATCCATATACTTATAGTATCCGGTTATAGCAACCATAGCGGCATTGTCTGTTGTATAGGCAAATTTCGGAATATGGATTTTCCACCCATATCTGCTCGCATGATCGTGAAAGGCATCCCGTAAACCGGTATTCGCAGAAACACCACCGGCTACTGCTACCTCTTTAATATTCAGATCTTTTGAAGCTTTGCGTAATTTTGACATCAGGATATCAATTACAGTAGCCTGCAAAGATGCACAAAGATCTGGTTTGTTTTTTTCAATAAAATCCGGATCATCCTTCAAACAATCACGTAAAGTATAAAGAAATGAAGTCTTCAGCCCGCTGAAACTATAGTTGTATCCGGGGATATGAGGCTTATTAAAAGCAAAGGCCTGCGGATTGCCCTCGTTTGCCAGTCGGTTTACGACCGGTCCGCCCGGATAACCCAACCCCATTACTTTTGCACATTTGTCGAATGCTTCCCCAGCGGCATCATCAATAGTTTGTCCTATAACTTCCATATCATTATAGGCATTTACTTTAATTATCTGGGAATTTCCACCGGAAACAAGTAAACATAGAAACGGGTAAGAAGGCTGATCTGTATCGTCAGGAGCATCTTTTATAAAATGAGCCAATACATGAGCCTGCAAATGATTGATTTCAATCATAGGTATCCCTAAAGATGCGGAAAATCCTTTAGCAAATGAGGTTCCGACCAATAGTGAGCCCATTAATCCGGGACCACGGGTAAATGCTACTGCACTTAACTCAGTCTTATCAATTCCGGCGCGTTTGATCGCTTCTGCTACAACCGGAATTATATTTTGTTGATGCGCCCGTGATGCAAGTTCGGGTACAACACCCCCATAAGCCTGATGCACTGCCTGACTTGCGATGATGTTGGACAACAATACTCCATCTCTTATTACAGAGGCAGATGTATCATCGCATGATGATTCTATACCAAGTATCGTTATTGACATATATTCTTTTTTTCTGCAAATTAACAAAATCTATCGCGATATTGTTGTAGTTTTGTACTTAAAATATAGTAAAGGTATCAGAGGTCTTAAATACATAATAATTTTTCTGCTTTTTTTATTCTGGATGTTCTATGCCGTACCGGTTATCCTGTTAAACATTCCCTATGTACAACAGAAAATTTCCTCAGTTGCGTCTGCCGAACTATCCGAAAGACTTCACGTGCCGGTAAAAGTTGGAAAAGTCGATTTTGAATGGTTTCATAGTATAGTATTGGAGGATTTATATCTTGAAGATCAAAATAAATCCGTTCTTTTTCAAGCGAACCATGTATCGGCAGGATTTGAATTACTGCCCCTCTTGAATGGAAAGTTAGTCTTTACTACCGTGAGATTATTTGGATTTGACTTCCATTTAAAGAAAGCGACACCAGAGGATACCCTTAATTTGCAATTCATTATAGATGCCTTTGCCAGTAAGGATACGATGAAGAAGGAAAGCAACATCGACCTGAAATTTAATTCAATATTAATTCGCAGAGGTAACTTTTCGTACGATGTTGCCAGTGCTTTGGAAACTCCGGGGAAATTTAATACAAAGCATATAGGTATAAAAAACATAAGTGCCAAGATAGCACTTAAAGCGTTTAATAAAGACAGCATTAACGCAAACATTAAAAAGCTAAGCTTCAAAGAACAGTCTGGATTTTCCCTTAATAAACTTACACTGAATCTTGTTGGAAATAAAGACAGTGTATCCGTTAAGAATTTTGAAATACGTTTACCCGAAACTAACCTAAAAATAGCTAAAGCAACTGTCGATTTATCTAAAGTAGACAGTACCAGTCAGCTTATAACCAATGCCTTGTTAAATCTACGTATTGCACCTTCAGAAGTTTGTCTGAAGGACTTGTCAGCTTTTGTTCCCGCTTTTCAAAATTTCGCAGACATGATTGTAATGTCGGCAGAAGTTAATGGAAGTGTAAACAATATTAATTTAAAGCAACTCACTTTAAAGTACAGTGACAAAATGCTTTTTCTGGGCAAAATGGAACTAAAAGGGATTACTCACCCCGATGAAGCGTATGTGTTTGGACAAGTAAACAAGATGTACCTTACAACCAGCGGGCTGCAAGGTTTAGCCAATAACTTCAGTAGCCGACCAGTGGTTTTACCAAAAGAACTCATAAAACTGGGTACCATTAATTTCACGGGAGAAATTTCAGGCTTTTTTGACAACCTGGTCGCTTTTGGTAGATTATCATCGGCCATCGGTGCAATACAAACCGATATGATTTTTGGCCGTAATAAATCAAAGGGTATTGATGCTTATTTGAAAGGGCACCTTTCTACAACCGGGCTCAAAATTAATGAACTTTTCGATTCTGTAAATCCGTACGGAAATTTAGCATTCGATATTACGTTGGATTCAAAACGTCCGGTTAACGGCTCTTTTTCAGGAAATGTAAAAGCCCTGATTGCAGAAGCTGATTTCAAAGGATATAAATATGAAAACATTAATCTCTCCGGAAATTTCAAGAAAAACGGGTTCGATGGGATGATTCAGATTGATGATCCAAACGGAAAACTCTATGCTGAGGGATTATTTGAACATCGGGGAAAGAACTCCGTTTTTAATTTCACAGCCGATATAAAACATTTCCGTCCGGATCAGTTGAATTTAACGCAGAAGTACGATTCTCCTGATATCTCCGGATCTGTAAAGGCTGATTTTACGGGAAATAACATCGACAATGTGGAAGGAAGTATCCAAGTTGACAGCCTGTCTTTTAAAACTAAACCAAATGAATTCTTTATTGATAAATTTTTGGTTGTAGCATCGGGCCATTCGCTGGACAGAAACCTCACTATTTCGTCCGATATTATCAACGGTGAGATTAATGGAGCCTATTCGTTCGAGACTATTATTCCCAGCCTCATGAATACGTTCAAGGGTTATTTGCCTGCACTTATTAATGCAACTCAGAAAAAGAAATTAACAAAGGAAAATAATTTCTCCTTGCTCCTTACACTCGAAAACACAGAGGATATATCGAAAACTTTAAAACTTCCGTTTACCATTGTTAATCAGTCGCGCATTGTTGGGCACTATAATAACAGGTACAACAAATTCAGGGTGGAAGCCTTCCTGCCGGGATTCCGGATTGGAGGGTCTTCGTTCGAATCGGGCTATTTGGTTTGCGACAACCCTACCGAAGATGTATCTATACATGTTAAAGCAACCAACTTTAATGCAAAAGGGCTTCGAAACTATATTGATTTCACGGCAAACGCAAAAGATGACAAAATAAATTCGTTGCTCAGTTTGGCAAACAATAAATCCAGAGTATTTAAGGCTGACATCTCTTCATCTGCACACTTCGTGATGCAGGAACAGGAAAAGGGTCCAGCAAAATTACGCACTGAAATTGAATTAAATCAAAGTCCGCTTATTGTAAATGATTCATTGTGGCAAATAGAACCATCCAATATCTTCATAGAAAACAGCAGAATTATAATTGATAATTTCTATGCTTCCCATAAAGAACAGTTTTTACGTCTTGACGGAAGCGTTTCGAAAGATCCTGCGGATACGCTCTTGCTAGATCTGAAGGACGTGGAACTTAGCTATATTTTTGATATAGTAAATATTCCGGTACTTCAGTTCGGAGGACGAGCGACTGGTACTTTCAATCTGACCGATTTATATGGAAGCCGAGTATTAAATACCGACCTTGAGATTCAGAATTTCTCATTCAACAAGGTTACATTCGGGAAATTAAATCTATACAGTGAATGGGACGATCAACAACAGGGTATCCTTATGCTTGGCAGTATCTACAAAAATGACAGTACGTGGACTGATATTAATGGATTCATATATCCTGTTGGGGAAAAATCCGGATTGTCTCTTTATTTTGATGCAAATGACATAGATGTATCTTTTCTACAACCCTTCATGCAAAATATAGCAAGTAATATAAAAGGGCACGGATCCGGAAATGTACATTTGTTTGGTCCATTTAGCAAGCTTACAGTAGAAGGGGATGCTTTAGTAAGGGATGGCGGACTTGGCATCGGTTATCTGAATACCTATTATACCTTTACTGATTCGATCCACCTAACACCTACTACCATTCAAGTAAAAAACCTGACTTTACACGATAAAGACGGGAACAGCGGAAAAGTAAATGGGGTGGTTAATCATACCTTTTTCAGGAATTTCAATTTCACAGCCACTGTTCAGGCAGATAATATGTTGCTATATAATGCAACAGCAAGGCAAAATCCTCAGATTTTCGGTACGGCATACGGAAGTGGCACAGCAACCATTCAAGGTACGGAGCAGCTGATAAATTTTGACATTAATATGATGAGTAATCCTGGAACAGCTATCTCTCTTAACTTCATGGAAGGGGGTAAAGCATCCGAATACGATTTCATTTCTTTTGTCAAAAAAGACACAACAGCATTTGAATCAGGAGAAAATACTGCAGAAAAAGAGAAAAAACAAAATACATCGAGCGGAGCAGAATACCGAATGAATTTCCAGCTGGATCTTACACCAGACGCATTAATTGAGTTAGTAATGGATCCTATGTCGGGAGATAAAATTAAAGGGTACGGAAATGGGAATATCCAAATCCAATATGGGACAAAAACTGATCTCCGGATGTATGGCGGATACATTATTGAAAGCGGAAGTTATAACTTTAGTCTTCAACAGGTAATACATAAAGATTTTAAAATAAGAGATGGAAGTACGGTGTCTTTCCGTGGAGATCCGTTTGATGCCAACTTAAATATAAATGCCATATACAGCCTCACAGCAAATCTTGGGGATTTGGACGAATCGCTTGCACAGGAAAGCGCACGGACAAACGTGCCGGTAAACTGTGTTTTGAATATAGATGGCGTACTGAGGAGTCCTACTATTTCATTCGACTTAGAACTTCCTAATTCCAACGAGGAACTTGAAAGAAAAATGAGAAGTCTTGTTGATACTGAAGAAATGATGACTCGTCAGGTTGTTTATCTTTTGGTACTAAATAAGTTCTACACCCCCGATTATGCGATGGTTACTTCTACCTCATCCGGATTTGCATCAGTAGCATCATCAGCCATATCCTCTCAATTGTCGAGCATTCTAAGCAGTATAACTGACAAAGTTCAAATTGGGACAAACATCCGGGCAAGCGAAAGCTCCTTTACGGACACGGAAGTAGAAATGATGCTTTCGAGTCAGCTTCTTGATAACCGACTGTTATTTAACGGAAACTTCGGGTACAAAAATAACCCCACCCAGCCACGAACATTTGTGGGAGAATTTGATTTGGAATACAAATTAAATAAAAGCGGGGAAATCAGGCTGAAGGCATACAATCATTCAAATGATATGTACAAGTATTTAAAATCGGCTCTGACAACTCAGGGTGTAGGTATTATGTTTAAAAAGGATTTTGACCGGTTAGGAGATATATTCCGTAAACGCAAGAAATTCCAGGTTATTCCGCCCGATTCTGTGAGTCAACCTGGTAAATAAATTAGTAACAAGAACTTAATATCTAACAAAATGATGAAAACTATTAACAGCGGACTCTTAAGAAGTATCTTTGCTTTAACTTTGGGGATTGTTTTAATTATTTGGCCGGAACTAACCATAACCTATCTGGTTATGACAATCGGAGTTTTTTTCATCGTACCGGGTATTATATCGCTTCTTTCCTATTTTACCCAAAAGAAAGATCCGTTAAAAAGCAGCATCATTTACCCTATAGAAAGTGCCGGAAGCATTCTCTTTGGAATCTGGCTGTTTATTATGCCCGGCTTTTTCGTTAATATACTTATGTATATATTCGGAGCATTGCTCTTAATCGCAGGCATTCACCAGCTTATAAACCTTATTATTGTAAGGAAATGGAGTATTGTTCCCTGGCCGTTTTATATCATGCCTTTACTGGTTTTGGCCGCAGGAATTATAATTCTTATTTATCCATTCGAAGTGGTAACAAATACGTTTATTGTTTTTGGCGGAACAGCCATATTTTACGGTGTTTGCGAACTAATTAACTGGTTCCGGTTCAAAAAAAGATAAATTACGATTTCCGGTATTCAAGCGGAGACACGCCCATATATTTTTTAAAGAATTTCCCAAAAGTGGATTGATCGGAAAACTGCAGCATGTTTGCAACCTGCTGCACGGTTAAATTTGGTGTCTTCAACAGGACTCTGGATTCCAGAATAAGCGCTTCGTCTATCCATTTACTCGCCGATTTTCCTGTTAGCTCTTTTAATATAAGAGAGAGATATTGGGGAGTAATGCAAAGCTTTTCTGCATAAAAAGACACAGCATGTTCCGTTTTACAATTTGCCAGAAGAATTTCAAGAAACTGCTGAAACAATTCTTCTTTACGTGTTAAAGCAGGCTGTTTGATTGTCTTTTCCTTGTCAGCAAATATATTACCCAACTCAAGGGTAAATCCTATAAAAGTATTTTGAAGTACTTCTAACTGAAAGTGATGATTCTTCATGTTTATTTTTCTTCTAAACAGCTGGAAGTAATCATCAACTATTTTTAGGTCTCCGGGTTTTAACGTAGCAAAAGGATTTTTGCGTATCTGCATATACAAAGTGGCAGATGGGGGAGTTTTAGATGGGTTACATCCATCAAGAAATCCTTTAGATATTACAACCATTTTAGCCTTAAAATCTTCACTACGCATATGAACCTGAACTGTATGCGTAGGCATTATAGTCATAAAAGTATTTTTTTCGAGCGTGTATAAGGTATAATCTATGCCAATTTTAACGGTTCCCTGAGTAATAAGAACAAATGTCAACGCATTAAAACGTAACGGCAGGGTATAGAGAGTATTCGGATCTTCGGATGGAAAGTGTGAGCCAAATAAATCAGCAACAATAAACTCATTCCTGAAATTATCACTACTCAGAATTTCTTTATTTAATTCACTTATTTCAAATAATGGAAGCTCATTCATCGTTTAACAGGTGAAAATTATATAGCAAAGTTAGCCAATATTTCAACAACACAATTTATTTTGTTTCAATTTTCACCAATTTAGAACTTGTTTAAAGTTAAATATTAAGATATAAAACATAAATATATTCGATTCAGACTAATTATGTAACGGAATAAACCTTTTGAGTTTTCCAAATATACTCCAAATTTGCAAATGAGAAAAAACACTACATCGAAGACCAATATAATATGATAAAGGATCAAATAATGTTGAAAGCGTTCGATCTCTTTTCCCAAAATGGAATAAAGAGCGTCAGTATGGATGATATTGCCCAAACAATGGGAATTTCAAAAAGAACCATATACGAATTCTTTTCCGACAAAGAGGAGTTGTTATGTCAGGGAATCATCTTTAATTACGATCGGTTCAAAATACGGTTAGCCGCATTTGAAAAGGAATCTGAAACTATTCTTGATGCTATCTTATATTTCTATCGTGAAATTATCAAACATCCCAAATGCTATAACAAGAAATTCTATAGCGATTTAAAACGATATCCAAGGGCTATGGAAATTCAGGAACGATATAGAAATGAATTTTCATTAACCTGTTTACAGTATTTCAAAAGGGGAGTAAAAGAAGGCATTTTTGTACCAGAAATTAATTTTGAAATAGTTGCGCTGATAGCAAAAAAGTATATCAACATGATGGAGCCGTCCAAAAGTTTTTCTTGTCATTCTGTAGTTGAAGTTTACAATACAGTTTTATATACCTTCCTAAGAGGCATAAGCACAGAAAAAGGTATAAAGATCGTTGAACAATACGCATTAAATAACCACTGATAAAATTCCCCATAAAAAAAAGAATAATACATAATCAAATTAATTGCAAATGAAAAGATTATTGATAAGTAGAAAAATGATGCTGGCAGCTTTAATATTACTGTCATCTTTAACCATTACGAAAGTCTGCGCCCAAGATACATTACGACTGGATTTAAGTAAAGCTTTAGAGATTGCGTTGAGTGAGAATCCCACGGTGAAGGTTGCCAATAAAGAGATTGAAAAGAAAACGTACGCAAAAAAAGGATCTTATTCTCAACTGTTTCCGCAAATTAACTTCTCTGCAGATTATAACAGGACGTTGAAAAAACAGGTTATGTACCTGGATGGTTTTGGAGCTATGGCAGGAGGTTCGGAAACAGAACCAACAGATGAAACCGCGGCAGTAGATATCAGCAAAGGAATAGAAGTAGGGCGATCCAACAACTGGAGTTACGGCTTTAATGCTTCGATGCCACTTGTTGCTCCTACCCTTTGGAAAAGTCTTACTATTTCGGCTATGGATGTCGAACTTGCTGTAGAAAAGGCCCGTTCTTCAAAAATAGCCATGGTAAATCAGGTCAAAAAGAGTTTCTATAGTGTGTTATTAGCCAATGATTCTTATATAGTATTTAAAAGCAGTTACGACAATGCGATCGAAAACTATCTTGATATCAAGAAGAAATTTGACCAGGGTCTCGTAGCAGAGTATGATTTAATTCGTGCCGACGTAAGCGTAAAAAATGCCATTCCAAATATGTTACAGGCCGAAAACTCGCTCACACTTGCTAAATGGCAACTAAAAGCACTATTAGGGATGGATCTTGATCTAGCCATTGCTTGCGAAGGAAAACTGCTCGATTTCGAATCCGAGCTATACGCAGATTATCTTTCAACCGATACCTCTTTGGTAAATAATACAGACTTAAAACAAATAGATATCCAGAACAGTCAGCTTAAAGAAACAATTAAGATGCAGAAATATGAATATCTTCCTACGTTATCGATGACCGGAATGTATCAGTGGTCGGCTATGAATAACGATTTTAAATTTAAAGACTATCGCTGGAACCCCTACTCGGTGGTGGGTTTATCTCTATCTGTTCCAATCTTTTCGGGAGGGAGCAAACATTATAAGATAAAACAGTCGGAGGTTAGTCTGGAACAGCTGAATCTTCAGCGGGAAGATACAAAAAGAAATCTTCAGCTGGCGCTCAAACAATACATGGATAATATGAATACATGTATTAAGAAGTTTAACGCGGCTCAGAAAGGGGTAGACCAATCTAAGAAAGGATATGAAATAGCTCAGAAACGTTATGATACCGGATCGGGCACATTGCTTGAAATGAATGATGCAGAACTTGCTTTAACGCAGGCCAGACTAAACTTCAATCAGGCCATATATGATTATATGGTATCAAAATCTGATCTTGAGAAAACGTTGGGAGACCAGAATTAACAGACATAAGTATATAATAAATTCATAACAATAATTACAATGAAGACAAGTAAAATGATGAACAGAATACCAGTCATAACATTGGCTGCCATTTTGTTCGTGTCTTGCAACAGCGAAAAAAAGAACGAAACCACAACGCAAGCAGAGAAAGTTCAGGTACGAGTAGAAACTGTAACAACACAGGAGGTTGAGCAAACCAGTGAATTCACAGCCACTGTGGAAGCAAATGTTACCAATAAGATTTCTCCTCAAATGGCCCTTCGTATCGACAGAATGTTTGCCGAGATTGGAGACAGGGTTAAAAAAGGACAGAAGCTGGCTCAGATGGATCAATCCACTCTCATCCAGGCAAAGGTTCAACTTGAAAATACAGAAGCAGAATTCAAACGTCTTGATGAACTTTATAAAATAGGCGGAGCATCCAAATCGCAATGGGACGGACAAAAAACGGCTCTCGAAGTTGCTAAAACCAACTTTAAGAATCTGGCAGAGAACACTCAGTTGTTAAGTCCGATCAGCGGAATTGTTACGGCGCGTAATTACGACAACGGCGATATGTTCTCTATGGGTACACCGATTTTTACCGTAGAGGAAATCCGACCCGTTAAGTTGTTGGTCAATATCTCTGAAACCTACTATACTCAGGTAAAGAAAGGCATGCCTGTGGATGTAAAACTTGATGTATACGGAAACGAAGTGTTTACAGGAAAGATCAGTCTAATCTATCCAACCATCGACCCGCAAACCCGCACATTCCCAGTCGAAATTAAGGTGGCAAACAACGACGAACGCGTTCGCCCGGGGATGTTTTCACGTATAACGATCAACTTTGGTGCAAAAAACAATGTAGTAGTTCCGGATCAGTCAATTGTTAAGCAGTCGGGGTCGGGAGATCGCTATATTTACGTTTACAAAGACGGTAAAGTTTCTTACAACAAAGTAGAACTTGGTCGCCGTATGGGAAACAAATACGAACTAATCTCTGGTGTAGAAAACGGTGCTCAGGTGGTAGTAACAGGTCAGAGCCGTCTGAATAACGGAATGGAAGTAGAGATTGTAAAATAAAACAAAAGAAAATTAATCAACTATGAGTATATATGGAACAGCGGTAAAGAAACCGATTTCTACAGCACTTGTATTCGTTGCTATAGTAATACTCGGTCTCTTTTCCCTAAGTAAACTGTCCATCGACTTGCTTCCAAAAATGGATGAAACCACCATTATGGTAATGACGGCTTATCCCGGAGCAAGTGCGGCAGATATAGAGACCAATGTTACCCGTCCGCTTGAAAATGTATTGAACAGTGTGAGCGATTTGAAACACCTCACCTCTCAATCAAAAGAAAACATTTCGGTAATCACCCTCGAGTTTGAATATGGAGTAGATATCGACGTTGCCACCAACGACGTGAGAGACAAGCTCGACCTTGCGGAATCTGCCCTTCCGGAAAATGTGGAGAATCCAACCATTTTCAAATTTGGTATGGATGATATACCTATCTTGCTGTTGCAGGTTACAGCCGAAGAAAGTACCAACGCTTTATATAAGATTCTTGATGAAAAGGTGGTAAACCCTTTGAATCGTATCGGAGGTGTTGGATCTGTTTCTATTTCGGGAGCGCCTCAACGGGAAATACAAATATATTGCGACCCTTTCAAACTAGAAGCCTACGGTCTTACAATAGAAGGTATCTCGGCGTTAATAGGACAAGAAAACTTAAATACACCCGGTGGTAGCATCGATATCGGTTCAAACACCTATTCATTACGTGTACAGGGCGAATTTAAAGACGCCAACGAACTCCTTAACATGGTTATTGGAAGTTCCAACGGCAAAAGCATATTTCTTCGCGACATAGCGCGTGTTGAAGATACAATTGCTGAACGCTCGCAGGAGGTTTATAACAATGGTGGTAAAGGAGGGATGATTATCATCCAGAAACAATCAGGAGCCAACTCGGTTGCTATTTCAAATGCCGTATTGGAAAAGCTTCCTGAAATACAGAAAGGGTTACCAACCGACGTTAAATTAGGCGTTATTGTTGATACATCAAAGAATATCCGGAATACCATTAATAGTTTGAGCGAAACTATTATGGACACGTTTATTCTTGTAATGCTGGTTGTGTTTTTATTCCTCGGCAGATGGCGTGCCACATTTATCATCATGCTTACCATCCCGATATCTCTTGTTGGTGCGTTCATTTACCTGCTGGCATCGGGAAACTCGTTAAATATTATCTCGCTCAGTTCGCTCTCCATAGCCATTGGTATGGTGGTGGATGATGCGATTGTTGTTCTCGAGAATATCACGACGCATATTGAGCGGGGTAGCGCACCCAAGCAGGCGGCCATCCATGGAACAAATGAAGTGGGACTATCCGTTATTGCCTCAACGCTTACTATTCTGGCAGTATTCCTGCCGCTTACAATGGTAACAGGTATGGCGGGTGTACTTTTCAAACAGTTGGGTTGGATTGTAAGTATTATCATGATACTATCTATCCTTGCCGCTTTGACTCTCACCCCGATGCTTGCTTCGCAGATGATGAATTCGAAACCTAAAAAGGGAAAGCTGTTTCTTCTGCTTTACAGTCCTGTCGAAAAAGCATTGGACGCATTGGATAATGGGTATGCCAGATTATTGAACTGGGCTGTGCGACATAGAAAAACGGTTATCGTTGGTGCCGCTTGTTTATTTGGAGCCAGTCTACTTTTAACGTCTGTCATTAAAACAGAGTTTTTTCCTACACAGGATAATGCTCGTATCGGTATCAATATTGAACTACCCATTGGTACACGTCAGGAAATTGCCAGAGACCTTGGATTAAAGATCACAGAAGAATTCCGCAAGAAATATCCTGAAATTGTAACGTGTAACTTTAGCTGCGGACAAGCAGATACCGATAATGCATGGGCGTCGATGAGCGATAACGGATCTCATATAATGAGCTTCAACATTGGTTTGACCAGTGTTGCTGATCGTGAAAGAAGACTTGGCGAGATTTGTGATCTGATGCGCGAGGATTTAAATAAATACACTGAATTTAAAACAGTCAATGTTTTGGCCGGAGGGAACAATGGATCGATGGGTGGCGAAAGTACGGTAGACGTCGAAATATACGGATACGATTTTGCTTCGTCCGATTCTGTTGCCAACGAAATTGCACGCCGCATGCGTACTATCAAAGGTTGTAGCCAGGTAAATGTTAGCCGCGGAGACTACATTCCTGAATATCAAATTGATTTTGACCGCGAGAAACTGGCGTTAAACGGATTGAATGTGGCAACCGCCTCACAATTCCTTCGTAACCGTATCAACGGAACAACTGCTTCATACTATCGCGAAGAAGGAGAAGAATATGATATCAGGGTAAGGTATGCTCCGGAGTTCAGAGAATCCATCGAAGATATCGAGAACATAATGGTGTACAATAATCAGGGACAGGGTATTCGTATCCGCGAGTTAGGAAAGGTAGTAGAACGCTTGACGCCTCCAACCATTGAACGTAAAGACCGCGAGCGTATTGTTACCGTTTCTGGCTATGTGGGCAAAGGCTATGCATTAAGTGAATTGGTGGAATCAACCCGTGCTGAAATAAAAGAAATGACTATTCCGGGTGACATTTCGCTTGTGATTGGTGGTGCATACGAAGATCAGCAAGAAACATTTGCCGACCTTGGATTGCTAATGGCACTTATTGTTATACTTATTTTCATTGTAATGGCCTCGCAGTTCGAATCGCTGGTCGATCCGTTTGTTATCATGTTCTCCATTCCTTTTGCCTTCACCGGCGTATTTATCGGTCTGGCAACAACGGGGACTCCTCTTGGCGTAATGGCATTAATCGGCGTTCTTATGTTGATGGGGATTGTTGTTAAGAATGGTATTGTGCTAATTGACTATACCATCTTATGTCGAGAAAGAGGACAAAGTATAATCGGAGCAGCTGTTACAGCGGGAAAATCACGTTTACGTCCGGTTATTATGACTACGCTAACCACCGTATTGGGTATGATCCCTATGGCAACAGGTACTGGCGAAGGTGCCGAGATGTGGAGACCAATGGGTATGACTGTAGCATGGGGTTTGTCTATATCCACTCTTATTACATTGATAATCGTTCCTGTGGTTTATACTGTATTCGCAGCAAACGGAGTTAAAATAAGACGCCGCAAACTTGAAAAAGAGTATAAGCTGAAACAATTAAAATAAGAAAGAAATATGAAATCTATATTTATATCATTTAATCAGGCTTATTACGAAATGATAATAGGCATTATGGATCACAATAACCTGCGTGGGTTTACCTATTGGGATGTGGTTCAGGGCAGAGGATCCAAAACAGGAGAACCTCATTATGGAAGTCATGCCTGGCCTACGCTAAACTCGGCTCTGCTGGTAATGGTTGAAGATGAAAAGGTGGACTCCTTTCTTGAACAGTTGCGTGCAATTGACAAAGAAACAGAAGCTTTGGGACTGCGGGCCTTTACATGGAACATTGAAAAAACCATTTAAAGCAGGCTTTCAAGCAAATCGGATTATCATATAAAGCGACAAATGCAAAGAAACTATTGTATATCAATTATAATTTGTATCTTTGCACCGCTTTTTACCTCTCGTGTAATGGGAAATTAGGAAGCAAGCTAATTTTGAGTAACACAAAAAAACAATTTTTAAAATGAAGACATTCCAATTAGAAGGAACTCCGAGAACAGAAATCGGAAAGAAGGCTGCAAAAGCTATTCGCAAAGAAGACATGATTCCTGCTATTATTTATGGTGGCGAAAGCACAATCCATTTCAATGTAACAAAAGAAGCTGTTCGTAAATTGATCTACACTCCAGAAATCTTTGTTATTGATTTGACAATCGGAGATAAAAAGACAAAAGCAATCATCAAAGACATGCAGTTCCAACCTGTAACTGATGCTGTGTTGCACATTGACTTCCTTGAAGTATTTGATAACAAGCCAATCGTAATGGAAGTTCCTGTTGCTCTTGAAGGTTTTGCCGAAGGTGTTAAAGCAGGGGGTAAATTAAGTCTGGAAATGAGAAAGCTGAAAGTAAAAGCTCTTTACAACTTGATTCCTGAAAAACTTACAATCAACATCGACAGCCTTGGATTAGGAAAGACTTTGCAGGTAGGTGCTCTTAATTTCGAAGGTCTTGAAATTATGAATGCTAAAAACGCCGTTGTATGTGCTGTTAAGCTGACTCGTGCCGCAAGAGGTGCCGCAGCTAAGGGTAACTAATTCGGAAAAGGTTTATAATACAAAGGGAAGGATGTTTCTGAATAAGAGATATTCTTCCCTTTCTTATTAAGGGAACAGGAAGCATGTACGCACCTTGTTCCTAACTATAAAAACAGTTGTATAAATGAAATACTTAATAGTTGGGTTGGGAAACATTGGGTCCGAATATATGGGTACCCGGCATAATGTAGGTTTCAGGGTAGTAAACGCACTGGCCGAAGAAGCAGGTGTGTCGTTTACAGAAAACCGATACGGTGCCACTGCTCAATTCAGGATTAAAAACAGCGAGCTGATTCTGCTGAAACCCAATACCTTTATGAACCTTAGCGGAAACGCTGTGCGTTACTGGCTGCAAAAGGAAAATATACCTGTAGAAAACCTGCTGATTGTGGTAGACGATCTGGCCTTGCCATTTGGAACCTTGCGGTTAAAGCCTAAAGGAAGCGATGCGGGTCACAACGGACTTAAAAGCATTCAGGAGTTGTTAGGTACCCAGGAATATTGCCGTCTGCGGTTCGGAATTGGAAGCGATTTTAGTAGAGGCAGACAGATAGACTACGTATTGGGACAATTTCCGGCCAACGAGCTTTCCGAAATGCCCGAGAAGATGAAGAGAGCCATTGAGATTATCAAAAGCTTTTGTCTTGCCGGAATACAAACAACAATGAATCAATTTAACAATAAATAAATTGTCATGGGAGAGGTAAGAATTGATAAATGGATGTGGGCAACCCGTATCTTTAAAACAAGAACCATCGCTGCCGAAGCCTGTAAGAAAAACAGAGTGATGATTCAAGGCGTAAACGTAAAGCCGTCGCGAATGATTAAAGCCGGTGATATCGTACAGGTTCGCAAGCCCCCCATCACCTACTCGTTCAAGGTTCTTGAAGCTACAGAAAAGCGCATGGGTGCCAAGCTGGTTCCTCAGTTTCTCGAAAATGTAACAACAGCCGATCAATACGAAATTCTCGAGCTTAACCGCATCTCCGGATTTGTAGACCGGGCCAAGGGACTAGGCAGACCAACCAAGAAAGACCGCAGAGAGCTGGAACAATTTGCCGGTCCGGATGCCTTAGATGACTTTGATTTTGAATTCGACTTCGATACAGATAACAAGTAACTATACTTATCTTAAGGTAGAAATAAACCATAGTTAAGGTCGGACATTATAATCTTTGCGTCGTGCGCCCATGGGGGTAAAAAAATACGCCCATGAGCGTATTTTTTTACCCCCATGGGCGCACGATATAAAAGTTACGAGAAGCAGTCTTAAGTTATACCTATTTACGGCTTAGATAATACCTATCTTCGCCTTACTCCTGCTTTTGTTCGGTTAACAGATTCCCTTCGTCATCCCAGGTTCTCCAAATACCGGACTTGTGTCCTTTATCGTAGAACATCTCGAAGCGTAAAACTCCATGATCATTCCATACTTTCCAGGGTCCATCCTTTAATCCGTCTTTGTAATTTGCTTCGGCAACTAAATCGCCGGCCTCATTATAGGTACGCCATGTTCCATGAAACTGACCTTTGTAGTAAGCCCTTACCTCGGCTATTTTCCCATCGGGGTAATAGACTACATAGGTTCCCTGCGGCCTTCCATCTTCCAACTGTAGCTCCATTTTAAGCATGCCATCTTCATAGAATTCGGTATATCTACCCGAATACAACGTAGTTTGCGTTTCGTCGGTATAATACTGACCTTCATTTAAGATCAAATCCTGAGCAAAAGCACAGGTAGGACCTCCTATCAGCAAGGCAGATGTTATCATTAAATTCTTTATCATATTTTATGCGTAAGGCATCTATAACCTTATTTGTTTAATTAGCGAAGAGCAGGTGGTGCGATGTCTTAAATAAGACACTGCTGCCAACTGCTCTAAGTTATTGCTTCAATTAATAATCTGTATTCTGAGGATCCCAGTTAGCCCAACCTGAAGTCCAGTCGGTTGTTCCGTCGAATGCACCCTTGTAAGTAACCTTAGAGAAGAACGAGTCGCTGATTGCTGCATCGGTAAAGCTTGCACCAGTAACCTTGGTTGCATCAACAGAAGAATAAAGGCCGTTAGTCTTTATAACATCGTTTGTTGAAGCAAAAGAGCTATTACCCAAACCTGCAGTCAGGAAGTAAGCAGCACTTGCATCATCCTTGGCTTCCTTCCACATACCTGCGAAAACTACATTCTTCACTACCGCACCGGCATTGGCTTTATCAAGGAACAATCCGTAAGGCCATCCAGTAAACACAGAGTTGTACACATTAAGAGCCGAGTTGCGACGGATATGCATAGCACATTGGAACTGACCGCCTTTGGCTCCGTTGGAAGCATCGCCTGTAGTGTAAAGAATCTCTGCATCGGCCTTACCAACAGAATTTCCGTATAACGGACCAACAAGAGTCACGTTAGAGAAAATTGGGTTTGTAAGAGGTGCGTTACCCGAACCTGAAGCATCGTTGTCTGATTCGAATCCATTAGATTTTGATGTATCTGCCTTATCGCGGTCGCGAACACCAAGCAGGAACTGAAGTTTACCCTGGTAACCATAATCCGTATCAAACTCGTCGTCCCAACCTTTGTAAGCAATAAGGTGCTTAGCATTTACGTTACCACCAAACCACTCGTACGAGTCGTCGCCGCAATAAGATACCTGTACATATTCGATTGTAGTGCCATTACCTACTCCACCCATAGTTAATCCATTGAGCTCCTTGTTAGGTTCCAATGGGAATCCGGGGAATTCAATACGTACATACTTCAGGATACCTGAATTATCATTGGCAACAGTACCGCCATAGGTTGTGCGAGGACCACCTTCGATCTGCGGTTTGCTGGTAGGATTAACCGGTGCATTACCAGTCAAAACAATTCCACCCCAGTCGCCATAATTACGTGAACCCTTAGGCTGATCTGAAGTAAATACGATCGGTTCTTTTGCAGTACCTTCGGCTATAATCTTACCACCCGGTTCGATAATCAACGTACCCTTGGAGCTCTTTTGGCCCTTAATAACAGTACCCGGCTGAATGGTTAAAGTAACCCCATTGGTTACATATACAAATCCACTTAACAAGTTCTGGTCAATGCTGCGAAGGGTTGTGTTGGTGGTTATATCGCCCTGAAGGACCACAGCCTTACCGGTCTCGCCGGCATTTATATCTACTGTTACTTTTGTAGCTGCCGTAAATGAACCATCAACGGTTGTTACAGTTACTGTAGCTTCCCCTTCGGCAAGCGCCTTTATCTTACCCGCGTTATCTACTGATACAACACTTACATTGGACGAAGACCAGTTTACTGCCTTGTTTGCTGCATCCGCCGGCGAAACGGTTGCAACCAGGGTAACTTCTCCGTTGGGCTTAACAGCAACTGTCTCTTTGTCCAGCTTAACACTGGTAACACCCACACTGATTGGATCGTTATCCGAATCACTACACGAAACATTTCCAAGTAAAGCGGCCACCATACATACAGAAGCCAATCCTTTTAATAAAAATCTGTTCATAATAATAAACTAATTTAGTTCGTATAATAAAATCATTTTAAAATTTAACTGTAACACCTACATTCATGGTAACTCCCGGGCTGAACGATCTTATAAGTTGTTCTACCGTTTCGGTATTACCTGCCTGATCGGAGATATCAAGAAATTGTTTATAGGTAGTCTTTGCATTAAGCAAATCTTTCACTCCACCCTTTATTTCCACATGCTCGCCAATCTTCTTCGAAAAGCTCAGATCAAGCGAATTGCGGGGCATCTCATATACATCAGGAATATCATCATTGGGATTCTGCTTTGGAATACCCACTGTCTCGATACGCTTTCCAATCCGATTATACAATACCGAAGCCGATAATCCGGAATTATCGTTCTGATAAAACAGTCCTGTATTAATAAGGTAAGGAGACTGTCCCTGCATTGGACGGTTACGCTCGAACGAGCCTTCTGCAAAATATACTTTACTATGAATCAACGCTCCGTTAAATACAAAGTTCAAGTTCTTAAGACCTATAAAATCAAGCTGCTTTTTTATATCCAGTTCTACCCCAAGTGCTTCTGCACGGTCGGCATTCTGGAATGTATACTGCACGCCCGAACCTGCCTCGTGATACGTCTGCTCTATCGGATTATTAAATCCTTTATAGAAACCACCCAGTGTTACTGTTTCGCCAGCCGAAGGATAAAATTCGTACCGAACATCTACGTTATTGGCGTAGGCATTCTTCAGCTCCGCGTTACCGGATATATTGGCAAAACGTTCGAAATCGTAGTATACATAAGGAACAATCTCGCGGAACTCGGCCCTGTTAACCGAACGGCCGTAGGCCATACGCAGCTGATGCTTTTCATTGAAACTATAACTTATATTAAGAGAGGGAAACAGGTCGGTTGTACTCTGATCCAGATTTACCGGTTTAATACCATCCGCTTCGAAGCCGTCTAGCTGTAACCTATAGTATTCCATACGTACTCCAACATTGGCGTTAAGTTTCTCGCCATAGTTCAGTTTAGCTGATACATAACCGGCTCCCAGTAAATTATCGGATGTATATGAATCACTCTTATTCGTATTTTCAATCATATAAATCTTATCCGCACTGATATTTACATCGGCAAAAAGATGATTGTATTCCCAGTCCGCATTCCGGTCGTAGCCATTTCCAAGCATATTATAACTAAAACGGCGGGCTGCAAAATCGCGGGTCTTGTACTCGCCATACAGACCGGCATTAAGTACAGGGGTAAACATTTCGTTCACCAGCAATTTATGCTCATAGTTTGTCCCTGCCGAAAATCCATTATCGTCCAGCTCCTGGTAGTAACGCTTTGCTTCGTCCACACGGTATGGAAGTGCGCTCCCCTCGGGGTTCAGTTTGGAATACACATCCTTCCGGTCGGGTTCATTGTAATTTGCATAACTATAACCCAAAGTCCAGTCCAGCTTATTTATCTCCTCTTTCAGCTTATGTTCTCCGCTAAGCTGACCGCTATAGGTAGTTCGGCCGGTATACAATGACTCCCAATAACGAACATCCAGATCCGAATAATAGTCGGTTCCTTCGCGTTGAACCAGTGAAGCCGTTCCTCGTTGGTTAAAGAAATTACGAAACTCATATTTATTGTTTCCAGCTAACAGCGACCAGTTAAACAGAGCACCCAACTTAGTTGTATTCTTATAAGCGACATCGTTGTAGTGGTTGTCGTAACGAGATGTTTTGTTTACCATATCGTACGACTGATAGCGGTTGTTTTCCATTTCGTTATAATCGTAAGCCGTGCTGTAATTCAGCGAAGTAACATTTCCGATTTTATAATCGCCAACATTAAAGCTGCGGGTCATAGAGAAAGAAAGCTTCTGTTCCGGTATTGCCGTAAAAGTCTTAATGCCCCAACGTTCGTTAATTTGCTTTGTAAAGGAAGCAGCCTCCTGAGTTGAAACATCATTTAAATGTGAAGGAGCATTGCCTGGCAGCATACGGCCTCCGGCACCAAATCCGAAGTAATCGGCACTGCTTCTATTGGTCAGTTTAAAGGTTTTAAAAGAGGCATTGGTATTAAACCCAGCCTGGTAATTAAACGAGTAGCTATTCCCTTCAGGAATATTTTTAGTCATCACCCGCACAAATCCACCGGCAAAATCGGCGGGTAATTCTGGCGAAGGCGATTTATAAACCATCATATTATCAATTAAAGAAGAGGGAAGCACATCAAAAGAAAAAGCCCTGCTATCGGTTTCGCTCGAAGGAGTTGTTGCATTGTTAAGCCAAACACTGTTATAGCGCTGAGCCAGTCCCCGAACTACGATAAAACGATCGTCGATAATGGTTATACCGGGAATTCGTCTCAATACCTCAGCGGCATCACTATCCTGCGTCTTTGCTATCTGTTGTGCAGAAATTCCGTTTACCACGGGCAAGCTATTGCGCACCGTATTTAGTACAGCCATTTCTGTTCCCAGCTTACGTTGTGCTACAACCACCACATTTTGCAACTGTAGGTTTGCATCAGACAGTTGCACATTAACAACTGCTTCCTGTCGGGAAATAACCTTAACAGAAGGAATAACCTGTGTCTGATACGACACATAGGAAACAGAAAGAGAATAAGTCCCAGGTGAAACATTTTCGATACGGAAATTTCCATCCAGATCGGTAACAACGCCCGTAGTGGTTCCTCCGATTACTACCGAGGCCCCGATAAGAGGTTCGTTTAACTTGCCATCCGAAACATTTCCGCAAATGACGCCTGTCTGCGCGTAGATAGAAAGAGAAAGAAGAACTCCGAAAAGGAGTAAGATTAGTCTGTTACGTATCGTCTTCATACTTTACATCATCCAATTTGATTACGATGCAAAAGTAAGAGAGCAATATTTCAGTTATGTGTAATATCTGTCACATTACACGAAACAAATAAGACGTTTACATTACATGATATGACGAATCTGTTACAAGGCAGAATGATTATCTTTTCCGATCGGCAGGATAAACTACGCCAAGTTGACGACGAATCTCATCCATAATCTCCATAGTGATAAGGGTATGTGCATGACTATTGATGTCCGATTCGAGCTTGCCGGAAGATATTACATTAATAAATTCGGCTATTTCATAATAATAATCGTCTTTCAGATCGGGTTGTGTGAGTATTTCATTGTTTCCGGAACGATAAGAAAGTGTTACATCTCCGATAATGTTTATCCGATCGAGGGTAATATTTCCTTCCTCTCCTTGTATTTCTGTAGGAAGAGCCGAATTGGCTATTTTGGAATAAAGTACAGTCGCATTCATTCCTTCATACTCAAAATTCACCACTCCTTGTCCGTCTACTCCGGACGACAACTTGACTCCGCTGGCAGTAACCGATTTGGGCCGTCCAAACAAAACTACCATGGGATAAATAGTGTACACACCTATGTCAACCAGTGCTCCGTTGGATAACTCCGGTTTAAAGGCATTCAGTACTACCCCATCCTTAAATTTATCGTAACGTGAAGAGTATTGGCAGTAGCAGGAAAAGTAACGTCTGATTGTACCTAGCTTAGATAAGTTACTTTTAACCGCAAGAAAATTAGGAGTAAGTGTAGGCTTCATCGCCTCCATCAAAACCACGTTATGACTTCTGGCTACAGAAACCATTTGTTGAGCTTCACGTGTATTGGATGCGAATGCTTTCTCGCAGAGCACATGTTTGCCATGGCGCATGCACAAGATTGCTTGTTCTGCGTGTTTGTAATTGGGTGAAGCAATGTAAACAGCATCGATCAGCGAACCGGTAACCATCTCTTCGAGGGAGGTAAAGGTATATGGAATACCATGCTTCTTTGCAAAAGCAACACCGGTTTCCTCTTTACGGGAACAAACCGCAACCAGTTCAAACCGGCTGTCTTGCTTTCCGCCGGCAATTACCCAGTCAGAAATAAAATTGGTACCTACCACTCCAAAACGAATTTTACCTGTTGTTGCATTCATCATAAGGTTGCTGTTATACTGTTAACAAAATAAAGATAGACAAAAAACACAGAATATCAAAAAGAAGCCGGAAAAAGTTCCAGTACACCGCCTAACATGACAAGTTCGGGCACCTTTTCTGTCGTATCCAGCGTAAGGCAATACGGAACCGAATCTTCAAGACCGTTGGCACGTAAACGCCAGATATGGTCGGAACGGTTGATAAATCCTATCAAATCGTCTTTTTGATGTTGCCACATTTCGTAAGCCACAACGGCAGAATCCGAAGCCGTTTCATATTCTCCCGTTTCAAGCAGCAAGGATACAAGTGCTCCTCCAAAAAGAGAATCCTCTATATTAAACCGGTCGTTATAGCCGGCGCATAGTACTACTACATTTCTTTTATGGTGGAGGCAATATCTGGTAACGGCAGTCAGATTACTAAAGGCCCCTACGGCAACCCGATAGGCTTCCGAGGCTGTAGTAATAGCACGCGTACCATTTGTAGTTGTAAATACAATCTTTTTCCCCAATACCTTTTCTGTCGGATAGTCAAATGGCGAATTCCCGAAATCGGCAAATTCACAACGTTTCACATTACGCTCAGCTCCAACCAGCCAACCCTGCCACTTATAGGCACGTGCTTCACCTAGTGTAGCGACCGGACGCATGCTGTGAACCCCATTTTCGAAAGCAGCACACATGGTTGTGGTTGCCCGAAAAATATCAACTACTACCACAACAGCATCAGGAACATGGTAAAAGGGATACAAAGCCGGAGTAAAACATACATCAATCTTCATCATTGTTATAAATTCAAATGAAATACTTGTTTTCGCAAAGATAGTATTTTAATTAGCCCAACTAGTTTGTCTCGTCAAAAAATACGTTTACATTTGCAGAAAATCTGGCAATGGGATCTGCCCTGAACTGCCTTCAAAGGCTGATGATACCTACCCTACTTCTTAATAAAACAAATATCTGTTATGTTGACAAGCTTAGCTTATATTTTTCTTCTGGGTTTATCCCTGGGATATATATTCAACAAATTAAGACTCCCGGCCTTATTGGGAATGTTATTTACCGGGATTATCCTGGGTCCTTATGCTTTAAATTTACTTGATCCATCCATCTTATCCATATCTGCCGATTTACGTCAGCTTGCTCTGGTTATTATCCTTACGCGCGCCGGACTTGCTTTGGATCTGGATGATCTGAAGAAAGTAGGGCGACCGGCTTTGCTGATGTGCTTTGTTCCTGCCTGCTTTGAAATTGCAGGGATGGTGCTGCTTGCCCCTTCTCTGTTGGGTATTTCTGTATTGGAAGCAGCCTTGATGGGTACTGTAATAGCTGCTGTATCTCCTGCCGTAATCGTACCCAAAATGCTTTTCCTGATGGAAAACAAGATCGGGACAAAAAAAAGCATTCCTCAGCTGATAATGGCCGGGGCATCGGTAGACGATGTTTTTGTTATTGTGTTGTTTACGGCCTTTACCGGATTGCTTTCGGGGGGTGAAGTATCTTCGGCAAGCTTTTTACAGATACCCATAGCCATTGTAACGGGACTAGCCGCAGGCATTTTGCTGGGATTGGTTCTCAGCATCTACTTCAAGCGCTTTCATATGCGCGACTCCGTTAAGGTACTCATTCTGTTAAGTATTTCCTTTTTACTTGTTGCCATGGAAAAGCTATTAAAAGGAACACTGCCTGTTTCAGGATTACTGGCAGTGATGGGTATGAGTGCAACGCTCTTAAAAACCTATGACATATTGGCTAAGCGCTTGTCTGCCAAGTTCAACAAACTTTGGGTTGGAGCAGAGATTCTTTTATTTGTACTCGTTGGTGCTACAGTAGATATTAAGTATGCCGTAGCTGCAGGATTCGCAGCGGTTTTACTAATCTTCGGCGTCATGATATTCAGACTTGCAGGAGTATATGTAAGCTTGCTGAAAACACCGCTTACCAAAAAGGAACGGGTATTCTGTATGATTGCCTATATGCCCAAAGCTACCGTACAGGCAGCCATCGGATCTATTCCGCTTGCCCTGGGGCTATCCTGTGGCAAGATTGTGCTAACTGTGGCTGTACTTGCAATATTAATCACAGCCCCGCTAGGTGCTTTTGGGGTGGATATATCCTATAAAAAACTGTTGGAGAAAGACAATCCAGCAACTGAAGAAGACTCAGCCGTTAAATAGAACCACCCTTTTATATTTAAAAACCTTTTTCCAGTTCGATTGCTCTTGGGAAAATAATGTTGTTTTCCACATGAATATGTGTATGCAGATTATGTTCAAACTCCTGTAGCATATTCAGTACAAGTCTGTAGCTTCCACAGGCATCCGCCGGAGCTGTATATCCGTTGGTCAGCTCAGAAATCAACCGGTATCTTTCGCCTTCTGCATCATGTTCGCCCATCATAGCAGAGATCGGATATTGCACACTGCCACAGTGGAATTCTTCCACCGGCTTGTTATTTAACTGCGCCTCTGCCATTTCATATATATAGGGAAATAAAACCTGCTCTTCTTTTTCGAGATGCTGTCCCAGGTCGACCAGCGATTCATAGAAATGCGTCTTCACCTCCAATAGCTCAGGATGATTGTCGCCATGCACCTGCACAACTTTATTTAGTAATTCCATAATCTGAGGACCCTTCTCACGGATACCTCTATGATGAATCTTTAATACATAGTCGACCAACAAATCCAATGGCCAGCTCTTGAAATCAATGCTTTCGGATGTAGATGACGAAGTTTGTTCCATCTCTTCAATCAGCATATCCATGCTTACGTTCACTTTTTCGCATGCTCTGATGAAAGAGATTTCACCACCGCAACAAAAGTCGATTCCATATTTCTTAAATACGGAGGCATTCTCAAAACGATCGGCCACAATCTGGCCTACAGACATTTGCTTATAATCTTTCATCTTTCTTTTACTTTAGCAGTTTATTATAATACAAAGTAAATGCAATGAAAAACAATAAATAGTCTCATATGTTACATAGCAAGAAAAAAAATCAGAAAGGCATTTCGTTACTTACGCCGGCAGAAAGAAAATCATTGCCTGCGGCAGGAATCGGAGGAATACCCGTATCGCCGTTCATCCCTGAACTAAACTCACGTATGGCTACATCCTCATCTACATTCATAAACTTGGCAAACTCGCTCTTGAATCGAAGACGAACATCACCCGTTGCACCGTTACGATGCTTGGCAACAATAATTTCGGCTAATCCAATCAGAGAATTACCCCGTTCATCTTCCGTAATCTTATAATACTCCGGACGGTGGATAAAACAAACCATGTCCGCATCCTGCTCGATGGCTCCGGACTCACGCAAGTCGGCTAGCTGCGGGCGCTTTCCTTCGGCACCCTGACGGTTTTCCACACCACGGTTCAACTGAGACAAGGCGATAATAGGAATATTCAATTCTTTGGCCAATCCCTTCAGAGACCGGGATATCATACTTACTTCCTGTTCGCGGCTACCGAAGGCCATACCGCTCGCATTCATCAGCTGAAGGTAGTCAATGATAAGAATCTTTACACCATGCTCGCGAACCAGACGGCGGGCTTTGGTACGAAGTTCAAAAACTGACAAACTAGGGGTATCGTCAATATATACCGGGGCATCATACAACTCCTTTATCTTAAAGTCGAGCTGCTCCCACTCATAACTTTCCAAACGACCACTCTTAATCTTTTCACCCGGTATTTCGCAAACATTCACAATCATACGATTTACCAGCTGAACGTTGCTCATTTCAAGAGAGAACACGGCACAAGGAATATTGAAGTTCACAGCCATGTTTTTAGCCATGGAAAGGACGAACGCCGTTTTACCCATGGCAGGACGTGCAGCAATAATAACAAGGTCGGAATTCTGCCAACCCGAAGTAATCTTGTCGAGGGCATTGAAACCGGTACGAAGTCCGCTTAACCCTTCTTTCTGGTTAGCTGCCTTCTGAAGCATTTCCATAGCCTCTTTAATAACCGGATTAATCTGGGTAACATCCTTCTTTACATTCCTCTGGGAGATCTCGAACAGTTTTCCTTCAGCTTCCTGCATCAGATCTTCCACATCGATCGTTTCATCGAATGCTTTTCCCTGTACCTGAGCGGTAAAGGTAATCAATTCGCGGGCCAGGTATTTCTGGGCTATAATACGGGCATGGTATTCGATATGCGCACTACTAGCCACCTTACTGGTAAGCTGAGAGATATAATACGGACCGCCAACCAAATCAAGCTCACCGCGTTTCTTAAGCTGTTCGGTAACCGTAAGCATATCCACCGGACGCTGACTGGCAACTAAGTCTACAATAGCAGAAAAAATCATTTCGTGCGACTTCTCATAGAAACATTCCGGTTTCAGAATCTCACTGATGATAGAATAAGCATCCTTCTCCAGCATCAATGCGCCAAGTACAGCCTCTTCAAGTTCTTTAGCCTGAGGTTGTAAACGTCCCATATCGGGAATGACGACTGTTTTCTGCTTTCCTCTTCCTGTATTCTTATTATTCTCTGCCATTATAAAATCGTTTGGGGGATCAAAATTACTCTTTTTATTTGTTTACAGAAAAAACTTAGCCACATTTAACCGTTAAAAAGAAAGGACGGATAAAATGCCCGTCCTTTCTTTTATTCGTATGAGTTGAATGTTATAACTTTATCTTTCTCCTTACGTATCTTTGGTCTGTCGGGCTGGGTAGAGTATCCTACTATTATATCAAGCAGTACCCGCTTACCCGATGGGATATTAAGCAGCTTACGCACCTTGCTTTCATTAAACCAGCCAACGATACAAGTACCAAGACCTTCGTCTTCTGCAGCCAGGCAAATATGAGCGGCTGCTATACCGATATCCATATGAGCAAACTTCTTGTCCTTTACAAAGCTGCCAAAAGCCGATGTGAAATTTACTTTCTCTTCCACAATCAGAATATGCACCGGCGCCTGCTTAGTAAAATGATTGAAACCAACTACCTTGCCCGACGTAGCATCTGCCACCTTGTTTTTAAGCTCCGGATCATCTACCACTATAAAATGCCAGGGCTGCGAATTACATGCCGACGGAGCCAGACGGCCCGCCTCAAGCATACGTTCCAGCTTTTCTTTTTCAACGGGACGATCAGCATCGAAAGCTCGGTCACTCTGACGTTGCGAAGCCAGGGAAAGAAAATCTTTCATGATTGCTTTTTATTTAAACTGCATCATCTTACTGATGTACTTTCCTACAATATCAAATTCAAGGTTTACCACGGTACCCTTTACAATTTGTCCGAAGTTCGTAAAATCGTGTGTATAAGGAATGATAGCCACCTGAAAACTATTTACCTTCGAGTTGCAAACCGTAAGACTCACGCCATTAACACAAACCGAACCCTTTTCGACAGTCATATAACCTTGTTGAGCCATCTCCTTGTCGAAAGCATATTCGAATGTATAATACCAGCTGCCATCCGCTTCTTTAACATCGGTGCAAACAGCCGTCTGATCCACATGACCCTGAACAATATGTCCGTCCAAACGGCCGTTCATAATCATGCTGCGCTCCAGATTCACCTTATCTCCAATCTTAAACTTTCCCAGATTGGACCGTTCAAGGGTTTCCTTTATAGCTGTTACCGTATAGGTATCGGCTGTTTTACTTACTACAGTAAGACAAACACCGTTATGCGCCACACTTTGGTCTATTTTCAATTCATTCACAAACGAGCACTTCATTGTAATGTGCAAGTTTCCCTTATCCGTCTGCAATGCAACAACCTGTGCTGCTTCTTCAATAATTCCTGAGAACATAGCAATGGGTTTAATTTGTTTATCCGAGTCAAAGATACGTAATTATTCGGAGAATTATAATAGATTTGCATCGAGTAAAAACCATTTAAGAACGAATTCTGTACAAATGAGAAAATCCATTTGGGCAATCTTTTTATTGCCCTTTACCATGACATGGGCACAGCCTGATGTGCTTATTACTATTCAACCCAACGGAGCACGCACTCCGGTTTCCCCCTACATTTACGGAAAGAACAATGTAATGTCCACGCACCCCGATCAACCCGTAACAGAAGCTGTGTGGCTGCAAAACGAAGATGCCGGCGTTACCCTGATCCGTTCGTGCGGAGGCAATAACCTTTCCAAATATAACTGGCGGAAAAAAATAACGAGTCACCCGGACTGGTATAATAATGTATACGAATCGGACTGGGACTATGCCATGGAGTCGCTTCAGGAGCGCCTTCCCGGGGTACAAACCATGTGGGGATTCCAGCTTCTTGGTAAGGTGGCAGACAATACATCCCATAACTTTAACGACTGGACCTACAACAAGGCAGCCTGGTGGAGCGGAGTAAGCCAGAACCTGGCAGGCGGAGGTACGCCTAACTCTACGGGAGGAAGCAAGGCAACCAAAGAAGGAGACACCAGCATGTATCTTCAGAACTGGACAGCCGATTCGACGGTAGCTATTCTGGATTACTGGTACAAAACCAAAGGCATAAAAAAGGAACAAACCCGTTTCTGGAGCATGGACAACGAGCCCGAAATATGGAATGGAACTCACGACGATGTGATGCCGGTGCAATGCTCCGCCGAGGAATTTATGCAACGTTACTTTGAAGTAGCCAAAAAAGCCCGGCAGGCCGATCCAGCCATTCAGCTTGTGGGACCGGTTACAGCCAACGAATGGCAGTGGTTTAAATACGCTCAGGATACAAAAATTGACGGAAAGCACTACTGCTGGCTGGAATATTTTATCAAACGATGCGCAGAAGAACAAAAGGCCACCGGCATCCGCCTGCTGGATGTTCTGTGTATTCACTTTTACCCATCCGAAACCAATGCGACAGATATCTTGCAGCTGCACAGAGTGTTTTTCGACGAGACCTACGTATATCCCGGAGCTAACGGAATCAAGACTATGAACGGAGGTTGGGATAACACGTTGACCCGCGAATATATCTTTGCCCGTTGCAATCAGTGGCTTACCACCTATTTCGGCGAAAACCATGGCATCGGTCTGGGGTTAAGCGAAACAGGCATCAATACCACCAATGCCAACCTAACCGCCTGCTGGTACGCCTCTCAATTGGGCGAATTCATGAAACACGGGGTAACTCTCTTTAGTCCATGGGACTGGAAACCGGGTATGTACGAGGTATTACACCTCAACACAAAATACAATCATGCCATTAGCATACCGGCAACTTCAACGAATGAAGAACTGGTATCTGCTTACGCAACCATCAACAGCACCGGCGATTCGATGACTGTTCAGTTGGTAAATCGTTCGCAAACAGCAAGCAAAAGTATTTCCATCAACACGGGAACCTTTACCCCCTCCGCCAAGCCTCATCCTGTCTGCAGCATCAGCAACCTGCCTCAGCAGACAGAGACTTTTGTATCGGCCGGTAACAATGCGATGCAGCAAACATTTGTAACCCCGGTGGAAGGAACGGTTACCCTCACCCTACCCCCGCTGTCGGTGCAGACAGTAGTACTGGAAGGCACACTGCAAACAGCTTTAGAAACGCTCGAAGCAGATACGCCGCAGCTCTACCCCAACCCTGCCGGCGAAGTGCTTTATATAAAGACAACCAAAGCCGCCCAACTGCAGTTGTACGACCTTGCAGGCAGATGTCTGCAGACATACGATGCAGCAAAACCAGGCGTGCATACCCTCTCTTTGCACAACCTGTCCCCGGGACATTACCTCCTCAACAGTAAGACGAAAGGAGAACAACCCCGTACCATGCGGTTCATTAAAAAGTAAACCGTTATATATGCAACAAGAAAGGGCTTCCCGTTTGGGAAGCCCTTTTACTTTTATAAAGGTATGGCAAATTACTTAGCCAATTCCAATTGCAATGTTTTTGTAGGCTCGTCGCATACTTCAGTAGGACCAAAGTATTGGATAGGACCCGGATAAACGTAATCCGTAGTCATTGCCCAACCTTCGCGTTTTGCAGCAAAAGCATTGAAAGGAGCACCATCAAGCTTAACCAAAGCCTTTTGGATAACCGGCTTCATTTCGCCGTGACGTTTTTCCATGTTCATCATCATGGTAATAGGCACACCACCAGCAATCCACTGAGCAGCAGGAGCGGTAGTATTACGTACAGACGACATGTAACCAGTCTTGCCCGAAGCAATCAGACAAGAAGCGGTATAACCCAAAGAGTAGCAGTAGTCAGCATCGTAGTTAGAAGGAGCAGCGCAACGACCTTCGTAACCGAAGAAGTGAACCTGTGTGGAGAATTTACCTACATACTTACCCTCTTTCTTCCATTCTGCCAAACGAGTACCTACCATTTCGGCAAGCAACTTTTCTGTTTCGATCAAAGAAACCTGAACGTTTCCGTGTGGGTCGCGGTCAAGAGTAAGCTGACGGGCAACACCTTCGGGAAGACTTGCATAGATATCAGCGTTTTCTTTTGTAAGCTTACTTACAATATAGTTACGTTGTTCAGAACGCTTGATCAATTTGAATTCATCTTCGTGATGAGCAAGGAAGTCGCTCAATTCGGCGATCAGACGCTTCATAGCAGGGATAAATTCTACCAAACCTTCAGGAATCAAAACTGTACCAAAGTTATCACCGTTAGCAGCACGCTTGGCAACTACCTCAGCAACCTGGTTGATTACATCATCCAACGACAGGTTTTTAGATTCAACCTCTTCAGAGATGATACAAACATTAGGCTGAGTCTGCAAAGCACATTCAAGAGCGATGTGAGAAGCCGAGCGACCCATCAACTTAATGAAGTGCCAGTATTTACGGGCAGAGTTACAGTCACGTTGAATGTTACCGATAACTTCAGAATATACCTTACAAGCAGTATCGAAACCAAAAGAAGTTTCAATCTGTTCGTTCTTAAGGTCGCCGTCGATAGTCTTCGGACAACCAATTACCTGTACACCCGATTCGATTGACTTGTAGTATTCGGCCAAAACGCAAGCGTTCGTATTTGAATCGTCGCCACCAATAATAACCAGCGCCTTAATATCAAGTTCCTTAAGGATTTCGAGACCCTTATCGAATTGTTCTTTTGTTTCAAGCTTTGTACGACCAGAACCGATCATATCAAAACCACCAGTGTTACGGTATTCGTCGATAATTTCGGCAGTAAGCTCCATATAATTATGGTCTACCAAACCACCAGGACCCAAAATGAATCCGAACAGACGAGAATCTTTGTTCAACGCCTTTAACCCGTCGAAGATACCGGCAATCACATTGTGTCCGCCCGGAGCTTGTCCGCCGGAAAGAATTACACCTGCGTTAATGGCAGGCATCGCTTTTGCACTGTTGCTCTTTTCGAAAGTAACCACAGGCATACCATAGGTATTGGGGAATAACTTCTTAACCTCGTCCTGATCGGCTACCGACTGTGTGTAAGCGCCTTCTACGGCCTTAACAGCACCTTTCAATGCAGCAGGCACCTTTGGTTGGTAAGCTGCTCTTGCAATTTGTAATGCACTTTTTGTCATTTCTTAATCTGATTTATTTAGAAACTTATCGTTTGAATCGTCAACTATATAACAGTTAGCAGTTCTTGCATGTCTGTATAAATACGATGCAAATATCGCACTATTTATTGAAATACGAAAGCGCAGGGGCAAGCATACAGAACAATTATTTAGTTCTTAAATCTTTTTAAGCCTAAACTATTCGAATCATCCAACGAATGCTTTATCTTCGCATAGTTAAGTTTAACCACTTATTTATTAAAAACAACGTATATGAGAAAATTTCTTTACTTAGCCGCATCAGCTGTCATCCTTATGGGTTGCAGCACTAAACCAGGCTATCAGCTTACCGGCAAAGTTTCCGGAGCCGATTTTAACGGTAAGTATGTATACATGTATGAATTCGGCAAGCGCGACGCCGCCCCGGTAGACAGTGCATTAGTGGATAAAGGCGCTTTCCTTTTCAAAGGAGAGCAGGCAACCCCCGAACTACGTGTATTGCGCTTCGCACCCGAAGCCATGGAAGCGATATCACCCCGCGAAACCGGTCCCGGACAGAACCGTCCTTACTCGGCAGTGCTGGTTCTCGAAAACGCACCCCTTACAGTTACACTCGACACCATATCCACCATTGCCGGTTCGCCCGAAAATGACGCCATACAAGGATTTGTGAATGAGATGGAAAAAATTCAGGTAGAAGAAACAGCCTTTTCGAGCAGTATTGGCAACTACGACAGCCTTAGCACAGAAGCAAAAGCCGAAGTAGAAACAAAAGCCGAAGCCCTCTTTAACCGCCGTCTCGACCTGGCCGGAAAGTATGCCGAAGCAAATGCCACCAAACTATCCGGAGCCTTTGTATTCCGTACATTCAGCTCCTATCTGAGCGAAACAATGCAACAGGCAATCATTGCCAAAGCCGACTCCACCTTCAAGGCCGTTCCGGGAATCGACCGGGTAATAGCCAGACTGGATATCCTTGCAAAGGTAGCAGTAGGACAGAAATTCACCGACTTCGAAATGGCAGACATGGAAGGAAACATGCACAAGCTATCCGAATATGTTGGTCAGGGCAAGTACGTGCTGGTAGATTTCTGGGCATCCTGGTGTCCTCCCTGCCGCAAAGAAATGCCGGGATTGGTAGAAACTTACAAGAAATACAGCAAGAAAGGCTTCGAAATTGTAGGCGTATCGCTGGATAAAGACAAAGACGCCTGGTTAGGTGGAGTAAAAGAGATGAAGATGGAATGGAAACAATTGTCCGATCTTAAGTTCTGGGATTCCGAAGGAGCCGCCCTATACGGTGTAAACAGCATTCCTCACACAGTGTTGTTCGACAAAGAAGGAATAATCGTTGCGAAAGACCTGCACGGCGACGCATTAAACGCCAAGTTAGCAGAACTGATAAAATAATCAAAAAAAGGGAGCTTAGCCTCCCTTTTTTATTGCATGATGCAGAAAAAAAAACTACTTTTGCCACGTCTAACTTAAGAACACTTACGTAAGGTATTTATAATTATCTTATATTATAATAAATTAGCGATTATGATTTATTCACATGAAGTACAACAGATGTGTGTTGTAAAAAAAGGGGCTAACCATCAGTCTGCTCCGATTCCTGAAGAAGGAAAATGGGTTAGATCCAAAGAAATCAGTGACATTTCTGGATTAACACACGGTATCGGCTGGTGTGCACCTCAACAAGGTAGCTGTAAGCTGACGCTTAACGTTAAAGAAGGAATCATCCAGGAAGCGTTGATCGAAACAATCGGTTGTTCAGGTATGACTCACTCGGCAGCTATGGCATCCGAAATTCTTCCGGGTAAGACTATCCTTGAAGCGTTGAACACAGACTTAGTTTGCGATGCTATCAACACAGCTATGCGCGAATTATTCCTGCAGATTGTTTACGGACGTACACAGTCGGCTTTCTCGGAAGGTGGTCTGCCAATTGGCGCAGGTCTTGAAGATCTTGGTAAAGGACTACGCAGCCAGGTAGGTACCATGTACGGTACTTTGGCAAAGGGAACCCGTTACCTTGAAATGGCAGAAGGCTATTGCACACGCATGGCTTTGGATGCTGATGACCAGGTTATCGGTTACGAATTTGTTCACCTTGGCAAGTTTATGGAAATGGTGAAGAAAGGTGTTGCTGCCAATGAAGCGCTTGAAAAAGCGAAAGGCTCTTACGGTCGTTTTAATGAAGCTGTAAAATACATCGATCCTCGTAATGAATAGGAAGGTAATACAGCGTGTCCTCATCGGGCTGATTGCAATCATTGCGATTGCTTCTGTAATCTGTTATCTGGTGCTACCGCCCTGGAAGGCATTTTATCTGGCGTGCTGTGGAGGCGTGATCATTATCAACCTTCTTATCTCCTTATTCTTTGTAAGTAAAAACATTAAAAAGTAACTTACAAGTTTCTAATAAACAACAAGGTAAAAAAATTTAAAGACAATATCATTATGGCTTTATTTGAAAGTTATGACCGTCGTATCGATAACATCAACGCGGTATTAAACCAATATGGTATCAAAGACATCGACGAAGCAAAGGCTATCTGCGATGCTATTGGTATCGATCCTTATACAACATGTAAGGAAACTCAACCTATCTGTTTCGAAAATGCTGCCTGGGCATATGTTGTAGGTGCAGCTATCGCTATCAAGAAAGGTTGCAAAAATGCAGCAGACGCTTCCGAAGCTATCGGTATCGGTTTGCAGGCATTCTGTATCAAAGGTTCGGTAGCCGACGACCGTAAGGTTGGTATCGGTCACGGTAACCTGGGTGCACGTTTGCTTCGCGAAGAAACAAAATGTTTCGCATTCCTTGCTGGTCACGAATCATTCGCAGCTGCCGAAGGTGCTATCAAGATTGCCGAAATGGCAAACAAGGTACGTAAAGAACCATTGCGCGTAATCCTGAACGGTTTAGGAAAAGACGCTGCTATGATTATCTCTCGTATCAACGGTTTCACTTATGTTCAGACTCAGTTCGACTATAACAGTGGCGACCTTGCCGTAGTTAAGGAAACTCCTTATTCTACAGGTCTTCGTGCCAAAGTTAAATGTTACGGAGCCGACGATGTACGCGAAGGTGTAGCTATCATGCGTTCCGAAGGTGTTGACGTATCCATCACAGGTAACTCAACCAACCCAACACGTTTCCAGCACCCGGTTGCAGGTACATACAAGAAAGAATGTATTGAAAACGGACACAAGTATTTCTCTGTAGCATCAGGTGGTGGTACGGGTCGTACACTTCACCCGGACAACATGGGTGCAGGTCCTGCTTCTTACGGTATGACAGACACTATGGGTCGTATGCACGGCGACGCTCAGTTCGCTGGTTCTTCATCAGTTCCTGCTCACGTAGAAATGATGGGATTCCTTGGTATGGGTAACAACCCAATGGTAGGTGCTACTGTTGCAGTTGCAGTATCAATCGAACAAGCATTGGCTAAGTAATTAAATCAATTACAATATAAAACTCCTGCAGTCGCAAAGATTGCAGGAGTTTTTTGTTTATAAAAGATCCCTTTAAAAATTTGCAAAGTAATTCCTTTGCTGTTTGTTGACGCTAACAATATCCAACCAAAACGAATTATTGTCGTTTTAAACTGTCATCTATCACAAAAAGCTTCAGATCCCTTTACTGATCAGGGTTTAGTGAGTGAGAGATGGCTTGTGAAAGATGCGAATGATCTCACACCTGTCACCTTTTAATTTCAGGCATGCAGCATGTATTATCCATTCTTTCGGAGCCTGAGTCCTCTACCTTCTTCGCAGCAGAAGGATTCACAATCAGCTTATATTTAGCACCTTTTAAACGATAAAGTATAAGAAAGCATTAAGTAAACTAACGCTAAGACTACGAACAAGTATTCGTTTGCCATATCGCAAAGGTAAAGTTAACATATGGATAACTTGCATTTGTGATATGTTGAACGAAAGATATTCATATCGCAAACGCAAAGTATCCATATGTCAAACGAATACTTGTTCGTACCCAAAGTTATAGAAGTCTATTGATATAGGGCTACTTTACTGGATATAAATGGTAAATGACTCATTTGTTTTTCAGGAATCTGTCTTCGTTAAACACTTTGGCTGGGAAAAGTCCGGGGCAAAATTGCAGGTGGTCCATACTCAATCGCGATATCCGGCTATTGTGTTTAATCCGAATATCAACAAATTTCGCAATTTATTAGTACTTTTATAGTTGAAGTGTTAAATTAATAACTATATTCGCATTCTTAAATAGTAGAATTTTCAAGAAGCGTTTTATTGCGAGAAAGCTATCAGTCCAAAACCATCAGACCTATTCACTGATTACCACACTGTATATCACTATCAAATAAAGCTTTTTAATCAAAACCAAATATAAAAAGGATGAACAAACCTTCATTTATCGATCCCGATAATAAAGAACAATTATCGGCCTGGGAACTTGTTGAAAAAACAAACATCTCTTTCTTTCTTACAGGAAAAGCCGGAACCGGGAAAAGCACCTTTATACGGAATATTCAAGCACATTCACGTAAAAAGTTCTTGCTGTTTGCCCCCACGGGAATTGCGGCAATCAATATTCAGGGAGAAACGCTCCACTCCTTCTTCCGCTTTCCATTCGATGTAATATCAAGAGGAATCAATACGGATTTACCAAAAACCCAGCTGGAATTACTTCTGGCTTGCGATGTTATCGTAATAGACGAGGCCTCTATGCTTCGTGCGGATTTAGTGGATGCCCTGAATACCTGTCTGCGGAATAATATACAATCGCACCTCCCTTTTGGCGGCAAACAAATAATATTTATGGGCGACTTGTATCAACTGCCTCCCGTAGTTGCTGGCGACGACAAGGAGATGCTGGCAAAGATATACGGTCCGGGTATACCTTTTTTCTTCAGGGCTCACATCTTTCAAACGTTCACAATTCCCAAAATCGAGTTTAAGAAATGTTACCGTCAGAAAGACGCGCGCTTTCTATCCATTCTCGATGCCATACGAAAAAACAAAACAACTCAATCGCATCTCGACGGGTTGAAAAAAAGAATCGTTCCTATTTCGGAAGTAATAGACGAGGGTATCATCATGCTCACCTTTCGTAACAACACGGCTTTCGAAACCAATAAAATTCATCTCGATAACTTGCCGGGCAAACGATATACATACCAGGCAATACTTAAAGGGAAGATAAATCCGAAAGATTTTGAAGAACAATTAATACTGAAAGAGGGTGCGCAGGTTATGTTTACCAAAAACGACCCTAAGCACCGATGGGTAAACGGAAGCATCGGAAAGGTTTCGGAACTGACCGAATCCACCATCCGGGTAATGGTAAACGGAAATGAATACAAGCTGGAGAAAGCAATAACAGAGAAAGTAAAACAAACCTTCCTGCCCGACGAGCAAGAAATAGAGTCTGTGGTAGAAGGATCCATCGAACAATTCCCTCTCCGTCTGGCTTGGGCTATTACTGTTCATAAAAGTCAGGGACTTACGTTCGATAAAGTATGCGTAGACCTGCGAAATATGTCGTTCGCCAGCGGTCAGGTTTACGTGGCCCTTAGCCGTTCGAGAAGTTTGGAAGGTCTTTACCTTACAGCTCCCCTACAGCAGAGAAGCCTGTTTGTAAACGAAGACGTGGTAGAATTTATGAAGAACGTGAACAACTGTCAGGCTGTTGTTTCAGATCTTATTATAACAGATCAGGCAGATCAGTTATTCAGGAATGGCGACATAGAAAAGGCTGGCCAGATTCTCTTTAATCACTGCCTTGATTTACTAAAACTAAAGACAAACGACGAAGAAGTTTGGATACTCATTGAGAAGGTATTTACGATGCTTGTTACAGACAACATCATTTACAAAGTGGCAAAACAACGAAACGAAGAGATTCAGGCTATTCTTGCCGATCTGCCAAAAACTGATTTCGGTTTACTAATCAAAGCTGTTTTATTGCACTATACCGAATCCAATAAAATAAATGCTTTGCTTACAAGGCTGGATAAAAAGAACATCACTAATAACCTGATTGTATATCTGCAAGCAGAAAGACACCTAAAATCAACAAAAAAGGAGGAAGCTTGTGATTTGTATAAAGTTCAGTTTAGTCGAACATTCGATTTAAAATGCCTGTTTAAATTAACCGACTTTATGTTGCCCCAAGCGGCTTTAAGAGAACTTTCATTTTTGTTACGCATCAATGGCAGAAACAAACAGGTTATAATGAATGCATTTACTCATGCACACAGAAAAGGCGTAGTAAGAAAGCTTCCCAAAAAGAAAAACGACTTGATAAGTGCTTTTAACAAGAACGACGAAGAGGCCTTTGGAAAAGTCCTTCAGAAGCATCTGGAGGATAACGCGTTAGAAAAGCCTTACAAAGTATTTGAACAGCAATTGATAGATAATGTATGGTAAGTAAGTAGCGGTTGTAAGCACCATTTTGGTAGCCCTATAGTCTATGGGGCTACCAAAATGGTGCTTAGCTTACTTTTTTATAAGTTTGGAGACTTCCTGTCCTGCTTTGATTAAATAAACGCCCGAAGCAAGTCCGCTCATATTTACAACCACGTTTCCTCCATTGGACTGAGTTTGGATCAAAATATCTCCCTGTAGAGAAATCACCTGTACCTTTTCGCCGGCAGTCAGATTGAAAACAGTCAGCACATCGCGAACCGGATTGGGGGCGAACTTAATTTTGCTTGCCGAAACATCGATAACAGCATTACCTACGTATTGTCCGCCCAGGTACTGATTATCCAGGTAGCTCAAACGATCGGTAATCCAGGTTGAAAGGTAATTTATTTCCGTGCTATTGTCTTCCATATTCCATCGTTTCCTTTCGCGGGATGCGGCTCCGCTTTTATCGAAAAGATCGTTATACTTCCGGAAACGTTCCATCAGGCTGGAATAGGAAAAAAAGGATCCGCGCAACTCCTTGTACCGATCTTTCAGTTTTGTAGTATATCCATCCAGATTAAGTCTTCGTAAACGGAGAAATAAATTATTTTGGGCATGCTCGTAGGTGGTAATAAAGCTATCAAAATCCTGGTTGGCCACAGTCAGATTGGTTGTACCGTCCCATCTTCTCCCCCAGGTTCCGTCCAGATCCCAGGGTGCGAGACTTAATTTTGAGGACACTGTCTGATCGTAAACATACAGGTAAGTATTCTTTCCGTGATTGTCGCTGGCCAGCATTAATTCGATAAACAGGTAGTAATCCAAAAATACCGGCAAATCGTAGCATGTTGCCACATTAGCCCTGAAAGTAGCATCGTTTGTGAGATAGGAGGATGTATAAATGGCATCATACAATGGTTTCCACTGAATTGGTTCACCGTCGTCCATGTCTGGATATTTTGCTTCGTATCCACTCCAGACCGCAGAGTTGTTGTCGTACATAGGCAAACCGCTGTTCAGAAAATTATACCCTAACAAAGTTCCAGTGCTCCATTGGTCCGCCTTGTATAATCCTCCCCGTTGGGTCACGGTTGTAAGGTCTGTCGAATACTTTAGCTTTTTCAGTTTCAACTGCTTACGGTCCACCTTCTCGGTCATGCAATATAGTCCGTTGTACGAATCGTTGAGGAAGACTTCCACAAAGCTGCCCCGGGTTCCGTTTATCATCATTGGTTCGGACGATGCATGGTAAGGTCGCGTGGAAAAATCGTTCCATAAGTCGGTGGATACACGGTTCCTCATGCGACCCGGATCTACATACATGGCATCCAGAATCCAATTATTGTCGCTTCGCAAACCTAAAAAGGAGCGGTCTATGGACGTTACTCCATCAACATCCTTCAATTTCAGGGCATACGATTTCTTGGGGAACGTACTCGAATAGGCGCCTCTTGTTTTAATATCCGAAAGTATCACTTCGGTGGTATCGGTTTTGTCTGGCTCGGTGACAGCAATACGGGTTAGATTATAGACTGTACCGATTGCTGATGAAGAGTAAATCTGAATCAAAGGGAGGCAACTGAACAGAATGGTTCCCGAAGCCACAACGGTTGTTCCGTTTCTAATTTCGACAGGATAGCTTTTGGCTGCTGACACATTGCTAAAATTGCAGGTAGTGCCGCTGCTTATTTCTGTGTTGTCTATATATAATTTACAGGCGGCATCCAGCAGCGAATAGCTAACGGTCATAGTTACGTCCGTTCCGATTTTTCCTTCCGGAACGGATAGATAGAATTCTTTTGCCGATGTATCTACCACAGGTGTTTTACCATCGAAAGTAAGCCAATGGGCGTAGTTAGTGAATGAGCCTAAGGTCTTAACGTCTGTAGAGGGAAGTACCGGGCCGGTTTTAGTATCATCAATGGCCGGATTGCCTTCCGAATCATATAGGATAAAACATTCATTGGCGGTACCACTACCCGTGAATACGCCAACCGGGAAAATTGTTTCGTAGGCCGTTTCTCTTCTGTTCCATACTTTTTCGGGGTTAACAACGGAGCGGATAACGTAATAACATAAGTTGGCGGATTCTTTCAGGTCCAATGTAAAAGAGGTGGATTTATCGGCCTGGATAGCATCTGTAAGAACAAGCGCTGTACGATCTGAAGTGGATGTATTATCGTGCCTGATGTATTGGAGCGTGGAGGCATTTTGAAACGTATATTCATTACTCCCCTGCTCTTTAATAATCCAATAATCCGACTCGGTGGCAGATTCTGCATCGCGGTCGGCATAATAGGCCAGCGGGTAGGTGTTTGTTCCGGGGCTTACAGTGCCTGTAGCTCCATCTAATAGTGTTGCAATCAGGTATTTGCTTTTAGTAAGTATTGGTTTTGCAAAAGAGATATTGCAAAAGACAAAAAGCATGAATAATGCGAGTGTGAGTTTTTTCATAGTAATTCAAAGTTTATTAACAGTGGCTGCGATTGCCGCAAATGTACCAATTAAACAAACAAAGACAAAAACTATTGAAATAAATAAGGATGATGGTGCTTTTTAATTTGTGCGCGTGTGCATTGGTATTGTCCGATTGCCTGGAATTTTGTATTTTTACCCCTGATTAGGGATTATTACGTACATGATTACTTATCCCGGCCAAGGCTAAGTCTCTACTTATTACTAACATAAACACAAAAAAAGCATTATGCTCAGACTAACGAAAACAGGTATGCTGTTTCTTTTTAGCGTTTTGATGTTGCTTTCTTGTTCAGAAAAGCAACTTGTAAAAGGAAATTATCAGGTTATTCCTCTTCCGCAGGAAATCAATCCGAATAACCAAACCTCATTCACACTAACCGCCTCCGCTGCCATCTCTTATCCGAAAGGAAATATCCGGTTGGAGAATGTCGCCAATCTCCTTGCAGGATATATTGAGTCAACCACAGGAAACAAATTAAAAGTGGGTGCCGGCGAATCTGCCAGTGGAATCAATCTGGTTATAGACAAGGCTATCGCAAATAAAGAAGGTTATGTGCTTACCATCTCTTCGGAAGGTATCCGTATTGCCGGTGCAACCGAAGCCGGTGTATTTTACGGTGTGCAGACTTTACGCAAATCTATTCCGGCTTCCAAAGGCAAAAAGAATGTGGAATTCGCGGGTGTCACGATTACAGATGCTCCCCGCTTTGGTTACCGAGGCATGATGCTGGATGTTAGCCGCCATTTTATGCCGGCCGACTCGGTTAAGTGCTACATCGATATGCTGGCTTTGCACAACGTAAACAGATTGCACTTTCACCTGACGGACGACCAGGGATGGCGTATTGAAATTAAGAAATATCCGAAGCTGACTGAAATTGGCTCGAAAAGGAAAGAGACGGTTATCGGTCGTAACTCCGGTGTGTACGACGGCAAACCTTACAGTGGCTATTACACGCAGGACGAATTGAGGGATCTGGTTAACTATGCACAGGAGCGTTTCATTACAATTGTTCCGGAGATTGATCTTCCGGGGCATCAGCAGGCTGCTCTTTCGTCATACCCCGAACTTGGTTGTACGGGCGGTCCTTACGAAGTGTGGACACAATGGGGTGTTTCGGACAATGTAATTTGTGCCGGCAACGATCAGGCTATGCAATTTCTGGAAGATGTGCTTGCCGAAGTAATAGATATTTTTCCTTCCGAATATATTCATATTGGTGGCGACGAATGTCCTAAAACCGTGTGGGAGAAGTGTCCCAAATGTCAGGCACGCATCAATGCCCAGGGTATTAAAGCCGACCAGCATCATTCGGCTGAAGCGTACCTTCAGAGCTATGTGATTTCACGCATGGAAAAATTCGTGGAAAGTAAAGGCCGTCACATTATTGGATGGGACGAGATTCTGGAAGGCGGTTTGGCTCCCAATGCGACGGTGATGAGCTGGCGTGGAATGGAGGGCGGTATTCAGGCTGCTCAACAGCATCACGACGTAATAATGACTCCTTCTTCTCACGTTTACTTTGACCATTACCAATCTACAGATACTGATCTTGAGCCGCTTGCCATTGGTGGTTTCTCATCTTTGGAGAGAGTTTACTCATTCGAACCTGTTCCTGATATTCTGAAAGAAGAGGAAAAGAAATATATCATTGGTGCTCAGGCTAATCTTTGGAGAGAGTATATTCCCACCTACTCTCATGCCTTGTATATGACGCTTCCTCGTTTGGCTGCTCTTTCGGAAGTACAATGGACAAGCAAGGAGAAAAAGGATTACCAGTCTTTCCTGAACAGATGCGCTAAGCTGACTGATCATTATACGCTGAACGGGTATAATTTTGCCAAACATCTTTTTGATGTAAATGCCAGGTTAACAACCGACACTGAAAACGGCAGTCTGCTTATTTCGCTATCTACACTTGGCGAAGGCGACATCTATTACACAACAGATGGCACAACGCCAACAGCAAAAAGCAACAAATACAAAAACCCGGTAGTGATAAAGCAGGATGCTCACTTCCAGGCAAAAGTAATCCGTGCCAACAGCGAAAGCCGCGTATACTCGGAGAAAATCTATTTCTCCAAGGCAACCATGAAGCCCATTACGTTGAAAGAACAACCGAGTAAGGGTTATTCGTTCAATGGTGCTCCTGCTTTGGCCGACGGTATCAAAGGCAATAGCAACTACAAAACCGGACGTTGGTTAGGTTTTCAGGGCAAAGATATCGATGCGGTGATCGACTTGAAAGGGGCGACCGAAATCAGTAAGATAAAATTCAGCACCAATGTTGTAAAAGGCGACTGGATTATGGATGCCGGTGAAATCATAGTAAGGGTATCTGACGATGGTAAGACTTTCAGGGAAATTGCCAAAGAGGTGCTGCCTGAAATGAAGGCGACTGACAAAGATGGTATCTATCCTCACGAAATAAGCTTCGCTTCAGTAAAAGCCAACTATGTACAGGTAACCATCAAGAAGGTTTCTTTGCCTTCTTGGCATGGAGGTGCCGGCAGTCCGGCTTTTATCTTTGTTGATGAAATAGAAGTGCTGTAAATTCTTTTCGCCATTAGGTATAAAAAATAAATGAGCCGGAGAGTAATAGCTTTCCGGCTCATTTTTATATTACATTTTCCTGCTCTTTATTGAACCGGAGTTACTGCACCTTCGGCAGGAGCGTCTTTGTAAATATAAAATTCGGAACCATGAATCAGTTTCCAGTCATTGCCCGTCTTCTTAAACATCAATGTCCACACACCCTTATCTGTAATAACGGTACGTCCGTTCTTGTAATTCATCACCAAAGATAAGTCGGCCACATACAAAACCGAATTAAAGAACGGATACGAAAAACGTTCGTTATCAAGGGTAACCTTCTGGCTTGTTATCATCTCAAACCATGATTGCACCCCTTTTTTAAACTCCTGATAATCGCTGGATTGACGGTTTACCACATACGTAAATTCGGGCGAAATCATCATAACCGACATTACACTGTCTGCGTTAGCCGCTTCGCATCCTTTAACCAGCTTATCAATCAGGACCGTTACCTGCTCCTTCATTTGTTCCTTTTCCTGATCAGTAACCACTGCACTGTTTTCCGATTTGGCTACAAATGCTGTGAATAACAAAAATAACATCAAAAAAATTGATCTAGACTTCATAATTTTCATATTTATTAGTTTAACAGAAAAGAATCACTTAAGATAAAACAAACAAAGGGTGGCTTTTGATTGCCACCCTCTGTTTATTTATGATCGAATTTACTTTTTAACTCGCTTACCTTTAAAAGGAAACATATCCATAATTGATCCTTCCACACCTTTGTCGTCTGTCATCTTCATTTGGCAAGACACAATTGAATTTCTTTTGTGTTGAAAACAAGCAAATTACGAGAATATTCCTCTAGAGAGGTAACAGTTTAGAAACGAGCGAAGTTCTTTCCTTTGCCTCATTCAGCTTTTTGCATAAATACAAAGAACGACTTTAGATTACAAAGATAGAAAAGATTATTTAATCGAAGAAAATCATTGAACTTTTCTAACTAAAATTGTTTCTATATTCCATTGAAAATCGTCATTTTCGATGAAAAAAGGAGGAGCAGTTAATAGATTGGACGGTGGTAACTCACATTATATTGCACAAAGTGCCAAACACGTTTACAAATAATGAAAATCGATGAATGCCCCTCATAAAAAGGGGCTGGGATTTTCATTTTTTGTATTCCTCTGCCCCCTATTAGTCAAAAGCGGTTCGGAAAAAACTACCAATACATACACGAGATTTTTGCCGAACGGCTTTTGCGGGGCATTAAGAGTCAATACGTCACATTTCTTATTTTTATTTTAAAAACTATTCATCGCTTGCGGTTTTGGAAAATAAAAATAAGATATGTGTTCCATTCTGCCTATTTGAGAAATGGTTTTGATAAGTTATTCGGTTATCAATATCATTTATCGGCGATATTGCCGGAACGGCTTTAAACGTAAGCCTCTGGTAAAGTACATATCATATACTACAAGTTCCGCCAACTTTAACAAAGTCGTCTAAAGTTGGCGGAACTTGTTTAAAGTTTGTTCAAGTAGTTACGAGTTTGCCGTATTTAAACTCTTCTCCCAGTATTTTGGGAGTAATTCGCAGATATTCTTTTTTGATTCTTTATATATCGGTAGTTTTCTCAAGACATCTATCATCCATTCTCGAGGATCTACATTTACAGCCTTACAACTGCTGATAAGCGAGTAAATTATGGCAGCACGTATCGCTGCATCATCATTACCACAGAAGAGATAATTTTTCCTGCCGATGGCTAAAGGACGTATCGCATTTTCAATAAGATTATTATCGATATTAATCCTTCCGTCATTCACATAACGGGCCAGACGTGGCAGTAACGTATAAGAATATTGTATAGCCTTACCGACTCGGCTTGTACGAAGGACTTTCAGCCATGTATCACTCAGCCATTTTTCAAATTCGCAGATGACGGGATAAGCTTCTTTTCTGCGTTTCTCTCTTCTCTCTTCAGGGGTAAGTTTCTGCTCGTCAGCCAGACTTTCAATCCGGTATAGTTTCTTGATATAGACTATTGCCTGGGTGGCTTTTTCGTCATCCTCATCAAGAGCTTCTACAAACTTACGACGTGCATGCGCCCAACATCCGTAAAGCGTAATCCCTTCCTTCCCTTCAAAACTATCGTAAACGTTATATCCGTCTGTCTGAATATTGCCATGATAGCCCAGCAGTAACTTCTGAGCTGTGGATTTGCTCCTTGATCCGAAGTCATAGCTGAAGCATACAGATCCATGCAGCGCGTCTCTCACACACCACATATAACCCTTTACGGCACGATGTTTCTCATTGTCTATTACGGGGATTGTACTTTCGTCAACCTGTATATAATCACTTGACAGTATTTCTGCCTTTAGTTTGTCGTACAACGGCTTTAGTCTTTCGCAAGTAGCGGCGAACCATCCGTTAATGGTAGAATCATTAAGTATGACGCCATTTTCTTTATACTTCTGTATCACCCTGTAGAAAGGCAGGTGATACATGAACTTATCCATGATGATATCGGTAAGAACAGATGCTCCGGCAATGCATTTATCTATTGCCACAGGCGGTATTTCTGCTATTTCAAAGGCTCTTCTTTCCGGATGTTGGATCTGGATGTTGGATTTGAGAACGTATTTATGACGTATGATCCGTCTGATATATACCATTGCAGGAATCCTCTCAAGCGAGTCTGTAACTTCAGGTGCCAATTCCGTATATTCCTCTTCGTTTATTCCTTTGGGATAGATATGTTCCTCCTTAACAGGAAGCTTGGAAGTATCAAGGGGCTTGCGTGAAGGTTTCTCATTATGGCGGCTTACTTTTTTTTCAATATTTTCTTGCTCCAGGGCCACCTCGGCCTCAAGTCTTGCTTTCTCATCAGCACTCATCTGTTCTGGGAAGAGGTTAAGCTGGAGATTATCCGGATTCAGAGGTAGATGTTTTTCGCTCATGCTGCCGAATATCTTTTTACGAAGCCATGCGAGCTGGTTCTCCAAACTGGCTACCAAACCCTTAAGTCGTTCATTCTCTTCTCGTAATATTTTTGCTTCCGATTCTGTCATTCCCCCGTTTTATTTACAGGGTAAATGTAGTGAATATCAATTGTTTATACAAATTATTAACTAATTATTTGCTGTTATAATTACAGATTTCTCAGATGTTCCAGTCGGGTTTGCCTACTATCGGGTTTCTCCATGATTCCTTCCACCAGAAGAACCAGGTCACGCCATTGCATCGGGTATGACGCATTATTCACTGAAGAACAATCTGGTAATACGAAGGTACCTCGGTCCAGCATCTTGCAGTATATCACCATTCCTCCTGGTTCCCAATGAAGCAGTTTGATACGGTTACGGCTCTTATTAATAAAGATGAACACTTCCCCGTTATGAGGATTTGAACCCATCCTGTTCGTAACAAGGCCACTTAATGTGTGGAAGCTTTTTCGCATATCCGTAGGCTCGCTATATAGTAGGTAGCGGTTACTGTCACCCAGACTAAACATGACCCACAGCACATAAGATTATACTTCTGAGCTGAGAGCTGTCAAGCTCACCTTGTATTCTGATCATTACACCGCCTGCAGTCTGCAGTTCGATATTCAGATTGCAATTGGTTTCACTTTGAGAGGCTGATGCTTTCTTAGCCTTTCGTGTAAGGGGCGGACACGGTATAAAAGTACCTTTATCTCCAAGTTCAAGCAGTTCATTGGGTGAACACGCATCTTTAGCCTTCTCGTACCTGCCTTTTGCCTCATAAAATCGCCATTGGGCAATTCCAAGTTCTTCAAGACGGGATTTAAAACTTACTTTTTGCTCCGTACAATGAAGTACAATGGAGGCTACTTCTTCTTTTGTCATCATAATCTTATTGTTTTTGGCAAAGATAACAGCCTAACAATAATAAAAAAAGATGGATTTCACCGGAGGCTTACCTTTAAACGCAAGCTATGCTTGTTTTATTCTTGCCTTACTGCCTATTGTTTGGCGAAATTAAACACTTTCCGCTCTCCCGTAGGGGCTTAGTCTTCGGGCAGCGCAGCGGGGCAAAAGCGTTGATTTTGTGCGGCTATTATACATAATTTGGTTATAGGCTTTTTTATTGGGTTTATCCCCCAGCTATTTGCTGGGAAAAGCCTATTAACTACATGTTATGTATAATTGGTAGTAAAAAAAGAAGCAAAGAAAATGAAACCTGAAAACAAAAAGGATTCAACAAAGATGAAACATACAACAGATATGAAAGGTATGAAAATGTAGTTGTGTGAATAACGTATTTGTTTAATTTAGCAGGTCAATTTAATAAAATTGACCTGCTTTTGTTGGTATAACGGCAAATAATTGTCAACAAATTGATCTACAAATTTTCAATAACTTTTTGGAGCAAGTTTGTCACTTGTTGAGCGACTTCGCCAAGAGCTGGGTTCGAAATTGCCTGCATGGAGGCAATTGGATTGACGGCTGCTATTTCAATGAGGTTTTCTCCCTGTTCTATAACCAGCACATTGCATGGTAACATTGTCCCGATTTTATCTTCGGCCAGCAAGGCTTTGTAGGCAAATGGGGGATTACATGCCCCGAGAATGGTATACCGTTTGAAATCGACATTGAGTTTTTCTTTGAGTTTTTCATTCATATTAATAACGGTTATAACTCCGAAGCCCTGAGATTTTAATCCTTCTGTTGTTATCGTAATTGCTTCATCGAAGGAAGCATGAAGCGTTTTGCTAAAATAGTATTCCATAGCGATAGTATTAAATTGTTATTGATTGAGTTTAGAGCGTATTATTTCGTTTAAAATGAAATGTCCAGTACTGTTGTTAATTTCAGACAGCATTTCATCATTGGTAAATTTATTGCACACAGCTGTGTGAACTACAGGATCGATAAGAATATATTTTCGAAGATTTACCAAGGTAAGTGAATACACTTTTTTATGGTCTCCAAAGCTAAAATAATAGACGGTTACCGGAATTTCCTTATGGATAGTGTGTGGACCTGATTGCTGATATTCAGTTTTAACGTCATTTCTGGTATAGATATAAAGAAAAGAAGTATCAGCAATAAGATATGGCTTCCGATTGATAAATCTGTAATTCTGTCCATTAGTTAGTTGAATTGCAAAAATACTGTCTTTTGGGAAACTCTTTTTTGTATTTTGTTCTACAACCGTTATATCCGGAGAAATAAAAAACTGATTAAGTTTTATTTTATCCCCTTTGTGCAAGAAATCACTAATTTGGGTAGCTTTCGCTTGTTTGAAATCAAGTGAACTAAGAAAAAGAACTTTTATTTCGTTGTTCTTTATTTCTCTCGTTTTTTGAGCATACATATTCATAGAAATTAGTACGCATGTTATAAATAATATTTTTTTCATTTTTTCAGTATTCTAATAGCATTAAAAACAGCAATTAAAGCAACGCCCATATCTCCAAACACAGCTTCCCACATGGTTGCAACACCGAATACACCCAGAACGATGAAAATTAGTTTTACACCCATAGCAAAGTAAATATTTTGCCAAACAATGTTTCTCGTTATTTTCGCAACTTCAATGGATAAAGCAACTTTTGACGGTGAGTCTGTCATTAGCACTACATCGGCAGTTTCAATTGCAGCATCGGATCCAAGTGCTCCCATGGCTATTCCCACATCAGCACGGGCAATCACAGGAGCATCATTTATTCCATCGCCAACAAAGGCAACTTTGCCTCCTTTATTTTCTATGATTAACTGTTCAATGTGTTTGACTTTATCTTCGGGGAGTAGTTCATAGAAGTATTTGTCTATATTCAATTTCTTTGCAAAGGCTGCTGCAGCAAATTGGTTGTCACCGGTGAGCATGACCGTTTGAATATTCTTTGATTTTAAATTTTCAATAGCTTCAACTGCATCGTCTTTCAAGCTATCGGAAATAATAATATAACCCGCATAAACGTGGTCAATGGCTATGTGTACTACCGTTCCGTCAACCTGACAAACCGAATGCGCAACGTTTTCTTTGTGTAACATTTTATCATTGCCGGCAAGTATTGTTTTACCGTCAACGATTGCCTTCATACCATGTCCCGAAATTTCTTCAGTTTTTGTAATTCTTGCAATGTCAATTTTACCTTGATATGCTAGGGAAATAGATTGTGCTATCGGGTGATTTGAATTCATCTCAGCATAGGCCGCAAATTCCAAGATTTCGTCTTTGGAAAAGCCGTTGGAAGTAACCACCTCCGAAACTTTAAATTCTCCTTTTGTAAGTGTTCCCGTCTTATCAAAAACTACGGTTTTTACCTGTGTGAGTGCATCCAGAAAGTTGGACCCTTTGACCAGAATACCCTTTCTTGAAGCCATGCCGATACCACCAAAGTAGCCCAGTGGAATGCTAATAACCAAAGCGCAGGGACAGGAAACAACCAACACAACCAATGCTCGATAAATCCAATCGCTGAAGGTTTGCCCGGCAAATAACAGTGGAGGCAAAACGGCGAGCAATAGAGCACCAATGACAACTATGGGCGTATAATACCGCGCAAAAGTTGTAATGAACTTCTCCGTTTCCGCTTTTTGTGAAGTGGCGTTTTCGACCAATTCCATTATTTTTGAAATAGAAGATTCGCTGAAAAGCTTAGTGACTTTGATAGTTATGAGCCCATTTTGATTGATCATCCCGGATAATACGGCATCTTTTTCTTTTACCTTTCTGGGTACACTTTCGCCTGTTAACGCTGCGGTATCAACAAACGAAGTTCCGTCGAGTATCGTTCCGTCGAGTGGAACTTTTTCACCTGCCTTAACGACAATAATGTCACCAACTTTTACATCTTCGGGAGAAACCCGGACTACTTCCACGCCTGATTTCAGATTGGCATAATCGGGTTTTATTTCCAATAGCGATTTGATTGACTTGCGTGAACGACCCACTGCAATGTCCTGAAATAATTCACCAGTCACGTAAAATAGCATTACTGCCACCGCTTCGGGCATTTGATGAATAGCAAAAGCTCCCAGTGTTGCTATGGCCATTAAAAACTGTTCATCAAAGAATTGTCCTCTAATGATATTTTTTACAGCTGAGGCTATCACATTCCAACCCACAATGAGGTAAGCGGTAACATATACTGCGTATTCACCGAGTTGAAACGGAGTATTGTGTAGTTTTTCTTCAAATATTATCCCAATAACTAATAATGCCAAAGCAGAGACTGCTTTAATTATTGTTCCTTTATTTTCTGCAAGTTCACTTACCGAAACCAATGTTTTCTCCTTGTCAATGTCTTCTACTTCAACTTCTGGTTCAAGTGTCTTAATCTGAGCTTTGACCTTTTCGAGATTATCGGTATCAATAGTCATGGTGGCATTTGCAAAATTCACCGTTACGAATTTTACTTCCTCCAGTTTTGACAGACTGCTTTCTATCTTAGTTGCACATGACGCACAATCTAAATTATTTAGCTTATATTTTTTCATATCTACTTTATATTTAGTTTTAAAATAAGAATACCTTTATGTAGATAAACTTCCACGATTTTATTCATTCTTTATCCGCTACAAAAATAATGAAAAACGCAGTGCAACTAAGTTGCAAAGTTTTACTTTTCAGACACTTATAACTAATCAAAAAAAAGACAGCCCAATTCATTGAGCTGTCTTTAGATTTAAACTAATCTTCCTTGTTTTCCAACCCTGTCCTTACTTTATACACATTTTGTATTTCGGAAACGTAGATAATACCGTCACCCGGATTGCCGGTTCTTCCTTTAGTGGAAATAATGCTAACAATTTTTTCAACATCAACATCATTGCACACAATTTCAATCTTAGCCACTTTGCTATCTGTTATAGAAAAATGGGTTGAAAGTGTAGAGTCCTCACTTTTAAATTTCCCTGTTCCTTCAGCTAAAGAAACTGTTGTATTGGGATAGCCCTCCTGTAGTAATTGATTCAAAATATCATTTACTTTAAATGGCTTTACAAATGCTTTTATCTCTTTCATAATTTTAATCTTTTTATTTTAATTGATTAACAACTCATTTCGCCGGCATTTTTCTTTGCTGAAAGCAAATTGTATGCTCCTTTAATAACGACTTTTGCTTCTTTAAAGTTGAAGCCTTCAGGCAAAACGATTTCTGTAAATCCGTCATCAGAAACGCCTTTCTTTATTTGAATCATCCGGTATTCGGTAAAAGGTTTTCCACTTTCTACCTTGTTTTTCTCGAATACGAAAATATAATCTTTGTCGTCGAAACTGACAATAGACGCAGAAGGAACTGAGGTTGCCTGACCACTTTTAGCTTGAATTTGAGCATTTACATACATACCCGGTAACATGTTTTTACAATGTCCGACAACATTCGCATACACTTTGTAAGTCTTATCATTATTTATAGACTTTCCAGTTTGATAGACAACTGCTTCATGCTGTTCTGTTTCATTGTTGATATAAAAGCGAATTTTTTCACCATTAGATACTTTATCAGCATCTTTTTCAAATAATGTGAGTTCAAGAAATAGTTTGTCGCTGTTTACAATTTCGAACAATACATCGGAAGCTGAAACAGATTTGCCAATACTCACATTTACAGCCTTGACATACCCCGTAATAGGCGAAACCAATGCCACTGACCGACTGATATTATCTTCGTTCAGTTTGAACGGATTAATTCCAACAAGCGACAGCTTTTGTTCCAAAGCTTTTACCTGAACTTTGAGACTATTGTAATTGGAAGTAACCTGTTGCATGTTTTTCTGAGAAGATACATCGCTTTTGAAAAGTTCTTTTTGACGGTCGTATTCAGTTTTGGCAAGTTCACATCTGTTTTTTGCTTCCAAATAATTTTGCTGAATGTCGATAAACTCCTGATTTTCGATAATGGCGAGTGTTTGCCCTTTCCGAACAGCATTGCCAGGCATAAGGTTTGTACTTTTTACAAACCCACCCATTGGCATACTAACGGTTGCCAGATTTTGTGGTGCAACTGAGACAGTACCGTTTACTTTTAATGTTCCACTCATTGATCGCAATTCAATTGCGCCCATTTCTATATTGGCCAGTTTTACCTGATCTTCGCGTAATTCTACAATATCTTCGGGAATTACTTCTGTTTCTTCTTCTGCCACAGCTGATTTTTTATTTCCGTTACATGACGAAAATGTCAAGAGAGCGGCTAAAATAACGATTGGTGATATAAATTTATATTTTGTCATAATGTTTTTGTTTTAACACATCTAACCCAAATAAGGGTCGATAAGGTGGAATTAATATATTTTACCTGTAATAAAGTCAATAGAAATAATAGTTTGATTATAGTCGTTCTGTGCATCGAGATAGCTTTGTTTAATACTTAATGCACGACTTAAACTAAGAATGTAGTCCAGATAATCCAATGCTCCGGCTTTGTAACTTTTTGTAGCCTGTTCAATAATTAAATTGGCCTCTGGAATTGCCTGTTTTTCGTAATAATCAACACTATTGCTGTTCTTGCTGAATTCAAGCATTAATGAACGATAACTACCTGAAAGCGATTTTGAATAATACTCCGCATTTGTTTGTGCCACTTTTTCTTTAAACTTTGCAGCCTTAGCTTTTGCAGAATAAGGTGCAAACCATAATGGAACTGCAATGCCCACCTGAATTCCGGTAAAGCGGTTGCCCGTACCAAATACACGTGGCACTCCGTTTATTTCCTGAGTTCCCTGCATGGTTTGGCTGAAATACCCTATACTCAAATCGGGTAATATTCGACTGCTTTCCACTTTTTTCTCCAACCGAGCCACTTCAACCTGTTGATTAATATAGCTAACAGAAGGATTAGCAGCTAAAACGGATTTGTCGGCAGCAGGTAAATAGTCGATACGGTGTAACACTGTATCGGCAGGGTACAGGGTTGTTCCAACATTTAAAATAGTTTGCAGTTTCTGATTATAAATCACCAAATCGGCATTAATCTGTTGCAACTGATTTTTAATTTCGAGGCTTTGCGAACGAGCTGAAATCATTTCGAGCTGGTTTGTTTCACCCGTTTTTGCCCTGAGTTCTGCCGCTTTTTGGAAGCCAGTGTATAAACTATCCTGATATGCGAATAATTTTTGCTTCGAATACAGGTAAGCCAATTGCCAGTAAATTTGTTTCACTTGCGTGGCAATTTCGAGCTGCGAAGTTTTCAACTGCCATTCGCTGCTTTTGACATTGGCTTTAGCCAGTTTGTTTTGATTTATATAAACCGTTGGAAAAGCAAAGGATTGCGATACAGTGAAACTATTGTCTTTGCTATAGGAGTTAAATTGCCCGTATTGTCCATCAATGCTAGTCTTTGGAATATCCCACGAAGCACCCTTTAAGGCCTTTTGAACATCAACAGAATATTTTGACGAACGCACGGATAAATTACTGTCCAACGCCATTTGAATTGCTTGTTTCAGATTAATGCTTTTAGTTTGCTGCGCATTTATTGAATTAAAACCCGAAGAACAAACAACAAGCATCAACAAAACAGACAAGGTTTTCACCGACTTCCTTTTAAAAAGTGACCTGAATGAAAAAGTTGAAAAGAATATGTAAAAGATAGGCAAAACGATTAGCGTCAGTAAAGTGGCTGTTATCAGTCCACCAATAACAACTGTTGCCAGCGGTTTTTGCACTTCAGCACCTGCCGAGGTAGATAATGCCATAGGCAAGAAACCCAACGAAGCAACGGCAGCCGTCATAATTACCGGACGCAAACGTGTATTCAGTCCTTTAATAACCCGTTCGTAAATATCTGTGATACTTTCTTCTTTCTCCAATCGGTTAAATTCGGCAATGAGTACAATGCCATTTAACACGGCGATACCAAACAAAGCGATAAAACCAACCCCTGCAGAAATGGAAAAATTCATACCTCGTAGCCAAAGTGCCAAAATACCCCCAATCAACGACATGGGTACAGCTGTATAGATTAATAAGGTTTGTTTTACAGAATGAAATGTAAAGAATAAGAGTACAAATATGAGCAACAACGCTACCGGAACAGCAATTGCCAGACGAGCCTTGGCAGCTTGAAGATTCTCAAATTGACCGCCATATTTTACGTAATAACCTGTTGGTAGTTGCACTTTTGCATCAATTTGTTTTGTGACATCAGCTATGACACTTTGTACATCTCTGTTACGAACATTAAAACCAATGGTTATACGGCGTTTTGTATCTTCACGTGACACCTGTGCAGGACCTGATTTTATTTCAACATTGGCAATTTGTTCAAAAGGAATCTGTCCGCCATTGGGCAAAGCAACTGAAAGATTTTTTACATCGTCAATGCTTTGGCGGTAATCCTTATCCATTCGTACTACCAATCCAAACCGTTTTTCTTCGTCGAATACTACTCCCGCCTGACTTCCGGCAAATGCTGTCCGTAACACACGGTTTACTTCTGCAATTGAGAGTCCGTATTGAGCCAATCGATCACGATTATATTCAACCTGAATCTGAGCCAACCCGGTTACTTTCTCCACATTAATATCTTCAACGCCTTGAACTTTTTGAATGATTTTTTCCACTTGCGAAGCTTTATCAGCTAGTGTGTTCAGGTCATCGCCGAATATTTTTATAGCAATATCCTGTTTTGATCCCGAAAGCAATTCGTTGGTACGCATTTGAATCGGTTGTTGAAACTCAAATTTTACACCTGCCAACGGTATCAATGCTTCTTCCATCTTTTCCACCAGTTCTTCACGGTTTTTTGCCGAAGTCCATTCACTTTTATCTTTGAGCGTAATAATATAATCACCTGTTTCCATTGGAGTTGGGTCGGTTGGAATTTCGCCTGCTCCAATTTTACAAACAACATGTTTTATTTCAGGGAAGTTAGCAAGTAATATTTTATTAGCTTTTTGAACCTGCTCAACCGTATTGGTAAGCGAACCACCCTGCAAGGTAATTACCCCTGCTGCCAAATCGCCTTCCTCCAGTTGAGGAATGAACTCACCTCCCAAGCTACTAAAGACAAAGAGACTTGCAATGAATATTGCAATGACCGATGCTGATACAAGTAATTTCCGTTTTAAGGCAAACCGGATAGCCGGATTAAATATCTTGTGAAACCAATTCATCATCTTATCTGAAAAATTGGGTTTGTGTTCGGTGTTCTTACTCAAGAATAAGGTTGAAACCATTGGCACATACGTTAATGATAGAATTGTAGCACCAATCAATGCAAATGACACAACTTGTGCCATGGGACGAAACATTTTACCTTCGATACCCACCAACGCCATAATTGGGACATACACAATCAGGATAATAACTTGTCCGAATGTGGCGGAACTCATCATACGTTTTGCCGACTCGAATACTGTTTCATCCATTTGTGGCTGCGAAAGTCTTTTAATACCCGGATGATGGTGTTTACTCATTGTTATTCGATGCACCACGCTCTCGACAATAATTACTGCACCATCCACAATTAACCCGAAGTCAATAGCTCCCAGACTCATCAGGTTACCCGATACACCAAAAAGTTGCATCATTGAAACAGCAAACAGCATTGAAAGTGGAATTACTGAGGCAACAATGAGCCCTGCCCGCATATTTCCTAAAAACAATATCAAAATGAAGATAACAATTAATGCCCCTTCAATCAGGTTTCTGGCAACAGTACTAATAGCACGTCCCACTAAATCAGAACGATTAAGAAACGGTTCAATCTTCACTCCTTTAGGTAATGATTTCTGAATGGTTTCAATGCGGGTTTCTACATTCTTTGTAACTTCATTCGCATTTGCTCCTTTGAGCATCATAACCACACCGCCAACAGCCTCTGTAGTATCAATAACCATAGCACCATATCGTGTGGAATTTCCATATTGAACACTTGCAATATCTCTAATTAAAACAGGAATACCCGATGAGTTGCTTTTTACAACAATCTTTTCAATATCTTCTAATGATTTTACCAACCCAATGCCACGGATAAAGTAAGCAGTTGGTTTTTTGTCGATATACGCACTACCTGTATTCTCGTTGTTTCTTTCAAGTGCATCAAAGATGTCGGTGAGTGTAAGGTTCATGCTTCTAAGTCTCTCGGGATTTATGGCTACTTCATATTGCTTCACGAATCCGCCATAGCTGTTAATATCCGCTACACCTGTTGTTCCTAACATCTCGCGACGAACCGTCCAATCCTGCAAGGTTCTTAAGTCCATTGGAGAATATTTAGTTTCATATCCCTTTTCTACAGCAAGGCGATATTGGTATATCTCGCCCAAGCCCGTAGAAATAGGCGCCATCTCAATTTTTGCGAGACCCGCCGGGATAATGTCCTCGGCTTCTTTTAGGCGTTCCCCGACTTGTTGCCGTGCCCAGTAGATATCTACATTGTCTTTAAACACAATAGTAGTCACCGACAAGCCCAAACGTGAGATGGAGCGAAGTTCAATCATATTGGGGATATTGGCAACAGCTACCTCAATAGGTGCTGTAATTGAGCTCTCGACTTCCTGAACCGCCAACGATGGGGCAAGCGAAATAACCTGCACCTGGTTGTTGGTTATGTCAGGGGTTGCATCAATAGGCAACTGAGTAAGCGAGTACGCCCCCCAGCCAATTAATGCAACTACAAATAAGCCTATAATAAACTTATTCTTTATTGAAAAATTAATAATACGTTCTATCATAATTTAATTATTGATTTATTTTAAATGCACTGTGAAAAAGTGTTGAATTCTGGCAATGATTCCAATTATGAGAATCAAACAGACCGAAGTAATGAAAAACCATTTTATTACTTGTTTTAGCTGGAATTTATGTTTTTTCACAAGTCATTTATTTTCTTGATTTATAAAATTGATTGAATGTTTTTAAGTTCTGGAAATAAACAATCTCTGGATTTCCTTGATTTTTTAATCCCAACAAAGCATCTGCTTTGCAAATAGTGTCACCTGAAAGCGGATCCGAGATAAATGCATCTTCCGTAAAGTGGTTGACAAAATGATCATAACAGTCTTGGTTGCAGAAGGAATATTTTTTTCCTTTGTAACTAAGTTTTATGCTTTCATGCTTGAGAAGTTTGTCACCATTCATACATACAAGCTCTGCCGGAACTTGCTTGCCATATAATGCATATTGACGGTAGGTGTATTTTGTATCATGCCAGAAGGTATGAAACACTAAATAAAAAATTATAAAAACGAAAAGTGAGCTAAAACTAATGAGCAACGTCCGATTAAATTTTTTATCTTCGAAAACCTGCCTTTCCCGCAATTCCCTTTTTGTCAGTTTTCTTTTACTCATTAGAGCTAAATTTTAAAAATGAACAAGAGTCTGACATTTCTGCCAGGGAAATAAAAATACTAAGTAAGAAGAAGTTAAACTAAGGTAGGAGGACCTCTAATGGATAGTTCTGAGGAAAGATATTGTTTTAGGATAACAATATCTTTAATTGGGAAAATAGTTAGTAAAACTCTGTCGTAGAGTCTTACCAGATCAAATGCAGCGAAAACAAACAACATAGCAGTTGATGCAGTATTCGCATTAAAAGTTATTGCATTAGCTTTTGTAAAAACAATATTGTTTAGAGCATGACAATGCTTATTGGCTTCACTGGAAGACTCACCTCTTTTTTCTGATTGGCAAGAATTACTATTATTGTGGTCGCTGTATGAATCGAAATGATGATGGTGCGGAATTGTAGAATGAAGTAATATTACCAGACCAGCCAGTAACATTAATATAAACTTACTATTTTTCCCCATTCTGTTCATAGAAATTTGATTACAACTGTTAGAACAACCGCAAAGATAAGTAAAAAGTTTATGCAACTGAGTTGCAAACTAATTGTTGCAGTTTGAACACACTCCTTTTACAACCATATTTATGTTTTCCATACTAAAATTAACTGGTAGATTGATAGAAGGAATTGGAATGTCACTCAGACAAAATGTATGTTGACATTTTAGGCAAAAAAAGTGAACATGTAAATCTTCCGGGTGACATTGGCATGATTCTTTACAAAGAGCGTATTTAACTGCACCAGTTCCGTCGTCTATGCTATGAATCAGCTTGTTTTCCTCGAATGTTTTGAGAGTGCGGTACAATGTAACTCTATCAGATTTATGAAACTTTTGTTCTAAATCAGATAAGCTAATTGCCATTTTCTGTTCCGTTAGAATGTCCAAAACCAATTCCCGCATAGCAGTTGGTTTTATATTTCTACTCGTCAGTTTGTCGTCTGTATCTTTCATGGATAATAGTATAATGTTACGCCAGTTTATAGACTGTATTTGAAAACAAATGTACTAATTGTTTTGGTAAAATCCGAAAAAATGAATGATATTGCGAATTAGTTCCAGTGATATAATGATTTAAAACAGAACTCTACATTGCGGGTATTTAGATTTCTTCTAACGCTAATTCACTTATTAGAATCAACAAATTCTTATTTTTTTCAATCATAGATTGTAAAGTAGGACCGAAGAAACTTTGAATTTCTAGTTTGGTTTTCTTAGATTTAAGTTCTGCAAGAATGAAATCAGCAATGTCTAATCCATTGGCACGGTCGATGTCAGTGGCTTCGTCTTCAAGTAAGGTGAAACCTCTCACCCTAATTAGCTCCTTAGGTCGCTGACCGTTGGTTCCCTCTCCATTGGGAGAGGGACTTAAAGAAAGTGGTAAAAGAAAATTAAGCGTTCTGGCTTTTTGCGTTCACTCTCCAGTGCTGCGACTTTTTTCTGATTTGATATTGCCTGTCTACAGCATTGTTTGCTCAGCGTCACATCGCTGAGTCACTATTTTTTATATAGCTGTAACCGTTCGTAAGCTTCCACCTGCTTTCGGATAACGGCAATACTATCCTTGTTTGGTTCATAAGTGAACATTGTATCCAGTTTGAGGAAGGCTTCATGATTTATTTTTCCCATCATTTGAATATAGCGATATTTCAAGTCGTTGTTCTTCAATTGGCTATTGAGGTAGAATTGCCATACATTCCCTGCTAATGAAAAGAAAATAGCTAATCCCATAACGATAATTATAATAGCTGTTCGGCTGTTTTTGAAATCCAGCTTAAAGCTGTATACATGCTCCTTACGGATAACGAAATGTTCAGGCAGGTTTACCAGATCCATTTTTTTATTGATCGGATCAATAAGGGCGGACAGTCCGGCAAATATTTGATCCAGTTTATTGTTGGCTTTGCCTAACGAATAAGCTGCAACCTGCGTCATGTTTCGTTGTAATTCATTGATTTGTTCCGGCGTGAATTGACTTTGAGCGGTAAAAGTGCGCAATTCTTCCACGAGTGTTTCTATTTTATCAGCATGTGAAGCTGTATCTGCCTGAACCTCCAGAGTTGCTTTCCTCTCCAACTCCATAATCTTTTGTTTCAATTCCTCGAAAAGTTCATATACCGCTGAAGAATTCATTTTGTCTGTAGCCATAGTTTTTATTTTTATACGTGATTGATAACAATAGTTCGCTTATAATCTGCGTCCTTTTTTCTTTTTTCGCCTTTTGGCCTCCTGTCTCAAGGCTTCGACTTGTTCTTCGTCATAACCGGATGCCGTCTGTATTGGTTGAATCAGGTCAAATAATCCTCCTAGCGTAGAAGCTGCGGTTTCCGCCACCGAAGAAAATCCCATAGTGTTGTCCTGTAGGTTGTGCTTTGCGGTCTGAAGGATGGGGTCTTGCTCTACCCTACCGTTTTGATGCAACTGATAACTGATGTTGGAGTAACTGCAAGTACGGTCAATTTTGGAACCATTAAAGGAATAACCGTTCTTTGTAAACCTTACGCCTTGTATCTTGTCCGTACTCCCATTGTATCTGAATTCGGTGGTAATGCCTGCTTTCAGCAGTGTCGCTTCCAACTCCTGCCAGTTTTTAGATTTTACAATGCCTGATTGTAAGGCATGATATATTTCATATTTGGTTTTGTCAGGTTCTTTCAGGCGATATTCCTTTACATTTTCTTTGCCGGAAGCAATATAGAGGCTATGTTCCTTTGTCAATTCCATACATATTTTCGTACTTCGCAATTTTTCATTTTGGTCGGAAATACGTTTTCCATCATTGTCGATACGGTTTACCACCAGATGAATGTGCGGGTGGTCGGTGTCATGATGCCGGGCAATGATGTATTGGGTATTTTCATACCCCATCCTTTTTAGGTATTCCTGAGCTATAGTCACCATCAATCCGTCTGTCAGTTTCTGTTTATCCTGTAAAGAGAAATCCAGTGAGATATGGGCAACCGGTTTGGTAATTTTAGGATTCAGCTTACTTTGGGTGACAAAACTTTGAATAATGGATTCTTTGTCTTTGAACCGTATACCTTCACCATACAGTAATTGGGAATTTTTCTTGTCAAGTACATAGTTTACTACACCCCGGAAGCCTCTTCCCTGAACAATCTTAGCAATCATCTTCTATCATTTTTATCAGCTTATCCAACCGTTGATTCATAGCAATATTTTGAGAATATGCTGTTTCATATCCTGCAGCATTAGCTTTATGAGCAATCTGATTTACGTTGTTAGCCATCCCGCAAAGTTGCCGGATGTAACCCATCAGCTCCGGTGTCAGACATTGTTTAACTACACTGGATTGGATGCAACGGCGGATATATTCACTCCGGGATATTCCTGCCTCCCTTGCTTTGGCTTTGAGCGAAAAGTATTCTTCGGTTGCCATTTTCAGAGTTACCTTGTAACCTTTCTTTTCGGCAGGTTCTTTGGCCGGTCTGCCGTTTGTATTTCTGTTTCTTATAGTTTTCATATAATTGTATTATAGTTATTAATGAGACCGGCGGGATATATCGCCTCGCAGAGCAAGGTTTCGGTCTGACCGAAACACAAACTTGCTCCGCTTAATCAGGCAGACTCGTTGCATTGAAAGGATAAAATTGAATAGTACGCTGATTTATCCCATTATTTGCAGTTAGTACACTATAACCTTTTCCAGCTCTCAATATCTTCCTGATACATCTCCAAATGATGCCGGACAAGGTTTTCGATAAATCCCGATACACTCATCTTCCGCCCTCCCAATTTGCGGGCAATTTCGTCTAATCTGTCCCGCATCTCACAACTGACAAATACCGGTTTTCGGTTCTCCAGTTTCGGAACCTGCAGGAAAGTTTGCCTGTATTCTTCCAGTGATTCTTTTCGTTGTTTGCTAGTGGTACGTTTGGATCCCGTATACACAATCTGTTCTTCAGGTACAGTCTGTACAGTATCGTCAGTAATGTTTGCAACTGTATGCTGCACCTTCTCTTCTTTTGATTGCACACCCAAATTCATCTCGTTGAATTGCCCTTGAACTTCTTCACTTGTGGGATTAAAGAGGTTTGTCCTTTCTGACATCGTTGCCTTCGGTATCCAATCTTCCAAGGAAGGTTTATTGTCTTCAGTGTTGTTTGTCTCTTTGCTTGTCTCTTTGTTTTTCATATTACATACTGGATTAAAAAATGAATAGTGTGGTTCCTGTGTGTACAGTGAACCGATTGTCGTTTGCAAATAAACAACGATTAATCAGTATAGTATATAGATTGGGTTTATATGGATGAGTCTGCTTTATCTTTCTACTCCAACAACTTGGTAAATGGTTCAAACTGCACTGATTTGCACATCGAAGAATAATGTGTTGACAATCTATACTATGCTAATCGTATCAGTTTTACCAGCTTTTTTTCTTTGAATTAGATAATCTGCCTGGTGGAATTGGTAAATTACTTGCAGTCTAAGATCCCTATCCGAAACAAAGGTGTAAATCAGACTTTGATGCCACATGCAACCAATTCAACGCCACATGCTTCCACTTGGTTATCAATCCATTGCAGTGCGAATTATTCTGTTTTATTTTGTAGCAGGAAGGGGAAGTTTATACCGGAAAGGGAGTCCGGACGTATGAAAGATAATGCGGGTAACTGCAAAAGAATTCAATCCTTTTTTATGTAGACAATGTCCACCGTATTTTTGAAACAGGAAATAAATTTTTAAAATATAAATGTTATGGAAATAGTAAATATCGATGCACAGACGTTTGAAAAAATACTCTCGAAATTTGAACGTTTTGCAACCCGCATGGAAACTCTCTGCCGGTTACACGGAGATAAGGATATGAAGGAATGGCTGGACAATCAGGATGTATGCCTGCTGTTGAACATATCACTAAGGACTTTACAGACTCTCAGGGATAACGGAACATTGGGTTATACCCGGATCAACCACAAGATCTACTACAAAGCGGAAGATGTGGAAAAGATTGTTCCTTTGGTGGAAGATAAACGCAAAGTGGCTGTTTATAAAGGTAAACGAATATAAATATGGAAGAAGATTATAGTTATACCTGAATATCCCTGCATGGCTTATGGGTTACATATCACAGGCTGGGGCAGCTATATGAAGAATTGAGTAAAAAATAGATAAGTAGAATTAATCATCAAAAAAACGAACCATTTATGGCTAACGAATTAATCACACAGGAAAACAGCGAAAGGGTAAAATCCTTTTTTCTTTCATTGGATAGGCTCTCATCTTCTTTAGAGCGTTTGTTTTCCTCCCGAAAGCCAACGCTTAACGGAGAGAGCTTTTATACGGACGAGGCGTTGTCGAAGAAACTAAAAATCAGTCGCAGGAGTTTGCAGGATTATCGCAACGAAGGGCGTATTCCCTATGTCAAACTGGGCGGTAAAATCCTGTACCGGTCTTCCGATATTGAGAAACTGCTGGAAGAAGGCTATCGGGATAAGTTTAAGTAATGGCGTGGTCTGACAAGCCATTTACCGCAAAAGTTATTCTCGGACAACCGGTTATTCCCGTGGGCTTCCGCCCCTCCAAACGGCTGGGAAGCCATGAGCGGGAAATAACCGAAGTTGGACGGGAAATAACTTTTACGCCGTTATGAAACGGCAGGCTACCGAAGTTGGATAGCCTGCCGTTGTTCTGTGGAAAAGATTGGTCAATTCAATAGCTGATTTTGAATAGACCTTATCAGTATTTCAGGGATTTCTGCTTTAGATAGTTTTCTAAGCAACCACTTCCGAAATACTTGCGCATTCTTCGATTCAATCCGAAATGAAAGGGCGATTATCATTTCCAAACTATATTGCTCAACTGAATTGCCGTTTTGATAATGATAGATTCGACAAACGTCCGATTCACACAGCACAGCACTTTTGAGTATCGAACGGATATTGCTATTCACTTTGGAAACAAAGCATTCGAAGAAGCTGGCAATCTCATGTTGTATCATCCAACTATCGCCCATCAAAGGGATGTGTACAATGCCATTTTCTATCGTAATTATTTGGCTGTCGCCGATTCTCAATTCTCTTCTCATGGGTTTATTCTTTGTCTAGTTTCGGCACTTTTCATATTTCTTCGCGTCATTAATTTATCCATATCTTCCGATATTTTCTGTTCGGTGATTTGTGCATAACCCTGTGTGGTGGAAATATTTGCATGCCCCATCATTTTGGCAATGCTCTCAATAGAAAGTCCTGCCGAAAGTGCCAACGTTGCGAAGCTGTGGCGACTTTGGTGGTAGGAAAGATTGTCTTTCAGCTCCATAGAAACACCTATTTGATTTATATCGTACCAAATCATATCGCGAACAGGTAGAGGAAATACCGGTTGGCTACCGTCAGTGGTATTGTAGAGCGAAAGTATCTGCTCTGCTATCGGGTGCAGGGGTATGAATGCTTCCACATTTGTTTTTGTCCGTTGTTTTCGGATATAGAGCCTGCCATCAGCTGTTTTCCCTATATGGGACGGATAAAGGCGGTGCATATCCACATAGGCAAGTCCCGTCAGCGAAGAAAAAATGAAAGCCCTGCGAACCAGCTCTAACCGTGGTTCGTTTATCGGGGCTTCCATAATCCGCTTCAAGTCGTTTTTACTTATGTACCGGTGCTTTACCGGTTCTTTCTTTTCGTATCTTACATCTTCAAGCGGGTTACTTCTCAACACCTGCTGGTCAATGGCAATGTAGATAAGGCGGTTGAGCCACGTAAGGCATTTGTTTATATATGCCGATTTCCGCTCATGGATTGTTTTCATAGAGGTTTTGAACGACTCCCCGAACTCTTCGGTAATATCCGAAAAAGCTATATTCTCCATTCCCCGGGAGCAAAGAAATTCTTGTAAATTCAGCTGTGAGAGTTTGGATTGGCGATAGGCACTGGTCGAGTTTATCTCTATTGAACGAACCCGTAAGCGTTCGATTTCCACTTCACCGGCTTCGAGCAGATTAGTCGAAATGGAGTTTACCCCAATAATCGTATTTTTCAGAAGTTCACTGCTGACTACTCCCTGACATTTAAGAATATGTTCGTAGGTCTGTTCGACACGATTGCGGAACTCTCTCAGGCGGTTATTGTCTCTTTCCATCTTGATTACGCCTTTTTGGGCGTTCCAGTCTTCGAGCCGGCAATAGATCCCCGTTGTGAGTGTGGAACTTTTACCGTCAATACTTATACGACACATAACGGCTGTTGTGCCATCGGACTTTACTTTTGCCCGATTGATATAGAATAATAGTTTGAATGTACTGCGCATGGCGATTTTCTGTTTACAATAGTTTGCAATAATGATTAAAGAACTAATTTTAAGTCGCTGGTGGCTTCGATGAACTTGTCCATGTCCTCGAAAAGTTTTTTCGGAGTAGCCCGTGCATAGATTTGGGTAGTCTTGATGTTACCATGTCCGAGCATCCGGCTAATCGTTTCTATGGGAACACCCTCTTCGAGGGTAATAAGGCTTGCGAAGCTGTGACGTCCTGAATGATAGGTCATTGGTTCTTTAATATCCGCCATAATTCGTAAGCCTTTCATGTTGGCTTTTACCATACCTTGTGATTGCATAGGGAAGATGGTATCCCTGTTTTCGTCTTTGTATTTTTCGATCAGGGCGATGGCTTCAGGCAATAATTTGACACGGGCTTGATAGTCCGTTTTCTTTCTCCGGTATTTGAGCCACAGACTGCCCTGTTCATCCCTGAACAGGTTCTCACCCGTAATGCGGACTACATCTGCGTAAGCTGTACCGGTATAGCAGGCAAAGAGGAATAAATCTCTGGTAAAAAGGTGTGAGAAGCGATTCCCGGGAATTTCCAAATCACGTATTTTCTCGAAATTCTCCCGGCTTAATGCTTTGGGGGTGGTTTCTTGCTGTTTGGGCAACTTGTAATGGGCAAAATGAAACTGCTCGGTAATCCCCTCTTTGAACGCAATCTTACAAATTTTCTTTAGGATGGCAAGATAATGACGCACGGTATCCATCGCATATCCCTGTTCTGTCAAAGCAAAATCCTGATACTCCCGAATGAACTGTTCGTTCAGCTGTCCGAAAGCGATGTCTTTTGTTCTGAATTTCTTTTGGATGAATTTACAGAGCGAACGGTGGGTGTACACGTAAGTGTTTAACGTGGTTGGAGCAACATCTATTCCTACACAGGCTCTCATTCCTTCCATGTGTCGATTGAGAAGAGTGAGCAGGGTGATTTGCGTGTTTATGCTTCCCTGATACGTGTTTTTTACAGATTCTGCATCAAAAGGCTTTTTGCGTTCCTCAAGGTTATCGAATGCTGAATGAACTCCTAATAACAATGCTTCAATTTTCTGATTGATCTCAACCGCTTCGCGACTTTTACCATCCAGTCGGCTTTCTCGTGGATTCCACAGTTCAGCAGTACAGGATAGTTTACTGCTGAACTGTGCCATTGAATGGTTTACTGTAATGCGTCCCATGATTGGGGCTTTACCTGACTTGTCCAGACCGCTCTTTTTAAGGTAGAGTAACACCTTGAATTTTTCTACTTTCATAACACTTATATTTTATGGGCTTTGCCGTCAATTTTCTGACGGCAAAGTTACCTGTTGTATAAGCGTCCTTTGTTATGCAAAATAGTGTGAATCACTACATAAGAAACGGTTCTGATTGCTTCTTCCCGCACCTTGTTACCTGTCGGGCTTTCGGTAACAGTCCGGCTAACGGTTTGGTAACTGAAATACTGCAATGTTTCACATTCCCTTGCTTTGGTAAAAAGAGCAAATCACTTATTTATAAACCAATTAAGTTCAACTCGCACCGTTTTGTTTTAGCTTGCTTTTGCCTATATTACTCATATCAAAATACACATCGTAGCCACCACTGTTATAATAAACAGTCACGTAATTTTCCTTTTCATCTACACTGGTTATTTTGGTAGACTCTGTTCCATCCCGTGAAATCGTTCCGGTTAATTTCCCCTCATTTCGTTCAAGATTGATTCTCAATTTAGCATCACCGCCAGGAGCTCCCTCAACCAACACGTCCCATTTACCTACAAAAAAATCAGTCGATTTGCCTTGGGCGTTTATTGTTACCGCTGATAGTAACATGAACAACATGATTGATAACATACTTAGCTTTTTCATTTTTCTCTGTTTTTAACTACGAATTAATACTATGTTTAAAGTCTCCAATATATTTCTTGCTTTATTAAGTCCAGGTATTCAGACTACACTTGGTTTTAAAAGCCGGTTTTTCACTTTCGCTCTCATTCTATTTCGATTAACCGAACGAAGCCGGTCTGCCATCTTTTCAAAAACCAGATAAACTACAGGCACCACAATTAACGTCAATATCATGGAGCTGGTCAATCCTCCGATAATTACCCATGCCATACCATTTTTTAATTCGGCGCCGTTACCGGAGGCTAATGCTATTGGTAACATTCCGAATATCATGGCACAGGTTGTCATCAGTATAGGTCGTAAACGCTCTCTGCCTGCTTCAATTAGCGCGTTATACGTATCCATATTCTTGTCGCGGCGCATGTGATTGGTAAAGTCTACAAGCAGAATAGCATTTTTAGCTACAAGGCCTATCAGTACTATCAATCCGATAATACTGAATATCGTAAGATTGTTCATTGTTAATGCCAGGGCAAGAAATGCGCCGATAAGCGACAATGGGATGGAAAACAACACCACCACCGGATGAAGCAGCGAATCGTACAGCACCACCATAATAAGGTAAATCAGCACTATCGCGGCAAGAAATGCCAATGCCAGACTGCTGAATGCCGAAGACTGCAACTCCATCATTCCCCCTTCTTTGATTGTTATTCCAGCTGGTATTTTTCCTTTAATGGCGGTAGAAATTTCAGTTCCCACAGTACCTGTTGGTCTGCCAACCACGTTACATTTCACAGTGATGGATGAAATACGGTCTGTACGTTCCAATGCAGAGGGACCTAAAGCATAAAATATATCGGCAAATTGATTCAACTCAATAAGTTCTCCATTTTTGTTTATAAAGGTCAGTTTGGCAACATCTTCGGAACGTGTGCGGTCAAAATTATCTACACCAATTCGAATGTTATACTCGAAATTTTCTTCACGGTATTTAGAATCGTCGTTGCCTGTTAACGCCACGCGAAGACTGGAACCGACATCAGAAACAGACAATCCCAGCTTTGCCATTTTAGCCCTGTCTAGTTTTACCTGGACCTCCTGTCGCGGATCGTCAATAGAATAACCTGCATCTGCACTTCCCGGGGTTCGGCGTACAGCATCCAATATCATGGCAGCCGTTTGTTGTACTTGTGCTATATCAGCACCTTGTACAATAAATTGAATGGGGGCCGAACTTTCACCGCTTATGGAAGCCACTGTTGCTTGTGCCCGTACGCCGGGGATAGCACTCATAATCTCTGCTTTAACCTGCCGGGCACAGTCTTCCACACTAAGACTCCGATCTTTCTTATCGACCATTTGCACCGTAATGGTAGTTGCATTATTTTTTGTACTATTTGTGTTGGACAATCCCACATTCGTATACACTCGTTTTACTTCTGGTTTACTACGGATTATCTTTTCGGCTTGCATCGAAATTTGGTTATTCTGGTATACGGTTACTTGCGGGTTCATATCCAGGGTTACCAGGAATTCTCCTTTATCAGTTTCGGGCATGAAGGCAAATCCGATAAATCCGCCTGAAATCAATGAGAAAGACCCGATAAACAAGATCAGTGCAGCGATCAACACAACCGTTTTATGACGTAATCCAACGGCTAACACACTGGAATACCAATTTTTAATTGATTCAAAAACACTTTCCACCGCATGCGAAAAACGGGAGGATAAAGTAGGACTTGTACTATCCGAAAGTTTTCCATAGCGTGACATCAACAGAGGCGTTACCGTAAAAGAAACAACCAGACTGCAAAGCACGGTAATAATAATAGGGACAGAAAATTCTTTCAAGATGTTGCCTATCATTCCGCCCGCAATTGCCAACGGTACAAAAACCACCACAATAACAAGGGTAATAGCCATACAGGTAAACATAATCTGCCTGCACCCGTCCAGTGCAGCCCACCATTTGGTTTTACCCATTTCGAGATGATGGAACATATTCTCCACCACCACGATAGAGTCGTCCACCAATATACCTACGACCAGCGACAAGGCTATGAGAGACATCATGTTAAGTGAATACCCCAATGCATACATGGCAATAAAGGCCGGTATAATTGATAAGGGAATGGCAACCATGATAATGATCGCACTCCGTAAATCGTGAAGAAAAACAAAGCAGATGAAGGCTACAATCATAATGGCCAACACAAGGTCTATTACCACCGAATGGGCAGATGCTTTGGTATAAACGGAATCGTCCGTGGCAATTTCAAAATGCATGTTATTGTCCGCATATTCTTTTTCAATTGACGCAAGCTCGATTTTAACTTTGTCGGCAACCTCTACCGCATTGGCATCAGCCTGTTTCTGAATGGAAATACCGATAGCATCACTCCCATCTATTCGGTTAATCAGTTTCTGCTCGGAAATACCATCTTCCACTTCCGCTACATCAGTAACTTTCACCTCGCCACCATCGGCCGTTGTTATGACTACCGTATTACGAAGTTCGTCAAGATCTGCATATTTGGCCGCTAAACGGACAGAATAAACTGCTCCGGTGTTTTCCACATTACCTGCCGGGACTTCAAGATTGGCCGTTTGAATAGCTTGCAACACCTGCAAAATTGACAAGTGGTAGACTTTAAGCTTCTGAGCATCTATATTCACCCTGATTTCGCGTTCGATTCCCCCGGTCATCTTTACCGCGCCAACACCAGGTAGTTTCGCCAGACGGGATTGAATACGGTCTTCAACCAATTTATAGAATCCGGTAGCAGGCATCGACGACGATGCCGCCATTTTAAGGATAGGCTTTTCGTCTAAAGCCAGTTTTTCGATTGAAGGATCTAATATCTCTATCGGAAGTTGGGATTTGATGGAGTTGATTTTTCGCTGAATATCCTGCACTCCTTGATTTGGATTACCTCCTTCGTTTAGCTCAATGGCAACAACAGATATCCCTTCGCGGGAGGTAGATGTGATATTTTTCAGGTTCTCCAGCGAGGAAAGTGCATCTTCTATTTTCCGGGTCACGGAGGTTTCCACTTCCGAAGCTCCCGCACCGGGATAAACTGTTTGTACAGTAATCATTGGCACTTCAAACTTAGGTAGAAGGTTCAGATTGAGCATATTGTAAGAGACCAATCCGCCAATTACCAAAATGGTAAAGATAACGACAATCAGTAATGGCTTCTTTATGGATGTTTCAACTATTGATGGCATAATGTGTGTGTTATTTAACGATGAAGATTTTGGCTCTATCTACCAAATTGATCTGACCGTTGGTTACTACCTGATCTCCAACATTTATTCCGGAAGTAACTTCGAGGTAAGAGTTTGATTCGCGTCCAGTGCTGATTTTTACGAGTTGAACAGTTTCACCTTTTACCACGTAAACCGAAGGATCTTTTACACTGCTTACAATTGCGTTACGCGGAATCATTAGAGCTTTTCTTGTTTTGCCCAGATCTATATGCACATTCACATACGTACCGGCCTTTAATGGATTATCACTATTGTTTGCAATAAGAATCTCCACCGGATACGTATGCATATCGCTGCCTTGCGGACTGATGCTCGTAATGTTCCCTTTAAATTCTGCGTTTGGATACACATTGGTGCTTACACTTACAGCCTGTCCTTTACGAAGTTGGTAAACATCAGATTCAGATACTGCCAACGAAACCTTTAGTCTGGCAATATCGGCCATTCCCGCGATGGATGAGCCTACGTTTAAATAGGCGCCAAGTTCTGTGTTTTTTGAAGTTATAACACCTCCAAAGGGTGCTTCAATTTTAGTATCATCCCATTGTTTTTTGGCATTCTCCAATTGAATGGTTGCATTTTCAAAACTTATTTTCATATCACGTAGCTGGTTTTCAGAAACAGCTTCCCCTTTTAACAAAACCTGGTAGCGTTGGTAATCATCTTTATACTTGTTGTAATTCAATTGAGCATTATCGTATGCCAAACGTTTGTATGTGTCGTCCACCTTGGCCAAAACTGCTCCCTTGGCTACAAAATCGCCCAACTTGAAGTTAATCTGAACTATTTTGCCAGCACTTTCGGAAGCCACAATTACTTCTTTATCAGGTTCTGCCAGTCCGACTAATTTCAATTGACTACTTGTTTCCCTTACCTTAGCTGTTTCAACGGTTACCGCTATTCTGTTGTCGGTTGTTTTCACCTCCTTCCGGCTCTCTATTTCCTTTTTATTGTTTGCCAGTGTCCAGGCTATTACACCAAATAGTACAAACACAACTGTACCAATAATTATTGTTTTCTTTTTCATTGTAGCCTTATTCTAATTGTTTATTAAATTTCTGATTTCACCATTGAACGACATGACATTCAACTCTGCTTCTTTTAGGTTATATAACGCACTTAAATAACTTGCCTGCGCATCATTCAGTCCCATTTCATCTTGTAACAAATCACTCATGGTAGACAACCCTTCGCGATATTTCAAAGCTGTTTCCTTATATACTTTCTCTGCCAGTGCTATATTTTGTTTCTGACGCTGCACATTGCTTTTATAGTTAAGGTAGTTATTCATTTCGTTTTGGTAATTAAGACTAAAATGCTCTTTGGTATCATCAAGAGTCATAACTGTTTTCTGATACTCCAACTTTGCCTGCCGCGACTTTGAACGTTTTTCGCCTCCATCGAAAAGGGGTATCGACAAACTTATGCCGACGAAGGAAGAAGCAAACCAATTGTTTTCTGAACTGTCATTAAAGTAATTACCAAAATGTTGCCTTAAGCCCGTATACGTATATTGACCAGTAAAAGAGAGGGTAGGCAAATATCCGTGAGTAACCTTTTTTTGATTCAACCGGTCGATTTCTTTTTGCGATTCAAGCATACGAATATCAATGTGATCCGAAAAATCAGACATTAATTCGGACCCTTGCCGCAACAAAGGCATTTCGGTTGTATCTGTTAGTACAATGGTTTCGTGGAGCGGTATCTCCAACATGTATTTCATCAGGTTTAGCTGCTGTTCCTTGCTGGCATCCGTATTGCTTAGCTGAGTGTATAGGTTTTCCAGATTCACACTTATACGGTCGTAATCTACCTGTTTGCTGATTCCATTATCCACCAGCATCTTTACGATATCCTTCATCCGTTTGGTGCGGGCAATATTTTCTTCTATCAACAACTTTTGTTTGTCCGTTGTGAGTAACAAAAAATAAAGTTTGGAAACTTCTGTTGCCAATTCTTCTCCTGCCTTTTCAACACTCAATGCGTTCAGTCCTTCCAACTTCTTAGAAATCCGCAAGGCAGTCAATGCAGTTTGATTGTACAACACCTGGTTAATGCCGATTGAGCCGTTCGCATTATATTTGGCACCCATCTGCACAGGCATATTTGTACCAGGCTTACCGAAAATTTCGCCCGGAATGATAGTGGTAGAAAGTTTTAGATTATCCTGTAAACTTCCGTTTATGTTGACCTTCGGAAGCAAAGCGGAAAGAGACTCATTCACTTTCCATCCTTCTTTTTCATGATTAATGCGGGCTGTACGCAACTTGATATTTTTGTCGACAGCCTCCTGCACACATTCACGCAAAGATAAACTGGTCACCTTATTATCTTGCGCAAATAAGATGGGAATTGAGAACAAAAGAAATAAGGCGGATAATAAAAATGATTTCATAAATTATCTGTTTTAAGATGTGGCAAATGTACTAGGGATGTAAAGCCTCCAAAAGGCCAATGAAGCTTTACAATTGGACTATTGGTCGAATTTATTTTATCCATTCAAGCAATAACTTTATATTTGTGGAAAATAAGTAGAATAATGAAAAGAATCTTATCTCCTTTCAACTGGCGTAAAGAGTTGGAAAATATGGCTGATGCAGATACGATTGATGATGATCTGATATTATTTGACAAGCCTGTAATTTCATCTATATCCGATCATCCGTTCAGACTAGATGTTGTAGTTGCCGTAATTTGCAAAAAAGGATCGATGAGCGGATCCATCAACCTGCAGCCATATAAAGCCCAATCACCGAGTCTGATTATTTTGACTCCCGGACAGATATTTCAGCATGAGAATATCAGCGAGGATTTTTCAGGTCATTTTATTTTGATGACGGAACAGTTTACCAGCAACCTCTTCACCAACGTAAAGGAAACCTTCCCGTTATTTCTTTCTGTTCAGAACAATCCAACCATTTCTTTGACCAGCAAAGAGTTCGAGTCCATGGAGTTTTATTATACAATCATGCAAAGAGTGGCGAGGATGAAAGACAACCCCCATCGGATGGAAATAGTGCGGCATATTACATTGGCATTTTTCTATGGGCTAAGTTACCTGTTTCATAAATCTGCGGAAAGTGAAAAGAAAACAAAGCATGAAGTACTTGTAGAGAAATATATAAATCTGGTAAAGGTTCATTATAAGGAACAGCGAAGCTTAGATTTTTATGCCGATAAACTATGTCTAACGCCTAAATATCTGTCGAAAATAATCAAGGAAAACAGCGGTAAGTCGGCAAACAATTGGATTGAGAACCATGTATTGCTAGACGCTAAAGCTCTTCTTAAATCAACAAACATGACTATCCAGCAAATCAGCGACGAACTCAATTTCCCATCGCAGTCATTTTTCGGCAAATACTTTAAGAGGCATGTTGGAGTGTCTCCCAAAGAGTACAGGAAGAATTAAAAGGATCAGGTCTGATTTTTACGGTAATCTACCGGCGAGAGGCCCGCTTTCCGTTTAAAGAATTTACCAAAGGATGATTGATCAGAGAAATTTAGTATCGTCGTAATTTCTTGTATAGATAACTTGGAGTGCGACAGTAGGGTACGGGCTTCACTATACAACATTTCAAAAATAAAATCGCTAACGCTTTGTCCCGTGCTGCGTTTAACTATAAATGTAAGGTAATGAGCCGATATATTGAGTTGAGAGGCATAGAAATCTACTTTATGTTCCTTTCTGTAATTGGTTACCAGCAATTCGATAAATGACTTGATTATACTTTCGTAACGCGTTACATTGCCTTCATTATAAAATTCGGGGCGCCTGTCAATAATATTGCTTAAATCCAGATAGAAGGCAAAAAGAGTGTTCAATATCATCTCTTTATAATAAAGATGCCCGGTATTATCTATTGCCCTGTTAACAGCTGTAAGCCTTTCAAGCAACAAAGCTGTATTGTCGTTGTTTAATTGCATCACCGGTTCATTATACATTTTAACCCCATATTTTATTCTTCGGTAAATCATATCCGTCGAATCCATGTCATCCATAAACTTTTTGCTTACAAACTGACATAAACAGGTGAAATCAAAGCTGCATTCCTTAAAGTAAAACAGGTGCGAAGCAGAGAGTAAGATCATCGTATTCGCTTTAATTGGCAGTGTCTTGTAATTGACACGAAACACAGCAGTTCCAGATAAAACTAATATAGCAATTGAAGCGTCCAGAAATATTGGCGACGAGAATTGAGAAGAGACTCCATGTGAATCCAATTCAATACAGTTTATATCTCCTCTGATATCACCCGAGGAATCAGCAGGAGTAAATAGCTCATCAACAGTTATTATGTGAAAATTATTCTTCATTTATATACGCTCTCTACGGAGTACAAAGGTAATTAAAAAAATTAGCTAATGTCCAAATTAAACCAATTCTATGTATTTTGGGATTTACTATAAAGATCGTTTTTTCCGAACTTTGCACCCCTATAAACTAAGACGATAACTTACTGTAAACAACTAATAAATGAGAAAAATTAAAGGAGTTTTATTTCTATTTCTACTACTAAACATCACCCCCTTACTATGGGCCCAAAACCTTCACCGACAAAAAATCAACATGGAAGAAATGTTTGAATTGGCTGAAGCTAACAGCAGAAGTATCCGAACTTATACAATTGCCGAACAGGAAGCCGAACAGGCTGTCAAAGTGGCAAAGAACGCCCTTCTTCCGTCGGTCGACGTATCACTTTCTGCCAGTTATCTGGGAGATGGATGGATTGCTGACCGTGATTTTTCAAATGGAGAAAATGCTCCAATGCCTCATTTTGGCAATAACTTTGCCATCGAAGCATCACAGGTAATCTATGCAGGCGGTGCCATATCAAGTGGAATAGAAATTGCCAGACTGCAACATCAGATGGCTAAATTGGATAAAGAAAAAAACAGACAAGACATTCGGTTCTTGCTTGTTGGAAACTACCTTGAGCTTAATAAACTGGACAATCAAGCCAAGGTTTATCTTAAAAACATTGAGCAGACAAAACGATTGCTTACCAACATAAAGGCTAAACAGACTGAAGGTCTTGCGCTAAAAAACGACATTACAAGATATGAATTGCAGTTAAAGAATCTGGAGTTAGCTTTGACTCAGGTCGAAAATAGCAAAATCATACTAAACAATCAATTAACAATTGTTTTAGGTCTCCCGAGAGAAACCGTAATAGAAATTGACACTTGTGTATTAAGCAAGCTACCACTTGTTTCGGGCGAAGAAAAATGGCAGCAAACAGCAACCGAGGTTTCACCTTTGTTACAACAGGCCAAACTCGGAATAGAACAATCCAAACAAAGCGAAAAGATTGTCAAAGCCGAACGTTTGCCATCGATAGCCCTGATTGCGGGTGACCATTTGGATGGACCTGTCACCATTGAAGTTCCTCCTATTAATAAAAATTTTAATTACTGGTATGTAGGTGTTGGTGTTAAGTTTAACCTTGCCTCTCTTTATAAGACTGGCAAAAAGGCAAAGCTTGCCCAACTTTCAACTCAGAAAGTCATTGAAACCGAACAACTGTTGCAAGAAAATATTCAGACAGAAGTAAAAGCAGCTTATGTACGTTTTGCGGAGTCGTTCACTATTTATGACACACAAATAAAAAGCCTCGAACTGGCTACGCAGAATTACGATGTAATAAACAATCGTTACCTGAACGAGTTGGCATTAATTACCGACATGTTGGATGCCAGCAACTCAAAACTAACTGCAGAACTACAGGTGGCAAATGCAGAAATTAATATTCTCTTCAATTACTATAAATTGAAGAAGGCTACAGGAAATCTATAAACAAAACAAAAAAACATCATTCATAATGAAACATAAGAGAAAAAAAGTAATTTACAACATTGTAGTAGGTGTATTAATGATTATTGGAATTACGTGGATCTGCTCTCGCTTCATTCACTTAGGCAATGTGGAATATACAGACAACGCGCAAGTTAAGCAATTGATCGTGCCGGTTAATTCTCGGGTACAAGGCTTTGTTTCCAAAGTGTATTTCGACGAATATCAACCGGTTCATAAAGGAGACACATTGGCTATTATCGAAGATACCGAATTCCGTTTTCGTTTAGCTCAGGCAGAAGCTGACTATCAAAATGCGTTATCTGGTAAATCGGTTATGGCCTCGACAATCAATACTACGCAAAACAACATTTCTGTGTCCGATGCCAGTATTCAGGAAGCCAGAATCCGTTTGGACAATGCCGAACGCGAATATAACCGATACAAAAATCTGTTAGCGCAAGACGCTGTTACAAAACAGCAATACGATCAAATGAAAACCAATTACGATGCATCGTTGTCCAGATATGAATTTCTTGTACGTCAGAAGAAATCTACAACACTTGTAAAACACGAACAGACACAGCGTTTGGACCAAACCGTTTCAGGAATAAAACTTGCAGAAGCAGCATTGGAATTGGCAAAGCTTAATCTTTCCTACACAGTTATCATCGCTCCATGTGATGGAACAACCGGAAGAAAGAACATACAACAAGGCCAGTTGATACAGCCGGGACAAACATTGGTTGATTTGGTAGACAAAAACGACAAGTGGATTATTGCCAATTATAAAGAAACACAAACTGCAACCATGAAAGAAGGACAAGAAGTCGAAATTGAAGTAGACGCAATTCCCGACGTGGTATTCAAGGGCGTTGTAAAATCAATCTCACGTGCTACCGGAGCCAGTTTTTCTCTTCTTCCCCAAGATAATTCGGCTGGTAATTTCGTAAAAGTAGAACAACGCATTCCGGTACGTATCGAGCTTACCAAAGAAAACGCCGAAGAAGCGATGAACCGTCTTCGTTCCGGTATGAATGTGGAATGTGAAGTAAACTATTAATCTATGCACGAAACAGGACCTTTTTCCATTCCGGCCATACGCGATTATGTGCCCGAAAAACTGAGACCATGGATAATGATACTCATTGTTCTGGTATTCCAGCTTTCGGGAGGCGTCTATCTTGCGTCGGTCAGCGAAATGGTGGGCTCTTTGGCTCTGAGACAGGAAGACATCATGATGGCAGGCTATGCCTCCATGGTGGGAATGGGACTCACATTTGCGATTATGTTCCGTCTCAAATTCCAGTTTACATCCAAAGCCTCCCTGCTTATTTGTGCGGCTGTGCTTATCGTGTGCAACCTTATCTGTATGCATACAACGAATGTTCCACTGCTGGTAGCCACCTGCTTCGTGGCAGGTATCTTCCGCATGTGGGGAACTTTCGAATGTAATTCAACCATTCAGCTTTGGCTCACTCCCACACGAGACTTGTCGGTTTTCTTCTGCTACATCTACCTGTTGGTTTACGGCTGTTTGGAAGTTACAGGGCTGACCACCATTTACACCGCTTTCTTTTCAACCTGGGAATACATGCATTGGCTCGTTATCGGATTGCTGGCAACTGCTATACTGGTGGTAATGATATTATTCCGCACCATGCGATCTCTACCCAAGCTTCCTCTGTTCGGGGTAGACTGGATGGGAGCGCTGCTATGGGCTGTAACCCTGCTGTCGGTCATATTTGTATGCCTTTACGGCGAACATTACGACTGGTACGACTCTGAATACATCCAGGCAGCCTCTGTTTTGGGAATAAGTTCGCTGCTTATCAACCTTTGGAGGGCATCGTTTATACGCCACCCCTTTATTGCATTGCAAACGTGGCGGTACGAAATTGTTTATACGACTTTCATACTGTATATGGTGGTGGGCCTGCTGCTGGCTCCCTCCCACTTGCTCGAACACATTTATAAGGAAGGCGTGCTTGGATACGATTCGCTCAACACAATCTCTTTAAACTGGGTGTCGCTTTTAGGCACTGCAACAGGAGCTCTGCTCACTTATCAGTTGTTTGCCCTACGTAAATGGAGATACAAAACCATGACCGTTATTGGCTTTACTGCCATCATAGGCTATCTGATGATGTCTTATTTCACCATCGACTTCCATCAAACGAAGTCGTCCATGATCGTCCCCATCTTCCTGAGAAGTTTCGGGTACGTGATTATAGCCATCGTCTTTCTGACCTCGCTGTCGCGTGTGCCCTTTCATCACTTTTTCCATGCCGTATCTGTACAATCGTTTGTGAGTGCGGGATTCGGATCTGTTCTGGGAACAGCTATTTTAGGGCATGCCTTTAAGGTAATAATGAAAAGTAATTCCATGCTTCTGGGAGCCAACCTGGACAATGTGAACCCTCTTGCTAACCGGCTTGCTCCCGGAGAACTCTACGGAGCGTTGCAGCAACAGGCTCTGATGGTTTCCATGAAAGAGCTGTACGGATGGCTTACACTGTTAGGCATCCTGTGCATGATGATTTTTTTGGTAAAAGTGAGCAACATTCGTCCCAAACAGGCATATCATCCAACCTATCGGGCTATCCGCAGGTTGTTTAAACGCGAAATAAAGGAAGAACAAGAAGAAGAATTAGAACAGGCATAACGCAAGCTTTCAACCCAATAACCCGTTTGCATCCAGGAGGTGATATACTTTATAGCCTCGGGTGCAAACGTTGTTGTTTTATTCCGGACGCTTCGCAAGCTAAACATCCTCCACCAGCAAAATCAACTTATTTCACGTTCAAAGTCAACTTATTTCGAAGTCGAAATAAACTTATTTGCACATCAAAATCAATTGATTTAATTATCACTTACAATCCAGGCTTTGAATTCTACAGCTTTGTTTTTGCTGATATAAATCCGTTCCGGAATATCAACATCGAGGGTTACAAGAAGGCGACTGTCAAACCAGATAGTAATATCGGCTACACTGTTGCGGGCGATAATAAATTGTTTGTTGGCACGGATAAAATCTTCCGGGTTCAGCAATGAGCAGATTTGTTCCAGCGTTCTGGAATAGGGATAGATGTTGCCATCTTTCATATAAATGTACGTACTCTTGTCGGTAGTATAAAAGCAGGAAACATCTTTTAGATTAACAGGAAGTAATTTATCCTTTACAGGAATCAGAAGCTTATCTTTATACTTGTGTACAGGCGACAGCTGCGAAAGCCGGGCAAGATATTGCACGATATCGGGCTGCGTCCATTTTCTGAATTTTGTTAGGGCACGCTGTAATTCTTCGGCTTTGATCGGTTTAAGCAGATAATCTATACTGTTCACTTTGAAGGCCTCGATGGCATACTCGTCGTAAGCAGTCGTAAAGATAACGGGAGTTTCTACCTTTATACGTTCAAATACAGAAAATGCCAACCCGTCGGATAAATGAATATCCATCAGAATAAGGTCGGGCAGCGGATTTTTCTTTAACCATTCTACAGTCTGACAGATACTTTCGGTATTTCCGGCTACCTCGAAGTCGGGCGCTATAACGGCAAGAATATCTACCAGATTTTCATAGGCAACGGTTTCATCTTCAACAATCAGTATCTTCATTTCAATTTACTTTTTAAAGGTAAATAAATGCTGAATGTATCCCCTTTGTCTTCAATTCTTATCTGTTCGTTCATCAGTAGAGAGAATCGGTTTTCAAGGTTTCTGAGTCCTGTTCCGTTCGTTACGGGAGGTGTTAGCTTTGGGTAAACAGGGTTGGTTACAACCAATTCCAGATTTTCGTTAAACCGGAAAGAGATCGTCATCTTATGCTGACTATCTATTGTGTTATGAACTACCACATTGTCGATAATTGGAAGCAGGGAAAGAACGGGGATTTTGAGATCCATCTTATCATCGTCTACCTCAATATCAAATACCAGTTTATTGGCAAACCTCACTTCCATCATGTATCGGAACGCGTCTACGAATTCAAGTTCTTCTTTTAGTGTGACCAGCCCTTTCTTGTCGCTTTGCAAAATATAACGAAATACATCCGACAGCTTATTCACATACTCCAGCGTTACTTCGTCATCTTTCCGTCGTATCAAGGCAGTAAGTCCGTTCAGCGAGTTAAAAAAGAAATGAGGATTTATCTGATTGGCAAGAGCATTACACCGACTTTCCAGGTTTTCAATTCGTAAAAGCTCGATCTCCTGTTCCTTTTTTCTCTGTACGGAATAAAGAAAGGAAACGTGTCCGAGAAACGTGCAGACAATACATACCACCAGAAACTGGAATAACAAGATGCTGGTAAAGCAATCGGCCTTCGTGCAGCAAAGATAGGATATGGCTACGTACAGTAAGTAGGCAATTGCTGATATGAGGAAAACAGACCAAAATCGCTTCCGGGCAGAGTACATCTTGAACTTCCGCAGATTGAATCGGATTAATATCCATATCAGCGAAGCAAAAAACAGGTATCTGAAAGTAAAGAACACGATATGCGTGGTACGCTCCTCGTTATCCAGAAAACTAAGTTCCCAGGGAAGACAGGCAATATTGGGATAAACAACAAAAAGCGCACTAACCAAGCTGATTAACACCAGTTTGAATGAGCTGTATCTATCTAAGAGGTTCATCGATATTTTTTTTGCAAAATTAAAACAATTATTCTGATTTATAGCACTTTCGTAAAACGATAAGTGGGTTGCGGCGTACAAGTATAAGAGAAAGGAGTATATCGCCGACCTGTTCAAGTACCAGTATAAAATACATTGAACAAGTCGGGATTATCTCTTTTTTTTATTTGATTTTATAAGCCATCAGGGCATTTCCGTGGCGGATGTAAAGTACTCCGTTTTGTATTACAGGGTGCGCCCAATAAGGTCCTTCGCCTTTGGTAACCCGGAATTCGCTTACCACATCGAACTTTTCGGCATTGGGTTTTACCAAACCTACCGTACCGCGACGTTCGTCGTAGCAATACAACATGTTATCTGCTGCTACAATGGAACCTTTACCTTTTCCCCCACTCCATGGATTATCATAGATAGTCTTTCCGGTTTTCCAGTCAACAGCCACCCAGTTTCCCTGATTATTATTAATCCAGTTGGAACCGAATATTACGCCATTATGCAAAACAAATCCACCGTGATGAGTGTCAAGGTCGTTATTGCGCCATACAAGGCTTGCATTCGTGGCATCGACATTCAGTTTTAACATAAAGGCTCCTATATCGTAACCGAAAGAAAAGAAAAGAAATCCGTTGTCGTAAATCGGCGTATTGGTAGCAATGTTTTCTCTTCCTGCGTCCTTGCTGCCCCAATCGTTAAATGTCCACTCGATGTTACCTGTCTCCGGATGAACACCTACCACATTATGACCCGTTACAGCAATGATCTTCTTTTTGCCGTTATGCATAATCAGCAGAGGTGAAACGTAGGTGCCGTTCTCGCCCAGAGGCTTGCTTTTCCAAACAACTTTACCAGTCTCCGCATTCAGGGCAACCATTGTTGTTACATCTCCTCCAGGCGTGTAAATCACTTTGTTATCGAATACAAGCGGACTTTCGGATGTTCCCCAGATTCCGGTTTTCCTTTTAAATTCGTTGGCTCCATCTACTTTCCAAACAATGGCACCGTCTTTGATGTTTATACACACGATCTCTCCTGCTCCGCTGATTACATACGCCTTATTCCCTTCAATGGTTGGCGTGGTACGGGTTTCGGGATAGGTTTTATCCCAAGGCGAACCGTAAACAATCTCGTAAATCTTTTTCCCCTTCAATGTATAGGCGGAAAAGATCTCCTTGGTTTCATCTTCGTTCATTCCGGTTACATACAAGCGGTCTTCGAGAACCACAGGACTTGAATATCCTTTCCCTGCATCCAGTGTTTCCCACAAGAGTGCCGGACCTTCGGTTGGCCAGGTTTTAAGCAGACCGGTTTCATGATAGTTACCATTACGTTCCGGACCTCTCCAACTGTAGGGCGATTGAGCGGTTACCTCGACAGTAACCAGGCAAGCCAGAGCTACTCCTAAATAACAAAACTTCTTTTTTTGATCGAATGTCTTCATGTTGTTTTATATAAGTGTTAGACAAATTATTTTTGATTACCAGTAAATTGCTTATAAAGCGCGAGCAAATTTGCGGCCATCACCAGTTCATTGTATCGAGAGGCGGATAAATCCGCGGCCTTCTCTGCATACCGGATATACAATTCTTTATCAGTCAATAGCTTTTCCAGGGCATCTGCCAATGCATCGGAGCTGTTGGGTTTGTACAAGATACCGGCTTCACCTACAATCTCCGGAAAAGAACCGGTTGCGGGTTCCACGGCAGGGCGACCAGCCGCAAATGCTTCACACAGATACAGTCCTACTCCTTCTTCAAAGGTGATAGGTACAGATAGTACGGATATTGAGTTGTAAAAACCAGCATGATCCTCCAGACTGTAATCGTCGACTATCTCTACCGCCTCTTTGTAGGGCGAAAGCAGGCGCTTTATCTCCTTCAGGAAGCGCTTGTCTTTTCCGGTATAACCTCCTGCTATTTTCAATCTGAGGTTATTGATTGTACCCCTTTCCTTTAACTTGATAAACGCATTAGCCAGTATATCAAGTCCGTTTGTGCGATTCATCCGGTAGAAGAACCCGATTACCGGATCTTCGGGGTAACCGGTGGAGGCATATTTTTGCCTGTCTACTCCGGGATAAATCACATCAATCTCCGTTAGTTGAGGAAGACGCTTCCGGATGAACTCTTTGTAGAATTGGCTGGTTGTGATAAACCGGTCTATATACCGGCTATTTTCAATAATTCCCTGCCAGGCGGCCGAAGCATCCTTTTCATTCATGCTGTCGATCCACACCTCTTCGTCTTGCACGGAACAGATAATGGGAATATCCATCTGCAAGCGAATCATCCGGGCAATACCGAGCAATAAAGAACTGGAAAGGTGGATGATATCCGGCTTTTCCTGCTCTTTGATCCATTGAATCAGTTGGGCTACCTGCTCTTGAAACACCGCATCCTCGCCGTTGATCATGGATAATGTCATCGCCTCTGCACCTTGGGCCGAAGTTGTACCCGACATAGAAGAAGCTATATTCAACATCGCATTCGACGCGGTAAAACGTTCCAGCCACTTGGGCATCTTTCTTTTACTAAAAAACTTTTGTGCCGTATAGAAAGTAGTAGCCGGGAAAAACAAAGGGGCATCAGCCTGAAACGATTTATGTTTAAGGGGCAGATAAAGCGGCATAATGACTACCGTATGTCCGGCTTTGCGTAATGCCGATGCCTGCAGATTATCGCGGAAACAATTTCCGCAATAAAAGGAGTCACCGGAGCCGGGTATGATAAATAATATCTTCATACTTACAATCGTTTTGATTTCTCAATTTCATCTTTTACCGATCTCTTTATAAAAACCAGTACGCACACTACAAAGAAAATGGTGAAAAGCAAGGCTAACAGCCATATCCAAATTCCTGCATTCATAAAGGTGCTGCTTACCCCCACCAACGCGCTTATTACACCTGTGGCAAGTGCATACAACGGGACAAGCAGGTTTTCCTTATAAAAGAGTTGCTCTATTCTCTTGTCTGTAAAACCCAATGTCCGATACATATTTATTTCCCACAACCGCATGGAAAGGTTTTTACGAATCACGATAACGAAGCCCATAATACCCAATAGTAATCCTAAACATCCAAGTGTCAGGAAGATAGTCAGGTACGTGTCGGTTACAGTATTGAATTGTCTGAGTCGGTCGTTTGTTGTAAAAATCCGTACACCATACTCATTCAGTGCTTGGGAGAGAAGACTTTTAAGCTCCTCTTTCTTTGTTTCATCCACTTTCAGAAGAAATACCTCACTGCCTGTTGTTTCCTCCCATATTTCCCGAAACAAGGCCTGGTCAATCAAAATATTCCCTTGAAAGATGGAATTGGATAACGTTCCTGTCAGCTGTATCGCAACCCTTTGTCCGTTGTCTCCTTCATACCAAAGGGTATCTCCCAGACTTAGCCCAAGCCCCCAGGTAAGAACCGTGGCATCAACCAAAGCTGGATATACGGAATCTTTGCGCATCTGCATCAGTTCGAAAAAGGCTTTTCTGTCCACGGGATACAAACTTTGTTCGATCTGAAAATCACTAGCCGACAAGGCATTCATATCAACCCCCAGCACCGTAGAGTTCTTTACTTTATTAAGGTTCAGGCAACTTGCGTCATCGGCACTATACCGTAAACACTGGAGTATTTCCGTATCTGGAGGCAAATCCGTAAGAGAAAGTTTTTCCCTGCCTGCCTGTGTTGCCATGGAATGATAAATGGGCACACTGCTTTCACTCCAGAGCGCATATCCTCCCGTTCCGGTACGAAGCTGCGAACTGTCGGCAAACCCTTTACGGTTTAGTCCTACTGAAAAGACAATAAACACGCCGGTTGCAAGAGCAAGAAAGGATAAGATAGCCTGCTTTTTGCCAGCGTATAAGGTGGCCCATGTCAGGCTGGAAACATGAAAATTATCCTTCGAAGCAGACGCGTTGCGGGTTATCAGGAAGTCGCCCCACAAGGCTGCCATTCCAATCAACACAACTCCCGCTGTTACAAAGAGGGTCACTGAATGTAGAAAAAACACATTGATGCCTATCATACCTATCGCCAGCACACCCGAAAGGATAAGCAAAACTCTTTTAGTCCGGATACTTCCCATTTTTCGTCCGGATACTTTCTGTTTCTCCTTCATCGCCTTTACAAGCATCAGGCGAAGCAGCACCAAAGACAGGGAGATGCCTGCAATAAAGCCTATAAGTATAGTAACCAAATCAGGATATACGATAAAGCCTCCTGTCTGTGTGGCTCCTATCCACACATTTCCAAGCATCCACATCACCAGGCTGGTATATAGCAATCCAACCAAGACTCCGGCAACCGATGCTACCAGTACAACGGGTGCCAATTCCATCCAAAAGATTTTAACAATACGTTTCCGTGTATAGCCAAGTGATTGGAGCAGTTCTATTTCATACCTCCGCTGATAAAGCATTTCGGTCAACGGAATCAGCATCAGCATCATTGCGGAAACAATAATAAAGAAAGCCAGCGCAAGAAAAAGTCCGGAGAAATCTACGCCATTCTTTGCGGCATCCAGTCCTGCTTCGCGGGGGGAGATAAGTTGAATACCAAACATAGCCGGAGTAAGTTTCGACAGATCGGGTTCCGCGTTGGCCACCCTAACGGCTGTAGCATTTCCATAAGCATTGCCC